>NC_016050.1:892500-1283087 GCF_000283595.1 Rickettsia japonica YH | reverse complement strand
ACTTTACACATGTAATTGTGGATAAATTTTTTAATAACTTATTATTTTTCCTATTAAAACCTATTAAAAATTTCCTCAAATCCTTATTAAATCAAGTAAATCTAGTGTATTTTCTTTTAAATAAATAGTTTGTGGATAAAATTGTGAATAAATATCATTTTTCTTTGAAAAAATAGTCTTTTCTAAGCTATAAATGAATTTTACACTTAATTATCCACTTGTATAAATTCATTACAAACTTATGTGAATAATAATTTAAAATGCCTATATTTTTAAGAAAATTTTAATGAAAATTTTGTTGATAACTCTGTTTAAAACATTTAATCTACATAATTCTACTTACATAAACAACAAATAATAAATATATTTATTATTTTAATATTTTTAGTAATAACATGAAGCAAATTATAAATCCGTTAAAAGGAAATAGTAATAAAATACCTATTTGGTTTATGCGTCAAGCAGGTAGATATTTGCCGGAATATAAAAAAGTAAGAGAAACAACAAAAAATTTTCTAGATTTTTGTTATGATGTTAGCAAAGCAACGGAAGTAACCTTACAACCGATGAAACGTTATGGATTTGATGCAGCTATTATTTTTTCTGATATATTAGTTTTACCTCATGCTCTTGGATGGGAAGTGGATTTTAAAGAAAATATAGGGCCTATATTAAAGCAATTCAAATCACAAGAAGATTTTAAATATCTGCAAATCAATCCGAATGATAAATTAGAAAAGGTTTATGAAATAATAAAAAAAGTAAAAAAAGAATTACCATCCCCCATTTCTTTAATAGGATTTGCAGGTAGTCCTTGGACAGTGATGAGTTACATGCTAGAAGGAAAAGGAAAACAGGATTTTAAAACGAGCAAAAAATTCATATATGAAAATAAAATACTTGCTAAAGAATTATTAAATTTTATTACGGAAAAAACAGCTGATCATCTTATAAATCAAGCAAAATCTGGAGCAGATGTTTTAAAGCTTTTTGATTCATGGTCAGGAGTACTTGCAGAAGAGGAATTTACTGAATTTGTAATAGAGCCGACAAAAAAGATTGTACTAAAAGTAAAAGAAGTTTTTCCAAAAACTCCTATAATTACTTTTCCTAAAGGAGCAGGATTATTGTACGAAAAATTTATAAAAGAAGTACCGATAGATGTTTTAGCCGTAGATCAAATGGTCCCTCTTGAAAAAATGAAAGAGTGGAGTGATAAAGTAATAGTACAAGGTAATTTAGATCCGGTTGTATTATTAACTAATAAAGAAATTATTAAAGAAAAAACTTATAAAATTCTTCAGGCAATGAAAGGAAAGAATTTTATCTTTAATTTAGGACATGGTATTTTGCCTGAAACACCTACGGAAAATGTAGAATTTTTGACAAAATATGTTAGGTTATATGAAGAAAAGAATAGCAATAGTACTTTTTAATTTAGGCGGTCCAAAAGACCTTAAATCAGTGAAGCCTTTTCTATTTAATCTATTCTATGACAAAGCTATAATTAATCTACCAAATCCTTTGCGTTATATTATCGCTAAAATAATTTCTATTACTAGAGAGAAAAAATCTCAAAAAATTTATTCTTTAATCGGTGGTAAATCTTCTTTACTTCAGGAAACAGAGGAGCAGAAATTAGCACTAACCGAAAAGCTAAAGCAACTTATAAAAGAAGATTTCGCTATTTTTATAAATATGAGATATTCAGCACCGTTTGCTAAAGAAGTAATAGGCCAAATAAAAAAATATAATCCAAGCGAAGTAATATTATTGCCTCTATATTCTCAATTTTCAAGTACCACGACAGGATCATCGGTTAAAAATTTTTTACAAAACCTTGATATTGATATTCCAATTAAAACAATTTGCTGTTATCCTCTAGAAAAAGATTTTATAAAAGCCCATGTTTCATTAATTAAAGAAAAACTATACGATAAAAATTTTCGTATATTATTTTCTGCTCACGGGTTACCCGAAAAAATAATAAAAGCAGGCGATCCTTATAGTTTTCAGATAAAAGAAACAGTACAAGCAATAGTTAAAGAATTAAATATAAAAGATCTAGATTATAAGATAACTTATCAAAGTAGAGTAGGACCTATAGAGTGGTTAAAACCGAATACGGAAGACGAAATAGAGCTAGCAGGAAAGTTAAAAAAAGACATAATTATCGTACCTATATCCTTTGTATCCGAGCATGTTGAAACACTAGTAGAGCTTGATATTGAATATAAATTAATCGCAGATAAATATGAAATTCAATATACCAGAATTCCGACACTTGGAACAAATAAAATTTTTATTAATAGTTTGACAAATATATTGCTACGATTTATTAATAAGGTTGATACTAATTTAGTTATGAGTAGCTCTAGTACAAGAATATGTCCAAACGAATTTACTAAATGTTTGTGTAAATTAACAAGTTAATAAGGAAAAGAATGGCAAGTTACTATCTATGGTTTAAGTCAGTCCATCTGATATCTGCTATATGTTGGATTGCAGGACTTCTTTATTTACCTAGAATCTATGTTTATCATATCAAAGCTAAAATAGGTAGTGAGCTAGATAGTACTTTACAAGTAATGGAGCTAAAATTACTCAGATTCATTATGAATCCGGCAATGATTAGCACATTTATTTTTGGTTTAATAAATGCTCATATTTACGGGTTTGTTGCTCTTGATACTTGGTTTCACGTTAAAATGTTTGCAGTATTAGTTTTAGTGATATTTCACGGTTTACTTGCAAGATGGCGAAAAGATTTTGCAAATGGTAAGAATGTACATTCAGAAAAATTTTATCGCATAGTTAATGAGATTCCGGCTATTTGCATGATTGTTGCAGTAATTATGGTTATAGTGAAACCATTTGACTAGTATACTCTTTTTATTTGAAAAGGGATTGTTAAAGATATATCGTCATTGCGAGTAGGAAATAATAACAAACTTCTAAGATTGTGCTTCGTCAATTACTTACGTAATTTCCTAATAATGATGTTAAAACAGATCCATGCCGGCAATGTTTTTCCGTGAAAGGAAAGTAGGAATGACATAATAAAGCAATGTCTGCTAATCTATACTTTAGCAATACCAAATGTTGCTTCTAATTCTGCTAAGCGTTTTCTCTATTGCGTTGATATCTCTCTTTTTCAAAGGTCTTTCTAGCACCTCTGCTATCTCAACTTTTAGGATTTCTAAATTTTCTTTTGAAGTAAACTCTGCTACGAGTTCAGGTAGGTTCTTGTTAGTTTGGTTGGATATGTAGTTACTCCCGATTAATTAAACTTAAATTGCTTAAGTTTCAACCACCAAAGAGAAATAAAACCCTTGGTGGTCAGGGAGTTAGCAAAACTGCCAAAAGTCAGCTATAATAGGTTTTGCTTAAAGTATTGCTTTTAAGCTCTGGACATGCCTATTATCCTCCGACCATAAGGTCGAGGATTAACATCAGTTATGTGAGAGATGTTCTCACTTTTGGTAGAGGTTGCTACACCCTGAAATAGTGTTTTACTATTTCAGTTAAAGCTTATACCTAACTTCCTTTAAAAGTTAATCTATAACTTAACTAATAGTTTATTTATCTAAAGGATTTTTTATTTCTAATGTAAGTTATAAAATTTATTTAGAATATCTATAATTCATAAAAAATAATATGGAACATTATGAATAATAGCGATAAACTTAATAAGTTAGTAATCTTTAAAGATAAAACCATTAGAAGAATTTTGCATAATAACAAATGGTGGTTTTCAGTAGTCGATGTAGTAGGAGCATTGACTGATAGTAGTGACCCTGGAGCTTATTGGAGAAAACTAAAACAAAGGGTTAAACGAAGAAAAAAGTGAGGTCGTGACAAATTGTCACGGACTGAAATTAACTGCCACAGATGGAAAAAATATATAACAGACTGTGCAAATACAGAGTCATTACTTCGTATTATACAATCTATTCTGTCTCCAAAGGCAGAACCGTTTAAACAATGGCTTGCTAAAGTCGGTTATGAAAGGATTCAAGAAATTTCTGATCCAGAAAAGTCAATTGATAGAGCAAGGGATAATTGGAAACGATACGGTCGTAGCGAGAAATGGATTTAACAATGTATGATGGGCAGGAAACACGAAATAAATTAACTGATTACTTGGAAAAACCATGAAGTAACAAAAGAGAATGAATTTGCTATATTAACTAATATTATTCATCAAGAATGGGCTGGTATAACTTAAAGAACACAAAAATATAAAGGGCTTAACAAATCAAAATTTACGTGATCACATGAATGAAGCAGAATTAATTTTTACTGCTCTTGCTGAATTATCTACTCGTCAGGTAACAGAAACTAATAATACAACAGGAATGGAAGAAAATAAGGTTGCAGGTAAAATAGGAGGAAGTATAGCTAAAAACGCTAAAACGGCCTTGGAAAATAAAACTGGTAAAAAAGTAATCTCAACAGAACATTATTTCCCGCCTAAACTTACAAAGTAAAAAATTTTGTTATAGTGAAATGCATTGAATTAGGTGACATTTTTTAATTTTTAAATAATATATCTCATATCGTAAATGGGTTGGCATTCGCTATATCCTTAAAAAAATAAAATATTTCTTATAAATATCATCTAATTCAATGTATTTCACTATAAACCAAGGATTGCATCGGTTTTGTGGAAAATACTCTCACTTTTTACAGAAGTTTCAACACACCGAAATAGCATTTTGCCATTCCGGTTATGATTTTAAAAAAGTCAATTAAACTTTACTTCAGGTGGCAATGACATTAATATTGCCTCGACATTTCCATCGGTCATTAAGCCGAATTTAGTACCGCGGTCATATAGCAAATTAAATTCTACATATCTACCTCGCCTTATAAGCTGGTATTCTTTCTGCTCAGCTGTCCAAGGTAAAAATAACTTACTTCTAACGATTTCAGGATATACCGACAACAAAGCCTTACCTACGTCCTGTGTAAAGGCAAAATCCTGTTCAAAATTACCATTATTTAAGTAATCATAGAATATTCCGCCTACTCCTCTCGGCTCTTTTCGATGCTTTAGATAAAAATATTCATCACATTGCTTTTTGAATTTAGGATAATAGCTAGAATCATACTTATCGCACGCTTCTTTAAAAGCTGCATGAAACTTTACAGTTTCGTTTTTTTCCGGATAAAAAGGTGTTAAATCGCCACCGCCGCCAAACCAACTTTTAGAAGTTTCTATATAACGAGTATTAAAATGCATAGCGGGAATTAGCGGCGATTTAAGATGTGCGACTAATGAAATGCCTGTTGCAAAGAATTTCCCGTCTAGCTCTGCTCCTGGAATTTCGCTGCGGAATTCGGGAGAAAATTCACCAAATACGTTAGATATATTAACCCCGACTTTTTCAAATACTTCTCCTTTCATGAGAGACATGACACCGCCACCGCCGCCGTTACGTTGCCAGCTTGAGCGTATAAACTTAGCCGGTTTTAAACCTTTGGTTTGTGCATATTCTTCTTCGATTTTTTCAAATTCTTTGCACAATAAATCACGTAAATTAGTAAACCAACTACTTGTTATTTCTTTATTTTCTATGTTCATAATTATTAAGCAACGATTTAATTACTTTCTTCATCATATACATAATCACTAAAAATACGGCAGCAATGATCATAATATAAAAAGCCGGAGCATAAAATAAGCCTGTGCGCTCTACAAGCCAACGAGAAATAATAGGTGAAGTTCCGCCGAATATCGCTATTGCAAAATTGTAACTGAAAGCAACACCGGTAAATCTTTGTTCTGCCGTAAACAAGGATATAACGAGTATATAAGCTGTACCTGCTATGCTTCCTGCGAGCATACCAAGTATTGTAAGAGCTATAATTTGTTGCCATATCTCTTCTGTCGACATAAGTAACATGGTCGGTAAAATCAATATCAAGATAGCAACACCAACAAGCATTGCCATTTTAAATTTTCCGATAATATCGGAAGTACCGCCGGCAAGCGGCATCGCTATCATCGCAATAAACGAACTATACGCTAAATATGATAAAGCAATAGTATTACTAAGATGCATTACATTATAATAGAAAACATTTATATATGTTTTTACTAAATACATAACGCTGCTAGCGATAGCACCTATACACATAGTTAAAAACATCGATCTCCAAGCAGTTCTAATTACATTGGAAAAAGGTGCTTTAAGAACTTGTTTCTTTTTCTCAAGCATTTTAAAAATCGGTGTTTCCGATACACGCAATCGCAAGTAAAATCCTGCAAGACCCATAAATCCACCAAGCAGAAAAGCAAAACGCCAAGCAAAATCTATATGAGAGAAATAACGTTCTATTATAATACCGATAAATGTTGCAATTAAGGTACCGGCGATATTTGAACCATGTACTAAACCTGCCGTAAAACCCGGTCTTAAATTTTGACGATGTTCAAGGATAAAAATAGCCGCTCCCGTTCCTTCACCGCTAATACATAAACCTTGAATAAGCCGCATTATAACTAGAGTTATAGGGGCATAAATTCCAATACTTGCATATGAGGGTATGAGACCCATAATAAAGGTCGGAATAGTCATACCTAGCATCGAGATTATTAAAGCGATACGTCTACCGTATCTATCACCGATATAACCGAATAATATGCCTCCTATCGGTCTTGTCAGAAAGCCAACCGCAAATACTCCAAGGCTTAGAAGAATTCTAATGAATTCTGATTCGCCTGGAAAAAAAACTTGTCCAATAATCAGCGAAAAAACTGAATATACCGTAAAATCATAATATTCGAGTACATTACCTGAAATAGCAGATAAAAAAATGAACTTAGACCTATTCATCGAGCTTTAAATAACTTAATTACTAATTAGTTATTATAGACAAGTTACATCATTTATAAAGTGTAATTTATAATATTTAATTTTTTATATATTATTAATTAACATATGTAGTATAAATATTTAATTGTCAGCATTTTAATTCTTGTGGTGATAGTAATATGTTTTTGTGGTTATAAGTTCTTGTTTAATAAACAACCTGAATCAGTTGCAAATGATTTTGAAAAAGAATTAGCAAAATGTGATAAAGCTATAAAACAAAATCCGAATGATGCAGATGCATATATTGGATATGGATTTAGATTAAGAATACTGGGACTTAGATTTCCTGAAAAATATGAGTTGGCCCTTGAAGCTTATAACAAAGCAATTGCACTAAACCCTAATCATTTTCAGGCTTATCTTAATAAAGGAGCGGTATTAATTCAGTTGGGAAAATACGATTTAGCTTTAGAAGCTTATAATAAGGCAATCGAAGTAGATCCAAGTCATCCTTATGCTTATAACAATAAAGCAGAAATATTAAGAAAGCTTGAAAAATACGAACTAGCACTTGAAGCATAAAATAAAGGAAATGAGTTTAATCCTAATGACGCTAAAGCTTCTATAAGGGTTTAGCTTTAGATACGTTACAGGAATATGAAGAAGCTATTAGATCGTATGATACAGCATTAGAGCTAGAACCGAATGAGCTTGTAATATACTTTAATAAAGGAAATATATATTTTAATATAGAAGAATATGATTTAGCTATTAAAATGTATAATAAAACAATACAGTTTAATCCTGATGATTTTAGAGCTTACGTGAATAAAGGAATAGTTTTAGGAATTCTTAAAAAATATAATTTAGCATTAAAAGCTTTTGATGCAGCACTTAAATTAAATATCAATGATTATAAAGTACATCTTAATAAAGGTCTTACTTTGGAAAAATTAGGCAAATACGATTTATCTCTTGAATAATACAACAAAGCATTAGAATTAGAGCCAAATGACTTTTGAGACACAAGCTCAAATACAAGCTATATTAGACATGCAAAAGGCTAAATAATAGTCATAATAAATTATGACTATTATAACGTACATATTAATTTGGTCATAACTATTATAATATACACGTTATAATGGTCAAGCACTTATAACCTAGTTATCCTCTAGTGGGAACTACCGGAATTCCTACTTTTGTAAGTTTAGCTCCTTTTGGCTTTTTAATTCCTGCAAATTTCTGTTCTTCTTGTTGTTTTCGTAGTTTTTTTCCTATTTTTGCAGCTTCTCTGCTACCTTTAAGAGCACTTTTTACGGGCTTTGTGTTAAGATTCGTAACATCTTTTGAAGTCTTAATACTTCACAAATCTTTATCAAAATATTTTACGTCTGTAGCAATACTTAAATGGTAAACTTCCGCTACCTTTTTGTATAAACTGATTTTGTAAAGCTTTACCTTCTAAATCTAAGAATTTACCATTTTTTTTGAAGAATAGTTTCATCAAGCTTAATATTCTCATCTAATACTACTTTTCCAAAATCACCTACTTCTCCAACTTTTGTACCACTAAGATCATATGCGTAAAGTTTTTCTTCATGGAAATCTAGGTTATTCAAAAAGTTCTCTATAGAATTCTTATCATTAGTAAAATTGCCTAATTCATAGGTGCCTATAATTTTCTCTTCTTTGCTTACTACTTTTTTCGTATTTTTAATAATTCCAAGATAGGCTAGAGCTTTTTTAAACTTACCCAAATTACGCTTTACCTCAACTTCTACGGGTCTAGAAAATTCTTTTTCTTTTACTTCTTCAACTTCTCCTATAACTAATTGCCCATCTATGGGGCTGCCCAGTTCATCTTTAAAATGAATTAATTTGGCATTTTTACTCTATTTAATTCAGTTTCTTCAGTTTGAAAATGTGGATGTTTTTTTTCTGGCATAAATTCCTCCTTGAATAAATTGTGGTTTATTTCAAGTGTAAAGGAGTAAATTAAATTTTTGCAAGAAGTTTTTATTGTTAGTTATTTCTCAATAACTAACAAATATTAAGAATTAAAAACTACTGTGCCGTCCAGCCACCATCTATCAAGAGTCCACTACCTGTTATTGATGATGCTTTTTTGTCACATAAGAATATTACTAAGTTTGCTATTTCATCAGCTTCTACAAATTTTTTCGTAGCTTGAGATTTAAGGATTACATCCCTTAACGCTGATTCTTAACTGATATGTCTAGCTTTAGCAGTATCTGCTATTTGATTCCTTACTAATGGTGTGTTGACGTAACCGGGACAGATAGCATTAACTGTAATATTATTCTCAGCCACTTCTAAAGCAACGGTTTTGGTAAGCCCAAGGATACAGTACTTTACTGCTACATATGCCGGCTTGAAAGGTGATGCGACATATGCATAAGCGGAAGCGATATTAACAATTCGTCCGAAACCGTTTTTTTTATAATCTGTATTGCGTATGTAGTATAGAAAGATGCTATTAAATCTATACGCAAAACTTGCTCCCATTTATCTTTAGGAAATTCATCGATAGCAGCAACATGCTGAATACCTGCATTATTTACTAATATGTCTATTTTACCGAATTCTTTTATTATCCTCTCAAACATAGAATGAATTTCATCAGGTTTTTCCAAATTTATTCCTTGATAAAATACAGCCCTTGTCCCAAGTTCTTTCAATTCTGCTGAAATTGTGGCTACTTCATCTTCTTTTGCAAAACCGTTTTTGCAAAATGTTTTGCTATCTCAAGCCCGATACCGCTAGTAGAACCGGTAATAACTGCTACTTTGTCTTTCATTTTTATCGCCTTATAAAATATGCACTGTCATACCGTGGCTTGTACCAGCCAGCTAAATCGTCATTGCGAGCAGAGTCATAGGCTGCGTGGTAATCTCAGAACTTTGGCACTAGATTGCTTAGTCAATTACTTACGTAATTTCCTCACAATGACAAGAAAATTAGAATTATGCAACAAAGCTGATCAAGTCACGGGATGACATATTTAATCAAGTAATATTTGTCTTTTATTTAAAAGTAACTTATATTAGATTACACTTAAAGAAATAATGTATAAATCTATGGAAATTGTTAATAGTGTTGATGCATCTGTATCTTGCCAGGGCAAAGAACCTCCATATGACCATCCGAAAGTTTATTTAGAGATAGATAAAGAAAAAAAGGAAGTTATCTGCCCATATTGTAGTAAGAAATTTAAACTAGTAACAAAATGACTATAAAATTTTTGTCAGAAAGTACTATCAACCGAATTGCTGCCGGTGAGGTTATAGAAAGGCCCGCATCGGTAGTAAAGGAATTAGTTGAAAATGCTGTTGATGCAAGTAGTACTAAAATAGATATTATTTTAGAACGTGCCGGTAAAAATCTAATCATTATTTCCGATGACGGTATTGGTATGACTGATAAGGAATTAGAAATTGCTGTTGAACGTCATACAACTTCTAAGCTTGATGAAAGCGATTTTCTAAATATTAATACTTTCGGTTTTAGGGGTGAAGCACTGCCGTCTATTGCTGCTATTAGCAAAATGCTAATTACTTCTAAAAAACGAGATGCCGACAAAGCATTTCAGATTAAGTTAATCGGCGGCAATGAAAAACAAGTTACTATTTCTGTTCATAATGAAGGTACTAAAATAGAGATACGTGATTTATTTTTCGCAACACCTGCACGTTTAAAATTTCTTAGAGCCGATAAAACAGAGCTTGCAGCAACTGTAGATGTGGTTAAGAAAATCGCTCTAGCACATCCTGAAATTTCTTTTAGTTTAACACATGACGGCAAGAATTTATTAAAACTAAAGGGACAAAATAAAGATGCTGAAACTAACCTAAAACAGCGTATAATTGATGTAATAGGTGATGATTTTATAAAAAACGCCGCTTATATAGACTTCAAAACACCTGATTTCTCTATTTGCGGCTATACTAGTAGCTCGACATATAATAGAGCTTCAAGTGAAGATCAGTTTTTATTTATTAATAATAGACCAGTAAAAGATAAATTATTACAGGTAGCTTTAAGGGTAGCATATCAAGATTATTTAGCTCGTGATCGTTATCCGCTATGTGCTATATTCTTACAAATCGATCCGCAACTTGTTGACGTTAACGTACATCCGGCAAAAGCAGAGGTTAGGTTTCATGACCCGAATTATGTGCGAAACTTATTAATAGAAGCAATTAAAAATGCTTTAACAAATAAAAGCCATGTTACTTCTACTACTATCGCCTCTGATGCTCTTGAGTTATTTAAAAATCCTTTAGTTAACAAACAATCGCCAGTAAGTAAAGTTATAAATGTTAATAGTAAATCGGCAGATTATAGACCTACTACTCATTCTACACTTAATGCAGTTCCTCAAAATCATGTTTGTCAAAAATTAATCGATACATTATCACATGCTAAAATAGAACAAGAAGTAGAAAACCGTATAGAACATGAACAGCAAACCCGTAAACAATATAAACTTGGGGCAGCTAAAGCACAACTTCATACGACTTATATTATTTCACAAACCGAAGATAGTATAGTGATTACCGACCAGCATGCAGCACACGAACGTTTAGGGTATGAAAAAATAAAAGATTACCTTAAAACGGAAGAGTTAATCAAACAGCGTTTGCTTATCCCTGAGATAGTAGAACTGCCAAATGAAAAAAAAGCAGATTGTTTATATGACCATAGAGAAAAACTATATAAACTCGGTTTAACTCTAGAAAAATTCGGCGAAAAATCTATTATAGTAACTGAAATTCCAAATATCCTTGGAGATGTAAACGTACAAAAGTTAATTCAGGATCTCGCCGATCATTTATCGGATTTTGGCAAGAATATAGCTTTGACAGAGTTAATCGAGCATGTAACGGAAACTTATGCCTGTCATTACTCTATTAGAGCAGGACGAAAATTATCGGCAGATGAAATGAATTCCTTACTGCGTCAAATGGAAAATACGCTGCTTTCAGGTCAATGTAATCACGGCAGACCTACTTATATTGAGTTGAAGCTTAAGGATATCGAACGCTTATTTGGACGGTAACTCGTTCGCAATGACGTATCTCTCTTTATTTTGCAATGCCTAGTTTTTACTTGACTATTTTTCAATTTCGTTTTATTCTGCTTTTCTTAGAATAATAATATCTTGATTTAAGGTGTCAGCTAATGGCAAAGAAAAATAAAAATGTTTTGGTAAGGCTAGTAAGTACTGCCGGCACAGGTGTTTTTTGGGTAAAGAAACGTAATCCGAAGACCCAAACCGAGAAGCTTTCTTTTCGTAAGTATGATAAAGTAGTTAGAAAACATGTTCTTTTTAAAGAAGAAAAAATAAAATAATTGTAAGTAATATATGGCAGTAAAAATTCGTTTAGCTAGAGGCGGTGCTAAAAAGCGTCCTTTTTACCGTGTAGTGGTAGCTAACGCAACAGCACCTCGTGACGGTGACTTTTTAGAAAAAGTTGGAACTTATGATCCAATGCTTGCTTCAGATAATAGTGAGCGTGTTGTTTTAAAAAAAGATCGTATAGAATATTGGCTTGGCACCGGTGCTAAACCAACTGAGCGAGTCGCAAAATTTATTGAGCAAGCGGGTGTTACTCTTCCTAAGAAAGTTAAAAAGGAAATGGAAGTGAAAGCAAAAAACCGCAAAGCTAGATTAAGTAAAAAGGAAGCTAAAGAAGCTTAGTTTATAGTGTATTTTCGTCATTGCGAGCAGGCATTGACTGTGTGGATCAATTCAGCCCCTGTCATCCCGCTATTTGAGTGCAGGATTTAGTAAATTTGACTGTTACAAGTTATTTTTCTAGATATTGTGGTCAAGACACGGGTATGACACACATATCTCTTCTCTATAATCATATTAATATGCCGGATTAGCTCAGTGGTAGAGCAACCGCCTTGTAAGCGGTAGGTCATCAGTTCAAATCCGATATCCGGCACCATCAAAATTTTTCTTGTCATACTGGGACTATCTTTATATAGATACCAAATCGTCATTGTGAGCAGCCGTAGGCTGCGTGGCAATCTTATGAAATAATAACAAACTTCCTGAGATTGCTTCGTCGAATTACTGTGTAATTCTTCTCGCAATGACGATTTACCGATCCATGCAAGCAAGCTTTCACAAGAATTATATAGAAAAAAACATACAATAGTGACATCCTTTAAAATTTTTATATATGATAGTAATCGATAAAACATCTTATAGAGCTGTGGGATTTGATAAACGTATTAAATTCCTAGTGCTACATTATACACAGTGTGATTTTAAGCAGTCTTTAGATTTTCTAACCGGTGAAAAGTTAAGTAGCCATTATTTAATAAACAATGAAAACCCTGAACATATATTTCAATTAGTAGAAGAGCGTGATAGAGCATGGCATGCTGGAGTAAGTTACTGGCAAGGTCATGAGCGTATTAATGATACATCAATCGGTATTGAAATCGTAAATCCTGCTTTTGAAGTAAATGCAAAAAACAATGATATAGTTTGGCTACCCTATTCGGAAAGGCAAATTAATAGTGTTATAAGTTTGTGTAAACAGATTATTGCTAGATATGATATTAAACCTACTAGAGTAGTTGGGCATTCTGATATTGCTCCAGGTAGAAAACAGGACCCTGGCCCGCTATTTCCTTGGAAACTATTATATGATAACGATATTGGAGCTTGGTATGATGAACAGGCGTTTAACGATCTATTGCCGCAAGTCGACATAACCGATATTGCAGCAATTCAGCAAAAATTTATTACATACGGTTATAAGCTTGAAGTTACCGAAATTTTAGACTCTAAAATGAAAGATATTATAATTTCGTTTCAAATGCATTTTCGTCCTAGTAATTTTTCTGGCGATTTGGATGCTGAAACCATAGCAATTTTAGATGCATTAATATTGAAATATAAATCTGAATTAATATGATAAGATTTATAACTATACCGGATTTTGCGGATTATCAAGTTACTTTGAAATTAATGGAAGATTACGTTAACAAAGTAATTAGTGATCATGAGCCGGAAATTATTTATTTAGTTGAACATTCGGCAGTATATACAGCTGGTACTAATTATAAACAAGAAGAATTATTAAATTACGGTGATATTCCGGTAATTTACACAGGACGTGGCGGTAAATTTACTTTTCATGGACCGGGTCAGCGTGTTATTTATCCAATTCTTAATTTAGCTTCACCAAATCGACACAAAGATTTAAAGCTATATATAAAAATGCTTGAAGAATGGATTATAAATAGCTTAAATTATTTTGGAATTAAAGCATATATTATTAAAGATAAAATAGGAATTTGGGTAAAAGTAAGGAAAGATGAATTTGCTAAAATTGCTGCAATAGGTGTTAGAGTAAGAAAATGGGTTACATATCACGGTGTAGCTATAAATATTTCAACAGATTTAAGTAAGTTTAGTGGGATTATTCCTTGTGGACTTGAAAATTCTTTAGTAACATCTTTAAATCAGTTAGGGATTCATGTTGAAATGTCTGAATTTGATAAAATTATTCAAACTGAATTTAATAAAATATTTAAATGATCAGAAAATTTTTACTCACAATTTTTGCTCTTTGGGTCGGTGGTTTTGGTTATTATTTATATTTAATAAATTCTTATAAGCTTAATAGTAATACCACTAATGCAATAATAGTGTTTGCAGGAGGAGGACATAAAATTGAAACCGGTATTGCTTGGCTTAAGGCAGGCTATGCACCTATATTATTTATTACTGGTATAGAATCTACAGAGCAATTAAAAAATTTGTTAAAGGAACGTAATGTTATAGAACAGCAGGTAATATTTGCTCCGAATAAAATAATGTCTGAAGAAGATAATATTAAGAAAGCGGTTGATTTTATTGTAACTTACAATCTTACTTCAATAATTTTAGTAGAGCATAATTATAATATGCCTTTTATGCTAAATAAGCTTGAAAAAGCGATTTCTTCTTCTAATAATATCTATATAGTACCATCTCCTGTTTTTTCCAAACAAAAATATGATGTGTTATTAAAATCCTATCATCGTTATTTAATGAGTATACTCGTTTAATTTGCTTCTTTACTCTTTTCCAGTACAATATTTTAGAACGGCTACGCTAAATAATGCAGAAATTAAAGAGCCTATTATTACTGCAGCTCTTATAGAGTTTGAAGGGCAGCTGCTCTCAAACGTAATACTACCTATAAATAAACTTTAAATCCAATCCCTCCAAGTATAGCTATAGAATAAAATTTTAACCATGAAGTATCACTTGGTAAATTACAGAGTTTAATTTTACAAATGGATATGAAAATAGCATAATACCTAATTGCTTACCTACAAATAAACCAAATATTATCCCATAAATTAAAGCAAGTATTGAGTTGGAACAAATGCCTTTAAATGCAAAATTTTCTAAAAGGATACCGGAATTCATAAATACAAAAAGTGGTAAAATAAAGTAATTTACAAAAGGACGAGTTAAGTTTTCAAGTTTTTTAAAAGAAGTATTAAATTCTCCTTTTATATTAACAGGTATAAAAAGTGCTATAATGGCTCTGCATAAAGTATCGTGAAT
Organism: Rickettsia japonica YH; assembly: GCF_000283595.1. Taxonomy (NCBI): domain Bacteria; kingdom Pseudomonadati; phylum Pseudomonadota; class Alphaproteobacteria; order Rickettsiales; family Rickettsiaceae; genus Rickettsia; species Rickettsia japonica. The sequence goes on along the minus strand of NC_016050.1, from coordinate 1,267,658 downwards.
ACCTGACTCCACCATACTAATCCATAATAATAAACCTACAATTATATAATAAAATAATTGTTTAACTTGTCGATAATTCAATATAAACAAGATGAATATAATTATAGAGGAAATTAATAATGCCGGAGTATTGATTGTTTTAGTATAAAACAAAGCTAGTATAATTAACGTAAAAGCATCGTCAATTAATGAGAAACCTATAATAAAAGCTCGTAATTCTAAAGATATATGTCGGCTGAAAAAAGATAAAATACCAAGGACAAAAGCAGTATCAGTTGCGATAGGAATAGCCCATCCTTTTATTAATCCCGGTTTATCGTAATTAAAAAACATGTATATTAAGACAGGAATTACCACACCTCCAAGGGCTGCCGCTGCAGGTAATATTAGTTTTTTTATTTTTATGTTCACCTTCTACTAGGTGAAATGTCATCTCTAAACCTATTAATAAAAAGAAGAAAGTCATGAGACCGTCATTAACTAACTCTATAAAAGTTGTTTGTAAACTTACATTTCCTATTGTTAAAGAAAATTTACTGTAAATAAAAGAAGAATAATATTTTGTTAGGAAAATGTTATTGCTGACAATTATTGCTAAGGTAAAAGCAATAATTAATAATATACCGGCAAAAGTACCTGATTTAATTAATTCTCTTAACTGGTTATTTATACTCATGATTTTAATATTAGTTATAACAAGCTCATAATAATAAGTTATTTAAATTCATTAAGAAAGTCAAAAATCTATATAAATCCATAGCAATAATTTATTTTTTAGTGAGATAAAAAGTTGTTTTTTGTACTTTTATAAGCTTGTATAATAAGTGTAAGAAGATATAAATTATTAATTACAAAAAAAATATCTAAGCAATTCTTATGTTAGAAGAACAGCAAACCGAATGGATTGAATGTATTATCAGCAATAACCTTGTAAATAAGGTATGGCATATAGATAATGATACTAAAAAGAATGTTTATTTCCAAAAACCAAAATCAAAAATAGAACAGACAAGATTAAACGGAAAAAGACCGGATTATATCTTATATGAAGATATAAAAGGCGATGGAATATTTCTTAGAAAAAATTACATCAACGGAAAAATGATTTAGGCGAATATTTTACACTGAGAAATATAGTTAAAACCATTATTAATTTGGTTGATCCTAAATTTAAAGAAACAATTTATGATCCTTTTTCGGTACAGGTGGATTCTTAACTGAAGCTTTTAATTATATCAAAGAAAATAATATAATTAATACCGATGTAGAAAAATTAAGATTTAATATATTATATGGGCGAGAGTTAACCAAAACCGCTAGAATTGTTAAGATGAATATGATTTTGCATGGTGATGGACATAGCGGAATTCAGCAAATAAATAGTCTTGAGAACCCTAATGATGTTAAACCCTTAACTGATCAGCAGTTAAAGTTTGATGTAATTGTTGCTAATTGCCATTTTTTCAAACTATCACTAAAAAAACTAGCAAAAACGGCAAAACTATAACAGAAAATCATATAACTTCTCTTTTTATAACAGCATTGCAAAAAATAACGGTGATGCTGCTTGTGTTTTGCATTGCCTACAAAATTTAAAAGAGGGTGGTAGAATGGCATTGGTAGTACCTGAAGGGTTCTTATTCAGAAAAGACACCGCTGCTGTTCGTCAATTTTTACTATCAAAAGCAAAGCTGCAACTCGTTATCTCTCTACCGCAAGGTACTTTTTTACCTTATACAGGAGTAAAAACGTCAATACTTTATTTTATCGATGCACATAAACCGAATAATCAAAAAGAATATTGGTTTTATGAGGTTAAAATATCGGCGTTACATCTAGACAATAAAAAAAGAAAAATTGTCGGTATAAATTATTTAAACAGGCGAGGATGGAAAATTAAATTTATCTAAAATTCCTTTTATAGATCTCGATTTTTATCAAATAGCTAAAAAAGGATTGGTGAAAAACAATGATATTTTAATGTGTAAAGATGGAGCATTAACGGGTAAAGTGTGCTTTGTAGATGATAAAATTTTACCGCAAATAGAAGTAATGGTTAATGAACATGTTTATATTTTTAGAGGGAAACCGAATATTATGCATCAATCTTATTTATTTTATTGTTTAAATAGTGATATAATTCAAAGTCAAATTAATAAGAACTTAGCTTATAATAAAGGTGCTCAGCCTGGTTTAAATAGAGAACATATAAACTCAATTTATATTTTTCTTCTGTCTCTAGAAAAACAACAGAAAATTATTGAAGAATTGAATAGCTATCAAAAGATAATAGAGGGGGCAAAACAGATAATAGATAATTGGCATCCTTATTTTGAAATAAATAAACAATGGGAAATTGTTAAATTTGGCTATATCATTATCAATAAATTAAAAAGTAATATTTTATCTCTTGAGCATAAGGAGTATACAACATTAATAGTATGTAAAAAAGGTAAAATGATTAACATTAATACTGCAATTAAGGGGGATATTCCAGTAATAGCAGTTGGTCGGGTTAGTCCTTATTCACATAATCAATATAATTTTAACGGTAACATAATCACTATTTCTTCATTGGGAGCATATGCTGGATATATTTGGTATCATAATTCACCAATGTGGGCTTCAGATTGTAACGTAATCTATTCAATTAATGAAAAACTATTGTTAACTAAATATCTATATTATATTTTAAAATCTCAGCAAAATATAATATACCAAAAGCAAGCTGGATCAGGTCAACCTCAAGTTTATTTGAAAGATTTAGAGGATTTACAAATTCCTATCCCGCCTCTTGAAGAACAGCAAAAAATGGTAACAGAGCTTGATAATAATCAAAGTAAGATTGACAACCTTAAAAACTATATAAAACAATTTGAAAACAAACTAAAAACCACATTAAATTCTCTTTGGCAATAATTGATGTACATTAACTACTTAAAAGATTTGATTGGTTTTAAGTCTGTAACTCCTAAGAGCGATGGGGCTATTGAGTATATTAATGATTTGCTTAAACAGCACGGCTTTAAGACCGAAATAAAAATATTCGGTGATTCTAAAAGTGAGCAAGTCACTAATCTTTATGCTGTTTTCGGTAGCAATGAGCCTAATATTTGCTTTGTTGGTCATGTAGATGTAGTGCTGGCAGGCAATCATGAGCTTTGGCATAATGCGAGGCCATTTAAAGCTAGCCAGCAAGACGGTAAGATATATGGCAGAGGTGCGGTGGATATGAAAGGGGCTATAGCGTGCTTTCTAGCTGCCAGCTTAGATTTTATAAAAAATAATACCGATTTTAAAGGTTCCATTAGTTTCTTACTTACTAGTGATGAAGAGGGAAAAGCAAAGCATGGTACTAAAGAAATGCTGCAATATATTTATGATCAAGGATATAAGATAAATTTTGCTATTGTCGGTGAACCTACTTGTGAAAAAGAAATAGGCGATGCAATTAAGATTGGCAGAAGAGGAAGTGTTAACTTTAAATTAAATATAGAAGGCTTAAGCGGGCATGTAGCTTATCCTCATAAAGCACATAACCCATTGCCTTGCTTAATAATAATATTGAATGAGTTAACAAATATAAAACTTGATGAAGGTACTGAATTTTTTCAACGTTCAAATCTTGAAGTAACGAATATCGAGGTCAGTAATAATACTTCAAACGTAATTCCGGCAAGTACGGAAGCATCTTTCAATATACGTTTTAATAATTTACATAGTGCAGAAACTTTAGCAAAACAGGTAGAAGAAATTATTAAACAGCATTGTAAAGAATATAAAGTAGATTATAAGTTAGAATATAGTAGTTCTGCTGAAAGTTTTATTCAGAACCCTAGCGATAAAATAAAAGAATTTGCTAAAGTAGTAGAGCATACGCTTAAAATAAAGCCTGAATTCTCTACAAGTGGCGGTACGTCGGATGCAAGATTCGTCAAAAATTATTGTCCGTTAGTAGAGTTTGGTTTATTATCCGAAACGGCACATAAAATAAACGAATACACAAAAATTAGCGATTTACAAAAATTATATGATGTGTATTATAACTTTTTGATGGAAATACTTTGATATCATTCCCGCAGAGGCAGGAATGACATAGAATCCATGCAACAAGGCCACCTTTTTACAGGAATGGCATTACCATACGCGGATGTGATGGAACTGGTAGACATGCAAGATTTAGGTTCTTGTGCCGTGAGGCGTGGGGGTTCAAGTCCCTTCATCCGTACCACTTAAATTTTCTCATAAAAAATAACATAAAATTTTTATGCAGCAATTTAGTATTTATCAAACAAGCGATGAATTGCTTCTAAAATCGATATTGCTTCTGATAGAAAAATGCTATCACTCTGATCTTAAAAGTGTGATATTAACTGCAGATGCAGATCAACAAGAAATGCTCAATAAAAATCTTTGGACTTATTCACGTAAGCAATTTATACCTCACGGTAGTAAACTTGATCCGCAGCCTGAAAAACAGCCGATTTATATTACCGATGAGTTACAAAATCCTAATAATGCTAGTGTGCTTGTTATTATTTCGCCTACAGATATAGGAAAAATTTTACAAGCAAAAGAGTATATAAGAGTTTTCAAAAGGATAATTATAATAACCGATTTACCGGAAGATTTAAAAGAATTAACAATTAAAATAAATAAATTTACCGGACAGGAAAACAAAATAGATTGTTTTACTCAAAATCCTCGTGGAGCTTGGAATAAAGTAGTCTAATAAATTTATATTCTTTTACGTACAAATAAATATAATCCGATCGTTAAAGCAATAACCAAATTGAAATAACAAGCAAAAATAAAATCTAGATTTTTTGAAGCAAAATTTTGTAATATAAAATGACTTGAAGTAACTAGCAATACTGTTAAGGCAGAAAATAATACCGGCATAAAAGTTGTTTTTTTGCTATAAGGATATCTCAAAAAAACTGCAAGTGCTACAAAAGGTAATACAAAATTGTATAAAGGCCAAATTATTCTTTGATGTGCTTCAGCAATTAATTTAATTTTTTTAGTAATAGCTAAATCATGAGGAGGGGCAAGTAATTCGCTTATATAATATTCGTTTGCTTCTTTATTATGTTTAGTTCTTTGCGATACTAAAGGATTATCATTTTGCAGTTTTATCATTAAAGAATCGAAAGTTAACTGAGTTAAATTACCGTTTACGTCATATTCTTGTCTTAAGCCTTTATTAAGTTCAAAAATCGGGCTATTATCATATATATTAAGAGTACCTGAACCCGCAAATATTACTGATGGGTTATCAGCGTTGCGGTTATCAAATATTATTACGCCATTCATAATATTTCCTGCTGATTTTTTATCTATAAAAACAGTGATATCTTTCGTTACTTTATTAAAAGTTTTCTCTTCAATCATACTTGAGATATAATTATTCTTTATAAAGTTTAAACGTGATTTTAAGTTTATATGAGATAACGGCAGGATGTTAGAAGATATATAATAAGCAAGTAGCATAACTATTAATGCGACATATAAAGCAGGTAGTGCTAGCTGTACATTATTAACTCCTGAAGCTTGTAATATAATTAATTGTCGCTCGACTTTTAAATTATTATAGATATAGATCACGGTAATAACCGTTATTACCGGTAACAGAATAAATAATAAAGTAGGAAGTACTAAAACTATTAAACTGAAGAAGTCTATAACTTTTATACCTTTATCAAATAAATATAAGAGTTTTAATATTTGCGTTATCCATACTATACTAGTCACTGAAAAAGTAACGACTATAAGCAGCGGTAAGATATTTTTTATAAAGTATTTTCGGTATAGTAGCATAATGTTTGTTTGGTTTTTTGATGTCATTCTCGTTTTTAGCTAGGAGCGACATCAAACGCTTTTCAAAGACTGTCCAGTACTATGGATGGTTAGATGGTTTTTGGGGGAACTCGTTCCCGGTTCATTTCAAAATAATTAAAAACCAAGTGCACTGTGTGAACCTAATCGTATTAACTTCAATGTGTCAGCATCGGGTTTTCTATAAATTAATACTAAATCCGGTTTAATATGACAATCTCTAAAATCTTTCCAATTACCTCTATAAGGGCATGATCTCTCATATGTATAGGTCATGTTATATCAGCAACCAAGTATCTAACTGCTTTCAGTAAAATATCATCCAAATTTATTCCACGTTTAAACTGTGCAGTACGTTTAATCGTTCTCATTTAAATCAGATAACAAATTATTGATATTACCAACATGAACTAATTTGCCGCTTCTTGCAGCTTTCATAGCTTTAATTGTTTCATCATTTGGGATAAGTGGATCAAACGGCAATGCTTTTTCACGAGCAACACGAAATAACAGCATACGAACAGCATCAGATAAAGTAAGTCCCATAGCAGCAAGCACTAAAGCTGCTTCTTCTTTCACGTCTTCATTAATACGGGCTCGCACAATAGAATCAGCAGACATAAAAATCTTCTTTCAATAATGTAGCTACATTGTAGCGCACATATTAAAAACTTTCAAGATTAAAAAACAAGTTTTTTATATGTTTTTTCTTAATTACTGCCTCATGAATAGAAAATCCCCGATCTTTCTTATTATATGATTTGCAAAGATGCGATAAATTAACTTACCTATCAGTATTGTTATAAATGCAATAATAATGCCGTAGATTATATCACTTGGGTAATGCATAGCAAGGCTTATGCGAGATAAAGACACGAGCATAATAACACAAATCATTAAGATTTTTAATGGTAATTTTATATAATTCCAAGCAAAATACGTTACTAACACGCTAAGAGCTGCGTGGCTGCTTGGAAAGCTTGAAAAGCATCTTTCGTTTGCAGTATTTATTATGGTCATGAAACTATCTACAGGAAGACTGCAATAAGGGCGAGGGAAATTAACTGAAAATTTAAGAGCGGTAAAAATTAAACCGAATACCCCGTATATTATACCGATTTCAACTAACTTATTATAATTGTGCCAGAATTTATTTTGCTGCTTCTTATCATTTTTGGTTTTCTTTAATTGAATATAAAAATATATACAGTATAAAATATATATTAAGGCGAAATTAGCGATATTAAAACAAAACGAAATTATTTTAAAAAAATAAGGTATAAAGCCGATATTAGTAAGTTTATTCAAACATAAGAATATTTCTTGATTTAAGCCGCAAAAATTATAAAAAACTTCAAACATTATTTTAAATATTTATGTTACAAGTAACAATACTTGGGTGTGGAGCATCTATAGGCGTACCGGTGATCGGGTGCGATTGTAGTACTTGCACATCTCCTTCAAAGTACAATAAAAGGACTAGATCAGCAATATATATTAACGATGAAAATAGTCAAATATTAGTTGATTTCGGTTTTGATATTAGAAATCAACTATTACGAGAAAAGATAAATAAGCTCGATTGTGCTATATTAACACATTATCATTCCGATCACGTTAACGGCATCGATGATTTACGAGTATTTACTTTTATGCAAGGCAAGCCATTTGAAATCTATACAGATCACGATAGTACGGCAAAGCTCCATACAAAATTTGATTATCTATTTAACAATAAGTTATTTAAGCTTGGGCGACTGTTCACAACTCAATCTGTTAGTTTTTTTGATAAAATTAAGATTAATACTATCGAAATACAATTTTTTAGACAGCATCACGGTCCTATAGATAGCTTGGGCTTACGTATAGGTGATTTCGTTTATTCGCCCGATTTAATCGATTTTCCTCCTGAATCAGATAAATTTTTAACAGATATAAAAATATGGATATTAGATTGTATGGATTATAAATCAAATCCGAATCATGCAGGGCTTGATAAAGTTTTAGAATGGCGTGAAAAATATAAACCTGAGCAGATATTATTAACCAATATGAGACACACGATAGATTATCATGAGATTACGAAAATGCTTCCAAATAACGTTAAGCCGCTTTATGACGGTTATAAATTTACGGTCTAGTTTATGATTATTTTAGAAAAAGTTTGTAAGCGTTATGGCAAGAATTACGCAATTAAGAATATTGATTTAAGTTTTACTACTAAGGAAACTACTGTAATAATCGGTCCTTCGGGAAGCGGTAAAACTACTCTGCTTAGAATTTTAAATAATTTAGAAGAACCAAGTAGCGGTACTTTTTTGGTAGACGGGAAGAAGCTACTGCTTAAAGATAGAAGAAAGCTTCTTTTAAAAGTTGGTATGGTTTTTCAAAATTTTAATCTATTCCCGCATTTAACGGTAGGAGAAAACCTAATCTATACGCCGGTAAATGTTTTAAATTTGCCAAAAGAACAAGCAATTTCTATGGCAAAGGAATTGCTTGCAAAATTTAAGCTAACGCAAAAATTTGACTCATATCCGCCAAGCCTATCAGGAGGGCAAAAGCAACGTACCGCAATAGCAAGGGCTTTAATGATGAAGCCGAAAATTTTGTTATTCGACGAACCGACTTCGGCACTCGATCCTGAAAATATTAAAGATGTTATAGAGAATATAAATTTATTAAAAGATCAAATGAGCATGGTAGTAGTCACGCACCATTTGAAGTTTGCAAAATTAATAGCGGATCGTGTTATTTTTATGGATCAAGGACAGATTTTAGCAAATCAGCCTGCCGAGGATTTTTTTAATAAACCGGCATCGCATCGAGCTAGGTTGTTTTTAGAGAATATCGGCGATTTAAGGTGATTTTCTTGATAAAGATAAAATTATAGCCTATAAATTAGTATTTAGATTTAGTATTAATTATAGGTATCCTCAATGAACTTAAAAAACTGGCTACGTCGTCTAAATAAGTTCGCAGGTAGCCACGTATTAAGGATACGCTCCGCTCCTAGTCTTGCAGACTCCTTGCTCTTGTCCAAGTTGATCTTCGTATAACTTTCTTCGTTTACTTGGAGTCAATAATGGAACATATTTATGCAAATCTAGCAGTTAGTATATCAGAATTTAAAAAAAGCCCTACTGCATTATTGGATAAGGCAAGTGGTGAGCCTGTTGCCTTATTAAATCATAATAAACCGATTGCTTATCTAATTCCAGCTGAATTATATGAGCAAATTATTGAAGCTTTAGATGACAAATATTTATTAGAGCTTGCTACTTATTAGATTAAAAGATAAAGAAAAGGCAATAGCGGTAAAAGTAGCTTTTGTCATTCCCGTAAAAGCGGGAATCCAGTAAAAAATGGTAAAAATAAAAAAAATCATATAAAAATTTAGTATGTAATTTGTTTAGAAAGCTGGATTCCTGCTTTCGCAGGAATGACATAGAATCAATAAATAATATCGCCATATGAATAAAAAGCTTATCCTATTTTTTAGTATAATGTTACTATTATCACATCGTACAGTTTTGGTACAGACATGAGTAGAATTACCGCAAAAACTAAAAAGCTTGAATTGCAAAAAGACGAATTACAAGGAGGAGCAATTGCAATTTTATACAAAGGTGAAGTTATTTATAAAACAATGTTTGGAAATCAGAAAGGTAATAGAGGAGTTATTTATGGATAAAACTTTATTTCCTTTAGCATCGGTTTTAAAAGCTGTTTCAGCAACAGCAATTGCATTAATGGTAGATCAAGATAAGTTGAGATTTTGACGAAAAATTCAAATTACCATACCTAAAAATGCTATTAGTCTTAATAATATTTTAAGCAATACAACAGGTTATCAATTCTCAGGAAATATTGAAATTGAGCAAGGAATGAATCGCTCAAAGCTTTTAACGTTGCTAAAAAAACAACAAGCTAGTTGTAAACCCGGGCAATGCTATAAGTATAGTAACATATTTTAGTTTACTTGAAGAAGCTTTAAATTGTAAAAAATCAAGTTTAAATGCTGCAATAGATAATTTGCGTACAACGCTTAGAACGCAAGATATACAAATATTACCGCTAGGGCCTGAATGTACAACTTGCTTATCCGCATTCTAAAGCAATAATAGACGGACAGGAGGTAATAACATTGCTGCCGTTTCTGCCTTATTACCCAAAGACGGTACCTGCATCTGTCGGTATTTTTGCATCGATAGATGGAATGATTGAAATATTCACACTTAGTTTTGGTTATAAACCGAATCTTATTGCTAAAAGTACTTTAAGATCGTATGTATAAAATAGTAGAATCAAACAAAGATGTTTTTGGATTTAAATGGCAACCAATTTGGCCTATTGATCAAAAAATTATTGAGTCATATTATGCTCTTGGATGGCGTATTCTTAAAGAGTAAGAGGATGCTCAAAATAAGGATTTAATTTTTCACTCAGGCTATATAATTAACGGTATTAATTCTTTTATTGGCTTTATACCGTCAGAAGAACTTGGAATTATTATTCTAGTGAACCAAGAAGGTAGTTTTCCACTTAAAAATGAGCTGGGACTTTGGTTTGATTATATGGATTAAAATTTATATACTCAGATAGAACTTCGTATACCTATTCTTTATTTACTTGTAGTATATTATATGAATAAAAAACTCATAAAACTTATTTTTATCATTTGCAGCACCGTAATTGTAACCGGTTTATTATGCAAATATATCAATCAACATTATCCAAAATTTTTTAAAGCACCACAAAATATAGGGAGTTTTTGTGCGTCATTATTAATATTATTTAGTATAATTTACAGTATTATTAGCCAAAATGAAATACGCAGATTTTGTTTGCAATTAGCAATGTGGGCAGTAATTTTCTTAGTTATAATAACCGGTTATGCTTTTAGGTTTGAGCTGAACTACGCTTATCATAGAGTAATGTCTGCTTTAATTCCATCATATAAATGGTCTACTGAAGTTGGAGAAATTATTATAGCCCGTAGCAGAGACGGGCATTTTTATATCAATGCTTTTGTAAATAACGTTAAAATAAAATTTATGGTAGATACAGGGACAAGTGATATAGCTTTAACTAAAGAAGATGCTCAAAAATTAGGCTTTGACTTAACTAAATTAAAATATACTAGAACTTATCTAACAGCTAACGGCGAAAACAAAGCCGCCCCTATAACCTTAAATAGTGTAGTAATCGGTACGGAATTTAAGAACATCAAAGGACATGTAGGTCTTGGTGACCTTGATATTTCGCTTCTTGGTATGTCGCTACTTGAACGTTTCAAAGGTTTCAGGATTGATAAGGATTTATTGATCTTGAATTATTAGACTTCTTGCATAACTTGCTTCTAAAGGCAATTTGTACGTCGATCCTAATCCCTAATCTTCACGTATGTCTATATATGCTGCAGCGGCAAGTGCTTCCGTGTATCCTTTAAATTCCTTTCTATAAACTGCTTTGGAAAGATGTCTATTTTTTACAAATTTCCTTGTTATTAAGAAATAGTTAAATTGTTAATTATTTCTTGGCCTTTATATCAAAAAGTGCCAACATGCCTTTTTTAAATAAAAGGGGTTTTGTGTATCAATATAAATATGACGAAATCAATTTGTTTAATACTATTTACAATTAAGACATTAAGAAGATCAAAGAACTTGTCAATAATAAGATGGCTGTTTCTAATGAGTTTGCAGCAATACCACTAAATGAACACGATGATACACCTCTGCATATAGCGTCTATTCTAAGTAAAGAAAATATAGTTAAAATACTACTGAAGACAGAGGCTAATCCTGATGACGTAAATTGTGAAGATAATTTTCATAAATTGGTAGAAGAATGTAGAAACGGAAAATTTAGTAGAAATTTTCATTTGAAAAATTAATAGAATTTATAGCTTGGAAAGCATCAATAAAACTTTTGGATACTAATTATAATATTGATGTTGTTAAACTTTATCTACAAGATGCTCGTAATTTGAAAAGTTTTTTAGAAACCGGTAAAAAAGAGCTAACAGAAGAGCAAAAAGAAAAATTAGAGCAAAAATTAGATAAACTAAACGATATGATTATCCCGTCTCTTAGGTATAAAATAGGGATAAAACGCTATTGAAATATAAAGAAATATATAATGAAGAATATCAAATATTAAAAGAGAAACTTAAAGTTTTGCCTGAGATAGCGCAAACAGAGCTTAACGAGATGTTGGGGATAATACATCTTATTATGATGATATTTTGTGAATAAATATGGATACCAAATCGTCATGAGCTAAGCGACTAAAGACGTTGTTGCGTGGAGCAGTTTTTCCGTCATTGCGAAGAAATTTACAATAGTAAATTGACGAAGTAATCTTGGGAAGAATTCCTGAGATTGCCACGCTCACTAACGTTCGCATGCAATGACGACTTGTGTCCACTCAACACGATCTTTGCAAGAATGACATAAAAGAGCCGTGTTAAAACGGCATTTTAAAGCCTGGTGGTAAGCTCATACCGTTTAAAGCTCCTGATAAAGAATTTTGAGAATCTTCATCACATTTTTGTTGAGCATCATTAAAGGCAACTTTAATTAAATCCTCAAGCATTTCTTTTTCTTCTGCTTTTAATAAAGATTCATCAATTGAAATCTTTTCAACGTTGCCTTTACCGGTTGCAATAACCTCAACAAGTCCGCCGCCGGCTTTACCGGTATATCTTGCATTTGCCATTTGCTCTTGAGCTTCTTGCATTTTCTTTTGCATTGATTGGGCTTGCTTTAAAAACTGATTAAAATTTACCATAATTCTATCCTATATATTTTTAGCTTTTAAGTAAAATATCTGAAATTGTTATATTTGGGAAATGTTTTTTAATTAAACCAAAATCGTTACTTGCTTCAATCTTACCAATTAACTGATTCTTTAAGGTTTGCTTGTTCTGCTCTTTTATTATTACTATCTCAAACTTTTCATTAGTAAAAGCAGCTAATAAATCTTCTATTTGTCTTTTTATTTTGCTTGTAACTTCAAGACTTACGAACTCTAATCTATTATTACTGAGATTTTTAAGTTCCGTATGATTGAGCAGGAAATAATATATATCTATCTCATTATTTTTATATAAATATTCAAGAAAATCTACAATTTCAAATTTTTTTTTTATTTCTGGATTAATTGATTGATTTAAATTTTGATTATTACCGTCAAAATCTGTAAGCAAGGGTAGCGATGTCGAATATATAGATTTTATAACTAACATTTCCGTTTCTGTTAGTTGGTTATAGGAAATTTTTATTTCCCCTACTCCCTTATTATATATTTGCCATAAGATTGATAAGTGCGGCAAGCTGGTGTTATCTAATATGTTTTTAGTTCTATCATTAAATGATTCGTATATAGGCAAACTATAATTAGGTAACATTTTTACTTTATTAAGATAAGCAATAAAATCTGATACCGATTCTATAAAAATCTCAAGATTAACCGAAGAACCGTAAAGTTTATTTATTAAATTTATAGCTTTTTCCGTCTCTCTGTGGATAATACATTCGACAAATTCTATTATAACCGAACTATCGACAAGCCCAAGCATTTGATTAATTACTTGAGAACTAATTATATTGTCAGATTTCGCCGACATACTAGCTGCTTGATCTAAAATAGAGACTGCATCACGTGCCGACCCTTCCGATTTGTAAGCTATAATTCTTAGTGCTTCTATATCGGTTTTTAAATTTTCTTGCTTAGTTATATATTCAAGTAGCTTAAAAATCTCTTCAAAACTCAACCGCCTTAAATCATAACGTTGACATCTTGAGATAATAGTTGCAGGTATCTTTTGTACTTCCGTTGTTGCAAAGATAAATATTATATGAGGTGGTGGTTCTTCCAGTGTCTTAAGAAGTGCATTAAATGCCCCTTTAGAGAGCATATGCACCTCATCAATAATGAAGATTTTATGCTTACCTTGTAGGGGCTTATACTCGGCGGATTCTATAATTCTACGTATGTCATCTATGCTAGTTTTACTTGCCGCATCAATTTCGATTATATCAGGGTGATTATGATTATTAAAGCTGATGCAATTCGTACATTCCTCGCATGTTTTAATAGTCGTATTTTCGGTAATTAAAGCAGAACAGTTGACGGATTTAGCAATAATTCGGGCGGAAGTAGTTTTACCGACTCCTCTAATACCTGTTAAAAGATAGCCTCCGGCGAGCCTATCGTTTAAAATAGTATAGCTTAAAACTTTGACTAATACCTCTTGCCCCTGAAGCTCGGCAAAGTTACTAGGGCGATATTTCCTTGCAAAAGGAATATATTGATTTGATGAATTTATATCTAGCACGATAGTTATAAGACTTTTTATATCATTTTAGCAGAAAACTGGCTTTATTGCATGGTTCTCTATGTCATTCCCGCGAAAGCGGGAATCTAGAGAAAATAACCTTGATATTGCTACAAAATACGTATTTTGTAAAATAAACATATAAAAAATTATTTTGTATATGTTTTATTGAATTCCTGCTTTCGCGGGAATGACATAAAACGAACCGCCTTGCTGTAGAAATGACAAAAATTAGAATAATGCTAGTAATGACCCATCAAATCCCACTCTGGCTGCTTCCTTTCAGACCTGACCGACTAAACAGGTACAATGCCCACTACTAGCATAATTAACATAACCTGTTTATTTTCAAGAAACAATATATTTTTTTTCTATTTCCGATTTTGTTAATCTTTTAGGAGGACCGAATATTTCAGGGTTTTTTACTTTAAACAAATCATCGGAAAATTTTTGTACTTTAGCTATTTTATCAAAAGTAATAGTGACTATATTATTATCTTCAAATATTTTTAATGCTTCAATTTTTTGAGTAGCTTTATTAAAAGTAATTTCGCTACGTTTTTCCGTTAGAGTATGATAGATAGTAATTTTAGAAATATTTCTTTCGTTAATTACTGATTCAAAAACAAAATCCTTGTCAAAATGCTCATTATCTTCTAATAAAAAATTAAATGTATTTTCGCTTCTATTAATACGGCTTACTTGCTCCATATCATAATCATACATCGATACGAAATTTTTAGTACCTATTATAACTAAAGGGAAAGGAGGATAATAATTACATCTAAAATTATAAGGTTTATGGATCAGTAATTTTCCTTTAACTATTTTACCGTACGAATCTTCTTGAGTAAAATCTATCGCAACCGATTTTATCGTACGTAGATAAGTTTTTAGCTCCGAAATAGCTGTTTTATCATCTGCCCCAAATGCTAAGCTTGAATTCACAAAAAGATAAATAATGATTAGAAAAAATATTTTTTTCATTTTCGTTGTTTTATATTTTAAATTATGTTTAAAATACCTTATGTATTCAGTTAATGCAAAATATAATTAGTATTTATGAAAATCGTTGCTTTAAAAGAAAAAGCCAAGCATGAAACACGAGCCGTTATAACGCCTGAAGTAGCAGGATTGCTAGTCAAAAAAGGTTATACGGTTATGGTAGAAAAAGATATAGGGCTTCATGCCGGTTTTCTTGATGAAGAATATGTTGCTCTAGGTGCTAAAATATCTTCGGTACCACTCGAAATTATTTCTGATGCTGATATTATATTAAAGGTGCAACCTTCATCCGTTACAGATAAATATAGTGAGCTTGAATTTGCAAAAAAAGGAGCAATTATTGTAGGATTATTATCGCCTTATTTAAATCATGAATATATAAAAGCGGCAGCTAAAAAAAACCTTACGACTTTTGCTATGGAGTTTGTGCCGAGAATTACTAAAGCTCAAAATATGGACGCTTTATCTTCTCAAAGTAACTTAGTAGGCTATAGAGCGGTAATTGAAGCAAGCTATCATTACACAAGGGCTTTTCCTATGATGATGACGGCAGCAGGGACGATTTCACCGTGTAAAACTTTAGTGCTTGGTATCGGTGTTGCCGGTCTTCAAGCTATTGCAACGGCAAAAAGGCTTGGTAGCATTGTTGCAGGATATGATGTAAGAGCTGCTACCAAAGAGCAGGTAGAAAGCTTAGGAGCTAAGTTTGTTTCACCGGAATTACAGGAGGATTTACAAGATAAATCAGGCTATGCTCACGAGAGTTCGGAAGATTATAAAGCTAAACAAGAAGAGTTTTTAGCAAAAATTATTAAAGGATATGATATAGTTATTACTACTGCACAAATTCCGGGAAAAAAAGCACCTCTGCTTGTTACGGAAAAAATGCTAGAATCTATGCAGCGCGGCTCAGTGATTGTTGATATAGCGACTAGTACAGGCGGGAACGTGGAAGGTTCAGAACCGGATGAGATCGTTACTAAGCACGGAGTTACAATAATAGGTTTATCAAACCTTGCTACTAAAATTGCTACCGACAGCTCAAAATTATATGCTAAGAATTTGTATAATTTTCTAACCTATGCATTGCAAGACGGTAAGTTTAATATGGATGATGCGTTAGTACGTGAGATGTTGATTACTAAAGACGGAAAAATTGTGAGTGAGAAATTAAATATATGAATCAATTACCGACGATGGCTAAACAGGCTGCTGAGATTGCCCATAATACCCAAGAATTATCAGATAAATTAAAAGATTTGGTAATAGATACTAGTTGGCAAACAAACACAAGTACTATAGATCCGCTAGTATTTGCTATAACTATTTTTGTATTAGCTTCTTTTGTGGGCTATTATGTTGTGTGGAAAGTAACGCCTGCACTCCATACTCCGCTTATGTCTATTACTAACGCTATTTCAGGTATTATAGTTCTTAGTTCTATGATTGCTGCAAGTAGCTCTGCTTTTGGGTTTCCCGGTCTACTAGGGTATTTTGCAACGCTGCTTGCTTCTATAAATATCTTCGGCGGATTTATAGTAACAAAAAGAATGCTCGAGATGTTTAAGAAGAAGTAATTAATAATGTCATACCTGCGTTGTTGATACCCAAATCGTCATTGCAAGGAGCAGGGATTTTTGCATGGATCGAAGAACCTACTCGATATCGTTCCCGCGTAGGCGGGAATGACATAACAAGCCATACGGTTAACGTTTATAGTGACAAAAAAATCAAATTAAAGTTCTAGTTCTTTATATTCAACGGTAACTACTTCGTATGATTTAGATCCTTTCGGTGTTGTAACTTCTACAAAATCACCTACCGATTTTCCAATCAAAGCTTTTGCTATAGGAGAAGCGATTGAAACTCTTTTTCTAGTTATATCGGCTTCATATTCTCCTACAATGATATATGTTACTTCTTCTTCAGTATCGTTGTCGATCAAAGTAACCGTAGCCCCGAATTTTATGTTATCTCCCGATAATTTACCAATATCAATAATTTCCGCTCTTGCTGTCATATCTTCAAGCTCTTTAATACGCCCTTCTATAAATGCTTGTTTCTCACGTGCCGCTTCATATTCCGCATTCTCGGATAAATCGCCGTGTTCTCGTGCTTCGGCTATATCTGCACTAATTTTTTTACGTTCTACATGTTTTAAATGTTTAAGCTCGTGTTCTAATTTTTCAAAACCTTTAGCGGTGATAGGAAATTTTGTATTCATAATTATATTGTATAGATTTAGTAAGTTTAGTATACTATTTTCAATAATATAGATTTCAGCAAGTATATTTGTAATAGTGAAATTTGTCAAATAAGCCTTTTTAATTATTTGGCATTGCCTAAATATCGTCATTGCAAGTGGTCCTTGTCTAAGCGGATTCTGTTATGTCATTCCTGCGAAAGCAGGAATCCAGAAAAAACTAACAGAGACTGGATACCGCGATCAAGTCGCGGTATGACAAAAGATTACTGGATTCCTGCTTTCGTAGGAATGACATCGAATACTGCTCGCAATGATGTTGGCATTATTTCTCATATAACAATAGCAACAAATTAGTAATCTTATGGAAATTAAAGATTTGGACTTTGAGAAAAAGCGTAAAATTTTCCACCTATCGGCTATAATATTTCCGCTGCTTTATTTATTTATTCCAAGAACCGCTATTACGTTATTATTATTTATAATAACGGCTATTACATTATATTTAGATGTATCACGTCATAATAATGCAAAAATTAGCGAATTTGTAACTAGATTTTTTTCAAAAGTTATAAGGCTTGAAGAAAATAACGGTTCTTTTGCTTTAAGCGGCGTTAGCTTTATGATGCTCGGTTTTTTCTTAACTGCTCTTCTTTTCCCTAAAAATTTAGTGATTTGTTCGTGGTTGATTTTAATTATTTCAGATTGTTTAGCGGCTCTTGTCGGCGTTAAAATAGGAAATAGCTTAGGTAACGGTAAATCTATAGCCGGTTCTATTACCTTTTTAGCTTCTGCAATTTTTATAAGTATATTAGTGTATTTCTATTTAGGATATAATACAAGTTTTATTATTATTATTATAAGCTGCATAGGGGCTACAGTAGCTGAATTTTATTCAAAAGATTTAAGAATTAACGATAATTTGTCTATACCGCTTTCTTATTGTCTTTCTACAGCTATTCTTTCCTACATATTGTAATATAATGAGAGTTGCACCGGAATTTTATGAGTTCTTAAGAAACCGTATTAACATATCGGATGTAGTGCGGCAAAAAGTAGCTTTAACTAGAAAATCCGGTAACTATGTAGGTTTATGTCCATTCCATCAAGAAAAGACCCCATCTTTTACGGTTAGTAATAGTAAGAGATTTTTCTATTGTTTTGGTTGTAAAGCAGCCGGTGATGTTATAAAATTTACTTCTAATATTAGCGGTTTATCTTATAATGAGTCTGCTATAAAGCTTGCAATCGATTACGGTATAGAGATACCGAAATTAACTGCAAAACAGAAAGAATTTTATGAAGAATCCGATGAAATTCTAAATATTTTAGAACTCGCCAATAAGTTTTTCAGGACACAATTAACACCTGAAATATTATATTATCTACACGAAAGGGGTATTACCGAAGAAACAGTAAAAGAGTTTTCAATAGGCTTTGCCCCGAAGAATAATAAATTTGAAAAATTTTTTCACGATAAAAATATAGATATTATAAAGCTTGGTAAAGCAGGGCTAATCGGCAAGCGAGAGAACGGTGAAATATATAATTTATTTTCTAACCGTATTACTATTCCAATTAGAAATATTTACAATAAAATTGTAGGCTTTGGTGGTAGAGTACTAGGGGAGGGGCTGCCTAAATACTTAAATTCACCTGAAACTACAGTATTTCAAAAAAGTGAAACTCTATACGGTGAGCATAAAGCGATAAGCAGTAGCTATAAAAAAAATCATTCGATTTTAGTAGAAGGTTATTTTGATGTTATAGCACTACATCAAGCAGGTTTTAGTGAAACAGTTGCGAGTCTCGGTACTAGCATTACCGAGAATCACTTACATAAATTATGGCGTGCTGGCGATGAAATTATATTATGTCTTGACGGAGATAATGCAGGCATAAAAGCTAGCATAAGAACTATTAACTTAGCATTACCGCTTATTAATAGTGAAAAGAAAATTTCTTTTATTAGGTTACCAAGCGGATTTGATCCCGACGATGCAGTAAATAAAAACGGTGCTGATTTTTTTGCAAAGCTTATAGATAAAAGAATAAGCTTATCAGAAATGATTTGGCATATTGAGTATAACGGCAAGAGTTTTAAAACTGCGGAAGAAAAAGCTAATTTAGAAAAAAATTTAACAAATTATTGCAGCAAAATATCGGATAGTTATTTAAAAGCAAGTTATTACAGGTTTTTTAAAGATCAAATATGGCAAAATTTAGTTACAACGCAGAAGAAAGCTACAACTAAAAACTCAAATTTAGCTCCTATAATTTCAAGTCACAGCTATTCGGAGCTTGAAATACTAGAACACGCTTTTTGTGCTTTGTTGGTTAAATTTCCTATAATACTTGAAGAAAAAGATATTAGAGATTTCATCTTAAATTTAAATTTTAATAATAAATCGCTTGAAGAATTCCGTAATTGGTATTTAAACGAGATTATAGATAATAACGTAGAAGCAAGTGAAATTACTGCAATTGTGGAAAAAACTAGCTTTTTTGATATTTTTTTATTATTATCAAAAACGGATAATTTGTTTTTAGATATCTCATTTAATAAAAATAATATCAGACTGGATTTATTATGGCAGTGGCTACATAAGAAATATTATCTAATAAATTTACAACAAGAATACTCTATTACCATAAACAGTACTGACAATCACGACTTTGAAAAAGTTTTACTATATAAAAAAGAAATTCTGAAGATTGCAAATGAACTGCAAGTTTTAAACGAATCTTTTATTAATCACACGATAACTTAATTATTTCAAACTTCTTTTAAAAGAAAAAAGCATATAGGTATTTAATGAGCAATAGCAATATAGACAATGATCTAGATAAAATAGATAGTTTACTTAAAAAAGCTAAATCTAAAAAGATACCGGTCACTTATGATGATATAAACAACGCTCTTCCTCTTAATAAAAATCCTTCAATAAGACAATTAGAGGAAGCTATATTAAAATTTTCTGATGCAGGAGTAGATATTTTAGAATCTAATGAAGATGATGAAATTAAGCTTGATATCGGAATGGATGAAGAATTTAAGCTATCTACCAATGTTGATAATGAACCTGAGGATGAGGTAGAAGAAGAAAATATAGGTACTACTGATGATCCTGTAAGATTATATCTTAAGGATATGGGGGGAGTCGATCTTTTAACTCGTGAAAATGAAGTAGAAATAGCAAAAAGGATTGAGGAAGGACATAAAACAATGACTGCTTCCTTATGCAGAAGTCCTATTGCTATGCGTTGTTTTATAGTATGGTATGAAGATTTAGTTAATGAAAAAATGTTACTACGTGATCTGATAGATTTAGAAGCTAACATGTTACATGACGAAACACCCGAAAATGATGAAGAACATAGTAGTGAGACCGAAGGAGAAGAACATGAGGATAATCACTTATCTATGTCTAGAGTAGAAACGCAGATATTACCTAATATTATAGAGCGTATGAAAAAGATTTCTTTTATCTGTGAAGAGCTACTCATTGAAGCTAAAAAATGTTATGAGAAATCTTTTGAGCCGAAGGTTTTACAAAATAGCAAAAAATATAATAATTTGGAATTATTAATAAATGAAGTTTCGGAAATACATTTTAATTCTAAAAGAACGGAAGAAATTTTAGGTAAGATGTATGGAATAAATCGTGATTTAATTAATAAAGAAACAGCTTTTTTAAAACTTGCTGAAAAATATGGAGTAACTCGCCAAAATTTCCTTGATGAATATATAGGATCGGTTATCAATGCAGCATGGAAAGAAAAAATGCTGAAAAATAAAAAAGTCGCTTGGAAAGAGTTAATGACTAAAGAATCGGATTATATAGATCAAATGATTGCTGAATTATCGGTTATAGAATCTAAAACCGGTCTTTTAGTTAATGATTTTAAAAAACTAGTGAATACTATACAAAAAAGCGAGAGACAAACACTACAAGCAAAAAAAGATATGATAGAAGCGAATTTACGTTTAGTTATATCTATCGCTAAAAAATACGCTAATAGAGGATTGCAGTTTTTAGATTTAATTCAAGAAGGTAATATAGGACTTATGAAAGCGGTGGATAAATTTGAATATCGCCGTGGTTATAAATTCTCTACCTATGCTACGTGGTGGATTAGACAAGCTATAACAAGAGCTATTGCCGATCAAGCAAGGACTATACGTATTCCTGTACATATGATTGAAACAATTAATAAGATACTACGTACTTCAAGACAAATGCTTAATGAACTCGGATACGAACCAACAGCAACGGAAATCGCTAACCGTCTTTCAATGCCGCTTGATAAAGTGCGTAAAGTCATGAAAATAGCTAAAGAACCTATAAGTCTTGAGAATCCCGTAGGTGATGATAGTGACGGCGGTCAATTAGGCGATTTTATCGAAGATAAGAATGCAGTAGCACCGATTGATGCGGCAATTCAGTCAAATTTACGAGAAGTTACCACTAGAGTACTTGCAACCCTTACGCCTCGTGAAGAAAGAGTGCTTAGAATGCGTTTCGGTATAGGTATGAATACTGACCATACATTAGAAGAAGTAGGGCAGCAATTTAAAGTAACTAGAGAACGTATAAGACAAATCGAGTCAAAAGCTTTAAGAAAGTTACAACATCCTATTAGATCCAAAAAACTTAATAGCTTTAGAAGCGGAGGAAAGCGTGGTGACGGTAATCCATCGGATTTACTAGAAGCATGATAATACTTATACTGTCATCCCGTGATTTGGGATCTCAGGACACGGGCTATGATACAAGATCCCGTGGTCAAGCCACGGGATGACAGTGGGCTATTATGTATCGATATAAAATTACCATTGAATATTTAGGCACGGATCTTGCAGGTTGGCAAAGACAAGCAGGAGTAATGTCGGTACAGCAGGTATTAGAAGAAGCGATTTATAAATTTTCCAGTGAACAGGTGATGTTGTTTGGGGCAGGAAGGACAGATGCCGGTGTTCATGCTATAGGTCAAGTAGCACATTTTGATCTTTCAAAATATTTAGAACCTCACAAAATTATTACAGCTATCAACTATTTTGCAAGACCGTATGCCGTAGGAGTATGGAATTGTGAATTAGCCCCCAATAATTTTCATGCTAGGTTTTCAGCTACCTCTCGTTATTATATATATAGAATTATTAATAGACCTTATCCATCGGTAATTGATTTAAATAGAGCATGGTGGATTAGTTCACCTTTAGATGTTTCGGCTATGCAACAAGCTGCCGCCTATCTATTAGGCAAACATGATTTTACTTCATTTAGGGCTAGCTCATGTCAATCAAAATCACCGATTAAAACTTTAACTGAACTTAATATTATTAAAGAAGACGAAGAAATAAAATTATATCTTTCAGCCCCGTCATTTTTGCATCATATGGTACGTAATATTGTCGGCAGTTTAGTACTTGTTGGTAAAAATATTTGGCAGGCAGAACAAATTAAAGATGTTTTAGAAGCCAAAGATAGAAAAGCCGCCGGTCCTACTGCTCCCGCCTCCGGTCTTTATTTTGTGAAAGCAGCGTATTAACAACCATAAATTTTGTCATTACAATGCCTCCCTGCATAGGCATTGTTACGTGGATACCACCTTGTCATTGCGAGGAAATTACGAAGTAATTGACGAAGCAATCTCAGGATATTTGACAAGATTGCCACGCAAGTACTACGGTTGCTCACAATGACAACCGGGTATCCATCTACAAAGCACACTCGTAATGACGTCCTAAATTAGTATACTACGACACTGTCAATAAACTGTATAATTTTTCATGGATGTTAGTTAGCTTACCTATATCATTTCCACCGGCTTGAGCAAGGCTTGCTTGTCCACCTCCGCCACTGCCACCTAAGAATAAAGAAAGTTTTTTGGCAATTATATCTGCATTGTATTTGTCTGTTATAGCTTTACTCACCGCAACTGTAATAGATAATTTACCAATTCCCTCGGCAATATATACCATTATCAAATCTTCTACTTTTTTTGTTAAATTTTCGGCAGCTTGACGTAATATTTTATTGTCTATATTTCCTACTTTTTTGTATAATAGTTTTATTCCTGTTATTTGTGCAGCTTGCTTTTCAATTTGCTCTATACTTAAATCTAAACTAGCTAAATGAGTTTTTTCTAACTCTTTCTCAATTTCCTTGTTACGCTCTAAGATATTATTAACCTTAGTAATAAGTTCATTTTTATTAGTTTTGAAACTGTTTTCTATCGATTTAAGTAAACTATCCTTTTCTCTCATTAATTTAATTACGAATTCACCGCAAACTGCTTCAATTCTACGAACACCTGCTGCTATAGCACTTTCGCTTGTGATTTTAAAGCAACCGATGTCACCGGTACGTCTGACATGCGTACCGCCGCATAATTCTAAAGAAGTCTCACCCATCTTAACTACTCTTACTTCAGAGTCGTATTTCTCACCAAACAGTGCTATAGCTCCTTGTTTAACTGCATCTTCAGTTGCCATTAATGTAGTAGTTACTTCATGATTATCTCTAATAATCTCATTTACCTTATCTTCGATTAAAGTGATTTCTTCATTAGTCACAGCTTTAGAATGGCTAATATCAAAGCGTAAATAAGTCGGAGCGACTAACGAACCTTTTTGAGTAACATGTTTCCCAAGTACCTCATGCAGTACTGCATGTAATATATGCGTTGCCGAGTGATGAATTCTTAAATTTTGCCTATATCTTATGTCTATACTAAAATTAGCATTCTCGCCTACGTTAATCTGCCCCTTTTTCAAAATACATTTGTGGACTATAATAGAGCCTAAATATTTTAAAGTATCTATTACTTCTACTTCAGAATCTTTTGCAAATATCGTTCCGATGTCACCTATTTGACCGCCTGATTCACCGTAGAAAGGAGTTTGGTTGCTGATTAGCAGGAATTGTGTATCTATCTCTTTTATATCATTAACTAAATTATTATTTTTGATTAATGCAATTATTTTACATTTTGCTTCATTAAGTGTATATCCTAAAAACTCCGTGCTACCATGTTGCTCTTTGATATCAAACCACAACTGATTGGTTTTTGATTCACCGGAGCCAAGCCAAGATTTTCTAGCACGTTCTTTTTGCATAAGCATTTGCTCTTCAAACCCTTTGTGATCAACAAAAATATCACGATTTTTTAGAATATCTTCGGTTAGATCAAGCGGAAATCCGTAAGTATCGTATAGTTTAAATGCTACTTCTCCTGATAATTCATTACCTTTTGTTAGCGTTTCTGTTTCTTCGGTAAGAAGTTTGAGACCACGTTCTAATGTGGCTTTAAATCTAATTTCTTCTTGTTCTAAGATACTGCTTATAAAGCTTTCTGCTCTTTTAAGTTCAGGATAAACATTCCCCATTAAATCAACAAGTTTTGGCAGTAATTTATACATTAACGGCTCTTTTGACCCAAGCATATGAGCATGCCTCATGGATCTTCGCATAATGCGGCGAAGTACGTAACCACGCCCCTCATTTGAAGGAATAACGCCGTCAGCTATTAAAAAGCTACTTGCTCGTAAGTGGTCGGCAATAACTCGGTAAGAAAATTTAGCTTCTCCCTCTACTTTCACTTTTACTATATTTTCTATAAAATTAATTATTTCCTGAAATAAATCTATATCATAATTGTTGTTAACATGCTGTAATACTGCCGTCATACGCTCAAGACCCATACCGGTATCGATAGATTTTTGCGATAATTCTATACTAGTATCTTTATCGATTTGTTCATATTGCATAAATACCATATTCCAAATCTCGATAAATCTATCACCGTCTTCATCTTTAGTACCAGGAAGTCCGCCATATATTTGTTCACCGTGGTCGTAAAAAATTTCGGAACAAGGACCGCAAGGGCCAGTATCACCCATTGACCAAAAATTATCGTTTGTTTTGATCTTTATGATGCGATCATCCCCAAAACCTGCTATTTTTTTCCAATAAGTAGCTGCTTCGTCATCAGTATGATAAATTGTTGCATAAAGCTTGTCTTTTGGGAGTTCAAATTCTTTAGTCAATAAATTCCAAGCGTAATATATGGCTTGTTCTTTAAAATAGTCACCGAATGAAAAATTACCTAGCATTTCAAAAAAGGTATGATGTCTTGCCGTATAACCGACATTCTCAAGGTCGTTATGCTTGCCGCCGGCTCTAAGAGACTTTTGACTAGTTACCGCTTTGTTATAAGGTCTTTTTTCTTGTCCGGTAAAAACATTTTTAAATTGTACCATTCCGGAATTAACAAACATTAAGCTAGGGTCATTGTGTGGAATTAACGAACTGGCCGGTACATGTGTATGATTATTTGCTTTAAAGTAAGTTATAAATTTACTTCTAACTTCTTCGGTGGTAAATTTAGTCATGGAAAGATATATTATTTAATGTTATGTCATTCCGGAGAGGATCATTTTTCGTCATGGCGAGGAAAATTACTTAGTAATTGTACGTACGCAATCTCGTGCCAAAGTCCTGAGATTGTCACGCTCCTTATCAGTCATTCGCAATGACGGTTCGGGTATCCACGCAGAAATGACGTCCAGTATAGTAAAATACACTGAATTATGATTAAAATAAATTTATTTATGAAAAATATTTTTGATTCGATCAAATTACATTTTGTTCAATTTGCTACAAAATTAAAAATATTTTCTTTCAAAAGAAAAAAGATTGTGGTGTTACTAGGTAATAAAGGTGTATTTCTTAGTACTTTTCTTGATAATAAATTATTAGATAAATTATTTATCCCTACTCGGGAACAGATAGATTTAAATCCTTATAAAAACTTTTTTAGTAAATTTCCAAAAAGTGATATTTATTTTTTACTTGACGGCAGTGAATGTAAAACACGGCACGATCAAATACCTATATTACAGTCAATAGTTAAACTTGATCCTATTGAACAATTTATTGAAGGTTATTTTAATAAAGAAGACATTATAGCACATTGTGTTTACGAAATTACTACTACCCCAAGTGAAATGTGGTCGACTTTAATTATGTCGTGTCCATTTGAAACACCTTTAAGTGATATAATTTCATGCATTATAGATAAAAGATCTCTTGATTTAAAAGGAATTTACTTTTTAACGTTAGAGCTAAAAGTTATTATAAATAAAATAGTGCAGAATATAGAAAATGATAAATATAACGATTATTTTCAAATTTGTGTATATGCATCACAAGCTAGCGGTATAAAATTTATTATCAAACATAAAAATAATATAATAACAATTAGAAATCTTGAGTATCCATTGGATAAAACAACCGGCTATGTTCAAGGTATTATAGAACAAGAAATTAATGATTGTTTGATATTATTTAAAAACTATATAAGTAATCTTGACCAAAGAGCCTGTATAATTCTTATAGTAGATGAAGAGTTAAAATCTTTATTAGAATCAACAAATTTTGAAGAACGCCCTGTAATCTTTATACCGGTTGATAATATACTAAATAAGCAAACTCTAGAAAAAGAAAGATTTATAGATACGAATATTAGTAGACTGTTTCTAGAATATAAGAGTTTTCCCGCTTATAATAATAATTTAAAATCAATAAAAAAACTAGTTACTATAAGGGATCTGACATTTAAATTATATAGTGCATTACTTATAATATTAATATTAGTGGTCGGTATTATCAAATATAATACAAAACAAAATTACAAAGACATAAACTCTATTAATGAAAAATATTATGCAACAAATCAAGAATATGATGATATCAAATATAAATATCCTTATATTAAAAATACTACTAGCCTAGCTGATTTATATGTAATAGAAAAATTACTAGAAACACCGGTACCACTGCCGTTTGATTTACTTAAAAGGCTAATAATTACTTTAAATCCGGCTTTTAAATTAGAAGAAATTAAATGGGAATTAACAAATATAGATAATATTTTGTTAGTTTCTAAGAGACAATTAATAATCAAGTTAATACTTAAATATCATACTAATAATCTATCGGTAGATGAATCTCTAAAGATGCTAGATGATCATATGACAAACGTAAAAAATAAATTATCTAATTTGCAGATAGATTATGTTATATATAAGGATAAAATACTTGATATATTCGGTAAGGTAGTAATTCCTTTATCGGTTAATATAGTTGATAATAAAACGTAATATTCCATGTCATTCTCGCGTAGGCGGGAATCCAGTACTTTAAAGCTTTTTAAAAGTTCGATTTATCTCGCTTTACTCTGGATTCCAGCCTACGCGGGAATGACATAAACCATGCAAAGGCACTAATAACCCAAGGTAAAAATAATGTTTGAAAAATATATTATGTATTTAAAGAATCTTATATTTTTTCAATTTATTATATATTTCTTCTTTATTTCCTTAACTATTTGGATAATAAAAATTTTCCAGCAAGAATACAGTAAATCTATTCTTGATAAACAAGTTTTACAAGAAAATCTAACAGAGAAAGTTTTAAAGCTTTATTCTGTCATTAACTCTAAAGAAGAAATATTAGAATCGTACAAAAAATATGTAGATTTAAGTGTGCCAAGTAGTGTGAGTTGCTTAAATTATCAAGAACTAATTCCTAAAATAAAAAGCTTAAGCAATAAATATGATTTAGTAGAACCTATAGATGTATTTATAAATTCAGTATTTTTTAAAAATAATGTTCAGGCAATTGAAGGAGAAGGTGAATCGATTCATGTAAATAATTATAGCATAAATATAAAATATGCATGTGCAGATTTTTTGACTTTTCTAAAAATATTCTCTGAAATTTATTCTTATATGCCTCCTAATACTCTTATATCTTTTGTACGAGTACGTAATGAAGAAGTGTTAACACCTAAGAATATATATAAACTTTCAGTAAATCATGCTCCTAATCTTATTTATGCTAAATTGATATTATATATCAGAGAATTAGCCTCAAAATAAATTACCAAAATGAATAATGCAATAGTACTTAATAACGTAAATACTAATTTATTTAAAAAAGATATTGTTAATAATTTTGTCAATAATCTTATGAAATCTACTTGCTCTACTATTGCAAATATGCTTGCTATAGATTATACGCTAAGGCTTAATTCTAAACCAGAGGCTGAAAAATATATTAATAAATGTATTTCTAGACTCAAAAATTATTTAGGTATGCGGGTTATTAACGATGATAATTTTTCTGTAGCATTAGAGTTATTTGCAATAATGATTACTTCTGAAGACGAAAATGAGCAAAATAAGAATAATATTTTAGAGCAATCACAAGATATAATAGCAGAAAATCTTGTAGAAGTTTATTTTGGAGATGAAATAAATAGTACCGAAAAAGAAAAAATTAAAAATATATTTAAAACTCTTTTAAAAGAGAAGAATTTTGATAAAATAATAAATTATGCGGAGTCTCACAAAAAATTATTTAAGGCTTCTGTAATGTATGCCATGAAGAAATATAATAATATTGATGAAGCAACCATCTATATAAAGAAAGAATTTAATAAAATATTAGAGATGTCTTTAGCATTGACACAAAAAAGTAATATATTTAAACAAACAACTGGAAAAATCGCCGGTGCTGTTTGTGCTTTATTAGTCGGAGCAATCAGTGTTGCAACTGCAGGAGCGGCTTTTTCTATCATAGTTGTACCAGCATCAATTTTTGCCATCAGATATGCACCTGAACTTGGTGAAAAAATTGGAGGATTAATTTTAAATAATGATAATGCAATAAAACTAGAACAAAGCAATATAGATAAGTTTATGAAAACATTACAAAATGATAAAGAAAGTCTTCTATCTCAAGAAAAAATAAAAAACATCAAACAAAATATTAAAGTTTCTCCTTCTCAAATCAATACTAAATTAACTAAGAAAGTGGTTAATGAAAAACATAGATAGGGTATAGTCATTACGAGAAGAATTACGCAGTAATTCGACGAAGCAATCCAGTAAAAATTCTGTAAATCAGAATTTTTTTAATTATTTTTCTAGATTGCCACATCGCTACGTTCCTCGCAATGACGACTACGGTATCAACGCAAGCAAAGCTATTCGCATGAAATAAAGCTATTTTTACTTGAGAATATAAAATATTACTCTTATTATCTTTTTTTTAATCAATAAAATAACTTAATGAGAAAAGTAGTAATATCCGGCATGATCGGCAACGCTTTAGAATGGTATGATTATGCATTATATGCGCAATTTGCTTATATTATAGGGCAGCATTTTTTTCCGGATCCAGAAATGCGAGAGACGTTAACTTTTGCGGTATTTGCTGCAGGCTTTGTAGTACGACCGCTCGGTGGTATTATTTTCGGTAATATAGGTGATAGATTCGGTAGACGTACTGCTTTGGTGATGGGTATTATAGCTATGGCAATACCGACTGCCGGGATAGGGCTCTTACCAAGTTATAAAACTATTGGAATTGCCGCTCCTATTATTTTAACTATTATCAGACTCATACAAGGTTTTTCTTTAGGAGGGGAATTTAGCGGTTGTATTTCGTATATTGTAGAACATGCTTCGTTCGAGCAGCGAGGACTTGCGGGGAGTAGCTCATTTGTTAGTATGTGCGGTGGTATGCTGCTTGGACTTGGTACAGCAGCCGGTTTTTCTTATTTTATGCCTGCCGATATGCTATTTGAATGGGGTTGGAGGATACCTTTTATTGCCGGTTTATTTATTAGCTCTGTAGGTTTATATATTAGAAAAAACCTAGCAGAAAGTCCTATTTATAAAAAAGCTAAGGGAACAAGGCGTTTAGCACGTTTTCCTTTACGAGAAACATTAACAAAATACCCAAAAGAACTAATTATCGCACTTGGTCTGTATATTACCGTAACTGCTCCTTTTTATACTTCTACGGTTTTTATTGGTAATTTTATGCAAACACTCGGTTATACTAATCAGCAAAGCACAATTGTTAGTAGTATAATATTAATCGTAATGATGATAGTATTTCCTATATCTGCGTATGTTTCGGATAAGGTGGGGCGACGTCCTGTACTAATATGGGGGATTATCTTGTTAATTTTATCAGTCTATCCTATTTTTGTAGCCTTAGGGTCGATGAATTTTACTTTAGCTATAATATCTCAAGTAATATTTGCTGGAGTTATTAGCATCTATATGGGGCCTATTCCAACGGTTTTAGTAGAGATATTTCCGACTAGCATAAGATTTACCGGTGTTGCACTTTCATACAACCTTGCAGCTGCTATATTTGGCGGTACTGCTCCAATGTTAGCAATGATATTAACGAAAGTTACCGGAAACAATTATGCTATTGCATATTATTTAATTGCACTTGCCTTGTTATCTTCTATAATTCTAAAATTCTATAAAGAAACCTATAAAAAGAATCTAGTAAATTAATATGAGCGAAGTTTTTGAAATACCAAACGGTGAAAGCAAGGTTTTACTCCATTGTTGTTGTGCTCCTTGTGTTGGCCCTTTAATGGAAAAAATGATCGATACCGGCATTAAGTTTATGCTTTTTTTCTATAATCCTAATATTCATCCTAAAAAAGAATATGAGCTTCGTAAAAATGAAAATATTAAATTTGCCGAGAAACATAATATAGAATTTATCGATGCAGATTATGATCCGCAAAATTGGTTTAGGCGTGCTAAAGGGATGGAGCTTGAGCCTGAGAGAGGTATACGCTGTACAATGTGTTTTGATATGCGTTTCGAGCGTACGGCTTTATATGCTTATGAGAACGGCTTTAAAGTTATAACTAGCTCGCTTGGTATTTCTAGATGGAAAGATATGAACCAAATTAATGAATCAGGAACTAGGGCGGCATCTCATTATGAAGGGGTGACCTATTGGACTTATAATTGGCGTAAAGACGGCGGTGCTAGCAGAATGTACGAAATTGCCAAAGAAGAGAACTTTTATAAACAAGAATTTTGTGGCTGTGTTTATTCTTTCCGTGATACTAACAATTGGCGAGTGGCAAACAATCGTCCTAAAATCGAGATCGGCAAGGAGTATTATTAAGACCTCAAATTAATAAAAAAATATTTTATTTTTTTGAATCTTTATATTATAATAATCTAGACAATCTAGCTATATGAGGATTTTATATGAATAAATGGCAGTTACACGAAGCAAAGAATAAGTTAAGTAATATTATTGATATTGCAATGCATGGTACCCCTCAATGTATTACGAAAAGGGGTGAAGAAGCAGTTGTAATTATTAGTATAAAAGACTATAAACAACTTACTAAACAAAAACCTGATTTCAAAGAATATTTATTGAGCATACCTAAGACAGATAATTTGGATATTCAGAGAGCAAAAGGATATGCTAGAGATTTTGAATTATGAAATATTTATTAGATACTAATGTTGTGTCTGAAATTCAAAAGAAAAAATCCAATTCTCAAGTAGCAGCATGGTTTTCAATTGTTCATTCTAGCCAGTTATACTTAAGTTGTATTACTATCGGCGAAATAAGAAAGGGAATATCAAAATTAGCAAAGAAAGATAAAATAGCAAGTTTGAAATTAGAAAAATGGTTAGAAAGAATAATAATAGATTATAATGAAAGAATTCTTAATATTGACAAAGAAATATGTGAGGAGTGGGGTGAATTAATGAGTATTGATAGTACGAATGCAATCGATGCTTTAATAGCTGCACAGGCAAAACAAAGCAATATGATACTAGTTACTAGAAATATCAAACATTATAATATGTTTAATATAAAAATATTCGATCCTTTTAACTGATCAAAATTTTCTTTCCCAATAATAATACCCTATGAAAAAACTATCATTTCAGCAAATTATTCTGACATTACAAAATTATTGGCAGGATTATGGCTGTGCAATATTGCAGCCTTACGATGCCCATGTTGGAGCCGGTACGTTTCACCCTGCAACTGTACTTCGCTGCCTTGGTACTAAACCTTGGTCTGTTGCATATGTTCAGCCATCAAGAAGACCAGGGGATAGCAGGTATGGCATGCATCCTAATAGAATGCAGCATTATTATCAGTTTCAAGTTATCTTAAAGCCGTCGCCGGATAATATTCAAGAGTTATATCTTAAAAGCTTAGAATGTTTAGGCATAGATTTAAAAATTCATGATATCAGATTTGTTGAAGATGATTGGGAGTCGCCAACCTTAGGTGCTGCCGGGCTTGGCTGGGAAGTATGGTGTAACGGTATGGAAGTATCGCAATTTACTTATATGCAGCAAATCGGCGGTATTGAATGCCGTCCCGTTGCCGGTGAAATCACTTATGGACTCGAGAGGCTTGCTTTATATATTCAAGGTGTTGATGAAGTAAGAGAGCTTGATTGGAATGGGCAAGTAGGCGAAAAAGCTTTAAAATACGGTGAAGTGGATTTCGAAGCTGAACGGCAATTTTCAAAATATAATTTAGAGCTTGCCGATAGTGAAATGTTACTGCGACATTTCAAGGATAGCGAAGACCAGTGTGAGAGATTAATCAAAGCTAATTTACCTATGCCGGCTTATAATGAATGCCTTAAGGCAAGTCATGCATTTAATCAACTAAATGCACTTGGAGTAATTAGCGTCACTGAGCGTGCTTCTTATGTTTTAAGAGTGCGTCATTTAGCTAGAATTTGTTGTACAAAATGGTTGGAGATGAACAAGTGAGCGAGTTATTATTAGAGCTATTTAGCGAAGAAATTCCGGCTTTTATGCAAAAAAATGCTGAAGAGGGTTTTTTAAATATATTCACGAAAATTTTTGAAGAAAACGAAATATTTGCAAAAGTACAAGTATTCGCGGGACCTCGCAGGATAACGCTGCATGCTACCCATTTGCCAAAGATAACTTTGCCAAAAGAGGAAGAAATGAAAGGACCAAGCATAGAAGCTCCGGAAGCCGCTATTAACGGCTTTTGTAAAGCTCATAATGTTAGTAAATTAGAGCTTTCTACTAAATTAATTAGTAATCAGCTATATTATTTCTTTGTCAAAAAAACAGAAGAAAGAGAAATAAAAGAAATTTTGCCGGAGATTATTATAGAGGCTATTAATAAATATAGCTGGGCAAAATCGATGTTTTGGGGTTATTACAAAATAAAATGGATTAGACCTCTGCGAAATATTTTATGCATATTTGACGGCGAAATATTACCGATGCAATTTGGGCATTTAACCGCTAATAATATTACGTATGGGCATCGTCTTACTGATAATAAAAAATTAGAAGTAACAGATTTTGAAGATTATAGAAATAAGCTTTTAGAAAATCATGTTATTTTAGAAAGAGCAAAGAGAGAGGCAATAATTAAAATCGGTTTACTGGAACTAGCAAATTCTCATGATTTAATTATAAAAGAAGATAATCGTTTAGTAGAAGAAGTAATAGGGCTTAGCGAATTTCCTGTTGTACTGCTTGGAAAAATACCACAAAAATTTTTAGAGTTACCTAAAGAAGTACTTATTTCTTCGATGCGTACGCATCAGAAATATTTTTGTTTATTTGATAAAACAGGAAATTTCACACCGTATTTTCTCTTTGTCAGTAATGGCAGATTTACAAATGCTGAACTAGTTATTCAAGGTAACGAGAAAGTTCTATCGGCACGTCTTTCGGATGCTTTATATTTTTGTAAGCAGGATATAGCTAAAACTTTAGAATCAAGATTAGGCCAATTAGAAGCTGTAACATTTCATGCAAAGCTTGGTAATTTAAGAGAAAAAGTTGAACGCATAACCGATATTTGTAATTATATAGCTCCAAATAATAAGGATTTGATTACAGCAGCTAGACTTTGCAAAAGTGATCTTGTTTCTGAGATGGTCGGGGAATTTCCTGATTTACAGGGGATTATGGGTTATTATTATGCAAAACATGAAGGGCTAAATGCAGAAATAGCCGCTGCAATTAGAGACCATTATAAACCGCAAGGTTTGAGTGACAATGTACCAAGCGGAAATGCGGCTTTACTTGCTTTAGCCGATAAGCTAGATAGTTTAGTAGGTTTGATGATAGCAGGGGAAACACCAACAGGCTCAGGTGATCCATATGCCTTAAGACGTCAAGCTCTTGGTATAATAAGAATAATACTTGAAAATAAATTAGAGCTAAATTTTAATGATTTAATTAATTTTTCTATAAACTTATATAAAGATTCATCTGACGAAAATAAGAATTTAATAATATCTTTTTTTGAAGAAAGAGCAAAATTTTACTTTAAAAATGACTATGATATTGCGTTAATTAATGCAGTTCTTGACTTAAATTTAGTAGATACAAACTTTAAGCTTGATGCGTTAAAAGAATTTTTAATAGAAGACGCAGGCAAGCAATTATTAAATGCTTACAAACGAGCTAGCAATATAATTGGTGATCAGAAAATTACCGGCTTAGTTGATGCGAGTCTCTTTAGTACACAACCTGAAAAAGAATTATTTGAAGTAATCCAAAAAATTTCTCCGCAAATTATAGATAGTATAGCTGATAAAGATTATAAGAAAGCCTTAAATTTATTATCGTCTCTATTAACTCCCATTACTAGCTTTTTTGATAATGTACTCGTTAATGACTCTGATCCAAAGATCGCTCAAAATCGTTTGTCGTTATTACAGAATATTTGTGAATTATTTGATAAAGTAGCTAAGTTTAACCGCTTATGATAAACAAAGCAGTTCAATTTATAAAATCAGGTAAAGTGGTTGTTTTTCCGACTGAAACAGTATATGGGATTGGTGCGGATGCCACAAATAATGAGGCGTGTTTAAAGATTTTTCAGTTCAAAGAGCGCCCTGCTATCAATCCGCTTATCGTGCATGTCTCCTCCATAGAGCAAGCAAAGGAAATAGGGGAGTTTGACGATTTAGCTACAAAAATAGCAGAAAAATTTTGGTCTGGACCATTATCTATAGTTGTCCCTTTAAAAGAGAATGCAAATATTGCCCCTAGCGTAACAGCAGGACTAAATACCATAGCACTTCGGATACCATCTTATCCTTTAGCGTTAGAGCTTATCAGACAATCAGGCATACCTATAGCTGCCCCAAGTGCTAACCCTTCAAACTATATTAGTCCGACTAACGCTGAGCATGTCACAAAACATTTTAAGGATAATAAGGAAATTTTTATTTTAGCACCTGAAATCTATCAATCTAAATATGGGCTAGAGTCAACGATAATCGATACAACAACTGTTACTCCTACTATTCTTAGAGAAGGGGTTATAACTGCTGAAATTTTAGGAGAAATACTAGGGATAGAAGTTTTAAAAGCATCAGAGACAAGTACTATAAAAGCTTCGGGAATGCTTGCAAAACACTATTCACCAAAAGTACCGGTTAGGCTAAATGCTATAAATTTAGAGGATAAAGAAATCGGATTAAATTTTGGCAATAGCAATCTTACAGGAAGATTTTCATTAAACTTAAGTGTAAAAGGTGACTTTATAGAAGCCGCTGCAAATCTTTATGCTTATTTAAGAATACTTGACGATTATGCTGCATCTCATGATGTAAGAGGTATAGCAGTTAGCCCTATACCTCAAGTGAATATAGGGGCTGCAATTAATGATCGCCTAAAACGTGCTGCAAAATCATAAATTTCGGCGTTCTATTCGCCTTAATAGCTTTTTGATGATATTTGGTAATTACATAGTTATCGTGCGGTTTTAAATAATCATTTTTATTTATAATTTCAAAATTACCGTTCTGCTGTATTAACTCTATTGCTTCATAAAAATAATTTTCAATATCGGAAGCAAATACTAAATTACCATTGTCTTTTAGCTTATCTTGTAAAATCTTAAGTCGTTCTTTATTGAAAATACGTTTCTTTTTTTGCTTATTTTTTATCCATGGATCGGGAAATAAAATATAAATTCCATCAAGGCTATTACTTGGTATCTCATTTAATATTAAATCCAAATTATTAGGGAATAATAAAAAATTCGTGATATTTTGTTCTCCTGTAAGCTTTAAAACATTTGCAACTCCGTTTAAATATACCTCTACCCCAATAAAAAGTGCATTAGGATTCATTTTAGCTTGATTAATGAAATGCTCACCCATACCAAAGCCTATCTCAAGAAATACTTTACGTTTTTCATTTACAAGCTTTTCTTTAGAAAATAAATATTTTGGTAGTTTGTTATCTAATAAATTCTGTTGCACTCCTGATAAGCTTTTACCGATACGTCTTGCATATGACCGATTGAGATTAATAGGAGAAAATAATATTACCCTACTGTGACCTTGTAGATCCTTATAAACGCTTTCAATATTATAACCATGATCTAAGAAAATTTGGGTTACCGCTTCTTTCTGTTTAAACCCTATTTCTAATATAATCTTACCGTTTGGTTTTAAGAATTGTTTGGCATTTTCGGCGATGAGAAAGTAAGCCTGCAGTCCGTCTTTTTCAGCAAATAAAGCAATAGACGGTTCATAATTGATTGTTTCAATTGCCATCTCTGATTTTTCGCTGTGAGCTATATATGGCGGGTTGCTAACGATAAAATCAAATTTCTGAGTTTCAATATTCTCAAACCAATTACTGTGAATAATCTGAATGCGATCCGTTACCTCATATTTTGCCGCATTACTTTTGATAATGTCTATAGCATCAAGACTGATATCGGTTGCAATTACATTAGCATTCGGTAACTCACATAATAGACTGATAGCAATGCAGCCGCTACCTGTGCCAAGTTCTAGGATATTTAAGAATTTGTCATTGCAGTTTTCGCTTATGTCATTCCCGCGAAAGCAGGGATCCGGTTGCTTTTTTTCTGGATTCCCGCTTTCGCGGGAATGACATTGAAATACAACATCCACCAAAACTTCAGTATCGCTTCTTGGAATTAATACATGTTTATTAACAATAAATTCACGTGAGTAAAATTCTTTAACACCTGTAATATATACTATCGGTTCATGCTTTAATCTTCTCGCTAACAGTTTTTCAAAAGCTTCTATCTCGGCTTCATTTAACTGCTCATCAAGATTAATAAGTAAATACTCAATAGGTTTATTTATAACATGCTGTAGTAAAATTCGTGCTTCTAATTGCGGCGAACTAATACCTATTTTATTTAATTTATCTGTAGCGTCACTAAGAATTTGCTTTATAGAACATTGCATGGAAAGTTTTATTTTCTGCCAAAATTTTTCATTTATAAAATCTCATCTACACTATCTTCGGGTTCTAGAGTTATAATATCTATTTTAAGATAATTTTTGGTTTTAGGTATTTTAATTATTTTCATAAATCGTTTTATGTTATTATATCACCAATTATTTCTGAATAATATTCGTGTTCTATATAGCTATTTTTAAAGCTAAGATTTGCTAATGTTTCTAAATCACAAGTGATTAAAGGTTCTTGTTCGTGTTGATTTTTTAATAAATAAGGACTAGTAAAAAACCAAGCGAACTCTCCTTTTATCTGGTCAGCAGTTAGTTTATTTAGTACTTCACCATTTTTCCCATACAAAATCAAGTCAGAAAAAGCACCATATCCTGCTTCGGTAAATTTTATGGGAGCTTTCTTCTCACCTAAAATTTCTTGTTGATTTTTTAAAATATATTCTAAATAAGCTTTAAAATAATGCTTATACTCTTGTCCCTCATATCGTGTACACTTAGTATTTTGGTATTTAGATTTTAATTCCTCTAAAGATTCTTGCGGTATTTTTGTGTCTTGATGTCCTATATATATTTTATCTAAAATTTGTTTTTTCGCATATTCTTTAATAATAATATGAGTCATATTTTTTGTTGGAACAGTAATCATATATTCTTTTTTGTTAGGATAAATAATCTCTGCACATTTAGCAATAAAACTATGAAGTTTAAGCGAAAGACTTAAATGTTTTTTAGTATTATTATAGTCATATATTGGAGCTTTTATTATTCCTATATGTGAAATAAAATTTGCGTTTTAGAAGTTGCTATAGTTATAATAATTTCTACTGATGGTATACCAATACTACTTTTCTGTTCCCATGCTTTATTATAGGTAAAAACTACATATACATCTGTTAAATCTTGGTCATGCATATTCTATGCTAGAGTCAAAAGCATCTAGTCCCATAAAAGCTTTTCTATATTCTTTTTTCCCGGACTGGTTTATAAACTCCCCCTGTTTCTTTGAGAAATTTTGCCAAGTAGTTACATTTACTCCATTAACTTTTACCATATAAAAATGTAAATCATCTTCTACTTCATAATGATAAATTTCTGATTTTACTTCTTGTGCTTTATATAGCTTTGTAAAAAGATGTTGTAAATTAGAATATTTTTCATCTATTTTACTGAAATCAAATTCAGAGAAAATCCGCAGAGCTTGCATATATTGCATGTCTATATTATCAGGTGCTTTTGCTTCTTTGCATGCAACTTTTATAAATTTATTTAATTGTTCTTCTTGCTCATTAAAATCATTTTTTTTAAATTCTTCTAAAAATTTTTTTAATAAAATTTCTTTCCTATAATTTGCATCATCAATATACGTACTATTATTAATATCTATGCCTGTTTTTAATCTTAGAGAAAGAATTTCATTGACGAATTCAGAAATTTTAATTTCATGTTCTGTACTATATTGGGAAGAGCTAGCAATTTTTATAGATTGCGGTTTAAAAGATAAATTATTACCTAATTTTAAAATAAAATCTTTTACTTCTTGCCAATCTCTATAATTTTATATATCTAAGGAAATAATTTTGTCTGTGGCGGTACTTAAATCTTGCAGAAAAGTAAAAATCTTTTCTAATCTCGCTTTTTGTTTTCTAAGGTTTAAAATACCCTCTTCCATAGAATATAAGGCTTCTTCTAATTTAGAATTAGCTTTTTTCATTTTATAAATAAATATTAATCCTTAATATTATATTAAAAAATTAATATTTTGTCAATTATAAACTAATTATCTCTTCCATATCCCTTGGCAACTCACAAGAAAATTCCATAATCTCATTACTAGTCGGATGAATAAAACTTAAATACCAAGAATGCAGGGCTTGACGTTTAAAATCAATTAATTTTGCTTTTAGTTCAGGGGGAGAAAGAGCAATTTTTCGGTCGTTATTGCCGTAAGTTTGGTCGCCGACTACCGAATGCTTTAAATGGCTTAGCTGTACTCTAATTTGGTGAGTTCTACCCGTACTAAGCTTGCACTCCACCATACTAATACTACCTTTATAAAATAATTCTAGAGTCTTATAATGTGTAACGGCTTCTTTGCCGCCATATTTTAATATGGTCATTTTTTGGCGATTGCTTCGGCTGCGACCTATATTATTTTTAATGACTCCTTCTAGCGGATTTATTACTCCCCACACTAACACTTTATATTGCCGTATTACCTGCCTTTGTTCTATCTGATTTGCAAGTAGCATATGTGCTTTATTATTTTTAGCAACTACCATCAAGCCCGTAGTGTCTTTATCTAAACGATGTACTATCCCGGGTCTTTCTGATGAGCCGATATCCGATAAGTTTTTTGTATAATGTAGTAAAGCATTAACAAGCGTATCGTCATGATGCCCTGCTCCCGGGTGTACCGTCATACCTGCAGCTTTGTTAATTACTATCAAATCATCGTCTTCATATATTATATCAAGTGCTACATTTGCTGTTGCAATTTTTAGCTCTTCAGGTTCTTTAAAAGAAAAAAATATAATATCATTCTCCTTGACCAAAACATCAGGATCAGAAATAATTACATCATTAACTAGTACTTGCGAATCTTTAATAGCTTTTTGGATTTGATTCCTTGAAACATTTTCAAGAAGCGATGATAGAGCTTTATCAAGCCTTATGCCATTTAGTTCGTGTGGTACGGAATATTTTAACATATTTTATTTTAAGATAATGAATAATACGCTTAAATGGTTAAGTGCAATCGGTGTTGAATATTATTGCCATGAACATCCACCGCAATTAAAGGTACGTAATAATACTGAACTAACTGAAAAGCCACAAGTAAAACTTATGTCTACAAAAGAAACTGCATTCAATATGAATGATAAAGTTCATGATAATATAACCCTAGCAAGATTTCTTGCCGATAAAGCTAATAATATCGAAGAACTAAAAGAATCTCTACTAAATTTTAATGGTTGTGAACTTAAGAAATTTGCTACTAATACGGTTTTCGGTGACGGTAATTTAGAAGCTAAAATTATGTTAATAGGCGAAGCCCCGGGAAGTACCGAA
Source organism: Rickettsia japonica YH (assembly GCF_000283595.1). Taxonomy (NCBI): domain Bacteria; kingdom Pseudomonadati; phylum Pseudomonadota; class Alphaproteobacteria; order Rickettsiales; family Rickettsiaceae; genus Rickettsia; species Rickettsia japonica. Next base: position 1,227,072 of record NC_016050.1, on the reverse strand, counting down.
GATTTGAAAGGAATACCTTTTTACGGCGAAAGTGGCAATTTACTTGATAATATGTTACACGCTATCGGAATTTCACGAAAAAATAACGCTTATATTACTAATACGGTATTTTGGCGTCCTCCTGCTAATAGACAGCCGACGTTCGAAGAAGTCGATATTTGTAGACCTTTTGTAGAGAAGCATATTGCTCTTATTAACCCGCAGCTAATTATTCTAGTCGGTAGCACGGCTGCAACTAGCTTACTTGGAAAAAATTCGGGTATTACTAAAATTAGACAAGAATATTATTTTTATACCAATAAATATTTATCCGCTCCTATTCAAACTACGGCGATCTTCCACCCTGCCTATTTACTCCGCCAACCTATGCAAAAACGTACCTCTTGGTATGATTTACTCAAGATTAAGGAGTATTTAGTCAATAATAGACTTCTTGCATAGCTTGTACATTAATCTAGTACTCACAGCTTCACGTACTTTTCAAAATAATTTTCTACTGGACAATTAGTCGTATATATGCGACAGTGTAATCATCTCTAGTTAAGCTTAATATGCAAAACACTAAACAAATACAATTTTTATAACAGATATTCTGCTATTAAATGCAGGTAATAAAGATACTCAAGGCAAAGATATTAAAAAAGCCTTAGAAATAATAGAAGAAGTTTATAAACGAAATTGAGGGTGTTATATGGAAAGTTTACAGATTATTTAAAAGAAAAATTACAAAATGAGGAAATATTAGTAGGGTATATTAATGAAGCGTTAGAGCAAGAGGAGGTATAGCAAAAATCTCTAAAGAAGCTCATATAAATAGACAACATATATATAATGTTATCTAGCAAAGGTAATCCAAGTGTCGACAATATAGGATCTTTATTAAACGCTTTAGGCTTGCAGTTGAAAGTAGAAGCATGTGCGTTTTAAATTTTCATTAACCTTGCAAGTTGAGCAAGATATCAAAGAAAATTTTTAAATTCTAATAAATCATAATTCATTTCTAATTTCATTAAATTAGGGTTATACTTACTGATGTATAAAAATAAGGTATATCCATATGACCAATGAAAATAATAATGATTCAGAATTTGCTGAATTAAAAATCAGAGGAAAAATATTTAAATTACCTATACTTAAAGCAAGTATTGGTGAGGATGTAATCGATATAAGTAGGGTATCTGCGGAAGCCGATTGCTTTACTTACGACCCGGGTTTTATGTCTACTGCTTCTTGTCAGTCTACTGTTACCTATATAGACGGTGATAAAGGAATCTTGCGGCATCGAGGATATGATATTAAAGACTTAGCTGAGAAAAGTGATTTTTTAGAAGTGGCATATTTACTGATTTATGGGGAACTACCAAGTGGTGAGCAGTATAATAATTTCACTAAACAGGTTGCTCATCATTCATTAGTGAATGAAAGATTACACTATTTATTTCAAACCTTTTGTAGCTCTTCTCATCCTATGGCTATTATGCTTGCGGCTGTCGGTTCTCTTTCGGCATTTTATCCTGATTTATTGAATTTTAAGGAAGCAGATTACGAACTTACCGCTATTAGAATGATTGCTAAGATACCTACCATCGCTGCAATGTCTTATAAATATTCTATAGGACAACCGTTTATTTATCCTGATAATTCGTTAGATTTTACCGAAAATTTTCTGCATATGATGTTTGCAACGCCTTATACGAAATATACAGTAAATCCAATAATAAAAAATGCTCTTAATAAGATATTTATCCTACATGCCGATCATGAGCAGAATGCTTCTACTTCAACAGTCCGAATTGCCGGCTCATCCGGAGCTAACCCTTTTGCTTGTATTAGCACGGGTATTGCCTCACTTTGGGGACCTGCTCACGGTGGGGCTAATGAAGCGGTAATAAATATGCTTAAAGAAATCGGTAGTTCTGAGTATATTCCTAAATATATAGCTAAAGCTAAGGATAAAAATGATCCATTTAGGTTAATGGGTTTTGGTCATCGTGTATATAAAAACTATGACCCGCGTGCCGCAGTACTTAAAGAAACGTGCAAAGAAGTATTAAAGGAACTCGGGCAGCTAGACAACAATCCGCTCTTACAAATAGCAATAGAACTTGAAGCTATCGCTCTTAAAGATGAATATTTTATTGAGAGAAAATTATATCCAAATGTTGATTTTTATTCGGGTATTATCTATAAGGCTATGGGTATACCGTCGCAAATGTTCACGGTACTTTTTGCAATAGCAAGAACCGTAGGCTGGATGGCACAATGGAAAGAAATGCACGAAGACCCTGAACAAAAAATCAGCAGACCTAGACAGCTTTACACCGGTTATGTACATAGAGAGTATAAGGGTATTCGGGAGAGGTAAACATTGTTGTCATTGCGAGCGACTGCAAGGAGCGTAGCAATCTCAAGAGATTTGATGAGATTGCCACGTCGCTTCGCGCCTCGCAATGACGTTGAAAATATAAATCATATGCATTTTATTGATGAAGTTAAAATATATATAAAAGGTGGGAACGGCGGCAATGGTTGTGTTAGTTTCCATCGTGAGAAATTTATTGACAGAGGCGGACCGGACGGTGGTGATGGTGGACGTGGCGGTAGTGTTATTTTCAGGAGTAATCACCATCTTAATACGCTAGTAAATTATCGATATAAGCAGCATTTTACCGCAGAAAACGGCGAAAACGGTAAAGATTCAAATAGAAGCGGTAAATCAGGAAAATCATTAGTTCTTGATGTTCCGATCGGTACTCAAATCTTTTCCGAGGATGGCAATATATTATTGTACGATTTCACTGTGGATGATCAAAGCTTTGAAATAATTAAAGGAGGAAGTGGCGGTCTTGGTAACAGCCGTTTCAAATCGTCGGTTAATCAAGCTCCAAGAAAGCGTACGGAAGGAGAAATTGCCGAAGAAATGTGGATTCATTTAAGTTTAAAACTTCTCTCTGATGTTGGGCTTGTGGGGCTTCCAAATGCCGGTAAATCTACTTTTTTATCCGTTGTAACGGCAGCCAAGCCTAAAATTGCCGATTATCCCTTTACTACTTTAGTGCCGAAGCTTGGAGTGGTATATGTTGATGACGAAGAGTTTGTCATAGCCGATATTCCCGGCTTAATTGAGGGGGCTCATCAAGGTCACGGACTTGGCGATAAATTCTTAAAGCATATAGAAAGATGTAATGTATTAATACATTTAATAGACGGCTCTAGTAATGATGTAGTTGCAGATTATAATACGGTACGTCTTGAGCTTGAATCATATTCCGATTATCTAAAAAATAAAATCGAAATCATATGTCTTAATAAATGCGATGTTCTCACAGATGAGGAAATACAGGAAAAAATAAATAAGTTGCAGAAAGTTACTAATAAAGAAGTTTTTCCTATCTCTACCCACACTAATGCTGGAGTAAATAAAATAGTTAAACTTGCTTTAGAGACTATAAAAAATCAGGAGTAATACTACTAGGTATTGCCTGCGTGGATACTGAGGATTGTCATTGCGAGGATTCCTGAGATTGCAACGCTTACTAACGTTCGCTCGCAATGACAATGAATAAGCTTTAAATTAAAGTAATACGTTGCTCTTCTGCTTCTAGATATTTCTCTAGCTCTTCCTTAGTATATTTCTTTTCTTTAAGTTTTATTTCGTGATTAAATATATATTGTACAGCTTTATCTTCTAAGGCAGGACCTTTAAGTCCTTCAATTGCTCTAGGATTATTTTTATAAAAATCAAATATCATATTTTCCTGCCCAGGAAAATTACGTGCTTGTTGCATAATAACTTTTCTTAAATCATCAGGCTCTAATTGCAAATTTTTAGATTTTGCATATTCAGCAAGTAATAAGCCTATTCGCACACGGCGTAGGGCTAATTTATTATAATATGCTGTTATTTCTTGAGAGGATTTACCTTTCAATAATGATTCATCTTGTTCATTGTTATCGGTTTCGGACTTTAGAATATTTTTTTCTTGCTCTAATAAAGATTCCGGTACATCAAAATCTAACAATTTTTCTAACTTATCAAATAAGTTCATTTTCATTATAGTATTAATAGCTTCTTCCGACTCATTTTCTATTTGTTTAGTAAAATGTGTACGTAATTCTTCAAGGCTATTACTTTGGAATTTTTTAGCAAATTCGTCATCGATAACGGTAGGTTCTGCAGTATGTACTGCTTTAATTTGTACTACAAAACGAGCATCTTTACCTGCTAAATCTTTAGCATGGTAATTTTCAGGAAAAGTCACATTAACATCTACTTCACTACCTGTTTTAGAACCTATTAATTGTTTCTCAAAACCGGGAATAAGTGCATTACTACCTATTATTACTTTAAAATCATTTAATTTACCGTCCTCAAAAGCTTTCTCCTTGATGTACCCGATTGCATCAATAGTAACCTGATCTCCGTCTTTTATTTTTGCTTTACTTTCTTTAGTATAATTTTTTGTTAATGCGGCAAGTTTTTCTAGTTGTTCTTCAACATCTTTAGAGTTTACTTCTAATTTTGGACGATCTAGTGAGATTTTTTTTAAATCCGGAATAGTAATTTTAGGTAATAGCTCTATTTTTACGGTAAATTCTAAAGCTTTATCGGATTCGTTTTGTAATTCTTCAATTTTGGGTCTACCGATTATATTTAGATTATACTCTTTAATAACGTGATTTACTGAATGGTTAATTCTTCTTTCTATTATATCATTCCTGACGTAAGTACCGTATTTTTTCTTAACAATTGAAACCGGTACTTTACCGGCTCTAAAACCTGCTATTTTAACTTTTTTGGTTAAATCAAGTAATTCTTTTTGAATATCGTCATCTATCTCACTTAAAGGAGTAGAAATTCTTGCATGAAAATCTAATCCTTCGTTTTTTAATATGGTAATGCCCATTTTAATAATCCATTAATTCTGTATATAGTTTGCTAATCAAAATAAACTAAAGAGCTGCAATATGCAATAGTTTTTGTAAAATACCATTAGGATTAGGCATTGTTAACTGTGAGTTTCGCAGAACTCACCTTTGTTGGCATATAGTCGTCTATTTTTGCAATCACTAACTATTTCGCGTTAGCACTTAATAGCAATTGAGCCATTTCCATAGCATTAAGCTCCTGCTTCTTATAATTTTCAAGGGCTTTAATAATTTTGGATATATCAAATATCTTATCGGTATTATTAATATAATAATATTTAGCCCGATTTCCCTTTTTTATTGTATTAATGTTCGGTTCTATTTTTGGTATGGTTGTAGGTAATAGCTTCTTCATTTCATTTTTATACAAAATTATCGCTATTTCTTTTGTGTTACTCATCTTGTTAACGCTCATTAATAGCTTATCGTGACTTGTTTACAATTTTTGAGCAGCCTCTTGAGAGTACGTTTCAACTATCCATACGGCTATTTTAGAAGCAGTAAACTCTTTGCCGGCATGAGTTTTAAGAGTTTAATAATTGCAGTTTTGCGGTCAAAAAAAGACATATTCGGTAATTATATTAAGTTAAAATTCATATTACTTATATTTTTTAGACATTGCTAAATTAAAGATGGATATTGTCATGAGCTAAGCGATTAGCCGTAGTCGATTTTGTAGAAGTACTTTTTTCTTTTTTGTTATTGCTCGTTTGTTCTTTATCTGAGTTAACTTTAAAAGCTCAATAATTACAGCTTTGTATTGAAATTTTGCAGTAGATTATAAATTCTTCAAAGTAAACAAATTAATATTATAGTAGTATAAAAATACAACTATTTTTTAAATTATATAAAGATAAGGTATTTATGGGGTAACCTTTTATTTTTTAAAAAGAATTTAAAGGGTTATATCTTACTTTTTTTAGAGTATATTGCAATAAACTAGATGATTTAGGAGCAAAAGCAAGTAAATAAATTGGGTATAAGATTTGTGGCGTTGTTAACCAAAGATATATATCGTTATGAGCTAAATAACTGAAAGTGTTGTTGCGTGGAGGCCAAATCGTCATTGCGAGGCGCGAAGCGACGTGGCAATCCAGTAAAAAATTCTGATTTACAGAATTTTTTACTGGATTGCTTCATCGAATTACTACGTAATTCTTTTCGCAATGACGGAAAACCGATCCACGCAACAATGCCACGCAGGAATGACATTAAGAGCATTTTTTATTAGACTGCTTCGTCAATTACTGCGTAATTTTCCTCACAATGGCGTTAAGCAATAAGATTTAAGCGTACTTCTTCGTTCAGTTCTTTAGCAGAAGATAATTCTATATCAAGTGCGGCAAATATCTGCACTAAAGCTACAGATAAATCATTGATCATTTTGTCGGTATGGGCAGGGGTTGGGATGATTCGGAGGCGTTCCGTACCTCTCGGTACGGTTGGAAAATTGATATGTTGAACGTAAATACCGTATTCATTAAGGAGCATATTTGAGGCTTTTGCCGTTTTAATCGGATCACCAATAATTATCGGCACTATATGACTTTCATTTTTCAAATAAGGTATATTAAAACGTTCAAAAGAATTTTTAAGTTTTGTAACTACTTCTTGATGTTTTATTCGTTCTTCATTCGATTCTTTAAGATGTCTAATACTATGCGTTGCAGCGGTAGAAATTACCGGCGGCAATGAAGTAGTGAAAATAAACCCTGGAGCGGTTAGTCTTATAGCGTCGATTAAATTATGGTTGCTAGTGATATAACCGCCGATAGTACCATATGCTTTGGCAAGCGTCCCTTGAATAATATCGATTTGATCACTACAATTAAGAAGCTCGGCAATACCGCCACCCTGTTTACCGTATAAACCGACCGTATGAACTTCATCGATAAAGGTTAAAGCATTATATTTTTTGGCTAAGTTGATTATATCTTTGATAGGTGAGAAAAAACCGTCCATAGAGTAAGCCGATTCAAAAACAACAATTTTAGGTCTATTAATATCGACTGATTGTAAAAGCTCTTCTAGATGCTTAACGTCTAAATGTCTATATATATATTTCTCGGCTCTTGAACTTGTAATCCCTGTAATTATTGATGCGTGATTTAGCTCATCGGAGAAAAATACTATATCCGGCATGATTTTAGCAAGACTTGCAAGCGTTGTATCATTTGCAACAAAACCGGATGTAAAAACTAAAGCTGCTTGCTTTTTGTGTAAATTTGCAAGTTCTTTTTCAAGTTCAAGAATGGCTATATTATTACCGCCGATATTGCGAGTTCCACCTGATCCAACACCGTATTTTAGCAAGGCATCTATAGAAGCGTGCATTACTTTTGCATGTTTACTCATACCCAAATAGTCATTAATGCACCACATAACTATTTGTTTATTAGCGTGTTCTGCAAAAGGAAAATTATCGGCTTGTCTTTTTAAGGCCTTAAATTCTCGATATCTTCCTTCGCTTTTGATTTTATCTATATGTTTGCTAAATATAATATCGTAATAAGACATTTTCTCGATGTCATTCCCGCGTAGGCGGGAATCCATTTTATTAATTATAAAATTCTATAATCAGATATTTTGAATGTTCTTTCTGGATTCCCGCCTACGCGGGAATGACACCGAACAGAACAATACTTCCAAACTCACGTTTGCAACTATTCTACATTAAAATTAAAAAAGTTTAAAGTTATAATATGGCTTTTTGTACAATATCGTTTAATCTCTTTGAAAATGCACCTGTATCAGCAACCGGTTCACCCTCTAAAATACAGGCTTGATCAAATATTAGATTAACCAATTCTTCATTATTTTTATTATTTGCTTTTAAGTCGTTAAAGATTTTCTCTATGATTTTATTTTTAGGGTTTAACTCTAGATTTTTAGCTGAGGCATTAGCTATTTGTTTCTGTTCAATCAAAAATCTCTCCATACGAATATCCATAGCAGCGTCGCTAACGGCAAGACAAGCAGGACTTGAAGTAAGTTTTTTAGAGATCTTAACTTCTTTTACCAACTCCCCTAGTGTCTCTTTAAAATAATCTGTTAGCAATTTATATTCATCATCGGATTTTTTACTATCTGTGTTTTTCTCCTCAGATTGTGAAGTAGTTTGCTCTACATCGATATCGCTTCTTGTCGCTGATTTAATAGCATGTTCTTTATATTTGCTATTAACATTTACCCAAAAATCATCCACTGTATCGGTAAAAAGTAATACATCGATTTTTTTACTTAACAACCCTTCGATTTGTGGGCTTGAAAGTAATTTATCGGGGTTATCACCGCTTAAATAATATATAGTACTCTGCCCTTCTTTAAAATTCGCTATATATTCGTCAAGGCTGATCATTTTATTATGCAAGGCACTTCTGAATATGCATACCTCTAATAATTTTTCATGGTTGGTAGTAGCCTCACATAAACCCTCTTTTAAAGCACCGCCGAAATTAGCCCAAAACTTATTATATTCTTCAGGTGATTCCTCTTTCTTTTTTCTAAGCTCGCCAAGCACTCTTTTTGTAATAGCGTTTTTGATTTTCTCAAGCACGCTATTATGCTGCAGTGATTCACGGCTAATATTTAGTGGTAAATCTTCTGAATCAACCACGCCTCGTAAAAATCTTAAATATGACGGGATTAAATCTATATTCTCATCAGATATAAATACTCTTTTTATATATAATTTTACTCGCCTTTTGCGATCAGGGTGGAATAAATCAAATGTTTTGCTTGATGGAATGAAAAGTAGGTTAGTAAATTCTATAGCTCCCTCGTTTTTATTATGCATAGTTATCCAAGGGGCATCAATGGCATAAGATAGGCTTTTGTAGAATTCTTTATATTGTTCTTCCGTAATTTCCGATTTCGGTCTTGTCCATAATGCAGAAGCTGAATTAAGCTGGATTTCATTATTACCAGCTTCATCAAAGAAATATATCGGTACTGCTATGTGATCGGAATAGCTTTTAACGATGTGTTTTAATCTAAAATGATCAAGGAATGTATCTTCTTCCTTTTTGATATGTAAAACGATTTCCGTGCCTCTTGTGAACTCTTTATCTGAATTTGAGACAGTATATTCACCAAGCCCGTCTGATTCCCAAATATGGACTTTATCTTCCCCAGCTTTTCTTGAGGTTACAGTCACTTTATCGGCTACCATAAAGCTTGAATAAAATCCAACACCAAATTGACCGATTAGCATATTGTCTTTTTTAGAATCACCGGATAGGCTTTTAAGAAAATTTGCCGTACCCGATCTTGCAATAGTACCGAGATTTTCAATTAAATCGTCTTTATTCATGCCGATGCCGTTATCACGGATAATGATTTGTCCGTTATCTTTATCGACTTTAACTGTAATTTTAAAATTGCTATCGCCAGCTACTAATGCACTATTACTTTGAGATAAATAACGTAATTTATCACAAGCATCCGAAGCATTGGAAATTAACTCCCTCATAAAAATCTCTTTATTACTATAAAGAGAGTGAATCATTAAATTTAAAATCTTGCCAACCTCGGCATCAAATTTCTTTTTTTCTTGTATCATAATTATTCTAGTTAATAAATTATTTTTTCGTCATATGACTGCTTATGTCATTCCTGCGAAAGCAGGAATCTAGAAAATAATAAATATAAACTGGATTCCCGCCTATACGGGAATGACATTGGAAGTCTAGCAACAACTGCACCTTATTTAATATAGGAATTAATAATCAAATTTAAATAGTCTTCATTAATATTTTTTATCAATATCGTTTTTAAGCTATGAGTATGACCTTTAATAATTTCGATATTACTACGTGATAATTTCCATTCTTTTGCTAAATAATTTATGATTTCTTCATTCGCTTTACCTTGTTCCGGTATTGCTTTTATAGATAATTTTAGATATGGGATATTATTAATAATTACAAAATTGCTAATTAGATTTTGTTTAGAATTAGGCTTTACTTTAAAACTAAGTAAAGCCTGATGTGAAGAAGAATTGTAATTGTAGAATTTATCCATGAATATTTTTTATCATATTTGCTTATTATTTTTAATAAAAAAAGAATCCTTGAAAAACTTTGCTTAAACTGATATAACGTTTACCACAAATGTTTAGCACCCTTAGCTCAGCTGGATAGAGCAACAGATTTCTAATCTGTGGGTCAGAGGTTCGAATCCTTTAGGGTGCGCCATTCTGCATTTCTCGGTATTTCTACAAACGTATCAAACCGCAGATGCAGCATAAAATCAAGCTTTGGACCGTTTAGCTGAATATTAATTGTCTTTCACCAAGCCTCTAAACTAAGCAGCTTTTCTCTTTCTTCTAAATAGTAAATTTATCACCTTATAAAACGAAATATAAAAATATTTCTCAAGTTTATTAATTAAAGCTTTAATTTCTTTTGTGTTAACGAATATTTAATAATCATGATTAGTTATATCACAAGTATCGTTCCATATGTAGACATAAATATGCAAATTTGCTTAATGGAGCTAATAATATTAAAAGAAGAAATGATGATTAATACCCTCACAGAACTATCATCAGACCATTCTGGTGTAATGCTTAATTTAAAACCGAGTAATAACGAAAAAGAGTTTAAAGAAAAATTAGAAAAGATTATTAATACTTATGAAAAAGGGAAGGCAAATCCTGAAATCAAAAAAGAATTAGAGAATCTAGATATATGGTGCACAGAAACAGCTAAAAAAGATAATTTGCATGTTTTTAAAAATATTGGACAAGTTATAAAACATAGTTTTAAAGCTTTGGCTAACATAGGAAATAAAGAAGCTTTCAAAAAAGAACAGAAAGAAGTAGGTATTTATAAGGATGCTATAACACATGCTAATAAAAATACTAAACAAACACTAGAACGCATAAGGGCTACTATTAACAAAAATAAATCTCCCCTTCTTCATTTCTTATTACTACTCCTAAAAATATATCGCAAAAAAGCAAGCGAGGATCTGTAGAAAGATAAATAATAATTACTCGAAGCTGGTAAATGTATCGATAATCGTTCACTAGGGTATGCCATTAACCGAAAACCAACAAGCCGCCTTAATCTCGTTTATTTTCAACTGCGGGGCTGGGGCATTTCAAGCATCAACATTGCGGCAAAAGCTAAACCGAGGTGAATATGCAAACGCTGCTAACGAGTTACTGCGATGGATGTGTGCTAAAGGCGGTCTTAAGCTGCAAGGCTTAGTGAAACGTCGGCAACATTATAGATTATAATTATTACTAATTATTAAAACTTCTGATTATTTCCTGTAATTCTCTAATAATACGCAATTTTATAATTTTTGCTGAGTGTCTTAAACTAAGAGATATTACAGGAAACCTGCTATAAATATTTATCAATTAAGCAGACATCACCGGAGAAGGAGCAAAAGATTTTGTCGGATAATTTCCATTTGCTTTCTCCAATTTTGTAAAATGAAATATACCAAATCCAATACTTGTTGGAATCATAATAATTAATACTCCCCAGTTTCCAAAGGTTTTTATTAAATGAGGAAAACCAAAAGAGCTAATAACATACATACAAGCAGCTGATACAGCATATGTAAATGTTACGGAAGTAAAGTGTTTAAAGATTGGAAAATGTCTAAAACAATTTGGTACAGCCGGCATAACATTAAGGGCAAAAGCCATGATAAGTGCTTGAATATAAATTAATAATATTTCCTAATGCCTAATTACAAATCAGAGGAATATCTAATATATTAGACCAAACTTTATCCCAACCTTTTGCATGAGAAATATTAGGCAAAGTTTGCTTTTTTACACACGGTGAGTTACTTGTTTTTAAGTAAAGTGCTGCTATGAAAGGCGGGACTCTTTTGTCATCCATACCGGAGAGATGTAATTGAGGGATATTATTAACCTGTTTTGCATAATTTATCGGGTTTAAGGATTTAACTAAGTAACCACGATAATTATGATATTTATCAAACTTTTTAGTATCTAAATTACCGGCAATCGTTATAATATCTTTAACATTACTATTTTGAGCGGCAATTAATATTGTAAGCCCGCCGCCACCGGAGAAGCCGACTAAGCTAAATTTTTGTCCGTTATTGATAATATTTATAACATTGTTAATTGAATCTACTACTTCCTGCCCCATTCTTTTATCTAACCAATAATCGCTAATGCATTTTGAGTTCATTTCTAAAGGAGTATATTGGCAAGGTCTTGCTATATAAACAATATTCGGTCTTTTATCCATTGTAGCAAGCTTTAAGAGCATAGGATTAACGGGAGTAGGGTTGTCGGAATTAGCAGATCCATCCGTAAGATGTCCATCTCCCTCAATATAGAATACAAAAGGTAGGTTACGGTCGGTAATACGCTGATAAGTCGTAAGAGTAAAATCACCACCGTTTACTAGCCTCATCTGAAAGTTATTTTGAGTTGCTATATATTGCGAATGCTTTACCCTGCTAGCTACATCATGAGTAGTAGAACACCCTGAAAGAAATATTGGTATTAAAAATATTATTGCCCAAATAAAATTTTTCATAACAATTTTGATTAAAACGGTATTTCGTCGTCTAAGTCGCTATGGTCAAAGGAATGATTTTTAGTTTCAGGATGTTTATATTCGCTATGCCCTGAATCTTGAGTATGATTATTAGAGTTTTTACTATCTAATAATATTAATTGTGAATTAAAGTTTTGTAACACAACTTCCGTGGTATATTTTTCTTGACCTGAATTATCATTCCACTTACGGGTTTGCAATGAACCTTCAATATATAATTTGCTACCTTTTGTGACATAGCGTTCTACAACAGATACTAACCCTTCACTAAATATCACTACTCTATGCCATTCAGTTCGTTCTTTTCGTTCGCTGGTAATGCGATCTTTCCAAGTTTCGGTTGTTGCTAAGGAAAGATTAATGATTTTTTTCCCTTCGCCCGTAGTTCTCATTTCCGGATCACGCCCTACATTACCTATTAATATTACTTTATTTAAACTACCTGCCATAGAACTACCTACTTTAAAATATTATTATTGCAATAATAAAATAAAAGAGCCTATAATACTACAGGTTTTTTAAAAAATATCTCAAAAATTTTATAGTGAAGTGATTATGAACCAAGAATATATTAAGGTATGCGGTGCTAAAGAGCATAATCTAAAAAATATAAATGTTAATATTCCAAGGAATAAATTTGTTGTTATCACCGGTCTTAGCGGTTCAGGCAAGTCTTCTTTAGCGTTTGATACTATTTATGCAGAAGGTCAAAGGCGATATGTTGAAAGTTTATCTTCATATGCAAGGCAATTCTTACATTTACAAAATAAACCTAATGTAGAATCTATTTCCGGATTATCGCCTGCTATTGCAATTGACCAAAAAACTACTTCCAAAAATCCACGTTCTACGGTTGGAACTATAACGGAAATTTACGATTATCTTAGGTTATTATATGCAAGGGTGGGTATTCCTTACTCTCCGGCAACCGGTCTTCCGATACATAGCCAAACAGTTTCCGAGATGGTAGATATAATTAACGAACTACCTAAGGGTACGCAAATATATTTACTCGCTCCTATTGTTAGAGGACATAAGGGTGAGTTCAAGCGTGAAATTATGAATTTGAAAAAGCAAGGCTTTCAGAAATTAATAGTTAACGGGGAAGTTTGCGAAATTGATGATTTACCGAAACTTGATAAAAATAAGAAGCATAATATAGAAGTGATCGTTGATAGAATAGTTCTAGACGAAAATTTAGGTAATAGACTTGCAGATAGCTTAGAGAGTTCATTAAATCTTGCCGAGGGTATTACTTATTTGGAAATTGTAGAATTACCGCCGGCAGTTAAGAGCGAGTTTGAAAAAAATCAGCGTATTACTTTTTCCGAGCAATATTCTTGTCCGGTATCGGGTTTTCAGCTTACTGAAATAGAGCCTCGAATCTTTTCTTTTAATAGCCCTTTTGGAGCATGTCCTAAATGTGAAGGGATAGGTAAGGAGTTTTTCTTTGATAGAGATTTAATAGTTCCGGATCAAAGAATTGCTATTAAAGACGGTGCAATAGTGCCTTGGGGTAGTACAGCTTCTAAATTTATCCTAGAGACATTAAAGGCTCTTGCCGATCATTATAAATTTTCTATTGAAGTACCTTTTGTAAGTTTATCACAAAATGTTAAGGATATTTTATTTGAAGGTTCAGGAGAAGAGGCAATAAAGTTTGAATTTCACGATGGTTCTAAAACGCAAATAATAAAACAACCTTTTGCCGGTATAATACCAAGTTTGCAAGAAAAGGACCGTACTATAGAATCGGTTTTAATTAAAGAAGAACTAGCTAAATTTAAGTCAGAGCATAAATGTACTGCTTGTTCAGGGTTTAGATTAAAAGACGAAGCATTATGCGTTAAAATAGCAAATTTTCATATAGGCGAAGTAGCAGGTATGAGTATTGCAGACTTGCAAAAATGGTTTAGTCACTTAGAAGAAAAATTAAATAAAAAGCAATTATTTATTGCTGAGCGTATACTCAAAGAAATTACCGAGAGATTAAAATTTCTTATGAATGTCGGGCTTGATTATCTAACGTTATCACGAGAAGCAGGTACTTTATCGGGGGGGGAAAGTCAGCGTATTCGTCTTGCATCTCAAATAGGTTCAGGACTGAGCGGTGTTTTATATGTACTTGATGAGCCGTCTATTGGTCTTCATCAACGAGATAATACAAGATTAATTGAGACACTAAAAAGGCTTAGAGATTTGGGTAATACCGTTTTGGTAGTCGAGCATGATGAAGAAACAATATATGAAGCAGACCATATTGTTGATATAGGACCGGGAGCCGGTATTCACGGCGGTCGTGTTATTGCGGAAGGAAATGCTGAAGAAATAAAGAATTTTGAAGAAAGTATCACAGGTAGGTATCTAAGCGGTCGTCAAACAATCAAAGTGCCGTCTGAAACAAGAGTAGGGCATGATAATAGGGTAATTGAATTACTTGGGGCGGTTTCCAACAATTTAGATAATGTTGATATCAAAATTCCGCTTGGTACTTTTACCGCTATAACGGGAGTATCGGGAAGCGGTAAATCAAGTTTGATGATTCATACTCTATATAAAGCGGCTCTAAAGCATTTAGAGCCAACTAGCAAAGTATTTCCCGGCAAATATAGAGAGTTAAAAGGACTTGAATATATTGATAAAATTATCGATATTAATCAATCTCCGATAGGTAGAACTCCTCGTTCAAACCCTGCGACTTATACAGGTGCCTTTACCCATATTAGGGATTGGTTTGTGGAATTACCTGAATCAAAAGCTAGAGGGTATAAAGTAGGCAGATTTTCGTTTAACGTTAAAGGCGGTAGATGTGAAGCATGCCAAGGTGACGGGCTAATAAAAATAGAGATGCATTTCCTACCTGACGTATATGTAAAGTGTGATATTTGTAACGGTCACAGATATAATAGAGAAACGCTTGAAATAAAATATAAAGGTAAATCTATTGCCGATATTTTGATGATGACTGTAGAAGATGCGATGCAGTTTTTTGAAAAAATACCGTTAATCTATGAAAAATTAATTACCTTAAATGAAGTGGGTCTAGGCTATATTAAAATCGGTCAGTCTGCTACTACTCTTTCAGGTGGTGAAGCACAACGCGTTAAGCTTGCTAAAGAATTATCAAGACGTTCAACCGGTAAAACGCTTTATATACTTGATGAACCGACTACGGGATTACATATCGACGATATTAATAAATTGTTAAAAGTGTTACATAAACTTGTTGATATGGGAAATACTGTTTTAGTTATCGAGCATAATTTAGATGTTATAAAAACTGCAGATTATATTATTGATGTCGGTCCTGAAGGTGGCGACAAAGGCGGTAAGATAGTTGTATGTGGCACCCCTGCCGATATCGCTGCCTGTGAGGAAAGCCATACCGGTAGATATTTAAAGCAATATTTGGTGTGATCTAATATAAATAGCAAGTTATTCTATATAATTTGCTATTTGATGTATTGCTAAATTATCCTTAACACTCATCCCTTGATTTCGTTAAGAAAAATTAATCTAATCCTTGCTATTTTCTAAAAAATTATCATATTTTATGGTTATTACCATGTTTTATGGTTTTCTGTAGAATAATTATAAAAGAAGAAATTAATTTAGAAAAGGCCATAACAACCTTAGAAGAAAATGCTAAAAGTAATACCATGACTTTGAAAAAAGCTGGAATAAACCAAGACGATGCTGAAATATTATTGGCAAATATTCATTTATTATATAAAGAGGGTTTTAATAAAAAGTCTGTTTTTGAAAAAATACATAAGCAATATTTAAGTACAAATACACGCCTTAAAAAAATCTTATTAGTAAAGAACTATGTAAGGAAGTATTGCCATATTGTCGAAAATCGCTGACTTATATACGGAGAATGGCGGTTTAAATTCTTTAGAAATGTCTAAAAAATTATCTACTTACTTTGGAAATTTAAACGATATAAAAAGTTACTTAAAAACTGTTAATTATGATACAAAAGCAACAATAGAATTGAGTTTTCAATTTAATTTACCACAAACATTGTCTTCCAAAACATTAGAATTTTTTCAAATTTTAAATAAATCTGGAAGAGACTCATTATATATTTTCAGTAATGCACACTTACTGGAAAAAACTGAAAAATTTCAAAAAATTCTTAAAGAAAATAAATTAAATGTAAATTAAATGATTTTCAGCAGATAACTAAAAATGATTTAAATAATTAGTAAATCAAGTAACTGAAATAGTAATTAAAGAATCTTATAAGTACAACGAAGAAGAATTATCAGAAGAAAATAAATTACATGCAAAAAATTTAGCTAATTTTTCTTTAAAAGGAAAACTAGATAATAATAGTTTTCAAAAAGCATTGAACTTTATAAAAGAATATTATATGTCTGATATTAATTTTGATATAGAGGTAAAAGGCAAAAAGTATAATTTTTCTAAATTACCTGCCGATGATATGAAAGGTTTTATGCTTGGTAAATTTAGTAATTCTTGCCAATCTATAGGACATGATTCCGAAAGATGTGTTTTAGACGGTATGAGTAAAGCAAATGCCGGTTTTTATATAATTACGGATGATAAAGGAAATATAAGAGCTCAGTCATATGCTTGGCTTGCTGGAGAGGGAAAAAAGAATGAAAAAGCCACTTCTATGGTACTAGATTCATTTGAGCATTTAGGGAAAGAAGATAAATTATTATTTGTACCTATAATAAATAAATTGAGAGAAGCATTACAAAAACAAGTATTAAATTTATATGTAGGATGTGGCGGACAAACTCCTAAACTTGATATAAACACTATACATCCAAAACCAATGGAGCAAGATTTTATATATGGCGATGCAACAAATGTTTATCCTATTACAAGAGAAGTACCAACAATAGAATTAAACTTAGGAAAAAATGCAAATGCTAATAACCAGGTTAATCAATATTCTACTATTGAAGAGCTAAAAACTGATAGTAAATTACTACAACAAATTATAATAAGTAAGCAAATTAACCGAGATTTAACAGAAGAGGAAATATCTTTGCTTAACATAGGTTTTACTTTTGCACAAATTTCGAATATAGAAAACGATAAACAAGAATTCTTTGTTGAAAATGACGATAATATAAAAAGTTTGACTGACGCCGGTGTTAGTGTGAAAGAATTACTTGCAATGGAACCAAGTCAGCAGAAACTCTTTATTGAAAATAGTTATAAGGTAAAAAGCTTATCTAAGGCCAGGCTCACTACGAAAGAATTGTTTAATGTGATAACATGCCAACAAGAATCAGGTAATACAAATGAAAATGATTGAACTCAGTTTGATAATACGGATCACAATGCATTAAAAGTAGAGGTGATAGGTGATGCTACAGAACAAGCTTAGGTGAGCGTGGAATACAATTCAAGTATAATAGAATTCTTGCATAACATAGCTAATAAGGAGAGATCCTTTTGGAGACAAATAAGTTATGCAATAATTCTAATGCTTATGGTCATGGTGGTGGGTATAGAAGCCTAGAGCAGAAAGTGCATTTGAGAATTCAGAGTTAGGAGTTATTTCATTTGGTATTCCGCTGCAACATATGTGACCGTTTAAGCATATCACTTGATCGGAATTTTTTATTACGGTAAATAAATCATGAGAAATCATAAAAACCGTAATATTGAGCTTTTTACGAATCAAATTAATAAGCTGATAAAATTCTTGTTGGCTTGTTACGTCTAAAGACTGTAATGGTTCATCTAAAATAATTAAGTCGGGATTATTAACTATTGAACATGCAAGAACTACCTTTTGAAACTGCCCTCCTGAGAGCTTAGAAATTTCTTGATCTTTTATATGTTCCAAATCAATAAATGAGTTAAGCTCTTTAATATTGTTATTAAAATTACTCGGTGCTAACAACTCTAAAAATTTTTTTACTGTAATAGGTAAATCAGGGGTTAATCCGAACTTCTGCGGTACATATCCAATTTTTAGTTTGGGATCAATTATAATCTCGCCGCTTGTAGGTTTTTCAAGTCCAAGCATTAATCGTACTATGGTAGTTTTACCTGCACCGTTAGGTCCGATTAAAGTAGTGATATTATTTTTTTTGACAGTGAAACTAACGTTATTTATCGGAAATTTATTACCGAATTTTTTAGATACGTTACGAAACTCGATTATAGGTTTTTGCATGTGTCAGTTCACTTCTGTCATCCCGTGGCTTAACCACGGGATCCAGTAATAAATACTAAAGTTATTAATGTTTTAAGTTATTTTTCTAGATCCCGTGGTTTTAAGCCACGGGATGACACAGTGGGCAATAAATAGCATTCATTAAATAGAATAAATGCCGATTAGTGCTGCCTCGGCAAGTAAATGTTTTTGCAGGGCTAATACTAAATCTTGCTTGCTAGCATTCTCATCAAGCTCAAGATAATCATTTAGAGCATATAGTTTAAAAAAATAACGATGAAGTTTGCTGGCAAGTGGACAAGGACTGCCGTATTTTTTTTTCTTGCCAGCTATTATTTAAAATTTTAATACTACTATCTATTTGTCCTTCTGAAAGCTTAGTAATAGAAGCAGAAATATTATATATTACCCAATGATCCCATATACCGTGTGGCGGTGCTATTGCTACCGGTGCATCCGGATCATCCATTATAAGTGCAAAAGATTTAGTATCTGAAGGAGCATTACTCCATTCTAGATGCGGTGAAACATTTTGTCCTTTACAAGTAAATTTATCAGGAATGCGATCATTATGTTTAAATGCCGTACTATTATGAAAGTCATAGGTTGCTCCTTTTGTTATAACGTCATTGCGAGCAGCTATAAGCTGCGTGGCAATCTCATGAAATAATAAAATTCCTGAGATTGCTTCGTCAATTACTTCGTAATTTTCTTCACAATGACGTTTTGTCTATCAATTCACAACTTGCCATTGTCCGTCAGGTTGGCGGCATGCATTACCGTATGCTTTTTGTTGTTTTCCGCCTATTACAACTGTTTGAGTGTACTCACGGCAATATTGACCAGTGCTATTTCTATAAGTTTTATTAGGTGTTACGTAACCGTAATTGCCGTTATCCGGATTACGCCATTCTACGTTACTACCACTAGGAGCTGTTTCTAAAGCTCTCTGTGAGGTAAGCTCTGCAAGTCTTCTATCCTGCTCATCCATACCTGCACCGATTTGTCCACCAAGAACTGCTCCAAGTAATGCACCTACACCTACTCCCACAAGCTGTCCTGTGCCCTTACCGAATTGAGAACCAAGTAATGCGCCACCAGCACCGCCAAGAAGTGTTCCTGTACCTTGTTTATTCATACCGCCCGGACCGTTACAGGCTTGTAACATAGAAGTTGCAAGAGCTATAATCATAATTTTAGATAATAGTTTCATATAATTCTCTCTATTAATATATAATTAATCAGTATATGGTTTTTAGAATTTTGTAAAGCTAAAACTAGATTCTGTAAACAAAATTTAAATTATTTGTATTTTAAAATATTATTTTTAATTTTGTTCACAGAACCTTATTATAATTGAATTTTATATTTTCTTTGTTAAACTACAAATAAATAAATTGGAAAGATTTGTCATGGATACTAATAGCCGTAATCGGTTAATAAAATCGGCATCTTATTTATCGGTTACTACGGCATTAATTATTTTAAGTATAAAATTATATGCTTGGGTTGTTACCGATTCGCAATCAATCCTTGCTTCTTTAATTGATTCAATGCTTGATATAACTTCTTCCTTTATTAATCTAATAGCTTTAAGATTTGCCCTGCAACCGCCGGATCATCATCATCGATTCGGGTATGAAAAAATGCAGGATTTAACAATTTTTTCTCAATCGATATTTTTCTTTGCTTCAGCTTTTTTTGTAGGCTTTTCTTCGGTTAAATCTTTATTTGAAAAAACAAAACCGGAGAATATTAGCGACGGTACTACTGTAATGTATGTATGTATATTCTTAACAATTATTTTAGTGCTTTACCAAACTTATGTAATTAAAAAAACAGGATCGGAAATAGTAAAAGCCGATAAGCTTCATTATTTCACAGACTTACTAACTAATGTTATAGTAATTATCTCTATAAATTTAAGTGATTATTTGTGGTTTGTTGACCCATTATTTGGTGTAGTTATTTCGTTATATATATTTCACTCTTCTTATTCTTTATTTAAAAAGGCATTTAAAAATTTAGTAGATCATGAATTACCCGAACAAGATAGACAAAAAATTATCTCGATAGTTAATAACCATTTAGGAGCAAAAGGTATGCACGAAATGAAAACTAGATATGCCGGTCAAAAAGCTTTTATCCAGTGCCATCTGGAAATGGACGGCAATATGTCGCTTTATAATGCTCATAAAATTAGCGATGAGATTGCTTTTGAAATATTGCAGGAATTTCCGGAGGCTGAAATAATTATCCACCAAGATCCTTTTGGAATCGAAGAACACGTAAATTACCGTGAATATATTGTTAGATAAAGAAGCTAATTTTAATAATTTTTTCATGGAGCAAGCTTTAAAACAAGCCAAGATTGCTTTTGATAAAAAGGAAGTCCCGGTCGGAGTGGTAATTGTAGATAGGTTAAATCAGAAAATTATTGCTAGTACCCATAACAATACGGAAGAAAAAAATAACGCTCTTTATCATGCTGAAATTATTGCTATTAATGAAGCATGTAATCTTATATCTTCTAAAAATTTAAATGATTATGATATTTACGTTACTTTAGAACCTTGTGCTATGTGTGCGGCAGCTATAGCTCATAGCAGGTTAAAACGTTTATTTTATGGGGCTTCTGATTCCAAGCACGGAGCAGTCGAAAGTAATTTGCGATATTTTAACAGTAGTGCTTGTTTTCATAGACCGGAAATATATAGCGGAATTCTTGCCGAAGATTCGGGGCTATTAATGAAAGAGTTTTTTAAGAGGATAAGAACTGTTATTTCTAGCCACAGAATGACATAAAGAAGTAAGAAAACATGCTAAAACTATTAACCCCCTATTATTTTAATAAATTATCAAAGGTTATAATACCTATATTAGCTATATCTACTTGCGTAATGATGATTATAGGTCTTTATTTAGCCCTCATAGTTTCGCCGGTAGATTATCAGCAAGGTGATTTTGTACGCATTATGTATGTTCATGTCCCTGCCTCTTGGATGGCTCTTGGTGTTTATGTTTTCATGGCAGCATGCAGCTTTAGCTGTTTAGTATGGAAAACTACTATTAGCTATTTGCTAGCTGTAGCTTCTAGTTACGTTGGGGCTACTTTTACTTTGATTAGTTTAGTAACAGGTTCTTTATGGGGAAAACCTATATGGGGGACATGGTGGGTTTGGGATGCAAGACTTACCTCCATGCTCATATTATTTTTATTATATTTAAGTTATATTATTATAGTGAATAGTGCGGATAATATAAGAAAGGCACAAAATCCTTCTTCTATTATTGCTCTTATCGGACTGATGAACATACCGATAGTAAAATTCTCGGTAAATATTTGGTATAGTCTGCATCAGCCTGCTAGTGTTTTAAGGCTAGGGAGTCCAACTATTCACTCTTCAATGCTAAAGCCTTTAATTATCATGTTTATTAGTTTTATATTATATTTTTTATTAGTATTACTTTTAAGAACTTCTATATTAATCGACAAAATCAAAAACAGATAATAAAATGACTTATGTTGTAACCGATGAATGCGTAAAATGTAAATATACCGATTGTGTTGAAGTATGTCCTGTAGATTGTTTTTATGAAGGTGAAAGGGAAGATGATTTTATGTTAGTCATTAATCCCGATGAATGTATAGATTGCGGCGTTTGTGTTCCTGATTGTCCTATAGGTGCTATTAAACCTGAATCACCGGGGTTAATAGAATGGGTAGAACGTGCAAAAGATTTTATAGAAAATAAAGGATGGAAAAATATTACCAAAAAAAAACCTGCTTTGCCTGATGCCGATAAATTTAAAGATGAGAAAGATAAGTTTAATAAATACATAGGTTCTGTGAAGATTTCTAATTGATTTGTTATTTTGAGATATTTTTAAGCGAAAATTATAATATTTTTTTGAAAATAGGATTAAATATTCCTTCAAAAATCTTATTTTTTTCGCTTCAAAATATCTCACAATAACAAATCAATTAGAAATCTTCACAGAACCTAAAATAACATGAATTAACTATATGTGTTTATTTTGTCACAAAACTTAATAAAAGCTTTATTATTATGAATCTAGTTGCCAATTAAATATAGAACTAAAAAATATAATATGTTATATATGCCATTAAGATAATGTTTAATTATTTAATTTGAGGTGCTAATCATGAAAAAATTACTTTTAATAGCTGCTACAAGTGCAACAATTTTATCTTCTAGCGTATCATTTGCTGAGGGCATGGATCATGAGTGGTATTTAAGAATAGATACCGGTGCAGCAATGTTTAATGAAGAAAAGGATAAGGCAACCGGTGTTAAATTAAAATCTAATACAACTGTTCCAGTTGATTTAGGTATCGGTTATTATATTTCCGAAAACTTTAGAGCCGATTTAACTTTAGGTACTATAATCGGTGGTAAGTTAAAGAAATCCGGAGCTGCGACTAATGCACCTTTTACCGGTACTAATGTTTCAGCAAGCCATAAACCTACTATTACACGTTTACTTATTAACGGTTATGTAGATTTAACTAATTTTGATATGTTCGATGTTTTTGCTGGTGCCGGTGTTGGTCCTGCATTAGTTAAAGAAAAAATTACATATAATGGGATAACCGGTCTTTCATCTAACACTAAAAACAGAACTAATATTTCTTACAAGTTAACTTTAGGTACTTCTGCACAAATTGCCGACGGTGTTAAAGTAGAACTAGCTTATAGCTGGATAGATGATGGTAGAACAAAAAGTAAGAATGTAATTTATCAAGGAACAAGTGTACCAACCGGTGGTATGCGTTATCAAAGCCATAACTTAACAGCCGGTATAAGATTTGATATATAATTAACAAGAATATATTAATAGTTTTAGGTAATAACCTAATATCATATCGTGGCTTAACCACGGTATCTAGAAATACAAAAAAAACTGGATCCCGGTGGTTAAGCCACAGAGTGACATTAGATGACAACTCAGAAATGTCACTTAAAGCTGTTTTTTATTGAATTTAGGTAAAAATTGTAAAATTATTATCTAATATCGTTTTTACTAACAACTAATAAAATTTAAAGGAAAAATTTAACAATATGAAAAAATTACTTTTAATAGCAGCTGCAAGCACAGCACTTTTAACTTCTGGTCTTTCATTTGCTGATTGCGATATGAATTCTTCTGTAGATTCATCTACTAATTCATCGATGTCATCATCTGTGGAAAATCAATGGTATTTAAAACTTAGTGCCGGCGGTGTGATTTTTAACAAAACAAAACATAAAGGAGCAGATTTTAAGTTAAAGTCTCATATAAAGTCTCATATAAAGTCTCATATAAAGTCTAATACAGGATTTACAGGTGAGATCGGTGCGGGTTACTATATCATGGATAATCTAAGAACCGATTTAACAATTGGAACGGTAGCAAGTAGTCATTTAAAGAAATCAAAAACTTATCCAGACGGTAATTCTTTCTCAGTAAAAAATAAACCTACTATTGTAAGTTTATTACTTAACGGTTATGTTGATTTCGTCGATTTAAGCATGTTTAAAGTATTTGCAGGTGCAGGTGTTGGTGCTGCTTTTGTAAAGGAAAAAATTAACTCTAAAGATATTAAAAATGGTGTAACTGACACTTTCAACGGTACTACTAAAAACAAAACTAACTTTGCTTATCAATTATCTTTAGGAACTTCATTTGAAGTTACACAAGGTGTAAAAGCTGAACTAGTTTATAGCTGGAGAGATTACGGTAAAACAAAAAATACCACCAAAACTATTGACGGGGATAAAGTTAAATTTGGCGGAACCCATTATAAAGGTCATAACTTAATGGCAGGATTAAGATTTGATATGTAATTAGTCTTAAATCTTTTTACAAGCTATTAACACGAAAAAGGAGTCTTTAATAAAGACTCCTTTTTTTGTTTGTATGCCTTGGTATTGCCTACGTGGATACTGAGAAATCATGAGCTAAGCGACTGTAAGGTATTATCGCATGATTCAGCTTTTTTGTCATTGCGAGGAAAATTACGAAGTAATTGACTAAGCAATCCAGTAAAAAATTCTGATTTACAGCATTTTTATTATTTTTCCTAGATCCTACGGCTGCGGAGTTGTTGTATGGTTCGAAAAGCCCGTACGATATCATTCCCGCGAAAGCGGGAATGACATAAACTGAGCCAGGCAACAACACCTACAAGCTTGCGGAGTTATAGTAGAGATGGCATTGATATTCATGCCAACAAACTCTTAATCTAAAGACTCTTTTTGCCTTTATAAAACGTTACGTTCATTTTATGTATTGCTGCAAAGCCTAAATAAATTTTAATACGTTCTAGAATAATATCTTGATAATAAGGTAATTCTGCTGCAGTAGCATTATCTTCAGCTTGTATAAACAGCGTATTAATCTTTTGTTTTTTATAAGTATAGGTGATGATTTTTAAAGGTAATGCTTTAGTGCTGAAGTTAAATCCGACTATTTTATTCCAGTTAATCATGATTTCAGGCAGCAATGGATGTTGTTTAGCAAATATACGTCTAACTATTTTATCGATATCCTCTTTAATGAGCTTCATTTTAATAAACTCTGCACTGTTAAAGTTATGACGGCTAAGGCAAGCATTATAGATATTACGGGAAAATGTAAAGATGTAACCGATATGATCATTAAAAATATATTACAAACTGCTATAATCGATACTACTTGTTTATGAGATTTACCTTTTTGTACTGCTTTTTGAAAAAAATGCTTTAAATGAGGCTGCCAAATTTTTTCTTTATTGAGTAGCCGAATTAATATGGTTAGCACTGCATCAGTGATGTAATATAAGCTAGCAATAGCACAAGCTATAAATAAATTAGTGCTTGTAAGAGCCAGCAGG
Source organism: Rickettsia japonica YH (assembly GCF_000283595.1). Taxonomy (NCBI): domain Bacteria; kingdom Pseudomonadati; phylum Pseudomonadota; class Alphaproteobacteria; order Rickettsiales; family Rickettsiaceae; genus Rickettsia; species Rickettsia japonica. The sequence continues at coordinate 1,201,541 of NC_016050.1, read as the reverse complement.
AGCAAACAAAGACCCGTTAAGAATCCAAGACTAATACTTCCCACGTCTCCTAAAAATATTTTTGCCGGATGCCAATTAAATATTAAAAAACCACAAGAACAACCAAGAATAATAACATTTACACTAGCTATAAAATATGGATTATTAATAGTCGGAAATTGTAAAAAACATAATATAAGCATAGTGCTAGATAGATGGATAGATTCCACACAACTCATACCGTCTATACCGTCCATAAAATTATATATATTAATAAAACCGCTTAAAGCTATAACTAAAATAGAATATATTAGTATATGTACAGAGTTTAGCTGCGAAAAAAGAAAAATAGCAAAAGCTGCACAAATTAAGTGAAATATTAAACGAATTAGAATAGGTACGGCTTTTAAGTCATCTAAAAAGGAAATCGAAGCAATTGCCAATAATAACGGTAATATTTTTATTGAATTAACAAAGTTATTGCTCATTATATATTCAAACCCGCTCAAAGCAATCATTACAACAACTACAATAGCAAGACCGCCGCCGCGCGGTGTTATCTTATCATGAGAACGACGGTTACTTGGTATATCAACTAAACCGATAGTAGGAAGATATTTAGTTAATATATATGTTAATATAGCGGTGGATATAAAAGAAAAAATAAATAATGTGCTGTAGCTATTTATATTCATAGGAACATATTAGATTTAAAACTATAATATTTACGGTTTGGCATTTCTCTACTATCTTATTTGTCATATGAATGTTGGCTTTTGAAGGTTCAGGGCTACCGCTTGGATGATGATGCACAAGTATAAGGCTGCTTGCTTCTCGTTAAATAAAGCTCGTTTAATTATCTCACGTGGATATACCGCAGCTTGGTCTATAGTTCCTTGACTTAAAACCTCATCAGCAATTAAAATATTTTTCTTATTCAAAAATAATATACGCAATTGCTCGAGTCGCATATTGCTCATATTAACTGTTAAATAATCAATCCAAGAACTCCAAGAAGCACTAATATTTTTATTTATTATTTTTTGTTTCAATACTCTAATTTATCAGCTCAAGTAGAGCAAAATTGATATATAAATTTTCATTGGTGCCTTTAATACTAAGTAGCCTTTCCTTATCAAGGTTAATTAAATCCGTAATATCAAAATGATCAAGTAATTTTTTAGCAAGAGGTTTTATGTCTTTACGAGGGATAGCCGAAAATAACATTACTTCAAGTAATTCGTAATCAGAAAAATGTTCTGCTCCAGCGGCAACGAAGCGTTCTTTTACTCTTTTACGGTGACCTATATAATGATGCGTATCTATTTCATCATTACTAAATTCTAACAAATTATTTTCTAACATTCTTTATGTTTATTCAAATTATAAATAAGTAAAATGTTGCTGATGTCATTCCTAGCTAAAAGCAGGAATCCAGTAATCTTTAATGTCATCCTAGCTAACTTGATCGCGGGATCTAGTCTTTTTAAATGCTTTTTGGATCCTGTGGTCAAGACACGGGATGACACCGAGTGCGTTTTTGGATCCACGCAACAATGTCCCGCGGGAATGACATAGATAGCCAAACAAAATCAATTTTTATCCTACAGTTTAGTATGGAGGATAATCAAGTTTTTTAGGTGATAACGTAAATATTTCAAAACCGTCTTTAGTCACGCCTATAGTATGCTCAAATTGAGCCGATAATGATTTATCACGTGTAGTAACTGTCCATCCATCTAGTTTACTTAATATAGTGTCATAATGACCGGCATTTATCATAGGTTCAACGGTGAAAAACATCCCTTCTTCTAACGTTAGACCCGTGCCGCTGCGACCGTAATTTAATATTGATGGTTCGTCATGAAAAACTCTTCCGATACCGTGACCCGTATAATCTCTAACCACAGAATAATTATGTTTCTCGGCATAGCTTTGAATAGCATGTCCGATATCACCGAGTTTAGCACCGGGTCTAACTACTTCAATCCCTTTCATCATTGCATCATAAGTTACTTGAATAAGACGCTTTGGCTTAATTGCTACGTCACCGACATAATACATACGGCTAGTATCACCGTACCAACCGTCTAAAATTACCGTAACATCAATATTTACTATATCACCGTTTTTTAACGGTTTATCGTTTGGAATGCCGTGACAAACCACATGATTTATAGAAGTACAAATTGATTTCGGAAAGCCTTTGTAATTTAACGGTGCAGGAACGGCATTATGAGAAGTAATAAAATTATGACAAAGGCCATTTAAACTATTAGTAGTGACATTCGGTTTTACGTGATCAGTAATAAAATCGAGCGTCTCTGCAGCTAATTTTCCTGCTGCCCGCATCTTTATGAAATCTTTTCCCGTGTGGATTTTTATGGTCATGAATTTTGGTTACCTTTCCCTCAAAAAAAATATATTTTTCATAATACAAAATGGCTCTTTTAATGTAAATAACTTATCCTATTATTGAGAAGTGCTGTTATGTTACTTGATGTAGGTTTTGGATATTATATAATTGCTAATATAATTATTATTTAACATAATGGGTGTAGTTAGGTTATTATTTGCTCTTTCTGTTATGGCTGCACATTCAACTTCTCATCCATTGCTTAAATTTATAGGTACAACAATTGCAGTACAATCTTTTTTCATGATTTCCGGCTTTTATATGGCTATGATTCAGAGCAATTATACAAGCAAAATAAAATTTTGGAAACGTAGATATTTAAGGCTTTATCCTACTTATATCTTTTGTATTTTAGTTACTTTCTTCTTGCAGCAAAAATTTTCTTTTTTAAGGCAATTGTGTAATCTTCCATGAATTATTCTTAGTTTAATGGATTTATAGGAGATTCTTGGTCTTATAGATTCTTTCCTTCTGAACTTGCAGTTTTCTTAATTGGTAGTCAAGCATTTTATATTTATACTAATCAAGAAATAAACGAAAAAAAGTCTTGGCTTAGTCAATTACTCTATTTATATATTATATTAATAATTATTACTTTTCCGTTTATCCCAATAGAGCCTCAACTAAAAAAATTACTTTTTTATTGTTTATTTGCTCTATCTTTAGGAAAAATATTTGACTTAACCAAAGATAATAAGTTAGACAAATTAATTGCTTTACTCTCTTACTCAATATATTGTTGTCATTTAATTGTCTTGTATAATATATTACCTGCTATTTCATATTGGGCTGATAATGGGATATTTCTTAATACGTTGGTTACTTTTATAACAGTAATAATTATTTCTTTATTGAAAAGCCTATAGAGTATTGTAGAAAAAGATATAAAACTCATAATTTAGCTTAATATTTAAAACTATGCTATATTACATAAATAAAATTCTTTCAAACAATAAGGTACAAGCGGTTATCTTAGGGATAATCGGGCTTGGGATTGTTACTGTTCTCACGTCATATAATATAGACGATCCGTCGTTTAACTCGGTCACAACAGATTACCATAGTAATTTAGTCGGAATTTTTGGCTCTTATTTATCGGATTGTTTATATCAATTTTTTGGGTTGGCTGCTTTTATCATACCGCTTGCTTGCTTTGTTTGGGGGAGAAATTGTTGGTATGGGAGATATCGCGGCTCATTTGTCCGTATGTTTGTAATGTTGCTTGCTCTCGTTAGCAGTAGCACATTATTATCTAAGATTAAGCTAGAATTCATACCGGCAAATGCAGGTGGAGCTATCGGAATAATAGCTTCTAATTTTTTTGAGCGATTTACAAATCAACTATACTTATTATTAATATTTTTTACCTTTATTATATTAGTTGTTTTATTTGAAATTAAATTTACTTCTTTAAGTAATTTTATTATTAAGCTAGGTAAATTTTTAATCTATCGGATACAATCTTTTTTACATAATGTATTTTCACGATTGTCGTCGATAAGATTATTCCCTACTAAAAACAATGATAAGATAAATATAACTTCTTCTTACCAAAAGCCTGTAAGTGAAAAAGTAAAATTTCCTGAAGAAGCGAGATCCGTATCTGCAAATCCTATAAAATTCTTTAGCAAACCTGTTAGCCCTAAAATATCTCAAAGCGAAATAGCAGAATTGCCGCCTATTTCGTTATTACGTGATCCTGAAAACCATCATGTAAAAGGAGCTTCTTCCTCAGAGCTTAAACAAAAGGCTGAAGAGTTATTAACCGTGCTGAATGATTTTGGAGTTAAAGGGCAGATAATTAATATCAATCAAGGACCGGTGGTAACTCAATATGAATTTGAGCCGGCAGCAGGCACGAAAACATCAAGGGTAGTAGGATTATCTGACGATATAGCACGCTCACTATCTGCTTTATCAACAAGGATAGCAGTCATACCCGGCAAAAACGTACTTGGTATTGAGCTTCCTAATAAGCAGCGTGAATTCTTTTGCTTAAAAGAACTTATAGAGACCCCAGAATACCAAGACAAATCAACTTTATTGCCGTTAGTCTTGGGTAAAGATTTAGCAGGTAAGCCGCTGATTGCCGATCTTGCTAAAATGCCTCATTTATTAGTAGCAGGAACCACCGGCTCAGGTAAATCCGTCGGTATTAATGCGATGATTGTGTCGCTCTTATACCGCTATACTCCCGAAGAATGTCGCTTTATCATGATTGATCCGAAAATGCTTGAATTATCGGCTTATGATGGAATACCGCATTTGCTAACTCCCGTGGTAACCGAGCCTTCTAAAGCGGTAGTTGCTCTTAAATGGGCAGTTAAGGAAATGGAAAACCGTTATAGAATGATGAGCAATATCGGTGTTAAGAATATCGCAGGTTATAATGCAAAAATCTTAGAAGCGGTTAAAGAGAAGAGAGTAATTGAGCGTTCGATTCAAACTGGTTTTGACCCTGAAACAGGTAAGCCTATTTACGAAACCGTTACAATGAACATGGAAAAACTGCCTTACATAGTGGTTATTGTTGATGAGATGGCTGATTTAATGCTAGTTGCCGGTAAGGATATTGAAATGCTGATTCAAAGGCTTGCTCAGATGGCAAGAGCGGCAGGCATCCATATTATTATGGCAACGCAAAGACCTTCTGTAGACGTTATTACTGGTGTCATTAAAGCCAATTTTCCAAGTCGTATTAGTTTTAAAGTTACCTCTAAAATCGATAGCCGAACGATTTTAGGAGAGCAAGGCTCCGAGCAGTTACTCGGTATGGGTGATATGTTATTTATGGGGAGTACTTCCAAGATAAGTAGGGTACACGGACCGTTTGTTAATGAAGCCGAAATTGAGCAAATTACGGAATATTTAAAAGAGAGCGGTACGCCTGAATATATCTCTGCCGTTACCGAGCAACCTGAAGAGGACGATAGTAGCATTGATATCGGTGACGGTACCTCTGATGAAGTGCTTTACAAAAAAGCTGTGCAGATAGTGCGTTACGAACGCAAATCTTCCATTAGCTATATCCAAAGGTCGCTTAGAATTGGCTATAACAAAGCTGCCAATTTAGTTGAGAAGATGGAGAAAGAGGGAATAGTCTCACCACCGAATCATACAGGTAAAAGAGAGATATTATTGCCTGAGAGGTAGGGTATTTTTGCGTCATGCGCTACGCAGCCGTAGGTGTTGTTGCATGGCTCTTATGTCATTCCTGCGAAAGCAGGAATCCAAGAAAAAAGTATAGATACAGTAAATTTTTGAAATTCAAAGCTCGATTTATCTTGCTTTATGCGCTGGGTTTCTGCTTTCGCAGGAATGACATAAGAGCCATGCAACAAGGCCAACGCCGCTACGGAATGACATATAATCTATACATAACAATATCATCCTAAAATTATTAATTATAATAGACATATTAAAAAAGTTGCGTTAGAATTATAACACTTTTTAAGTGATTTAATTTTTATTAAGGTTTACATATGGCAAATATTTCTCCAAAATTATTTCAAAAAGCAATACAACAAGGTCTTAAAGCCGCTTTATTCACCACCTCAACCGCAGCGATAATGCTGAGTAGTAGTGGGGCACTCGGTGTTGCTGCAGGTGTTATTGCTACTAATAATGATGCAGCATTTAGTAATGATGCTGCTGCCAATAATTGGAATCAGATAACGGCTAGAGGGGAAGCTGATGGTAATCCTGCTGGTGGTCCTCAAAACAATTGGGCATTTACTTACGGTGGTGATTATACTATCACTGCAGATGTAGTCAATTGTATTATTAAGGCTATAAATGTTGCGAATACTAATCCCGTAGGTCTAAATATTGCTCAAAATACCGTCGTTGGTTCGATTATAACGGGAGGTAACTTGTTGCCTGTTACTATTACTGCCGGCAAAAGCTTAACTTTAAATGGTAATAATGCTGTTGCTGCAAATCATGGTTTTAATGCTCCTGCCGATAATTATACAGGTTTAGGAAATATAACTTTAGGGGGAGTGAATGCTGAACTAATTATACAATCTGCAACCCCGGCAAATATAACACTTGCAGGAAATATAGATGGAGGAGGTATAATAACTGTCAAGACAGATGCTGCCATTAACGGAACAATAGGTAATACAAATGCATTAGCCACGATAAATGTAGGAGCAGGTAAAGCCACGTTAGGGGGAGCGGTTATTAAAGCTACTACGACTAAATTAACAAATGCTGCGTCGGTATTAACCCTTACAAATGCAAATGCAGTATTAACAGGTGAGATTGATAACACCACAGGCGGTGATAATGTAGGTGTCTTAAATTTAAATGGTGCATTAAGTCAAGTAAGCGGGAATATAGGTAATACAAATACATTAGCCACGATAAATGTAGGAGCAGGTAAAGCCACGTTAGAGGGAGCGGTTATTAAAGCTACTACGACTAAATTAACAAATGCTGCGTCGGTATTAACCCTTACAAATGCAAATGCAGTATTAACAGGTGAGATTGATAACACCACAGGCGGTGATAATGTAGGTGTCTTAAATTTAAATGGTGCATTAAGTCAAGTAAGCGGGAATATAGGTAATACAAATGCATTAGCCACGATAAATGTAGGAGCAGGTACAGCCACGTTAGGGGGGGCGGTTATTAAAGCTACTACGACTAAATTAACAAATGCTGCGTCAGCAGTGACATTTACGAATCCTGTAGTGGTGACCGGGGCGCTAGATAATACCGGTAATGCAAATAATGGTATAGCAACGTTTACCGGTAATAGTACAGTAACTGGCAATATAGGTAATACAAATGCATTAGCAACAGTGAATGTAGGAGCAGGTTTGCTACAAGTACAAGGCGGAGTGGTAAAAGCGAATGCAATAAACTTAACGGATAATGCGTCAGCAGTGACATTTACGAATCCTGTAGTGGTGACCGGAGCGCTAGATAATACCGGTAATGCAAATAATGGTATAGCAACGTTTACCGGTAATAGTACAGTAACTGGCAATATAGGTAATACAAATGCATTAGCAACAGTGAATGTAGGAGCAGGTTTGCTACAAGTACAAGGCGGAGTGGTAAAAGCGAATGCAATAAACTTAACGGATAATGCGTCAGCAGTGACATTTACGAATCCTGTAGTGGTGACCGGGGCGCTAGATAATACCGGTAATGCAAATAATGGTATAGCAACGTTTACCGGTAATAGTACAGTAACTGGCAATATAGGTAATACAAATGCATTAGCAACAGTGAATGTAGGAGCAGGTTTGCTACAAGTACAAGGCGGAGTGGTAAAAGCGAATGCAATAAACTTAACGGATAATGCGTCAGCAGTGACATTTACGAATCCTGTAGTGGTGACCGGAGCGCTAGATAATACCGGTAATGCAAATAATGGTATAGCAACGTTTACCGGTAATAGTACAGTAACTGGCAATATAGGTAATACAAATGCATTAGCAACAGTGAATGTAGGAGCAGGTTTGCTACAAGTACAAGGCGGAGTGGTAAAAGCGAATGCAATAAACTTAACGGATAATGCGTCAGCAGTGACATTTACGAATCCTGTAGTGGTAACCGGAGCGCTAGATAATACCGGTAATGCAAATAATGGTATAGCAACGTTTACCGGTAATAGTACAGTAACTGGCAATATAGGTAATACAAATGCATTAGCCACGATAAATGTAGGAGCAGGTACAGCCACGTTAGAGGGAGCGGTTATTAAAGCTACTACGACTAAATTAACAAATGCTGCGTCGGTATTAACCCTTACAAATGCAAATGCAGTATTAACAGGTGAGATTGATAACACCACAGGCGGTGATAATGTAGGTGTCTTAAATTTAAATGGTGCATTAAGTCAAGTAAGCGGGAATATAGGTAATACAAATGCATTAGCCACGATAAATGTAGGAGCAGGTACAGCCACGTTAGAGGGAGCGGTTATTAAAGCTACTACGACTAAATTAACAAATGCTGCGTCGGTATTAACCCTTACAAATGCAAATGCAGTATTAACAGGTGAGATTGATAACACCACAGGCGGTGATAATGTAGGTGTCTTAAATTTAAATGGTGCATTAAGTCAAGTAAGCGGGAATATAGGTAATACAAATGCATTAGCAACAGTGAATGTAGGAGCAGGTTTGCTACAAGTACAAGGCGGAGTGGTAAAAGCGAATGCAATAAACTTAACGGATAATGCGTCAGCAGTGACATTTACGAATCCTGTAGTGGTGACCGGGGCGCTAGATAATACCGGTAATGCAAATAATGGTATAGCAACGTTTACCGGTAATAGTACAGTAACTGGCAATATAGGTAATACAAATGCATTAGCAACAGTGAATGTAGGAGCAGGTTTGCTACAAGTACAAGGCGGAGTGGTAAAAGCGAATGCAATAAACTTAACGGATAATGCGTCAGCAGTGACATTTACGAATCCTGTAGTGGTGACCGGAGCGCTAGATAATACCGGTAATGCAAATAATGGTATAGCAACGTTTACCGGTAATAGTACAGTAACTGGCAATATAGGTAATACAAATGCATTAGCAACAGTGAATGTAGGAGCAGGTTTGCTACAAGTACAAGGCGGAGTGGTAAAAGCGAATGCAATAAACTTAACGGATAATGCGTCAGCAGTGACATTTACGAATCCTGTAGTGGTGACCGGGGCGCTAGATAATACCGGTAATGCAAATAATGGTATAGCAACGTTTACCGGTAATAGTACAGTAACTGGCAATATAGGTAATACAAATGCATTAGCAACAGTGAATGTAGGAGCAGGAGTAACATTAAAAGCTGGAGGAAGCCTAGCTGCGAATAATATAGATTTTGGAGCCAGGAGTATTTTAGAGTTTAACGGACCTCTTGATGGTGGTGGTAACATAATCCCTTATTATTTTAAAGGAGCTATAGCAAACGGCAATAACGCTATATTAAATGTTAATACAAAGTCACTTACGGCATATCATTCAACTATAGGAACAGTTGCAGAAATTAATATTGGAGCCGGTAATCTTTTTACAATTGATGCAAGTGCTGGTGATGTTACTATATTAAATGCTCAAGATATTAATTTTAGAGTTCCAGATTCTGCTTTAGTACTTTCTAACTTCACCGGAGTCGGAGCAAAAAATATATTATTAGCAGCTGATTTAGTAGCTCCCGGTGCTGATGAAGGTAATGTAGTCTTTGATGGTGGGGTTAATGGCCTGAATATTGGGAGTAATGTAGCAGGTACCGCTAGAAATATCGGTGATGGAGGCGGTAATAAATTTAACACTTTACTTATTTATAATGCCGTTACAATAACTGACGATGTAAATTTAGAAGGTATACAGAACGTGCGTATTGAAAATAATGCAGATTTTACTAGTAGTACAGCATTTAATGCTGGTATTATACAAATAAACGATGCTACTTATACGATTGATGCAAATAATGGTAATTTAAATATACCGGCAGGAAATATTCAATTTGCACATGCGGATGCTCAATTAATATTACAAAATAGTTCAGGAAACGACCGTACGATCACACTAGGTGCGAATATAGACCCTGATAATGACAATGAGGGTGTAGTAATATTAAATTCTGTAACTGCAGGAAAAAAATTAACGATAGCCGGAGGCAAGACGTTTGGTGGAGCTCATAAGTTACAAACTATAGTTTTCAAAGGAGCGGGAGATTGCAGCGCGGCAGGTACCACTTTTAATACAACAAATATAGAGCTTGATATTACAGGTAAATTAGAACTTGGAGCTGCTAAGGCAAATGTAGTTTTATTTAATGATGCTGTTCAATTAACTCAAACCGGTCATATTGGCGGTTTCTTAGATTTTAATGCAAAAAACGGTACGGTAATATTAAATAACAATGTAAGTGTTGCGGGAGCAGTCCAAAATACCGGCGGTACTAATAACGGTACGTTAATAGTTTTAGGTGCAAGTAATCTTAATAGAGTAAACGGGATTGCTATGTTAAAAGTAGGTGCAGGAAATGTAACTATTGCCAAAGGCGGTAACGTTAAAATCGGCGAAATCCAAGGTACAGGCACAAATACTTTAACATTACCTGCAAACTTTAACTTAACAGGCAGCATAAATAAAACCGGTGGTCAGGCTCTGAAGCTAAACTTCACGAATGGCGGTAGTGTTAAAGGTGTTGTAGGGACTGCGGCTAATTCGGTTGGTGATATCACAACGGCAGGTGCTACAAGTTTTGCAAGCAGTGTTAACGCAAAAGGTACAGCGACACTTGGCGGTACTACAAGTTTTGCCAATACATTCACTAATACAGGTGCGGTTACTTTAGCCAAAGGTTCTATCACTAGTTTTGCTAAAAATGTAACAGCTACCAGCTTTGTAGCTAACAGTGCTACTATTAATTTCGGCAATAGCCTAGCCTTTAATAGTAATATAACAGGTAGCGGTACTACAATTACTTTAGGTGCAAATCACGTAACATATACTGGCACCGGTAGCTTTACCGATACGCTAACCTTAAATACTACTTTTGATGGAGCAGCTAAGTCAGGTGGTAATATCTTAATTAAATCAGGTAGTACTCTTGATTTATCAGGGGTTTCAACTTTAGCACTTGTTGTTACTGCTACTAATTTCGACATGAATAATATAAGCCCAGATACAAAATATACGGTAATATCTGCAGAAACAGCAGGTGATTTAAAGCCTACTCCTAAAGAGAATGTTAAAATAACTATTAATAATGACAACCGTTTTGTTGATTTTACTTTTGATGCATCGACTTTAACGTTATTTGCAGAGGATATAGCTGCAGATGTTATAGATGAAGATTTTGCACCGGGTGGACCGCTTGTAAGTATCCCAAATGCTGCAAATATAAAGAAATCGCTTGAGTTAATGGAGGATGCTCCCAATGGTTCAGATGCACGTCAAGCTTTCAATAACTTTGGTCTAATGACACCGCTACAGGAAGCAGATGCTACAACTCATCTCATTCAAGATGTTGTAAAACCTAGCGATACTATAGCTGCCGTTAATAATCAAGTTGTAGCAAGTAATATATCAAGTAATATAACTGCTCTAAATGCTAGAATGGATAAAGTACAAGTAGCGAATAAAGGTCCTGTTTCTTCCGGTGATGAAGATATGGATGCTAAGTTTGGTGCGTGGATAAGCCCGTTTGTCGGTAATGCAAAGCAGAAGATGTGTAACAATATAAGTGGTTATAAGTCTGATACAACTGGTGGCACTATAGGTTTTGACGGCTTCGTTAGCGATGATCTAGCACTCGGACTTGCATATACAAGATCCGATACTGACATTAAGCTAAAAAATAATAAAACGGGCGATAAGAATAAGGTAGAGAGCAACATCTATTCTTTATACGGTTTATATAATGTACCTTATGAAAATCTCTTCGTTGAAGCTATAGCATCTTACTCAGATAATAAGATAAGAAGCAAATCAAGACGTGTTATTGCAACGGCACTAGAGACTGTCGGTTATCAAACTGCAAACGGTAATTATAAATCCGAAAGCTATACAGGTCAGTTAATGGCTGGTTATACCTATATGATGCCTGAGAACATTAACTTAACACCGCTAGCTGGGCTTAGATATTCGACTATCAAAGATAAGGGCTATAAGGAAACCGGTACTACTTACCAAAATCTTACCGTTAAAGGCAAGCACTATAATACTTTCGACGGTTTACTCGGTGCTAAAGTATCAAGTAATATCAATGTCAATGAAATAGTGCTAACACCTGAGCTTTACGCAATGGTCGATTATGCATTCAAGAATAAAGTTTCGGCGATTGATGCAAGATTACAAGGTATGACTGCTCCTCTCCCAACCAACAGCTTTAAGCAAAGCAAAACAAGTTTTGATGTCGGTGTCGGTGTTACTGCTAAGCATAAAATGATGGAATATGGGATTAACTACGATACCAATATCGGAAGTAAGTATTTCGCTCAGCAAGGTAGTGTAAAAGTTCGTGTTAATTTTTAATTAACCGTTCTATAATCATAAAAAAAGCCTATATAGTTTGACTATATAGGCTTTTTTGCTTTATAATGTAGTCTTGAGAAACGTCATTGCGAGGAGCGAAGCGACGTGGCAATCTCGTCAAATATCCTGAGATTGCTTCGTCACTTACTTCGTAATTTCCTTGCAATGACGATAAAAACTTAAATAAAAAATTATGTTAGATAATATTAGAAAAACTGCCGATAGTTTTATAATGCGGGTTTTATTCGCAATGATAGCTTTTGCTTTTATCGGCTTTGGTATTAAAGATGTATTAAATGGAAGAAGAAGCGGCGATATTGTTACTTTTTCTCATGTGAAAAATATCTCCCAGGAAGATTTTTTGAGAGCAAAATCTTTAGAAATTAATTCTATAAGTAAGCAAACGGGAACAAGTTTAACGGATGAAGAAATAGCACAGTTAAATATTGATAACCGAATCCTAAAAAGGCTTGTTTACGATAATGTCTTAGATTATTTAGTGAGTTATTATGACTTAGATCTCAGTGATGATACAGTTAAAATTTTAGTTAAAGAATCACCGGTTTTTAAAAATGAGCAAGGTGTTTTCAATATAAAAATTTTTAAAACTTATTTTAGAAATTCTTATATGGATGAAGAAAAATATTTATTAAACTTCAAAGAAAAAGCTCTAAAAAATATTTTTGTTGGTACTTTTATAGAAAGTTTCTATGTTCCTAAAGTTATGACTGACAATATAGTAGATTATATGGCTGAAAAAAGAGAAGTAGAATTAATACAAATAGATTTACAAAATAAACCGAAAGATTTACAAATCCCTACTCCTACCGGTCAGCAATTAAAGGATTTTTACCAAGATAATAAAACCGCGTTTGAGGTACCTGAGAAACGCAGCTTTTCTTATATTAAAGCTAATATTAAGGATTTAAAAGTCTCAGTTACTCAAGATGAGTTGTTAGAATTTTATAATGAAAATAAAGATGAATTCGGTGATCAAAGTTTTGAAGCGGTACAACAACAATTACATGATTTATTAAAGGCTCAAAAAATCGACATACTTAATATGGAGTTTGCTAAAAAGCTGGAAGATGAGACGGCAGCCGGTTCTAGCTTAGTTGAAATTGCCGAAAAATATAAGCTACCGATACAAAACGTTAACTATATCAGTTATGCAGAGCTTATTGAAGATAAAATAATTGCTGAAAATGCCGATAGTATTTTTGAGCTTTCGGAAGGTGAATTATCTTATCCTATAGAAACAGAGGATAAAAGCTATCTTATATTGGTAGAATTAAAATCTATTCAGCCGGCAAAAATACCTGAATTTGATGCTATTAAAGAGCAGGTAAATAAAGCTTGGATAAAGCGGAATATTGCAGATGTAAACTTAAAAATTATCAAGGATTTAGCAAAGGAATATAATTCAGATCAAGAGAACATAAAAGAGCTTAAAGCTACCGGAATAAAAATAAGCAAAAAAAGCTATATTAGATCCGAAATGGAAAATGATCTAACACTAACTCCTGAAATATTATTATCAATTTTTAATACTACAATAGGAAGTAATACGCCTGTATTTCAAGTAGGTGATGAAGTATATTTTGCACATATTAAATCTAGCAGTGTCGATGAATTAACAGCTAAAAATATTCATGTCAATTCAGAAAAAAATATAATATATAATATTAAAAATTCTGTAATTGACGAGCTAATTAACTACACAATCATTCAGAATGATATGCAGGTAAAAGCTAATTTTAGTAAGTAGCGAAATCCATCAGGTCATACCGTATCATCATTGCGAGGAAATTACGAAGTAATTGACGAAGCAATCTCAGGATCTTTAATGAGATTGCCACGCAGCCTATGGCTGCTCGCAATGACGATAAAATAAGCCGCACATTATAAACAAAAAAAAAACTATGAGCTTTAAAGATTTACCGGAGTTTTTAAAATTTTTAGAAAAAAACGGTGAGTTAAAGCGTATTGCTCTTGAGGTTAAAACTAACTTAGAAATTACTGAAATTAGTAAAAGAGTATTAGCACAAGGCGGATCTGCATTACTTTTTGAAAATGTTATAAAAGTCGACGGCATTAAGTCCGACATACCTGTTCTAACTAATCTTTATGCTAGTATAAATCGTATTTGTATGGGGCTTAAACTTAAGTCACCCAAAGAATTAAGAGAACTTGGCGTTTTACTAGCATTCCTTAAACAGCCGCAACCTCCTGCATCTTTTAAAGACACATTGTCAATGTTACCGCTTGCTAAGCGTATATTTGCTATGTCTCCTAAAACCGTATCAAAAGCAGCTTGTCATGAAATCGTCATTGACAAACCGAATATCAATATATTGCCGATCCAAAGATGTTGGCCGGATGACATTTCGCCTTTAATTACTTGGGGTATAGTATTTACTAGAGGTCCAACAAAAGATAAAATCGATAATTACAACCTTGGCATATATAGAATGCAGGTTATTTCAGAAAATAAGCTATTGATGCGTTGGTTAAAGTTACGGGGCGGAGCAGAGCATCATAAACGTTGGAAAGAAGCAAAAAAAGAACCTTTTCCTACTGCTATCGTTATCGGGGCAAATCCAGCGGTAACTTTGGCAGCAGTTATGCCGATACCTGAGAATATCTCGGAGTATAATTTTGCTGGTTTACTCGGTAATAAAAAAGTAGAGTTGGTACAATGCAAAACTATTGACCTCAAAGTACCTGCACATAGTGAAATAGTGCTGGAAGGCTATGTAAGTTTAGAGGAGTATTTACCTGAAGGTCCTTTTGGGGATCACACCGGATATTATAATGATGTTGAGGAATTTCCTGTATTTACGGTTACCGCAATAACGATGAAGAAAAATCCAGTATATTTAAGCACCTATACAGGAGCACCGCCTGATGAGCCATCAATCTTAGGTGAAGCATTAAATGAAATTTTTATTCCTATATTGCAGCAACAATTTCCGGAAATAGTCGATTTTTGGCTTCCACCTGAAGGTTGTTCATATAGAGTTGCGGTAGTATCGATTAAAAAATCCTATCCCGGTCATGCTAAAAGAATAATGCTTGGGATTTGGTCTTACTTACGGCACTTTATGTATAGTAAGTTTGTTATAGTTGTAGATGACGATATTGATGTTCGTAATTGGCAAGAAGTAATTTGGGCAATAGCAACAAGAAGCGACCCAAGGCGTGATACGAGCTTTATAGATAATTCCCCGATAGATTATTTGGATTTTGCATCTCCTGAGTCAGGCCTTGGTAGTAAAATGGGAATAGATGCAACCGATAAAATATACCCTGAGACAAATAGAAAATGGGGTAAAAAAATAGAAATGAGTCAGGAAGTTATCGACAAGGTTAATAGTATGTGGAATAGTTTAAAGATATAAGGTATACTCGTTTAATTTGAAAAATTGGCGTCGTTGTTTCATATTTTTTGATCCTCACGTACTAGTATGTACGCTGCGGTCCAAAAATATGAAACGCCTTGCTCTTTTCCAAATTAAACTTCGTCTACTGTTTATATTAATAGTGTTACTTTCTTTACTACTTTGCTTGATTATACTCATCCAGGCGAGTTTGGAATATTTTTTAATGAAGCTACGATTAACTACATTAAGGAAGATATAAAACTAAAAGGCTATTTTGATGGGTCATATTTATCAAATAGCTTTAGTTTACTAAGGGCTAATGATTTAATTTGGACGTTTTTTGTCAATAATTACTTACTCGGTAAAAAACCGATGCCTTTTGATTTGCTATATTGGAATGCGGATCCTACTAACTTGCCGGCAAAAATGTATTAGGAATATTTACAAAATACATATTGCAATAACTGGCTAAAAGAGTCTAATAATTTAGAGGTACTCGGAACAAAAATAGCTCTTGGAAAAGTTGATTGTAACTCTTTTTTCGTAGCCGCAAAAGAAGATCATATAGCTCCATGGCGTTCAATATATGATGGAGTAAAATTATTAAACGGACATAAGATTTTTTGTTTCACGGATTCAGGGCATGTAGCAGGTGTAGTTAACCTTCCTGCTAGTGCTAAATATAAATATCGGTTTAATGACGACTTAAGTTTAAGTAGTCATGAGTGGCTTATGAAAGCTACAGAATATAAAGGCTCATGGTGGAATTATTGGCTTATAAAAAATAATGATAATAAGCTAGTAGATTCTTTAGATTATCAGAATCTAGAGGCTATTGAAGAAGCTCCAGGAAATTACGTAAGGAAGTAGGTGTTGTTTGTGGGGATACTAAATCGTCATTGCGAGCAGCCATAGGCTGCGTGGCAATCTCATGAGATTGCTTCGTCAATTGCTTTGTAATTTTCCTCGCAATGACGGAAAAGCCGATCTATGCAACGCCTAAAATATAAATAAGTCATGAAGAGAAAAAATAATAAATTTATAGAAATATCTATTGCCTTTATCTTGGGAATGGCTTTAGGTATTTATGGACAGAATCCGGATTATTTTACTAATCTAATAAGTCAAAAATCATTAGCTTTATCTACTCTGCAAATAAAGCATTACAATATTTCAGAGCTTTCAAGAAGTAAAGTTAGTACATGTTTTACTCCGCCTGCCGGTTGTACTAAGTTTATAGCCAATCAGATAGATAAAGCTGAAGAATCTATTTATATGCAGGCATACGGTATGAGCGATGCGTTAATTACTACTGCACTTATTAATGCACAAGCGCGAGGAGTAAAGGTTAGAATATTGCTTGATCGTAGTAATTTAAAGCAAAAATTTTCTAAATTACATGAATTACAACGAGCAAAAATTGATGTAGGTATAGATAAAGTACCAGGAATCGCTCATAATAAAGTTATAATTATTGATAAAAAGAAAGTAATAACCGGTTCGTTTAATTTCACGGCCGCTGCCGATAAACGTAATGCTGAAAATGTAATTATTATAGAAGATCAGGAGCTAGCAGAATCTTATTTACAAAATTGGTTAAACAGAAAGGCGAGCAACTGAGAGGAGATTCCCACTATCTCATTCCTGCGAAAGCAGGCATCTAGTAGCTAAAAGATATAAATAGATTTTAAACATTTTTGATGACATTCACTAGCTTGTTTGAAATCTTTAGAAGTTGCTGCTTCTTTAGTAGTATTCAAAATAGTATTAACATTATTTTGTATAATTTCGGAATTTTTCTTAAGCAAAGATTGCATGCTTTCTGTAGCAATTTGGTTAGTTATTAAAAGAATATTCATAGCTCTTTGCATTGTATTTGTGATAGATGCAAGATCTACACTAGGGATATTTTTCATAGAACTCATATAAAATTCTGGATTCATATAGGATTTCATTAAATCTAAAAATTGTGTATTATTTCACATTATTCATTCTCCTAAAAAATTTTTTATGTTTTATAGGTTACGTATATGTAAACATAAACCCTCAATTCATGCTAACATTTATAAAATTATGAGTCAATAATTGTTAGCATTAAGAATAATATTAAAAATAGTTAAGTTTTTATAAATGTTAGATACATCAATTCAAGCATTAATAAATAAGTGGCAAAAATACCTCGTTTTGCAAAGAAATTACTCTAATCATACAGCAATTTCTTATAATAATGACCTTAAGCATTTTCTTGAGTTTATGAACTATTATAATTCAGAGCTTGTAACGATAAATCATATTAAAACTGCAGATATAAGATTAATCCGAAGTTGGCTTGCAAAACGTAACTGTGATAATTTTACCGCTTCTTCAATTTCACGTGGTTTATCTGCAGTAAAAAATTTTTATAGGTTTTTAGAGAAAACAACACAATTAAATAGTCATATAATTTTTTCTATAAAATCTCCTAAAAAGACTAAATTGTTACCAAAAGCTTTATCGGAAGATGATGTAGTAATATCACTTGAACATATTGAAGAATACGGGAATGTTAAGTGGGTAGAACTTAGAAATAAAGCCCTACTTGTCCTTATATATGCTTCAGGTCTACGTATATCGGAAGCATTATCAATTACGAAACTTCATCTACAAAATCTAGAATTTATAAGAATAATAGGTAAAGGTAGTAAAGAAAGAATAATTCCGTGGTTACCGATTGCTAAAAATTTAATTACCCAATATTTAGAAATATTGCCATATAAGTTAGGTGATAATGAACCCATATTTAGAGGAAAGCAGGGTAAGAAATTACAACCACCGGTATTTAATCGTGAATTAATTAAATTAAAGCATTTTTATGGTTTACCGCAGCATTTAACTGCTCATTCATTTAGACATAGTTTTGCTTCACATTTGCTTGAGCATGGTGCAGATTTACGCTCTCTTCAAGAGCTATTAGGTCATAAAAGTCTATCTACTACACAAAACTATACTAAAACAAGTATAAAGCATTTAGAAGCTGTCTATACTACTGCATATCCAATTAAAAAATAAAATATATTAATATTCATAATCTTCTTGCATTAATTTTAAGTTATAGATTATTTTAAAAACCTTATAAACATAATATATTAAAGTTAGTATTGAGATATTAATATGCTAGAAACACTTTTAAAAACCTTATAAACATAATATATTAAAGTTAATATTGAGATATTAATATGCTAGAAACACCTAAATTACCTATGGGATATAAACCTTCTCAAGATGAAGAATATATGTGTCCTAATCACCTAGAATATTTTAGACAAAAACTTTTAAGATGGAAAGAGGATTTATTAAAGGAATCTCAAGAGACTTTAAATAATTTAAAGGAAGAAAATTTAAAAGAATCCGATCTTAACGATTGTGCTACTCATGAAACAGAAAGAGCTTTTGAGCTTCGTAGTAGAAATAGATATTGTAAATTAATGAGTAAAATAGAAGAAGCATTATCACGTATTAAAAATGGGGAATATGGTTACTGTGAAGAAACAGGCGACCCAATAGGTATAAAAAGATTAGAAGCACGACCTATTGCTGCATTATGTATTGAAGCTCAAGAGCGTCATGAAAATTATGAGAGAAGTCATTTGGATGAGCCTGGGAATTAAGTAGTTAGGTAATTTATGTGCGTGGATCGCAGGAATCCAAAAACATTTAATGCCACCCCGTGGCTTGACCACGGGGTCTAGAAAAACAAATTATTATATTAATAATTTTAGTATTTTTAACTAGATTCCGCGATCAAGTCGCGGAATGACAATAATTCATTTTTGCCGGCATGACACTTGAACATCTAAAACCTAAAGAAGTTAGAGCATTTACTGTTTCAAATAAAGGTAATCCCATAACATTTGAATATGAGCCGGAAATAAATGAGATAAAAGCTTCTGCATAACCGGAAATTTTACATCCGCCTGCTTTATCTATGCCCTCATCCAAAGAACAATAAAAATTAACCTCTTCCTCACTTAATTTTTTGAACTTAACAATAGTCTGAACTATTTTTTGTCTAACTGTAAGCTGATCATTCTCTTTTTTGATAATACATAAACCGGTATAGACACGATGACGACGCCCGGATAACATCTTAATACAATTCTTGACTTCTTCATAAGTAGTAGCTTTCGGCAATATTCTTCTACCTACTGCCGCTACGGTATCGGCAGCTATAATTATAGCTGATTCCTCTATTTGAGATGCAATTTTTATAGCTTTTTCGTAAGCAAGTCTCATGGCTAAGGGAGCGGGTAATTCACGCAAATTAGGTGTTTCGTCTATATCTGCCGGAATAATTTGTGAAGGGATAATTTTGATTCTGTTTAGTAACTCAATTCTTGCAGGAGAGCTTGATGCTAATATAATCGGTAGGTTTTTTCTGTTCTGCTTCATACTTATAAAGACTAGTGACGATGAATCACACGACCCTTAGTTAAATCATAAGGAGTCATTTCTACCATCACTTTGTCTCCTAGTAATATTCTGATACGATTTTTACGCATCCTACCGGAAGTATGAGCAATAATTACATGATCATTCTCAAGCTTTACTCTGAAAGTAGCATTAGGTAAAAGTTCAAGTACTGTACCTGTAAACTGAATGAGGTCGTCTTTTGACATTATAATTTATGTTTTTATGGTCGGGGCGGAGAGATTCGAACTCCCGACCCTCTGGTCCCAAACCAGATGCGCTACCAGGCTGCGCTACGCCCCGATAATTAATTATGCCTATACTATATACTCTATTATTCGTAGCAAATCAATTTGTTTATGTAAAAATTTATAGATTTTACCTAGAAAAAGTGGTTTTGTTAGGTTCTAAGCGTCATTGTGTCAGTCCTGTGGCTTTGTTGTATGGCCCTTATGTTCATGCCCGTGGAAGCGGGAATCCAGTCTTTTTTGCTGTCATACTGTGACTTGACCCCGATCTTGTATAACAGACTGTATCCTGAGGTCCCGCAATCAAGTTGCGGGATGACATTAAAGATTACTGGATTCCTGCTTTCGCAGGAATGACTGTGCCAAATAACATAACTCTTGGACCGGTTATACCTGTTGATCTTACTAAAGAAAATGTCGGGCGCGTTGTAGATGTCCCTAACGCTATAAACATCACTTTAACAGGTACACCAGTTACAAATGCACAAGCACTTGCAACGGTTCCTCCTTTTGCTCCAGGACCAGGAGAAGCACCAGGGAATACTTACTATTTTAACAGCTTTAATTTTAACGATTTAGCTAGTACTTTGATTTTTCAGGCTACATCACTTTTTCCTCCTACTGGTGATAATAGAATCGCCTTTATCTCAGGTCCAGGTAGTATAGTAACTTCTGTTCAAGGCCAGGCAGATCTTACATTACAGATTGACACTGACTTTCAATTTAAACATCCAAGTTGGATTAAGGCAAAAACTTTTAATAGTGCAAATAATCAGCTACTTAATTTTGCTACTGATACTTCACCAGCCGCAGGTCTTTACGTTAATGAAGTTATGGATATACAACCTATAGAAAATAGTATCAAGTTTGGCGGCCAAAATGCTACTTATGACGTAAGTAATGAATCGCCAAATGCTGAAGAATTTGTGGCTAGCTTCAACCTAGTTCCAGCAAATGATGTAGATGGTCAATTAAGAGTACACGTGGCTTCCGGTAGCCGAGAAATTGCACTTAATGCAGATAGCGGTAATGGAACAGGAGGGACAATTTAACACAACAGTTATTACAGGACAGACTGATTTTAAAGGGTCTGCAGGTACGGTTAACGTTAATGATACCGGTACTTTAGCAGTAGTGACAAGTAGTGCAGCAACTAACAGTAATTTAGTATTTTTAGGAGGCGGTAACGTTACCGGAGTCATAAATAATATTGGAGCAATTACTGTTAATGCAGCAGGTAATAAAACGGTTATCTTGCAAAAAAGTATATCCGCTACTTCTTTAACACTTGGTAACAATGCTGTGGCGAATTTACAAGACTCGCTTACAACAAGCGGTAACGTGGATTTTACCAATGGCGGTGTTTTAGAGTTTTCGGGAGCAAATCCTGCAGGTTATTTACTTAACAGCCAAATCAAAAACGGGAACACAGGAACATTAAACGTTTATACTACCGGTACTACTTTAACGGCTACTGATTCAAGTATAGGTATGGTAAACACAATTAATATCGGGCAGGGAAATGCAGTTGCAGCATTTACGATAGATGTATCTAACAAGGCTTTAACGCTAGGAAGTGCTATTAATTTGAATAATACTAAATCCGTATTTGGTTTAACTACTAGCAAAAATCAACAAGTTACCTTTATGAATAGTGTCGATGGTTTTGCCGGTGGAGGCGGTAGCGTCAATTTAAGTAGTACTTTTAGTACTATACCTATATAACAATGTGTTAACTTTGCAGGGTAATTTGGGTAATGAAACTCTTGGCACAAAGGCAAATCCCCTTGCTGTTATAAATGTTAGTGGTAATGTCGGCGTTTTTGGTACTAATGCTACGTTAGGTACAAATGGACTTGATGTGAGTAATACTGCAGTGCTTAATATTGCTGCTGGTGGGGTTTTTGCCGATGCATCACTTACCTCGGCTAAGATTGCCAAAATTAATATCGGTGAGGTTAATGCTGGATCAGCCATTTATGCCCTTGATGCATTAAACGGTGATTTTCCATTAGATGCACCAGGTGTTACATTCGTGAATCCCGCATCTGTTTTAAAGTTAATGACTACCGTAGCTAGTGGCAAGAACAGTACTATAGAGTTAACAGGTAATATAGAGCAAGTTGTTCCAAATACCGGTGTAGTTGAGATAAATGCAAGAAATGCTAATACCAAGTTAACAATAGATGGTATGGCTAATAAGTATGATATCGGAACAAAAGCAAATCCGGTGAGTAAAGTACAACTTACAGGGTACGGAACACTGGTAATAACTGCTCTTAATACCCCAAATATCGACGTATCCGTTGCAAAAGTTGCTATAGGATCAGTTTGGATCAAATGTTTTTTTCTCGACTCCTTCCGGTCCTATTAATAGCGAGCTTGGGGCTGTAAAGATTGACGGTAATATGAATTGCCAAAATAATGCCGGTACCGCAATATTTGCTAGTGATATAGAAAATAATATAACATCAGCTATTACCGGTAATATAACAAGTACCGGAGGTACTAACGGTACTATAGGTACAGTTGACGGTAACGGAAACTCAACGAATACAATTACGAACCTTGCAATGTTAAAAGCGGATGTTGACAACAACACCGTTACGATTAACGCCGGCGGTAATATGTCAATTGCTGAAATCCAAGGAACCGGCACGGGTAATATAGTGTTTACTCAAGTAACTAATTTAACCGGTGGTATTAACATCACATGTGGTAAAGCTGTGGATTTAATGTTTACCGGTCCAAGCAGCGTTAGTGGAGCTATAGGTAGTAGTACTTCAAAAGTGGGTGATATAACTATTAGCGGTGATGTATTAAATTGTACCGGAGGTATTAATGCAGGATATGTAATATTAATAAATGGTGGTGACATAAAATTTAAGGGAACAACGAATAGTTTAGATATTTCTGAAGGATCAAGCTTTTCTCTTTTTGCTTTTAAATCCTAAGGATAGAGCATGGTAATTTTTGATGAATTTACCGCTATTAATTATTCCGGTAGTATAGGTACTAAAGGAATGGTCGATATAGTTCAAATAGACGGGGGTGATGTTACAATTCAAGGTACCGTGAAAACAGGCTCGATTTCATTTACTACTGCTCCGTCTGCAACTTTAAGCCTTAATAATACAAGTATAATAAATGAATCAATTACGACCACAGGTAATAAAATCCATACTCTTGCAATATCAAATGATTTAACAACTGGAGCTAGCGGTAGTGGTTCAGTAGGTTCAGACTCAAATTACCTTAAAACCGTTCAGTTCAACGGTGTAGACAGTAAAATCACAATCGATAGCGAAGATTTTTACTCGAGTATAACAACCAAGACTAAATAATCAAGGTACGGCAATATTTAACGCTAATAATGGTTTGACCGATGATTTAGGCGGTGAGAATTTAAACCTTAAACTAGTTCAATAGTAATAAAGGCACGGTAAAAGGGGATAGCTATGCTAAAGATATTACTATTGATGCCGGTAAATCAGCGGTATTTACCGGTTATAACAGTAGAAGTTTAGACATTCCGTCAGCCACGGTCGGTGGTGTTAAAGTGCCAAGAGCAACAACAAAATTTCATTACAAAACAAAAATCGTTTCAGAGAACTTCAAAGGGAGCAGCAGCAACTCTTCAGCGGAATACACTAATGCTGCACTTGTACAAGCACCGATTAACTACGGTAGTCATAAATTCAATGATGATGTATGGTTACAAAAAGCGGTAATAGGCACTAATGCTATTACTTTTGCACCGAAGAAAACCGCTTTTATTGCATCGGATTTAGGAGCAAATACTATAAGTTGCCGATCAAGCAACAATGATGTTTACCTGTGATAATACTAGCGTAAATGTCGGGGGCAATATCTCAGGAAGTAATATAACTTTCGATCTTGGTAATAATAAAGTTACTTATACAGGCTCTGCTACTCCTACCGGTGAGCTTATTATAAATGTCTTCTATGATACTATAAATGCAGGGCAAACAGGCAATGCTAATAGCGGTCAAGTAGTTGGGGGTTATAATGATCTATGGAAAGAACTTCATTTGCACCGATGGCAGGAATCAGGCTTACTAAGATTAAAGATTCCGGTTATCAGGAATACGGTACTTCTTTCCAAAACCTAACTATTCAGAAACGTCAATATAACAAGGTTGAAGGTATACTCGGCGGTGAAATTAAGACAACCTACTATAAGGATGAATTCATAATTAGACCGCAAATTCATGCCTTTATTAATTACGATTTCAAAGGTAAAACACCGGCAATCGTTGCAGATCTTAACGGTCTTAATGAGCCTCTACCGGTACCGCCACCTAAACCTACTAAAGTGCTATATGATTTAGGGGCAGGTGCAGTAATTAAGAAGGGTAGAATGGAGTACGGAGTGCATTACAGTCGGAACTTAGCTAAAAAATACCATGCCCAGTTCGGTACGCTAAGACTTAAAGTAAACTTCTAAAAACCCGCATCAATTAAGAATAAGGATTTTAAAATCCTTATTCTTAATTACACACCGAATAGCGGATTACTATATAATCAGCTGTTTGCATAAAATTAAATAATAAGTTGAATTTATATAAGGATTATTATATTAATATTTGTAATTATTTTTCAGGAACTGCGATAGTTTTTATGGTAATTGCATGTAGTTTTTTATTTAATATTTCAGACAGGGCGTTTTTTACTAATTTATGTTGATTAATTAAAGAAAGTCCATTAAATTGAACGTCTGATATTTCTAAGGCATAATGGTCTTGATCTCCTACTAAATCAGTAATTTTCATTGTACTGTTCGGAAATGATTCTTTAAGTATTTTTTCTAACTCTTCTACAGATATTGCCATTATTTTATCAATATTAGTTTAAGTATTAATTAAAGTTTTTTTGCTTAAAGTAAAGCTTTATGTGAATTTTTATTATAGAATTTTAAACATTCATTGATAAAATCGACTCTTATGCATATAATAATTAATATTATTATGTCATTTATTAGTTATTATGAAAAAAGAAACTGAAGAATTAAAATTATTTATCTTAGAATGTTTAAGTGAGAAAAAAGCAGAAGATATTGAGGTAATTGATTTAACAGGAAAACATAAATTAGCCGATTATATTATATTTGCTAGCGGTCGTTCGACTAAAAATGTTGGAGCAATTGCTGAATATGTAGCTTTAGAATTAAAAAATAATGCTGGTATAAATAGTAATATTGAAGGGCTTGGTAAATCAGAATGGGTACTAATAGATGCAGGTACTATTTTAATTAATATTTTTTATCCTGAAGTACGGGAGCATTTTAAGTTAGAAGAAATTTGGAAAAGATGAACGATCATATTCTTATTAACGTTATAATTTTACTCGGTACTGCGGTTTTTATCGTGGCTATACTTAAGCGTCTTAGATTAAGTCCGGTACTTGGTTACTTAATTGCCGGAGCTGCAATAGGTGATCACGGTTTAAAAATCGTAACATATGACCAAACTAAGTTACTAGGTGAACTTGGTGTAGTATTTCTATTATTTGCGATAGGACTTGAGTTATCCTTCGAGCGATTAAAAGCTATGAGACGATATGTATTTGGTCTCGGTAGTTTGCAAGTTTTAACAACCGCTATAGTAATTGCCGGTGCAATGGTGCTTATAGACGGCAATAGTAGTGCGGCTATTATTACCGGCGGTGGTCTGGCCCTTTCATCTACGGCACTTGTTATGCAGGTTATTGAGGAAAATCGTAGTCAATCAACGCAAATAGGAAGAGTTTCTTTAGCTATTCTGTTACTACAAGATTTGGCCGTAGTACCATTGCTTGTGATAGTTCCGTTACTTGCCGGTAACAATAAAGCTTCGCTTGCAGCGGCTCTTGGTATTGCACTCTTAAAAGCCGTAACGGCCTTACTTACAATATTTATTGTCGGTCGTGTTTTTCTTCGTCCTGTATTTTCATTCATTTCATCAGAAAGTAATAATGCAAGCGAGTTACCTATTTCGATGACTTTGTTAATAGTACTTTCTGCTGCTTGGGCTACCGAAACATTTGGTTTATCTTTAGCTCTAGGAGCATTTGTTGCCGGAGTATTAGTTGCGGAAACTGAATTTAGATTGCAGGCAGAGGAAAGTATTTATCCTTTCAAAAGTTTATTTTTAGGATTGTTTTTCATGACCGTGGGTATGAATATCGATGCCCTAGAAATGTATGAAAAAATATCTCATATTCTTACTTTATCTATTGCTTTAATAGGTATAAAAACCTTAATCATAACGGCTTTTTGTATTTTATTCGGTTTTAATAAAGGAGTTGCTTTTTATTCAGGCTTATTATTATCGCAAGGCGGAGAGTTTGGTTTTATATTATTCAGTTTAGGTAAAGATAGTGGAGTATTAGAAGAAAGTACTGCCGATATATTATTACTCGTAGTTACTTTTACTATGGCACTTACTCCATTACTCGCAGCTTTAGGACAAAAGATTGCCGAGAAAGTTGATAAAGGACTTGGTAAAACTCCGACTCAAATGATTGAGCTTGGGGCAAGAGATTTAACAAACCATATTATTATTGCCGGACTCGGTAATACCGGTAAAATGGTAGCAAGAGTTTTGGAAGCGGAAGGTATAAGTTACGTAATACTTGATTTAGATGATGAGAGAGTAAAAGAAGAGCTATCAAACGGTTTGCCGGTTTTTAAAGGTGATGTATCGCAAGCCGATACTTTAAAGGCATTAGGTACGGAAAGAGCATTCGCTATAATACTTACTATGAATAATCAAGTAACTATCAAGAAATCGCTTAAAACAATTAGCGGTAATTATCAGGATATACCGGTTGTCGTTAAGTTAAAAAATTTAAAAAATGCTAGAGAGTTTTATGATTTAGGTGCCACAACTATTATTCCAGAAAGTTATGAGACTGGATTACAAATAGGTGGAACAGTCCTAAAAAATATAGGTATTAGCGAGCAGGAAATTAATAGAATAAAAGTACAATTTAGGCTTGGTAATTATATAATAGAAAAAAAAGAGGATGCTTTATCTGAAGCGGAAGATAATGATTAAAATTCTTATTACTTTAATTATTGTAATATTATCAACAACAATTAATGCTGATAATAAAAAATTGCCTATTCCGAGATTTGTTTCAATAAAATCTAATGAAGTAAATGCAAGGAGCGGACCAACTACTAAATCTACCGTAGAATGGGTTTTTGTTAAAAAAGGCGAACCGGTAGAAATAACTGCAGAGTACAAGCAATGGCGACAAGTACGTGACATTAACGGTGAAGGCGGTTGGATACATTCAAGCGTTTTATCAGGTAAAAGATCAGTAGTTATTACTTCTGATAAGGAAATAGAACTTACCAAATCTGCAGACCCTAAAAGCCGAGTTATAGCAAAATTAATGCCAAAAGTTCGTTGTAGTTTAAAAAAATGTAAAAAACAATTCTGCCAAATTACATGTAAGGATTACACAGGTTGGATTTCCAAGAAAGTAATTTGGGGAGTGTATGATGATAATGATAGGTATTAATAGGCTTCTTGCATAACCTCCTTCTAAAGGTAATTTGTACGTCAATCCGGTACTCGCATCCTCACGCACTTTTATGTACGCTACAGTGCTGTGTTCCGTGTTTTCTTCAAGTTCCTCTTTATTAAGATAGGTGATGCAAGAAGCCTAGTACCGATAATAAATTGTAAAAGTAATTTACTATTTGAAGTTAATTTGCTATGTATAAAAATTTACCAAAGATATAATTATTTATCCAAAGATATTTAGATGGTACAAATGATGTCGCATTTAAAAAATTATTTAGCGCTAAAGTAAAATTAATAAATTTATTGAACTCTCTTCTTAGGTTATTGCAAGGAGATAGAATCATAGATTTAAGCTATATAACTACTGAACAGTTACCTTTATTTCTTGAAGGGCAAAGAAGTTTGTTCGATCTACAAGTTAAAGATGAAACTGGTAGATGGTATATAATCGAGATGCAGCGTAAAATGGAGAAAGATTATCTTAATAGAACGCAGCTTTACAGTTGTTATACCTACGTTAGTCAAATTAAGAAGGGTATGAAACATAAGGATTTATTGCCGGTAGTAATAATTTTCTATCATAGGAGCAAAAGCTTTGCCTGATGAATTGCCGTATATTAGCTATCATCATATAAAAGAAAGTAATACCCATAAACAATATTTGTTTTCATTAACTTATGTATTTATTGAACTAGGGAAGTTAAAAAAAAATGATCTTAAAGATGATACCGATGAATGGTTGTATTTATTAAAATATGCTTCGCAAGAATAAGAACCACCAAAAGAGATTAAAAATGAAATTGTGTTATCGGCATATGCAAGTTTAGAGCAATATAAATGGACAGAACAGGAGCATGATGATTATTTTAGAGCTGAAATGGCTATATAAAAAGAAATAGACAAGTTTGAAGAAAAGTTTAATGCCGGGATGGAGAAGGGCATAGAGAAAGAGAAAATTGAAACTGCAAAAGAAATGCTAATAGAGAATGAACCTATAGAGAAAATAGCACGATATACTAAGCTTACAATAGAAGAAATAAAAAAGCTAAAAGCAGAAAAATATAAAGTATAGATATTTAAATGCAAACCACCTTACCCGAACGTTCTCTTAAAATTAGAGCAAGGCTTAATTGTATAGTGCAGCAGGTTTTAGATATTGCACAGGAAAAATCGCTATGATTATCTTGTACGGCTCTTTTGCTGGAGGAGATTGGGTACGTGATCTACCTTACGGCTATCATAGTGATACTGATATAATTCTGAAAAAGGTAAATGTAAAGTATACACTGTTTTAAGATTAAAAGATAATATATATATAAGATTAGAAAACACAGGAATAATAAACCCTAAGCAAATTATTCCGTATGATTCAAGAATATCGATAATTCTAGAGTCAATAGAGAAAATAAGTAGGCAGTTAGAAAAAGGACGTTATTTTTATACCGATATAAAAAAAGAAGGTATTCTTTTATATGATAGCGGTGAATTTATACTTAGCGAGGCTAAAGATTTACCTTGGAGCGAGATAAAAGACATCGCTAAAGATTATTATGAATATTGGTTTGGTAGAGGTAAAGGTTTTTTAAAAGGGGCAACTACTTATTTAAACGATTTGGAGTATGCTTTTTATCAGCCTTTGCCCTTTATCAAGCTACGGAAAGTCTTTACGGTACTATTTTATTAGTTTTCTCAAACTACAAACCTAAATTACATAATTTACAAGAACTAGGTAGCATGGCAGGAAATTATGACAATGAATTATGGAGTGTATTTCTTCAATTAACCTAAGAACAAAAAAAGTGTTTTGAGCTTCTTGAAAAAAGCTTATGTTGATGCAAGATATGATAAAAACTATAAAATTACTAAAGAACAGCTGCTTTGTCTTATTGAAAGAATAGAAAAATTAAAAGAAATCACCGCAAGAATCTGCACAACAAGAATTAATCCGTAAGGATTGAGTGTCATTCCTAACTCAGCATTACCTGCGTGGATACCGAGTCGTCATTGCGAGCGACTGCAAGGAGCGTGGCAATCTAGCAAAAATAATAAAAATCTAAATATTAGCATTTTTAACTGGATTGCTTCGTCAAAACTTGCAGTTTTTCCTCACAATGACGGGGGCTTTTAAAGATATCTATAGTTATTGAGCAATGCCCATCAAGGTTTTAGTTTAAAGATTGATATAAATATAGTATAATATAAAACTTTTTATAGTATATTCGATGAACTGCAAAAATTGGCTGAGTCGTTCTACGAGAGCTTCGGTTCTCGTGTATTACGTTATACGCAGCTCATCTTGCCTTGTGAACTCTTCGCTCTTTTTGCAGTTGATCTTCGTATACTAGGCTTTTAGTTTAATAGATATATATATAAAAAATTATGAGTAAGAAACTTTATATTAAGACCTACGGATGTCAGATGAATGTTTATGACTCCGTTAAGATGCAGGATTTGCTTTATCCCTTTGGCTATGAACCTACTGAAAATATTGAAGAAGCAGATGTTATTATTCTAAATACTTGTCATATCAGAGAGAAAGCAGCCGAGAAAACTTATTCTGAACTCGGTCGTATTAAGAAACTACAAGATACCAGAATAAAACAAGGTTTAAGTTCTGCAATAATAGTTGTATCCGGTTGTGTTGCACAGGCGGAAGGGGAGGAGATTTTTACAAGAACTCCTTATGTTGATATTGTTGTCGGTCCGCAATCTTATTATAACCTACCGGAATTAATCTCAAAAGTCGTTAGACACGAAAAGCACTTAATCGATCTTGATTTTGTTGAAGAAGCAAAATTTGATCAGCTACCTGAGCAATTATATTCGCAAGGAACAAGTGCCTTTATATCGGTACAGGAAGGGTGCGATAAATTTTGTACTTTCTGTGTAGTACCTTATACTAGAGGTGCTGAATTTTCAAGAAATGTAGAGCAGGTTTACAGAGAAGCACTAAAAGTAGTTAGTAGCGGTGCTAAAGAAATTATGTTACTTGGACAAAATGTCAATGCATATCATGGTAAAGGTCCTGCAGATAAAATATTTAGTCTAGCCGATTTACTCAAACATCTAGCACAAATTCCCAATTTAGAGAGATTACGTTATACCACCTCACACCCGATAGATATGAATGATGATCTAATAAAGCTGCACGGCACCGAACCTAAATTAATGCCGTTTCTACATCTACCGGTGCAGTCAGGTTCAAATAAAATATTAAAAGCCATGAACCGCAAACATGATTGGGAATATTATTTTGATATAATTAATCGCTTAAGAGAAGCAAGGCCCGATATAGTTTTATCCTCTGATTTTATTGTCGGGTTTCCCGGTGAAACAGATGAAGATTTTGAGGATACGTTAGATTTGGTCCGCAGAGTAAAATACGGTCAGTGTTATTCGTTTAAATATAGCCCACGTCCCGGCACACCTGGTGCAACTAGAACCGACCAAATACCTGAACATATAAAATCAGAGAGATTAACTATATTACAACAAGAACTCATGGCTCAGCAACTAGCTTTTAATGCAAGTTGTGTTGGTAGTACTATGAAAGTTCTATTTGATCGCAATGGTAAATTCGACGACCAGATAATAGGTAAAACTCCATACATGCAGTCCGTATATATCCAAAACCCTAATAAATCTTTACTTGGTAAAATCATTGATGTAAAAATTACTAAGGCTTCACTTAATAGTTTAACCGGCGCAATATTATAAGTCATGTATAAATCTCTTCTTTTTTGTTTAAAAATTTTTGTCTTCCTTATTTTAGTAGGTTGCGGGATTACTGCTTATATAATATACCACTATTCACGTGATTTGCCTGATTACTCACAGCTTGCACGTTATTACCCACCGTCGGTAACGCGTATTTATTCCCGTGACGGCAAATTAATGGAGGAGTACGCTTTTGAACGTCGTGTATTTGTACCGATTAATAGCGTACCGAGTTCACTAATAGAAAGTTTTATTGCAGCTGAGGATAAGAATTTCTATAACCATCCCGGCGTTGATTTGCTTGGAATAGTTAGAGCGGCATTTTTAAACATATCTAATTATTTACATCATAGGCGTATGGAAGGAGCGTCTACCATTACTCAGCAAGTGGTTAAAAATTTTCTGCTAACTAACGAAGTTTCTCTTGAACGTAAGATTAAAGAAGCGATTCTTTCTTATATGATTTCAAGAGTATTTACTAAGGATCAAATTTTAGAATTATATCTTAATCAAACATTTTTTGGTCGTGGTGCATACGGTGTTGCGGCAGCTGCACAAAATTATTTTAATAAATCCGTAGAGGAACTTACTATTGCAGAATCAGCGTTTATTGCGGCACTGCCTAAAGCTCCTTCCGAACTTAATCCTACGAGAAACTATGCTAGAGTAAAAGCTCGTCGTGATTACGTAATAGCACGTATGTTTGAAGATGGTTATATAACAAGAGACGCTGCGAAAGAAGCTATGGATAGCCCGATAGTTTTACGTAAACGAGCTAAGGAAGAAACTGTTACGGCAGATTATTATGCTGCACAGGTCAGAGAAGAAGTAATTAGGATGTTAAATAGTAAGGAAGAATTTTATACCGGAGGTCTTACTATCATTACTTCTTTAGATGAAAAGATGCAGCAATTAGCTGAAAACTCTCTAAGAAAAGGTCTAAGGGAGTTTGATAGAAGGCGTGGTTTTAGAAAGCCTATAGCTAATATTTCTCTTGATAATTGGCAAGGAGAGCTAAAAAAACTACCGACTCCTCCATCGCTTTTAGAGTATAAATTAGCTGTAGTTCTAGATGTAGCTGATAATCATGTAGAGATTGGACTTATAGATGGCAGCAAATCTAAGATGCCTATTGCTGAAATGAAATGGGCAAGAAGTAATCTTAAATCAGTTAAGACCTTGCTTAAAAAAGGTGATGTGATAGTGGTTAAGGCTATAAAAGAGGGGTATGCTCTTCGTCAGATTCCTGAAGTAAACGGTGCTATTATGGTTATGAACCCAAATACCGGACAGGTACTTGCAAGCGTCGGCGGTTATGATTTTTCCACAAGTAAATTTGATAGAGTAACTCAAGCACTGCGTCAACCCGGTTCTTTGAGTAAAACCTTTGTGTATTTAGCAGCTCTTGAAAACGGTGTTAAGCCGAATCAGATTTTTAATGATGGACCTATTGAGATTTCGCAAGGTCCAGGGATGCCTAGTTGGCGTCCTAAAAATTATGAGGGTAAGTTTTTAGGTGAAATCACTATGCGTACTGGTCTTGAAAAATCTCGTAATCTTATAACCGTAAGAGTTGCAACTGCCGTAGGACTTACAAAAATCGTTGATATAATTAAGCGTTTCGGTATTAATAATGAACCAAAAAAAGTTTACTCTATGGTACTTGGTTCAATTGAAACCACACTTAGCAGAATGACTAATGCTTATGCAATTATTGCTAACGGCGGTAAAAAAGTGGAGCCTCATTTTGTAGAATTAATTAAAGATCGTAACGGTAAAATTATTTATAGGCGAGATGATAGAGAATGTCTTGCTTGTAATGTTTCGGATAGTAATTTAGATACCGCAATATTAGAAATACCGAAAGAATATATCTATAGAGTTACGGATGAAGCTAGTGATTATCAAATTATTTCGTTTTTAACCGGAGCAATAGATAGAGGTACCGGTTATGCTGCGAAGAAGTTAGGGAAAATTATCGGCGGAAAAACCGGTACTAGTAACGATAGTAAAGATACATGGTTTATAGGTTTTACACCCAAAATAGTAGTCGGCAGTTATGTGGGTTATGATACACCGAAAGAGCTTGGAAAAAGAGCAACAGGTTCAAACGTAGTATTACCGATTTTTATTGATTTTATGAGTAATGCTTATAAGGATAAGCCATCGCTGCCTTTCAAAGTTCCAGATTCAATTAAGCTAATCGCCGTAGATAGAGCAACTGGTAAAATTACACCAAGCGGTACTGTTATAGAAGCATTTAAAGTAAATAATGTTCAGATGCTTGAGAATGAAGATATGATTGATAATCAAGATAATAATGATATTTTTGATTATGTACCGAGTAAGGAAGATCAATCTCAGGAAATTTACTAAACTGTATAATTAGTTTAAGCCAATGTCATCCCCTGTGCTCGATGTCATGCAACAAAACCACCTATTTTTATTTTTTAACCTATGAAAAAATTATTTTATATCTCACTGCCCTAATATCACTTATTATACCTTTTATAACTCAAGCGGATTGTTTTGTAGTTAATGAAAATTATAAAACAAGAAGGTAATTGCAAGTCTCGTTATGCTCCATGCTCAACATTTAAAATTGCTGTAAGTTTAATGGGTTATGATGATGGGTTTTTAATTGATGAAACTCATCCCAAATTACCTTTTAAAGAAGGATATGCTGACTATCTTGAAGTTTGGAAACAATCCCAAACACCTAAAGATTGGATGAAGCATAGCTGTGTTTGGTATTCTCAGATTATTACTAAAGAATTAGGTATTGAAAAATTTCGTGATTATGTAACATAATTTGATTATGGTAATCGTGATATTTCAGGAGGAGATAAAGAAAAGAATAACGGTTTAACTAATGCATGATTTTTTAGTTCTTTAAAAATTTCACCGTAAGAACAATTAGCTTTTCTTCAGAAACTAGCAGAGAATAAATTGCCTGTAAGTGTTCAAGCCCAAGAAATGACTAAAAATATTTTGTTTATTGAAGATTTTGTAGATTGTTGGGAGCGTTACGGTAAAACCGGTAGCGGTAATAAACTTAGCCAAGATAGAACTGTAAAGTTAAAGGATCGTAAAATCGGATGGTTTATAGGTTGGCTACAAAAAAATGACAGAACAGTTTTCTTTGTACATTTCATTGAAGATAATCAAAATTATGATTCTTATTCAGGGCAACGTTCTAAAAAAGCAGCGAAAGAAAAGCTAAAAGAATTGATAAATAAAGATGAAATAAATCTCAATTTTTATTTTCGAGGAACAACCAACAGTGAATTTGCTATTGGTTGTTGATTAAAAAGCAATACTATAGGTTATCTATACTAAAGTACCTTCTTCTTCATAGGAGACTCCGGTCATATCTACCACAGCATGATCATTATCAAGTAGAGTGTTATTTTCAGTAGTAACATCTTCATTAATTTCAGCAGCAAGTTTTTCAGCTTCAATTTCATCAATATATTGTTTTAGTTTAGCTTTTGTTGCGTTTTTATTTCTAACATACCAAGTTACCCCTACACCTATTATAACAGCTATGGAGGCAACTACAGCTGTACCAATGCTTATATATTGAGCAACCAAGGAATTATCGTTATCACTCTCATCAAACATATTTTCTTGAGAGTTGTAAGTTGTATTGAAAGCAGTATTAGTAAGGTTTGCTACGGTGTTATTAATTAAATTTATTCCCGTTTCAGTCCAACTTTCAGTGTTATCGGAAAAGATTGATTCAGCAATTTTGGCAGTAGAGCTTGTTATTGTGTTATTAATCGGATTAGCTGCTATTTCAGATAAGTCTTTTGTTATGAGTTCTAATAAGTTTTCTATTGTGCTAGCACCTTGAGTAGTGCTAGATATCGGGTTAGATATTAAAATCCTTTATTTCTGAAGAAATTCCATTCAAATTATTTCCTTTAAGTGCCTCAAATATTTTGCCTCCTTTACTATAACCTATAGTAATAGGGTTTAATAGGGTTATTAGTTGCTGCAGTATTAAGTATATACTCAATAGTAGGGTTTTAAATTTTAGTATAATTTTGTGGATCAAAATAATAACGAAAATTTTCTTGCATCAATACTTCCTCATAAATAAAAGTATTATCACCTTGTTTTTTTAATATATAATCTCGTATATCGTCTCCATTATCATTAATTGCAGTAATAATAGCCTCGTCTATAGTTAGTTAACGCTTTCTTTATTTTGAAAAACCCTCTAAATATTAGGTTCATGATATCGCTATTTAATAATTCAATTCCTTTGCTACACTCCATCGCTGTCATATTGTTTTTAGGACAATTCGATACAATTAAATTTTGTGTAGTATATATAATAATTTTCTCCGTTATATCCTAAGCATATTATATTCTTGATCTCCAATTGTTGCTCTTGCTGTAGTAATTCTTGCCACAGTGGTTAAAAATGAAGTTAATTGATGTATCATTTTGCTATTCCTTTGGATTTTTAAAATTGAAGGGCATAATCAGCAGTACTTATTTGATAGTCAAGAAATTATTAACAAAAATTAATAATTAATATATAATCATTGCAATTAGGTGAAATTATATAAATTTCAATATCGCTTGAAGTATCTAAAGAAATGTTATAAAGTCAAAAAGTTCATAGAAATTTAAGAGTATTATGCAAGAGTAAAAGCTTTAGAACAAATTTTAGCAGATAGCTATGCTTTATATTTTAAAACACAAAATTATCATTGGAATGTAGAAGGAGCAGAGTTTAGAAGTCTACATTTATTATTTGAGGGGCAGTATGAAGATTTAGCTGAAAGCTTAGATGAGCTTGCTGAAAGAATAAGAAGTTTAAATGCTAAAGTTCCCGCATTATCAGATTTAATAAAACTTGCATCTATAGATGAGGCAAATCTAAACGCAACAGAAAATGAAATGCTTAAAAGTTTAACGAAAGATCAAGATATTATTAGAGATACATGATATGAGGGACTCAAAGTAGCACAAGCAAAGGGCGATGAGGGTACAGCCGATATGATTATTGGACGAATTAAGGTGCATGAAAAGAATAGATGGATGCTGAAGAGTAGTATACTATAGTGTCATTTCCATTTTCGTCATTGCAAGCGACTGAAAGGAGCGTGGCAATCTCAGGAGATAGTGTATGATGCCTGAGATTGCTGCGTCGATGCTTGTGCATCTCCTAGCAATGACGTTAATGCTCATAACAAACTAACAAAATAAAAATAAAATGGAACAATATGATGTAGCCGTTATAGGCGGTGGTCCAGGTGGATATGTTGCAGCAATTAGAGCAGCACAATTAAAGAAAAAAGTTGTATTAATAGAAAAAGAGCATTTGGGTGGGGTATGTCTTAATTGGGGGTGTATACCGACTAAATCCCTGCTTAAATCTGCTGAGGTTTTTGAATATATAAAACATGCTAAAGATTATGGAATTGATGCTAAAGGTGCTGAAATCAACATTAAGAAAATAGTCGAACGCTCAAGAGAGATTTCAAATAAGCTTGCAGGCGGTGTTAAGTTACTACTGAAGAAAAACAAAGTGACCGTGATAGACGGAGTAGCAAGTCTTGCAGGAAATAAGGTAATAAATATAAATGATAAACCTACAGTAAAAGCAGGAAATATTATTATAGCTACCGGCGCAAGATCTAGGGTTTTAAAAGGCTTTAAGCCTGACGGTAAACAAATTTGGACTTCTAAAGAAGCTATGATACCGCAGCATGTGCCGAAATCTATGATTATTGTCGGCTCAGGTGCAATCGGTATAGAATTCGCTTCGTTTTATAATAGTATTGGTGTGGATGTTACCGTAATTGAGGCACATAATAGAATATTGCCTGCTGAAGATATGGAAATTAGCGGAATCGCTCATAAGAACTTTGAGAAGAAAGGTATAAAAATTATTACAAATTCTAAGTTAATTAAGCAAACAAAATCAAAAGATAAGATAGAAGTTGAGTTAGAGTTAGCAGATAAAACACAAAAATTACAAGCTGAAATTTTACTTATGGCAGTAGGTATTACAGCTAATACGGAAAATTTAGGTCTTGAGAAAACAGAAATTAAAGTAGAAAACGGCTATATAACTACTAACGGGTTAATGCAAACTGCGGCATCAGGAATTTATGCTATAGGCGATGTAGCAGGAGTGCCTTGTTTAGCTCATAAAGCAAGCCATGAAGGTATTATTGCAGCGGAAAGCATAGCGGGCTTAAAACCGCATGCTATTAATAAACATAATATTCCTGGTTGCACTTATTCTTCGCCGCAAATAGCAAGCGTCGGTTTGACTGAAGAAGCAGCAAAAACCTTAGGTTATGAGCTTAAAATAGGCAGATTTCCTTTTATAGCTAACGGTAAGGCTTTAGTAAGTGGTGATAGCGATGGCTTAATTAAAACTATATTTGATGCTA
The DNA here is from genome assembly GCF_000283595.1 of Rickettsia japonica YH. Classification (NCBI taxonomy): domain Bacteria; kingdom Pseudomonadati; phylum Pseudomonadota; class Alphaproteobacteria; order Rickettsiales; family Rickettsiaceae; genus Rickettsia; species Rickettsia japonica. The sequence continues at coordinate 1,163,400 of NC_016050.1, read as the reverse complement.
AGACGGGTGAGTTGCTTGGAGCTCATATGATAGGCTCGGAAGTTACGGAATTAATACAAGGATATGTGGTTTCAAAAAATTTAGAAGGAACGGAGTTGGATTTAATTAACACTATCTTCCCGCATCCGACTTTATCGGAAATGATGCATGAATCAGTATTCTCTGCTTATGATAGGGCAATACATATATAATACTCGATGAACTTCAAAAATTGGCTACGTCGTCTTATAAGAGCTGTGGTGCTCATGTATTAAGTATATGCTCCGCTCCTCGCCTTATAGACTCCTTGCTCTTGTTGAAGTTGATCTTCGTATATACGTTTCATTTTACTTCGGAGATATAAATTAAGAAAATGAACAAAGGTAATTTAATCGAGAATTATGCAGTAGCGTTATTTAATAACGCTATGGTTGATAATGTACAAGATAAGATCTTTGAAGAAATTACTTCTATAAACCGTATAATTACCGATAATTTTGATATTAGAGAGTTCCTATTTTCTCCTATAGTAAATAAGAACGACAAAATTAACGCAGTCAATTCATTAGCAAAAAATATCAAAATTAGCACAATAGTACAAAATTTTTTATTGTTATTGGTAAAAAATTCTCGTACTGCTATTTTATCTAATATAGTAGATGCTTATAATACTTTACTATATGAAAGTAAAAATATAAAGATAGTTCAGGTTATTTCTGCAAATAAGTTACAACCTAAAGAGCAGGATTGGATTAAATCTCGTATAGAAAAAGAATTAAATCAAAAAACAGAAATATTATTTGATATAGATAATACTATTATTGGTGGTATTGTAATTAAATATGATAGTATGTTGCAAGATTACTCAATAAAAGGTAGTTTAGAGAAAATAACGAAAGCTTTAAAGACAGTTAATATTGCTGCATAGATATTTATATAGTCATTGCGAGGAAATTACGAAGTAATTGACAAAGCAATCTCAGGATATTTTATGAGATTGCCATGAGGCCTACGGCTGCTTGCAATGACGACTCGGTATCCACACGGGCAATGCTCGTTCGCAATGACAAGAAAATGAGGAGACATAAACCACATGAAACTAACGCCTATTGAAGTAGCTGAAATATTACAAAAGGAAATAGCTAATATTAATTGCTTAAGTGAGCTTGAGGAAGTAGGGCAGGTAATAACCGTCGGTGACGGTATAGCCCAAATTTACGGTCTGGCTAATGTAAAATCCGGTGAAGTAGTAGAATTTAAATCCGGTGTTAAGGGCCTTGTTTTAAACTTGGAAAACGATAGTGTCGGTGCTGTAATTATGGGGGATGATAACCAAGTACAGCAAGGTGATAATGTCAAAAGAACTAAAGAAGTTTTAGAAGTACCGGTAGGAAAAGCTTTGCTTGGTCGTGTTGTTGATGCTCTAGGTAATCCTATTGACGGCAAAGGCGATATTGCAAGTAAAGAGTACAGACATATCGAGATGAAGGCTCCGGGGATAATAGAAAGAACGAGCGTGAGTGAACCCGTACAAACCGGAATAAAGGCTATAGATTTGTTAATCCCAATAGGTAGAGGACAAAGAGAGTTAATAATCGGTGATAGGCAAACCGGAAAAACGGCTATAGCCGTTGATACTATTATTAATCAAAAACAAGTTCATTCACTTACTAATGAAAGTGATAAAATTTATTGTATTTATGTAGCTATTGGGCAGAAAAGATCAAGTGTTGCACAAATAGTAAAAAAACTAGAAGATGCCGGAGCCATGGACTATACACTCATTGTTTCGGCTACTGCTTCAGAAGCTGCAGCTCTTCAATTCATTGCCCCTTATTCTGCCTGTAGTATGGGCGAATATTTTCGTGATAACGGCATGCACGCACTTATTATTTATGATGATTTAAGTAAGCATGCCGTTGCATATAGACAAATCTCATTATTACTTAGAAGACCTCCCGGGCGAGAAGCCTATCCCGGCGACGTGTTCTATCTGCATTCAAGGTTGCTTGAGCGTTCTGCTAAAATGTCAGAGGAAAAAGGCAGCGGTTCACTTACTGCTCTTCCTATAATTGAAACGCAGGCAGGTGACGTATCTGCATATATCCCAACAAATGTTATTTCAATTACCGACGGTCAAATTTTCTTAGAAAGTGAGCTATTTTATAAAGGTGTAAGACCTGCCGTTAATGTCGGTATTTCGGTAAGCCGTGTTGGTTCTGCAGCACAAATAAAGGCTATGAAGCAGGTAGCAGGTTCGGTAAAGCTAGAGCTTGCTCAATTTAGAGAGCTTGAGTCTTTCTCGCAATTTGGATCAGATTTAGACCCTGCCACTAAAGCACAAATCGATCACGGTAAAAGATTAGTTGAGATATTAAAACAAGCTCAATATAATCCTTTTCCGGTAGAAGAACAAATCGTAAGTATTTATGTCGGAACTAAGAAATATTTAAATGATGTTCCGCTTCAGAAAGTAAAAGAATTTGAAGATAAAATGCTTACGGAGATAAGGTTAAATAAAAAAGATATTTTGGAATCAATAAAAAACGAGCAACGTATAACCGAAGAAACCGAGCAGAAACTGAAAGCATTTTTAGAAAACTTCGTTAAGGAATTTGTTAAATAAGATGATGTTGTTTTTGTGTGGATACTAAATCGTCATTGCGAGTGACTGAAAGGAGCGTGGCAATCTCAGGATATTTGACGAGATTGCAACAAAGCTTCGTTCCTCGCAATGACATAAAAATACTAAATAAATATGTCAAATTTAAAGCAGTTAAGAACTAGAATTAAAAGCGTTAAATCTACACAAAAGATTACTAAAGCAATGCAACTAGTATCAGCTTCTAAAATGGCAAAAATAAAGAGTCAAATAGCCAATTCAAATTTTTATATTGAGGCTATTAGTAACATGATGTCTGCTATATTATCAATTGATATGTATGAGTTATCTATAGAAGAGCAGAAATTTTTTAATACCGTGCCGAATAAAGCAAATTTATTGATAGTTATGACATCACAGCGTGGTTTATGCGGAACGTTTAATTACAGTATAATTAAGCAAGTTAAGAATGATATTAAAGAGTTAGAAAATAAAGGCGAACAAATAAAACTTATCATTATTGGAAAAAAAGGTTACGAAGCACTAAAAAGGCAATATGTAAATTATATTGATAGTTATTTTGAGTTACCCAAAATTCATGATGAAAATCTGATGCTACAAGTAAAACAAAAAATTATGTCGGCAGTAGAAAATCTAGAAGTTAGTAATTGTGTTGTATATTTTAATAAATTTAAGAACGCAATGACTCAAATTATGACTAGACAACAGATTTTACCGGTAGCAAAATATCAGGATGATTCTATGATAGATAATCCTATAGTTAATTTAGTCGGATTCGGATACAAGGAACGAGGAGCGAAGCCTATAAATAATAGGAAAGCGACGAGTGACATAGTAGGCGAGTCCAAATCAATTGACTATAATTATGAATATGAGGGAGAGAATCTCATTTCTAATCTAATTAATTTATATGTGAATTCCCAAATAAATTATGCTTTACTACAAAGTAGAGCAAGTGAGGAGGGAGCTAGAATGACCGCTATGGAAAATGCAACAAATAATGCTAATGATTTAATAAGCAAGTTAGTTTTAAAGCTAAATAGATCAAGACAGGCTATTATTACTACGGAATTAATAGAGATTATAGCCGGTTCAGAAGCGGTTTAGATATACTCGTTTAATTTGAAAATTGGCTTCGTTGTTTCATATTTTTTGATCCTCACGTACTAGTATGTACGCTGTCAAAAAATATGAAACGCCTTGCTCTTTTCCACATTAAACTGCGTCTATCTATTCTTCATTTTATTCGTAGTATATTTTTTAACAAAAGAAAAAATCATGACAAAGAATATTGGAAAAATTACTCAGATTATTTCAGCGGTAGTGGATGTAAAATTTACGAATAACGGTGAGTTACCGGAAATTTTAAATGCTCTAGAGTGCTATAACGATAAACAAAGGATAGTACTGGAAGTAGCACAACATATAGGTGATGGTACGGTGCGTTGTATTGCTATGGATTCTACGGAAGGGTTAGTGCGGGGCGTAGAAGTAATAGATACAGGCAGTCCTATTCGTATTCCTGTAGGTACTGAGACGCTTGGGCGTATTATGAATGTTGTAGGTGAGCCGATTGACGGTAAAGGAGATATTAAAAGCTCAAATATTTCTTCTATATATAAGCCTGCTCCTGATTTTACCAATCAGTCAACCGAGAGTAATATATTAGTAACCGGTATTAAAGTTATTGATTTACTTGCTCCTTATACTAAAGGCGGTAAAATAGGACTATTCGGTGGTGCAGGAGTCGGTAAAACCGTGCTTATAATGGAGCTTATTAATAACGTAGCTAAAGCACATGGCGGTTATACGGTATTTGCAGGAGTAGGTGAGAGAACTAGAGAAGGTAATGATCTTTACCATGAAATGATTGACTCGGGTGTTATTAACCTTGCAGAACCTGAAAAGTCAAAAGTAGCTTTAGTTTATGGACAAATGAACGAGCCGCCGGGAGCAAGGGCAAGAGTTGCGTTAAGCGGTCTGACCATTGCGGAGAGTTTTAGAGATATGAATGAAGGGCAGGATGTTTTGTTTTTTGTAGATAATATTTTCCGTTTTACTCAAGCAGGTTCTGAAGTATCGGCGTTACTCGGTAGGATTCCGTCAGCGGTAGGGTATCAGCCTACTCTTGCAACCGATATGGGCGAACTACAAGAGCGTATCACCTCTACTAAGCATGGCTCAATAACTTCCGTGCAGGCTATATATGTACCGGCAGATGATTTAACTGATCCTGCTCCTGCGACTTCTTTTGCACATTTAGATGCTACAACAGTACTTAGCCGTCAGATAGCCGAGTTTGGGATTTATCCAGCAGTTGATCCGTTAGATAGTAATTCGCAGGTACTTGATCCGATGATTGTCGGTGAAGAACATTATAGTGTAGCAAGACAAGTGCAGCAGGTTTTACAAGCTTATAAATCGTTACAGGATATTATCGCTATTTTAGGTATGGATGAGCTATCCGAAGAAGATAAACTAACCGTGGCACGTGCTAGAAAAATACAGCGTTTCTTATCGCAGCCTTTCCATGTCGCTGAAGTATTTACCGGAGCTGCAGGCAAATTTGTTAATCTAGCTGATACTATCGCAGGCTTTAAAGGACTTGTAGAGGGTCAATACGATGATTTACCGGAAGCTGCTTTTTATATGGTTGGAACTATAGACGAGGCTATAGAGAAGGCGCAGACGTTGAAGTGACGTTGATGTCATTCCCGCGTAGGCGGGAATGACATAGTAAGTTTACTATATTATTCTATGAACGCAACAATTCTAGTCAAAATAATTACTCCTTTAAGTATTGCATTTGAAAAGCAAGCTAAAATGGTAACAATGCCGGGTGAGGATGGTATGTTTGGAGTGCTGCCGAGTCACGTTCCGATGATTGTTAGTTTAAAAGCCGGTTTAATGCAGGTTTATATAGATGATATGCATAAATCCGAAAACACTTATCTTATTTCCGGCGGTGTAACCGAAGTAACGGCAAATTATATTAATATAGCTACGGAAACGGCTATTAACGTTACGAATTTGAGTGAAGCGGAAATAGCAACTAAGCTTCTCGATCTTCAAAAAACTTTATCAGATCAACATTAAGTTGTTTAAAAAATCTACGTTTTGGGATAAGGTTATTTTAATGTCATTGCAAGGCTTTTTTCCGTCATTGCGAGGAGCGAGAAGCGACGTGGCAATCTTATCAAACTTCCTGAGATTGCCACGCAGTGTTAAGGCTGCTCGCAATGACGATGTTCATTCCACATAATCAAGTGAGAAACAAATGTCAAAAGTACATAATTCAGAATATATACAAGAGTTATCAGTCGATAATACTTCATACAAAATTTACGATATAAATAAAGCGGTAAGCGATATCGATCTTCCCTTAAAAAAGCTTCCATATAGTTTAAGAGTATTATTTGAGAATGTATTACGTTCTAATGGTTCAAAGCAAAGCTTACTTGTATTTAAAGAATGGCTAAAAACTAAAAAATCTGATGCGGAAATAGATTTTATGCCGGCAAGAGTTTTGATGCAGGACTTTACCGGTGTACCTGTTATTGTAGATTTGGCGGCTATGCGTGATGCGATGAAGAAAATAGGAGGCGATCCGTTAAAAATTAACCCGCTTATTCCTGTTGATTTGGTAATAGACCATTCCGTAAGCGTTGATTCTTATGCAGATAAGGATGCATTCAATAAAAATGTTCAAATGGACATGAAACGTAATATAGAGCGTTACGCATTTCTTAAATGGGGGCAGCAAGCATTTAATAATTTTAAAGTAGTGCCGCCAGGTACGGGTATTTGTCATCAGGTAAATTTAGAATATTTAGCAAAAGTCGTGTGGCATAAAGACGGCACCCTTTATCCTGATAGTTTAATTGGAACGGATAGCCATACAACTATGGTAAACGGTTTATCGGTGCTTGGTTGGGGAGTCGGCGGAATAGAGGCAGAAGCTGCCATGCTAGGTCAACCTCTTACTATGATCCTGCCGGAGGTAATTGGGGTAAAACTAACAGGAAAATTAACAGGTATAGCTACCGCAACCGATTTAGTTTTAACCGTTACCGAGATGTTGCGGAAAAAGAAAGTAGTAGGTAAATTTGTCGAGTTTTTCGGTGAGGGGCTTAAAAACTTAACGATTGCCGATCGTGCTACTATTTCTAATATGTCGCCTGAATATGGTGCTACTTGCGGCTTTTTCCCGATTGATCAAGAAACTATAAAATATCTAGAGCTAACAGGTAGAGAAAAAACGCAAATCAGATTAGTAGAGCAATACGCAATCGAGCAGAATCTTTGGTATGATTTTGAACATGCGGCAGAATATACCGAGGTTTTAGAGCTAGATTTATCTATGGTACATAGTTCACTTGCCGGTCCAAAACGTCCGCAAGATCGAGTAAACTTAAACGATGTAGCAAGTAATTTTAAATATGAATTACCGAATTTTGCTTTAGAAAATAAAGACATTGATAAAAAATATGCCGTAGCAAATCAGAATTATGAAATCGGTAACGGCGATGTGGTAATTGCAGCAATTACTAGCTGTACTAATACTTCTAATCCTTCGGTTATGATTGGTGCAGCACTTCTTGCTAAAAAAGCACTAGAACACGGGTTAAAGGTAAAACCTTGGGTTAAAACTTCTCTTGCTCCTGGTTCAAAAGTCGTAACGGAATATTTGAAGCTTAGTGGTCTTGATAAATATTTAGATGAATTAGGGTTTAATTTAGTAGGTTACGGTTGCACTACTTGCATCGGTAATTCCGGACCTCTAAATCCAGAAATAGAGGAAACTATTAACAAAAACGGGCTAGTTGTTGCTTCTGTTTTATCTGGTAATAGGAATTTTGAAGGGCGAATTAATCCGCTTACTAAAGCAAGCTATCTCGGCTCGCCTATTTTAGTCGTAGCATATGCACTTAGCGGCACTCTTAATATAGATCTAACAAATATGCCTATAGGAGAAAATATTTATTTAAAAGATATTTGGCCAAGCAAAGAAGAGATAGATGAAGTTATTGCAAATTCAATTAATTCCTCTATGTTTATAGAAAAATATTCTGATATATTTAGCGGAACGAAAGAGTGGAAAGATTTACAGGTTACTAATAGTTCTACTTATAACTGGAATAAGAATAGTACCTATATTAATAATCCACCTTATTTTAAGGATATAGGCAGCAAGAATAATATACAAGATATAAAATCTGCAAAAATTCTAGCAATTCTCGGTGATTCTATTACTACCGATCATATTTCGCCGGCAGGTAGTATTAGTAAAACCAGCCCTGCTGCTAAATATTTAACGGACCATCATATAGAGCCTCTAGATTTCAACTCTTACGGATCACGTAGAGGAAATCATGAAGTAATGATGCGTGGCACATTTGCTAACATTCGTATAAAAAATGAGATGTGTAAAGGTGTAGAAGGCGGGTTGACCATAAACCAGTTAAGCGGCACGCAGCAAACTATCTACGATGCAGCTATGGACTACAAAGCTCATGATGTATCGGTAGTGATTTTTGCAGGTAAAGAATATGGCAGCGGCTCATCTAGAGACTGGGCAGCAAAAGGACCTGGGTTGCTTGGTGTAAAGGCAGTGATTGCCGAGAGCTTTGAGCGAATACATCGCTCAAATTTAGTAGGTATGGGTATTTTACCGTTAACTTTTACCGGCAATAATACAAGATTAGATTTAAAGTTAGACGGTTCAGAAACTATTGACATTACAGGCTTAAGCGAGAATATAAGCTCTTATAATCCTGTTAAATGCGTGATAAAAAAACAAACTGGTGCAATAAGAACAATCGATTTAATATTGCAAATATTTACGGATAATGAAATAAATTATATAAAGCACGGCAGTATTATGCATTTTGTGGTAGAGAGTTTGAAGGGGTAGTTTGCTGGTATAGTCATTACGAGGAAATTGCGTAGCAATTGTACGTAATCTTGGGATTTTGTTATTATTTCATGAGATTGCCACGCAGCCTACGGCTGCTTGCAATGACAACTCAGGTAGCCATGCAACAACGCCACACGGGAACGACATAAAGAGGTAAAAATATGGACAAGCATCTTAAAGAATATACCGAGAGCGGTAAGAAAAATTTAATTGTGGTATATATATTATATTTATGCGGGATCGTAGCTCCGATATTGCCGTTAATCGGGGTATTTTTTGCATATCTTAACAAAGATAAAGGCGATAACTTTGCAATTAGTCATTACGTGTTTTTATTTCGTACTTTTTGCCTTGGGGTTCTTGGGTGGATTGTATGTTTTATATTTACGTTTATCATGATTGGAGTAGTACTATACTTTATACTCGCTGTTTGGTATATACTTCGTGTTGCCATCGGTTTTAAATATATGATAGAAGACAAAGCATCCCCAGACCCTATGACTTATTGGATAAAATAAAAATGATAAAGCTGAACGTAGACGGCTCTGAAATAGAAGTATCAGAAGGTAGCACCGTTTATCAAGCCTGTACACAAGCAGGAAAAGAAATCCCTCATTTTTGTTATCATGAGCGTCTAAAAATCGCTGGTAATTGCCGTATGTGCTTGGTTGAAATGGAAAAATCACCAAAGCCTATAGCTTCTTGTGCTATGCCGGTAAGTAACGGTATGGTTATTCATACCGATACGCCTATGGTAAAAAAAGCACGTGAAGGGGTGATGGAGTTTTTACTGATTAACCATCCTTTAGATTGTCCTATTTGTGATCAGGGCGGAGAGTGTGATTTACAGGATCAGGCTTTCAGATACGGCAAAGGTACTAATAGATTCCACGAAAATAAGAGATCTATTAAAGATAAATATATAGGACCGCTGATTAAAACAGCTATGACTAGATGTATACAATGCACAAGATGTATTAGATTTGCGAGCGATATAGCGGGAATAGAGGAAATGGGAGCTATTCATCGTGGAGAACACATGGAAGTAACTTCATATTTAGAGCAAACTTTAGATTCCGAAATTTCCGGTAATATGATCGATATTTGTCCCGTCGGTGCTTTGAACTCTAAGCCTTATGCTTTTAAAGCTCGTAAATGGGAGCTAAAACATACCGCTAGCATTGGAGTGCATGATGCCGAAGGCTCTAATATTCGTATTGATAGTAGAGGCGATGAGGTAATGAGGATATTACCTCGTGTTAATGAAGAAATAAATGAAGAGTGGCTTTCGGATAAGAATCGTTTTAGTTATGATGGTTTAAAATATCAGCGCTTGGATCGTCCTTATATCAGAAAAAACGGTAAGTTAGTAGAAGCTAGCTGGAGTGAAGCTTTAAAGACAGTAGCGGATAAAATAAAATCCGTAAAACCAGAAAAGATTGCTGCTATTGCTGGTTCTCTCTCTTCTGTCGAAGCAATGTTTATGTTAAAAACATTATTGCAAAAGCTTGGCTCTAATAATTACAGCGTTAATCAGTTTGACTATAAACTAGATACCATGCAGCGAGGCAATTATTTATTTAATACTACTATTGCAGAGATAGAAAAGGCTGATTTATGTTTGCTAATCGGAGCAAATCCAAGGCAAATAGCTCCAGTATTAAATAGTAGAATAGGTATGCGAGTACGTGCCGACTCACTAAAAGTAGCAAGAATAGGTGGGGGGCATAACCAAACCTATAAAATTCAGGATTTAGGAAGTGATATTAAGATTATTGAGGAGCTAGCCATTGGTACTCATGAGTTTACGAAAGCCTTAAAAGCAGCAAAATATCTGATGATTATAGTAGGTGACGGTGTATATGCAAGAGATGACGGATATGCTATATTGTCGCTTATTCATAAGATAGTGACTGAATATAATATTATGCGTGATGATTGGAAAGGTTTTAATATATTGCATAATCACGCTTCTATAGTTGGCGGTCTTGATATTGGTTTTAATACTCCTATTAAGCTCGAAGAGTTGGAACTCGCTTATTTACTTGGAGCGGACGCCATCCCATTTGATAAGCTGAAATCGACTTTTATAATATATCAAGGACATCACGGGGACGCAGGTGCTAGCAGTGCTGATGTAATTTTACCTGCGGCTGCTTATACCGAGCAGAGCGGAATTTACGTAAATTTAGAAGGTAGACCGCAAATAGCAGAAAAAGCAGTATCGCCTGTAGGGGTAGCTAAAGAAGATATAGAAATTATTAAAGAGCTTGCCGGTTATCTAAAAATAGATATAGGAATGGATAATTTGCAAGAAGTAAGAGTAAGGCTTGCTAAAGAATATAAGGTATTTGCTAGTATTGATAGAATTATAGAAAATAAATTTAGTAAGTTTAGCTCTAAAGATAAGTTATCAAAAGAGCCTATCACTGCAGAACCTATTAATTATTATATGACTGATGTGATTAGTAAAAATTCGGTCACTATGGCTAAGTGTGTTGAGGCTAAGGAAGCAAGAGACGAGGAGGCGGCATGATGAAAAATATGCTATTCTCACCCCGTATGTTATTCCCGCAAAAGCGGGAATCCAGCTCTTTTTTTGTAAATTATTTTCTGGATTCCCACTTTTGCGGGAATGATATAATAAGAGTACAATCATGCTAGAACTCTTTTTTGAATATATTTTTCCGTTAATTATCATCGCTCTAAAGGTAGTTGCAATTACTATCCCTTTAATATTGTGCGTTGCGTATTTAACATATGCAGAGCGTCGTGTTATTGGATTAATGCAGCTTCGACGAGGACCTAACGTTGTCGGTCCGTTTGGATTACTTCAGCCTATTGCCGATGCGGTTAAGCTCTTATTCAAAGAGCCGATCATTCCAACCAATTCCGATAAAATATTATTTATTTTAGCACCGATGATAACTTTTATATTAAGTTTAATCGGTTGGGCAGTTATACCCTTTGCAAAGGGCGTAGTTCTGGCAGATATTAATGTAGGTGTTTTATATATTCTTGCTATTTCTTCTTTAAGTGTTTACGGCATTATTATTGCTGGCTGGGCTAGTAACTCAAAATATGCTTTTTTAGGAGCTATACGTTCCTCTGCCCAAATGATTTCTTATGAAGTGTCAATGGGGCTGGTTATTATTACCGTGCTACTTACTACCGGTACTCTCAATTTAAGTGAGATCATTGAAGCACAAAGAACAATGCCGTGGTGGATTGATTTAATGCTACTACCTATGGGTGTCGTGTTTTTTATCTCAGTGCTTGCCGAAACAAATAGATTACCTTTTGATTTACCTGAAGCAGAATCGGAGTTAGTTGCTGGCTATAATGTTGAATATTCCTCTATGGGATTTGCTTTATTTTTTCTAGGTGAATATGCTAATATGATATTAGTTAGTGCAATGACTACGACTTTCTTTTTAGGAGGTTACTTGCCGCCCTTTAATATATCGTGGTTAGATTGTATTCCGGGGTTCTTTTGGTTTGTATTTAAGGTCGGATTCTTATTGTTTTGTTTTTTATGGATTAGAGCGACCTTACCAAGATATCGCTATGATCAATTAATGCAACTTGGCTGGAAAGTATTTTTACCTCTAACTTTATTTTGGGTAGTGTTAGTATCAAACGTGCTTGTTTATACAGATAATTTACCAAGTATTTAGGTGTTATTGTCATTGTTGCTTGATCGGTTTACCCGTCATTGCGAGGAAATTACGAAGTAATTGACGAAGCAATCTCAGGATATTTGACGAGATTGCTACACAGCTTACGGCTGCTCGCAACGACGACTCGGTATCCATGCGGGTGATGCCCTGTAGAAATACATCGATCTTTAATATATAATTTTTATGATAAACTATTTAAAATCGTTTTTTCTATATGAGATAGTAAGGGGGATGGCTTTGACTTTAAAGTATTTCTTTAAGCCCAAAGTTACCATAAATTATCCTTATGAAAAAAGCCCTGTTAGTCCAAGATTTAAGGGTGAACATGCCCTACGTCGCTATGAAAACGGTGAAGAACGCTGCATTGCGTGCAAACTCTGTGAGGCGATTTGTCCGGCACAAGCGATAGTAATTGAAGCGGACGAACGAGAAAACGGCAGCAGGCGTACTACTCGTTATGATATAGATATGACAAAATGCATTTATTGCGGATTATGTCAGGAAGCTTGCCCTGTAGATGCAATAGTTGAAGGTCCTAATTTTGAGTTTGCAAGTCTAACTCATACCGCACTTATTTACGATAAGGAAAGATTACTGCAAAATGGCGATAGATGGGAACAGGCACTCGCTAGTAAACTACACAAAGATTACGAGTATAGGTAATATACTCGTTTAATTACTCGCCATTTATTCGGAATATATACGTATATTATGCTATTGTGATTCTGTTAATAGGTTCATTTCAAAAAAGTTAAATTAAAAAAATATATCATGAAAATTCGAACCTTGCATTCGAGATTTCATAAACCTTTGTAATTTAATTATTGCTTTTCTTTTTTTTGACTTTTATTCTCTTAATTGTAAATAATTATAAAAACTAAAAAATTATGTTTATAAAACAGATTTATAGTATGGTAGTTTGTTTTGTTACTACTATAGTTTTATTGATAACGCTCTCTATTACATTTAATGCATTCATTACATTATTCCTACCGGAATAAGAGGAACTCATAAAATTATAGTACTAATGAGCAATATTTAAAGCTAAAATCATATTATAAGGATTTATATGAACAATTAAAAGGGTTGCCTCTAAAAGAGCTAGAAGACAAGAGAATTAGTTATAAGAATAATATATAGAAGTTACTAAAACACATGCTGTAAGTACAATAATTAATTGTTCAATTGGGATTATAGTTAGCCTTATATTTTTTATTGTACATTGGGAGATTTATAAAAATACGCAAAACAATAATAATTAATCAAGCTGTAATATCTGTGCAGATTTTATAGAGCTTTCTAGATGAGAGGATAGAAGAACAATACCGCCGCTATTTGTTTTCATGACAATTAGATTATTGAGTAAATCCCTATTTTCTTTGCTTAAGTTAGTGTCAACTTCATCAAGTAGCCATAAGTCAGATTGGCAAGCAATAAGTCTTGCTATGGCTACGATTTTCTGCATTCCGCTAGACAAACTATAGCATTTTTTATCTAATAAGTCGTGTAATTTGAAGTAATGAATAGCAGCATATAGGGTTTCAGCGGAATTATAAATTTCTGACCAAAATTTTAGATTCTCAAAAACAGTCATTTCTGATTTTAGACCTAAATTATGACCGATATAAGTGCAGTAAAGTTTAGCGATATTGTTAATATTACAGTTTCTATAGTAGATATTACCGCTACTCGGTTGCATAATTCCTGCTATCATTCGTAGCAACGAGCTTTTCCCACAACCGTTAGCTCCTTTTATATATGTGATAGAAGAAGGAAGAAAAGTAATATTTAGATCAAATAAGTTTTTAAATTGTAATTGATGAAGTGATAACATGTCCTTGTCATACCGTGGCTTGACCACGGTATCCATAAAAGCAATTCAAAATACTAATAATTTTACTAGATATCGTGATCAAGCCACAGTATGACATCTGTTGCATTTAATTTTCATAATGCTCTTCTGGTATGGTCCTAGTTAATTCTGTATTATCTTGTTGATTATTATGACCAATTCCAAGTTTCTCACGAGCATTGCTTCAAGCTTCTTTATGATCTGATGCATCAGGATTTACCACATGACTTATATCTATGCCTGTTACCTTATTAGCTTCTTGACCTAGTTTTTTAGTTGCGTTGTTTAATTCATGGTTTATTTTTTTTAGTTTCTTTTGCTATTTTTTCATATAAATCTCACTTTTAAGTTCTATAATTAGAGTAGCATTTATATTTTTTGTAAGCAATTAAAATTTTACCAGCAAATTTTCCACCGATAAGCTAAATACATTTAAAATAGAACTCGGCATTAGACCAAAGTAAATAATTAATAATATTAAAGGAGCTATTGAGATTATTTCGTATTTATATAAATCTCTGAAATGCATAATTTCTTTATTGGTAATTTCACCGAGCATTACTTCTTTGTATAATTTCAGCATGTAAACCGCCCCGAAGATTATGCCGAGAGCTGCTATAAAGGTTGCTACTACATTCACCTTATAAATCCCAAGCAGGCTTAAAAATTCTCCAATAAATCCACTAGTTCCGGGTAACCCGACAGAGCCGAGCATTGCAATCATAAAAAATGCGGCAAGCACCGGCATTTTACTTGCCACACCACCATATTTAGCTATTTCTTTTGTATGTAATCTTTCGTACAAAGTACCGACTATTAAGAATAGACATGAAGAAATCACGCCGTGGCTAAGCATCTGAAATATTGCTCCGCTAACTCCGGCTTTAGTAAAGCTAAAAATACCTATCGTAACATATCCCATGTGTGCAATAGATGAATATGCTATCATCTTCTTCATATCTTTTTGAGCAAGCGCAACGAGTGATGCATATATTATAGCAATAACGCTAAGGTAAATTACGTAAATTGCAAATTCTTGTGATACACTCGGACATAGAGGTAGTAATACTCTTAAAAAACCGTAACCGCCGAGTTTTAGCAAAATACCGGCAAGAATAACCGAGCCGCTGGTTGGAGCTTGTACGTGTGCATCGGGTAGCCAAGTATGAAAAGGAATCATAGGGATTTTAACGGCAAAAGCAATAAAGATAGCCCACCATAAAATTTGCTGAGCAAATAATGGAATATTATCGGTAAGCTGAAAGATATAGGTTAAATCAAAGCTATGCATTTTGCTATAAATATAAATTAATGAAAGCAGGAAAAATACAGAACCAAAGAACGTATATAAGAAGAATTTAAGAGCTGCATATATTCTATTCTTGCCACCCCATACGCCGATCATAATATACATCGGCACTAATATTGCTTCAAAAAACAGATAAAACAATAGTAAATTTACCGAGGTAAATGCCCCTATACAAAAAGATTCCATTAATAAAAAACATACCAAATATTCTTTAATATATTTTTTAATGGTAAATAAGCTTCCAATTATACAAATAAGAGTAAGAAAAGAAGTTAGAACCACAAAAAATATTGATATACCGTCAACGCCTATATGGAATTCAAGCCCGATCTTATCAAGCCAAGCGTAGCGTTCAACAAATTGATAAGCGGGGTTTGAGGAGTCAAACTCTATTAAAATATAGATAGTTGAGATGAATGTTAAAACAGAACTAAGCACTGCAACATACATTACATATATCGGTTTATCTGCTTTTTTACTTTGACTAATAAACAGCAAAATATATAGCACGCTTATTAGCGGCAGAAAAATACTGATAGATATAATAGGTAATTCTAACATTCTTTAAGATTTTATGAGTTTTTTTCCGTCATGGCGAAGCAAATTACGAAGTAATTGACGAAGCAATCTCAGGAATTTGTTATTATTTCATGAGATTGTCACGCTCTTTACATTCGCTCGCAATGACGGTTTTAATGACGGTTTTAGTTTTTAACGCAAATAACATCAGTACATTATGTTTTTCCAAACAAAATAACTAATTGTTACAACAATAAATGATACTATATACAAAGCATAATTAAAAACATATCCTGTGTGTATTTTGCCGGTAAGAACACTAAAGCAATTAACGACTCGTGAAAAACCGTTCGGTCCAAAACGATCAATTATTAGCTGATCGCCAAGATAAAATAAAGAAGCTAAACAGTTAATAGGTTTCACAATTAAGCAATTATATATTTCATCGAAGTAATATTTATTGCGTAATATGTTGGAAATTAATACAAGGGGTGTCATCCCGCGGCTTGAACGTAGGATCCAGGCGTTTTTAATATTTTTACTGGATTTCCGCTTTTGCGGGAATGACATAACAGTACTTGACTTATATAAGTAAATCCCAGTAACAATCCCCACTATACCGACTGCCATAGGTAGTAGCTTAATATATAAAGGCGGGTGGCTAATTAGTAATTTATAAATATGTAAATTAAATAGGCTTGCATGGAAATAACCGTTTGGTTTGTCCATAGCAAGTAAATAATAGCCGATCATACCGCTAAAAAAGCTTCCGGCGACAAGTAATATAAGTGGATTATTCATTACTTTAGCCGGTTCGTGAGCATGCTCAAAAACATCTTTTGCTAGCTTAGTTTTGCCATGAAATACCAACATAATAATCTTCATTGAATAAATAGCGGTAAGTATTGCTGCTGCTATTCCAAAAATAAACATAAACGAGCCGCTACTATAAGCCGCTTCTAAAATCGAGTCTTTAGAGTAAAATCCTGCCAAAGGATAAATCCCTATTAGTGCAAGTGAGCCGATTAAGAAGTTGCCATAAGTTACCGGCATTTTATTTCTTAAATCACCCATTTTAAAAATATCCTGCTCGTGAACGGCATGTATTACGCTGCCGGCTGATAAGAATAATAAGGCCTTAAAAAAGGCATGAGTTACTAAGTGAAATATTCCGCTATTATAGGCAGATACTCCGCACGCCATGAACATATAACCAAGCTGACTGCAAGTTGAGTAAGCAATAATCTTCTTTATATCGCTGTGCATAATAGCAATGCTTGCAGCAAAGAGACAAGTAACACCGCCGATAATCGTAATAAATTGTAGAATTAAAGGGCTATATTCAAATAAATACGAGCAGCGTGCTACTAAGAATACTCCTGCCGTTACCATGGTTGCTGCATGAATAAGTGCAGATACCGGAGTCGGTCCTTCCATCGCATCAGGAAGCCATACATGTAAACCGATCTGTGCAGATTTACCCATACAACCGATGAATAATAATAAACAAATAATGTCTAGAATGGAAAAATGTAAAAATATTTTTATATTAGATAATAATTCTGCAGATGACAATACATCTTTGTAATTTGCCGAGCCACAATAAACAATAATCGTCATTACACCTAAGATAAAAGCAAAATCGCTGGCTCTATTTATTATAAAAGCTTTAATCGCCGCTTTATTGGCTGATTCTTTTGAATACCAAAAACCTATTAGTAAATATGAGCAAGCGCCGACGCCCTCCCAACCGAAAAATAATTGTAAGAAATTATCGCTAGATACTAGCATTAACATAAAAAAAGTGAATAAAGAAAGAAAAGACAAGAAGCGTATAATCCCCTTATCTTCGGCCATATAGCCAAGCGAGTAGATATGCACGATGCTTGACACCCATGTTACGACTATAAACATTATGCTAGTTAGCTGATCGATATAAATCGACCAATTTACTTTAAAATTTCCAACCTCAATCCATGGTAATAATTTAATATGGATTATATTCCCGTCTAAGCCTGCATCGCAAAATATTATTAATGAGAATAAGGCAGATAAAGATAAAAAGCCGGTTGCAATTACTTGCGCTAATTTTTTGTCTATTACCCTTACGAATAACCCATTTATTATGCTAGATGCAAGCGGTAACATGATGATCATTATAGAAATATTTTGATACATCATTATCCCCACATCTGATTAATGTCGGTAATTTCAATGGAGCCTTTATTACGGAAATATATTAGTAATATTGCAAGCCCGATTGAGGTTTCGGCAGCTGCTACGGTTAAGATTATAATACTAAAAATTTGTCCCGATAATTCTTGCATATATACGGAAAATGCAACAAAATTTATGTTAACTGCAAGCAGCATTAACTCAATAGACATTAATATATTGATAATATTTTTGCGATGCATAAATAATCCAAACATTCCGATAGTAAAAACTAAGCTGCTTAAGATTAAATAATGATTAAGCGAAATATATTCATTCATATTTAATATTCTCAACACCTTTATTTAGAATAGGCTTTGTCATTAATATGGTATTTTCTTTATTGTGACGTAGTTGTTTTGATATATCTTGACGTTTTACTCCCTCACGCTTTTTTAGTGTTAACGTAATACATGCAATCATAGCGACAAATAATATAAGGCCCGCCATTTGAAACGGTAGCATAAAGTCTGTGTAGAGTATGCCTCCTATTGCTTTAGTATTTGAGATATTATTTGTTATGACAAACGATACATTGGAGTTGAAATTAATATTTTTAGTACCAAGTAAAATAATTATTACTAAATCGGCAAACATAATCAAAGCTATAAAAATACTTAAAGCTAGATTTGCTTTTAGCTGCGTTATTGTCTTATTAAAATGCATATCTAGCATCATTATCACAAATAAGAATAATACTGCTACAGCTCCAACATAAATCACTATCAGCATCATAGCTAAAAATTCTGCTCCAAGCAAAATCATAAGCCCTGCACCGTTGATAAATGCAAAAATTAACCATAATACCGAATATACGGAATTTTTGCTTAAGACAACGCATAAGCTACTGATAGTTATTAATGTTGCAAATAAATAAAAAAATATAGGCATGGTGTTTATATAGGTTGTGTCTTATCTCTATTTTATCCTCGTAAAACTCGTTTTACAACATTAGGTTCTTTCTCAATAATCTTAAGAAGTAATTTTGCAGCTCCGGTAGGTAATCTTCTGCCTTGTTCCCAGTTTCTTAAAGTTGCAACACTCACTCCAAATGTTGTAGCAAATTGTTGTTGTGTTAATTTTAACTTATCTCTTGCTTCATGCACGTCTATATTAGATAATTTTATATCATGTTTATTTGCTTTTAATTTTCCTTTAGTGTATAAAACAGCCTCTTGCATTCCAATTAATATACTTTTGTTTGTTTAGTATTTTTATTATTCATTTTTGCCTCGTCCGACATATAATTTTACCAATTCTTCAGTTAGTTTTTTTTATTCATTACAACTATTATGATTAATATTTTCCATCTTACTTTTTATAAAACCGGTTATTAAAAATACTGGCATATTTTCATTGTAGTAAAAATAAATTATTCTTATACTGCCACTTTTACCTTTATTATTACTACTTAAAGTAAATCGTAACTTTCTTATACCTCCAGTGCCTTTTATTATATCGCCTTGGTCAGGATTAGCAGCAATGTAATGTATTATTTCAAAGCATTCTTTTTCATTTAAATTATTCTTGGCGAATTTTTGCAACTCTGGAAGCTCAACAACTGAAATCAGTTTTTTACTCATAATAATTATACGCCATTGGCGTAGGAGAATCAATAAATAATTTTTGTTTAGTATCATGGATACCGTGGCAAGACCACGGTATGACAGAGTGCAAATTGGCTACACCAACAAAGCATTAGAAGAAAATTTCTTGATCATCGGAATAAATAAGCTTTCTAGTTCTTTGCGTATTTCTTCCTTGTTTTCTACTTTTTGACCTTCTTTACTTAAAGTTAGCTCGCCTTTTTCTACATGACCAAGTACAGCCTCAATGATTGCTTTTTTATCATGTTTACCATCCATATATCTAAGTGCAAACTTCTCAAAGAAATTAATGCCGATCGGTTCATGTTTTAAATTTGTAACCCACATAGAAGGTGTATTGGTTGCTTGATGTATCACCATTTTTGTTGTTTTAGGCTTATCAAGCTCAGGGTTATTTCGATGCTTCTGATTTGTAATACTAATATAACCTTGTAGTACTAGCTTCATTGCATTATTTAAAAGCTCAGCTTTGATTTCGTTTAATTTAGTATTATGTAGCTTTTTATTAGCTTCAGTGGTTATTTTCTCAAAGCTTAACGGATTATTTAGATTTTCGCTGAAAGTGTATAAAATAGCTTTCATATAAGGCGAACTAGTTGTTAAGTTAGAGTCTTGATTGCCGTTTAAGAAGAATTTTAAATTTTCGGAAGCATTATTAAGATCTACTTCTTTGAGTGGTTTTTCAGGCACTATATTAAAGATTATATTAAATTTCGTTATATCATCATTGTTAATACTTCTATTAATTTTCACATCACTATGACATAGTAAAGTGGTTCTAAAACGACGATTCGTAATGAAATCCATATATTGTTCGGTTCTAACTATATCGTTTACCGCTTTTAACTGCTCTACTACTTTCGGCGGCATATTACCAAGATACATAGTCGAAAGATTACAATCGGCTAAATATTGTAAATTGTGCTTTCTTGCTTCATTCATAAATTCATAGAAGTAGAATTGAGCATTTTCTTCTTCTAGATGATCATGACGTAAATAATGATCGGTTTGTTTAGCAAGTAGCCCTGCTTCGGTTTTTAATGCTTCTGCATAAGGAGTTTTAGAGTTTTCTAAGCTATCCTTCACAAATTCTAGTAACAATCTAGATTGAGCTATTCTATCCCGTACATTTGCAAATGAGCTAGAATGATACATCATCATATCTCTAATAGTACGGACCATATTCCAGCCAGGGAGGGTATTATAGCTAATATATGCTATTCCGTTTGGACTAAGATTTTTATTACAAACTTCAAAAATTTTATCTCTAACGGTTTTTGGTACCCAAGAAATTACGCCATGGCAAATTATATAATCAAACTTACCGAAAGAATCGTTAATGTCGGTTATCGAACAATGATAGAATTCTATATTTTTTAATCCTAGTGCTTTAACATTTTTATTTGCTTCGTCAATTTGTACCTTAGACAAATCAACCCCAACAAAATAAGCTTTTGGATAAAGAACTGCATGTGGTATTAAATTACCGCCTGCTGCACAACCAAGCTCTAATATTTTTGCATTCTCGACTTCAGGAGCATTTACACCGAAAAGAGTTGCAAGTGTACTTAAGTGATAAGGATTTGTAAGAGCATATGGGTAGCTTTCATACGGTACTTCATCATAAGTGTTATGATCTGAAACCGCACCGTTAACAACGGATTGTGCGGAATGTGTTTTTTTTGCCATCTTATCATGACCGTTAGGGGTAGAAGAAGAGTTAGTAGCTTTTGGAGACATATTTTTTCCTTATATAGTTGAATTATTCGTGTCATCTCGCGGGATGACATTGTAGCTTTCATATAAATCACAGAATTATTAAAATGGCAATCTATAAGTAAATCCTACGCCAAATTCTCCAACGGCTATAGTTTTTTTGATAGGCTTTGCTGGCACGAATTGCCCCGTTTGCATATCAAGTGTATCATAATTAATTCTTACTCTATATGCCGTTTGTAATTTTGCAGTTGCATCAATACTTAAACTTGAAGTTACATCTTGTGAAATTCCAAGACCTGCTTGCCAAGCAACACAATTTTTATGAGTTTTTCTTACTTTAAAATAATCGCTATTTATAACACTCCACCTAGAAGAGGTAGGCTTAACTTTTACTTGTGCTATTCCACCTCCAAGTATTACAAAAGGTGTGCCAGTTTTTATTTTTTCTAAATCATAAATAAGATTTAGCATATATATATTTGATAATACGGTAGTATTACCTGGGGTTTTAGGAATAGTGAGACCATTACTTAAATTTTGCTGAGGTAATACGTAATGCAGACGATATTTAGGTTGATAAGTTGCTGAGCATTCAATAGCTATCTGTGGATATATTATATAGCCTATTTTCCCACTATACATACTTGATTTTTTTAAAATTATTTTGGTATTTGAGTGTTTATGTCGGAATTTACTAACGACCGGTTCAACTATTCCACCTTCTGCTCCTATATAGAACCCTGTTTCTTTTGCGCAAGCAATGTTATTAAAAATGATGATAGTAATAAAAAATGATTTTAGTAATTTAGTCATTATAATTGCAAAATAAAAAAATATTATATACCCCCTTTATTAATGGTCAATCATATTTTTCCTAATTATGGAAGCAATTATACCAAATAGTAATAAAGTAATAGTTACAGTTAACGCAACATATGCCGGAATCGCTATATAATGATGAATAAATATTTTAAAACTGATAAATATTAAAATTAAAGCCAAAGAATATTTTATATAACTGAAACGTTCTACAATTTCTGCTAAACAAAAGAATAACGCTCTAAGCCCTAAAATAGCAAAAATATTTGAAGTATAAATTATATAAACATCATTAGTAATTGCGAATATTGCCGGTATACTATCTATAGCAAAGACTAAATCTATTGCTTCTATCAGTACTAGAGATATAAAAAGGGGGGTGCAATATAGTTTGTTATTACGTTTAACAACAAATTTATCCCCTTCAAGGTTAGGGGTAATATTTAGATTTTTTATTATTGACTTGTAAATATAAGAATTCTGTATATCAAAAGTTTTATGTGATACATAGAAAGTTTTTATACCTGTAGTAATAAGTATTACGGCAAAAATATATAATAACCAGGTAAATTTATTTATAAGAATAATACCGCCGTAAATCATTACGGCTCTGAATATTATTACGCCTATTATACCGAAAAATAAAACACGATGTTGATATTGCCCGGGAATTTTAAAAAATTGGAACATAATAGAGATAACAAAAATATTATCAAGTGACATAGCTTTCTCAATGAGAAAGCAAGTATAATATTCACGAGCATGATCTGCCCCCGTATTATAGTAAACATAGATACCGAATGAACAAGCTATTACAAGATAGAAAAGACTAAAAAGTATGCTTTCTTTAAAACTCATTATGGTATTTTTTTTGTGTATTATTCCCAAATCGAGAATCAGTAAAGCAGCGATTACCGTATAAAAAATAATCCAACTCATTTATTTATCTCTTCATTTTATATTGCATGTGAAAATATAGTCCTCCATCAAACATAACTCTTAGCTGGAATCTTATAGTATTTTCTCCTTGTTTTAAATAACGCTTTATATCAATCGGTAAATTTTTAGCTTGTAATGCTTGACCTTGGTCATTTCCATTGTTACAGTACCTTTTCTCATCCAGAGAATCAACGTTAGTAGGGAGGCTAAGTAACTTTGTGCCGTTGACATATATTAATGTGCAATCATCATACCATAAATCTTTTACTTCAAAATACTCAATATCGTCCATTATTGCATCTAAAGTTACTTTGAATTCTACAGTATGCAATATTGTATTGTCCGGTTTATTTGCTGCAGCTATACTTGCTCCATCCTTTGGAAATGCCATAATGCTTCCATGTGGTACCGGTTTTTTGTTGAAGATATAGTCACCTATTTTAGTTACCGGATTATAAGGGGTCTCAAGTAATTGGTCTGATGGGAAGTCGTTATAACCAACTTTTATAGGTAATCCTTTAAATTCTCTACAGCCGACATTGTGGCCTAAAGGTTCAAACTCGACAACCTTTCTATCAAAATATGATAAACAATAGCGTTCTAAAGGTTTATTAGGATCAATAGGTATCCAATTCGTCGGGCATTTTCCTTTTGCCAGTTCTCCTATATCGCTTTCAGGCCATTCTGCATTACCGTGATTGTTACCGGAAGGAGCTTTCTCTGTGCTAGGAATTTTAGCACAAGTAGGTACTAATATAGGAGCACAAAGATTTAGCTCTTGCCAAGTTTTATCTCTTACATCCTCAGTCTCAGCTTTATATGTCGGCTCAGGAGGAGTATTGTTATCTCCTTTTGTATATGTCACTTTATAATATTTTGAAGGATCTACCGGTACTAATATTGGTCCTATGTTAGGTTTCGGCTCGATTCTATCTGTATAATCCCTACTTAAAACACATATAGGAGTATTAGCCTTATCGTTATTGGTATAGCATTTACTCGGAATCTTATTTATATTGCAAGTATAAATTGTAATACCTCTTCCTGGACCTGACACTGTTTCTTCTAGAGTACAGCGCGTTAGATCTGTATCTTTTTTACATAAGCCAAGATTTGGATATTTAACGTTATATTTATTTTTAAAATCTTTACAATTTATAGTATCGTTGTTGTTGAGTTTAGCAAGTACACAATTTATTGAGTCATTATTGTAACCGGGCATAGGTGATCCATCAGGTAAAGTAGGACGCAGCATAGGGTTACAATGTTGGAAATTTTTCGGCATCAAGCAGGCATGCGTTCCACCTTGGATATATTTACCGTTTATATATTCTAAATATTTTAAATATACCGCACTTGAGTCAGGATTTCCATTACTATCATAAGGTGCTTTATCGTCTTTATATTTACCGTGAATAGTCAACTGATTTAGAGCATTCTCTCCTGAAAACGGCATAGCAATATATTTATCTTCCTTTGGATCTTTAGGTATAAACGCAACGGAAGAACTATACTTATAACCGGCAAGCATTACTATGCTTTCGGTGTCAGTGGGGTTGGGGGGTGGAGGTCCGGCGTATGCTAACGGCGTTACAAGAGTGCTTGTTTCATCTATGATATTGTCGCCTTCTCTTACTTGTACTGATGCAACGAATTGCGGTTTATAATAAGCATCGTTGGGATTGCTATTATTAGTACAGGTAATTCCGGCATATTGCTTTGCACATTCATAAGTAGCTAAGCTGTAAGAATGATTTACTCTCGGTACGCAATCTATTAAACTACCGGACTCAAATAAGCAAATATTATTAGGATTTTGCTTATCGTCTTCGGTATTACTAATAGAGACATAAAGCTTTCTATCTTTACCGTTAGTGTCTTTTAAGATGACATCTGTCTTTATAGGCATTAAGCTAGTTGTATCTTGCTTTTGTACCTCAGGAAATTTTACGCTTACATCCTTAAATTCGCCGATATTAACTCCCCACACTTTTTGACAGGTAGTTGAATTAGAACTTGGACAGTCCGGTATATCGCTTATGTAGTAATCGCTGGGTGTTTCTACATTTCCAATTTTCTGCGAATATACTATTCTAAATCCCTCATTACAACCGTTAGCTGTAACACTACATGGCGTAGAAATTTCTGTATTAATACATGGAGTGTTGCCTGAAGTATTCTTACACGATTTAATTAAATCTTTAAAAGCCGTATTAGTATGAGTAATTTTTGCTGAAGAAAAATCTATATTACGTGGTTCTACACAAGTTTTGAGGTCAGAGCGAGAACTCGTGCAAAGCGGAACAAGATTGCTAAAGCTAACACGTATGGTATTATTAACAATATTGTTTTTAACATTAATATTAGATGGCACTACACAAGCTGGACTAGTAGAAGATTGGTCAAACTGGCCGCTTGCATCTTTTATGCTACATACATTATGAGCACTCGCATTAATGCTAATATAATCTAAATTTGGACAATATGGTGGTGGAAAAGGCCCTAAAGGTAATTGTACACAACCAAAAGAATAGCTATCTACAGAACCGTTTAATGACCCAAGTGCTTCAATAATTTTTATTATTAAAGTAGGAAAAAAATTAAAAATCTCTCCTATTGCATTAAGTATTGATTGAAGTACTTTGATAAATTCTGAATTTTGATCTATCATACCAAGAAGCTGCCCTAATAAACTTGGTAAACTTGCTCCTTTTATCGTTTCAACTAAAAATTTTAATACTTTTGCAATAGGGCTAAGTTCGTTAGTGTGATGAAGAGGTTGACGATTAGGATTCCAGTCCACCGGATCAAGATGTACACCGGAATCTGAAACAAGGTTAACAAGTCCAGGATCGCTATAAGCACAAAGTTTAGGAGGTTTTAAAGTAACTATTTTTCCGTCTACACCGATTATCTTATTATCAGTTTCTGTATAACCGACTTTATTGAGATGTACTCCATCGGTATAACCTGGATCTGCAGGGGAAGGTGGGGCATTTATTCCGGGAGGTGGAGGCATATCCGGTACGGCAACTCTAGCACAGACTCTAGTTAGAGGTATACCGTAACCTGTAGGCCATAATACACATTCTCCATCCCAATTTAAAGTAGAGTTTTGGTGCCAACAAGCTATGGCATTACAGCTTTGAACTCTAATACGAATTTTTGGAGTAAAGTAACTACTATCAGGGGCTTCTTCCGCACATCTATTGAGTAAAAAACCGATAAATGTACCTGGGTAATCAAATTTTAATAAACAAGTATCATTATTACGGCCGTCGCTTTTATTCCAAGGAGGACATAATGTGCCTGGTTTAAAAGGCCCTCTTGGCTTTGCATTGATGCCTCCATCCTTATTCCAAATTTCCGTTCTCTCACTTTGACCGCAATTACATGGATCGCTAAGACAAGTGACTATATCATCCCAAATAGATGCATATACATTAAATGAGAAAAATGAAAATAAGAAAAATAGTAAATATTTTTTTAACACTTTGAGTATTCTTTATGCTCGTTGTTTTTATAGTTCATAATAAATTATTGTCATCCCACGAGCTTGTAGCGGGATCCAGTCCTTTTTAATTTTTTTGGATCCCATAATAAATCACGGGATGACAGAGTGAAATATTAGTCCGTATTTAACTCATTATATAGGTAATTAACCCAATTATCCGGAGGACCTTGGTGTTGTTCAAGTATTTTTTTATAAATATCCATTTCCTCCTGTCTGCTTGATAAAATACGGACAACTCCTATTAAAGCGGCAATACTTAATTCAGAAGCTATCGATTCATTATCCTTACTAATTAAGAACATTCTTGCAGAAAGTATTAGCTGTGATAATTTTTTTATTTCCGGCTCGCTTAAACCTAAAATTTTATCTAAATCTTCTATTTTAACTTCAGATGGTAGAATGATTTTAGTATTAATTAAATCAAGCCAAGGTTTTATAGTATATTTTGGATATGACTTAAGATAAATAAAATTGAAATTACTGACGAAAATACCGTTATTTTGAGACAAATTATTATAGATTAAATTTATATTATCATAATAAATCTCAGGTCTGTAAAGTTTATCAAAATTATCGGCAGCAAATATTTTAGGTTTTGTGCCAACTAGACTTAAATGATAAGTAAGAGCATAAATTGCTGCTGCACTAATACTTTGGTGTTTCTTTAAATTATTATTAAATTGTTCTAAAAATTTTCTCTCCGTCGGGTAAAATTGTTTAGAAAACGGCTCATCAGAAAGTTTATATAAATTAAACCCTATAACTTGCCCTTCTTCAATGTTAAGAGACGATCCGTCAAATAATCCGGAATATAATTGTTCTTCGGTAAAAACTTTAAGTTTATCAAGTATTTGTATTCCTCCTTCCTCCTTAAAATCTTCTAATTTTAAAATATCGGAAAAAATACGTTTTTCTTTTTCAATTGATAAAATTTTATTTTTTAATTTCTCTAGAAAGGATATCTCTATTTCGCTAAGAGGTGAAATATAATGACCACTGATTAATTTTAAAAATTCTAAAATGAATGCTTGTGATTTTTCTGTATCATCTACTAAAAATGGATTGATAATTTGTTTGTCCGGTTCTAACCATTTGCCTTCTATTGCCTCGATAAAAATTTTAGAATCATTATTATTAGAGATATAAATTATTGTTGGATCGTATTTAGTCGATTCTGATATTAAAAAGTTCAATAATACGGTTTTGCCGGTTTTCCCCGTACCAAAGATGCAAGTATTACCTTTATTCGTTTTATCATGAAAATTCATGAAATATGGAGTACCTTTCTCGGTTCGCAGTAAAGTTATAGCCTTACCCCAAGGATTATATTGATTACCGAGTGTAGTATTATGAAGAGCGGTAAGAGAAGCAATATGCTCTACGGATAATGGCGACATTTTACGTATAAAGGCAAAGTTAGCAGGTAATTGCGACCAAAATATTTGCTCAATATTAATATCTTCTTTTACATGAATAATACCAAGTTTAAAAAGTTCGGTTGATGCTTTAGCTACGGCTGCATCTAGTTTATTTTCATCTTCTTCTATAACGGCAATTGAAATTTGCTGATTACAAAATTGAAAATCTAAATTAGCTGCATCAAGCTTATTAATCCCTTTGTGATTAAGTAAAGTTGAGTCGTTAGTAATTTTTAGAATATAATCTTGACCACGCAATTTGGATATTACTTGTTTTTTGCTAACAAAGTAAAATATTTCAGTTATTATTAATTCAATCGGTAACTGTAAAAATTTATCCAGTGTATTAGAAGGAGTTTCATGATATTCTTTTATAGATAGTAAAGAAGCGAATTTATTATTTTGCTCATGATCCGTAACTACCACTTTATCGCTTCTAATTGTATAAATACTTCTACCTAGTGCATCGGATAAATCTATTATAGGTACCAAACAATCATTATTATTAAGGTTAGCTATTCGATTATATAAAAATAAAGGATTAGAAAAAGCATTATCATTTTCAAATATTATACCGAGTTTTTCAGCACCAAATTCGTTTAAATCATTTAAAATATTATTAGTGATATTGTCTAATTTTTGAAACGCTGCATCTAAGTAGTTATTTTCAAAATCAGTAATTAATTTATTAGATAAAGAATTTATTAAAGAGTTAAAATTTGTGATGTTAACTTTAGTAGAATCATGTACTATAGATATATATAAAGTATTAACGAATTTATCATTCCAATGGTTTTTTCTTTGCCATAGGGTATGAATATTTGCCGGTAATAATTTTTTGTAAGGAGTTGAATCGTCTAAGTTTTGTTTTTCTCGTATTGTATGTAGCCAAAAAGCAAAATTATAATCGGTTATATTCTTTTTTATAGAAACTCTAACCATTTCACGTAAATTTTGTATGTTATCACTTATTTTCTCTGAGGTAATGCCGTGTATTTTGATAATTTGTAGTAATTTACCGTCTTTGGTAAGTAAAGTATTTTCATTATAATGACATGCTATAGGTATAAAATTAGGAGCATTATAATTATATATATCTTTGTCAAATTTTCGTAAACCACTAAACACAAATAACCTGAATTTAAATTATCGTTTTGTATACTCGTTCAACTTGGAAAAGAGCAAGGATTCTGTAAGCCGAGGGGCGGAGCGTATACTTAATACGTGAGTATCCGAGGACTTACAAAGACGACGTAGCCAACTCTTCATTTCACAGGAGTATATACTAATGAACTTTGCCTGTGTGGATGCTAGAGTTGTCATTGCGAGCAGCCGTAGGCCTCTACTCGATGTCATTCCCGCTTTCGCGGGAATGACATAAGAGCCATGCAACAAAGCCAATTTAACAACAACTAGAAACTTTACCTTATTATCTATCTTTAATAAACAATTATTCACTATAGGCAGTGATTTTTTGTAATCCTCCCATGTAATTTATCAAGACATCCGGTATAGTTATTGATCCATCTTCATTCTGATAATTTTCAAGTATTGCAACCATAGTTCTTCCGATAGGTAATCCTGAAGCATTTAAAGTATGAACTAAGGTAGTTTCGTTACTGCCGAATTCTTTATATCTTGCTTTCATTCTACGTGCTTGAAAATCTCCACAATTAGAACAGCTAGCAATTTCACGATATTGCTTTTGTCCCGGAAGCCATACTTCTATATCATAGGTTTTTTTTGCCGCAAATCCCATATCTCCGGTGCAAAGTAACATAACACGATAAGGAAGATTCAGTTTTTGTAAAATAGTCTCTGATGCATTAGTTATATATTCATGTTCATTTTTTGATTCTTCAGGGGTAGTAATAGATACTAGCTCAACTTTACCGAACTGATGTAATCTAATCATACCTCTTGTATCTCTACCGCTACTACCTGCTTCTGATCTAAAGCACGGGGTGTAAGCAACATAACGCATCGGTAATTTTTCTCTTGGTATAATAGCATCGGCGACTATATTTATTAAAGATACTTCTGCGGTTGGAATTAGTCTGTAACCATTGGTTGTTACAAAAGACTCTTGGGCAAATTTAGGTAGTTGTCCTGCATTATACATAGCATTATCTCGCACTAATACCGGAGGTGATATCTCAAAGAAATCCCACTCTTTAGTATGAACATCAACCATAAAATTAATTAAAGCACGTTCTAGCTTTGCTAAATCACCTTTTAACGTTACAAATCTAGTTCCAGAAATTTTAGCAGTTTGTTCAAAATCCATTAAATTTAATTTTATACCTAGTTCAAAATGCTGTTTATTCAAAGCATTTGGATTTGTCTCTCCGTAAGTACGAACTAATTTATTCATACTTTCATCCATTCCGTAAGGTACTTCTTCGTCCGGAATATTAGGAAACATATTTAATAGTTCATTTAATTCGTTATTATTATTTAGATCCTGTTCAAGTGCTTCCAACTTCTCATTTATATGTTTGACATCTCTTTGTAACCCTTCAAACTCTTCGCCGCTTTTAGAGGCCATATTACCTAAAATCTTTGATTTTACCTTACGTGCATGCTGAAATTCTTGAATTAAACTCGTAATTTTTCTTTTCTCTCCGTCGAGCATAGCAATTTTACTAGACATAGGTTCAATAAATCTTTGGCTAAGTTTTTCATCGAACAATTCTTTATTTTCTCTAATCCATTTGATATTTAACATTTAGTGTCCTCAGTTTTTCTATAAAATTACATATCATTATTGAAGTTTCATATAATAAAAGTAGCGGTATTGCAAGAGCAAACTGGCTTAAAATGTCAGGAGGCGTTAATATTCCTGCAATAATAAAGTTAATTACCACGGCAATGC
Organism: Rickettsia japonica YH; assembly: GCF_000283595.1. Classification (NCBI taxonomy): domain Bacteria; kingdom Pseudomonadati; phylum Pseudomonadota; class Alphaproteobacteria; order Rickettsiales; family Rickettsiaceae; genus Rickettsia; species Rickettsia japonica. Next base: position 1,132,416 of record NC_016050.1, on the reverse strand, counting down.
ATCTTTTTTGCTTAAGTGTTTGTACCTTAACTATTTTTAGTATATTTAATATCATTATCACAACTGGCAGTTGAAAGGCAACGCCAAAAGCAATAATTAAATGAATAACTAAATTTAGATACTCGCTAATTCTTGCTTCCAAAACTATCGGTACTATCATATCACGTTTTTCAAAACTAAGAAAAAAATTCCAAGCTTTCGGCATTACAAAGTAAAAAACAAAAATACTACCGCACCAAAATAAAATAGGCGACATAAAAAGAATAAAAGCGATAATTTTTTTTTCATGGCGGTGTAACCCGGGACTGATAAATAAATAACACTCCAAAGCAATTATAGGTATAATAATAGTAAAAGCAGTAAAAGCTGCAAGTTTAATATAGGTAAAAAATGCTTCTGTAAGCCCTGTATAAATTATATTTCGTACCGTATCACCGCTTAGCTTAGCAAGCGGTTTTAATAAAACACTATAAATATTGTCGCTAAAATAATAGCAAATAGCAAATATACTTATAAAAGCAGTAAATATTCTAAGAAGCCTTATTTTTAATTCTAATAAATGTTCTTGAAAACTATATAGTTTCATAAAAATTCTGACTCTTCATTTCGCAGAAATATATATATCAATATTATAAACTTTTTTTAATAATTGTCATATCTTTTTAGAAATATTCACAAAGCCTAGTTTCTTTCTATATATTTTATAAAATATCGGGATAAATAACATGCTAAACAGAGTATTACCTAAAAAGAATACAGGCCAAGTAAGATATTTTGCACAAATACCGCCAAGGCTAGCTAGAATAATACGGCTAAGCGAGCTAAAAGATGCAATAATAGAATATTGTGTGGCAACAAATTCACTATTGCAAAGGCTAGCAAAATAGATAGAGATAATAGTTCCTGCAAAGCCTGCACAAAAATTTTGTACTGTAACAGTTATTATAAATGTCTTTATATCATAGCCGATAGTAGCAAGAATCATAAACATAAGAGGTGACAATAATTGAGTAACTCCACCAATTAAGACACTATGAAATATACCCATTTTTGCAGCTAAAACGCCGCTTAAAGCTCCTCCGACGATCATGATTAGTAACCCGTAAGCTTTGTAAATAACGGCAATTTCATGAGTAGTAAAACTTAAATCGAGCAATAAAGGCGAACTCATAGCCATAGGTATAGAATCCGCAGCCTTATATAAAAAGATAAACAATATAATTAGCAGTAAATATTGCTGTTCATTTTTTAAGGAGATAATACTTTTTTTAATCACTTCAAAATATTGTTGTAATCCTATTAAATTAGTAGTTGTATGGTATATTTCTTTTGATGGTGGTTCTTTGATACATAAAATTACTATAGGTCCAATTAGAGTAATGAATAGAGCAAATTTATATACTGTATTCCAGCCGAAAATAATTGATGAATATAAAGTACCGACGCTGCCAAGTAACATACCTAAACGAAACCCTATGCTACTAAAGGTAAAAGCCATTGAAAGCTCTTCTTGAGATGTAGGTCTCTCAATTCTATATGCATCAAGTACAATATCTTGTGTAGAACTGCAGAATGAAATAATAAATAAGATAATTGCAGTAATATATAAGTTATTACAAGGGCTTATGTTTAAGAACCCCGTCATCGCTAGGATTAAAAATATTTGTGATACCAATGCCCAGCCACGCCTGTGACCGAATTTAGAACATAAAAAAGGTATAGAGTATTTATCTATAAAAGGTGACCATATGACCTTTAAGCAATAAGGAAAGGCAGCTAGTGATATCGAACCTATTATATCAGTGGTGTATTTTGCTTCGGATAATTGATATGGAACTGTAAAAAAAATTAAATTGAACGTAAGACCGGAAATTAAGCCTAAAAGTAAAATACCTATTAAATATGTATGGTTATTTATGTCATTCTTGCATGAATTGATCTTAAACGTCATTGTGAGGAAAAACTGTAAGTTTCGACGAAGCAATCCAGTAAAAAATTCTGATTTACAGAATATTCTATTATTATTTCTGAATTGCCACCACGCTCCTTGCAGTTGTGGCTTTGTTGCATGTCTTACTTCCACCTCTGTCATCCTGCAAGTTTGTAGCAGGACCCAGTTAAAAATACTAATATTGTTAGCATTCTTAGTTGTTTTTTGGGTACCGTGGTCAAGCCACGGTATAACGCCGAACACGTTTTTTGAGCAATGCAACAACGCTTTCAGTCGCTCGTAATGACGATTAGGTACACACGCAATAATGCCTCGCAGGAATGACATAAAGGAATGATTAAAAATTTTGTACACGAAATCTAATAGCTTTAAATAGTTACTTAATATTTCATTTTTAGGGAGTAAGGAGCGACTTTGGAAAATATTTTACCGACTACCGGTATTTTAGTTACAATAGTGCTGATTAAGAAAAAGGAAGGAATAACATTTCCTTTAACCATAATTAATTGCTGCTTGGTATCAATATTACCTGTCATAGTAAAATCAAAGAACGGTCCATGTGCTTCCGTATCAAAAATTGTAATTATATTTCCTCTATAATTAAATTTACCTCTCATATCTTCAAATAAAATATTTTTATTATTAGTGATTGAACTAAGAAAACCCGGCAACGAAACAAAGGAAACAAGCCGTGTTAAAAAAGGAGTATCGACTACCGTAAAATGTTTTATAGAAAATTTGCCGTCTAATATTGGCACTATTTCACCTTTTTTTACTTCATATCTTTTTGTATTTAAGTTGATGTTAATTTGACCGTTTTGCATAGTGGTATACATTCCGAGTCCCTTAAGCAATGCTCCGGCATTATCGGATTCAATGAACCATTGTTCAAAAGTTTCCTTAGCGGTAAGCGACATCTTAACTTTTTTATTATCAATATTAGCATTTAGAAAGCCGGAGAAACACCGCACTTTATCACATTTAATTGCTAAATCAAGATTACCTAGAATTATATTATTCTTTAAAAGTATTTTTGATATATTAGTTTTTAAATTAATATTACGTGTAGAATCTCCCGCTTTTTCTAAAAACTGCATCATATTAGCATTTGATAAATCTAATCTGCTTCCATAAAGTGCCGTATTAAGATTATGGTTATCTATGATTATTTTTCCTTTTAAATCCGTATGATTATGTTTAACAGAGGCTAGATTAATATTATAAATATTTTTCTTAATTAAGGCATTACCGTTAATTTTTAGATTATCCTGCCCTGAAAGGTTAAATTCAATATTTCTATCGAAATTTTTATCATTTAATTTAGTATATAAATATAAATTGGCTTTTTTATATAATTTTTTATGAATAGATACTTTATCTATATAAAATTCTAAATTATTAAGATTAGAATTAACGGTAATAAAACTCTCATTATTATGCTGTTTTTTATACTCAAAATTTAAAACGGTGCTGCCTGAAATTAATTTAAATACTCCAAATCTTTGATTATTTGCTGCAATATTGCTTTTTATTTTAAGTAAACACTCATTATTTTTATCCGATATATCATGATCATAAGTAAAGCTGCTTGCATAATTATTAATGTTACCTTTACCGCTAATATTTAGTTTATTATCTTTAAAACTACCTTTGGCTTCACCGTTTTGTAATAGGATATTATTATCTAATGTGTTAAAAGAGATATTTGTTAATGTCGACAAAACATTATAGCTATTAGGGATATTGGGGCTAATAGGAATTATTAACTCTATTATTGAATTTGCCGTTCCTTTGATTGTTTTAAGATCAATATTTTGAGCTTTAATATTTTGATATGCATCATTTGGAACAAAGGCAATTAAGTCATTAATTTCACCTTTAGCAGTAGCATTAAACACAAATTGTGATTTATCCAGTCCTTCCCATTTGAAAGTCATAATACCGTCTGAAACGACACTTTTACCGCTATATGCTTCATTAATTAGAAATTTTATTTCCGGTCCTGAAATGATTATATTAGTATCAACTTTAGTCAAAGGCGGTAAATCTGTATGATATTTATATTCAAAATTCGAGATATGTAAATTTGCTTTTAAATTATCTTCTACTAAAATATTTTTTTTTAAAAATTTTTTATCTAATTTAATATTTAATTCTCCGTTTTGGATGTAACCTTGTTTTATATGTTCTCGTAAATATGAGATTATAGGATTATTCGGAATAATTTTTTCGACTGTTTGATAAATTATTAAAGGCATATTTGCGGCAGCTGCACTTGCATCGATATTTTTATCGGTTATTATACCGCTTAGTGATAAAAAAGCTTTGTCCCCAAAGGTGAGTTTGCAATTAACGGTCTTTGGATTATTTTTAGAATAGGTGGTTTTATATGAGCATAAAGCATTTCCTAGAGGTAAGTCTGCTCCTTGCTCATCAGTTAAGATATCACTTTTTATTGAAGTTAGTCGTATGTCGGTTAGGGCATCTTTTTTAATTATATTTAACGAATAATCACCGGTCGTTGAAGTATTTATAATCTCTTCATCGTTATTTGAAATTACGGAAATTTTATCGATATTAAAATTAGCCTCTATTAACGAATTAGAGAAGAAATTTTTGCAATTAAAGAAAAGATTAAAATCGTTAATTTCTCCTCTAGCATTATCTATAAGACTTAAGGAAATTTTATCTATGGATAATCGGTTTTCTTTAAATTCTAAATTATGTAGTACAGCCTTTATATCATTTTTACTTAAATAAAATTCAATTATTTTTTTCAAAGGTTCATTTAAGTGTCCTTTATTTGCACTATAAACAGTTAGAGTTATAGCCAAAGATAATGAAATCAGAATTATAAAAATACTAATAAAGGTTTTTTTAATAAAATTCATTTGAGCTTGTAAATCTATTGAAATATGATAAAAGCTTTATATACTCGGATAGAACTGCAAAAATTGGCTACGTCATCCTACAAGTACTCCGGTACTCACGTATTAAGTATACGCTCTGTTCCTCGTCTTGTGGACTTCTTGCACTTTTTGAAATTGAGCTTCGTCTATACTACTCTTCATTTATTTGAGGTATACACTTGGAATATAACGTATAATTTAAAAATTTAATATAAAAATCACAAAAAATTATGAATATTACATTTATTGGTAGTGGATATGTGGGATTAGTCTCAGGTATTATTATGGGCTATTTAGGTCATAATGTTACTTGTCTTGATAATGATGAGGTTAAAATATCCAAATTAAATAAGCAAATATTACCGATTTATGAAGCTAAACTTGATGAGTATCTTAAGCAAGCTTTAGAATCTGATAGGTTAAAATTTACAAATATTTATAATAATGAACTTCAAAATGCTGATGCAATATTTATTACGGTCGGTACACCTTCAAAATGTTTGGGAGAAGCGGATTTAAAATATGTTTATGATGCTATTAATAAAGTTTTCGAGCATATAAATAAAGATTGTTTAATAGTCATAAAATCTACCGTTCCGCCCGGTAGTTGCAGTAATATTATAGCTTATTTAAAATCAAGAGGCTTTTCATTTAATGTTGCTTCTAATCCTGAGTTTTTAAGAGAGGGTAGTGCGGTAGAAGATTTTTTATATCCTGATCGTATAGTTATCGGTGTAAATAATAAAGAATCAGAGGAAATATTGCGAAAAATTTATGCACCTTTACAAGGTGCAAAGTTTGTGGTTACCGATTTAGTGACGAGCGAACTTATTAAATATGCTTCAAATAGTTTCTTAGCTACCAAAATTGCTTTTATTAATGAGATGGCTGATTTATGTGAAAAAATCGGCGGTAATATTAAAGATTTATCTAAAGGTGTAGGACTTGACCAAAGAATCGGTCAAAATTTTTTAAATGCAGGACCTGGTTTTGGCGGTTCGTGCTTTCCAAAAGATATTCTAGCATTAAATAATCTTGTAGAAAATCATTATATAGATTGTAGGATTCTTAAGGCAGTAATTAAAAGTAATAAGCAGCGTCCAAGTAATATGGTAGATAAAATAGCTACTTTGTTAGACGGAGATTTAAAAGGTAAAAATATAGCAATTTTAGGCTTAACATATAAAGCAGGAACAGATGATGTAAGAGCAAGCCCTGCCATCGCAATTGTAAAGATCTTATTAAATAAAGATGTATATGTTAAAGCATTTGATCCTATCGGTCTTGAAAATGCTAAAAAGAATTTGGAACATAAAAATTTGCTATATTTAGATTCAGCCGTTGACGCCTGTAAATCAGTAGATATTATAGTTATTGCAACTGAATGGTCAGAATTTAAAGAACTTAATTGGCAAGAAATTTATGATTTAGTAAAATCGCCGATAATCATTGATCTTAGAAATATACTAGATAATGAAGCAATGAAAAAAATCGGTTTTAGATATTATGCAGTCGGAAGTAAAATTTAGTCTTGTCGTTAAGGCTTCCGATGTTATTTCCGCGTAGGCGTGAATCCAGTACTTTAAAACTTTTTAAAAGCTCGATTTATCTCGCTTTACCATGGATTTCCGCCTACGCGGAAATAACATAAAAAGTCTACGGGAATGACATAAGGAGTCATACAGTAAGACAATAAACTTTAACATTAATTTAAAATGCGACCTGAATTTATTCATTTAAGAACTCAAAGCTCTTATTCTTTTCTAGAAAGTGCATTAACGATTGAGAAGGTAGTAGAACTTGCTTCATCGAATAAAATGTCTGCTATTTGTTTGGCAGATAAGGGAAATTTATTCGGCTCATTAGAGTTTGCATTATGTGCAGTAAAAAAAGGACTGCAGCCGATACACGGAGTTATTCTAAATATAAAATACGATATAGATATTTTTGCTCAAATTTTGCTTATAGCTAAAGATGAAACTGGTTATAAAAATTTACTCAAACTATCAAGTCTTACTTTTATTAAAAATGATCGTAAGATATGCGATCACATTGATTTTGAAGATTTAATCGAATATCAAGAAGGATTAATAGGATTATGCTGTTATACCGACGGTATTGTCGGAAAATGCTTGCTAGCTCGCAACGAGGAGCAAGCGATGCTGTTTGCACGTAAATTACAGGAAATTTTAGGAGATCGTTTTTACTTTGAGATTATGAGACATGAGATACCGGAAGAACAGTTTATTGAGGATAGTTATATTAGAATTGCTGCCGAGCTTGCTATTCCGCTTGTTGCTACTAATAAAGTTTTGTTTAGTGAGAAAAGCATGCATGATGCACATGATGTATTGTTATGTATATCAGCCGGTGTTACTAAAGAATATTTGGATCGAAAAACAGTTAGCGAAAATTGTTATTTTAGATCACCGCATGAGATGATAGAGCTTTTTTCCGATTTACCTAGTGCCATCCAAAATACCATGAATTTAAGAGAGCGTTGTTATTTTGCCGCACATGCAAACCCGCCGATGCTGCCTAATTTTGCCACCAAAGATATTAGTGAAACGGATTTAATTAAAAAAGATGCAAAAGAAGGGTTGCTTGCAAGGCTTGCTACAAAGTTTAAATCTGAAAATATTTCGTTAGAGAATCAAGAAGAATTGAAAACCGAATATTTTGCTCGTCTTAATTATGAGCTGGATATTATCTGTAATATGAATTTTGCCGGTTATTTTTTGATTGTATCTGATTTTATTAAATGGAGTAAAAAAGAGGGTATTTTAGTCGGACCGGGTAGAGGATCGGGAGCAGGCTCGGTTGTTGCTTGGAGCTTGCTTATTACTGATCTCGATCCGATTAAATTTGGCTTATTATTTGAAAGATTTTTAAATCCTGAACGTATTTCAATGCCTGATTTTGATATTGATTTTTGTCAGGAAAGGCGTGAGGAAGTAATTAATTACGTACGTTCCAAATACGGTAATAATAGAGTAGGACAGATTATAACTTTCGGTAAGATGCAGGCAAAGGCTGTAATTAAGGATGTCGCTCGTGTTCTTAGCTTACCTTATAAATTCGCTGATTATCTAACGGAGCTTGTCCCTTTTAGTGCAGTTAATCCAGTTAGCTTAGAACAGGCAATGCGTGAAGTTCCGGAGCTTGCAAATGCCGCTAAAGGTAATGGGCTGTATAATTTAGACGGTGAAGCGGAGTTAATTAAGCTAGTGCTTGATACTTCGTTAATTCTTGAGGGGCTGCATAGGCATTCCTCAACTCATGCTGCAGGAATCGTAATAGCAGGTACTGATTTAGTCGATATAGTACCGGTATATAAAGATGCTAACTCCGATATGCTGGTAGTCGGTTATTCTATGAAATATTCTGAGATTGCCGGTTTAATTAAATTTGATTTTTTAGGGCTACAAACCCTAACGGTTATTACCGATTGTAAGAAACTGCTTAAAGAGCAAGGGATAGAAGTAGATTTTAACAATATGACGTTTGATGATAATAAGACTTATCAAATGTTGTGTAAAGGTAAAGGAGTCGGCGTTTTCCAATTTGAAAGTATCGGGATGAAAGATGCACTTAGACGCCTTAAACCTGATTCTATACATGATTTGATAGCTCTTGGTGCGTTATACCGTCCTGGTCCTATGGAAAATATTCCTACCTATATAGCTTGTAAGCATAAATTACAACAGCCTGATTATTTACATGAGCTATTGAAGCCAATCTTAGAAGAAACTTACGGAGTGGTGATATATCAGGAGCAGGTACAAAGAATTGCTCAGGTTCTTGCAGGTTATACGCTAGGAGCTGCCGATTTACTTCGTAGAGCAATGGGTAAGAAGATAAAAAAAGAAATGGAGGAGCAGGAAGAAATTTTTGTTAAAGGAGCAATTGCTAATAATATTTCGGAATCTCAAGCTAAATCCATTTTTGCAACCGTGGCTAAATTTGCCGGATACGGTTTTAATAAGGCACATGCTGCGTCTTACGGTGTTATTTCATACCAAACTGCATATCTTAAAGCTAATTATCCTGCTGAATTTTTAGTAGCATGCTTAAATCTTGAATTGAATCATCACGATAAAATTAATTTATTTTTACAAGAAGCAAAAGATAACGGCATAAAAATTATTGCACCTAATATTAATATTTCTGAAGGGTATTTTAGTGTAAAGTTTTCGGACACTGTCATCCCGCATAGCGTAAAGCCTGTCATACCGCAACTTGATCGCGGTATCCAGGAAATTTCAAAAGATACCGTGGTCAAGCCACGGTATGACATCGCGGGTGCAATAATCTTTGCCTTAGGTGCTATTAAGGGAGTTACGCCGAATTTCGGTAAGTTAGTAACGGATGAGCGAAAAGCAAGAGGGGCGTTTAAATCAATTACTGATTTTATTGAAAGATTACCCCCCAAATCTATTAATAGTAAATTATTGGAAAATTTAATCAAGTCAGGCTGTTTTGATGAGCTGCATGATAATCGATTGCAATTATTGTCAAGCATTCCAAAATTGCTTTCTTATTCAACTGCATATCACGAAGAGCAGGAATCTAATCAATTTAGCTTAATTAAAGTTTCTAGTTTAAGTCCAACTATTTTAGTATCAAGCGATTATGCCGATAAAAATACTTTAGCCTTTTATGAATTTGAGGCTATGGGTTTATTTATCTCTAATCATCCTCTTACGGAATATCAAGAAATATTTAGTCGTTTAAATATTTTAAATACTGCGGATTTGCATAATAACTTACCTGATGGTACTAACCGAGTAAATCTTGCCGGTGTAATACAAAAAAAGGATTCTCGTATGTCGGCAAGAGGTAGGTTTGTGACGCTCGTGCTTTCCGATCCTGAGAATATCTTTGAACTTAGTATTTTTAGTGAGGAAGTTTTAAAAGATTATGTACATTTACTGGATGTTAAAAGTTTGGTAGTTGTTAATTGTGACATAGTTAAAGATGAGGGAGGAATAAAACTAACGGCAAAAAGCTTTTCATCAATTGAGGATGCAATTAATAATAAACAATTTGAACTACAGTTTTATCCACAAAATCATGAAGAATTACGGCAGATAGTAACCTTGCTTGCAGCTCGTATAAATAACGAAGATCAGAGTAATGCTAAAGCTACAATCTATTTACAAAGCGCAGATGTAAAGAATTTTATAGCAAAAATTACATTACCTGAAAAATTTTTGCTCCAAGGGCAAGATTTTGAGATTTTAAAAGGATATAGTAAATAGCGTAGTTGTTGCGTGGTTCGGTTTTCCGCTGTCATTCCCGCAAGGCATTGTTGTGTGGATACCGGGTCGTCATTGTGAGCAGCCATAGGCTGTGTGGCAATCTCAAGTTTGTTATTATTTCATGAGATTTCCACACAGCCTATGGCTGCTCACAATGACGAAAAAACCGAGCAATGCAACAAAGCCTCGCAGGAATGACATCGAAACCTTGAGTCAACTTTTTATAGGCAATATCTGAATTGACGGTAAAATGAATCTATAATTGAGTAATATTCTTTGATGTTTTTTTACCGCTAAATACTGCATTATTATTTTTATTATCGCTAAGTTCCATATATTTTGTTAGTCGATGTTTGTCTGCTATTAACTTTGCTTCTTTTTCTAAATTGATATTTTGCTCAAGATTTGGGGCTTTAATTAATTCTTTAAGATAATTACTTATGGATTTTAATCCCAATTTTCTCGTTAATTTACTTAAATACTTATAAAATTTATTTTTGATAGTTTGTTTTTTAGGTTCTGAATTTTTATTGCATGTATTATCGGTTTTAACTTCTTATTTTTTATCTTCTAATACTCCTGTATTATTAGGTAGATTTTTATTAACTTCAGTTATTAGTGCATTTACTAAATTTTGTTTTTCTTCTTTTAAGTACAGCGTCATTCAAAAAGCTTGATACAGGCGAATTTTTTGAGTATATTGTATCCAAGTTAAGGCTAGTAGTTTCTTGTTTTTCTAAGTTCGGGAGCGGTATATTAATATGCACGTTTTTTGTTTCAATTATAGGTGAGTCTCTTAATTTATTCTCTCCAAGAATATCTAGAGTTTGCTGTGTAAATTCATCTACTAATTTTTGAGCTTTTATAGGTGTTATTTCTTCATTAAATTTATTTTTACTATAAATCTTTGACCATTTGAGTGATTTCTTCGGATGCTTTTGCTTCCGGTATAGTCATTTTGTATTTTTGTGCCATATCTTTTATGACATTATCCAATTTCTTATGTTCTTCCGATAGCTCTAGCGGTTTAGGGTTAGTATTACTTTGTTTCATTTGTTGGAAAATATCTATGCCGGGCGGTTTGCTATTTTCGTTTGTATTTGTGCTTTGATAAGTATATTTACATTTTTATCATTTAAGCATTTTGCTGATAGCTCTTTAATGATTTGTTCTTTATTAGATTTATATAATCTATAATTTTCTAAAACTTTTTTTGAGGGAGCGATTTCATGATCTTCAAAACAAGTTTGGATATGGTTTATAACAGGCTTAAAAAGATCCTCGGTAATAGGTAAATCAGTGTCCTTATAGGGAAATACAGTAGATAAAAAATCTACTAGATCAATCTTGATATACTTTAAATTAGATTCTTCAGCAACTTTATTAAATCACTTTTCTTTTGTGCTTGGTGTATGCCCTTCATTATAAAAAAAAGTATCAAAATAATTAGTAGCTGAATTGGCAATATCTTTTTGAAATTGATTTTGATAAGTTGTATTTGAGATACTTTGTTCTTTTATTAAAGGTATATTTAAGATATTTGCTAAATTTTTTTGTTCACTTTCTAAGTTTGATATTATTTGTGATACTTGATTTTGTGTAATAAAATCATATATTTCACGAAATTCTGAATCCGGTACATTGTCTCTTAAAGCTTCTCTTATTGACCTGCTACTACAATTCCCTAAAGTTTGTCCGGTAACTGTTCTTCTTGAATCAGCTGTTGGATTAATCAATTGTCCCGATTTGAATCTGTTGATTTCGTTATTATGAGCTTTTATTGCTTCTATTTCATTTATAGATAATATAGAAAATATATTATCTTTTATTTCTTTATCTGTTTGATTTTTGAGTGCATATTTAATTGAGCTGAATTTTGCTTTACTTCTTGCTTCTATTGTTTCATTTATTTTAGAGAATTGATATTTTGGTGTTTGATTTAGCTTTGAATTATCTGCTCTTACCCCAGCACCGGCATTATATATATACGATAATTTTTTCCGTTTTCTTTAGAATATTTTATAACATTTGCATGTAATCCTGTATTAGTAGGAGCATTAGAATATGATAAATATGCTTCTCCGGTTTTTTGCAGTTTATCATATATTTCATCTGTAGTTTTTTCTAAAAATTTTTTTTAACTGTTCTGCTGGTGGTAATTCAGTTGAGCTAGTTAAATTACGTAAAAAGGATTGCTTATAAATCTCATCTAAGCTATCCATAAAATGATCTAATTTTTTACCTGTATTTTCGTCAGGATTTAAAGCTTTATACGCTAGCCGTTATAAAATGAACTGAGCCTAAATTATAATCTTTTGTGGATTTATCATAGGTACGGGCATCGTCAAGCATTTCGCAGTACTGAGTTGCTTTTGCTTCATACTCATATTTCCGTATGTTATTTAAGGCTTGAGTGATATTTTCATAATGTTCTTTCAGCTTATTTTGGTTATTCTCTTTTAGAGCAGTATTTGTAAGTTGATTATCATAATTTTCTAAGTTACCGAACTTTCTATCATTATTTATATTCTCAGCTATATTTTCAACTAATTAGTTAAACAGGGATAAAAATAATCATGTATTACGAATAAATAAATGTCAATAATTACTCACCTCAATATATTTACTTTATCTAATTGTTCCCATGTAAAATTTGCGTCTTCTCGGCCGAAATGACCGTAAGAAGCCGTTTTTTGATAACATGGAGTGCGAAGCTTAAGATGTTTAATAAATTCTTCCTGGACGCATATCAAAATACTGTGTTATGAGCTTAGTAATTTGTTCGTTGCTTAATGTGCTAGTACCGCAAGTTTCAGCATAAACAGATACGGGAGCAGCTACGCCTATTGCGTAGGATATTTGTATTTCACAGCGATCGGCAAGTCCTGCTCCTACTATATTCTTAGCAATATAGCGTGCCATGTAAACAGCCGATCTATCTATTTTTGTTGGATCTTTTCCAGAAAAGCAACCGCCGCCGTTTCTTGCCACTCCTTCATAGCTGTCCACGATAATTTCCCTACTGGTTAAACCGCAATCTGCAACGGGACCGCCTATAACAAACCGACTCGTCGGATTAATTAGGTATTTAGTGTCTTGATGAAGTAAATTGCTTGGTAATGCCTGTTTAATAATTTCTTCCATTACTGCTTCAATCAGGTCTTTTTGTTGTATTTCCGGATGATGCTGAGTTGATAAAACTACTGTATCAATGGCAATTGGTTTGTTATTTTCATATCGTAACGTGACTTGAGATTTTGCATCGGGTCTAAGCCAAGACAAGACATTTTGTTTACGTAAATATGCTTGCCTTTTCATTAATAAATGAGCGTAGTAAATCGGTGCGGGCATGAAACTATCCGTTTCATTACAGGCATAACTGAAAACCATACCTTGGTCTCCTGCACCTATTTCATCGTCATTTGCATTGTCAACACCCATAGCTATATCGGGTGATTGTTTAATGATAGCTGAAATTACTGCACAACAGCTACCGTCAAATCCATAATTTGGATTATTATAGCCGATTTCTTGTATCTTGCTACGTACTATTTGCTCAATATCCACATAGGTACTAGGCCGCTCACTAGAACTAGACCGGTTGTTACAAATGTTTCACAGGCAACACGACCGTTAGGGTCTTGTTTTAGAATCTCATCAAGTACCGTATCTGAAATTTGATCGGCAATTTTGTCCGGATGCCCTTCAGCAACTGACTCAGACGTGAATATAAAATTTTTCATACATTACGCTCCTTTTAAAATTCTTCAAATGTTATATTAATATATGATTTTTTATATGCTTATTTTATCAAATATGTATGCTGTATTATATGTTGAAGTTATTTTTCTGGATGCCAGCTTTTGCGGAAATGACAGCAAGTCATGCAATAACGCCGCCTTTAGCTAGGAATGATACACCTTCAATGAATTTCCATCCAGTTATTACCTGCTCTAATTTCGGTTATAATCGGTACATCCATATTAGTAGAATTTTCCATGATTTTTTTAATAATAGGTGTTATAATTGCTACTTCATCAATCGGTGCTTCAAATAGTAATTCATCATGAATTTGCAGTACTAATCTTGTTTTAAGTTTACGTTTTTCTATTTCTTGATCTAGATTGATCATAGCAATTTTAATTATATCGGCATTAGTTCCTTGAATCGGAGCATTAATAGCCGCACGTTCTGCGAATTGTTTAAGCTTTTTATCATGAATTAGAGGTACAAAACATTTTCTGCCAAAGCAATTTGTGACATAGCCGTTGCTACTTGCAAAAGCTTTTGTTTGCTCCATATATTCTTGCACTCCTTTATATTCAGCAAAATATTTCTTGATATATTCGGATGCTTCGCCGTTAGTAACGTTTAATTGCTTAGCAAGCCCAAAAGCACTTATACCGTAAATGATACCAAAATTTATAGCTTTTGCTTTACGCCTATGTTCGTTAGTTAGTTTGTGTTTTTGTAAGTTAAAGATCTGACAAGCAGTTAGAGTATGGATATCGTCTTTATTGATAAATGCTTGTTTTAGTGCATCTATATTTGCGATATGGCTTAATATTCTAAGCTCAATTTGAGAATAATCTGCAGATATTAATTTATAACCTTCTTCAGCAATAAAAGCTTGTCTGATTTGATTCCCCTCACTAGAGCGAATAGGTACATTTTGTAGATTAGGTTCCTGTGAGCTAAGTCTTCCTGTAGTGGTAGAAGTTTGTAAAAATGTCGTATGTACCCTATGTGTTATATTATCTATCTGTTTCGGCAAACTATCGGTGTAGGTATTCTTTAATTTTGTCAGTTGCCGCCATCTTAATAACAAATCTGCAATATTATATCCATGCTCACTAAGTTTTTCTAGTATTTCCGCTCCTGTTGAGTAAGAGCCTGCTTTAGCTGAAGCTTTACCGAAAGGTAATTGCATTTTTTCGAACAAGATTTCTCCTAATTGTTTGGGCGAACCAATATTAAATTTAGTTCCGCTAAGAGCAAAAATTTCTTCTTCAAGTTTTAGAATTTCTGTTCCAAATTCAGCGGATAATTGTTTTAGGTAATTAGCATCTACTGTAATACCCACTTTCTCCATTTTATCTAAAATAAAACAAATAGGTAAATCAATGTTGCTATAAAGTCTAAAGGTTTTGTTGTCTTTAAGCTCCAATATAGTTTGCTTATAAAGTGCGATAAAGTTTATTACTATTTTTGCTGATTCGATAATTATATTTTCTATCCAAGTTTCTTTCAGAACTTCTTTAAATAAATTTTTCTGTGGTAAACCGGCAGATAACGCATACTGCATTAATTCTAAATCTTCTATAGCCGTAATGTCATGAGATTGGTTTGCATAAAATTTAAGTAGAGGTTTAAGAGAGTAAGTAATTTTTTTTATGGATTTATCGGTTAGTAAATTGAATATTATATCCGAAAACCAGTTGTTATTAGTTTTAGTATTATAAGAAAATAGATCATGAGAAGTGTTTGAAATTTTAATAATATAGCTTTGGTTTTGCAGTGATAAAATAAAAGCAAGATTAGCTCCTTTATGCTGTAATAAATATATCCCGAATATTCCTATTTTCGTGGCTTCTTTAGCAAAGTCTGCTAACTCATTAGCATTATTAATTTCTTTTATTTCCGTTACTTTATTATCTGCTATCTCTTTGTGATCATTAATTTTAATATCCAATAAATTTTCTACTCTTGTATATAAAGATCTAAAACCGTATTCCTGTAAAAATCCTGTTAATTTATCGCTATTTGGAGGTGACCATTCTAAATTATTTAGCTGAAAATCTAAATCAACATTAGAATTAAGCCCTATTAACTGCCATGAAATTAACGCCGCTTCTCTTGAATTTTGTAAAGTTTCACGTTGTTTTACGCTTGAGACTTGGTCTAAAGAGTTAAATATATTTTCTACAGAACCAAATTGCGTTATAAGACTACTTGCAGTTTTTGGTCCAATAGATGGCACACCCGGAATATTATCCGATCTATCGCCGATTAAAGCCATTACTTCACGTAATTTATCAGAAGTAGTGCCAAATTTTTTAACCACATCATCCTCCGTAATATATTTCCCTTTTAACGGATCATATATCTTGATGTTTTCAGTCATTAACTGCAATAAATCTTTATCGGAAGAGATAATGACTACATGTGCGCCAAGTGCAGCAGTTTTAGTAGCAAAGGTTGCGATAATGTCATCGGCTTCATAACCGTTCTTCTCTAGAATAGGAAAATTTAAGTTACTTGCAACATCACGAACTAAAGGTAATTGTACAATTAAATCTTCAGGGGGTGGAGGGCGGTTAGCTTTATAGTCGGGATAAATCTGATGGCGAAAATTTTTCCCGCCGCTATCAAATACTACAGCGACATGTTTAGGCTTAAAGTCGCTCAGTAATTTTAGCAGCATTGAAGTAAAACCGTAAAGAGCACCGACAGGCTCGCCTTTTGGTGAAGTTAAAGGCTGTTGTGCATAATAGGCTCTAAAAACAAATCCGTATCCATCTATGAGCAATAAGGTATTTTTTTGAGTCATTTTATGATTTTGTTTTTAATTAGATCGTCATTGCGAGGAAATTGCATAGCAATTGACGAAGCAATCTCAGGAGTTTATTATTACTTCATGAGATTGCCGTGCAGCCTACGGTTGCTCGCAATGATGACTCAATATTCATGTGGGCAATGACGTAGTAAAACCTCACAACCCCAATAGATTTCTAGCAAAATCATGTTGGTTAAATATTTTTAAGTCCTCTATCTTCTCGCCTATACCGATAAAGTATAAGGGTAAATTAAATTTTTGTACTACTCCGACAATGACGCCCGCTTTAGCACTGCCGTCTAGTTTAGTCACGATAAGCCCCGTCAAATTAGTAGCATCATTAAAATGTTCTACTTGGTTATAAGTATTTTGTCCGGTAATAGCATCAACGACTAAAACGCTATGAGTGGGGGCATTCTCGTCTAGTTTTTTTATAACTTTTACAATCTTAGACAGTTCATCCATCAAATTTTTCTTATTATGAAGCCTACCTGCTGTATCAATAAAAAGTATATCGATATTTTGTTTTATCGATTCTTCCATCCCGCGATAAGCAACACTCGCAGGGTCAGCCGATTCTTCACCGGTAATAAGTAGTGCATTTGCTCTATCTGCCCAAGTACTTAGCTGATTTACGGCAGCTGCTCTAAAAGTATCGCAGGCTGCAACTGCTACTTTTTTCCCTTGTGCTGAGTACATTGCAGCAAGCTTACCTATAGTTGTGGTTTTACCTGCTCCATTAACACCGCAAACTAAAATTACGTTTAATTTATTTTCGCTTAAAGTAAAAGGAATTTCTGATTTTGATAGCTGCTGCTCTATTAATTTAGCAAGGGCTTCTTTTACTGTATCACTATCTATTTCTTTGTCAAATTTTACCTTTTTAAACTCTTCAATAATATTAGTTACTACCAAAACACTCATATCACTTGAGATAAGTAGCTCTTCTAGCTCTTCTAGAGTTTCTGCATCTAATTTTTTCTTGTAAAATATTTTGTCGATACCTTCCGATATTTTATTAGAAGTTTTAGATAAACTTTGTTTTAATTTACTAAATATCGAAATCATATTAGATAGTTTTTTATTTTATGGGTGTTGGTGTTACGCCTGCGTGAGTATCAAATCGTCATTGCAAGGAAATTACGTAAGTAATTGACAAAGCAATCTCAGGAGTTTGTTGTTATTGCATGAGATTGCCACGCAGCCTATGGCTCGCAATGACGATTAGGTATCTATACAGATAAGCCATCTTGCAATTATGATTAAGGTACTTATCTCTTTTTCTTATTTTTGCTTTTGTTTTTATTTCCGTCAGTGGTTTTATTGAATCTACCTAAATTTTTAACAAATTTTTGTAGTCCGTTAAGTTCCGTTCCATATGTCCTAGTATATTCATGGACTATTTCTATATCTTGTCTATGAGAATCATCTATTACTACTACTTCCTGCATAAAATTACTAGCATCAAACGTAATTTTTACTATCTTCTGCTTTTCAACTTTTGGATTGAGCCAAGCTCTTTGAGACATAACTCTTTCAACATAATACCAGGTATTTTGGGAATATTCCGGTACTATAGTAGGCGTACCTATTAACCCTACGACTTCTGTTTTATTTAGTTTTTTAGACTCTAATTTTACAAGTGCCGAATCATCTATGGATTGCCCTCTATTTTCGATAGTTTTGCAGCCGCTTAAGGAAAAAAAGGCTAATATACTAAAAATGTATGTTATAAAAATTTTCATAAGTTTAATTTTATCTAGATTTTATTACAAGATTATAATATACTGCTTCACTAATTTGACAAATACTTTTTAATTTATATTTAGAGAGGCTAATAATGGCAGTTCCAAAGAAAAAAACATCAAAATCAAGACGTAACATGAGACGTTCACACTTAGCACTTGGCAAAGTTAACGTAATAGTTGATTCGCAAACCGGTGAATATAAGCTTCCTCATCACATTTCTTTAGTCGACGGTACTTATAATAATCGTCCAGTAGTAACAAAGAAAATTAAAACTGAAGAAGAAGTAGCCTAAAAGATTTATGACCTGTAAAATTATTGGTTGCGGCGGGTATCTTCCTTCAAAAATAGTTAGTAATGACGAGCTTGCAAAATTCGTAGATACTAACGATGAATGGATTAGAACAAGAACAGGTATTACGCAGCGTCATATAGCAGGTGATACAGAATATACTTCCCACCTTGCTTTAAAATCAGCTGAAAAAGCTATAGCAGATGCAGGGATATCGGTAAATGATATTGATTTAATTATTACATGTACTACTACTCCCGATAATAGCTTCCCTTCGGTTGCCTCTAAGCTTCAAGGTTATCTTGGTTTAACTAATATACCATCTTTTGATTTACAAGCAGTATGTGCCGGCTTTGTTTATGGTTTACAAGTAGCAAATTCTCTTATCTCATCAGATAAATATAAAACTATTTTGCTTATAGGAGCCGAGAAAATGACGTCGTTATTAGATTGGAATGATAGGACTACTTGCGTTTTATTCGGTGATGGGGCCGGTAGCGTAATATTACAGCGTAGTAGTGATGATTCCGGTTTAATAGATAGTAATATCTTCTCAAGCGGGGCTGATTATGAAATATTATACACAAACGGTGGTGTAAGTATGAACGGTATTGGTGGCAAAATAGTTATGCAGGGGCAAAAATTATTTCGTCATGCAATAGAAAAAATGCAACAATCTATAAAAGATTTACTGCATGCTAATCAATTCAGTGTAAGCGATATTGATTATTTTATACCTCATCAAGCAAATATCCGTATTATAAATAAACTCGCTGAACTATTAAATATAGAAGAGCATAAAGTAGTGAAAATCGTAGACAAACATGCTAACTGCTCTGCTGCTTCTATTCCGCTTGCTTTGAGTACTCTCAAAGCATCAGGCAAAATAAAAAAAGGTGATATTCTACTATTTTCAGCTATCGGTGCAGGTCTTACTTGGGGCAGTGCATTCATTAGATGGTGAATATACTAGTTTTATTAGACATCTTCAGAAACTCTACTGCTAGAGGTAATTTGTACGTTGATCCTGTACTCAAATCCTCACGTACCTCTATGTACGCTGCGGTTCTGCGTGCCGTATCTCCTTCAAATTCCTCTCTATAAGCGAGTTTCTGAAGATGTCTATTTGAAAAATTGGCAACGCTACTTATTTGCTTATAATCCTCACATATTATATATACGCTGCGGTTATAAGCTTCAAAATCGATTCCTCTTTTCCCCATTAAACTGCATCTATCTATTTATCCAAAGTATATACTTGTATTATAAAAATGATATTTTTACCACATTATATACATGAGTAATTGCATTTTATAATATTTTAGCCTTTAAACTAATAAAATAATGATATATACTAACTCACATAGCTTTTGGTTAGTTTAGTTTTATGACTAGCTAAAATGAATTCAATATTAATAAATTATAATCTCAAGGAGTTTAATTATGAAAACAAAAATTACATTAGCTTTTCTTGCATTATGTGTACTTGCAGGGTGTACTACAACAAAAAGAGCACCACAATTTGACGGTAATATGAACCAAGGTGAAGAAACTTCATTAATGAAAGATTTCGAGAAGCATGCAGGAAATGCGGTATGGTTTGCTTTTGATAGCTCTGCTTTATCACCAAAGGCTAAAGAAGAACTAGAGAGACAAGCTTGCTGGTTATCAAAGCATCCTGAAGTAAAAGTTACTGTTGAAGGACATTGCGATGAAAGAGGTACCAAAGAATATAACTTAGGTTTAGGTGAAAGAAGAGCAGCAGCAGCGAAAAAATTCTTAGCTCATAAAGGAATCGATCATAACAGATTAAATACAATCTCTTATGGTAAAGATAGACCTGCTATGATGGGTAATACTGAAGAAGCTTTTGCTTATAATCGTAGAGCTGTAACAGTTGTACACCACTAAAATTGCCGAATTTACTCATTATAGTATCCTAAAAGGTCGAGTTTACTACTCGGCCTTTTTTTATTTGATGTTATTATTGCGAAAGCGTTGATGTGTGGATACCAAATCTTCATTGCAAGCCATAGGCTGCGTGGCAATCTCATGAAAGCACAACAAACTCCTGAGATTGCTTCGTCAATTACTTTGTAATTTCCTCGCAATGACGAAAAAACTGAACCATATTGCCCTGTTTTTTAGGCGATACCTCAAAAATATAAAAATTTTACTAGACTTAATTGCATAATAATTATATAAATTTCAAATGAAAAGGGGCTGTAGCTCAGTTGGTTAGAGCACGCCGCTCATAACGGTGTGGTCGTAGGTTCAAGTCCTACCAGCCCCACCACACAAATTCTTATTTAAATTCGCATTAGCACTGAATTTATAATGATTAATCTAAAAACACTTTCTTGGTATCTTACTAAATTATATTCTAAGTGTTTTTTTATTATATTATTTCTTTTAATCGGGCTATTAATTATCTCAAATGTTTTTGATCTTTTACAAAAATTCAAAAATATTTATGTTCCTTTTAGTTTTTTTTGGAGACTTATCTTATATAAGATTCCTTATTTACTAGGTCAAGTATCTTCGTTAATTAGTTTTACCGCTATGTTATTTTTTCTTAGAAATCTAACAAAAAATAATGAATTAACGGCTATGTTATCTAGCGGTATTCATATTTGGCAAGTGCTTGTTATTCCATGTATTGTAACTTTAATGTTAGGTATAGTTTTTACGACTATATTGAATCCTATCGGTACTATAGGCTTACAAAAATATGAGTTATTAGAAGCAAAACTAACTAAAAAAGCCTTGAGTGAGGGTATAATATCTAAATCAGGCTTATTATTTTTTGAATCTTTAAATGATGAAACTCAAATTATCCAAACACAATTTATTAATGTTGCCGAGAAAAAATTAAATAATATTACAATTTTATTTGTTGATCATAATAATTCTTTTTTAAAGAGAATTGATGCATTATACGGTATTATTGAAAATAAAATGTTACATTTAAATAGAGTTAAGGTTTTCACAAAAGAGGAAACTAAGGCTTACAATAATTTAACTATGCAGACAAATTTATCAATTAATAGTTTAGTAAATAAATTTATTCGTCCCGAAATGGTTTCTATTTGGGCTTTACCTAAATTAATTAATGAATTATTAAATTCAGGTTTACCGGCTATTAATTATCAAATTTATTATTACAAGCAATTATTTAAGCCTATAATGATGATGGCAACCGTAATTTTAGCAAGTTGTTTTATTAGTCTTAAACAGCGTGATAATTCCCAAGAAAAAATACTGCTATTAGGTTTATTTTCAGGTTTTATAGCATATTCGTTATCAGAAATATTATTAAAAATACTTACTTATAATAATTTGTCTTTAATTGCTGCTATTTTATTACCTAGTATGCTAATATTTTTTATTAGTAACTTTATTATGTTACATTATAAAGAAATTTAATATAGACGAGGTTTAATTTGAAAAATTAGCATCATCGCTTCTCATTGTTGATCCTCACGTAGTATTCTACGCTGCGGTCAAAAATTCCGAGGCTTCTCGCTCTTTTCCAAATTAAACCTCGTCTATATTAATTTTATTTACTATGGGGCTGTTTATTTTGTTAACTATTCTATAGAAGTGTTTTTAGAATTTAGAGAGAAAAAATAAAATGATAATGAAATTTTTGGAAGGGTTTTCTTCCGGTATGGCAATAGATCTTGGTACGGCAAATACTATTGTCTATCAAAAAAATTGTGGAATTGTTCTAAGGGAACCTTCTGTTATTGCATTAATAAAAAAAGACGGTGCTTTTGTGCCTTATGCTTATGGTCATGAAGCAAAAATGATGCTTGGGCGTACTCCTACGGATATTGAAGCAAAAAGACCTTTAAAAGATGGTGTTATTGCCGATTTTAAGGGTGCAGAGGAAATGATAAAGTATTTTATTAGAATGGTACATAATCGTCGCTCTTTTTTTGGGCCGACAATTGTTATTTGTGTGCCTTCCGGTTCTACGCCGGTTGAGCGTCGTGCTATCCAAGAAGCAGCAGAAAGTGCAGGGGGTAGGGATGTCTATTTAATTGAAGAACCTATGGCGGCAGCGATCGGAGCAGGGCTACCCGTAACGGAAGCAACCGGTTCGATGATTGTTGATATTGGAGGAGGCACTACCGAAGTTGCAGTTTTGTCACTAGGGGGCATAGTATATGCAAGGTCGGTAAGAGTCGGCGGTGATAAGATGGATGAAGCTATTATCTCATATATAAGAAGGCACTATAACCTATTGATAGGTGAGGCTACTGCCGAAAAGATAAAGCAAGAAATAGGTACGGCTTATGTAGATGAAAATGCTGAGCCGAGAAAGATGGAAATTAAAGGACGTGATTTAATTTACGGTATTCCTAAAGAAATGATATTGAACGAAAGACAAATTGCTGATAGTCTAATTGAACCGGTAAGTCAAATTGTTGAAGCGGTCAAAGTAGCCTTAGAAGCAACACCTCCTGAATTATCTTCAGATATAGTTGATAAGGGAATTGTTTTAACAGGCGGCGGCTCATTGTTACGAAATCTTGATTTTGTTCTTAGTGAAGCCACTAAATTGCCAGTAATAGTTGCAGATGATGCCCTCTCTTGTGTTGCACTTGGAACAGGAAAAGTACTTGAAGATTTTACAAAGCTAAAACATGTACTATTTAAACAGGATTAAAAATGGCAATACTTGCAAATAGAGTAAAAAATTCTTCAAATTCATTAGAATTAATAAGAATAATATCAAATACTCTTAAGCGTTTTTTTGTTATATTTGGGCTTGGATTGTCTGTATATTTATTTTTTAATACACCTAAAAAAATATCTAGTATATCACTTGAAGTAACCGGTAGTATAGTATCAACCGGTTTAGCAGTGTATGAAGATATATTTGAATATATAAATTCAATAACACAAAAATTTGTTTATTTTCAAGATTTAGAACGAAAAAATATAGAACTTAAACTTGAGATAGCAAGATTACAACATTTACAAAGTGAAGTAGAATTGGTAAGAGCCGAAAACATTGCATTAAAAGATTTGTTAACGATTGCTGAGGAAGAAGAATTTGAATATATTACTACTAAATTACTGAGTGTTTCCTTTAATCCCTTTTCTAGAACTGCTTTGATTTCTGCAGGTAAAAAGCAAGGCATTGAACCTGATCAAATCGTTGTTAATTCAGGCAAATTAGTAGGAAAAGTAATAGAAGTGAGTAATAATTATGCTAAAGTAATGTTAATTAGCGATGTTAATTCTAGAATACCTATTAAGGCTAATTCTTCAAGAGAACAAGGTATTTTAGCAGGTAATAATAATAATAGTAAAATTTTATACTTGCCTAACAATCATTTAGTACAGAAAGATGAGGAGATAGTAACCTCTGGATACGGTAATATTTATCCTGCAGGTATTTTAGTGGGCTATGTGTCTAAAGTGACGGAACATGATGTTATGGTAAACGTAGCAGCTGATCTATCTAAAACGGAATTTGTACAAGTATTATTGCCTAAGGAGTAATTGCTGTTTTTTTTGTACTCTATGTCATTACCGCGTAGGCATTGTTGCATGGACCGGTACAATCCCATGTGTGTCACCCCGTGGCTTGACCACGGGGGCCAAACAACAATGAAAAATACTAGTAACAAAGCTTTTCCGTGTAGGTGGAAATTCAGCAAAATAACTTTAATATTGTTACAGAAGTTATATATTTGATAAAATAACCATATAAAAACTTGTTTTTATATGGTTTTACTAGATTTTTGCCTACGTGGGAATGACATTGAGTAGGCTTTTCGATCCATGTAACAAGGCTGGTAATACTCGACACACTTTGTATATATCTATCCTTTATTTATTCAGAGGTTATTAATATGGCACTTGCTACTAAAGTAAAAGAATTTTTAGAAGAAAAATTAAAACAAGAAAAGATAGATCGTAAATATCTTGCCGAAGTCACTAATATCCCTTATACGACTATTAGCAGAATTATGAGAGCGGAAGCTAATCGTGAATTCAACCCTGAAATAGATACTATTTTAAAAATAGCAAAATATTTTAATTGTACTATGGATGAGGTAATAAAAAGAAAAGTACAGAATAATTCATAAAGCTTGATACAAGCGAATTTTGCATGACTCACCTGTACTCACGTAGTTTACCTACTGCTTTCGCAGGCGCGCATTTAAATTCATCTTGTCTAAATCTTTCTGAAATATGCTGTACCTACGAAATAAAACATAAAATATGACAACAAAAAATAAAAGAGTTCTTCAGAAATGCGCTTATAGAGAGGAATTTAAAGGAGACATGGAACGTAGTACCGCAGCGACGTCTAAATTACCTCTAGAAGTAGAGCTTTCGAGGAACTCTAAAGGACTGATTATAATTTTATCTTCCCCTTCAGGTACAGGTAAGTCGAGTTTAGCTAAAGCATTATTGAAAATAGATAATAATTTGCGTTTATCTATTTCTGCAACTACAAGAAAACCACGTTTAGGAGAAGTAGAGGGCATAAACTATTACTTTAAGACCGGTCTAGAGTTTGAAGAATTAGTTAAGCAGAATAAATTCCTTGAATATGCTAAAATATACGATAATTATTACGGTACGCCTAAAGAATATGTCGAAATGTTATTAAATCAAGGCTTAGATGTTTTGTTTGATATTGATTGGCAAGGAGCAAGGAGTATTAAGAAAAATGCTACTAATGTTGTTGCTATATTTGTATTGCCTCCTAATATTGAAGTATTAGAACAACGCTTAAGAAATAGAGCGACCGATAATGAAGAAGCAATAAAATTACGTATGCAGTCGGCACAAAACGAAATATCACATGCTAATGAGTATGATTATGTAGTGACTAACGATGACTTTGACCGGACGCTTAAAAAAATACATGCGATTATAGTTGCAGAACGAGACAAAGCGTTTTGACTTTGTCGTTGTTTCTTTCTATACTGAGAATTAGAAGTTATGTTTCTAATTTTCATGGTACTAATTTCAATGCTTAGAAAACAATTCCTTTCATCAATAATAAAACATTTTAAAACTCATAAAGTTTGTGCCTTGTTAGGACCAAGGCAGTGCGGAAAAACTACACTTTCTAAACAATTCGTAGAAGCTTATAATATTCCTAAAATCAATATTTTTGATCTTGAAAATCCTTTAGATTTAGCAAGATTAAATGAACCGATGCTTGCTTTGTCTGATTTAAAAGGATTTGTTATTATTGATGAAATTCAGTATAAACCGAATCTATTCCCTATTTTAAGAGTTCTTGTTGATAAAACTGATATTAAATTTTTAGTACTAGGCAGTGCATCAAGAGACTTAATTAAACAAGGTTCTGAAACACTAGCAGGTAGAATAGGTTATATTGAAATGACACCGTTTACCTTATCTGAAGTGTCAGGTACTCAGCAATTATGGATACGCGGCGGATTTCCTTTATCATATCTTGCAGATGATGAAGAGTTAAGTGCTTTATGGCGTCAGAATTACATTAAAACATTTTTAGAAAGAGATATACCAAATTTAGGTTTTACAATTCCGTATATGCAGTTACGTAGGTTTTGGTTAATGCTTTGCCATTATCACGCTAATATATTGAATGCTTCAGAACTTGGAAATTCTTTATCTATCTCATATCATACCGCAAAGCATTATTTAGATATTTTAGAGGGAACTTTTATGATCCGTATTTTGCAGCCTTGGTATGAAAACCTTAAAAAAAGACAAGTTAAGACTCCAAAAATCTTTTTTAGAGATAGTGGAATATATCACGCTTTATTAGGCTTAAATAATTATGAAGCTTTAAGCACTCATCCTAAAATAGGTGCATCATGGGAAGGATTTGCCTTAGAACAAATTATTAGATATTATAAAGCCGAACCCGAAGAATGTTATTTTTGGTCATCTCATAATGGAGCGGAAATAGATCTTTTAATTTTTAAAAATGGAAAACGTTTGGGGTTTGAAATTAAATATACAAATACACCGAGTATTACAAAATCAATGCAAATATCTTTAGAAGATTTAAAACTTGATCAAATTAATGTAATATTTCCAGGTGAGATTAGCTTTAAATTGTCAGAAAAAATACAGGCAATAGGTCTTTCGAGCTTAATTCAAAATGATACAAAAGCTGCAACTATATAGTTACAGCTTTTAGAATGTTATATTATTTCACATCCGCATTTAGAAGTTTTACCGGCAAGTTTGATATCTTTGGAAGCATTATCCACACAATTACCTAAATCTTGATTATATTGGTGGATTTGACTACTCGCTTGCATAGCTTCTTTAAATATTGCGTTATGTTTTTGCTGTTGCTCTTCAATTGTACTTTTGCAGCTTCTAAAGCTGCTTTTTTTTGTTCAGGAGTTAAATTTTTAAATTTAGACATATAATTACTAATTTAGTTAAATTCCTCTCGTTTTATTATTTGTAACTTTAATATTAGGAGTACGAGCAGGAGATAAACTCCTAGTATTAGTATCTTTTACTTGTGTTTGTCCTCTGATTTTATTAGCTAAAGATTTAGTTTTATCAACGTTAATTTTATTTATTACTTTATTATGATGATCTATATCCTTTATAACGCCGTCTGTCTTAATTGCTTTATGCTGATTTTTTAGAACTATATATTTTTCATATGCATCTAAATATTTTTCTGGTTCTTTTTTATAACGCTCTTTAATATCACTTCCTAATTTCTTTATTTTATCTTTATTTATGTTGTGTTCTTTTTCATGTTTAATAATTTCTTGATCTAATATTTTTTTACTATTTTCAATCTTCTCTACATGTACCTTATGTATTTTTAACATTTCTTGGTGAAATTCTAATTCTCCTTTTAATTCTTTAACTTTTTGGGGTGCTAAGCCTTTTTCTTGTAATTGTTGTGATAAATTCGTTATTGTTTTATTTAATTCATTTAATTCTGTATGTGCTTGTTTGTGTTCTTCAGTTATTTTTTTATGGTTTTTATGTAATACTTTATACGCTTGATTTAGTTTAAATATTTCTTCATGAGTTAATATTTCACGATTTAACTATTCATGATCAATAATGTTTTCCTTTTCCAGTTTATTTATTATCTTATCTAAACGTTTATTACTTTCTTCAATTCTTTTAGTATCTTTAGTAATATTTTTTATAAATTCATTATGCAAATTATTAAGTGCAGCAATTCTTTGTGCGATTTCTTTTTCTTCTTCGGCAAATTTTATTGCTCTTTGTGATTTTAGAAATTCTTCTTCTTGAACCCTAGCTTTCTCAATAGATTGTTCTACTTCATAGTGCTTGATCTTAGTTTCAGCATTCTCTTTTAGAATGGATATGTCAAAACTCAAGCCATATGAAGCTGCTTCGTTTTGTAAACTACTCAATTCTCCTAGAATTATTTCTATTTGAGAGCGAGAATAAGAATTGTTAAGATGCTCTTTTAAATTATCGAATTTATATTTTAATGTAGCTGTTATATCAGACATACATGCTCATCATCTTTAATATTAACGCTAAGAAACGTTAACAAAAGTTAATAATTAAGTCAAGAAAATTTTAATAAAAATTAATCTTGTATTTCTAGCCATTGATTTAATAACTCGTCTAGTTTCTTTTTATCATTAATTAATTGGCTAGTAATGCGGTTATATTTTTGAGGATTATCTAAATATAGATTAACGTCTTCAAGTTCTTTTTCTAAGTGTTTGATGGATATTTCTAGCTTTTCAATATAGTTGGGCAATGTTTCAAGCAAACGCTGATATTTATAAGATAGCTTTTTATTTAGAGGTTCTTTTTGAGAAGTTAGTGGTAGTGGTTTTGAAGCTTTTTTGGCTATAGGAGAGGTAGTAAAATACTGCTTATAATCTTCATAACCTCCTGTTAAATCATGAATTTTACCTTGAGCGAAAACTAAAGTTCTAGTAACTAACCTATCTAAAAAGTCACGATCATGGCTCACGACTATTAAAGTACCTGAATAATCTGCAAGTATATCTAGTAAAATTTCCAGACTATCCATATCGAGGTCATTAGTCGGTTCATCTAAAATTAACAGATTGCCAGGGTTAATTAGAATTTTTGCAAGTAATAATCTATTAGCTTCACCGCCTGATAAAATAGCGGTTTTTGCATTAAGTAGTTTAGGATTAAACATGAATTGTTTTAAATAACCGGCAACATGCATGGTTTTACCGTTTGGCAAAAATACTTGATCACCGCCTGTAGGACATAAAGTTTGTTGTAATGTATGATTAGGCTCTAGTTTTTCTCTATGTTGATCAAAATATGAAATATCTAAATTACCGCCATATATAATTTTGCCGCTTTCAGGGGTAAGCTGTTTTGTTAGTAGTTTGATAAAGGTAGATTTGCCTGAGCCATTTGCACCGATGATACCAATTTTCTCGCCTTTTTTTACACGAAAGCTAAAATTATCGATAATTTTAGTATTTTTATAACTAAAAGTAATATTATCTGCTTCAATAATGAATTTACTTTTAGCTATATTTTCGGCAAGCTCTA
Source organism: Rickettsia japonica YH (assembly GCF_000283595.1). Lineage (NCBI taxonomy): Bacteria > Pseudomonadati > Pseudomonadota > Alphaproteobacteria > Rickettsiales > Rickettsiaceae > Rickettsia > Rickettsia japonica. The sequence continues at coordinate 1,103,171 of NC_016050.1, read as the reverse complement.
CCCTAACTCTTTGTGTTGCACTAGCTAGTTTTGCAGTCTGTTCTTGTGTTATTGCTCTTAAAGCTTTCAAATCCGCAAGTCTCTTTTGATTCCGTTTACGTCTAGCAGTAACACCGGCATTTAACCATTCATTTTCTTGAGATAATTTTTTATTTAATTTCCGAAGAGCGGCTTCTTCTTGGTCTATGATAATTGTTTGCCATTCATCAAAAAATTTAAATCCTTTATCGGATTTACGTAAAATTCCTCTATCAAGCCACCAAATTTTATTAGTAACATTTGAGAGGAATGTTCTATCATGACTAACGCAAATAATAGCACCGTTATAAGATTTAACAAATTCTTCTAACCATTCGATTGTTGCAATATCTAGATGGTTAGTCGGTTCATCAAGTAGTAATATTTCTGGCTCTAATATTAAAGCTTTAGCAAGGCTTGCTCTTCTCAGTTGACCGCCTGAATAGGTGGATAAATTATCTGTTCCGTTGATTTGTAATTTTTCTAGAATTATATCGATTTGGTATTTATCTATTTCTTTTGTACTATCTGTTTGTTGTAAGACAAAATCATAAACAGTTAGATGAGTTTTTATAGAAATATCTTGTCTTAAATAACCGGTTGTAACTAAAGGATCTTGAAATAATTCACCGTTATCTAACTCATAATCACCTGATATGACTTTCATTAAGCTTGATTTCCCGCAGCCGTTACGTCCTATAAGACAAATCTTATCGCCTGTGTACAAATAAAGCTCTAAATCAGATAAAATTACTTTATCCGCAAAACTTAAGTTACCGTCTTTAATGTAATAAATTGGGGTCATAGTTGATTATTGGCTAGTTTTTATGTCATTCCTGCGAAAGCAGGAATCTAGAAAAAGAACCTTAATATTGGTACAAAATTACATATTTGATAGAATAAACATATAAAAATAAGTTTTTATATGTTTTACTGGATTCCTGCTTTCGCAGGAATGACATTAGTTAAAGGTTGGTAGACGAAGTTTAATTTGGAAAAGCTCAAGGAGTCCATAAGATGAGGAGCGGAACGTATACTTAATACGTGAGTACCACAGTGCTTATAGGACTTTGTGCCAATTTTTCAAATTAAACGAGTATGCTCTTAATCACTAAACTAGCATTAGTACCACCGAATCCGAACGAGTTAGAAAGCACGTAATCTATCTTAGTTTTCTTAGCTTTAAGTGCAACTAAATCTATATTCACCTCATCCATAGGGGTATCTAAGTTTAAGGTTGGCGGTGCAATCTGGTCTCTAATTGCAAGAGTTGAAAAGATAAACTCAACACTTCCTGCCGCACCAAGCAAATGTCCTATTGATGATTTAGTAGAAGACATTAAAACTTTGGGATTCGCTTCTAAAAATAATTTTTGTACGGCTGCTAATTCTATTCCATCACCAAGTGTAGTAGAAGTACCGTGTGCATTAATATAATCAATCATATCGGGCGTGATAGTTGCATCTAGCATTGCGTCTCTCATCGCTCTATAAGCTCCTCTACCTTCAGGATGTGGAGCTGTCATATGATAGGCGTCACCTGTAGAGCCGTATCCTATAACTTCACCGTAAATTTTAGCCCCTCGATTTAAGGCATGCTCATATTCTTCTAAGACTACAACGCCTGCTCCTTCACCCATAACAAAGCCGCTGCGGTCTTTATCCCAAGGTCTTGAGGCTTTTTTAGGATTATCGTTATATTTAGTACATAATGCTCTAGCAGCAACGAAACCTGCAACTCCGACAGGTGTAACTGGAGCTTCTGCACCGCCTGCGATCATAACATCGGCATAGCCGTGCTTTATCATACGCATAGCATCGCCTATAGCATGTGCCCCTGTAGAGCAAGCTGTTACTGCCGCTTGGTTTGGACCGCTAAAACCGTATTTTATAGAAACAAGACCGGATAAAAGATTAATTAATGAAGCGGGGATAAAGAAAGGACTAACTTTGCCGTTATTTTCTTGATAAAGTTTGATAGAGGTATCTTCGATCATTTTAAGCCCGCCGATTCCTGAACCTAATATCAAGCCGGTTCTATCACGAGATTTTTCATCGTCGGGTAACCAGCCGCTATCTTCAACTGCTTCGGTTGTGGCTGCTACTCCGTAACGGATAAATTTATCCATTTTACTTAGTCTATTAATGTCATCTGCTTGTGTGAAATTTTCAAGTTTAAATCCATTTTTCTCAGAGTTATCTATAAGTCCGGCAATTTTACACGCAAGTTTAGAAGTGTCAAATTCTGTAATAGTTTTTATACCGCTTACTCCATCTACAATATTTTTCCAAGATGAGCTAACATTAAGTCCAACAGGAGTAACAAGTCCAAGCCCGGTAATAACTACTCTTTTATTTACTCTTTGATTCGACATTTTTAATTATATATTATAGATTTAATTTATACAGATTAAGATTGGCGTTCTTTGATATATTTTATAACATCGGATACGGTTTTAATTTTAGTGGCTTCATCATCAGGGATATCAATACCGTATTCAACTTCTATTGCCATCATTAACTCTACGGTATCAAGGCTATCGGCTTTCAAATCTTCTATAAATCTTGAATCTGTAGTTATTATCGATTTATCTTTATTTAGCTTTTCAGCAACCATTTCAATAACTTTCTGTTCGATCTTATCCGTTGTACTCATAATTTTGAACTCCATAAATCATTTAATTTTATATGCCGTATAATAGCGGTTATTCAGCTATTAGACTTTATATTAGACTTTATTTTAACTGTATGAATATTTATTTAAAATATTCATCGCATTTTACCTTTAAAAGAACTTCTAGCACAAAAAATTATTTTATGCTAGCACAAAATAATCTTATTAATTTTTATACCATTAACATACCGCCGTTTACATGTATAGTTTGACCGGTAATATATGATGCCTGATCGCTTGCTAAAAATGCGACTGCGTTTGCCACGTCTTCCGGCATACCGTAAGTGCCTAGCGGAATTTTTTGTACTATAGCTTCTCTTTGTTTTTCATTTAGTTTATCGGTCATATCTGATTTAATAAATCCTGGAGCTACTGTGTTAACCGTAATTCCTCTGGTTGCAACTTCGTAAGAGAGTGATTTGGTCATACCTATTAAACCTGCTTTAGAAGCACAATAATTAGTCTGCCCGGGGTTACCTGAAATTCCTACTATTGAAGATATGTTAATAATACGTCCATACCTGTTTTGTATCATTTTTTTTATTGCTTCACGATTTAAAATAAAATTTGCTTTTAAATTAATATCAATAACTTTGTCAAAATCTTCATCTTTCATTCTAATTGCTAACGTATCGCTAGTAATACCGGCATTACATACTAAAATATCTAACTTTGATGCTTTAGATATTAAATTGCTACATTCTTCCTTATCGGCAAGATTACATACTTCTATCGTATAATTATCTTTTACAACCTTTCCAAGGGATTTTAATTTTTCCTCATTACTACCGCTAATAATTACATGGCTTCCGAGTTTGTGCAGTAACCTCGCTATAGCTCCGCCTATGCCTCCTGAAGCTCCCGTAATTAAGGAAGTTTTACCTGTTAAATCAATCATTTTCTTCCTCCGTTTGATCAAGATTTATATTAGTAATTTTTAACGATTTTTCACGTATTATTTTCTCAATTTCGTTGGAAATTTGTGGATGTTCTTTTAAATATTGTTTGACGTTTTCACGCCCTTGACCTATGCGTACGTTCTTGTAGGAAAACCAAGAGCCGGATTTCTCAACAATATCAAGCTTAACTCCAAGGTCGATTATCTCGCCTTCTTTTGAAATACCTGAACCGTACATTATATCAAAATCTGCAGTTTTAAATGGAGGAGATACTTTGTTTTTGACTACTTTTACTTTGGTTTGGCTGCCTATTACTTCTTCTTTATCTTTAATGGAGCCGATTCTTCTTATATCGATCCTAACAGAAGCATAGAATTTTAAGGCATTACCGCCTGTCGTAGTTTCAGGACTACCGAACATCACACCTATTTTCATTCTGATTTGATTGATGAAAACAGTAATACAATTGGTGCGATTAATTGATGCAGTAAGTTTACGCAAAGCTTGGCTCATTAACCTTGCTTGAGAAGCCATTTGAGCATCACCCATTTCGCCCTCAATCTCTGATTTCGGTACTAAAGCCGCAACACTATCTATTATTATCATATCAATACCGCTGGAGCGAATTAACGTATCGGCAATTTCTAGGGCTTGTTCACCTGTATCAGGCTGTGAAATAATAAGCTCATCAATATTTACGCCTAATTTTTTAGCATAAGCAGGGTCTAATGCATGCTCGGCATCAATAAAAGCACATGTACCCCCCTTTTTTTGAGCTTCTGCAATTAAATGCAATGTTAGAGTGGTTTTACCTGAGCTTTCAGGACCAAAAATCTCGATGATTCTACCTTTGGGAACACCGCCGATTCCAAGAGCTATATCTAGACCAAGTGAGCCGGTCGATACGGCTTCTATATCAACATGCGGACGCTGCCCTAGTTTCATTACCGAACCTTTACCGTAGCTTTTTTCAATTTGTGCGAGTGCTGCGGCAATGGCTCTTTCCTTATCTGTATTTGACATAAATTTCCATATTATAAACTTACCAATTAAAATATAAGCTTGAGAAAGAAAAATCAAATTTTATTTATGTTATTGTGCTTGTAAGATTAAATCTTGACTTCCATACTAGGTGATGCTTAGATGTTAAATTTACTTGTGTTATGGTTAATTGATTTGGACTTGCTTACTATGTTACCAACTGAATTAACCTAGGACTATTAACAAAATAAATTTTAAAGCTAATTAAATTACTTGTTAACAGTCCCATAGTTCTCGAAAAAGATAGATTTAGTAAAACCCTTATTAAATAACTTATTACATATGGTATCACAATTTCCGCAAACTGAATATATCGCTAAAGATAATTCATCATCTATATCTTATAAATTTAGATGGCATATTTTAATTATTTTAAGCATTTGCTTACTTTTGGTATCGATGGATGCTACAGTCTTGCATGCTGTTATGCCTACTATAATCCTTGATTTAAAACCATCTAATTTACAACAATTATGGATAATCAATACATATGCATTAGTATTATCAGGTCTTCTCATTACCGCAGGTGCATTAGTAGATAGATTTGGTCGTAAAAGATTATTACTTTGGGGGTTTTTAGTTTTTTCCATCGCTTCAATGTTAGTTTATGTATTTGATAGCTCATGGGGATTAGTACTATGTCGTGCTTTACTTGGGTTAGGAGGATTAGTGATGATGCCTTCCACTTTATAATACACATGAACGTATGATCGCAATATCCGTGTGGGGAATAATGGCAACCGTAGGAACAGCTATAGGACCAGTACTAGGAGGAGTATTGGTTGAGCTTTTAAGTTGGCAATTTGCATTTTTTATAAATGCACCTATTGCATTAGTAATTATTGCTTTTGGTATAGTTTGGATTCCTGAATCATCTGATCCTAGTAATGAACCCATGGGATTGGATAGGAGTATTTCAATCGTTTTTTGGGATGACAGCTTTAGTTCAAGGCATTAAGATGTTGGCTAAATACTGTATTATGAATCTAGCATCCGGCGGAATGCTATTAATTGGCATTGTGTTACTAATAATATTTCCTTACACCAACTTAAAAGTGATGATCCGTTAGTGGATATGCGTTTATTCTTAATTAGCAATTTTATTATAGGAGTAATAGTTTATTTGCTGATTACGTGTGTCTTAGGATCCATAATGTATCTTATGTCCTTATGGTTACAGTTTATCAAAGGGTTAAGTCCTTTGTATGCAGGTATTTATATGTTGCCTGCAGCAGTTTTTGCTTTAATTGCATCTTTAGTTATGCCATATTTACTCACACGATTTATCGCACGTGTAATAATGTTTAGTGGGCTTTTACTACTATATCATTGATTTTACCTAGTATATGAGACTATAGAGATTTATTATCGAATACTATATTATATATCTTGGATTGCTTGGTATAGGCAGTAGTCTATGCCTCTCTACACCGTAACAGTTATGATGAATGCAGTACCGGCAGAGAGATCCGGAGGTGCAGCAGCATTACAAGAAACAGCATATGAATTAGGTAATGTATTAGGTATAGCTGTTATTGTGAGTATTACATCTTTTATATATAGTAACAATCTAGTAATTCCTCACGGTGTTTCTGTATCAATGGCAGAAATAGTTCATGACTCAATCGGTGAAGGAATAATTATTGCTCAACAACTACCACCTTCATGTGCTCACGAATTAATTAAAGAGGTTAATATTACTTTTATAAATGCATTTAATATAGTAGGTATTATTCTAGGAATAATCATGCTAATATTGGCGGGTGTGATTATGTATGTTCTTCCTCCTTTTAAAGCATCTACCTCTCTACATTAATATGATGAAACTGGTATAGAAACCTTACCGTCTTTTGCTATTTTTGTACTATTTACTATTTACCATAATGGTTAATAATGATCTTAGTGCTTATTTTTATAGTAGGTAGTTAATAAAATGAGATGATGATATTTTCAAGGCTATAAATCATTACTAAATATTTTTTCTAATCCTGCTAAGCGTTGTTCTATTCTTTCGATATCGCTTTTTGTTATAGGTCTTTCTAGTAAATCTGCTATCTTGGCTCTTAGGTTTTTTTATTTTCATTTAAAATAAATTCTATGATGAGTCTTGAGATGGTTTTAGTATTGTGGTCAGACATATTTGTTCCCGATTGATTAAACTTAAACTACTCAGGTTTCAACCACCGAAGAGAAATAAACTCTTGGTGGTTGGGAGAGTAAGAAAACCATCAACGATAGCCATAATAGCCTTTAGGTTCTAAGCTTAAGCTTTAAACCTTGGACATAACTATTATAACCCCGACCGTGAAGTCGAGGATTGCATCAGTTGTGTAAGAAAGGTTCTCACTTTTGGCAGAGGTTTCGACACCCCGAAATAGCACTTTGCTACTCTAAGCATCATTTTATATATAATTTTCAAAAAGTAAATTATGGTTTGTTATGGTACTAACAACGTTCTATACTTCTATACCTAAGGAGTTATATGGTGATGATACATCGGCTAATAACGGTATTTCGCAATTTGGATAGTCAATATCTGTGTAATTATGGTTAAATATCTCAAATATTTCTATAATGCTTTCTTTATATTCTTCAGACTTGGGATTTGCTGTTCGTATAATTGTTATTAAGCGTGCAAAGTTGTTGATAGTCTGAAAACTATCATCACCGCCAAGACTCTTACATATTTCATGCAATATTCCGCTTGAAGAATCTAAGTTTATTGCTATAGCGGATGGGGAATTTAATTTTACAATTTCATTATTTAAATTAGTTAGTGGTAGTATTGAGAATTCATATTCCTTAATAGATTTTGCTAGTTTTATAATATCATGTAAATTATTTATTTTTATAACTTCATCGAATATAACTGCATTCTTCTTAAAATTTTCATGTAGTAGTTCTACAAATTTTAATTCTTTATTCTTCATTACTAAATCTAAAGTTTCATTTTTTATATTTCTTCCCTTATACCAATCCCATCCATATTTAATGCAATACCCTAAGATCGTACCTACAGCTAATGTTCCTAATGCTACTCCAGCTATATAAACACCGCTATATCCACCGTCATTTGTATCATCGTTAGGTCTTTCTGTAGTAGGGTCAGTGTAAGCTTTACCGAGTTGATCTAAAATATCTTTACCTATTTCTGTAGGAGAGACATTATCTAAAGAAAGACCTAAGTGATTTAGAGTATTTTTAAGAGTATTTATAAACGATTCACGAGGGATTAAAGTTTCTTTATAAGCGTTATAGTTTTGTAAAGCACTCATAGCTTCTTCTTTAGTGCATTCGTTTAAACCTAAGAAATCAGCTCCGCTAGTTTCGGTAATATTGCCTTGAGAGAATATATAATCATTCGTTACTTTATAAAGTTGACTAAGAATACTAACCGTACCGTTTTGATTAGGTGTTACGGTTTGTTGTAAAAGTATATGAGGATTATTTTCAGCATCGATAAAAATATTATTTATTGGAATATTTAAACCATTGTTGCACTCTTGGTGTAGTATTGAAAAATCATTTGGGGACTCATTGAAAGATTGTTCAATGTTTTTCCAATTACACTGTGTATGATCCACTATATAACCTTTTTTAAAAGCTCCTTCAACAGTACTATATACTGATGAAAATATAGTATTGCTTAATTTATGAATGATGTGGCTTATATTACCCGGTAAACGGCTTACTATTTCATTGCTAAATATAGGCATAACACATTTAAAATTTATATTTAATATAGATACCATAATGTTACTTCTTTAATTAATAAAACGTGGTTTCTAAAGTATGTTAATGTTTTTGTCAAGATAAAGTTAAAATAAATTAATATATGGAAAGATTTGAGAAAAATGATTGTTATGCTGTAATGTTTCGTTTTTTCGTCATTGCGATGAGAGATAAAGCCTCGACGTGGCAATCATTTTGTACTAGACTTCTTGCATAACCTATCTTATAAAAGGAATTTACAGGAAACGGATGCGAGTACCGGGTTGACGTACAAATTATCTTTAGAAGGAGTTTATGCAAGAAATCTACTGTTTCATGAGGTTGCCACGCTCCTTACAGTCGCTCGCAATGATGATTTGGTGTCCATGCAATGATACCTTGCGGGGATGACATAGAACGTGCTATACAATATTACTTACCTATGCAGAAATTTTTAAAGATCTCGCCTAGTATTTCTTCTACGTTGATAACACCCGTAATTGCACCGATGCAGCGTGCTGTCATTCTAATATCTTCAGTTGCTAGAACTAAATCATTATCTAAGCTAAAAGCCGTTAAATGTGAGAGAGCTTGTTGTAAATAGTTACGATGACGCTGATTTGTTATATAAGGAGTTTCGGTAAATCCTGCCATGTTTTCGGCAATGTTTTCAATATTTTTTAATATACTTGAAAGAGCAATATTATTTTTTACTGAAACTCTTAAGCATTTATATTTATTTTCAATAGAAAAGATTTTACTAGCTTCGATTAAATCAATTTTATTAATTATTGTGATAGTATTTTCATCAATTAAATTAATAATATCTTCATTTATAGAGGAGTCTAATTTTTCGGCATCAAACATTATAATTTTAATATCTGCTGTTTTAGCTGAATTTATAGCTCGTTTTATACCTTCCTGCTCGATAATGTCACTACTTTCTTCTCTTATACCTGCTGTATCCTGTAAAATAATAGGATAGCCGCCAATGTCTAAATGTCCCTCAATTATATCTCTAGTAGTTCCTGCAATATTTGAGACAATCGCTATATCTCTCTGCATTAAGAAGTTTAGTAAGCTAGACTTACCAACGTTTGGCGGACCGATAATTGCAAGCTTAAGACCACTTCGTAGTAATTCTCCTTTTCTGTTATCATTAAGATATTCCGATATTGTATTTACAAGAATTGTATGAGTATTAGTAACTTCATTAAGGACGGTATCAGGTATATCTTCATCCGGGAAATCTATATAAGCTTCAAGCAGAGAGATAATTTTTAAAAGCTGACTACGCCAATTATTATATAATGCTTCAAGTTTGCCGCTTGCTTGTCTAATTGCTTGCTTATGCTGCATTATAGTTTCGGCATTAATTAAATCGGCTATCCCCTCTGCTGCTGTTAAATCAAATTTGTTATTTAAAAAAGCTCTTTTGGTAAACTCTCCTGCTTCTGCCAAACGAATACCAGCTATATTTAATAATGCATTTGTCAGCATTATAGATATAGCTTTACTGCCATGCGTGTGAATTTCAACTACGTCTTCCCCGGTAAAGCTACCAGGTGACTTAAAATAAACAACCATAACATTATCGATTAGCTCCTTAGTTTCAGGGACTGTAATTTGTTGATAATACATTAATCTCGATTTAAAGTCCTTTCTACCGGTAAGTAGCTGTAAAACTTCTAAACTTTTAGGACCAGAAATCCTAAAAACTGCTACGCCTGCTTTACCGAATGCAGAGCTTTGTGCAAATATCGTTTCCACTTATTTTCTATGCCTCTTGCTTAAGTTATTTTATATAATATAATAACAACAGAAATAATCATATTATTATTACTTAAGAAAATCATGACCCCAAAAACAACCTCTTTAAACTTTAGCCGTTTAAATTGTCAAATCCCGAATTATAAAACTAAAATTCTAGAACATAGCAAGGAACGTGAGTCAAGTGCCATATATATAGATTTTGTTCAAAAGTTTTTAAATTATATTCCGATAGATTATGATTTTGAGAATAGAGCAAAATTATTCCAAAATTTTGCAGATGAAGCCTTTAAGTTTTTTAAGCACAGGATAGCAAGAGCAAGAAAAATAGCAATAACAAAGGTAGTTATCGAAAATGATCCGGCAATAAATGTCTTGATATTACTTGATAATAAGCCGCATATTGTTGATTTTATCATATGTCTGCTTAAAAACATGAATTTGCAAACTAAGTTTTTACTCCATCCGGTAATAAACTGTGTCCGAAATAGTAAAGGAGAATTAGAAAAAATATTAGAAAATTCTGTGTCGGATGAAAAATCAGAATCAATACTACATTTAACCATTTTAGGAAATTTTGACGATAAAACTACTACATTTTTAACTGAGGCTATAAATGAAAGATTAGAAAAGTTAGAGCAAAGCTATAGCCATTTACCGCAATTACTCACAAAATTACAAGATTTATCTAAAAATATAATTGATAATTATAAATTACATTTTAAAGAGGCTAAAGAATTCTTAAATTGGTTACAAAACGATAATTTGGTTTTATTAGGGACTCTTGATTTTGAAGTAAAATCTTTAAAATTAAGCAATGAAATAGGAGCAGCAAAAATATGGCAAGAAGTAAAAGACGAGATTGATGATATTATAAAATGTTCTGCTAATCCTTTATATCAAAATCAATTAATAATACTCGGTAAAATAAATAGTGCGTCGCTTATCCATTCAGATAATTTAATCGACTATATCTTAGTGAAAAAATTTGACTCTTCGGGTGAATATATTTCGGGAAGTATAATTTTCGGTATATATAATTCAAATATGTATTACCATTCAATAAGTAATATTCCAATCCTACGACAAAAATTTAATTTTGTAATTGAGAAAGCCGGTTTTGCATTATCTGGTTATAATGCCGATAAGTTAAGAATTTTAATGGAGTCGTTACCGAGAGAAGCTTTAATACAAATTGATCAAGGCGATTTATATTGTATGTGTTTACATATGCTCTCAAGTATGATGAGTAAGAAGCTTAAATTATTTATTCAATATGATTGGTCTAGTTCTTTTCTTAATATCATAATTTTTCTGCCACGAGAACGTTTAACGGCTGAAATGCATAATATGATAGATTGTTATTTAGCAGAAAAATTCGGTAGTAAAATTTTATCCAACTATATCACCGAAGTAGCCGGTAATTTTTCTTATCTTTTTGTAACGCTTGAAGCACAAGGGGAACATAAAATAAATTTTGAAGCAGAAATAATACAGCAAGATTTAGATCGTATCTCTACACGTTGGAGTGAAGATTTTTATTTTAAGTTTTCTAAAAAATTTGGCGAATATCAAGCAGGTATTAATTTAAAACTTTTTGATAATGTTTTTTCGGCAGATTATCGGCAAAAATTTTCTCCGGAAATAGCTTTAGTAGATATTGAATATCTAACGGAAGCAAGTAAGTCACAAAAATGTATGTTTAATCTAGTTTCTGTAAATGAAACGGAATTTTACTTAAAAATATATAGTCCAAAAGTAAAACTTGCACTTTCTAACATATTGCCGCCAATAGAAAATTTAGGTTTTAAAGCAATTGATGAACAAACTTTTGCAATTAAGGAGGCTCGCGAAATCAAAGAAAGCTGGATATATAATTTTATCTTAACTTCTATTGTACCTGTAAAGGATAATATTACCGAATTAAAAATAAATGTTGAAGAAGCTTTAGACAAAATGGCACTTGGGATGCTTGCTAATGATTCTTTAAGTAAATTGATAGTGCTTGCCGGTTTTAATTGGAAGCAAGTTAAACTCGTCAAAGCTTTAACAAGATATTTACATCAAACGGGATTTAGTTACGGTAAAGGCTATGTACAGTTAACGTTACTTAAACATCCCGAATATACAAAAATGTTGGTAAATCTATTTGATATAAAATTTAATCCTAAACATTCGGATAATAATTGTGATGTAATTAAAGATAAACTAAATAATTACTTAGTAACCGTTGAGATGAGTAGTGAAGATAAAGTACTACGTAATATGCTTGGTATAGTTAATGCTATTACTAGAACAAATTACTATCAACCACATAAACATATTTTTTCATTTAAGTTTGATTCTTCAAAAGTACCGGATTTACCTAAACCTGTTCCGTTTGCTGAAGCATTTGTTTATTCTAGAAATTTTGAAGCTGTTCATTTAAGAGGCGGTCCCGTATCACGCGGAGGGCTTAGATGGTCGGATAGAGCAGAAGATTATAGGCTTGAGGTCCTTGGGCTTATGAAAGCACAAATGACTAAGAATTCCGTTATTGTCCCTGTCGGTTCTAAAGGCGGCTTTTATGTTCATTTTACTGAGGAAGGGCTTACTCGTGATGAATATATGGAAAAAGTGGTAGAATGCTATAAGAATTTCCTGAGAGGTTTATTAGACATAACTGATAATATCATTGACGGTAAAGTAGTACATCCAAAAGACGTTATTATTTATGATAAAGAAGATCCTTATTTAGTGGTTGCTGCCGATAAAGGTACAGCCTCATTTTCGGATTATGCTAATAGTGTGGCAAGAGAATATAATTACTGGCTTGATGATGCTTTTGCTTCCGGTGGTTCTGCAGGTTACGATCATAAAAAAATGGCTATTACTTCCAAAGGAGCTTGGATTTCCGTAACTAATCACTTTAAAACTTTAGGGTTAGATGTCCAAAAAGACCCTATTACCGTCGTAGGTATAGGAGATATGTCGGGAGATGTGTTCGGTAACGGTATGCTCAGATCAGAGGCTATTAAGTTAGTTGCTGCCTTTAATCATAAACATATATTTATTGATCCTACTCCTGATCCTTTATCAAGTTTTAATGAGCGTTTGCGTTTATTTAATTTAAAGGGTTCTAATTGGTCTGATTATGATTCTAAGCTTATTTCTAAAGGAGGCAAAGTATTTGAACGCAGTAGTAAATTAATAAAATTATCGCCAGAAATTAAAAAATTACTTGATATAAATGATAATGAATTATCACCGGAAGAATTAATTAAAGCTATTTTAAAAGCAGATGTTGATTTATTGTGGAATGGCGGAATAGGCACTTATATCAAAGCTAAAACGGAAAATAATTTAGAAATCGGTGATAAAGCAAATGATAATCTTAGATGTGACGGTGAAGAAATTAGAGCAAAAGTTATAGCAGAAGGCGGTAATGTTGGGGTATCACAGAGAGGTAGAGTTGAATATGCTAAAAAAGGCGGGCGCATAAATGCTGACTTTATTGATAATTCAGCAGGTGTTGATTGCTCCGATCATGAGGTAAATATTAAGATTGCTTTAAGTAGTGCGATAACCTCAGGCAAAATTACTTTAGAAGAACGTAATAAACTTCTAAACGATATGACAAGGCAAGTTGAAGAGTTAGTATTACTTGATAATTATAAGCAAACCGAAGCAATAACAATTATGCAACTATCTCCTACTTTAACTGTTAATATACTTAGTCAATTTATAGATATTTTAGAAGAAGAAAAAGTATTAGAGCGGGAAAATGAATTCTTGCCTAGTGCAGAAGAATTGAATAGCAGAGCTATTAGCGGTGAAGTATTAACTCGTCCTGAGCTTTGCATATTGCTATCATATAGTAAGAGATCTGCTTATCATGAGTTAATTAATTCTACTTTTTCCCATGATAAATATTTTGATGCATATCTTATAGATTATTTTCCTGAAATGATGCAAAAAAAGTTTCGTAATGAAATTTTATCTCATCCACTTAAACATGAGATTATTAAAACCGTTACTATAAATAAAATAATGAATCAGCTTGGAGGACCGCTTATTAGTATTGTAAAGCGTGAGATTGGGGCTCCTCTTTGTGATATAATAAGGTCATATACCATTATTTGTGAAATTTTTGATCTTGATGATATATGGGAAACGATAAGTAAGCTACCTACTAATATTGATTACAATGTAAAAATCGACATGTTTACCGAAATAACGAAATTAATGCGTCGAGGTATTTCGTGGTTTATTAAAAATTTAAAACATCCTATTAATATTAGTGAAACTATAGAAGAGTTTAGAGTTCCTGCACAAAACTTAAGAAAAACGGTAGATACTTTATTAGTTGGAGAAACTAAAATAAGATTTGAAGAAAAATTAAATTATTATACCACTAGCGGGGTAGAGGAATCATTGGCTGCTACTATCGCTACATTTGACAATTTAATTTCAGTATTTGACATTATATATGTAACAAAACAGACTTCAGGGAATAATAAAGAGATAGCAAAAGCTTATTTTGTTATAAGTGATATGTTTAGTCTTGATTGGTTACGTAAAGCTTGTGATAGGCAATTGAACGATTCATTTTGGCGTCGCTTAGGTATTCAATCGCTAAAAGATGATTTATATGACAAACAACGTAGATTATTAATAAAAATAATTAATAAATCTAAAACAACTATTGATTTAGATTTATGGATTGATAATAATAATAACTTAGTTAGAAATTTGCTTGATTTTATTAAAGAAATTAAAGCTCAAGAAACTATAGACTTAAATATAATTATTTTAGCAAACAAGAAATTTGAAATATTCTTACAAAAACTTGAGTAAATTATGTCGTCAATGCTTAGGCAAATTAGGTTAGATTTAGGTAAAACTTTAAATCAGGTATCTAGTGATTTAAAAATTAGAAAAAAATATTTAGTGGCTTTAGAAGAGGGTGATTTTGATGTTTTACCGGGAGAAGTATACGTAAGAGGTTACTTAAAATTATACTTGGATTATCTTAATGTAAAAGATAGAAATGCAGAGCAGATAGAAGCTACTAAACAGAACGAAACCGAAAAATTATTAAATAATAAAAGAGTTACGGTATTAATAAATTATAAACATAAAAAACAATTAGTACTTATATCTATTATAATGTTATCAATTATTATTGTAAGTCATCCATTCATAATTAACGCTTAAACGAAAATGAATAATGAAATATTAGACTGCTTACAGAACGAAGCTAATAAAGAGGCATTTGAAGGAGACACGGAACGCGGCACCGCAGTGTACATAGACGTACGTGAGGATGCGAGTACAGGATCGACGTACAAATTACCTTTAGAAGCAAGTTATGTAAGCAGTCTAAAGAAATTAATGGAAGAAGTAGAACATAAACTCGATGATTTGTTGAGTATGCTTGTAAATAATCAAAATGAAGTTCAAAAATTACAAAACGAAAATAAAGTATTAAAAGATAATTATATAACAATGCTAGATCAAATTAACATTTATATTAATGAACTGGAAGAAATAAAAAAACAGCAAAAATAATTATGTCAATTGTTACGGTAACATTAAATAACAAGAGTTTTCAATTATATTGTAATAATGGAGATGAGGAAGAATTACTATCTTTAGCGAATAAATTGAATGATAAAATAGCGGAAATTAAACTTGGTAGTCCCACAGCCTCTTTTGAGCTATTATTAGTTATGGCATCACTTAATGCGCAAGCTGAAATAGCTAGTCTAACAGAAAAACTTAATAAAAACGGTCTTCAAAAAAATCATCCAGACGAAGAAAAATTCGCAGAAACCTTAACTACTATAGCAGGTTACCTAGAAAACCTTGCACGTAAAATGGGAAAGTGATATATTAGCTCTTGGCTGCTTGGTTCGTGAGCTTAATATTAACTTAGGACTACCACTAACTTTTAGGACATCGTCCCTGTCTAATACTAATTCAGTTTAGATATATGAAGTCCACCTTTACATAAAGGTCTTTGAAGGATTTTAAGTAACGGCCAAAGCGGTCATGTATACTCGTTTAATTTGAAAAATTGGCTATGTTGTCTTTTGCTGATAATCCTCACGTACTAGTATATACGCTGCGGTTATCAGCTTCAAGACGCCTTGCTCTTTTCCAAATTAGTCTACCTACTTTTCGTTTACTCACAGTATACCTTTAAAATGAAACAAACAAAATCACGCAATAAAGTTCTTGGTGCTTTTTTAGGCACTATTATTGAATATTACGATTATAGTTTATATGGTTTTTCAGCGGCAATTATCGCTGATAAATTCTTTTCAGCCAATACTGATCTATTAACAAAGCTTGTAAATGTTTTTGCCGTTTATGCAGCAGCATATTTATCAAAGCCTATGGGTGCTTATATTTTTGGACGTATAGGGGATATATACGGTCGAAAAAAAGCCTTAAGTTTTACGATTATCGGTATTGTAATCCCTACCTTAATAATAGGTTTATTGCCTGATTATTCCTCGATAGGAATTTGGAGTACAATAATTTTAGTTTTATGTCGCTTCATGCAAGGTATTTTTATTGGAGGGGAATATGACGGTGCAGCGATTTATGTTATTGAACATTTAGGAGCAAAATACCGATTTACTGCCTCGGCAATAACTAGATGTACAGGAGTAATAGGTTTATTATGCGGAATCGGTGCAACTAATTTCTTTAATTCTCATATTTTGCCGGAGTGGGGTTGGCGTATTCCGTTTTTACTAAGTTTACCACTTGCATTAATAACTCTTTATTATCGCCGGAAATTTGATGAAACACCGGAGTTTAAAAAAGCACACTATAGCCAAGATGCTATTGAAAAACTTAGCGCTATAATTAAAAAGCAATGGAAAAATATTGCACGGTTAATATTTTTAGCTGGAGGTTTTGGAGCAACATATCAAATTGCGATCATCTTTATGAAGCAATATTTACCGATCGTATTACCTTCAGTCGTTATTATTATGAGTGCTTTTTCGGTCTTAATAGTAATATGTTTTGCTGTTTGCATGCCGATTGCCGGTTTTATTGCTGATCGCTTAGGAGTTAATTCAGTATTAAAAATCGCATTTATATGTACTATTACAGCAAGTGTATTTTTTGTGATAGCAGTAAAATATCAAATGACTAATTTAGGGCTTGCAGCTAGTTTAATGTTAGCTGCATCAGTTGCACCTTTTAATGCTCTTGCTCATAGTATAGTTATTAAGTCTTTTGTAGTTAAAGAACGCTATCGTGTTATAAGTTTAGGACATAATATCGGTTCAATGTTAATGTCCGGTACTGCTAATTATATTTGTGCAAAGGTAATAAAATCATTTGATTTTAACCTATTCCCGATTTTATATCTTTGCATGTTTGCCGTACTTGCTTATTCTATGACCATATTATTTAACCGCAATAGGTAAAAAATAAATCTTGACGAAAATAATGAATGTAAGTATCTTTATTTGTATTTTTTTTAACTTTAAATGTTATGCATAAAATTTTTCACAAATCTATAATTTTTATTATCTTATGTATACAAGGAAATATTAGTTTTACCGATGCAAACGGAAGTATATACTTTAGATATTGGTAATTGTAAAGAACGTAAATATAACTATGAAGATCATTTGGAAGAATTGTTGAAGCAAGAAATTTCTTTAGCAATGCAGAAGAATGGTTTAAGAGTTAAGCTATTGCACAACAAAGATATTAGAACACAAAAGCTTGATGATTTAGTATCTCGTTTCCGTAGCTCCTATAATAATACTTATACTGCTTTATATACGCCTTTATTATGATCTGAAGAAAAAGCTTTCTCAATGACTCAAAATATAGGTGAACCTGTTATAATGTTAGGAGAAAAAACAGGAGCCGATATATTTGTATTACTTAATTATGTGCAAATAATAAAGACTAATGGAGCTCGTACACGTGACTTTTTAATGAGTGCTTTGGGTTGTTCAGTAAGTAATGCAGATAATATATTTATGTCTATAGGAGTAGTAGAAGCAAAAAGTGGTAGAATATTATGGACTAATGCAAAATGCCCCAAGCACAACCATTTAGTAGCTCTATTTTCTCTTCTCGTGATAAATCAGAAATGGGCAATTTTCATTCAGTAATAAATATGCTTTTATCTCCATTATAAACTGAATTTTGTGTCGTTCAGGGGTGGTTGGTGTGGTTTATTATTCCTCTCTGTCATCCCGTGATTTATTCACGGGATCCAGTAAAACATATAGTATGGATAGACAAAACACATTTAATTTAAGTTCATAAACTATAAATCGTTTTTATCAAATAGGAAAAATTCACCTATTTCAGGGATAATCAACTTATTTTCATCAATATTATGTTTTTTCATAGCTTGTCGAAGTTCCAAAGGAGCGGCATTAAATGCTTCATCAGCTAATTACAAGACGTCAAAATGACTAGCTATAGTAAAATATTTAGCGCATAAGTCCAAATGAGTAAATATGGCTTCTTCAGGATGCATATGCACCGGTTTCATAAACCATCTTGGTTCATAAGCCTCTATCGGAATAAGGCTTATTAAAATATTATGTTTTTTTCCGATCTCTTTAAAAAGAGTATCGTTATAACCCGCATCACCTATAAAACAAATATCTCCTATCTTAGTTTTAATGATCAAAGTTCCCCATAATGCTTTATTTTTATCAAATATTCCTCTAGCCGACCAATGCTGTGTCGGTTCTAAAGAAAATTCTACATCGTCTTTAATTTCATCTTCTTGGAAACTTTTTGAATTTAGCTGTATTTCTTGTTCTTTATATGACTCTCCCCACCATAAGGTAACAATTTCTGCATCGGTAATATGTTTTTTGATTTATTACGTCATTAATTAGCGGTGTAATAATCTTAGGCTTATATTGTTCTGATGTCTAAATGGTCATAGTGATTATGGCTTATTAATATAACATTTATTTTAGGTAAATCGGTAAAATTAATACCGGGTTTTACCACTCTCTTTGGTCCTGCAAAAGTAAAAGGACTAACCTGCTCCGACCATACCGGATCGGTTAAGATATTTAAACCGTCTATTTGAATTCAAAAGGTTACATGCTCTACGTAGGCTACTCGTACAGCGTCATCTCGATCGCTTGATACTAATGAATTTCGTGGAACTCGTCTGTAGTCACGTACTAATGTACACTGTGCAGACTCGTCCTTAAATTCATCTTGTCTGAAGCGATCGAGATTTAGCTGTGTATTTTTTCTTCTAGTTATTTTTTGTGGTGGAATATCAGTGGGAGTAAGCGGCAGTGCTGTCGGCCATTTTGGTCGTTTTGAAGTTATTTTCCATTTTAGAATATCAAGTAAGGTTTTAAGTTTTATATTAGGCTCAATATTGAAAAACATATTTTTATTTAGATAGACCTTCCTTTCGGTTTATTAGAGCTTTTAACTTGTTCAGCAAAAGATTTTGTCTTTTTATTTGTTGGTTTATGAATAAATCCTCTAGTTTTTTCTCCTATCAACATGGCTTCTTGAAGTATATCTTTTGGTAGTTTAGCTATAGATGCCGATATTTCCGGAGTTTGTTTTATTTCTACCGTTATCTTTTTTGCTTTATTTATATCTCTGCCTATTACTTCATCTAGTGGAACATTTTTATAATCTGCAAGAGCAACAATTGCTCCCATATCAGGCATTTTTGTACGACCATCTAGAAAATTTTTCCACGCTGTTTCATGAGTACCTGTTTTTTCACTTAACTTATACGGGGTTATATTGTCTGTTTCTAATATATTCAGTACAAATTTTTTAAAATTATTTCTAATTTCTTCTGGATCGTCTTTATTTGTTTCTGATATATCGTTAATCTGATTAAATCTTTCTTTTGACCTTATATCTTCGCTCATTATTTTTTCCTGTAAAATTTACTCCTAAAAATTGAGAGTTAAAATAACTTCATAGATAGTCTCTTAGACTTATTTATTAATATATAACTAATAGATAGTAAATAGAAGATAATTATAATGAAAATAATAAATTTAAACTATTGAATTAAGTATTTAGGTCTTATATATGAAATTGAAATTAATCTATTTTAACTTTTTTTGTCACAAATTATAAAATTTTTCTGTAGTAGGAGCCATGTCTGTTCCACTTCTTTTACTATAAATTAAATTTCAGATGCAGAATCTAAGAGATTATATAAATTAAAAATTGTTTTTTCTGCATCTTGATCATTTATGAATAAGGTAATTTTAACTTCTGATAATTGTATCATGTGAACATTTATATTATCGTTCGTTAACTTTGATAATATCGTTTCAAGTAATTTACAATCATTTTTAATCCCATAACCAATAAGAGAGATTGTAGCAATTTCGGTATCAAAAGTAAAATCTTGTATCTGCTTATCATCTTTTAAATTAGTCAGTGAAGCTTGTAAATTATTTTTATCGGTTAAATTTGTAATAAAACTATATTCTTCATTATTTTTTATCTCTTGCATAAACTCAATATGATTATTATTTTGTGTAATCATATTTGCAACCTGCAAAAAACTTAAAGAAATGCTCTTTACAGATATTTTTAATAAATTTTTATTAGAAGTAATGCTGTTAATAATCCCATTCTCCATATTTTTATCCTTTGCAGTGATTAACGTACCTTCTGTATCCGGTGAAAATGTTGACAGCACACGCATATCTATTTTATACCGCATTACTAACGCTCCGGCTCTAGGGTGTAGTACTTTTGCTCCACTTGATGCTAGTTCTAACATTTCTAAAAAATCTATTTCTTTTATCTTCTTGGCATTGGGAATAATTCTTGGATCAGTAGTAAATATTCCCTCTACATCGGTATAAATATCACATCTATCGGCTTTCATAGCTGCAGCGATTAAGGCGGCAGTAGTATCAGATCCTCCTCTGCCCAAAGTAGTTAATCTATTGGATTTGTTAATTCCTTGAAAACCGGCTATTATAGGAACGGTATTTAACTGTAAATATTTTTCTAGTAAATCTGTAGTAATTGATTCTACTAAAGCTTTACTATGATTATTATCGGTGAGCATCGGTAATTGCCAAGCTAGAAATGATCGCGCCTTTATGTCTTCTTCTTGAAGAGCGAGCGCTAGTAATGAAGCAGTGACTATTTCACCGCTAGAAAGTGCTACATCATATTCTGCAAATTGAGAAATGTTGTTAAGGCTTGATACTTCATTACACAATGTGACAAGTTGATTAGTAACACCTGCCATAGCCGAAACTACTACAATTACTTGGTTATTTTTAGCTATTTCGGTTTTTATGATAGGAACGATTTTTTTTATTCTATCAATATTTGCAACGGAAGTGCCACCGAACTTTTGAATTATTAAGGCCATAAGTAAAGAAAGCCTAATAGAATATTATGTTATATAATTAATTTCCGTCTGTTGTCATCTAGCTCACTTACAGACATTATTGTGTGGAACGGTTTTCAATTGTCATCTCGCGACTTGATCGCGGGATCCAGCTTAAAATACTAATAATATTAGTACTTTAAATTGTTTTTACGGACCCTGTGGTCAAGCCACGGGGTGACCAAGTGGATTTTACCAATCAACGCAACAATGCCATAAAAAGCATTTTCCGTTCCACGTAACACTAGTAGATCAAACCGCAATACTTAAGCACTGGCAATTTCTTTAACATTCACGATTTTATGATTTCGCTTAGTTAAAAATTCTACTCTACCTTCTATCAAAGCAAATATTGTATGATCTTTGCCAAGCCCTACATTTGTTCCAGGATGAATTTTTGTGCCGCGTTGTCTAACTATAATATTACCGGGTATTACATATTGCCCATCGGCTTTTTTAACTCCCAGCCTTCGACCGGCCGAGTCTCTTCCGTTTCTAGAACTACCACCGGCTTTTTTTGTTGCCATTTTATAATTCCTTTTAAGTTATTATTATTGTTTGATAATATCTAATATTTTTAATTCTGTCAATTCTTGACGATGACCGGCTTTACGACGATAATTTTTTCTACGCTTTTTCTTAAAGACTATAATTTTATTATCTTTAAGTTGGTTAGTAATTTCAGCCGTAACGATAGCCCCTTTAACTATTGGAGTCCCAATAAAAGAAGGCTTTGAGTATTCGCCAATCATTAAAATTTGATCAAACTGAATTTTAGAGCCAAGTTCTCCATCAATTTTTTCGACTTTAATAATACTATTTCTGTCTACTTTATATTGTTTTCCACCTGCTTTTATAACTGCGAACATGAAAACTATCTCTTTAAAAATTTATAAATATTTACCGTATCATATTATTATATTAGAAATTAGTCAATGATCTTTTTTTATAGCAAATCTATTGTCGAATATCTATTAACACAAATATAATTGCGTATTGAGTTACCGCAGCAAATATTGCGGCTAGCAAATCATCAAGCATAACGCCGATACTGCCCTTAATATTTTTGTCCAACCAATTAATAGGCCAGGGCTTTACTATATCAAAAAATCGGAATAGACAAAAAGGTAATACGAAAAGTAATATAATATTTATTGTTAGCGGACTAAAATATTTAATTAAATACGATTCATTAGCAAATAAAGCGGAAAAAAATACTAAAACAATAGTTAGCATTTGCCCTACTACTTCATCAATGACCACTTCTTTAGGGTCTTCTGAATTTGTATAATTTAAATATATTTTAGTAAAATAAGTGCCGAGTATTAAGAGTATCAAACATAGGCTAAAGCTTATAATAAATATACTGACAAGTTGAGCTTCACCGAGAGTAAGACTTAAGAAAGGAATGATTATTTTGTTATTAACAATAAAATATATTAAGAAATAAGTTAGAGGGAAAGCAGCAATCGATCCAAAAGTGCCTGGGCAGTATTTTATTTTTCCGATATAAAAAAAAGTAGCAAAAAATTCTGAAAATTGTTTTTTAGTAAACATTTCTTTAATTATTTTATCCTAGATTAGAGCTATAATATCTTATATAATTAAATTTTAACTTATACAGCAAAAATATCATGGGAATGAGCTTTAGCCATTTATTAATAGTTTTATTAATTATTTTTGTATTATTCGGTGCTGGCAAATTACCGCAAGTCATGTCCGATCTTGCTAAAGGTCTTAAAGCTTTTAAAGACGGCATGAAAGACGACGGTAGTGATAATGATAAAAATAAATAATTAATCTTTAGTGTCCCTTTGTCATCCCGTGGTTTGACCAGCCTTGTTGCATGGCTTGAAAAACCTACTCAATGTCATTCCCGCGGAAGCGGGAATCCAGTACTTTAAAGCTTTTTTGAAAAGCTCGATTTATTTCGCTTTACTCTGGATTCCCGCTTCCGCGGGAATGACATCCTGAACGTTCGGACAACACATGGTCAGGTCACTGAGTGACTAAGATACAACAACGTCCTAATTTCCTGAAACAGTAGAATATATCCCATTCTCTTTCCTAATAATATCATATCGTCTCTGAGCTACTCCATCGATGAAATAAATATTACCGGATAAACCTATATAAGGTTGTCTACTGTTCATTCTATTTAAAAACCTTTCAGATGCAAATTCATTGCCTATATAGTTTGCAGTCATACGTCCTAAATCATAAGAAAGAAGATGCATGAAGCCTATATGGTTAATACCTAAGTCTTTTGCCCTATCCGGAACGTTGCTATTGAGTAAATTTAAAGAGCCAGTAAAGCTAATATCGATATTTTCAGGGTAATCGATATCAATACGATTATCACCAATTAAAATAGCCTTTTTATCTAAATTATATTTACGAATACTCTCAGCGAGTAGGTTTAAATTTTTTGGATCATCTGATAGATAAATAACCGGTTTTGTCGTGTCGCTACGTTCATTTATAATATCGGTATTGTCTGAAATATTTCTTGCGGCTTTTGCTATAGATTCAGGATTATCCTCATAAAATTCAGTGCGTGATAATGATGCATTGTTCTGAATCAATATATTTTGCATTACTTGACTAATAGTTTGCGAATGCTTCCCTTTAGGTAATAATGCCATAAAATCTTTATGGTCGTTACTTGCGTAATAATTAATGATACGTATCAGTTGTTTTAAAGGTGCATGACCGAATACAAATAATTTATCTTCTGCAAGAGCCGGATTATTTGACATAGTTATTATAATAATATCATTTGCCTTTGCTTTTTCTGCTATTAGAGAGGTAAAGTTAGAATATAAAGGACCTAAAATAATCTTAGTTTTACGTGCTACTATTTTATCCATAGCGGCTAAAACGTTTTTTTCGTCTGAACCATCGTAAGAAGTAACATGTATGTAAGATTTGGTTCCGTCGTTAAGTCCCATTTTAATTAAATCTTTATATTGTTTCCCGACAATACTATCAGGACCCTGATTTGGCATTAAAATTGCAATCTCAATTTCTGTTTGTTCTTTTTTAGGAAAACTTATAGGTTCTGCTTTAGGAGTTTGACAGGACGTTAAATATATAAAGCAAAAAAATAATAGAACGATTCGTAGTTTATGTTTTATACTAGCCATAATGTTACTTAAAAATTAAAAAACTATGATTAGATATCTTTCCAAACCGGGATTATATATTGTTTCAACACCGATCGGTAATTTTGAAGATATAACGCTTCGTGCTATATCGACTTTAAAAAATTCGGATATTATCTTATGCGAGGATACTAGAATATCACAAAAATTGCTAGCAAAACATGACATTCATACAAAATTACAAATTTATAATGATCATAGTGACGAGAAAGATAGAGAAAATATCATAAGTTTAATAAGATCGGGCAATATAATAAGCTTAATTTCTGATGCAGGGACTCCTTTAATTTCCGATCCCGGCTATAAGTTAGTTAGAGGTATACGCAATCTTAATTGTTATATAGACGTAGTACCGGGAGTATCTGCACCGGTTACTGCTCTAACTTTATCGGCTCTTCCTACTGATCGATTTTTATTTCACGGGTTTTTACCTAAAACTATAGAAAGTAAGAAAAAGATTTTTTCTGAACTAGTAAATCTTAAGGCTACTTTGATTTTTTTTGAAACGGCCCCTCGTTTGATAAATACTTTATCGGTAGCTAAGGAAATATTAGGAAACCGAGAAATATGTGTAGCTCGTGAGTTAACTAAACTGTATCAAGAAATAAAAACAGGGGATATAGATGAAATAATAAAGTTCTATCAAAATAATATTTTAAAAGGTGAGATAGTATTGTTGATTGCAGGAAATATACAGGAACAAAACCAACACAAAAATTTAGAAAAATTTATAGAACTTTGCTTAAGTAAAAACTTAAGTAGCAAAACTACTACCGAACTTGTTTATGACAAATTCAAAGATGTTTATAGTAAAAAAGAGATATATAGATTAGTGAATAAGCAAAAGATTTAATATAAATTTATAGTAGATATTTACCTCAGAATATGCTAAAATAAAGAGAAAATCACATTCAGTAACATAATAATATGTCAAAAGTTAATCCTAGAGTAGATTTAGCGTTTAAAAAAATCTTTGGAGTAGAAGAGAATAAAGATTTATTGATATCGCTTATTAATGCGATAGTAAGTGAGAAAGATCAGATTGTAGAAGTAACATTACTTAAATCCGTATAATCCAAAGAATTTTAAAGCCGATAAACTATCTATACTTGATATAAAAGCCAAAAGTGAAAGCAGTAAAAGGTATAATATCGAAATCCAAGTAACCGATGAAGCGGATTACGATAAAAGAGCTTTGTATTACTGGGCAAAAATGTATACGGAGCAACTGAAAGAGGGATCAGATTATGCGGCATTAAATAAAACAATAGGGATACACATACTTAACTTTACCAGTATTACAGATACAGATGAATATCATAATTCTTTTCAGTTAAAGGAAATAAAAAGTGGTTTAGTATATTTTAAAGATATAGAGTTACATACGATAGAGCTTAATAAATTTGCTAAGAATCCTAAGGAGGAGTTATCTGATGTCGTCAAGAAAGTTAAAAATGCTTTAGATATATGGCTAGCATTTTTAACACGTAATGATTTATTAAATAAAGATAATTTACCGAAAGAATTGGATAATGATGTATTGAAAAAAGCATTAACCGTGCTTGAGGTAATAAATTTAAATGATGCAGAAAGAGAGGAATATGAAAATCGTTTAGAGTGGCTTAGAATTGAAACTAGTGCTTTTAAAAAGATGAAAGAGGCAGGAAGAGCTGAAGGCGAAGCTAGAAGAAATATTGAAATAGCAAAAGAAATGCTAATTGATAAAGAGCCTCTAGAAACAATAATTAAATATACTAAACTTTTAAAAGAAGAAATAGAAAAGCTAAAAGCGGAAATCGATAAGGCGGAAAAATAAAAAGTCGTTTGCGATATATACTCCGAGTAAATGAAGAATCGGCAGACGACCCATTATAAAAAACAGTATATTTAGTTAGCTGAGCTGTAAGGACAGCCGCAACCTTTTTGAGGCTTATTGCTTTCTGCCGAATCTTTAAGTTTTTTACCGGCTGCCTGCATATCTTGACCTGCACCTTGCATTGTATTACAAGCACTTGTTAAGAGAGCTACAGCTACTAATATAGAAGTTATAAGTGCTAAACGCATACATTTTACCTTTATCAAATTGAGCTGAGATATTAT
This sequence comes from Rickettsia japonica YH, assembly GCF_000283595.1. Classification (NCBI taxonomy): domain Bacteria; kingdom Pseudomonadati; phylum Pseudomonadota; class Alphaproteobacteria; order Rickettsiales; family Rickettsiaceae; genus Rickettsia; species Rickettsia japonica. Next base: position 1,076,405 of record NC_016050.1, on the reverse strand, counting down.
GAAGTAAGTAAAAAATTGTCAACTTGAAAATATATTAAAATTTAAAGTATTTGTACACATCACTTAGCCGTATCTTTATAATCACATAAGATATTTTGTTGATAAAATATTAATTTTTAGTATTTCTTTAAGAATTAATATTTAAAAGTATTTATAAAATGAAAGAAATCAATGATCAATTGAAAGAAGCACTATATTTTATGCAAGACGGTGTCTTAGATTGTACAAATTTAGAGGGAATAAGCTTACAAGAGATTTTTAATTTTCTGCAAAGTCCTTATATAGTAAAGGATACAATTATCGCTCTTGATATATCAACTTATGAACATTGGAAAGAAGTAAATGATTTTATTTTGCAATTAAATGATAATTCATCTTTTAAGCCCCAAACTATAGAAATTTATACCTTCTATAGATATATGGAAGATATTTTGAATTTAAGATTAAAAACAGGCATAAATATTACTAATCATACTGATGTTAATATGACAGATCGCAGAAAAGAGGCTTTATTAAAAAAATTCTTAGAGAGATTTAAAAAAATAATTTTACTAAAGATGAAGAACAGTTAAGTCAATTTATAAAAGCTGTGTGTAAAGAAGCTAAAACCCCGGATGGAATCGAAATGCAATATGGGCGAGCTTTACAGCTTGGTTCTAAGTATAATTTCAGTAAAATAGATAAACAATATTCTGATTTACAGGGTATTTTTAAAAAGTTACAAGAGACACAAATACAAAAAGTAAATTCAGAAATTCATCATTATAAACAGGAAGATGATTTACATTTTTATATGGTAAAAGTCAACGGAGCGAATATGTCTGCTTGGCAAGATTTTTTGGGTAAGCAGAGTAGCTTTCAAAGTTCTTATCAAGGCAATGATCTGGTGATAAAAATTTTTGATAAGGGGAAGTATGCCTTTTCCGCTAGCTTAGATTATCATGATCAAGGCTTAACCGATGTATTATGTAGCCTTTGTTTCCAATAAAATATGACTCGCGTGATACTTCATCTATAGAGATGTTTATAACCATGCTGACTTCTCAAAATTCAAGCTTTATTTCGCATTCTGGTATAGCAAGACTTCCAATATATCAAGAAAAACCTTTTATTATAAAACATAAAAATCTTGCAGTTAAACTTCATAGTTTTATTGCCGCCTATGCCAAAGATATTTATTCTAATAAAAAAGAATATATGATTACTGTACCGGTAAAGGAAATGACACAAATAATTTTTAAAGAATATGAGAAAAAAGGAGTTTTAGATAAAATATATATAGGACATCAGCAAGAAAATTTAGATAATAAACAAACCCCTATAAAACTTATTGAGGATAATGACAAAACTTTATTTAGTCTTTATGATAAAAACTGTAATATATTACATGAATTAACTAGTGCACAAATGGAAGGAGAATTCGCTTGGTTTTGCAAACATCTGTATCTATTCAGGGGGCAAGGTAAAAGGTGCACCGTTCGTTACTTGTCATTTAGAAACATTAGCAACACTTGATCCTAAACCTAATGCTATAGAACATGAAGATTATTCAGAAATAATTGGTAATTTATAAGATTTACTATAACTCTTATTTAAGGTTAAAATAATAATCGCAATACTCTTTAATAGGGCAGATTTCGCAATCGGGTTTTTTAGCTTTGCATATATATCTGCCGTGCAGAATTAGCCAGTGATGGGCATGCTTTAGCCATTTTTTATCGATAATCTGCAGTAGCTCTTTTTCTACTATTTCAGGAGTACCGCCTTTAGCAAGCCCGATTCTTTTGGCTAATCTAAAGACATGCGTATCAACTGCCATTGTAGGCATGCCGAATAAGCAATTTAGTACAACATTAGCAGTTTTTCTGCCAACGCCCGGTAGTTTAATTAATGCCTTAAAATCATTCGGTACTGAAGCTTGATAATTGCTTATCAATATTTTACATAATGCGATAATATTTTTTGCTTTGTTGTTAAATAGTCCGATAGATTTTATATATTTTTTAAGTCCTTCTTCGCCGAGTTCTAAAATTTTTTCTGGTGTATCATAAGTTTCAAATAAAGATTTAGTTGCTAAATTTACTGATATATCGGTGGCTTGAGCAGATAATATTACCGCTACTAATAAGGTAAAATCATTCTTATATATTAATTCGGTTTTCGGATTTGGATTATTCTTGCTAAAAATCTCAAAAATTTTATTAACTATTTGTGCTTGCATATATTGCTATAGAAAGTGTATTTTAGAAGATAAATTATTGAGTCTTAAAATGCTAGAAAATAAAAATTTTAAATTTATAGAAAATGAAATAAAAAATAATAAAGTAGTATTGTTCATGAAAGGTACTAAAAAGTCGCCTGCATGCGGATTTTCAGGAACCGTAGTAGCTATTTTGAATAAATTAGGTGTAGAATTTCGTGATATTAATGTACTTTTTGATGCTGAATTACGTGAAGATTTAAAAAAATTTAGCGACTGGCCGACATTCCCACAATTATACATTAACGGAGAATTAGTCGGCGGGTGTGATATTGCTAGAGAGTTATATCAAAGTGGAGAACTTGAGAAGATGTTGAAAGCGTATACTCGGTGAATTTCAAAAATTGGCGTAGTCGTCTAGCAAGTTCTGCGGTGCTCACGTATTCAGTATACGCTCCTCGCCTTGCAGACTCCTTGCTCTTTTTGAAATTGACCTTCGTATACTACTACTCAACCTTAATATTTTAAGTACATAAACATATAAAAACATGAGCAAATATTTAGAATACCCCGAAGTAGAAAGTAAAGAGCAGCCGCCGAAGAAGCTAGTAGTATTACTGCACGGTGTCGGCTCGGACGGACATGATTTAATAGGACTTGTGCCTTATATCAAAAATTATTTACCCAATTGTCATTTTATTTCCCCGCATGGTATCGAGGCTTATGATATGATGCCTTATGGTAGACAATGGTTTAGTTTGCAAGACCGCGGCCCGCATATTATGGCAAAGCTAATTGCAAATAATATTTCTAAGGTTGAAGATATAATAAAGCAAAAGCAGGACGAGTTAAATCTAACCAACAAAGATACTATCATTATTGGCTTTTCTCAAGGTACGATGATAGGGTTATATTTAACACTAGTTCAAAAAGAGCCGTTTTTCTGTACTATAGGTTTTTCGGGTGCATTAATTCCACCTATGGAAGTTAATAATAAGCTTACTCCTATATGCTTGATTCATGGGGAATTAGATGAGGTGGTCGGTGTTAGCGAGATGTATAATGCTTCAAACTATTTATCTAAGCTGCATATAGAGCATAGCGGACATAAATTAACGTCTCTTGCTCATTCAATAGATGGACGGGGGCTTGAGATTGCGATTAATTTTATAAATAACCGTCATTGCGAGCAGCCGTAGGCTGCGTGGCAATCTTAGGATTTTGGTATGAGATTGCTTCGTCAAAATTTTCAATTTTTTCTCGCAATGACGATTAGATATCCACACAACAAAACCAAAAAAATATGAGGATGAATGAATATTTTTAATAATAATTTACACGAAACGGATAAAGAGATTAATGAAATAATAAAGCATGAAAAGCTACGTCAAAGTAGCGTAATCGAGCTTATTGCATCAGAAAATTTTGTAAGTCCTGCTGTGTTTGAAGCTCAAGGGTCGCTTCTGACTAACAAATATGCCGAAGGATACCCAAGTAAGCGATTCTATAACGGTTGCGAGGAAGTAGATAAAGCTGAAAATTTAGCTATAGAACGAGTAAAAAAACTCTTTAACTGCAAATATGCAAATGTCCAACCTCATTCAGGATCACAAGCAAATCAGGCTGTATATCTTGCTTTATTACAGCCGGGTGATACGGTTCTTGGTATGTCCTTAGATAGCGGTGGGCATCTAACGCACGGTGCAGCTCCTAATATGTCCGGTAAATGGTTTAATGCTGTTTCTTATAGCGTAAATAAAGAGACTTATTTAATCGATTATGATGAGATTGAACGCTTAGCGGATTTGCATAAACCAAAATTACTTATAGCCGGTTTTTCTGCTTATCCTCGTAATATTGATTTTGCAAAATTTAGAGAAATCGTGGATAAAGTAGGAGCTTACTTTATGGCAGATATTGCTCATATTGCAGGACTTGTTGCCACAGGTGAGCATCAAAGCCCTATTCCTTACGCTCACGTTGTTACCTCTACTACTCATAAAACACTTAGAGGTCCAAGAGGCGGTTTAATTTTATCTAACGATGAAGAGATAGGTCACAAAATAAATTCTGCATTATTTCCAGGACTACAAGGTGGTCCGTTAATGCATATAATCGCTGCAAAAGCCGTAGCTTTTTTAGAAAATTTGCAGCCTGAATATAAAAGTTATATTCAGCAGGTAATCAGTAACGCTAAAGCTTTAGCAAGTAGCTTGCAAGAAAGAGGATATGATATATTAACAGGTGGTACCGATAATCATATTGTTTTAGTGAATTTGTGTAAAGACGGAATCACGGGTAAGCTTGCAGCAAATTCTTTGGATAGAGCAGGGATTACGTGTAATAAGAATGCTATCCCGTTTGATAAAACTTCACCTTTTATCACTTCAGGTATTCGCCTTGGTACTCCCGCATGTACTACTAGAGGCTTTAAAGAAAAGGATTTTGTATTAGTCGGTCATATGGTAGCAGATATTTTAGACGGCTTAAAAAATAATGAAGATAATAGCGATCTTGAGCAGAAAGTATTAAATGAAGTGACAAAATTAATTAAATTATTTCCGTTTTATGGCTAATTTAAATAAACGACCTGATTGGATAAAAGTAAAAGCTCCTAATTCTACAGAGTACTATAATACAAAAGATTTAATAAAGAATCTGAGGTTAAATACTGTGTGCGAGGAAGCTGCTTGTCCTAATATTGGTGAGTGCTGGTCAAAAAAACATACAACTGTGATGATTTTAGGTTCGGTTTGTACTAGAGCCTGTAGGTTTTGTAACGTTAAAACGGGTAGACCGGATTTACTTGATCCGCATGAACCGCAAAGGTTAGCGGAGGCGGTACAAAAGCTAAATCTTAAGCATGTAGTAATTACTTCCGTCGATCGTGATGATCTTGAGGATGGCGGAGCTTCACATTTTGCGGAGTGTATTAGCGAAATCCGAAAATCATCGCCAAATACTACTATTGAGATTCTAACACCCGATTTTTTAAGAAAAGAAGGAGCAGCTGAAATAATAGCAAACGCAAAACCTGACGTTTTTAACCATAATGTCGAAACAGTACCGTCTTTATACAAAACGATTAGACCGGGGGCTAGATATTATAATTCTTTAAGCTTACTTCATAATATCAAAAAATTATCTCCTGAAATTTTTACAAAATCCGGTATGATGGTAGGACTTGGGGAAGAAATAAATGAAGTAGTACAGGTTATAGATGATTTAAGAGAAGCAAAGGTTGATTTCCTAACTATCGGGCAGTATCTGCAGCCTACCAAAAATCATGCTGAGGTCGCAAAATATGTTACGCCGGAAGAGTTTAAATATCTAGAGCGAGTCGCAAAAACAAAAGGATTCTTGATGGTTTCGGCAAGCCCGCTAACCCGTTCTTCATACCATGCCGATGAGGATTTTCAAAAATTAAAAGAGAATTACCAACAAAAACTGGTGTCTTAAAATATCATCTTATTGCCTGTGTGGTCAGTTTTCATAGCTATTATCTTTGTTTACTAAAGTAAATAATCCTCATGTTGATTAATTTATATATATGATATCATACGTGTATACGAGTATTTTATGCAGAAGAAATTGACAATTACTATAGATTAAGCGGTTTATTATAGGTTTTATTCTGTAATAGGTGAACGTAAAATTAGCAAATTTATTGAGCAACTTGTAAAACCTTATGTATGTAATTAATAAGGAGCTTGGAGCCGCTTACAAAGCCATGGCTCAAGATACAAAAGCTGAGGCGAAGGCCAATGAGTGGGTAGAAGGGTTAATAGAACGCGATTTTTATGAAAAGAGCTGAGGTATGGTAGTCGACTTTAATCCTTTGTTAGGTGGGAAGTCGCTAAGGTAAGACCGGCAATAATTACTCAAATGCTTCATTAAATCGTGTTCAAGTAATACCTTTAACTAGTAACATCGATAAATGCTATCTTTGTGAAGCCTACGTAATGATAGGTAGCAAAAAAGGTAAAGCCATGACTGATCAAATAATGACAGTAAGCAAATTAAGATTAAAATCTAAAATTAACGTTATCTCTAATGAAGATATACAGCTTTTAAAATATGTTCTTAAATTACAGCTAAGTCTATAACGACTATTTATTCAATATTTGGTACAATGATAAACGTAGAAATTGTAAGAAACTACAACAAATGGCGTGAGCATAAGCAGATAAATAAGAGTTTAATCAAAAAAATAACTCAAAATATTTTATTGCGGTTTGATAATTTTAGTAAAATAAAACAATTTGAATTATCAATTTTACTAACAAATGCTGCAGAAATATTGACCTTAAACAAACAATTTCGTAATATAGAAAAAGCTACTAACGTTCTTTCTTTTCCAAGCAACGAATTAAATTGGCAGGATTTATATTCTAAACTTGAATTTTTAGGTGACTCTGATTATATGCATTTAGGTGATATAGCATTTTGTTATGAGGTCATATATAATGAATCGTGCGAGCAGCACAAAACTTTTGAGAATCATTTTATTCATCTTTTAATACATAGTATTTTACACTTAATTGGTTTTGATCATCAAAATGACACAGAAGCAAATATTATGGAAAATCTAGAAATTGAAATATTATCATATTTCGGTATTTTCCCCCCTTATTAACTAAATAAAAAAATTTATGTTAAAATCTTCAAAAAAAGAAGATTCTAGTAAAAAAAATCAAAATAATAAGTTAATTTTTACTGTACGAAAATTATTCTCTCCGATAAAAAATTTTTTTAGAAAAACAAAAACGCCCGATAATTTTTTTGGTGTCATAAAACGCCTTAAAATTAATAGCCAAAAAATGACTTTAGACGAGCGTAATATTTTAGCTAATTTATTGGAGCTAGAAGATAAAACTATTGAAGATATAATGGTACCGCGTTCTGATATTGCGGCAATAAAATTAACTACGAATCTAGAAGAATTAAGTGAGTCTATTAAGTTAGAAGTCCCACATACACGAACTCTTATATATGACGGTACTTTGGATAATGTAGTAGGGTTCATTCATATCAAGGATTTATTTAAAGCATTGGCTACAAAGCAAAACGGTCGTTTAAAAAAGCTTATACGTAAGCATATAATTGCAGCTCCTTCTATGAAATTATTAGATTTGCTAGCAAAAATGCGTCGTGAGAGAACACATATTGCAATAGTTGTTGATGAGTATGGCGGTACTGACGGTTTAGTTACTATTGAAGATCTTATAGAAGAAATAGTAGGACGAATAGATGATGAGCATGATCAGCAATTAGATAGCGATAATTTCAAGGTTATTAATAACTCAACAATTATTTCAAATGCACGTGTTGAAGTAGAAGTGCTTGAAGAAATAATAGGAGAAAAGCTACAAAATGATTATGATGAGTTTGATACGATAGGTGGATTAGTATTGACTAGAGTCAGTAGTGTTCCGGCTATCGGTACTAGAATAGATATTTCAGAAAATATTGAAATTGAAGTTACGGACGCAACTCCTCGTTCTTTAAAACAAGTCAAAATTAGACTAAAAAACGGTTTGAATGGTAAATGAATACGAATTTAGAGTCGGTGTGTCCTCTAAATTCGTTAAAAATATTTTATTATTATATTTCAGCTTGTGCTTCATTGTCTATCAATTCCATCGGACTTTCTTGCGAAGTTGCGTCTGTATAATGCTCATATGCTAGAATTGCTCCCATTGTTGCTACTACATCGGCACCACATTTGAGAATAAAAGCCGGAGATTTAAGTAAATCACCTGCTATCACATAAATTCCAACAGCACATGCTCCTACTACTGCAATCTTACCATACCAAGGGGGTGGTACCATCACTTCTAAATAACTCGACTATTTTGTTAAGTATAAAAATAAACCTAATTAGTTAATATTAAATTTTAGTTATGCGATATATAACTAAACATTAACTAATTGTCAATGATAATTACCATGAAACATGGACAATATAATTTTATGACATTATTTTCATTTGATTTAGCAGAGAAATTTGAGTTAAATATCGAAGCTCTATACATAAAAAATTATCATTATGAATGAATTACATATTAAACTACAAAATTACAGTAGTACATATCCTGAAGAAATTGTTACAAAAACAAAAATGCTTGAATTTTTAAATGAATATGAAAACCCTTTTAGCCGAGATTTACAAATAGGACATTTCACTGCTTCGGCTTTTTTACTTAATAATGATAAAACTAAATTTTTATTGATGCACCATAAAAAGCTTGATAAGTGGCTTCAACCAGGCGGTCATTGTGATGGAGATAGTAATATATTAAATGTAGCGGTTAAAGAAGCTATAGAAGAATCTGGAATTAATGAAATCAAAACGATAAATAAGGAGATTTTTGATATAGACACCCATTATATTCCGCAAACTCATAAGGAGCCTGCTCATTATCACTATGATGTACGATTTTTACTAAAAACAGTAAATAATGATAATTTTATAAAAAATAACGAATCGAATGAACTTAAATGGTTTAACTTTTCTGATTATTCAAAATTAGATATTGAACTAGAACGTTCCGTTACTAGAATGATAGAAAAGTTTATGACAATTAACCATCCTGCTTGTTAAATATAAATTATTGCCCTATAATAAATAGCGTTTTTTAAATAAAATGTAAATCAAATGCCATCATCTAGAATTTTTTCATTCCGTAGTAAGAACAAGGAAGATAATACTCCAAAAAACCTAGAAATTATGCATCCAGATTCAATTAATGAGAACAGACATCCAAACTCTCTAGCAGGCGAAGTTGTTACTATTAAACTTAAGGATCAGCCTCAGCCTCATAATTTTATAAAGAGTGAAAAAGTTACCCTAACTTCATTTAAACTGCCTTCTTCTCAAAGTAAAGACGAATTTGATCCTATCTTAAAAGATGTTGAAAATATCTTAAAGGATTTTGAGATTTTCTTATTATAGAGACTAAAGCTTTAGGAGAGATTGATTCATAGTAACATCGATAGTTTTATGCTGTAAGGTTCCTAGCTAAAAAGGGCATTACCCGCGTGGATCAAAAAACGCGTTCGGTGTCATACCGTGGTCAAGCAACGGTATCTTGGTCACAGACTGTATCCTTAGATCCCGTGATCAAGTCGCGGGATGATAATAATTTATTTTATGCTATTTTTTGATATTCACAATATATTTTTCTTACTGCATAAATCCATGCTAAGCATACAAAAGTAAATACCAGCATTAGAATTGGTGAGATTAAGGTAAAAGTAGCGGTTGGAACTAAAGTAAAAATAATAGATTGCACAAGACCGCTAGAGGATTTGCCGACTTTTGCACTTATCACGTCAACCGCAGCTTTGCCTTTGGTTTTAAGCTCCTCATCAAGAGGGATATATAACATTTCTCTTGAAGTATCCCATATAGAATATTTAGTACCTTTAGCTAAAATATTTTGAATGCCACCGATTGAAACGGCAAGAGCAAGAGGTGACATTAAAATTGCTCCATCAAATAATGATAAAATTTGTTGGTCAAATACGATAAGTACAAAGAACAAAATGCCGGTCACCATTATTATAACCGGTGAAATAACTGCTGCTACAAACCAGTTGTGCATACGCATAATGTTATTACCGATGATGGTCATAACCATTATTGCCACGCCTGTCCAAAGTATATACAGACTGTTAAATTCAGCATAGGTATTTACAGTCGGATATAATTCCTTAATTTTTGCTTTCCATACGGCTTCGACTAAGTTAATAGCAAATCCGAAAGCTGCCGAACAAATTAAAAGTAGCCATAAATATTTTGATTTCGCAATATATTTAAAGCTTTTAATTAGCCCCATACGTTCTGAAGTTGAGCTACCGCTTTTTGCTTTAGCATAAAATAACGGATTAGTAAAAACGTTCTTGCTAATAAATCTAACTAACAAACAACAAATAATAGCAACAATTGCCACAATTGTCGTGGATACTTGAACTAAAGTGATTTTACTATCCGAAATACTCATAAACTTCTTAATAATAGTATCTTCCGATGATAGATTCATCATTAAAAAGCCAACTAATATTAAAGAAGAGTTGCCGAATAGCGAAAAGAGAGTATAAAATCTTTTTGCTTCTTCGGTAGTAGTAAGTTCATTAGCAAACTGCCAAAATAATAATACGTAAAAAATATTAGGCCAAAGCTCGGCAAGACTATAATATACTATATAACCCCAATTACCTACTAATGAGATATACCACTTAAAATGAGGATAACGTTCCATCCAGTCAGCTAGATTATCGGGATGTATATGAAAAATATGAATATTAGGATAAATTACAAAAGTGAATAAAACAAAAAAGCTGATAAAAAATGCACTTAAATAATAAAAGATCTTTTCAAAAGTAAGATAATTAATCATTTTAGCATAAATAATCACGAATAAAGCAGCGGCAGGCGTAACGCAATAAACTTTAGCAAAACCTGCTATTTCTGCACTAATCTCGGAGATTAAAATACTATCTTTTAAGATTCGTAAAACATTTTGATTAAACAAAATACAAAACATTAAGGTACTCATCGGAATAAACTTTCCGAGTTCGTAATTATGCACAGGCCAAAATGCCGCTCTGAATTTGTTTTTAAACGATCGTGATGAGGTACTTAGCATTATAAATCCCTAAGGACAAAAAAAAAACTTAAGCACTTCAAGATTTTATGTATTTCCCCTAAAACTTTAGAGCCTATATACTTGTTATTACATTCTGAAGGTGTTGAACTTATACAATATATTTAGCCTTTTGTCAAGAATTACTAATATAAGATTAGATACTCTCAATGCCTAGATAGTAATAAACTACAGGAATATTTTGACCTTTATAATAATTATATATACAAAGACACATAATTTAGGTAATAAATATTTAAAATTAGGTAAAATAGTAATGCAAACAGAGCATTATAGGGTGTTGTATTACTCGGTGTTATCCCGTGGTTTGTCCACAGGTTCCAGTAAAAATAAATTAAAAATGGATTCCCGCTTTTGTGAGAATGACAAAGGGGAAGTCGGGAATGACATAGAAAGAAATCAGGATGACATCAAAACTTTCCTAATCATCCTCTCTATCTTCAACTCACTGTTAGCTCGTGACAAAAGTTTTATTGAAAATTTGAGAAGCTACGGTGAAGTTTATTTAATAGATTGGCTAGAGATTGAGGAACCTAGACGACTATGTGCATAAAATAATCGAAGTAATAGATAATTTGAAAATTAAAGACATTAATTTAATAGGTCATTGTATCGGCGGTAACCTTGCGATAGCTACAAACGTACTTATGCCTAAATTTATCAAAACTCTGACTTGACTTACCTGCCCGTGGGATTTTTCTCATTTTTTCTATATAAGGATGTTGCATCGATATTTAAAACTAGATAGTGGCATAGACAATTTACCGATAATTCCTAAAATTCATATTCAAATTTTATTTTTTCTTTTATTCCCTGATTATTTCAATGCTAAATTAAAAAAATTTTTCTCTATAACTTCCGATAAGGAGCAAGAATTAGCATTGAGAATAGAGAATTGGCTTATGTCAGGTAAAATAGTATATCTAAGGAGATTTATAATCAAATTACACAAAATATATTAGATGAAAATATGTTTATAAATCTTAAATGGAAAATCGATAATTTTATTATTGATCCGAGTTTAATTCATTGTCCTGTATATATAGTAGCAGCAGAAGATGATCAAATAGTACATAAAGCTTCTATTTTACCTTTGCAAAAATTATTAAAAACTCTAAGCTTATAGATGTAGCAGGCGGACATATTAGTTATTTAATAAATGATAAACTAGATAAATTGTTTAAGGAGTACACATTATGACAAAACCGGTTTATATAACTTATGCGAAAAGGACTGCTTTCGGCTCGTTTATAGGTAGCCTTAGTACAACAGCTGCACCTATGCTTGCTGCTCATTTAATAAAGGATATACTGCAAAACAGCAAAATCGATCCAGCTTTAGTAGGTGAGGTAATCCTTGGACAGGTAATAACCGGCGGTAGCGGGCAGAATCCGGCGAGGCAAACTCTGATTTATGCGGGAATACCGAAAGAAGTGCCGGGCTATACGATTAATAAAGTATGCGGCTCAGGTCTTAAAAGCGTAGCACTTGCAGCAAATTCAATTATGACGGGTGATAATGAAATAGTTATAGCAGGTGGGCAGGAGAATATGTCGCTCGGTATGCACGGTAGCTATATCAGAGCAGGAGCTAAATTCGGCGATATTAAAATGGTTGATCTAATGCAGTATGACGGATTAACCGATGTATTTTCAGGAGTATTTATGGGTATTACAGCCGAAAATATCTCGAAACAGTTTAATATTAGCAGACAACAGCAGGACGAGTTTGCCTTAAGCTCTCACAAGAAAGCAGCTAAAGCACAGCTAGCAGGAGTTTTTAAAGATGAAATCTTACCTATCGAAGTAACGATTAAAAAAACTACTAGTTTGTTTGATCATGATGAAACAGTAAGACCTGATACCAGCCTTGAAATTCTGAGTAAATTACGTCCTGCTTTTGATAAAAACGGTGTAGTTACAGCGGGTAATGCTTCCGCTATTAATGACGGTGCGGCATGTCTTATGGTAGTTTCCGAAGAAGCTTTGAAAAAGCATAATTTAACGCCGCTAGCTCGTATTGTTTCTTATGCTTCAGCCGGTGTTGATCCAAGTATTATGGGTACTGCCCCTGTTCCTGCATCCAAAAAAGCTTTAAGTAAAGCAGGTTGGAGCGTTAATGATTTGGAAGTTATCGAGGTTAATGAGGCGTTTGCCGCTCAAAGTATTTATGTAAACCGTGAAATGAAATGGGATATGGAGAAGGTTAATGTTAACGGTGGAGCAATAGCAATCGGTCATCCGATCGGGGCAAGCGGCGGACGTGTACTGATTACTCTGATACACGGCTTACGAAGAGCTAAAGCTAAAAAAGGCTTAGTTACTTTATGTATCGGTGGCGGTATGGGTATGGCTATGTGTGTTGAAGCGGTTTAAATGTGCATTTGACTATATAGGCATTAATTGCTTTATTTGCTAAAGAAGAAAGTTGTATTCATCTGAATTAACTATAGTTCATTGTAATATATATCTGATCTAATATCTCTACAACCTAATAATGCATCATTACAACGTGTTATTGTATTTATAAACTCATGAAAGGTAGAAAAATGAGAGAATGCCTCCGGTTCATAACTCTCCCAATAATTTTCTGCTTCTTCTATATTATTACAAACACGCTTTAGTTTTTGACCAAAATATTTAGGAATATTCCCTAAATTTTTTGCCCAACTCCATACCATAAAATAGTTAGGATTAAAATCAGTAGAATCTATAAGAGGAGTTAGTTTAAAATGCTTCAATAAATTAGAAAAGTTATTTATGAGCTTATGAGAGGCTAACGCTTCATTGGGTATATAATTCTCATCATCAAATTGATGAAATATTTTTAATCTTTTTAGGCATATAGGTATCTCTTCTGCAAGTTCCATATAACGGAGAAGATTAGAAATTGGGTATTATAAAAGGTATAAGTTTGATTGCTTTTAAGCCATTCCTGGTCATTATTTATTATTTGTGCATCTTCAATTGGATATGCATCATTCCCATTAATTAAACAAGAGAATATATAACTTAAGGTAGCTAATTGCATGCTTGGTGACCAGTTTATAGGATTCCAAGAAGACCAAATGCTAGACACTATATATTTAATAATTTCCTTACTATTTTGCATTTATTATATCCTATTTGGGTTAAGGAAATATATTAAATGAATTTATAAAAATACTAAATTTTATTAAAATCACTAATAATTTGGTGATAATTGTGTTAATTATACACATCTTTATATGCTATAAATAGTAACATTAAAAAGTTGTTTACTTCTTCTAGTTTCATACTTAGGATATTTCTATTTTAAGTGTAAACTTCTTTTGATGTATAATCAATCTGATGAACAAAACAAATCTATCCTCAGTGTATGGAAGATTATTGAAGTACTAACTCCTAATAAAAACGAAAATTTAAATAGATATTTTGCAATTATTAGAGAACATACCGATAAAAAAGGCAGTTTTAGTTGCAAACTGGATAAGAAAGAAACACTTTTTTCTTAAAAGATGCTTAGTTTGAAAAACTGGATAAAACAAAACTCGGTATTGATCTTGAGAAAAATGAAGTAGCAGTTCATTGGCATATTTATCTCGGTTATTTAAAACGGTCGGAAGCTGCACTTGATCTTTTAAAGAAAATCCAAAATATAACTAAATTAGATCAAGAGTTCTTAAATGATTATAATAACCATCAAGATAAGCAAGAGCAACCGACAAACACCTATTGCTGGTTTAACTATAGATGAAAACGGTAAATATATTGAAGGATTTATGGTTGTCTCTACTGTTGCTTATGTTCTCGGTAGAATCATGAGAGAAGAGTTCCAAGAAAAAGAATTAAAAGATTTACCAAATTTTGTAGATAATAATAACAGCCTAATAGAGGAAGTATTTTCAGAAAGTGAGAGAATATATTTTAAGGATAAAAAGCAAGATTCTTGAGTTAAAACTCTAGATTTAAAAATGATTAATCTTATGATTGATCTTGTAGTACAGAAGTTAGAAATTGACAAAAAATATTTATTTAGCCGCTCTGAACTATGTGTAAGAAGAGTTACCTCGCATAAAAAGAAAAAAGATAAACCGGTAATTTATAATTTTGCCACTCCTTCCTTAGAAATGTTTAATAGTTTTTTTCTAAGACCATTAGATTTTGTACGAAGTAATATCGAAAAATTTGACTCGGAATCAGCAATTGCCAAATATCTCGGTAAAGAAGATAAGCCGGGTTCCATAGATGTTTTAAAGCATCAAGAAAGTCTACAAGAACTGTTATCTCCATTTATGATGCAACCGACGCATTGGTGTTCATCGCCGAGTCACTCTCTTACGGCACTGCAAGCTGCTGCGATTAATTTGGTATTACCCTCTTTTTCAGGAAAGCTTTTTGCTGTTAATGGTCCGCCTGGTACAGGTAAAACCACTATACTTTTTGATCTTATAGCAAATATCTATGTAGATCGTGCTTCATATTTAGCAACTTTAGAAGATCCTAAGGACGGGTTTCAAAATAAAAAATCTTCCTTACATACACCAAATTTTGATTATCATGTTAATTCTTTAAAAACGGAATTACAAACTTACGGTATGGTTGTTGCATCATCTAATAACAATGCCGTTGAAAATATATCTAAAGAAATATCGTTATATAGTAAAATAGATAAGCTATATCATAAAGATTTAAGTTATTTTAAATAACTTTTATTGAAAGAGGAAAAAGAGAAAGATAGGGGTATATTTGCTGCGGTGCTCGGTAATCATGGAAATAAAAAGAGATTTTCAAATAAGTTTTGGAAATATAAAGATGAAGAAGAAAACGATGATAAGAATGATGAAAAACATACAATACTGCAATATCTTAATCTGCTAGTTAATAATAAATGTAAAGATAAAGCACCTGCACATTTTAAACCTGAATATTGTAATTCTATAGATGAAATTAATAATGAATGGAAAGAAGCGTGTGCTGATTTTAACAATTTATACAGTGAAATTCATGAAGTTTATGAAAATATTGTATCAATTATTGAATTTAATAAAAAGAAAAGAGAGTTAATTAAGGAAGAGGATTTAGGAGTGATATATGCAGAAAAAAAGAAGAGCAAAATGAGTTAGAATTAGAGCTTGATTATAAAAGCTCTAAAATACTTGAAATTGATTGTGAAATAAAATTATTAAATTTGGTTTTTTTGAAAAAATTCATGCATTTTTTAAAACCGCAAAATACAATTCTTGCTATGAGCAAAAACGGGATTTAATTAAGCTAAAAAATAAATCTTCAAAAGAAATTGACCAGATAAAAACTGATATTAAGAATATTAAAGCTGCAATTAAGAAAATTGAAGCTTCTGTAGAAGAAATAAAACAGCTTAACGACTATATAAGCTTGGCTATCGTAAGTTTAAAAGATAAATATTTCAATATTAAGGATTTTGAAAAAGATTTATTTTGGAAAAATTGGCAAGAAAATTTTGAAGATTTAAATAAAGTCACTCCTTACTTTGATAAAGAGTTTGAAAAATTAAGATCAAAATTATTCATAAGTGCTGTAAGATTACATGAGATATTTATAAATGCTAATGCTGATAATTTGGGGCATAGCCTGCAATATTTCTGTGATATGGCAGTGCATTCATCGGGTGACCCTAAGATAAACAAAATTGCTTGGCAAAATTTCTTTATGGTCATACCTGTTGTGTCTACAACTTTTCACTCATTCGATAAAATGTTGGCAACATCCGAACATAATGAAATTCCTTGGTTATTTATTGATGAAGCAGAGCAGATACCGCCACAATACGCAGCTAGTGCTATTTAAAAATCAAAAAAAGTCGTAGTAGTCGGTGATCCGCTGCAAATAGATCCTATTTCTATATTAAAGCAAGATTTAATGAACAAATTATAACATTTTAAGGTTTCATATCCTGAGTGGTCACCTTCGGAAGTTTCATTGCAAAACCTAGCTGACCGTAATTCTTTATATCAAACAAAAATAGATGATATTACGGTTGGTTTCCCTTTATTAGTGCATAGAAGATGCCAAAATCTGATGTTTAAAATATGTAAAAAATAGCTTACGGTGACAAAATGATTTTTGCTACCTCTGACTGTAACTCTGATATTAGAACGATTTTAGGTACTTCAAAATGGATAGATATGAAAGATAATAAGGTTCAACGTTATAAATATGAATCGGAAGCCGAATTTCAAAAATTACTAGAGTTATTAAAACCAAGTATTAAAAGAGAAAAAAGGGGATGATTTGCTCAAACAAATTTACATTATTACAATGTATAAAGATTACAGCGAATCTATTCGTAGAAAATTGAATGAAATAATATGACGATTCAAGATATGAGAAAACAATTCAAGCATTTGGATATAAAAATATCGGCACTATTCATGCATTTCAAGGCACAGAAAACGATACGGTAATAATACTACTAGGAGCTCAGCATCCTCTTGATAAAGGTGCAAGAAATATAATGACGCAAAAGCCAAACGTCTTAAACGTCGGTATTAGTAGAGCTAAAAATAACCTTTATATTATCGGTAGCCTTGAGATTTGGCTGAAACATAAATATATGCCAGAAATCTATAATATGCTTGGTGATAAAGATTATACTTAGATAGCACTACAAGAATTGGCTAACTGTACAGACTGGCGGAGAGAGAGGGATTCGAACCCTCGATACGGTATGACCCGTATAACGGTTTAGCAAACCGCCGCCTTCGGCCACTCGGCCATCTCTCCGGTTATGGCCTTACTTTATATCATCTAATAAGCAAAATTTCTAGAATTATTTTATAATTTTTCTAACTCAATATAATCATTTTCCGGCTTTACGGAATTGCTCATAATCAAAGCTTCCTTATCACACCCGGGTAGCCCTTTAAAGTCCATATACCAATAACTAGGTAAATCATCCCAACTACGGAAAATATTCAATATATTTGTAAAACTGTTTAGCCTTGGCTTCGATAGTTTTAATATCCGTGTTATCATCACAAATATCAAAAAGTTGTTGGGTTATGTAATAAATAGATTTAGTATCATTTTTATATTTATCTATTAAGTACTCTATAATTTCGATTCGCTTGTTTAAGCTAAGATGATAAGAGTCTGAAATTAACAATTTTACAAAATTCTCACTATCACTACAGATGCTAAATAATATGTTCTGAATGTGCTCAAATAATTTCTGATATTTAACTAAAAATCTATTCCAAGTTATTGCTTTAAGATTGACAAAACTCTTATAGTCTTTTGGTTGGCATTCGGGCATATATTTTTGTAACGGTACTAAAAAATTGAGGTTATCTAAATTTTGATGAAAATTGTGTAATTCTTCAAAATATGCAGCCATAAAAATGATTGTACACTGAGTAATAAGAAAATCTACAAAATAAAATTGATAAATAAATTTGATGATATTTGAATATCTGCTACTAACTCGCTGTCTAGTTTTCTAATATCATTTACTATATCACCAATATATTGTAACTCTTCATCCGTGTGATCTACATATTTAATATTTAAATCTTCAAAGGTAATAACTTTACCTTTGGCTATTTTATCTATTATTATATAGTTTTTAATTATAGGTTCTTCATAATTAACAATAATATAAATTTCCGGATTATATATATCTTTGAAGTTATTTCGCAGCATATTTTTTACTGCTTTTACCGTATTTTGATTTAGATAATCAAGCTCTAATATATGAAATATTGGTAAGTAATAAACTTGCATGATCTATTTTATTAAAAGGAGCAACATACCATGGATATTCACCTTCTTTAATGTCTTTTTGGATAAGAGCAATTTTTTTATAACATTCTTCTTTTAAAAATGTATCATTAGTATCTGTTAAGGCTAAATTTTAAAATCCTCTATTACCTTGTCTAAATAGCTCTGCCAATCACTAGTGAATAATTCTAGCAATTGCTTAAAAAAACTAAAACTAATTTGCATATAATAATATTAAGTTAATTTAAAAACTTTATGAATCAGAAGTTATTAGAGACAGTTATTGACTAACGTTATCTAAACAATGCTGTAGTTCTTCTAAATTACTTATATTACTTAACTTATATGGATAATTAATTTTCCGGAGCATATTTGTTAGTACGCTTCCTGCCCCTATTTCTACTATATGAGCGATTTCTAATTTGTGAAATAGTTCTAGAGTTTCACGCCATCTAACTCGCCCGCATATCTGAAGCATTAAATTTTGTTTGATTTCTGTAGGATCTAGAGTAGGTTTTGCGGTATAATTTTGGATTATCGGTATCAGAGGTTTATTAATTACAGCTTTATCAAGAGCTACTCGCATTTTTTCTTCTGCCGGTTTCATTAAGCTACAATGAAATGGAGCACTGACTTTCAGCTTTATCGCTTTATAACCTAAATCTTTAATTATACTAATAGCATGATCTATAGCTGTGGTCTTGCCGCTAATAACTATTTGTCCTTCAATGTTATCGTTGGCAATTTGGCATAAATTTATTTTGTTGATCTCTTCTAATATTTCTTCAAGTTTTTGAAGCGGAATATTGATACAAGCCGCCATGCTTCCCTCACCTTCAGGACATGCTTCCTGCATAGATGTACTACGTATATGAAGTAGTTTTGTTGTTGTCTCAAGGTTAATACTTTCGGTGCTACATAAAGCACTATATTCACCTAGCGAATGACCAGCAGCATAATCGCAAAGACTATCCAAACTTTTACCGGTTTCAGCTTTGATAATATTTATTATTGCCATAGATACTGCCATTAATGCCGGTTGTGTGTTAGTGGTTAAGGTAAGTTCTTCAGAAGGTCCATTAAAAATTATATCGGTGAGTTTTCGGTTTAGTACTTCATCAACGATTTGAAAAGTTTCTTTGGCGGGTTTAAAATTATCATAAAAATCTTTTCCCATGCCGATCAATTGCAACCCTTGACCGGGGAAGATAAAAGCTGTTTTCATATTTTGTATTATCGATTGAGTTTATTAATAGATTTTATTAAAATTTTCTAAAATAGTCAAATTATTTTAAGTATTTTAAAACTGTTTTTCAATTGTTACGCTATATATAATTTTTACAAAAGTATTAATTTTTCTTAGCTCTATAACTTGATTACTTCCAACTAGTACTATAAATTAAACTAAGAAAATATAAACAAGGAAATTAGTTATGAAGTTAAAAGAATATTTTAAAAAGTTAGAAAGTACAGCTTTTGGTCCGTGGCTTGCTGCATTAAAAAAATTATTGAGTAAAGAGGCATTAGAAGAGGAAAGACTGAATATAAAACTAAAGGAATCTGAAAAGCAAGAGGTTAATAAAAAAGATTTAGTTATTTTATCTAATAATGTTATTGAAATTGAACAAAAAGATACAATAGAGCATGAAATTTCAAGAGTTAACCAATATAAAGAAAATATAGGTTTGGTATTGACTCTAATTACCAATATTCAATTAGAAAAATTTGCAAAATTTATCTATAATTTACCGAAAAAAACATAGTGAATTTAAGGATTACTTTCGTAGTGAAGAACAAAAAGATGGGTTTTTTAAAGAAGATGCTTATAAAAAAGTTGTTAATAAAGGTAAATTAGTTGAAAAATTCCAAAACTCATATAAATATAATTATGAAAAAATAGAACAAAATGTTCATGAATTACAAGCTTATTTAGATTTATATGAATATAATTGTGGTATTCTTAAATCTGATTTATTAGGGCATGATAATTATCATAATGCATAATTATTATGCTATCTATTTTATAAGTAGCGGTTTCAATAAAAATCTTATTAATTTTCTTATGACAATATCTATAAATGATTTAAATTTAAGATATAGGAGTTAAATTTAAATAAAAAATATTTAAGTTGAAATTTAAATAAATGTTACTACTATTATGTAGTATCTAACTAAATTCTGTGAAATTAATGATGTTTGATCAGTTAAATATCTTATATCCTATGTTAATAAGTATTTTTATTTTTCTTGTTGTAGTTGTTATTTCTAAAATAACAAAGTATAAACAAGCCTTAAAAGAAAAAAATTTAAGTATTATTCCTTATTACCTTTTTCATAAGCATAATGCAGGGATGGTAATTGTTTAACCTTTCTATTTTAATTCTTGCTTTATTTTCAAAGAAACTTTCTAAAATTTTTAACATAAGACGCTATTTAAATATATGTGCGTCTTAATAGTATATTATATTTAATATAGCAGCTAATAATTGAGAAATTTATCGCAAGTTTGTTTGGCTATTTCATACCAGCAATTTTCAGGAGTGGTAGATTTATTACTAAAACCGCATATAATCAGCCTGTCTTTAGCTCTTGTCATTGCAACGTAGAGTAGTCTTATATATTCTTGCAAATCTTTTAATTTTTCAGCTTCTTTCAGCTCTTGCAAAAACTCAGGAGTATCGGCAGCATTAGCAGAGAAAAACATTTCTCCTTTATCATCCCAAATAAATTTATTGCTGCTTATCGGTAAAGTAGTAGAATCGCATAATATAACAATAGGAGTTTCAAGCCCTTTAGAGCCGTGGACGGTCATTACTCTTATTTTGTCTGAATGCTCCATATCACGTTTAATATAGATATCGTTATTCTCAAACCAAGCAACGAATCCTTGCAGTGAATTATCTATATCATTTGCATAGTTTTTGCTTAATGTTAATAGCTCATTTATCATATCATCACTATCATCATCGTAAATCTCTCGTAAATTTAGATTATGCACCACTAAATCAAAGAAGTTCTCAACAATCGATATTTTATAAATTTCAATTAGAGAATCTAACTTATTATATATCTCCTCATGTGAAGAGAGTATATCCCATAAGCTATTCTCACTTTTATTTACAAGAAGTTTGTATAATTGCTGCTCGCTTATTCCAATAATCGGTGATTTTAGTAAACAGGCAAGATTTAAATCATCATCAGGTAGTAACACAAATTTAGCTAATGAAATTAAATCCATTATAGTTAGATTTTCCTTAAGGTTCATTCTATCGCTTACCTCAACTTTAAGCTTAGCTTTGCTAAGTTCTTTGATCAGATTATTACTAAATTCATCTCTCTTTCTGACTAATATCATGAAATCTTTTTCAGATATTTTGTTTGCAGTAGACGGTAAAATTTCTTCGCTTTCTATTTGTTCTTTTATAAAATTTACGATTTTTTCTATGAGTAAATCGGCAGCAGATTTAGAATTTTCATAATCTGCAGGTAGTGCCCAAAAAAGCTCTTCTTGTTTTTCACTCGTCACTAATGGCCAAACCGTTACAGAGCCTTGATGTGTACGAAATGAGGATATTAAAGGATTATTCGAAAGGAATAAACTCGGGTAATTGGATTTTATATTTTTTAAAACATTATAAGTAAATTGTAAAATCTCTGTACATGATCTATAAGAATATTCAAGGGTGATATTTTTGAATTTCTTATTAGCATTTGTAAGATTTGCTTTTAGTCGCTCATTTAATAAGTTGAAATTATGAAGATCAGCCCCTTGAAAACTGAAGATCGATTGTTTATCATCGCCGACTATGAAAACACTATTATTTGGCCTCTCTACAGCATTAAACTCTGTTATTAAAGTAGTAATAATATTCCACTGCGGGGGGCTTGTGTCTTGTGCTTCATCGACAAGAATATGATTTATCTCGTTTTCAAGCTTATGCAGTAACCACTTATGAGTAGTTTTATTATTTAGTAATTTCTCGGTGTAGTAAATTAAATCGTCGTAATCGAGTAAATTATTTTCTTCCTTATATGAATCGTATTTTTTTAAAATAATATGCGCAAGTTTAGTAAGTAAGTTCGTGTGATATTCTAGCTCTTCTATGCGACGCAGCTCATCTAATCGGTAAATTTCAGAGGTAATTTTTTCTAGCTCTAGTAATAATTTAGGATATTTCCTTATTAATTCTTTCGATAAAAGGCTTTGTCGTTTTTTCCCATCTTTGGTAAAAAAAATTTCTTTCGGTGCTATCTCCACATCATACTCGGCAAATAAGTTTTTTACCTTATCGTAAATATTATTTAATTCCCCTAACGCTAATCTTTTATTAGATATTTCTTTGGGAATTTCCTTATTTACAAATAACTTTCTGAATTTAATTTTCTGCTCGATTATCTCGGTAAAAATATCTTGCAGAGTTATTTCATGAAATCGGTTAAGTAAATTTTTCATTAAGTCATTATGTTCATCGCTTAAGTAAATTTCGTTTCTGATATTTAGGAAGATATCTTGTAATTTAGTTTCTTCAAGGATTTTAAATTCTGGTGTTATGCCGGCTTCTAAGGGAAAAGTGTTAAGGATTTTTTGACAAAAAGCATGAATTGTATAGATATTTAAAAGCTTATTGCTATTTAGTATTTTATCATATAAAGTTTTTGCGTTTTCTGTTTCTTGCGGCGATGGCTTATTGCCGCTCATTAAGAAAAGTGCTTCTTCTAGTTTCTCGGCCTTGCAAAGAGAAAGATATTTAAGTCTGCTATTAATCCTTACTTGCATCTCTATAGCTGCAGCATTAGTAAAAGTAAGGCATAAAATATTGGAAGGCTCTACGCCCGTTATTAACAGACGTAAAAATCGATCGGTTAGGATTTTGGTTTTACCGGTACCGGCAGATGCCGATACCCAAACGGAGTAATTAGGATCGGATGCTTCTCTTTGTAAATCACTCATTTATGTGTCGATTTTCTACTGTTACCCCGTGGCTTGACCACGGGGTCCAGTCTTTTTAATTATTTTTCTGGATCCCGCTACAAGCTCGCGGGATGACATCCACAGCCATATAATGACGCCGATAAATTACATATATTACGATTAAAGAAATAGCAAGTCCAAACCAAGTTAGGGCGTATTCTAAATGGTCATTTCTGATTACTGCTAAATAATTTATTGCAAGAGGTAATAAAATATCTAGATTGCTAATATCTTTTCCTTCCGCAATAATATAAAAATTCTCAAGATCTAAGCCTAACACTTTGGATGTTTCTTTTAAATTTAGCGTTAGCCACACATTATTTTTTATATCGTTAGCAGGTAAGTAGATACGAGTTTTTTCTGATGGCATGGTAACACCGATAATCTCGTGCTGCCGGTTGTTTGTAGCTTGCGTGATAATATTTTTATTGCGATTACTGAACCAACCTCGTGCTACTAAAATAACTTTATCTTCTATGGTTTTAAAAGGAGTAACTAAATAATATCCGTCTTTTGCACTCGACATTGATCTTCTACCGTACAAATATATGTCTTTATTAGGCAAAAATTGACCGGTAATTTTTACTTTGTGATAAGGTAAACCGTCTTGAATTTCTGCTAAATTAATTGCAGGTGAGGTTAGGTTAGCTTGCATTGAAGCTAAAAATAATTTCTTTTCTTTTAAACGACTAAGCTGCCAAAAGCCTAAAGAGATAAGTATTGTAAAGGTTATAAATACAAGAAAATTTGTTTTCATAGATAAGTTTTAAGGGGATTGTTGATAATTGTCATTGCGAGCGACTAAAAGGAGCGTGGCAATCTCATGAAATATAAAATCCCTGAGATTGCCACGTCGAGGCTTTGCCTCTCCTCGCAATGACGTTTTACTAAGCAGTTTTTAAAATCCTACTGAGAAACTCTTTATGTTTTTGCAGCTCTTCTTTTGTAGGTTTAATAACAATAGTAGCTTGCTCTGTTTTGTTATTTACTTGATTAGTTGCTAAATTATTTATTCCGGCAGATTTATCAACCATTTTAAAAGCGGATTGTCTACCGCCCATTAACTCTACATATACTTCTGCAAGTAATGCTGCATCTTTCAAAGCTCCGTGAAGCTGCCTACCTGAATTATCAACTTTAAATCTTTTACATAATGCATCAAGATTATATTTTGAGCCTGGAAACATGCTTTTAGCCATTACTAAAGTATCAATAGTATTTGCTAGTTCCAAGAGTTTAATTTCGGTTCTTTTTAATAATGATAATTCGTGATTTAGAAATTTAATATCGAAAGGAGCATTATGAATAATCAGTTTGCTATCTGAAATAAACTCTAAAAAATCATCGGCTATTGTATGAAATAGAGGCTTGTCTTTTAAAAATTCGCCGGATATGCCATGAATTCTATAAGCCTCAAACGGCATATCTCGCTCAGGATTAATATAAAAATGAAAATTCTTGCCTGTTAATACCTTATTTACCATCTCAATAGCACCGATCTCAACGATTCGATGACCTTGTCGTGGGTCAAGTCCCGTAGTCTCGGTATCTAAAATTATTTCTCTTAAACTCGACATTCCAAATCCTTTATTAGCTTCGCTATTTGTTTTTCCAAGTCTAACATATCAACGCCGCTATTTATAGCAAAATCTGCTTTTGCTATTTTGCTCTCTTGTGGTAGTTGAATTTCTTTGATTTTATTATAAATTTCTATATCAAAAGAAGATCTCGTTATTGCTCTTTGCATTCTTATTTCTTCAGAGCAGTATATTGTTACGACAAAATCAAAATATTTATCAAATTTAGCTTCATAAAGCAGCGGTATTTCGGCAAAGCCAAATTTGGAATTAGCATTTTCTTTTTTAAAGAAAATGAGTTTATCTATTAGTAAGGGGTAAATAAAATTTTGTAGTTTTTCTCTAGCTAGGTCGTTATTGTAAATTAAATTACTGATTTTTCCAATATTGAAAGACTCAAGTTCAGGTAGTAATTTTAAAATCTGAGTTTGCAAAACTACATCTTGATATAATTCTTTTATGCATCTATCGGCACAAAAAGTTTTATATCCTTTTTCTGCTAAATAATCCAACATAAAAGTTTTACCCGATGCATAGCTACCGGTAATACCTACTGCTAACATTTTGTTATAAAAATTTTATGTTCATTAGCGAGTTTTATAGTTAATTCGTCTTCGACTATAATTACGTTATTTTTTTGAATCGCTATCCCTTTGTAATTATATTTAGCAAGATTCTTTATAGTATTAGGACCGATCGTCGGCATATCTAGTCTATTATCTTGACCTAATTTCGCTATTTTTACTAATACTCCTCCATGAGGATTTTTACGTAAATCTGCACATCTCGTTATTAAATTATCCGTTCCTTCGGCAGCCTCTATACCAAGTATGTAGCCACTTTCAACTATAACCGATTGTGCAATGTCGAATGCACTTAGATGATTCAATAATTTTATTCCAAGCTCAATATCATTTTTATCTGAACTTATAGGGTTAGTATCGGTTATAATATTGGAGTTACCTTGTTGATTTTTATATATTTCATTACTTGAAATTACCTTGAAACCGTAACTTTCAAAAAAATCCGCTACTGTTTTTAGCAAACTATCATCTCCTCGAATTTTTTGCCCAACTATTTTGAAAAGCAATAAACCGCCTATTTTATCTACGGCTAAATTTTTAAAATTCGGTCTATTAACTCCACCGATAAAAATAATATTTTTTACCTTATGCTCCTTAAAATATTTTATAGCTTCCCCGACCATACCGATTTTTAAAATCTTATATTCAAAATCTTTAATTTGATCTATATCAGCTTCGTCTTTAATTGCCGCGATATAGCAATTACCGCCTTGCTTTGTATAATTACCTGCTATTAAGTAAGGTAATGAACCTCTACCGGCGATAATTCCAAGATTTGGTAGCATAATTAAGTTTTTAATTTAGAATTCTAAACATTTATTATAAGTCCATTTTTAATATAAATCTAGAATTCTTATTTGACCTTTACATTTTAATCAAATTAAGGCATAATATTTGGTGCTAATATAGCTATAGTAATAAACGTAATTTAGAATAGAGGTTGCGGACTCGGGGGCAGTACCCGACGCCTCCACCAAAACTTTCTAAATAACTTGCTCCTAAAGGTAATTTGTACGTCGATCCGGTATTCGAATCCTCACGTTACTTGTGTGTACCCTGCGGTTCTGCGTTCCGTGTCGCCTTCAAATTTCTCTTTATTAGCTACGTCATTTAGAAAAGTTTAAATATGTAATAACTCTTAAAGAGTAGACAATACGAAGTTCATCGAGTATTTTTGGGGGGCGAAATAGGATCGACGTGCCTAATAAAAAGATTGCTTTTACTCGGGATGATTCCGCCGATGGCTTATGCCATATGGGTCAAAACAAAGAAACGCAAACGATAATAATCGTTCTGTAGGTCGTTTAGCTTTAGCAGCTTAATCCTACGCGGCTGGAGGGTGTGCCGGGCAACAGAAAAACCCTCACTTATACTTGTTTAATTTGAAAAATTGGCATTGCCTAAAAACGGTTGATCTTGTCATTGCAAGCGAACGTAGAGAATGTGGCAATCTCATAAAGTAGGACTCCTGAGATTGTTTCGTCAAAACTTACAGTTTTTCCTCGTAATGACGTAAACTGTTCAAATTAAACTTCGTCGACCTATTTTTATTTATTTTTCTCGTATGAATATTGAATATAAAAAATTTGTGCATGAATATATGCTAGAATTTGTGAAAAAAATTCTAACAAAAATTCAGCATGAAAATTTATATTGGGATCAGTTAATATACATATCGTACAGAACCGATAACCCTGCGGTAATTTTACCTTCAAAAGTTAAACAGGCATATCCGAAACAGATAACGATAGTACTGCAATATCAGTTTGAAAATTTAATAGTAAATGATACGGGCTTTTCTTTAACAGTAAGTTTTGACGGTGTTAAAGAAATAATTTACGTACCTTTTGATGCACTTATTAGCTTTGTTGATTCCAATAATAATTACAGTCTCACTTTTAATCAGTCGTTAAATATACATGAAAATCCTCAACATGAAGAGGAAATAAGTAATAATAAAAGTTGTCAGACTTCATCATCTTCAAGTCCAAATGTTATAATGTTAGATAAGTTTCGTAATTCTTCTAAACCTAAACCTAGTTAATGCATATTATGGATTCAAAAGTAGTGATATATACTGATGGTGCATGTGCGGGTAATCCAGGTCCCGGAGGGTGGGGAGCTTTGCTTCAATTTAATGATACTAGCAAAGAAGTATTTGGGTATGAGTTAGATACGACTAATAATCGTATGGAAATTACGGCAGCACTTGAAGCCTTGAGGATTTTAAAAAAATCTTGTAATATTGAGATTTATACCGATAGTAAATATTTGCAACAAGGAATTACCGCTTGGATTCATAATTGGATAAAAAATAATTGGTGTAAAAGCAACAATGAACCCGTTAAAAATGCCGATTTATGGCAAAAATTATACGCAGAATTGAGTAAACATACTATTATTTGGAAATGGGTAAAAGGTCATGCAAATAATAGCGGTAATATTGCTGCCGATAAACTTGCAGTGCAAGGAAGAGAAACTGCTATAGAAATTTTAAAATGTCGTGGATAGATAAGTTTTTTATTACTTTTTTTCACAAAAAAGTAGGAGAAGATGAGTTTTTGAATCAATATTATGAAAGCCGTAATATTGATTGTTTAGGGCGTCCAAGGAGGTTTGTTATTTATGAAAATGTAAATGAACCTACAAAAATTCCGCCAAGTTGGCACGCTTGGTTACATCATTTAGTAAATGAGATACCAAAAAATATTCAGCTTTTTCCATGGCAAAAGAATAATAAAATAGTTAAAAAGCTGCCTAAAACATCAAATCTTAAATATAATAGATGGCAACCGTAATTAATTAATAAAATATAAAAAACAATGCAACAGAACATTATTGAAACAATTATAGGCTTTGTAGTATTAATTATTGCTTTGCTATTTTTGATTTTTGCCTACAAAACAGGTAGTTCTATAACTAGCTCAAAAGGCTATCAGGTAACTGCTCATTTCCAAAGTGCGGAAGGGATAGCAGTTGGAAGCGACGTAATGATTTCAGGTATAAAAATCGGTAGTGTAAAGCAAATTACTTTAGATCCAAATAGCTTTGATGCAAGTGTATATCTAAATATTAATGATGATGTTAAAATACCTAAAGATTCTAAAGCCCAAGTAGTCACCAGCGGGTTACTTGGAGGTAAATATATTTCAATTGTACCGGGTAATGACGATGAAAATTTAGCGGCTAATGAAGAGATAAAATATACTCAATCAGCAATTAATATTGAATCATTAATTAATAAAATTGTTTCTTCATTCGGTAGTAAGTAGAAGTAATACGAAATAAAAAATCATTAAATTTAGTCGAATCTAGTTTAGATTCGGTTTTTTTATTATTTAAGCTATTGTAAAGTTCTTATAAGAGGAGCATCGTATAAGTTTTGTAGGCAAAATAATTTGCTTAACAAAATGTAAACTAATAAAGGAGTAAATTATAAAAGAATCAAATTCAAACTCTGCTACAGCAGATGTCGAAGGTATCAAAAAAGATATTGAAAGCTTAGTGTCAAGATTACGTAATTTAAAAGGTAAATCCGGAGATATTCTAGATGAGCAGTTAGGTAATTTATCATCCCGTTATGGAACATTATAAAGATAAAGTAATGGATAAAGGTAAAGCTAATGTAGCGGATTTATGTGAGTCGACACGTGACCACCCTTTGCGGAATCTCGCTTACGCTTTTGGTGTAGGTGTATTGCTCGCTATTCTTATGAAATAGGTAATTCAATGTTAAAATCTCTAATATATGAATTATTAAAAAGTAGCATTAAACAAGAAGAGAAATCTTATGGCAAACCATTTGTCTATTTTTTTAATATTCTAGGTTTAGTTTTAATAATTATTGCTAATTATTGTGATTGTTCGGATAGTCTGGAATTTTATTTTCTTATGCAAAGCGGAATAATTTCTATATTAAGCTCTTGATGTCGAATTTTGTAAGATTCGCTTATACGACTTCGTTAAGCTCACTCTTAAATTTGTCATTTGAGTGTCTGATTTTGTTTTTTGGCAATCTACATTATCTTAGCCAAGTGTATGAAAGTGTTTAAGCTTTCTTCGTCGTCTTGGGTCATTATATAAGGCACTTTGACATATATAAGCATTTGATGTGTTTTGTCAGATATTTTATTTTTCTCTAAAAACGCATATGATTTATGAGTATTGTTATGTTCATCTTGTATACTAAACACTTTATTTACTGCAACTGATTTATCGGATTTTGATATAAAATCATCAATAAAATAGTTTAAATAATCTCTAAATAATTCGCTTAATTGCTTATCATTTTCAAGTTCTTCATATGATAACGATCTTGCGGTTTTCAACTTAAAATATGATTTAATCATTTCAAGAGCAGAATATCTATCGCAGTTATTATTAAGAATTTTATATAACATTTTTTTATCAAAATATGCAGGTATTATTTTTAAATCCTTATTAATAATTTGCTGTTTGTAATAATATAATTGACGCATAAACACGATAACAGTAGCTGTAAGACCTGCAACTAAGATAGAGTATAAATTTAGTGATTGAAAAAGCATATTTTGAATATATTTAATTATAACTACCAATGATAGTACAGCATTTTGTTTTTCAATCTAAAAATGAACCATTGCTGTATATTATTTATTTTTTCTTTCAATTATATCACATATCTATCATGCTAATAAAATAAAGTAAATTTAAAGTACTCATTATTAGTTTGTTTCTTGTTTTTAACGTTACTATTTACTGGGGAATACAGTTAAATCTATATAATTACAACTATAAAAAACATCGCAATATATTATAGCTTTTCTCTATCAATTCACGAAATATATTAAGTTGTACTTCCTTTTCTTATTTATCGTGTAAAGCGAAATTTTCTATTGACTTTTATATAAAACAGTATAAATTTCTTTACAATTTAATTTTTTGTAAAGAATTTATGCTAGGCTATGAAAAAGAACAGAGAAGTTTAACAAGCGACCAAAAAGAAGCCACGGGAATTTTATCTACAGCTACTTTTCTTGAGTATTTTGATTTAATGTTGTACGTCCATTTAGCAGTATTGTTAAATGAATTGTTCTTTCCTAAATATGATTTGAGTGCAGCTTCTCTTCTCTCTGCCTTTACCTTTTGTTCTACCTTTATATTTAGACCACTAGGAGCATATGTTTTTGGTCGAATAGGTGATACAAATTAGGGCGAAAATCTACTGTTATTATCTACCTTAATGGCTTTATCCTGTATAATTATGGCAAATTCTCCTACTTATGAACAAGTAGGTTATTTTGCTGCTGTATTAATCACAATTTGCCGTGCAATTCAAGGTATAGCGTCTGTAGGTGAAATAGTAGTAGCAGAACTTTATTTAACTACAAAACCACCTATACAATATCCCGTAGTTTCTTTTATCGCCGTAGCATCAGTAATTGGGACAACTGTAGCTTTAGCTATAGTATCTTTAGTTACTACTCAAGGATTTAATTGGCGTCTTGCCATTTGGATAGGTGCAATTATTGCAGTTGTGAGAGGCTACGCTAGAGCTCATCTTAGAGAAAAGCCTGATTTTGTAGATGCAAGTGCTAGACTTTTACGAAAATATGAAAAAGCAAATATTGACAAAAAAGAATTAAAAAACGATGAGATTTTTTACTAAAAACCTAATAAGAAGACAACTATATATTTTTTCATAATGAGTTGTGCTTGGCCCATATTTTCTACTATACTTATATTACTTGTGATGAAGTTTTAAAGAATGCATTTGGATACAGTGTAGCTCAGGTTATTCATCATAATTTTATTATTTCAATGTTCCACCTAGCTAGTATGTCTTTAATATGTTTTCTAAGTTATAAAATAGATCCTTTAAAAATTCTTAGAGTAAAATTAGCTTTACTCTTTATATTTATTCTATTTGCACCATACCTTTTAAAAAGTACAACTACACCTTTCCCGCTTCTTTTAATTCAAATAGGTTTGATAATATGTTCATTTGATACTGTTCCTGCTGTTTCAATCTTTTTTAAGCATTTTCCGGTTTTTAAACGCTTTACAGTAGTATAATATATGCTGTTTCTAGAGCCTTAATGTGTATAATCACTTAGTTTGGAATTTATATATTT
Source organism: Rickettsia japonica YH (assembly GCF_000283595.1). Taxonomy (NCBI): domain Bacteria; kingdom Pseudomonadati; phylum Pseudomonadota; class Alphaproteobacteria; order Rickettsiales; family Rickettsiaceae; genus Rickettsia; species Rickettsia japonica. Next base: position 1,044,551 of record NC_016050.1, on the reverse strand, counting down.
AACCAAATATTTGGGTCAATATGGTTTGTTTGTTGTGATGGTTCCATTACTTATAATTTGTATGTTTGGTCTAAATCATTTTCAAAAGTTGGAAAAAGAAGTAGGTTATTCATAGTGAATAATGATATTTATTTTTGTTGAGAAAAATTTATCTTTGTATAAAAACCTATAGCAAATGTCATTAAACTTTTCTTCAATTTCATAACACTCTAAATGTATAGCAACAACTAGAAACTTCTTAAATGTTTCCACAATGATCTGCTTCGCTTTTTCAGGTGATTTAGCTGCTAATGTTTGTACATTATGAATACGATCAAATAATTTTATAAGTGCGGTATCATATCTTTTTTGCTTAATTAATAGGTTTAAGCTTTCCTCGACACTGAATTTGTCCGTGCGGTTTAATTCTAGTTAAACCTTCTACATGTTTTGCTATTTCTTTACCAAAAATTTTGATGATCATCTTTTTAGTAAGTTCTGTATCCTCAATAGTATAGTGAAGTAGAGCAGCATTTATCATATTAGAAGTAAAAAGCTTAGGCGCTTCGTCTGCTACAAACTCTGCAAGCATAATCGCTACTTCGATCGGGTGCGAATAATACGGATCGCCTGACTGACGCATTTGTGAACCATGATATTTACAAGCGTAGTAGATACCTGTTTTAACTTCCTCTATATCAACAGGATTTTTTACTTTAGTGTTTAAATATTCGAGTTGATCAAGTAGCTTTTTAGCATAAACACAAATTTCAAACTTTTCTTTCCAAGAGTTTATAGCTTCCATAAAAGTTATTTTATTTATATTAATAATAGTTGATTACAATTAAAACAAAAGTTTAAAAATTGTAATAACAAATAATTTTTTAACTTTAAATAGCTTAATAGCTTTTGGTTACATTGTATTTAAACAATTTCATTTTGTGTTATTATTTATTTTTGCTTCTTGTTCTTGCTGTAATTTATACCCTGCTGCTTTTTCTTCTATATAGTTAAAAAAGAAATAACAAAAAGTTAAAAAACTAGTGAGAATAATAGCAAATGTTATTAATATTAACTTAAGCTCTTTCCTTGCATTTTGAGCTTTTCAACGCTTTTCCTCCTCTTCATCTAACTCAGAGGTTAAAGTTTCTTCTTCTTTATTTTCCATATTTTAACTCTTATAAATTAGATTATATTATGAAGGACATAGTTTAATTATCATTTAAGAAAAGTAATCTATAGAAGTAATTAAAATAAGTCAATGACTATAATTATTTAGAGTTGAAAAGATTATCATTACGCGGGAATGACATCGGAAGGCTAAATTACAGCATAAAACAACTGCTTTTAGGTGATACCTGTTTTAGGTGATACCTGCTTTTAATCTTAATTTTTATATTCCAGGATAAACTATAGTATGCTAAGATATTGCTTTTAAAAATAAGTGATTATCAGTGTCAAAATTTTCTTTTAATATTCATCATCAGCATAAAAAAGCTAGAAGCGGTATTATCGTAACCGCACACGGTGAGATGCGTACTCCCGCTTTTATGCCAGTTGGAACTAGAGGAACGGTTAAGGCAATGCTACCTGAATCGGTAGCAGAAACGGGGGCGGATATATTGCTTGGCAATACTTACCACTTAATGCTTCAGCCGACTGCCGAACGTATAGTACAGCTTGGTGGCTTACATAAATTCATGAATTGGGATAAGCCGATATTAACCGATTCTGGCGGTTTTCAGGTAATGTCGCTATCGAAGTTACGCAAGATAACCGAAGAGGGAGTAAGTTTCAGCTCTCATATTAACGGCGATAAATATATGTTAACTCCTGAGCGTTCTACCGAAATACAATATCTGCTCGGTAGCACAATCACTATGGCTTTTGATGAATGTACGCCTTACCCTGCAACCTTTGAAGAAGCTAAAACTGCTATGCAGCTTACGACTAGATGGGCGAATAGATCACGTAATGCTTTTGTGAAGCGGGAAGGCTATGCACAATTCGGTATTATTCAAGGTAGCGTTTACGAAGAATTACGTGAGCAATCGGCTAAGGATCTAGTAGAACTTGATTTTGAGGGTTATGCTATAGGTGGACTTGCAGTAGGTGAGGGGCAGGAGCTTATGTTTAAAGTACTTGATTATGTTCCTGATTTTCTGCCGCAAAATAAACCGCGTTATTTAATGGGAGTCGGTAAGCCTGCTGATATTATAGGTGCGGTTAGCAGGGGTATAGATATGTTTGACTGCGTAATCCCGACACGCTCAGGTCGCAACGGTCAGGCTTTTACGAAATACGGTACGGTAAATATCCGCAATAGCAAATATGTCGATGATAACAAGCCGCTAGAACATGATTGCCTATGTCCTGCTTGTAGAAACTATAGTAAAGCTTATCTACATCATTTAGTGAGAATCGGTGAAATACTTGGCTCTATGCTAATGACATGGCATAATTTAACATATTTCCAAAATCTCATGAGCCGTATTAGAGCATATATTAAACTAGGTAAAGATTTTGATTTTGATTCTTAAAGTGACTAGTTATAAAACATGCCTTATTACATGTAAACGTACTTAAGTAGGTTATGTTATGAAAAAAGTTTGTGCAGATCACATTTCAGTGATTGTAACTAGACAAAAACAAAAACCGGTGGTTATTATGTCGCTTGAAGATCATAATGCTATGGAGGAAACTATACTTGTTAAAAAGTCCTAAAAATGCTGAAAGACTAAAACGAGCAATTAGCGATTTTGAAGAAAATAAAAATTTTAGGAATTGGATTTGATTGTAAATTAAAATAAAAGTATGAACTACTAATGCAAAATATTGATTTAATATCTGAAGAGGAAGCACAAAAATTACTAGAAGAACTCGCTGATAAAATAGCAGTGTATAACCATGCTTATTATATAGAAGATAATCCTTTAGTTTCTGATAGCGAGTATGATCAGCTATTTAATACCAATCTCAAGTTAGAACAAAAATTTCCTCATTTAATTTTAGAAAATAGTCCTAGCAAAAAAGTAGGGGCTAAAATAGCAAATAAATTTGCTAAAGTTACGCATCAAGTGCCTATGCTATCTCTCAGTAATGTTTTTGATGAGCAAGATGTGAGAGATTTTGTAGACCGTATAAAAAATTTCTTACGCCTTAATGAGTTTGCTCCTATCTTTTGTGAACCTAAAATAGATGGTTTGTCTTTTTCTGCTGTTTATAAAAACGGGGTGTTTACAACGGGAGCTACAAGAGGTGACGGATATGTCGGTGAAGATATAACAGCAAATATTAAAACAATCAAAAATTTTCCTCATAAAATAGATAATGTTCCGGAGTTTTTAGAAGTACGAGGGGAAATTTATATTGAAAAACACGATTTTTTAAATCTAAATAAAGAACAAGAAGAGCAGGGCAAGGATAAATTTGCCAATCCTCGTAATGCTGCTGCCGGATCACTTCGTCAGCTTGATGCTTCTATTACGGCTAAAAGACCACTCAAATATTTTGTATATTCAGGAGGGGTAACTGAACAGAATATCGCTTCTTCACAAGATCAATTACTTACAAAATTAAAAGAATGCGGCTTTAACATTAATAAAATATCTAAACTTGCGAGTTCTGAAGAAGAAATTTTCGCCTTTTACGAATATCTCAAAACAAACAGAGAAAATTTACCTTATGAAATTGATGGAGTAGTATATAAGCTAAATGATTTTGCACTGCAAAATAGAATGGGCTTTATTGCACGAAGTCCACGCTTTGCTACCGCTCATAAATTTCCTGCAATAATAGGACAAACAAAGTTACTTTCTATTACTGTACAGGTCGGTAGAACTGGTACGTTAACGCCGGTAGCCGAACTTGAACCCATAGAAATAGGTGGGGTAACTGTTAGCAGAGCAACATTACATAATTTCCAGGAAATTGCACGAAAAGATTTGCGGATTAAGGATTATGTATTCCTGCAACGTGCTGGTGACGTTATTCCTAAAATCATGGGAGTTGATTTTGATAAACGTCCTAATGATACAGCAACGTTTGATACTCCTTTATTTTGTCTATCATGCAATTCTAGGTTGCATTATGCGCCTGAAGATATTATTATACGCTGTGATAATGGCCTTAACTGCCCTGCTCAGAATTATGAGCGTATCCGTCATTTTGTATCGAAAAATGCTATGGATATTGAGGGGCTTGGGCGTAAGCAAGTTGAGTTTTTAATAGATAAGGGATTGATTAGTAATCCTTTAGATATTTTCTTTTTAAAAGAAAAAAATGACTCTAGCTTAGCAAAACTTGAAAATATGGATGGATGGGGTAAAAAATCAGTAGAAAATCTTTTTAAAAATATAGAAAAATCAAAAAACGTTAGTTTGCCAAGATTTATATATGCATTAGGTATAAGGCATATCGGTGAACAAAATGCTAAATTACTTGCTAGAGAATTTGGCAGCTATAATAATTTTATAGCTCAAATGGAATTGCTTAGAACAAATGAGCCTGATATTTATCAAAAACTAAACAATTTAGAAGGAATCGGTGATAAGATTTTAGTAGATATTATTGATTTTTTTGATGTTAAAGAAAATATTGAGCTTATCAAAAAACTTGGTGAAATATTAAATATTGAAGATTATAAAGAGACTAGAGAACAGAGTAGTTTAACGGACAAGATAGTCGTATTTACCGGTAGTTTACCGACGATATCTAGAGCGGAAGCTAAAGCAACGGCTGAGAAGCTTGGGGCTAAAGTTGCAGTTGGCGTATCATCGAACACGGATTTAGTTGTAGCCGGCGTTGATGCAGGCAGTAAACTTAAAAAAGCTAAAGAGCTTAATATTAAAATTATTGATGAAGAAGAATGGCTTACGCTTATAAAAAATGTTTAAAGCAAGGCATTGCTAACTAAATGATAGTAAATAAAAAACTCGATGTCATTGCCGCGAAAGTAGGAATGACATAGGAAAGCTAAACTACACTATAAAACAACTTTTTCTAGGAAATGCTAAACTTTTTGACAAAGATAGAACAGTTATTAAAAAACATATTAGTAAAATTCTAAAAGAAAGAAAACTAGACAATATAGTATGTGCAAAATTTGCACATACTGCCGCTGATGGTAAAACATACCAAGTAGAATACTATAATTTAGATATGATAATATCAGTAGGATATAGGGTAAATTCTAAGAGAGGTATCGCTTTCAGAAAATGGGTTACTAACTTATTTAAAGAATATCTAATTAAAGGCTATAGTATTAATCTACACTGCTTTTACGAAAGATTGCACAGTAAATTATACTATGATATAATATATAATTACTGTAGTTAAATTAGACGAGATGCCTAAATCTAAACTAATACGAGAAGCCATTAAAATTATTTACGTGAACTGAAAGAAGATAGAGAAGATGCAGAAACTGCTTTAGCAAGAAGCAATAATAATAAATTACTTACTTCAGCAGAAGCAACGGAATTCTTAAAAAAGAAATATGATTTATAAAGTATATGCTCTATGTCATTCCCGCTTTCGCGGGAATGACATAGAGCCATGCGCGCGAGTTAGTCATAGAAGTGAAATTTATGATTAATTTAAAATGAACTATCGTCATATTTATCATGCATGCAATTTTGCCGATATAGTCAAATATTTAGTCCTAATTAATATTTTAGAACAGCTCAAGAAAAAAGAAAAACCTTTTGCGGTTTTAGATGCTTTTGCTGGTCTAGGTCTTTACGATTTAAACTTGGAGGCGGCTTCTAAAACTCTAGAAAGCGATACGGGAATTAATAAATTACTGCAAACTACCGATCCTATTCCTCAGCTCTTACAAACTTTTTTAAATATAATAAATATAGCAGGCAAAAGTCACTACCCAGGTTCACCTTTTATAATTAAACAATTATTAAGACCAAATGATCGCTTAATTGCCTGCGAACTTCATCCAAGCGATTATTTAAGTTTAAAAAAACTATTACCAAATGATACGCATAATATAGATGCTTATAATGCTATCAAAGCTTTGCTACCATTTAAAGAGAATAGAGGATTAATTTTTCTTGATCCGCCTTTTGAAGTAAACAATGAGTTTCAAAAATTACTTGAAGCACTTAAAAAAATTAAGCTACGAGTTCTTAATAATACTGTCTTAATTTGGTATCCTATAAAAGATTTATCTTTAGTCCGTGATTTTTACCATAATTACAAAAATATCGGATTTAAAGAAATTATGATTATTGAATATGAGCTTTTAAATAGTGATAAAAATATGGTAAAGTGTGGGTTAATGTTAATTAACCCTCCAAATATTAGAGGAGAATAGAGAAATTAACAGAATATTTAAGTGGTACTCTTAATTTGAAATTTACATACATTTATCTTTAATGTCTTTTAAAAAACATATCTTTTTACTGTTTATAGTTTTTCTTGTTCAAGGTTGTAGCAGTATTAAAAAATCTAGTGATACTACGTTACTTGCTACTACTTCATCTCAATTAAAGCAAAAATATAAAATCAGCCATGCGGATTTAGTAGTACAGTATGATTTAACAAACAAAAATAGCAAATGTATATATGCAAAAAACTTAGGTCTAATAATTAATAACCCTAAACAAAATAAGATTTTTTTACACACATTACATAATAAAAACCCGGCAGAATTTAATAAAGCAGCCGAAATAAAAATAGCTGATATAAAGGCAGTTGTAACAAAACTAAATTCAAAATATAAGTTTCTCTCTAAACCTGAAGTTAGCTATTTTGCAAAAAAACAAACTCATAGGAATAATATCTCAGAATTAACCAAGCTTGATAAAATAATTAGTACAATACCGCTTATGATGCCGGAATATGAGCCGAAAATTACTAGCCATTACGGAACTAGGACCAGTCCTCATAAAAAGAAAAGAAAAAAGAAATGTTTCCATAGCGGTATTGATTTACAAGCTAAAAAAGCAGCACCGATATATGCAGCAGCAAGCGGAATTGTTATAAAAGCCGCTAGAGCACCTGATTACGGGAATTTTGTTGAGATTAAACATGAACGCAAATTTGTTACGAAATATGCTCATTTAAAAGAAATGTCAGTCAAGGAAGGAAATAAAATTAAGCGTGGTCAATTTATCGGTATACAAGGAAGCACTGGTAATGCAACGGGTGAACATTTGCATTTTGAAATTCTGTTAGATAATAAAGCAATCAATCCGTTTGACTTTATTTTTAACTACCGTAAATGTTAAACTATGATCAAACTTTTATATCCTGAATTTTGGCAGAAGCGAAATATTATAGCTTATTTGCTTTTGCCTATAAGCTTGATATATCAATTTTTAGGCTATTTACGAGCTAGTTTAGCACGTCCTATTATGTTGCCTGCTAAAGTTATTTGTGTCGGTAATTGTAGCGTAGGAGGTACGGGTAAGACGCAGATAGTAATGTATCTAGCCAAATTACTAAAAGCTAGAAATGTAAGTTTTGTAATAGTAACTAAGGCTTATGGTAGTAACCTTAAAAGTGCAACTACCATACATCAAGGACATACAGCATTAGAGGTAGGAGATGAGGGGGTAATACTTGCACAGTACGGAGCAGTTATTGCTACTAAAAATATTAAAGAGATTGTGCCGTTAATTAACGAGCTTAAACCTGATATAATAATAGTTGATGATTTCCTACAAAATCCTTATTTTCATAAAGACTTTACTATAGTCTCAGTAGATAGCCAAAGGCTTTTCGGCAACGGTTTTCTAATTCCTGCCGGTCCTTTAAGACAATATCCAAATAAAGCCCTTGATGCAGCTGATTTAATTTTTTTAGTCAGTAGCCACCAAGATAAAATACCGAATATTTTAACTCCTTATGTCAATAAGTTAATAAATGCTCAAATAGTTCCTTCAAATAATATAGATAAAACTAAAAATTATTTTGCTTTTAGCGGTATCGGTAATCCTGAGCGTTTCTTTGCGACTTTAAAAAATTACGGATTAAATATAACTGGTTACAAAATTTTTCCTGATCATTATAATTATTTACAAGCAGATTTAGAAAATTTATATTCATTAGCTAAAGAGCATAATGCTACCTTAGTTACTACAAGAAAAGATCATGTTAAGTTTAATGATTTAAATAATAATATTGTCTGTCTAGATGTAGAATTATCTATAAACCATCCTGATTTATTAAATGAAAAAATTTTTAAAAAAGCTTAGATATTTAATTGAGTATTTTATCGTTGTTATATTCCTGAAAGTAATAGGAATATTCAGTGTAGATAAAGCAGCGGATATTTGTAGTTTTATAGCAAGAAAAGTCGGTATATTATTTGCTGTTAATAAAATTGCTAGACGAAATATTAAAGTAGTATTCGGCGATATGTGTGATGTTGAAAAAATCATAGATCAAACTTGGGATAATTTCGGTAGGTTTATCGGTGAATTTACATATGTTAGCAAGATGGATGAAGCCGAGTTAGAGCGTAGAATCGCAATAATCGGCATAGAAAATATTAAAAAACTTGAAGGACAACCTTTTTTATTATTTAGCGGTCACTTTGCCAATTGGGATATTAGTATTAAGATTCTTCATAAATTTTATCCGAAAGTTGCCGTAATTTATCGTAAAGCAAATAACCCGTATGTTAACAAGTTGGTTAATGAAAGTCGTGCCGGTGATAAATTAAGACTTATACCGAAAGGTCCTGAAGGTAGCAGAGCTTTAGTCAGGGCTATCAAGGAGAGTGAATCTATTGTTATGCTTGTTGATCAAAAAATGAACGATGGAATTGAAGTGCCTTTTTTAGGGCATCCTGCTATGACTGCAAGCGCCATCGCTAAAATTGCTTTGCAGTATAAATATCCAATTATACCTTGCCAAATCATTAGAACTAAAGGCAGTTATTTTAAAGTAATAGTTCACCCGCAATTAAAGTTTGAGCAAACCGGCGATAATAAAGCCGATTGCTATAATATTATGCTTAATATTAATCAAATGCTAGGAGAATGGGTTAAGCAAAATCCTTCTCAATGGTTTTGGTTTCACAATAGATGGAAGAAATGAAACGTCATTGCGAGCAGCCGTAGGCTGCGTGGCAATCTCGTCAAATATCCTGAGATTGCTTAGTCAATTGTTATGCAATTTCCTCGCAATGACAAAAAAATGAGCCACAGTATGACATTTTAAGAAAGCATAGTCCGTAATTTCTCAAGTACTTCTTGAGCATGATTTTTAGCATTTACCGACCGCCAAATATGTTTAACTATGCCTTCTTTATCAAGTAAAAACGTAGCTCTATCAATACCCATATATTTTTTACCGAACATTGATTTTTCTATCCATACCCCTAATTGTTCGCATAAATTTGAATTTGCATCAGAGGCTAAATCAAATCCTAAACTATATTTTTCTTTAAATTTATCATGAGAGTCAAGCTTATCTTTGGATACTCCGATAATTACCGTATTAAGTTTATCGAATTCCGGTTTTAGCTTGTTAAAATCTTGTGCTTCAATAGTACATCCAGGTGTATCGTCTTTCGGATAAAAATATAATATTACGAATTTTCCTTTTAAATCCGATAGTTTAATTACGTTATCTTGACCTATGTGTAAAGATAAATCAGGAACTTTTTTTCCTAGTTCTAATGTCATAACACCCTCAAATTTATTTGATACAATAACTATATATTCAATATGTACTTTTTAAAATTGCTTTTTATAATTATATTATTTATGATACCGGTATATAATACTTAAGTTTAATTTTTATTAACTATTTCAATAAAGAGGTTTTATAAGAACTATAAGTGCAGCACTTGAAGAATTAAATAAAAATCTTAAGGACTCTGCTAAAATTATTACTGTCGATTTTAATAAAAAATGTCATGAAGTAGAGGATAAATTATCTGTCAAAATTAATGATTTAGAGGAATATGCTAAGGATAGTAAAGACCATTCTTTAGAAACTATAAAAGCGCAATATAAAAATTGAACGAAAGAGTTACAGGATTATCAGAAAATTAAAGATGATAAAGTGGAAGAATATAGACAAACTCTTGTAAAAAAACTTGATGATTTAAGTAAGAAAGTTGAACAATAATAATAAACATAAATAATTGGAGAATATAATGAAAAAAATTTTAATAACATTAGGTGCTACCGCTACTTTATTGTTAACACCTAGTATTTTTGCAGATTTGCCTACCAAGGATGACACAAAAGCAAATGAAGTGCAAATTGAAGAAGTAGCTACAAGCAGTACAAAAACAATTACCGAAAACTTACAGGAATTAAAAGACAATCTAACAAACCTAGCACAAATGGAAGCCGATAAATTTAATCAGACCTTAAGCAATACTTATTATCAGATCGCCCAAAGCGTTGCAGAGATAAAAAAGAATGTGAAAGATCAGAAAGATAAAAAAGGTGAAGAACTGCAAAAATCTATAGATGCTGTAAAAGCAAAAATGGAAGATTATAAAAAAGCAGGCAGCAAGAAGCAAGAAAAAATACGTCAGCACCTAGTGGATAAATTAGAAGAGCTAAATAAAAATATTAACGAATATAATAACGATAAAGAAAAAGCAAAGTCGTAATTTTTTAACGTCATTGCGAGGGAGATGCGTAGCATCGACGCGGCAATCTCATAAAGTAGGATCAACTCCTGAGATTGCTTCGTCGAAACTTATAGTTTCTCCTCGCAATGACTGCGGACAATATACCATTAAAAACCGGTATTATTTATGACTATTACCAAAAAAAAAATTGCAGCTATGTTAAGCTCTAAATTGGGTTTTTCAAATAATTTATGCGAGGAAATAGTTCATACGGTTTTTTCTAATATTTTAGAAATAGCAAAAGAGCAAAAATTAACTTTAAAGAATTTTGGTAGCTTTGAGGTTAAACAAAAAAATCCACGTCCCGGAATAAATTTTCATACCAAAGCACCGGTAATTATAGAATCAAAAAAGAATTTACGTTTTGTCCCTTCTTCTAAATTAAAAGCTTTAATTAATGAATCTACTCGATGAACTTCGTTATAATTTGTTGGCTTGTTGCATGTATCGGAAAATGCTTTTTATGTCATTCCCGCGAAAGCGGGAATCCAGTAAAACCTATAAAAAACTTGTTTTTTTAGGTTTATTTTGTCAATAATGTGTATCAATTAAGGTTATTTTTTGGGACTCCCGTCTACGCGGGAATGACATAAAACGAGCCATGCAACAAAATCTGTATTTGGAGTATATGACAAACAATAAGCTAACAAAAAAATATTATTCTGCTAGTGAAGTGATTAAGCATTTAAATATTGCTTTACATCAATTAAGATATCTAGAGACAAAAAGCCCTGATTTATCTAATTATAAAATAAATAATAGAAAATATTATACTGCTAATGATATTGATCTACTCCAAAAATCTTTAAATAAAGATATTACATCTCTTTCTACCTCTAGAATCGATATATTACTTACCAATTTCCATAATTTGTCTCTTCAAATAAAAAAAATTCTTGCCGATTCCTCGATGACGTGCGTATAGTACTTGTCATATCACGTTTTAAAGAAAAGAAAGAAACATATTATGACAATAAGACAAATGGTGAAGCCAGTAATTATAGGTATATCTGGTCCTGAATTAACCGATGCCGAAAGAGAATTATTTGAAGAGCATAATCCTTTAGGTGTAATTTTATTCCGTCGTAATATTAGAAAGAATGATAACGGTGCGCAGGCTAAAGAAGCCCTTATTAAGCTTATTGCAGATATAAAAGAAGTATTAGGGGAAAATACTATCATCTCTATAGATCAAGAAGGCGGTAGGGTACAAAGGCTCATAGCACCGACTTTTTATGACGCTCCGGCTGCTCAAACTTTTACTGATCCCCAAGCATGTAAACAAAATTATAGTGATATTGCGAAAGAGCTGAGAGAAGTAGGAATTAATCTAGATTTTGCACCGGTAGCGGATTTGATCCACGAAGGAGCAGACAAGATAGTCGGCGATAGAAGTTTCGGCGGGGAGCCGGAAGTAGTCGTGCCTTTATGTTTAGCTGCTATAGACGGATTACAAGAAGAGAAAGTTGGGGCTTGTATAAAACATATTCCGGGCCATGGTAGAGCTACGGTGGATAGCCATAAAAAATTACCTATTGTCGATGCTGATATAGAAGAGTTAGCAAAAACAGACTTTAAAGTATTTAAGGAGCTCGCGAAGCACGATAATATTAAACTTGCTATGACGGCACATATAATTTATAAAGCTCTTGATCCTGAGAATCCTGCCACCCTATCGAAAAAAGTGATAGACTATATTAAAAATAATATCGGCTTTAAAGGGCTTATTATTTCCGATGCAATAGATATGAAAGCTTTAAGCGGTAGTATGGCAGATATGACCAAAGAAGTTTTAGATGCAGGTGTAGATATAGTGCTTGAATGTACTGGAGAATTTAACAAAATGTCTGAAGTTCTATGTAGTGTTTCGGAAAGTTCTATAGATAAATTTTCTGACTTGTTTATTGCTTAATGTTATTATTCATTTAATGTCATAACGCGGTTCGACCGCGGTATCTTAGGACACAGTCTGTAATGTAAGATCCTGTGGTCATAAAGCCACGGTATGACAACGGAACTGCACAACGGCAGGTATTTAGCCGTAAAATGGCTATTAAGGAACTTATCCAATTAATCTAAGTTAAAATTAATTAAACAATTATATTGAAAAAATTTATTTTTACTATTAATCTGTTTTTTAATTTTTAGTTAAAGAATTAATTTTATAAATTACTTGAATAGTGTTATGAACAGTCTTGTGGATTTAAGTTCTAAAAGCTATAGGTAATATTTACTAAGAATAGAGATATAGAGAATTTTAGGTAGCAGGAGGGGATTTGATTTGTGATATTATTAATCTGCTTAAAGAAGATTTAAATAAAGCAGATATAGAAAATGAGATATATATGCGTCTTAAAGAACCTTATTCTGTTTTAAAAAAGATGACAAGGAAAGAAGTGCCGATTGATGCATTGAAAGACTTAATTGCATGTAGGATTATAGTTAAATCTAAAGCTCTATGCTATAATGCTTTGGACGTAGTTAAGAGTTCTCCGCATTTAGATTGGTTATACACCAAAGATTATATCAATAGACCAAAAAGCAACGGCTATCAGTCTCTTCATAATATAATGCAGCTTTTACACTCTAAACGTCATTTTGAAATACAGATAAGAAGTGAAAATATGCATAAAGATGCCGAGCTTGGTAGAGCAGCTCGTTTAAATTATAAAGAAGAACAAGACCGTCATTTGAAAAAAGTTTTTGACGTTACTAATGACACGATATTTTCTAAAGCACGTCAAATGGTGAAACAATTTGAAGGATTAGAAGAGCAAATTGTAGAATATGAAAAAGAAATTATGCGTATTTGGCATACTAAATACGATGAAATGCTAAAATGGGCAAATACTGCTGAAGTGCTAATATTTAACAAAGATTAGGGGGATCATTAGTTCGTCATCCCGTGAGACGAAAATATGTCATCCCGTGACTTGACTACGGGATCCAATTCTTGGTGTCATACTGCAAGTTTGTAGCGGTATCCATATAAAAAAATCAAAAATGTATACTTATTAAGTTATTTTTTTTGGATCCCGCGGTCAAGCTACGGGATGACCCTGATAAGGGATAACGCCAATGTGGTAAAAATATAACATTTATTAAAACTTTATAAAAAAACTATAGCGATGCTTGTAATTATATACAATATATAGTATGCTACAGCTTGTAGTTTAGAAACTATTGAAACAAAATATTAGGTTATTTCCTTATCAAATGTGGGATATCTTGGCTCACATTTGATAAGTTTGTTTTAATACTAGGTACTAAATTTTAACTTAAATATAGGACAAAAATTATGGCTCAAAAACCAAATTTTCTAAAAAAATTAATTTCCGCAGGGTTGGTAACTGCTTCTACAGCTACCATAGTAGCCAGTTTTGCAGGTTCAGCTATGGGTGCTGCTATACAGCAGAATAGAACAACAAACGGAGTTGCTACAACTGTTGATGGTGTGGGATTTGACCAAACTGTCGCTCTTGCAAATGTTGCAGTTGCTCCAAATGCAGTTATTACTGCTAATGCTAATAATGGTATTAATTTAAATACTCCAGCTGGTAGTTTTAACGGTTTGTTTTTAAGTAATGCAAACAATTTAGCAGTGACAGTGAGTGAAGATACTACCTTAGGGTTCATCAATAATGCTGCTAATAACGCTAACCGCTTTAACCTTACGCTTGATGCCGGTAAAACTCTTACTATAACAGGTCAAGGTATTACTAATGTACAATCTGCTGCTACACACAATGCTCAAAATATTGTTGCAAAATTTAATGGTGGTGCTGCTATTGCCAATAATGACCTTAGCGGTTTAGGAACAATAGATTTCGGTGCTGCGGCTTCTACATTAGTATTTGATTTAGCAAATCCTACAACTCAAAAAGCTCCTCTTATACTTGCAGATAATGCTTTAATAGTTAATGGTGCTAATGGTACATTAAATGTTACTAATGGATTTATTCAAGTTTCAGATAAAAGTTTTGCTACTGTTAAGGCAATTAATATCGGTGACGGTCAAGGTTTCATGTTCAATACTAATGCTACTAATGCTAATGCTTTAAACTTACAAGCAGGTGGTACTACTATTAATTTTAATGGAACAGACGGTACGGGTAGATTAGTATTATTAAGTAAGAATGGTGCTGCTACCGACTTTAACGTTACAGGAAGTTTAGGCGGTAATCTAAAAGGTATTATCGAATTGAACACTGTTGCAATAAACGGTCAACTTATAGCTAATGCCGGCCCTGCTAATGCAGTAATAGGTACTAATAATGGCGCAGGTAGAGCTGCAGGATTTGTTGTTAGCGTAGATAATGGTAAGGCAGCAACAATCGATGGACAAGTTTATGCTAAAGACATGGTTATACAAAGTGCTAATGCAAATGGACAAGTAAATTTTAGACACATAGTTGACGTTGGTATAGATGGTACTACTGCCTTTAAAACAGCAGCTTCTATAGTTGCAATAACCCAAAACTCAAACTTTGGTACTACTGATTTCGGTAATCTTGCAGCACAGGTTACAGTTCCTGATACTATGACCCTTACCGGTAATTTTACAGGTGATGCTAACAATCCCGGTAACACTGCAGGTGTGATAACTTTTGCTGCTAACGGTACTTTAGCAAGTGCTAGTGCAGATGCAAATGTTGCGGTGACAAATAATATTACAGCAATTGAAGCATCAGGTGTCGGAGTTGTCCAATTATCAGGAACACATACTGCCGAGTTACGTTTAGGAAATGCCGGTTCTGTCTTTAAACTTGCTGATGGTACAGTTATAAACGGTAAAGTTAACCAAACTGTTCTTGTCGGCGGTGTGCTTGCAGCCGGTGCTATTACCTTAGACGGTAGTGCTACAATTACCGGCGATATAGGGAACGGTGGCGGCGGTGCTGCGTTACAAAGCATTACTTTAGCTAACGATGCTACAAAAACATTAACACTTGGTGGAGCAAATATTATCAGTGCTAACGGTGGAACGATTAATTTCCAAGCTAACGGTGGTACTATTAAATTAACAAGCACGCAAAATAATATTGTAGTTGATTGTGATTTAGCTATAGCTACTGATCAAACAGGCGTTGTTGATGCGAGTAGCCTAACAAATGCTCAAACTTTAACTATTAGCGGTACAATCGGTATTATTGGAGCTAATAATACAACTCTTGGACAATTTAATATTGGCTCAAGTAAAACAACTTTAAATGGCGGTAATGTTGCTATTAACGAGTTAGTTATTGGAAATAACGGTTCAGTACAATTCGCTCATAATACTTATTTAATAACAAGAACTACAAATGCTGCCGGTCAAGGTAAAATAATATTTAATCCTGTTGTAAATAATAATACAACTCTTGCAGCCGGTACAAATTTAGGTAGTGCTGCAAATCCACTTGCAGAAATTAATTTTGGATCTAAAGGGGCTCGTGCTGATACTGTATTAAATGTTGGTGAAGGGGTAAATTTATATGCTACTAATATTACTACTACCGATGCTAACGTAGGTTCTTTTGTCTTTAATGCCGGTGGAAAAAATATAGTAAGCGGTACAGTCGGTGGACAGCAAGGTAATAAGTTTAATACTGTAGCATTAGATAACGGTACTACTGTTAAGTTCTTAGGTAATGCAACATTTAACGGTAACACTACAATTGCAGCTAATTCTACCTTACAAATTAGTGGTAACTATACTGCAGACTTTATTGCATCTGCTGATGGTACTGGTATAGTAGAATTCGTTAATACCGGTCCTATTAACGTAACATTAAACAAACAAGCTGTACCTGTTAATGCTTTAAAACAAATAACGGTTTCTGGTCCCGGTAACGTAGTGGTTAATGAGATAGGTAATGCAGGTAATTATCATGGTGCCATGACTGATACGATTGCTTTTGAAAATTCAAGTTTAGGTGCAGTTTTATTCTTACCTAGCGGTATTCCATTCAATGATGCAGGCAACACAATTCCTTTAACAATTAAAAGTACCGTAGGTAATGAAACAGCTGAAGGTTTTAGTGTTCCTAGCGTGATTGTTTCAGGTGTTGATAGTGTCATCGCTGACGGTCAAGTAATCGGTGATCAAAATAATATCGTAGGTCTAGGTCTTGGAAGCGATAACGGCATAATTGTTAATGCTACTACATTATATGCAGGTATCGGTACTATAAACAATAATCAAGGTACTGTCACACTTAGCGGTGGTGTTCCTAATACCCCTGGTACAGTTTATGGCTTAGGCACAGGTATTGGCGCTTCAAAGTTCAAGCAAGTAACGTTTACTACAGACTATAACAACTTAGGTAATATTATTGCAACTAACACAACAATTAATGACGGTGTAACTGTTACTACAGGCGGTATAGCCGCAGGCGGTATAGCCGGAACAGATTTTGACGGTAAAATTACTCTTGGAAGTGTTAACGGTAACGCTAATGTAAGATTTGCTGACGGTATATTTTCTAATTCTACAAGTATGATTGTTACTACTAAAGCTAATAACGGTACTGTAACTTATTTAGGTAATGCATTCGTCGGTAATATAGGTGATTCAGATACTCCTGTAGCTTCTGTTAGATTTACAGGTAGTAATAATGGTGCAGGATTAAAAGGAAATATTTATTCACAAGTCATAGACTTTGGTACTTATAACTTAGGTATTGTAAATTCTAATGTAATTTTAGGCGGCAGTACTACTGCTATTAACGGTAAAATCGATCTTCTTACAAATACTTTAACATTTGCAGGTGGTACTTCAACATGGGGAAATAATACTTCTATTGAAACTACTTTAACATTAGCAAACGGTAATATAGGTCACATCGTTATCGCGGAAGGTGCGCAAGTTAATGCAACAACTACAGGAACTACAACCATTAACGTACAAGATAATGCCAATGCAAATTTCAGTGGTACACAAACTTATACTTTAATCCAAGGTGGTGCTAGATTTAACGGTACTTTAGGAGGTCCTAACTTTACTGTAACCGGAAGTAATCGTTTCGTAAATTACGGTTTAATACGTGCTGCTAACCAAGATTATGTAATAACGCGTACTAACAATGCAGAAAACATAGTTACTAATGATATCACAAATAGTCCGTTTGGAGGTGCACCGGGTGTAGGTCAGAACGTTACAACATTTGTAAATGCAACTAATACTGCAGCATATAATAATCTTCTTTTAGCTAAAAATAGTGCTGATTCTGCTAATTTTGTCGGAACTATCGTTACCGATACAAGTGCGGCCATAACTAATGCACAATTAGATGTAGCTAAAGATATCCAAGCTCAACTTGGTAACAGATTAGGTGCTCTTAGATATTTAGGTACTCCTGAAATGGTTGGATCTGAAGCGGGAGCAATACCGGCTGCGGTTGCTGCAGGTGACGAGGCTGTTGATAATGTAGCTTACGGTATATGGGCAAAACCTTTCTATACTGATGCACATCAAAGTAAGAAAGGTGGTTTAGCTGGTTATAAAGCTAAAACCACCGGTATTGTAATCGGTTTAGATACGCTAGCTAACAATAACTTAATGATCGGTGCTGCTATTGGTATCACTAAAACTGATATAAAACACCAAGATTATAAGAAAGGTGATAAAACCGACGTTAACGGTTTCTCATTCTCTCTATATGGTGCCCAGCAGTTTGTTGAGAACTTCTTTGCTCAAGGTAGTGCAATATTTAGCTTAAACCAAGTGAAGAACAAAAGTCAGCGTTACTTCTTCGATGCTAACGGTAATATGAGCAAGCAAATTGCTGCCGGTAATTACGATAACATGACATTCGGTGGTAACTTAACAGTCGGTTATGATTACAATGCGATGCAAGGTGTGTTAGTAACTCCAATGGCAGGACTTAGCTACTTAAAGTCTTCTGACGAAAACTACAAAGAAACCGGTACAACAGTTGCAAACAAGCAAGTTAACAGCAAGTTTAGTGATAGAACCGATTTAATAGTAGGTGCTAAAGTAGCCGGCGGTACTATGAACATAACTGATTTTGCGGTATATCCGGAAGTTCATGCTTTTGTGGTTCACAAAGTAACCGGTAGATTATCTAAAACTCAGTCTGTATTAGACGGACAAGTTACTCCGTGTATCAGCCAGCCTGACAGAACCGCTAAAACATCTTATAATTTAGGTTTAAGTGCAAGCATAAGATCTGATGCTAAGATGGAGTACGGAATCGGTTACGATGCTCAGATTGCAAGTAAATATACTGCACATCAAGGTACTCTAAAAGTCCGTGTAAACTTCTAATCGCTCCCGATTAGCACGTTTATAAGTTCCTCAAGAAAAAAGCCCTCTTTGAAAAAAGGGGGCTTTGTTTGTTCTTTCTTCCCGCCTACATGCCTTGTTGCATGGCTCAAAACCTACTATATGTCATCCCCGCGTAGGCAGGGATCCAGAAAAAAGCAAGATAAAGGTAAAATCACCGGTGATTTCAGAAGATATGGCAGTGATGAAGAAAGATTTAATGGTTTATCTAGCAAGTAAAGATAAATGGTTATTGGTGTTTGATAATTTAAAAATAGGCGAGAATAAGAAAATAGAGGATTTTATTAATTGGGAGTATAACGGTAATATTATATTTTGTTCCCAATACAATGAATTATTATCTAACATAATCAAAGCAAACGCTTTCACTAAGCCGGAAGCTGTATTACTTGCAAAAAAATATATTGGAAAATAAAAATCCGGAATTAATAAATTTTTTGACTCAAGCATTTGGAGCTTATCCGAGCCTCTAAGGATAAAATTGAGCTAAATATAAAACTTGTTAGCAATGAATTAAAGCCTAGTGCCAAGAGATTACTAGATGGGATAGCATTGTTTAATAATCAAAGTTTTTCACAAGAATTATTAAATTCTATTACTGAAGATAAGCATAGTCTAGATGATGATATTTATCAGTTTTCTAAATTTGCTTTGATCTCTAATATTGAACCTAATGAAGTTAATCTGATATTTAAAATGCATGATGTTATAGCTAAAAAAATATTACAAATAAATGGAGATAAAGGAAATAAAGAATATCTTAAACGAGTGTTACTAATCTTTTAAATTCTATACCTAAAAGTTTAGTAAAGGGGCGTATTTTTAGAAATGCTAAAACTATACCGGATTAATTACAAAAAATGCAGAAAAATACGATATATCGATATATAAAATTTTAGAGTTATAAATTTATTAATACAATATGCTAATTCTTCCGATTTATATAACTCAAAAAAATTAGTAAATTGGTGTGATAAAAACGATCAAAAAGGTAAATTTAAATTATGGACAATGAATAATGAAGAAAAATTTGCTTATGCTGCATATTTAGGACGTATAGGGTGGTATTATAGAACTTGGTCAGATCCTAAAAAAGCAATTGAATATGATACGAAAGCTAAGCAGGTATTTGATGAAGTGAAAGGATATGATTCCATAAAATGTAATGTAGTTTTCGGTTCGGCTATATCCAATATTCAGCTAGGAAATCTAGAAGAAGCAGAAAAAAATATCCAAATGATGGAAGATATGTTCAATCAAAATCTAGTAGATCAAACTGACATAGCAACTATATATTATGCAAAAGCTAAATTATTTAATATCTAAGGTAAAAATTATGAAGCATTAAGAAGAATTGACGATACTATAAATGCTTGTACCGAAAACGGGAAACTTCAAGATTTATTTCTTACCGGTTCATATCTCATTAAATTAGATGTATTAAATAATCTTAAGAAACATCAGGAAGCTCTTTCTTTATTAGAAGAAGTATATGATATGAATAAGTCAAGTAAAAAAGAGGAAAATTAAGTATTTGGACGAATTTTTACCCAAAAATCAAGAGCAAAACTAGGTTTAGGTGATGTTACCGAAGCTCTAGAATAAAAAAGCTAAAGCAATTTTTCTTAATGATCCAACTAGACCTAACAAAGAGATTATTATATCACCGGATATAGAGTTGGCAAAAACGTTTGTTGCTGAAGGGGATGCACTAGTGTTACTTAATCAAAATGAGGAGGCGGTAGATACTTATGCTACTGCTGAAAATATATATTGGAATAACTATAAAGAAAATATGAAAAATGTGTATGAAATAAGTAATATGTCTTTTGCAGCCGCTAAAGCTAGTTGTACTTTACCTAAGAAATTTTGGTATGAAAAATTCCGTAATAATCAGATAGAACAATTCGGAGCTGATCATCCGAATAGTATAAAAATTTTAAACCTTAAATGTGATGGTTCAAATTAGCTAGAATTTTTTCTGATTAGTGCAATAAAAAAACCGGAAGCGGTAAGAATAATTCCAAGCCAAATAAAGCTCATCGTTGGCTTGTAATATATTTTAGCATGGATTATATCGCCGTCTATATTACTTAAAACTGCGTAAAGATCATATGATAAGTAAGAGTATATATCACTTTCTTGCGATAAACTCTTTTCAACTATATAAAGCCTATTTTCCGGCTTTAATATAGTTATATTACGGCTATTATCCTCAAGCCAAAATTCAGCAATTTGTCTATAATAATTTTTACCTTGAGCAAACTTAATATTTTGCAATGTTACTTTAAATTCGTTAAATGTTTTACTTATTCCTACTCTGCCGGTAAAATCCATTTCACTTTGTAATAATGTATTCATAGTAATACTAAAACTAATTAGTGCAAAACCAAAATGCCCAAGGATCATACTAGCGTTACTTGCTTTAAGTCTATTTCTACAATAATTAGTTTTAACCAAAAGATAATGAATATTATGAAGCATGAGAAATATAGATGCGATTATAGTTAAAATCGATATAACACTAAATGTTACTTTTAATGATATTAAATAAGTAATTATTAGAGATAATATTAGAATTATAATATGTTTTTTAATAGAGCTTCTGGTAGTAAATAATCCTATGGTACCAAGAATAGGGATAACGAATATAATAAAATTATTAACAAAAAATGTTTCACTAATAATAATAGATTTATCGTCGAATAAAGAGTAAATTGGCGGATAAAGTGTGGCAGCTATTAGCACAATAAGGCTAAGAAGGAGGAATATATTACCGAGGAGTATGGAGTTTCCACAATTCGTCATTGCGAAGCCACGAAAGTGGCTGTGGCAATCTCGGTTAGTTTCCTGAGATTGCTTCGTCAATGCTAATGCATTTCCTCGCAATGATGTGATAGTATACAACCCAATACTACCAATCCCCATAATCAAAAATATTCCAAGCAAGTATATTCCTCTCTCAGGTGAGAATGCAAAAGAGTGAATTGAGGTAATAAAACCGGAACGTACTAAAAAAGCACTAAATATTACTAATAAAAAAGTAATGATGGATAAAATTACTGTCCAGTTTTGCATACGTCCGGTTTTTGTTGTTACAATTATAGAATGATGGAGCATAATTCCGGATAACCAAGGAAATAGTGAAATATTTTCTACCGGATCAAAAAACCAAAATCCGCCCCAGCCGAGTTCTCTATATGCCCACCAAGAACCAAGGCTAATTCCTATGGTAGTAAATAAGATACCGATATTGGAAAATGTTTTGAGAAGTCTTCTGTCATTAATGGATTCCCGCTTCTGCGGGAATGACGTAAGTGGGTATGAGAATGACATAGAGGCACAAACAATAGTAAACGGTACTACATAGCTAACATAGCCTAAATAAAGTAGAGGAGGATGGATGCTCAAAGCAATATCTTGTAGCATCGGGTTTAAGCCTAACCCTTCTTTAGGAACGAAAGAAAACACATTAAAAGGATTGGAGGTAAAGTAAATAAAGCTGCTAAAAAATAATTGTATGGCTGATAGAATAATAATAGATAAAAATTTAAGACGGTTATCTTCAAGTAAAAATATATAACAGCAACTAACGATTTGTAATAAACAAAACCATAATAACATTGAGCCTTCGTGGCTCGACCAACTACCGGCTATTTTATATATTAAAGGTTTTAAAGTACTGGAATTTAAGAAAACATTTTGTAGTGAAAAGTCAGAGATAATAAAAGCATAGACTAGGGTAAAAAAGGCAAGTATAGTACATGAGGCAGCTATGTAGAATGGACAAGTAATGAGGTAGTTGTCATTCCCGCGAAAGCGGGAATCAAGTCTATAAAACAGAGATTTTTTATGGATTCCCGCTTTCGCAGGAATGACATAAAAGACAAAAGACAAACCGATAACCGACAAGCACATCGTTGTTAGCAGTAAAAAATTACCGATTTCACTCACTGCTTATTGTTTCCTCGGTAGTAGGTAATACGGTAATTTTTACGCTATCAATCTTATTGGCAATTTTCTTTAAAATAATTACCTTTAAATTAAATATTTCAATTATTTCCCCTTGATTTGGAATTCTAGCAATTTTATGGATTATTAATCCTGCTATAGTGTTTGCATCTTCATCCGATAAATTCCAATCAAGTTCTCGGTTAATATCTCTAATAGTCGTAGTTCCTTTTATAATGAACTCGGTATTAGACTTCTTGATAATTTCATTATTAAGTCTATCATGTTCATCAGTAATTGGTCCTACTATTTCTTCTATAACATCTTCAAGAGTAATAATACCTAGTAGAGTACCATACTCATCTACAACACAAGCAAAATGATTATTACGTTCTCTAAATGCATGTAGCTGGTCTACTACAAGTGCATTCTCAGGGATAAACCAAGGTGGGGTTAGAAGTTTATTAATATCCACTTTTTTTGCATCATTATTATTTTCGTATAATGCTTTAAGCAAATCTTTTAGATTGAGAATTCCTATTATATTATCTCTATTATCTTGCCATAAAGGTATACGTGTATGAGCACCCGATAATAAAGTTTTAATTATCACTTCATGAGGTAGGTCGATATTAAGGGCTATAATACTACTTCTGTGAGTCATAATTTCCGATACCGTCATATTACGTATATCTAATATCCCGCCGAGCATATTACGATCAGATTTATAAACTCCGCCTTCTTGATGGTAATGCTCAATCACGCCTCTTACTTCTTCCGTTCCTGATATTTGAGGATGTAAATTAATACGAAATATGAAGCAAAATATTTTTGTAATGTAATCAAGAGCAATATTAATAGGTTTGAAAAGCTTTAAAAATATTACGATAGTTGAAGCCATTTTTAATGCTAATTGTTCAGGTTTAGCAACGGCTATTGCTTTCGGTACTACTTCGGCAAAAACAATAATTATAAAAGCCATAACGCCGGAAGCAACAATGGGTCCATTATCTCCAAGAAAGCTAATAAAGAGAGTAGTAGCAATAGTGGTACAAACAGTATTGATTAAACTATTACCTATTAATAAAGTTCCTATGACCTTTTCTTTTTTCTTAAGAACCTCTAAAACTGTTTTAGCACGCTTATTACCGGTGATTTTAAGCTTATGAATCTTCCCTGGGGAAGAAGCGGTAATAGCAGTTTCGGTAGCGGCAAATAAAGCAGATAAGGCGATCATTATTATAATAACGATCACAAGTATGGTAGTCATTCCTTGTTAAAATATAAATTAACTATAAATAATTATATTAGTAATTATAGATTTTGCCTAATGTTTTTTTGTTATCAACGACTCCTTTCAGTATCTTTTGTTTTTCGGCTGTTAATAAGATTGTGAAATTTGTTATTTGTAGATGATGTATTGCGTGATTTGTGTCCAATCGCTATTGCTTGTTGCTGTATTAATAATGTATTAGCTTGAGTTTTCCTTAAATTTATACCTTGGTCTTTAGATTCTTCAGTAGTTAGAATTTTTTGCCCTTTAGAGAGTTTTATCGCACTATCGCATACGAAAACTCCGCAATCATATACATTTTCTTGTTGTTTGGTATTTAGGTCTGTTATTTTTGCATCGGGATAAATTGCGGTAATATATTCTGTTACTTTTGGTCGAGATTCCAATGGCTCACCATAGGGATCATTATACATAAAGTTTATATTACCTTTATCATCTTTACTAGCCATTAAGAGTAACCAATGGTTATGTCCTGTATTTAGTGGTATAATTGCAGGCTTATTATCTAGTATTAAATCCTCTACTGTAACACGAAGAGTATCTTTTAGTATTTCCGGCTCTTCTAAAGAGGCATGATGAAATATAGAGCACATATTCTTATCTATATTTGCTTCCAATATATTTTTTATATCATCTTCAGTGTATAAATAAGTAGGTTGTTTTATATTTCCTGTATTATAAACACCAACTTGATCTTCAGTATTTATAACCAGTGATGATTTTTTTTCAGGTATCTGCTGTTTTGGCTCTATTACTGGTTTGGCTAATTGTTGTTCTGCTTTTAGAGATTCCTTATACATTTCCTGTGGAATTCCTAATTTTTCCCATGGTTTTTGATTATTAGCGGGAGCTTGCTGTTGTGGTGGATTTATAGAAGATGCAACAGTGGTTAGTGGTTCTTCTGTTATTGTCGGCTTTGCTTCCGTAGTTGGAGTTGTTGATTCGTGAGTTTTAGGTTCTTCTTTTTTGCCGAATATTGCTTCTTTAAAACTAGTTATTATATCTTTAAAATAGTTAAAAATTCTTTTAAAAAAACCTTGCGGTTGTGGTTGGTTTGCTTTTGGAGGTTCATATGATGTTGTTTGTTCTACTTGTATATCCTTAGGTCTATCATTCATCACTTTCTTTGTATTAAAATTAAAGTCAATAGGATTTACCTCAGTTTTACCTAAATCTTTTTGAAATTGCCTAGATATTTGTGATACATATTTTTTTAAGTTTCCAGCAGCATTATTTGAATCTTTTAAGATTTCATTAATTTCGAGTTTCAATCCGTACATTTGATCTTCAGAGGTAATACCGAATTTAGCAGTGATAAGATTTGTTGCTTCGTCTGCAGAAAGAGGCCAAGTTTCTATAATCACTCTACCGCCTTGATTTTTAGCGTTTTTTATTATTTTATCTAGCTTTTCTTTATCAGGTATTGTACCGGAAAGTAATTGATCAATTTTACGATCATATACAAGATTGTTAAAAACAGATGTTACTAAACTTATATCCGTAATTGTAGTGGCTTTATCTTTTGGTACTATACCATCGGCTATAGATAAATTTTGATCTGCTTCATTTGTAAAAAAAACATGATCAACTTTTTTTATCATTTGCTTCCAATAAGCTGCTAGTTCAGAATTTTGGGGTAATGAATTATATTGATCAAAAGTAATAGTAGTTTTTATATTTAAATTTTGTAAATTAATTAAATCTTGTACCTTAAAAATAGGTTGTATGTTATTGTTATTAAGTTGAATATTAAAAATCGGTATTTTGCCCTTTTTGTGGGATTCTTGTAAGATCTCTGAAAAAATACGTTCTTTATCGGATATATGTGATGCTTTATTAACTTCTAGTCGGATAATAGGCAGTGTATTTTGAGTTTCCTGCTTGTTTATTTTCTCTAATATCCGATCTTCATCTCCAAGTAAAAGAGTAAATATAATAGGCTCAGCCATTACTAACCTTTATTAAAAGAATATTAGGTTCTGTGAAAATTTCTAATTGATTTGCTATTTTAAGATATTTTTTAGCAAAAATTAATAAGGTTTTTGAAGGAATAGTTATTCATATTTCAAAAAAATCTTGTAATTTGCAGCAAAAAAGAGCCAAAATTAAATCTTTTTAGAAATCTTCACAGAACCTACATATAATTATTAGAATTTTTGAGCTTTAAATCAAGCTATATTTAATAATCCGTGATTTAGCTTATATAATTTATCCATTTTATGTGCTAATTCATGGTTATGTGTTACCATAATAATTGCGGTATTTTGTTCTCTTGCTACTTTTAAAAATAAATTAAATACTTCATTTGTAGTTTTGGGATCTAAATTACCTGTCGGTTCATCTGCTAAAATAATTTTCGGCTTATTAATTAAGCTCCGAGCTATAGCGACCCGTTGTTGTTCTCCTCCCGATAATTCTCCGGGCATATTATAGAGTTTTTTCCCAAGCCCTAAATCATCTAATATCTTTGTTGCATCTTCTATTGCTTCTTTTTGATCAAGACCACTAATAAGCCTTGGCATAATAACATTTTCAAGAGCGGTAAAATCTTTAAGTAAGTGATGTTGTTGATAGATAAAACCTAAATAATGCAGACGAATGAGATGATATTTTTGATACTTGCTATTTGGTATGATGACTTGACCGTTTGTAGGTTTATCAAGCAAGCCGGCAATATGTAGTAAAGTTGATTTGCCGCTACCTGAAGAACCTATTATAGCGATTAATTCACCTTCATTAACCGTTAGATTAAGATCATCTAGTACTCTAACAATAGTTTTGCCTTGGCTGTAATGTTTTGAGATATTTTTTAAAATGAGGACTGTATTATTCATATCTTAGGGCATCCACGGGATTTAATTTTGAGGCTCTATAAGAAGGATAAATTGTTGCAAGAAAACACAATATTATAGATAAAGAGGTAATTAAAATAATATCCTCAGCTCTTACTTTTGAAGGTAAACTATAAAGAAAATAAATAGCTGCCTCGAAAATTTTAGTACCGGTTATACGCTCCAAATAATTCTTGATAGTTTGAATATTGTAAGAAAAGGTAACACCAAGGATTACACCTAGTGTTGTGCCAAGTAATCCTATAAACATTCCGTTATAGATAAAAATAAGCATTATTTGCTTAGTGCTTGCTCCCATAGTTCTAAGAATTGCAATATCTGAAGTTTTATCTTTAACAAGCATAAATAAGCTTGAAATAATATTAAATGCGGCAACCGTAATAATTAAAGATAGAATAGTAAACATAGCCGTACGCTCAACAGCAAGAGCACTTAAAAATTGTGAATTTAAGGTTTGCCAATTAAATACATATAGGGTTGGACCTAATAGTGATTGTATTTTATATGAATATGTGAGAGCTTTATCGGGATCTAGACTATTAATTTCGATTAAATTAATATCGTTGCCGAGAGATAAGAAATTTTGTGCTGCGGTAAGCGGCATTAATATCGTTGTCAAATCATAATCATACATACCGCTATTGAAAATTGCTATAACTTTAAATTCTTTTGATCTTGGCATACTGCCAAAGGTTGTAGAAACTGAATTCGGTGAAATTAATCTAATCTTATCCCCAACGGTTACGCCTAAATTGCTTGCTAATTGTTCTCCGAGTGCTATTACGTTTTTGCCATGAAAATTATCAAAACTACCAAAATTTACATTTTTAAAAATTTCGTTTCTTACACTTAGATCCTTTAATTTCATACCTTTAACAAGCACACCGCTATTATTACTTTTACCAAGAGCCAAAGCTTGACCGTGAGCAATGAATGTTACATGCTTTACATAATCTTGTTTTAGGAGTTTGGCTTTAATCTCTTCATAGTTATCAATACTACCACCTTGCCGATTTATCACTATATCCCCATTTAAGCCGATAATATTTTTAGTAAGCTCTATATGAAAACCGTTCATAACGGACATGACTACTATCAATGCTGCAACGCCGATCATTATGCCCACTAAAGAAAAGGCAGAAAT
Organism: Rickettsia japonica YH; assembly: GCF_000283595.1. Lineage (NCBI taxonomy): Bacteria > Pseudomonadati > Pseudomonadota > Alphaproteobacteria > Rickettsiales > Rickettsiaceae > Rickettsia > Rickettsia japonica. The sequence continues at coordinate 1,016,429 of NC_016050.1, read as the reverse complement.
AATAGAAACAAACTTTTCATTTTTCTTAGCTCTAAAATATCTGAAAGCTATCTTGAAGATAAAATTGTTATTGATCATTTGTTTATTTTTTCTTACATCAGTTTCTAGGTTATTCCTGTGTGAATCAGCTTTTTGTCATTGTGAGCAGCCGTAGGCTGCGTGGCAATCTTATGAAATAATAACAAATTTCTGAGATTGCTTCGTCAAAACTTACAGTTTTTCCTCGCAATGATGACACAATTGATGACACAAAGACATCTACACGTTACTAGAAATCTCAAAGACTTTATCGTACTTAAATAATTTAGGTAATGTTACTAACCCAAATAGCGTAACACTGGATATAGTAATGCCAAGAGGAGTAAAAGTACCGTTATATAAAAATCCTACTAATTGCAGCCCAAATGCCGTTAAAATCAATCTAGCCACAGTGAAAATAGCCGTCATACGAGCTTTACCGTCCGGAATAGCTTCTAAAAGCAATGGCCATAATATGTTAATCGGATATATCACGCCAAGAGATAATAATAAAGTAACTATTGTTATGGTTAAAGGATTATTAATATTATATACAACTAATATGCTATTTCCTAGTAGAAATAGTATTATAAATATAACTCCAAAATAGAAGCAATTTTTAATACCGAATTTTTTAAAGCAATAACCGCTTGAAAAGCTCATAATTGAGAATAGAGCTGCCATTGCTCCTTGATAAAGTCCAAAATATTCTAAAGTTACACCTAAATCTTGCATATATAAAATAGGAGCAATCCCAATAAATATCCAATATCCTTGTGCAAGAAATATCATTGTAAGTATATAATATATAGCTTTTGGCGATTTGAAGATAGGTATATATTCTTTTAAAGAAATACGTATTTTTTTATTAACTTCTCTTTTTGGAATAAATAATATACCAAGAATTAGACTGATCAAACCTACTATAAGCAACAAAACAAAATTGCCACGCCAGCCCCAAAATAAATTGACGTAGCTACCTATAACCGGTGCTATTGCCATAGCAAGGGCAATAGTGCCGTTTAAAATGCCCATGAATCTTTGCTGTTCTTGTACCGAATAAATATCGGCAAGAACAACATATACTAGCACTGCAACCGATGATATCCCGCATCCTTGCAAAAATCTTCCAAATAATATAGCTGCATAATTATTTGCAAATACACAAAATAAACTACCAAGATTAAAAATTAGTAAACCGAGTATAATAATTGGTCTGCGTCCGTACCTATCTCCTAAATTACCGACTATAAGCGAAGTAATACAATAAGCAGTTAGATTAACACCAAGTAGTAACTCTGTCATAAAAGTTGAAAGGTTGAATGTATTTTGTATTTCAGGAAAACTTGGAACGAATAAATCTATTTCCGCTCCAGCGAGTATTTCCATGATGATTACGGTAATAATTAATTTCATAAGTAATTGTTAGTTTGAGGTTATTTTAGCAAAGTATTATTGAAGCCGAAAGCCTACGCAATGTTATCCCTGCGAGGCATTGTTGCATAGATACCAGGTCGTCATTAATTTACTAATTGTAAATTTTCTCGCAATGATGGAAAAACCGATGCGAGCGAACGTTAGTGAGCATGGTAATCTCAGGAATTCTTCCCAAGATTGCTTCATTCCACGCAACAACATTTTTGCGGGAATGACATAAATAAGGACGCAGGAATGGCAGCAAAGCCACACAACAAATTAGCTTTCTATATTCTTATAGCTTACAATAATGAGTGTATTGTTTTACTAAAGAAAGAATAAATGAATATTTATGCTCGTCTAGAAATTTTTATTTATCAGGAGTATATACATGACACGATAACAGGAAGACTGAAAGGAAGTGCAAGCAGAAACTTTTAGTAATATATGTTAAGAATAATAATTCCCAACATGTGGGACTATTAACAAAATAAATTTTAAAGCTAATTAAATTTATTTTTACTGCAAATTATAAGGCTTTTTTGAAATAGGATTAACTATTCCTTCAAAACTCTTATTAATTTTCGCTAAAAATTCTTTTTAATTATCAATTAAAATTATTTTGTTAACAGTCCCATATCAATTTTAAAAATTAATTAAAATATTACTGATTAATTCCTAAAGCTTGTTTTTGAGTATCGGTAGTATTCTCCATTACCCACTTTTGGACATCAGGACTTAACATATTATACTGATCTGCTGTTAAACTAGCAACCCAAGCTTGTTGATCGTCAGTACTCATAGCTTGTATTTGGGTTGTTGTCACTGAAGCTGGGGCAGGCATTTGCATTGATGAAGCAAATACTGAGTTCGCGAAAGCTAGAATTAATAAAATTTTTAATAAATTTTTCATTTTGTAAACCTTTTTTGTTTTGTAATTGCGATTATAACAAAGCCACGGCAGCTTTCAAGCTAAATTATATTAAACATTTAAATTTTTTATATTAAGAAACTTTTATTGTAACAAATATATCAATTATATACTTTATTGTCATTCCCGCGAAAGCGGGAATCCAGTAAAAAGCGTTCAGTATCATACCGTGGCTTGACCACGGGATCTTGTGTCACAGATTATGCCCTAAGATACCACGCTCAAGTCGTGGTATGACATTAAGGTTGACTGGATTCCTGCTTTCGCAGGAATGACATACCCCTTTATATTGTTAACTGCTCTCTACAAATATTTCGATAAATTTCTGAGTTTTTAGATAAATCATTATGTGATCCTTCAGCGACTACTCCTCCTTTATCTATTACTACAATATAATCAGCTGATTCTATGCTACTAGTTCGATGGGCAATTGATATAATAATGTTCCCTTTCATTATTTTTTTTATAGACTCTAGTAATTTCTGTTCGCTCATCGTATCTAAAGCACTCATTGCCTCATCAAGAAGCAAAATTTGCGGCATGCGTAGTAATGCTCTAGCAATAGCTATTCTTTGTTTCTGTCCTCCTGATAATCTAACCCCTCTTTCACCGATTTTAGTATTTATACCGTCATGAAGTTTAGCAGCAAATTCTTCTATTCCTGTAATTTTTATTATCTCATTTATTTCGTCGTCGCTTGCTTCATTATTACCGAATATAATATTTGATTTTATAGTGCCGGAAAAAATGCTAGCCTCTTGAGGAACATAGGCAATTAATTTACGAATTTCAGCAGGATTTAAAAGAGTTATATCTTGATTGTTAATAAGGATAGTGCCGTTTTCTTGCCGGTAAAAACGCAGCAGTAACTGTAGTACAGTACTTTTTCCTGCACCTGATCTACCTACAATACCAAGAAACTTATTGGCATTTATCTTCAAAGACATATTATTAATAATCCTTAAATTAGGTCTTGAATGATAGGTAAAATCAACATTTTTGAATTCTATCGAGATTGGATCGGAATTATTTAATTCTAAATAATTATTATGTGCTATAGGTGTCTTATCTATAATTGTAATTATTCTCTCAAGGGCTGTAACAGGTAAATGCATTTCGCTTAGTAGCTCAAAAATACCGCCACAGCTAACTCCGGCGATAATCGCATAATAAATAAACGAGATAATTTGTCCCGCAGATAAATGGCCTTTCACTATATCTGAAGCTCCGATCCAAACGACTAAAGTAATCGCAAGAAATATAACGGCTATTGAAATCGCAAAGAATAAAGCACGAATTTTTAAACGGGTTTTGCAGTATATTAAATAGTTTTGTAATTTATTGTCAAAATCGGCAATTTTGTTTATTTGATGGTTAAAAGCATAAATAGCTCTAATATTATTAAAAGTTTCATCAATATCCGATGCTAAAAGTGACTTAGATTCTAGAGCTTTTTTAGATAAAACCTTAACATGCTTGCCGAATTTAATTAAAGGAATTAATAAGATAGGAATGGTAATAATTACTATAGAAGCGAGTTTAAAGCTTTCAAAAAACATTAATGTAATGCCGCCAATTAGCATCACCGAATTGCGAATAAAAAAAGATAAGAAATTAACAATGAGAGTAGATATTTGATCTATATCATTTGTTAGGCGTGAAATTATATCGCCGATTTTTAGTTCTTCAAACTCTTCAATTTCATAATTAATTAAATTACTATAAGCTTCTTTTCTTATTTGAGTAACTGCCTTTTCAGCAACATTATTGATAAAATATGAACGAAAAAAACTGGCAATACTTAAGATGATAATTAATAAACAAATATATAATATAGATTTATCAACCGATAAAATATGGTCTTTGCTCAAGCCTTTATCAACTAAATTTCTAAAAACACTACCGATTAGTAATAATGAAGCTGATACGCTAAGTAAAGAGATCATAACGATGATCAAATCTTTTTTATAGAACCTTAGATATTTAGCTAGTCTATATAGAAGTTTGATATCCATAAGAAAAAAATGTCATTGCGAGCGACTGTAGGCGTTGTTTCATGGATGTCAAATCGTCATTGCAAGGAGCGAAGCGACGTGGCAATCCAGCAAAATAATAAAAAAGTACTAATTTTAGCATTTTTTTACTGGATTGCTTCGTCAATTACTTTGTAATTTTCTTCGCAATGATGATTTGGTAACCACACAACAATTCCAAAATATGGGGCGAGTGACGGGATTCGAACCCGCGACCCTCAGAACCACAACCTGATGCTCTAACCAACTGAGCTACACCCGCCATAAATTAACAACGTAAATTTAGATTATCAGAAGGAGTTAGTCAAGAATATTTATTGTATTAACATATATTATTAGACTTATATATTATAACTATATATAGTTACAACATGAATCAGTATATAAAACTTATAAATAAAGCTAAACAAAATCCTAAAGGATTAAGTTTCTCTGATTCATACTTTAATGACTAAGTGCGGTTGGGTTAAAGATATGCAAAAAGGTAGCCATCAGATTTGGTACTTGCCCAAAGGAAATAGGTTATCTATTCACACTTTTGGGAATATGGCAAAAGAATATCAAGTTCGACCATTTTTAAACTTTGCAAAAGGAAATGAAGATGAAAACAAATGATACATTTGATGGGTTTACTATAGAACTTTTTAAAGATACGGATGGAGATTGGCTAGCAAGGTTTGAAGAGCTACCGAATGTATCAGCTTTTGGTCATTCGCCTGAAAAAGCACTGCAAGAATTACAACAAGCTTGGACTTTAATGAAAGAAAGTTATATAAGTCATAATCAATCTATCCCCTTAGCTCCGTCTAGGAAAGAGTATAGCGGACAGTTTAATGTTAGAGTAGATAAACGTGTGCATCGAGCTTTAGTACTTGAAGCACTTAGAGCAAAAATTAGTTTAAATGCTTTAGTATCTCAAAAATTAACTTTATCGGTAAAACAATGAAAAAAAAATCAGTTATTTTATTAAGCGGTGGACCTGATTCTACTACGGTTCTTGAGATAGTTAGCAAAATGGATTATGAAATTTATGCTCTAAGTTTTAATTATCATAGACGCAATAGTCCGGAAGTCCAAAAAATCCAAGGATTAATTAAAGATTATAATGTAAAACAACATAGGGTTATTAATATTGATTTGCAGTCATTTATCGGTTCTGCATTGACTGATGATAATATAGATGTACCAAAATTTAAAAACACAGATCAATTACCAAGTGACATACCGGTTACTTATGTACCGGCACGTAATACAATATTTTTAAGCTACGCACTAGGCGTTGCTGAGGTTATAGGAGCTAGAGATATTTTTATTGGGGTACACACTAATGATTATACTAACTATCCTGATTGTCGTCCTGAATATATAAAATCTTTTGAAGCAATGGCAAATTTAGCAACTAGGGTAGGAGTAAATGGAGAAAAAATTACTATCCATGCTCCTTTAATAAATATGACCAAAGAGCAAATAATTCAAAAAGGGCTTGAGCTTGGAGTAGATTATAGTAAAACAATATCATGTTATGATCCAACAGAAGACGGTTTATCTTGTGGTCAATGTCTATCATGCATTGCACGACTTGATGCTTTTAAAAAGAACAATGTACAAGACCCGATTAAGTATGTATAATTATAGATATATACTCATAAATAAAATTAATAATAAAATAATATGAAGTAAATTTGTATACAAGGTGGAAACCGTTTTCACCTTGTATACTCATTATTTAAAAATCTTCTGTATAATATGAATATGCAATATTTATATTATACAGAAAAATAGTTAGTATATATGATAAATAGAGGACATTTATATGCCCCTTTTCCTGTGCTTGATTTAAACGATATAGTTTTACGAGAGTTAGCCGTGGAGGATGCACAAGATTATTTTAATTATATGAGTAAGCCGGAAATGGCTATTTATATAACTGATAGCAATAGGCCTAAAGACGTAGAAGAAGCCGGAGAGGAAATACGTTATTGGTCTAGTTTATATAAAAATCATAGAAGTTTTTATTGGGGAATTGCCATTAAAGACGATAATAAATTAATAGGTACTGCCGGTTTTAATATAATCAATCTAGAGCATCATAGAGCAGAAATAAGTTATGATCTAGATCCTAATTTTTGGGGTCAAGGTATGATGTTAAAATCTATAAAGAATATTTTAAAATTTGCTGATTATATTGGTATTATAAGAGTACAAGCAACAGTAATTACTGATAATTTTCGTTCAATTAATCTTCTTGAGAGATGCGGTTTTGCTAGGGAGGGAATTCTTAAAAAATATGAAATAGTTGCAAATGAGCATAAAGATTATTATATGTACGCAAGAGTACTATAGTAAGAATTGTTAAAATAAACATAAAAAAGAAAGTTAATGGTAGTAGAAGCTGATAAAAAAGCATTGATTTGTTCGTTTTGTAGTAAAAAACAACATGAAGTAAAAAAACTGATAGCAGGTCCTGCAGTATTTATTTGTGATGAATGTATAGATTTATGTACAGATATTATGAAAGAAGAAAATAAAGTTGCTTTAAAGCAAATTACTTCTTCAATTCCAACGCCGCAAAAAATATGTGGAATTCTAAATGATTATGTAGTTGGGCAAGATCAAGCGAAAAAGATTTTAGCAGTAGCGGTTTATAACCATTATAAGAGGCTTGAATATGTACAATCCGGCAATAATGACGTTGAGCTTAATAAGTCGAATATCTTACTGATCGGTCCTACTGGTTCAGGAAAAACTTTACTTGCTCAAACGCTTGCTAAAATTTTAGACGTACCTTTTACTATGGCAGATGCTACTTCTTTAACGGAAGCCGGGTATGTCGGTGAAGATGTTGAGAATATATTACTACGTTTATTGATAGCAGCTGAGTTTAATATAGCAAAAGCACAAAAAGGTATAATTTATATTGACGAGGTTGATAAAATTGCCCGTAAATCGGAGAATCCTTCTATTACACGGGATGTATCGGGTGAAGGAGTACAGCAGGCATTACTTAAAATTATGGAAGGAACAGTTGCTTCCGTGCCTCCTCAAGGCGGTAGGAAACACCCACAACAAGATTTCGTACAGTTAGATACTTCAAATATCTTATTTATTTGTGGTGGTGCTTTTATGGGGATTGATAGCATTATAACCTCAAGAACTAATAATAGTTCTATAGGCTTTGCAGCTAACGTAAATATAGATAAAGAGAAAAATAATAGTGAGATTCTTAAATCCCTAGAGATTGAGGATTTAACTAAATTCGGTTTAATTCCTGAATTTATCGGTAGATTACCCATCGTTACTACTTTAGATGAGTTAGACACAGAAGCTTTAATTACAATTTTAACTAAACCTAAGAATGCCATAGTAAAGCAATATCAGAAACAATTTGAGCTTGATGATGCTGAGCTTGTAATTGATGATTCAGCCTTAGAAGCTATTGCCGAAAAAGCTCTAGCTAAAAAGACGGGAGCAAGAGGACTTCGTTCAATACTTGAGCATCTTTTGCTTGATAGTATGTATAAAGTTGCCGAGCTAAAAAAACAGCGTGTTACTATTACAAAAGAGGTAGTTAACGGCTTAGTCGAACCGATAATGACCTCTCTCATTTCTACAAAATCAAACAAAAAACAACCGATTATTGCAGATATACCGGCGTAAATATTATTTCTTCTCTATGTCATTCCCGCCTACGCGGGAATGACATAGACAAGCCTGCAACAAGACCTACGACTGTTCGCAATGATGGGTGGGTATCCACACAACAACGCCGGCTTGACCACGGGACAATACTAATTTAGTATAAAATTTATCCTAAGCTAGTATTATAGCGGTTTAAATACCATTAAGAAAAAAATAATACTCAAACTGATAAATGCCGGCCAGCCTAGGTAGAATCATAATTTAAATAATTTATAATATTTTTCCGGTAGGGGAATTTGCGGTTTTAATGCTTCAAGTGCCATATTTCGTAGTGGAATTTGAATCCATACCACCATAGGTCAACAACTACCGGCGATTATGTATCTGATATAAGTTAAGGTAAGCCATAAATCAGAATAATTATAGCCAAGCATATTTACTAATATTATGCCGCTAACCGGTTGAATTATCACAGTTGGAGTAGTAAAAAGAAGATCAGCTATAACTGTAGTGCGAGCTGCATATGCTGTTGCATTCAAATCACCGGTTTTATTTGCCCACCACATAAAAAAGCAGTACCAATTCCAGTACCAAATAAAATGGTAGAGCTAATAATATGCATAGTTTTTATAAAAAGATAATCCATTATTTATCTCGTTCTATTGCCATGAATACTAAAGTAAGTAATATTACTGGAATATTTTTAAATATCGGACCAAGCGGATCTAGCCACAATATTGGCTTAAGATATGTTAATAGTAGAGTATAAGCTAGTATTAATAAAATTTGTAAACTACATATCCTATTTGTTGTATTTTTGATAATTAGTAGAATGCCAAAAATAATATCTGTAAAGCAGCTTCCATATAATATGTAAGGTGCTATTTGTTTATCAAATCCTAGTGATATTATAATTTGCATACTAGCATCATAAACAAAAATGCTTGAAATAATTCCTGTCATTATCCAAAATAGTCCTAAGACAATTTTTATTATAGGTTTTAAAAATAAAGCCTAGTGTGCCATATGGATTGTACGGTTAAAGGTTTGGTTGCAAAACCTTGTTGCAAGTTTCTAGGGATTATAGAAGTAAAATCGATAAAATCTTTTTTATCAGCAATATTAGGTTGAAGTAACATATTATACGCAGTAGAATTAATGGTACTAAGTAGAATTAATGGTACTATTTTTAGACAATCCCCTAATTTAGTTGCTATTTTAATGAATATTAAAGGAATTTTTATTAGTCTTCCAGGATTGACTCCAAGCCATCTTCTGAATCCAAGCAAGATATCCTTCATGGTCACTATGTCTGGTCCAACTATTTTTAATAATGTGTGGATTTTTCCTTCCCTTTCTATACAGTGAATCATTACTTTCGTTAAATCATCAATATGAATAGGTTGAAATTATTGTAAACAATCACCTATTAAAGGAATAAAATACGGTAATGTTGCAAGAGCCCTAAATAGCGAGGTACCACCATAACAACCGCTTGCGTAAACAAGAGACGGTTGTAAAATTACCCAGTCTATTATGAATAATTCTTTGTACGTTAGTAAGGGTGCAAGCCTTAAATAGAGCCTTTGGACCATTGACATGAACATTGTCAATATTATTGCATGACTAGACGTTAATACACCTGACACATTAATAACTATATCTATGTTATTTAATCTATTTATCCAGCTTTGTGGTGTTAGGTCTATATTAAAATCACAGTATATCACTTCTGCAGTAGGGAATTTTTCCTGGTCGATTCAACATCTCGAACACAGCATATTACTTTATAATTATTCTTTAATAATTCAGCTGTAATATATGATCCAATAAAGCCGTTAGCTCCTGTTACTAGTATTCTCAAATATAAACGATTCAGGTACTGACTTTTATATCATTAATCAGATCCTGTTGCCAATAGAAGATAAAAAAGGATATTTTATGTCCACAACTATTGTTTTTTTGGTTAAAAACTTTTATAACCCAATCCTCTTCTCTCTTATCATAAACTGGGGTTGCTCGTGTGTGACTTTAATGTTATCTCATAATAAAATAATTAAAGATTATAAATGATTATATATAAAAGATTTGAATAAATATTAAGAGATGTTCATATTTTTAATATTTATTTAATTGAAATTATGAGTAATAAACTAGAAGTAATAATACAATATTATAATGATATATCAAATTTAGGCGTAAGATTATGGAAAACTACTACAGCATTTGCTAGTTTTAATTTAGGTGAGGTATGGAAAATATGGTTCTGTGATAAAAATTTTAAAGATCTACCGACACTAGATCAAAGTTTGATTTATACTCAATATTTAGAAACAATGTTAAGTAAAATAGCTGCTACCGGAAAGTATCAAGATAATAATATTGATCATTCTCAATGGAGCCATTGTTTTGAAGAGCTAAATAATCGAGATCATTTTTTATGTATAAAGCTACAGAAATATATAAAGCTATAGAAGTTAATAGGAGTAGAAAACAAGAATATCATTGATGCTATGCTAGATGATATAGGGGATATAAATTCATTAGAGTTTAGTACCCTAGTTACTAAAGTCCAAGTGTTTTTAAAAAATAATTTAGATCAATCTGAACACTTGATTAAAGCAGCCAAAGAAATCGATGCTATGGCATATCTTTTGACGAGAGAATATTTTTTATATCGCTATATAACTAAAGCAATATTACTTACAAATACTTTAAATGCACCTTCCTCTTATAAAAACGAGTTTAATATAGTAAAAAAAGCTCATTTAAATTTTGCAAATTATCTTAATTCATTAGAGCAAAGTCTTATTAGAATAGAAAAAGCTAGTGATAAGTATAATGAAGATCACAAAATTGCTTCTTGGTTAACCGAAAAATCAGCTTTAGTTAGTAATCATTCAGGTAAAATAGCAATTACTTATGTTTCTCGTATAGTGGGTGTAATTGCTTTACGTTCATATGTAATTGACGAAAAGGATCCTTGGTATGAATTATGTGCTTTACCGACCACTAGACTTGCGATGCTACAAATTTTATTATCTTTCCCGGTGTACGGTCTTATCAAATAGACAAACTAAAGAGATGAATAATAATATGTTTCAAGCATTAGAAAATAACAATGACAATGCTGAAGATGTTAAATTTTTATTTGATCACACTCCAAGTTTTGCTAATGATGCCGTAAATACAACTGCGATTTGTTTTAGATATGCTGCTAATGTAGGGTTGTAGCCTATTGATTTATTAAATAATGATACTATTAATCGTATAATTGTATTACAGGCTTTACGATGGTATACAGTTGCAGGAGTATTAGAAGAACAAAGTAAAGTTACAAATTTTATGCAAAATAAATTAATTAAATTTTTGCATGATAAAATTGTACCGGCTTTAATTGAGCATAAGAAATTTACAGCTGAAGAAATTAAACCATATTTTCAGTTACTATATAAACATTCCAAAACAGATAAGAATACGCAAATAAAACTTCAGGCAATATATAATAAACTTACCAATCAAGATATAGATTTTAACAATATTGAATCAGACATTAGTATCTATCATGGATGGAAGAGTACTACTATATGTGCGGCAATAGCCACACTGATTTTGGATTATATCTGTTGCGTCTTGCTTCTTTATTAGTATCAACATATTACGGCAATAAAGTTATAGAAAATATCACCAGCAAAAAATTAACTAATGATGTGTTGTTTCAAAAGTGTTACTATAATGATGCGGCAAGATTGACCGTAGCGATAGTACCTTTAATAATGTTTGAGTCTATTAAAGATTTAAAATTCTTAAGTCTTGCAACTTTAATAGATATTTTAACAACTGCTATATCGGATTGCAATGTCGGCAAGGCAATTAGTAGTGCAGGCAAGAATATTGCCGAGACAACCGCTACTACCCTTATTTGGCTTAAAGGTTACCTCAGGCACAAACGATGATACAGTGATTGATATTGAGCCTACAGAAGAAGTACCATGCTTAGAGGCTTTGTGGACACTGCTAATTGATTTGCTATTTTGCAGCAAAAAAGAGCCAAAATTAAATCTTTTTAGAAATGTCCACAAAACCTCGATTAAGGTTGTAAAATTTACGTTATTTAATGTGCTCTTCCCATTTCAAATATAATTGAATCTTCAGAATTAAGTGTTGCATGTATTAAAAAAGGCGATGTGACATAGGACTGCACTTCGCTATGCATAAAAGCGTGGTACATTATCAATCTCTAAAGTAAAGTTTTTGCTATATTCAAGAAGTTTTTGAGCAGCTTTTAAGTGTATCAAATAACCTGTAGTTGTATTAAAGTAACTACCATGACCTATCTTCTTTAAATACGGATTATTGTAAATATTATAAAATATTTTGTTTTTAGAATGTGACAAGGACAAATAAATTAAATCTCAGTCGGTAGGTAAATGCTTAAGCATTGTTAAAAATTTATTACGGAAATCATCATTTAGTATAGCATCATCTTCTATTATTAGGGCATCAGGTATATTGTCTTTAACCATTTTAAGCCAAATTTCTCTATGGCTACAATAACAACCGAGTTCACTTGCCGTTAAAGTATGATTTAATATTTTGCTATCGGAATAATAATTTATATTTTCCGAAGGACAAAGTACAGTATAACCGTTATCAAGTGATAAAAGAGCAGGGTTAAAATTATAACCGTCTACTGCACTAAACCTTTCATAGAATAAATTATTATTGTCGAATTGTTTACTAATATTGTTATATCTATCAGTGCTGCGTAGGTTTACTATAAAAATTTTAATATCTTTTACTTCAAGTGGAGTAGAACCTATTTGATAAGTTTTTAAAAATATAAAAAGCAATGATAAACAAATAATTATAATTGATATTATAAAAATAGTTTTTAATTTGTATTTAATAAGGGTAATTTTTTTTCTTAATTTTTCTTTTACTGCGATGTAATTATTTTCTGAAGTCGGTACAATCTTATTATTATATATCTTATAATAGTTTTCATCATCTTTATCAACAGAAATAATATAATTATATAAATCTTCTTCTGAATAATCTTTAGCAAATATTACTGCATTAGGGTTTACATCTTTTATATAACTTTTATCTGCATAATATATAAAATAGGTACTGCTCCTGCTAAATAAGCTTGAAAAGGTTTTTCAGTAACATACCTCTCATATGTTTTATTTTCAAAAGCAATAACAAATTTACATTTAGATAATCATTCACGAGTTTTTTCTTTTGGTATAATTGTAGATTCAGTATTTAAATATTTACTGTCGCTTACTACTTTTTTATACAGCGACAATTTATGAAAAAATCGATTTCTTGCTATGCAGCCGTCGTTCTCAGGATCTTCTATACCGTTAGAGACTAAGAAACAAGCAAAATACGTTTTATTCGGATTATATTTTGAGCGTTTATATTCAGTACTGACGTCATTAGTACAATACATATATAAAGGTATTCATTATATAATTTGGATGATCTATATAATCAAAACCTATAGATATATCATAATTTTCTAGCTTTGGTCTAACGGATTCACCGGTAAAAAATATCTTTATACTATCTTTATTACTAATAGTTCTTTGACCAAAAACACTATCAATAATAAGGTCATAATTGTTATAATCTATAACAATTGTTCGTCCGTTTGCTTCAATGATTTCTTTTATCATCGGTAGCTCGTCTATTGTAAAGCCCAGCCACATATTAATAAAGCTCACTCTTATAGCATGTTTGTTTTCTGTTTTAGGAGCTTTAATCTTATATGCTTACACATAGTAATAATATGGCTATACAAATTATGGAAAGTTTTTTTTAACATTTAAATTACCTATTACGAGAAAAATTTATTTATAATTTTTCTGCTATTTGTGGTGGATTTTCTGCTTCCACTTCAATAATCTCAGATTTAGAGGAAACGATTTGATAACGCTCTAAGGTAGCCGGCATGGCTTTATTCCCTGAATCAATACCGAGTTTTTGAATATTCTTTACTCTTGACATAAAATTACGATTAAACGAGGCAGCAAATTTATCGTAATTAGTAACCATATTATGCAGGTTATTACCGATCTTTTGAGAATAATCTGCTATAGTACCTATGGAGCTTAATAGCTTTCTCACTTCTTCAATGATTACCTTATAATTTTCTGAGCGGCGATGATCGGTAATTTGAAATTTTGCAAATGATAGCATATTCATAAGTCCGCTAGGTCCTACCGGAAAGATATTACAGCCCCAAGCTTTTTGTAAAAATTCAGGGTCGGCTGCAATAACTTTCTCAACCGCTTGTTCAGTCGGCAAAAACATTAAAGTAATAACATTGTTAAAGCTCTGATCCTTTTTGTTTAGATTAGTTAAAATATTTGCGGCATAGTCTTTATTTGCCAAAGATTTTAAATGGTAATTCATAGTTTTATTAAGATTCATGTTATTATCTTGCTCGTCTACAAGAAACTTTGAAGCTTTAGAATCAATAACCATTAAATTACCGGAAGGAAGAAAAATGAGCGCATCAGGTCTTAGCTTTCCGCTATCTGAGGTAGTTAGACCGTATTGCATAATGAAATCTAAATTAGGACGTAAGCCCGAAGATTTTAAGATATTCTCAAGGGTAATCTCAGCAAGTAGCCCCGCCCCGATCGGAGAAAGCAGAGACTGTTTTATCAAATCAACAGTACCTTTTGATTGCTCTATATCTTTATTTAATGCTCCCACCATCGTAATTAACCGTTCAAACTCACTATTAAATTTTCCTGAAGCAGTAGCGATATTTTTCTCGGCTAGCTCTCTTGCTGCCGTGTTTTCCATTTTATGTATCGCTATTAATTGCTTAGACAAATCTTGACCTAAATCAAATAACGCAGCTTTAGCCGATGAAAATGACTCTTCTCTTATTTTTTCTGAATCCTTAATAGTCTGTGCTTGATATTCTATTTTACACTTCAATTGCTCAATTTTCTGTAAATATCCTATCTTTTCTTGATTTAATAATTGGTTATTATTGCTAATTTCTAGATTCTGCTCTGATAAAAATTGTAGCTGTGTCCTTAAGGTTTGAGTTTTTAAATAAAACCAAATTATTAGCGCTAATAAAATAAGTAGCGTAGTTATAATAGTTGGTAATAAATAAGGCATAGAATGAAGCAAAGTTTAATGTTAAATAATACTAAAGTACCGCATAATTTGCACTAATTATTTTGGCATTGCCTAGAAAAGGTTGATATAGTCATTGCGAGTTACTGCAGGTGTTGTTGCATGGCTCGTTTTATGTCATGTCTGTGCAGGTCTTGTTGTGTGGACTGAAAAACCCGTTCGGTGTTATGCCGTGGCTTGACCACGATATCCAAAAACACAACTTAAAATACTAAAATTTTAATGTTTTAAACTGGATCCCGCGATCAAGTCGCGGGATGACAATTAGGAAACTGGTCCACGCAACAAAGCATTCTCGCTTTCGTGGGAATGACATCGGAAGGCTAAACTATAAAACAACTTTTTCTAGGCAATGCTCAATTTCAATACTACAAGTAAGACTATTTCGATATTAGCCTATAATATTTTTATAAACTTATAGAAATATTATAATGGATAGGTTATATAAAAAGCAAGTTGAAGAATATCTAACAAATTACGGTAAGCTTGTATTTATAAGCGGAGCAAGGCAAGTAGGGAAAACTACAATATCAAAACAAGTAATTAAACCTAATCCTAATTCAATTTACCTAAATTGGGATTATCTAGAAGATAGAAATAAAATCTTAAACAAACACACCAAACTTTTTAAAAATCTACTTTCTACTATATCCGATAAGAAATCGTGCTTAATATTAGATGAAATTCATAAATATAAAGATTGGAAAAATCTTGTAAAAGGATTTTATAATAAATTCGGAGAAAATATTGAATTTATTATAACAGGTAGTGCCAAATTAAATATATATAAAAAAGGCGGTGATAGCCTAATGGGACGTTATATAAGTTTAACCGTGCATCCGTTACCGGTATCTGAAATAGCTAAAAATTTTGATAATGACATTGATTATATAAAAAGCCCCCAAAATATCACTATAGATGAATTTGAAGCTTTAATAAATTTTGGAGGATTTGCAGAAAGTTATTTAAAAGCAACTGCTAAATTTCATAGAATATGGAGTAATCAAAGATTCAAGCAATTATTTAGAGAAGATGTAAGAAATACTGAAGATATCAACAATATTTATGCGTTATCATTACTTACTAGCATTATAAATGAGCAAGCAGGCTCATTAATAAGCTATACAAACCTTGCTAATAAAGTTAGAGTTTCAGACCAAACAATAAGAAGATGGCTCTCTTTGCTAGAAAAGCATTATTATTGTTTTGCTATCAAACCTTGGTCTAAAAATGTTGTAAAAAGTTTGATAAAAGAGCCACAAATTTACCTTTGGGATTGGTCGCAAATAAAAGATATAGGAACGAGATTTGAAAATCTTGTAGCTTCTCACCTTTTAAAAGCCGTATATTTTTGGAACGAAACAGGGCTTGGTGATTTTGGTTTATACTATCTGCGTGATAAACAAAAACGTGAAGTCGATTTAGTAATAACAAAAGATAACCAACCGTGGATTTTAGTGGAAGCAAAAGTAAGTGACTCAACCGTTTCTTCAAGCTTAAAATATTTTCATGAATTACTTAACCCTGAGTTTAGTTTTCAAGTAATTCAAAATAAACAAGCTATTTCGGGCTCTTGCTTTGATAAACCGGATTTATGGATAGTACCGGCTATTACTTTCTTATCTCAACTTGTTTGATATGAATTTTTGCAAAAAAGGTAATCTAGGCAAATGTAAATCATATGACTATTTCGTTGCTTATATCGAAATAGTCATTATCAATTCGACATTTAATTATAAGCTGTATCCTCTGCACATACCACTAAATGTAGCTGAATTGACTATATTCACTTTATCTTCTAGTGGTCCGAGTGGCTGAGCAGGTTTTAACAATTCCAGCGTTAATATAAATTTAGTTTTTTTCTCGATATTCGATAACAAAGGTAAATGTAAGCTATGAGGGCTGTATATTATTGCATATTTATCCCATTCTAGATATTGTCTATTCAAATTCTCTTTATATTCAGATGGCCCATATACTTCTATACTACCAAATTTATATTTTTTTAAAGGATATAGCTCATAATCATAAAAAAAATCATTTGGATATTTATTACGCATACTTTGATTAAAAAGAACAAATTTATCATTTTCTTTATGAAATACGAAAATATCTAAGCATCTTTCCCCGCAAATTACATAAATTTTATTATGTTTAACACGATATCCTAATTGTTCAAATTGCGGTAATATTTGTTGCAAACGTATTTCGTCTTCATGCATAATGCCGATATCTAAATCATCGTCAAAAGGAATTATGCCTTGATGTCTAACGGCTCCAAGCAGAGTGCCGCCTTCTATCCAATAATTAATATTATTCTTACCAAGTAGCTCATGAGTGTCTTTCATTAACTGATAAAGGGCAATAGCTTTTTTCTCACTAATCCTGTATTTTTTCACTTGTTCATCACTTAAGGTTACATACCGCCAGTCATGTTCTAATATATAAGCATAAAAAAATATACCGGCAAATATAATTAATATTAAACCTATAATATTTTTAAAGGATAATATTGACTTTAATTTTATCATCTTTCATCTCAAATTGTATTTCTTCTGCCGATGTGACGTTTTTTAAATCTTCTGCTAATTCTGCAGATAATACTATACCGCTAACTTCAAGCAATTTTATTGGAGCTTTTATAGATAGATGCTTCTCAGCTTTGAATTTTCTGACGATATCTAGTATTTCAAGCAGCCCTTCTGCTCCTTTTGCATTGATTTCATAATTTAAGTCACTGTAATTAACCCAGCTACCTTTAACATGAATAGAATTTTCACTATATAATATTTGGTATAATTCTTCGGTAATATGCGGCATGAAAGGTGCAAATAGTTTCAGTAACGTTTGCATAACATGATATAAAGTTAATATGCTACTATATTGTCCTTGTGGATTTTTGTGTTCCTCATCATAGCTTCTTGTTTTGCTTATTTCTAAATAATTATCACAAAATACCACCCAAAAGAATTTTTCCGTCAGATGCATAGCATTTGCATATTCGTAGTTTTGTAACTCATTTGTAGCTAGCTTAACTAATTCCACTAGTTTATTAACCATCCATTTATCAAACTCGTTAGTGATTTTTTCTTTAATATCGAGTAAACTCGCTTTTTTATCTTCACCTTTCAGTTTATCAAAATGTATAAAAACAAATTTAGCGGCATTCCATAGCTTGTTAACAAGCCTTTTGCCATTTTTCATAACGTCTTCAGAATAGGCGGTATCAGCACCTAGCTTTGAATTTGCCGACCAATAACGTATCACGTCGGAACCATATTGTTCTAGCAGTTTTTCAGGAACTAAAACATTGCCCTTAGATTTTGACATTTTACTTCGATCTTCAGCTAAACACCAACCGCTTATCATGATGTTTTCCCACGGCAAAGTATTTTGGTGTAAATGAGCTTTTAAAATAGTATAGAACGCCCAAGTTCTGATAATTTCATGTGCTTGAGGTCTTAAATCCATCGGAAATAATTTATTGTGCCTATCTTTATTAACAGCGAAATCGTCAGAAATCCCATGAGTAGAAAGTTGAGGCGAAACGGAACTTGTTGCCCAAGTATCCATTACGTCATAATCAGGTTCTACTTCCTCTTTACTATAACCCATAGGTAAATCTTTTAACGGATCGATAGGCAGCTGCGTAACATCGGCATATAAGATTTTTCCTTCCTCACCTACTCTTTTAGAGTACCAAACAGGGAAAGGCACACCAAAATAACGCTGCCTACTTATACACCAATCCCAACTAATGGCATTAATCCAATTCTCTAAACGAATCTTCATATTTTTAGGATGCCAATTTAACTCATTCGCTCTTTTAAGCAATTCTTCTTTATGTGATATAGTTTTAACGAACCATTGCGGTACAGTTAGTATCTCAAGAGGAGCACCTGACCTTTCGGCACATTTAACGGTATGAGTGATGGCTTCTTGTTTAATAAGCAACTCTTGTTCTTTTAAAATATCTATTATTTTTGTTCGAGCTTCTTTAATTTTCAACCCATCTATAGAAGTTTCATGTTGGAAGTCTATTGTACCTTTTTTAGTGATAATAGTTTTTAAAGGTAGATTATGCGTCTTCCACCAAGTAATATCCGTTTGATCACCAAACGTACAGCACATTACCAGTCCCGTACCTTTATCTTGTTGTACTAAAGGGTCAGCAAGCAGTGGAACTTGCTCATTAAAAAGTGGGGTTATAGCTGATTTACCTGCTAGATGCTTATAACGTCCATCGTCAGGGTGATAAAATACGGCTACGCAAGCCGGTAATAACTCAGGTCTGGTAGTAGCTATAGTAAGCGGGTCTCCTTGCTCGGTTTTAAACGTAATATAATTCATGAAAGAGGTTTTTTCCTTATCCTCAATATCGGCTTGGGCAAGAGCTGTACCATCTACCGGATCCCATAAAATCGGTTGATTAGCACGATAAATTTCCTCTTTTTGTACTAAATCAAGAAAAGACATTTGTGATATTTTTCGTGATAACGGACTAATAGTTTGGTACTCTAAACTCCAATCAACCGATAAAGCTATTTGGTTAAATAGACTTCTAAACTTTTCTTCTTCATTTTCTACTACCTCTTCGCAAATTTTTATAAATTCAGATCGATCCATATTATAAGCTTTGATCTGTTTCTGCTTTTCAACAAGTCTCTCGGTCGGTAGCCCGTTATCGTCAAAACCCATAGGATAAAAGATATTTTTACCCATCATACGCTGAAAACGTACAATAAAGTCGGTTTGCGTATAGCTATAAACATGACCGATATGTAACTGCCCTGAAACTGTCGGAGGTGGAGTATCGATTACATAGGTTTCTTCTTTTGCAACGTTTGGATTATAAGCATAAATTTGTTTCTCTTGCCAAATTTGCTGCCACTTTTTTTCATTTTCGGTAAAATTATAATTTTTTGGAAATTCTTTCATAGATTTTGTAGTTGATTCAAGAATATTATTATAAAGGTTATATGTGATTATGACAATAGATGCTTTTCTTTGGGAGGATATGGATATTTAGGATTTGTGCAAGTGGTGCTTGCATGATTAATGACTTATTTACAATTGAGCGAACAAAAGTTTCTTGAAGACCTGTAATTTTGGCAATAACAGGAATTTTAAAGCCCTGACTGAACATTTCCTTCGCTATAATTACTGCCTTATTATGTTCGCCCTCATCTTTGCCTATCTCAATACCCTGCACCTTTCCTGCATCTCTATATGTATCAGCGATAGTTTTCATAATAGTATCCTTATCTTGCGGTAATAGATGTGTATCCAATACTTCTACTAATTCCGGTTGTTTTTGTTTTGATAATTTTGCGTTAGTATACCATAAGAACAATCTTAGGTAAATATAACCTTTTTCTTTATCCAATATTATAATATGCTTAAACTCTGTTAAAAACTTCTCCCATAGTTTTATCATATCCTGCATCATATATTCTAGCATACCTAAATGTTTTTTCTTGACGATTTCATCATCTGTCATAGCTTGCAAATCTACTAATTGATAATCTCCCGCCATTAATTTCTCTGCCATCACACTATCAGTAAATAAACTCCACAGATTTCTTGGAGCATTATAAATTTCTTTACTGTTGTAAATAACTAAATTATAAACTAGCGGTAATTTATCCTTTCCTTGCTTATGTCTTTCACATAATAATAGTGTATATTTCCATAACCGCAAAGCCGTCCAATAATCAATTGTTGATTGGGCTTCTACTAATACATAAACAAATGCTTCTTCTTTATTATTGGTGCTAATTTTATATGTTATATTACTATATTTCTTATTTAAAGATTCCTCAATATAGCTTTCTTGTTCTACCGTTATTTTTGATAAATCTACTAAACTCTTAAAATCATTGGGTAAATAATATTCCAAAAATTCTTGTGCTGCTACCGGGTCGTTCATTATTATTTTTACTAATGAATCATGTTTTAATTTTTTAGCCATAAAAATCTAGTAGCTTTATTTCGTGGTGTATTTTATTTTAAATTATCTATAATATCCATATTTATTTAAATTTAAGGTTTAATATGCTAATCATGAACAAACTTTTGCTTACTTTAAAATTAATGCGTGCAGATAAGCCGGTAGCTTATTTTCTGGTTTTTTTTCCTCCTTTATTTGGGTTACTGCTTGCAAACCCCTCAAGAACGGAGTTAATACATTTATTACCATTATTTATTTTAGGTAGTATAACAGCTAGAAGTGGCGGGTGTATTATTAACGATATATTTGATAGAAAATTTGATAAGCATGTTGCAAGGACTAAAGAGCGACCTTTAGCTAGCAAGGCTTTATCTGTTTCTTATGCCATTTTGATACTCTTTATGCTTAGCGTTATCTCACTTTGTATTTTGCTACTTTTAAACAAAACAGCCATATATATAGGTTTTTTTGCGGTAATAATGATTAGCCTATACCCGTTAATGAAACGTATTACGTATTTCCCGCAAATCTTTTTGGGATTTACCTTGACGCTAGGGGCCTTAATAGCTTATGCGGCAGTTCAGGATACACTTGATATAGCAGCGATTATTATGTATTTAGCATGCTGTTTTTGGGCCATCGGTTATGATACGATTTACGGATATATGGATATAAAAGATGATAAGAAAATAGGAGTGAAATCGTTAAGTATATATTTAGAGAACAAGCATTCTAAGCTTTGGCTTTATATATGTTATATAGGTTTTATATTGTTATTTATTCTAGCAACAAAAATGGCTAATCATAATATCGACTATTTACCTATTTTAGCTGCTTTAATTTTACTGATATTGCAAGTAGCAACTCTTGATATTGAAAATCCTGCCAATTGTATGACAAGATTCAAAGCTAATAATTATATCGGATTAGTTTTGAGTATGGTGTTTTATTAAATTCTTTTCCTATTAGGGATTAGATAATGTTCTTGATGTCATTCCTGCGAAAGCAGGAATCCATAAAATAACATTAATATTGCTGTAAGTATTACATTTCTAGTAAAAAACATATAAGAATTTAATTTTTATATGTTTTACTGGATTCCTGCTTTCGCAGGAATGACATTGATTCGTGCAACAACTCCTCTAACAGCCCATAAAGTGACCATCGATATTGCGGTTATATAAACCGCAATTGATAAAGAGTTGCCGGTTAAATACCATAGCATTAGGCAGATTGACGGAGTAAGACGTCCGATTAATGAAGCACCTATACTACTGCCGATACCGACTAGCATATATTTATCGGCAGTTTTAAATAAATCATTTAGCCAGCAGTTCAAAGGTGCCAAGAACCCGACACCGAGTATTATAATCCAAATACGTACAAAATTAACATACCATATAGATGCATTATTCAAGCAGAGCCATAAAGGAATTATGCTTAAACTCATTAAAATAAGAGTACCGTTTAGTATTTTAAGGTAATGTAGCTTTTTTGTTAGATGCCCTATTATCGGAATCATAATCATATCAAAAATCAGAAATTCAGTATTAAATTTCATCATTATTTCGAGTGATATATCAGTGATAAGCGGAATAAAACTATTCATAAAGACGAAAGGCACTATATAAGTCATATATGAGAAACCTATGGCAAAACTAATGCGTAAGATACTTAGTTTACAGTTCCAAATTGTAGTTAAGTCTTGTAATAGTGATGATACTATGTCATTGCGAGGAGAGGACCCAGGTGTCATACCGTGGCTTGACCACAGTATCCAAAAATTACGTAAAGTAATTTTATCTTTTTTATTGGATCCCGTGGTCAAGCTGCGGGATGACAATGAGGGCTTGACTACAATATCCTCGCGCTTTCTTAAAAAATAACCTATCAGTGTTGTAAGCCCGCCAAATATGAAACATAAACGCCAATATGTATTATACTCTACATTTAAAACTATAGTACTGATAAATGAAGCAAGAATAATACCGACCATAGTAGATGTTTGATAAAGGTAAGAAGCTTTAAACGCTTTTTTTTCTTCTTTATTCTCTAAAATAAATAATTTAGCAATGGCACATTCACCCTCGGAATATACTCCTTGCAATGTTCTAAGCAACACTAATAATAGTGGTGCAAGCCAGCCTATTTGAGCATGTGAAGGTATTAAACCGATTAGGCTAGTTGTTAAAGCAACGCCGATTAAAGAGTAAGATAAAGCAAAAACACCGCCGTATTTTTTAGCAATGACACCAAAAAAATAAGAGCCTATGGGACGTGTAAATAAAGACGCAGCAAGAACACTATAGGTAAGTATTAAAGCAATGCCTTTATCATGATTCGGAAAAAAAATACCAGCAAGTAGTGGAGCAAGAAACCCATAAAGTGCAGTATCGAAATGATCCATCGCATTACCGATTAGGATCGAAAAATCCCTTTTACTTAATGAATTATTCATATATTAATAATTTAAAATTTATAATGGATTATACTCGATGAATTTGGAACATTGGTGACAATGTCTTTGTAAGTCCTCGGATGCTGAACGTTTAATATACGCTCCGCTCCTCGGCTTACAGACCTATTACTCTTTCCCAAGTTGATCTTCGTATAACAGCTCTTCGTTTTGTAGGAGTATATAAGTATGTAATCTTCCTTGTAAATATTTTTTTAAGAGATATGATTATAAAGTTATAGCTTAAAGTAATTGTAATGAATGAATAATTTGAAACAAGGAAAGTTTATTACATTTGAGGGAGGGGAAGGGATAGGCAAATCTACTCAATCTCAAATGCTCTATGAATATTTACAATCTCAAAATACTCCCGTTATTTTAACTCGTGAAGTCGGTGGTACTATTGTAGCCGAAAAAATGCGTGAAATTCTAGTACATGAAGAATTACTACCCATGTCCGAGCTATTACAAGCTATGGCAGCACGTTATGATCATATGGCACGGAAAATTATACCAGCTCTACAAGAGGGACATATTGTAATATGTGATAGGTTTATTGACTCAACTGCATGTTATCAAGGATTAGAACTAGAAAACGGCATAGATTTAGTTTATAATCTGTACAAAACTTTAATGCCTTCTCTTATGCCGGATATTACGTTTTTTATTGACGTAGAGCCGGATACTGCTATTAAGAGAGTAAATTCACGAAATATGAACAATAAATTTGACATAAGAGGTATAGATTTTTATAAAAAAATCTATTATTGCTTTAAAGAATTAAGTAATAGATTTCCTGAGAGAATAAAAACAATTAAAGCTTCAGATTTAAGTCCACTTGAAGTACATGAGTTAATAAAAAAGCATTTATGAACAATACTTACTACATTACTACCCCTATATATTACGTTAACGATATTCCCCATATCGGTCATGCTTATACTAGCGTTGCAAGTGACGTAATCGCTCGTTTCATGCGACTTCGAGGTTTCGATGTAATGTTTTTAACAGGTACTGACGAACATGGGCAGAAAGTAGAAAAAGCAGCTATTAATAAAAATATTGACCCACAAAAATTTACCGATCAAACATCAGAGAGTTTTCGTCATCTGATGACTGCTATGCATATTTCCAATGATGATTTTATCAGAACAACGGAACACAGGCATAAAGAAGTTGTAGCTGTTTTTTGGCAGAAATTACTAGATAACGGCACTATTTATGAAGGTTTTTATGAAGGGTGGTATGCAGTGCGAGATGAGGCTTTTTTTGATGAGTCGGAACTTACGAGGGACGGTTTAGCACCGACGGGTGCTCCAGTTGAATGGGTTAAAGAGCCTAGCTATTTCTTTAATCTTTCAAAATGGCAGGATAAATTGCTTGAGTTTTATGAAGCAAACCCTGATTTTATCAGACCTATATCAAGGCGTAACGAAGTAATTAGCTTTGTTAAATCGGGTTTAAAAGATTTATCGGTATCGCGTACTACTTTTAATTGGGGAATAAAAGTGCCAAATAATGAAAAACATGTAATTTATGTTTGGCTTGATGCACTGACTAATTATATTTCAGCACTCGGTTATCTTGATGAACAAAGTAATTACGGTAAGTTTTGGCCGGCTGATTTACATGTAGTCGGTAAAGATATCTTGCGTTTTCATGCCGTCTATTGGCCTGCTTTCTTAATGGCTGCAGAAGTTCCACTGCCGAAAACAATTATGGCTCATGGCTGGTGGACGAATGAGGGGCAGAAAATCTCTAAATCTCTTGGTAATACCATTGATCCGATTAAGTTAATTGATGAATTCGGTGTTGATCAAGTTAGGTATTTTCTGATGCGTGAAGTAACTTTTGGTGCGGACGGCAATTTTGCTCGTAGTAATTTAATTACCCGTATTAATAGCGAGTTGTCAAACAAAATAGGTAATTTATTACAGCGTACTACATCTTTTGTTTATAAGAATAATGACGCCAAAGTGCCTTTGCTTACGCAAGGTGTTATAGATAAAATATATGAGCTACCGATTTTAAAAACCGCAAGTAAATTTGTCGAGCAGAATATTTTATTGATGGACAAAACAGAGATTAATAAAATTCTTGAAAATATTATTAATTTGGCCGAAGAAGCAAATATCTATATTGATAGCGAAGCACCCTGGAATTTGAAAAAAACCGATCCAGATAAAACGTTAGAAGTGTTATATGCTTTACTAGAAGTTTTACGCTATATTGCGATAATGCTTCTGCCGTTTATACCGAGTTCAGCAAATAAAATGCTTGATCAGTTAGGGGTAAATAAAGAAGAACGTCTATTTAAGCATTTAATACGTGATTATACTTTAACAGCGGGTAGCAATATTTTAGAACCTACCATAATATTTCCAAAATTTGAATAGTGTGTCATACCGTGGCGAGACCGCAGTATGACACACCTACTAAGAGTATAATATGTTAATAGATTCACATTGTCATCTTAATTTACTTAGTAACTTGTCATCCCGCGATCGCATCGCGGGATCTAGTGAGGGTATTAAAACAACTAATATTAGTTGTTTTCTAGATACCGTAGTCAAACCATGGTATGACGCAGTGCTTTTAGATTCTGTCATCCAAAGAGCATTAGAAAATAATGTGCAGTATATGCAAACTATCTGCACTAAAATTGAAAATTTACCTATTATTTTAGAGATAGCTGAAAAATATGAAAATGTTTTTGCGAGTGTTGGGGTGCATCCGTGTGAAGTGAATTCTTTTATTAGTCATTGCGAAGCACTGCAAGTGCTGTGGCAATCTCAGGAAGCTTGGACAAGATTGCTACGTCAAGACTATGTCTTCCCGAACTCAGATGCTGAGGCAATTATTATGCTAACCCAGCATCCGAAAATTATCGGAATCGGTGAAACGGGGCTTGATTATTATCATCAGCCTTACGATCAAAAATTACAAAAAGATTTATTTGTAGCACATATACATGCGGCGTCTAGTACACGCCTGCCTGTTATTGTTCATACAAGAGAAGCAGACGAAGATACTATTGACATTTTAACCTCAGAAATGCGTAACAGCACATTTCCAGGTTTAATACATTGCTTTACCTCTTCAAAAAATCTAGCGGCAAAAATGCTAGATATCGGTTTATATATTTCAATGTCAGGGATTATAACTTTCAAGAATGCTACTGATTTACAAGAAATAGTCAAATATATACCGCTTGATAGGTTATTAATAGAAACCGACACTCCTTATTTAGCTCCTACGCCTATGCGAGGCAAACAAAACGAACCGGCATTTGTTAGGTATGTCGCTGAAAAAGTTGCCGAACTCAAAAATATAACATCAAAAGAAGTAGCAAATGTTACTACTCATAACTTCAAAACATTATTTTCTAAATTTGAAAAATATATAAATAATACTTTATAAAAACATCAAGTTTGATAATTTAAAGTTGAAATTTTTAAAATAACATGTATATTTTATAGCATTTCAATTATTAGTATATTTGATATGGAATTTAATCGCAAAAATACCATCATTGGTTTTTTAAAAGTACATGAAGATCAGAAATTTACTTCTTATGGCATAGCTGAATGGCTTATAGAAAATCACATTGACGAAGCAAGACTCAAGAAGAAAAAGATAAGGAGATTATAGGAATTGATGCAGGTGAAATGAGCAGTAGTAAGCTTTCTGCTGAACGAAGACAAGAACCTAATATTAGAATAGAGCTAAAACCTAAGCTAAAGTGTTATTATTCACAAAACCCTGATTACTATGTCAATAATGAACAAGCCACAGAACCTAAAATAAATGCAAATAAAGAAGATAAAATAACCGCAGTGCAAGTATGTGATGCACTGGCATTATATCTTCAAAACAAATTGAAGATTCATAATATGCCTATTAAGCATAATTTTTCTTTAAATAAACAAGGAACTAAAGGTAATAATAAATGGTTACCCCAGATTGGGTAGGTATGGCAGTTCTTAATGAAAAGTGGAGTTTACTAATTAAAGATTGTGCTAAATATTATGCATGAAAACAAGCAAGGCTTTGGTCTTTTGAAGCAAAAAAAATTATCAATCGTAGTAATTTACGAGAATCTTTTTTTCAGGCTTTATCAAATTCCTCATGGGCACATTATGGTTATTTAGTTGCTGCTGATTTAATTAAAAGTAGATAAAATGATACTAGGCATGGTATAGGATTTATTTTAGTAGATATAGAAAATCCTGAAGATAGTAAAATATCAATTCCTGCTAGAGAAAGACCGGAAATAGATTGGAATATGGCTAATAGGTTAGCAGAAGAGAATAAAGATTTTGAAAATTATATAAATAATATTGATACATTCTATAAAAAACAGAAAGTGAATGATAGTACTTGGTTTAATATTAAATGACCACGTAAATAAAATTCCTAAGCAAAATAAGAAGAAAAAATAAACATATTTATATATAGACCATTATTATCACGCATTTATAAAAATTTAAGCTGTGAGTCCTAAAATTAATGTACTGAGAATTTTTAGTGTTAAACTAAATTTATATTAATTATTTTTAAATTTGTGGATAAATTATGATTAACTGTGATTTAAGTACTAATTATACATATTATATGTTAGAGGGGCTTAGAGCACAAATTGCTCCAATGCGTTTAGGTATAAAAATTCTAAAAGAAGCATATTAACATGAGATAAAAAGCCTATAACATTAATGAAAAAGTTATACTAAAAAAGTCTTTTTGTGAACTAAGGCATTTTCAGAAAATAGGTTTTAAAAAAGAATTACCTCAATTATTAATAGTAGCACCCATAGCGGGACATCACACTACTTTACTTAGAACAACAGTACAAGCATTATTACTGTATACCGATATTCATATTACAGATTGGACGGAAGCCAGTGATGTGCCGCTTGAAGCAGGGCATTTTGATATGGATGATTATATTGATTACGTAATGGAGTTTATCAATTTTATAGGACCGAATGTTCATACTATGGCAGTTTGCCAACCTACTGTTCCACTGCTTGCCGCCATTAGCTTAATGTCGGAGAGTAATAGTCCAAATGTGCCGAGTTCGATGATTTTGATGGGGGCCCTATAGATGCTAGAAAAAATCCCACGGCAGTTAATGAATTCGCTCAAAGTAAAAGTTTAGAATGGTTCTGCCAAATGGTTACAATGCAGGTGCCGTCAAACTATCCCGGACATGGTAGAAAAGTATATCCCGGCTTCTGCCAACTTGCTGGTTTTATGAGTTTAAACTTATTTCGTCATATAGATTCACATTTAGAATTATGGCAAAGTTTATTAAATGCTGACTATAAAAAAGCCGATCATACTATTAAATTTTATGATGAGTATTTAGCAGGTATGGATATGCCGGCAGAGTTTTACTTACAAACTATAGATGAAGTATTCTAACAATTTTCGTTAGCAAGAGGTCAATTAGTTTCTGAGAAGCGTCCGATCGATTTAAAACATATTACTAAATGTGCTTTACTCGGTATTGAAGGGGAATTAGATGATATTGCAGCGGTAGGGCAAACAAAAGCTGCTTTAAAACTTTGTTCAAATATACCTGAATCAATGCAAAGATACCATTTACAAAAAGGGGCAGGGCATTACGGGGTATTTAGCGGAAGAAAATTTAAACATTTTATAGTGCCTATTATCAAAGATTTTATCTATGATTTTGATAAAACTAATTTCAAGCAATCTAAACTTAAAAATAGTCATTACGAGCGGGCATTGCCTGCGTGGATTGTTTTTTTCGTCATTGCGAGGAAAAACTGTAAGTTTTGACGCAGTAATTCAGTAAAAAATGCTGATTTACAGCATTTTTTTGTTATTTTTTCTGGATTGTCACGCTTCTTCCAGTCACTTGCAATGACGGGGTGGGATCTACGCAATAATACCTTGCTGGAATGACATCGTAGCCATACAACAAGATCATAATTAAAGGAGAAGTGTGGTAATCTAATATTCAACTCTTATTAGTGTTTTGAATTTCTTGTTGTTGCTGTTGTTTGTATTCTTCCGCTTTTTCTTCGATGTAATTAAAAAAGAAATAAGTAAAAGTTAAAAAACCGGTCAAAATAATACCAAATGTTATTAGTATTGCTTTAAGTTGCTTTCGTGAATCTTCTGCTTTTAACCTTTTCTCTTCTTCATCTATGTCTTCATCATTTTTGACTTCAGATATTATTATTTGTTCTTCTGTAGTATTTTCCATGTTGTAACTCAACTAAAATGAACCGCTTTATTACTAAGTTGTTCCTATAACTTACAGATTTTTGAAGTTTATAAGATTAGCTATATTTGAATGATGAGGTTTAAACTCATAAAAATAGGATATATAAGCAATAACGCTATGTCAATAGCCTTGAATATTAGCGGTGTTCAACCAAGGTTATACATATTATTATAATTTGAGTCTCCTAACATTGAAGTATTTAAAGTATCGGAGTAAGCGGCTGATAATATAGCATCATCAAAAGTGATATTAAGTTGTCCTATAGAATAAAATTGTTAACAGTAGATTCAAAGTTTGTATATTTTATAGGATATGAATAAACAAGCTGTGTACATTCTGTATTTCCTAATTTACTTCCAATCAATGTTAATAACATAGAGTTATATTCATCTTGGGGGTTACGATTAATTATTTCGTAAGTTTTAGCAAGAATATAACAAGCTTCGTTATTTCCCTTCATAGTTTCTAATTTTATTTCTTCAGAAGATAAAATATTATTTAGAAAAGCTTTTTCATATATTTCATAATTCGGTGATGAATCAGATTTTCCATTAAAAAGAGCAGTAAATAGGATTTTAGCTTTCTCTAGATCATTCATTTTTGATTTATCGGCAACCAAAAGACCGTTTTCATAGTATCGATAATTATGACATTGTCAAGACCTACTACGATAGTTAATTTATTATTAGAACTAATGAAAGAGTTTGTAGTATTGCTTGTTACTACGTTTCCCTCGCAATAATTGTCGTTTATATTCCGGTGTTTTACCTGTAATAAGGAATGCCAAGTACCAAGATTGTTCCAAGCAAAATCGGCTTTTATCATGACCATTCCCGAAATATATTCCATTATGGCATTGTCTATAGAAATTGCTGCGATTTCATTATAAGCCTCATTGTCTATGGCCAAACTATTCTCATTTTTTACGGCAGTATTAAATGCTTTTTCTGCAATACAGAATAAATCAGGTTGAAGGTTCATTGCTAAGTTTAAGAAGAAGTTAACATCGTATACACAAATTCCTGAATTCCAAAAATATTCATTACTTTGAAAATGTTTGCTTGCTCTAATATAGGTTTTTCAATGAAATGATCAACTAGATAAGCATTTTCTGCAATTGATAATCCTGTGTTTATATAGCCATACTTGGCACTTATAACATTTATAGGAATACCCATAGTGCAAATGCCGAATTCATTAACATAATGTAAAGCTTTATTTATGGTATTAAGATAATTTATATCATCCGCTATATGATGGTTTGAAGGTAGTAACACTACAATATCAAATCCTTGTGCTGTAGCCGATAATGCCGTAATAATGGCACAAACGGCAGTATTTTTTTGTAAAGGCTCAGTAATTAATGCTATTTCTACATCTATTGCTGTTGTTTGTTCTTTAGTGATTGATTCATATTTTTTGGAAGTAATAATAGTAGGTTGTCCTAAAAATTTATTTCAGTTTAATGTTTGCTGAAGTAAAGTTAGATCACTCAATATTTTTTTAAACTGTTTCGGTTTATCCTTAGATGACAAAGGCCATAGTCTTTTACCGTTACCTCCTACCATAATCACCGGCTTTATTAGACTCCTTGCATAACCTCCTTCTAAAGGTAATTTGTATACCTTTGATACTTCAAGATTTGGTAAGTTAAATTTGGGGATTTGCCTGTGCTCACGTATTTTTATACGCTGTACAGGCTCACCACTTATTTGACTCCCAACTTTTGAAGTATCTGTGATATACGTCGATCCAATACTCGCATCCTCACGTACCTTTTTGTATGTTGCGGTGCTGCGTTTCGTGCCTCCTTCAAACTCCTTTTTATAAGATAGGTTATGCAAGGAGTCTACTTTCATATATTTTATAGTTATTAATTGAATAAATAATAAAGAGCTTTATAAATGGTTTTAAAAAATATGTCAAGTCCATTAACTATATTGGCAAGTTTTACAATAAAAAGTACTTCTGCCTGAATGTTTTGTCTTGATAATAGTGCTAGAGCAGCTTAAACAACTTTGTCCCTCTCTACCGTAAACCGTAAGTTGCTGAGTAAAATAACCAGGTTTGTTATCGCCGTTTACAAAATCTTTAAGAGTAGTACCGCCGGCAGTTATAGCTTTAGTTAACACATCTCTAATCGATTTAATTAAATTTTCTATTTCATCATCCCTTAAATCGCTACCTGATTTATCCGGATGAATTCTAGCTAAATGAAGACTTTCGGAAGCATAGATATTACCGACTCCGACTACAACTCTATTATCCATAATCAAGTTTTTTATTGGTATTTTTTTAGTTTGTAGCTTATCTTTTAGATATTCTAACGTCAATAAATCAGAAAAAGGCTCTATGCCTAAATCATTAAAAAATTCTTTTTCTAAGAGATCAGTCTTAAAACTATAAATCATACCGAATCGTCTAGTATCGTTGAAAATTAACTTTTCGCCGTTACTTAAATCAAAAATCACATGATCGTGTTTTTGAGTTTTATAATTAGCAGATTGCAGAGTAAGTCTACCGCTCATGCCTAGATGAACTATTAAAGAATAATCATTATTAAAATCTATAATTAAATATTTTGCACGACGCCTAACATCCAGTATATTAGTATTTAAGATTTCTGTAGCTAAAAGCGTGGATAGCTTATAACGTAAATTATCTCTTTTTAACTCTACATTTTCTATAATAAGCCCGATTAGCTTATCTTTTAGAGAGTTTTTAAGAGTTTCTACTTCAGGAAGTTCCGGCATTTGATACTAATATTTATAATAAAAAACTATGAACCAAACAAATTTTGGCTTTAAAAAAGTAGACTACACTAAAAAACAAGGTTTAGTAAATAACGTTTTTTCTAATGTCGCTGATAAGTATGATTTAATGAATGACTTAATGAGTTTGGGATTACATCGCTTATGGAAAGATGAATTTATTAGGCACATTCCAAATCTTAACTCTCATATATTAGATGTTGCTAGCGGTAGCGGTGATATTGCTTTAAAACTTGCTAAAAAAGCAAGAGATAGAGTGAATAATATCTCTTTAACTTTAAGTGATATTAATGAAGAAATGTTAAAGCAAGCTAAGAAAAAAGCAATAGATCTGAATTTATTTCAAAATCTTCAATTTACTGTAGCCAGTGCTGAAGAACTACCGTTTCCGGATGATAGTTTTGATTATTATACTATAGCATTCGGTATTAGAAACGTACCTGATATAAATAAGGCTTTAAAGGAAGCATGTAGGGTTTTAAAGCCAATGGGCAAGTTTATATGTCTTGAGTTTTCAAAAGTAAAGGAAGGTTACATAAAAGATTTCTATAAATTCTACTCATTTAATGTTATACCGAGTATTGGTCAAATGATAGCGGGTAATAAAGAGGCATATGAATATTTGGTCGAAAGTATAGCTTTATTCCCCTCACAAGACGAGTTTAGAATAATGATTAAAGACGCCGGTTTTGAGGAAGTCGGTTATAAAAATCTAAGTGGCGGAATAGTTGCTATCCACAGTGCGTATACTCGATGAACTTCAAAAATTGGCTACGTCGTTCTACAAGATCTGTGGTACTCAAGTATACGCTCCGCTCCTCGACTTGTGAACTCCTTGCTCTTCTTGAAGTTGATCTTCGTATACTACTCTTTATTTTACTTCGGAGTATATAATAGATGATAAGTAATTTTTTTAATTTAATACGTATTTTTCGTATCATCAGTAAAAAGCAAATCTTAATTGATTCAAGAAGCCCTAAATATTTTAGGTTTATCGGTTATATATTAGCCTTATTTTTTGCTCCGGTCTCGTTAATAAAAAAATCACGGGAAGATTACGGCAAACGCTTAATAGATTGTTTAAGTGATCTTGGACCTATTTATATAAAATTTGGACAAACTCTTTCGACAAGAGCCGATTTAGTAGGAGCAGAGATAGCAGGTTATTTAAGGTTACTGCAAGATAAGCTACCTCCGTTTGATGGTGGAGTGGCTAGAAGGTTGATAACGTCATTGCGAGGAGACATTTATGTCGACGAAGCAATCTCAGGCAACATTCCTGAGATTGCCACGCAACTTACAGCTGCTTGCAATGACGCCCTCCCTTTCTTACACTTCGACGATACCCCCATCGCTGCCGCATCAATTTCGCAGGTACATAAAGCACAACTTATAACCGGTGAATATGTTGCGGTAAAAATTTTGCGTCCGGGTATTCATAAAAAATATAACAGAGATATTAAGCTGCTATATTTTCTTGCAAAAATTATCTCAAAATTTTCTAAAGCAAAAAGGCTCAAACCGATTAAAGTAGTCGATAAATTTCATGAAACTATGAAATTTGAGCTTGATTTACGTTTAGAGGCGGCAGCAGCTTCTGAGCTTACGGATAATATGCGAAATGATATTAATGTGATAATCCCTAAAATATATTGGGATTTAACATCAGAAAATATACTAACCACCGAGTGGTTAGACGGTGCTTCTATATATGATACTTTGCTACTAAAGGAAATGGGGTTAGAGCCTGCAAAAATATCTCAGGATTTTGCCGTAATGTTTTTCAATCAAGCCTATAGAGACGGATTTTTTCATGCTGATTTACATGCAGGGAATATTTTAGTGAATAAGCAAGGTAAGATAATTTTACTTGATTTCGGTATTATGGGCAGACTTAAAGAAAAAGATCGTTTAGCCGTTGCCGAAAGTTTATTTGGCTTTTTAAGGCGTGATTATAAATTAGTTGCTAAAGTACATTTAAGAGCCGGCTACATCCCATCAAATACCGATTTAGCTTTATTCGCTCAAAGTTGTAGAGCAGTTACCGAGCCTATAGTAGGGACGCCCATAAAAAATGTTTCCATAGGTAAGCTGCTTGCACATTTATTTAAAATCACGGAAGATTTCGGCATGGAAGTACAACCGGAGTTATTGCTATTGCAAAAGACTTTAATAATGGTGGAAGGGATAGGCAGACAGTTAGACGGTACTGTTAATATGTGGCAGCTCGCTGAACCTTGGATTAAAAAATGGGCCGTGAAAAATCTAAGCCCTGAAGCGAAGTTGTTACGATTGGTAAAGCATGACCTAGATAGTCTAGAGGATATTATTTGACATATAAAAATGATTAATATTATAGCCTTATATATTAAGAAATTTATTATTATGAAACTAAAAGATTTATTTATTAAATATCCTATTACTACTCCTTTTTTGGTTGATTGTAAAAATGATAAATTAGTATTTCCTTCAGATAAAGAACAAAAATATAAAAGAGACCTAAAAGAAAAAATAGGAGAGGAAGAGTTTGAAAAATTAACGGCTTTAGATAAAATTGTTCAATGCCCCGAAAACTTAGAAAATATAGCTTTAGTAAGTATAGAAAAATATTTTGATAAACCACTTATAGTAGCGAAATTGCTTAATGATGTACAACGTAAATATTATAAATCCATATAGATCCCGATAATAATATTAAATCGATTTTGTATTTCTCAGCAATATATTTTATCGGTGATGTAGGGTGAATGCCGGCTGAAGTTTTAAAACTCGAGTATAATGTCGGTACTATACAGCAAAAATCTTTACCGAAAATTATGGAATTATGGCCTGATCCTTACTATTACAACTGGATTCAGAAAAATAAAGAGTATAACAACCCGGATATAGATCCTCAGGTAATGGAGAATATTGTTTTTTTGTGTGGAGAGGTTAGTATGGATTTACCGGTAGATGAAAAATTATAGTAAAAAACCATTGCAAGATAACCATGACTTTTAAAATTAACAAAAATTAAAAAGTAAAATTTTATAAACCTTTAAATTATATAAAGGTATTTAAATGTCTAAAAGCCAAGAGCAAGAGCAGGAATCCATTGATAATATAAGGCAACAGCTTGATGAAGAATATAAAAACCTTTCGTGGGTTCAAGTTGGATATTTAGCTCTTGGAGCTGACACAGGTAACAAAAAATATGATGAGTTAAATAAACGATATCTAGATCTTAATAAAGATAATTTAGGTATAATACAAAGTGTTATCCAAGCAGTCGGGAATGTTCCTAGTGCATTGCAGTTTACCTGGGAGACTTCAAGTTTTACCTGATCTTGCATTGGAGCTTAATAACCTCAGAAAAGCGAGAAGTGCTACCAATAGTGTAGGTTCTATTGAAGCTGGTTGCAAGATGATAGCAGATGCAGCATCGCTTATAAAAAAATGTGCTTCTGTTTTACATTCCGAAACTATATCCAATAGTTCAAAAGAAACTCTTTGACAGTATAAAGTTATCCCATATCTTCTCACGCCTATTTTAAATAAGAGGCTTAGCAAAATAACAAAAAACTTTCAAACTTCCGAAACAGAAAAAATAAATGTATTAGACAAAATAAGTCCTAAATTTATCAGAGAATTATCTACACTAGTAGTAGATTTAATATCTAAAGTACTAGAAAGCGATTTAAACTCAAAAGTACAAGAAATATATAAGAATATTAAACAAAAAAACGCGTCATCTCAATGTGCTATATTAAAAATATACATGACATTATTACTTCAGACAAAGTAAAACCCCTTCTTAATCACGATTTAGTACAATTTTAAAAAATCCTGATAATCAAAAGGGGTTAGTTCAAATTACGGAAAATATAATCAATAATAAAGCACAAAAAATCGCTAAACCTGAATTAATTGCAAATACAGTAGCACTACTTGTAAATTCTAGCGAAAAATTAATTGAAAGTACTCCTTCAGCTATAAAAGCTTATAGTCAGCTTAAAGAAAATCAGCGTTGGACTAAAATTAACCTAAATATGGAAGGGTTAGATACTGAAACTAAAAAAGAGTTATTAAAAGGCAAAAAACCTCAAATAGTAGAGTTAGTTGAAAATGCCAAAAACATTATTGATAATTTATCTCCTGTTTTAGAAAACAATTACCGCGATATTTAGATAGTAATAAACAGGATATATTAGATGTTTTAAAACATCCTAAAGTAACGGAAAGAATAGAATCACAAGGGAAAGATCCGGAGTTTATACATAAGGCATTAGATGCATCTACGCCTTTTTTAAAAGATGCTCTGCCGTCAATTACTAAACTTGCAAGCCTCGCTCTTCCCGATAGCGATAAAGTTGCTGATATAATACAAAAATTTCAGTTAATTAAGCCACTTCCAAAGGAAGAGAAATCAAAAGAAGAAAAGGTAAAAGAGGTAAAGGAATTGATTAGTCCTTTGATACAAATTAAAAACCATAATCCGGAAATAAGCAAAATAATTGAAAAAGACCTTCCTGAACTATTAACAAAACATGCAAGTAGTTTAGGACCGGTTGTAGATGAGTTTTAAAATAAAACACCTAAGGGTCAAAAATTCAAATTGCCGATAAATTTAGCAAACATGAATACGGTAAAATTATTATCAGATCCAAAAGTGCTAGGAGTAGTAGCAGAAACTATAGTTAATTTAGGAAAAAGTAAATTTAGTAAAGATAAAGAAGCGGTAGGACCGCATACAAGTAAGGTATTAGAAGAAAGACGAAGAGAGATAGGAAAATCCGGTAGAGGAGCCTTAGTCCTGTGCACTTTTAATAGAATAATCATAATTATGGCTCTTTTTAGTTGGAAATTATAAAATTTTTTTGAAATATGCATAACTATTCCTTCAAAAATCTTATTAATTTTCGCTTAAAAAGATCTAATAATTATAATCATTAATCAAAAGTGCACAGGACCTAGAAACATCTTGTTATTATTTGATTAAAATTATATTGTAAATTCAAAGTGTCATTATGAAATTACAAGGATGATAGAAAGAAATTATTATTTAACACATATCACAGGTGCCCTTGAGATATTCCCTATTTGTTCCATTCTCGGTCCAAGGCAATGTGGTAAAACTACTTTTTAGCTCACGCTTATATTAAACAGCTTAAAGAAGATGAAAAGAGCTACTTTTTTGACCTTGAGGATCCAGCTCACTTAGATCAATTTAAGAATCTTAAAACAACTCTTGAGCCTTTAAACGGTTTAATAGTCATTGATGAAATTCAAAGACAACCTGAAATTTTTCCTTATTTAAGAGTTCTTGCTGACTATTCAAACAAAAAATTTTTAATATTAGGTAGTGCTTCTGGAGAATTATTACGACAATCTTCAGAATCATTAGCCGGCCATATTGAATATACGGAGCTTACTCCGTTCAATTTAATAGAGATAAATGATTTTAGGGAGTTATGGTTAAGAGGTGGTTTTCCTAAATCATATTTAGCAAAAAATTATGTCCCAAGTCTTAGATGGCGTAATAGCTACATCACTAGTTTTATCGAGTGTGATTTGCCTAGTTTAGGAATATCTCTTAATGCACATGTAATGAGGCAGTTATGGATGATGCTTGCTCATAATCATGGGCAATTATTAAATTATAACGAGCTTGGAAGGTCGCTCGGTTTAACGGATATGACTATCAAATGTTATACTGAAATATTAGAGCAAACTTTTATGATTCGGTTATTAAAACCTTGGTATGAAAATATCTCAAAACATCAAGTGAAAGCACCAAAAGTCTATATACGAGATAGCGGAATACTACATGCATTATTAGGGATTCACGAACATGATTGGTATGTTCATCCAAAACGCGGTCTTTCATTTGAAGGGTTTGTAATAGAGGAGTTAATACGTAAATTTAAAACGGATGCAGAGTATTTTTTTGGCGAACGCAAACAGGAGCAGAATTAGATTTATTAATTATTAAGAATGGTAAGAAATACGGCTTTGAAGTAAAAAATGCTGATGCTCCGAGTATTACTAAATCAATGCATACTGTTCTTGCCGATTTGCAGTTAGAATTATGTATTGTTACCACCGGGAATAATACATATAAAAAAACAGAAAAAAATAAGTGTAGTTGGAATAGCGAACTTATCTAATTTACAGCTTGGTTAAAGTATATAAGTTACCATATTTCATTACCTTTAGTCTTATCATTACTTAATAAATGCATGATGACAATTAGAATCAGTAATATTATCTAGTAATATATCTAATTCAGATTTTTCGGTGCTAATAACTAAACTGTTATTAATTAATTTTAAACTACACATACGGGTTTTTAGTTTTTACGTAAATGAATCTAATAGGAACGCCCGGCATGTCAAAAGCCTCACGCATATTGTTTACTAAATACCTAGTATAGCTATCGGTAATCTTTTCTGGATTATTGGAGAATAGCTTGAAAGTAGGAGGGCGGGTTTTTGTTTGAGTCATATATTTTACACGCACTCTTCTGCCGCCTTTTTGTAAAGGCAGCAGATGTGCTTCCGTAGTAAAATTAAGCCATTCATTTAATTTGCTAGTAGTTATTTTCTTATTCCAAATTTTATAAATTTTAAGACAAGCATCTAGCACTTGTTCAATATTTTGTTTATTTATTGCTGAAATGAATAGAACGGGGATACCTTTAACCTGAGGCAGATGAGTATTTATCTGATAATAAAATTCTTCCTGAAATGCTTCTTTTTCGGATTCTTTAACTAAATCCCATTTATTCACTACTATAACTATACTTCTTCCTTCATTTACCACATGGCTTGCAATATTTAAATCTTGCTGTTTTAAAGGAGCTAAAGCATCAATCATTAAGATTACGGTATTAGCAAATTTAATACTGTTAATAGTATCCGATGCCGATAATTTTTCTAAAGACTCTGTAATAGTAGATTTCTTGCGGAGTCCTGCCGTATCAATCAATTTAATATGATTATTTTTATATTGCCAATCAATTTCAATTGATTCACGAGTAATGCCGGCTTCAGGACCGGTTAATAATCTTTCATCATTAATAAGAGCGTTTATAAAAGTAGATTTTCCGGCGTTAGGTCTGCCACTAACTACTATCTGCAAACAATCTCCTTTAATTGGATCGGCTATATTTGTTTCGATTGATTCTTCTTCAGGTAACTTGGCAATAATTTCGTCATATAAATCAATTAAGCCTGTGCCATGCTCGGCAGAGATAGCTATCATACTATCAAACCCTAATTTGTAGTACTCTTTATCAAAATCAAAAGCTTTCTCGCATTTATTAACTACCAATATAGCCGGCTTATTATATTTTCTAACAAAACTACTAAGTAACTTATCATCAGGTAATATTCCGCTTCTACTGTCAACCATAAAGCAAATTAAATCTGCCTCTAAAATTGCTTTAGTAGTCTGCTCCATTAACCTCTCTCCCATACTATTAGGATTCTCATCAAGTCCTGGGGTATCAATTAACAAAAATTCAAAAGAGCCGATTTTGCCGTCTGTATATTTTCTATCTCTAGTGACGCCTGGCACATCGTGAACGATAGCTTTTGTACGTATGCTTAATCTATTGAAAAGCGTTGATTTGCCTACATTCGGACGACCAATTAAAGTAATGATTTTCTTAGTCATTATTAATATATTATTATGGTTAAGAGAACTAATAATGCCCCGATAACACCTACTATATTTGCTATTATAATAGGTGTATTTTTCATTAATATGCCGTATATAAGCCAACTACAAAGAGCAATAGCACTTATAGTAAAGGCAGGCATAGAAACAGAAGCCGAAGATTGGCAGGTGAAAATCTTATGAGCCTGTACATAGAACATAAAATTGCCGATTGTACCGACAATCATCATATATTTTTCGTAAAATGTCATGAATTTTGGAGACATATATTTATTTTTAAAAAGTGGTCTATGTAATGCCTGCGTAGGCGGGAATCCATTAAAATCATATAAAAACTTGTTTTTATATGGTTATTTTATCAAATTATGTAACTCCTATATCAATATTAAAGCTATTTTTTTGGACTCCCGCCTACGCGGGAATGACATACGGCATCCTAAGATAGCAACATTCCACATTGACTATCCCTTAAAACTTGCAATTACCGGTATATGATCTGAAGGTTTTTCTTGAGTCCTTAAATTATAATCCATATAGCAATTTTCTAAATAGTCAATAGTATTATTACAACCAAGAATCATATCAATCCTCATACCTTTATTTTGTTCAAAACATCCGGCTCTATAATCCCACCATGAAAATTCTTGCTTACTCGGATGCATTAATCTGTATAAATCCTCAAATCCGGAATTTAGAATAGTGCGTAATTTTTTTTGTTCAACCTCAGTAAAACAAGTAGTTTCAGCCAGTAGCTTAGGTGAATATACGTCTATATCGAACGGTGCAATATTGAAATCACCGCCTATGATAGTTTTTTCGTCAAAAGATTTTTTAGTTGATAGATAATTGATAAAATTATCATAAAATGCTAGTTTTGCTACAAATTTATCGCTACCGACAAATGAACCGTTAGGAGCATAGAGCGAGATTATATTACAAAACCCTATAGGTAATGATAATTTTATTTCTAAGAATCTTGCTTGATCACTGCAGTCATTATTCGAAAAATCCTTAATTATTTCATCGGCAGGAAACTTTGAAATTATAGCAACGCCGTTATATGATTTTTGTCCGTGAACATAAGAATTATAAGGTAGATCGGATAATGCATCAAAAGGAAATTTTGCGGTTTCACATTTTATTTCTTGCAATAATAAAATATCCGGATTTTCTTTAGATAAAAAATGACGCAATAAATTAAGTCTTGTTTTTATGGAATTAATATTCCAAGTAGCTATCTTCATGTTTGTTTTTCTATATCTTCTAATTTTGCATTACGGAATCGCCACTCAAGAAAACCAAAATGATAAACTAAGAGACTAGTAATAAATGCTCCGGCAATTACTATATTCATTGAATATTTGTATGATAATTTGGATTACTACTGTACATATCTAATAATACGCTAAAAGCTATAACCCATAAATACAGTGATTTCAATACTAACTCCTCTTGGTATCCTCTTAATTGAATTTTCTTTCATAATAAAATCTCGTAATATTGCACCGCAATTAGCTGTAATGAAAGCAAAAAACGGTCCCCAAAAACTTAGAGGCTCAATTTTGTGAATAAGAACCATTGCAACTCCTCTCAGTAGTATAAGTAGCTCCGTCGGCATTGCCGCTTTGAATATCTAATTGATCTTGATGCCAGCTATCTTGATTGTACTCAATATTGATACCTATTTTTGCAGCAATAGCGTTCATTAATTCTATATCCATACCGGAAACGGTAGTATGACCGTTTGAAGCAGCAATTAATTATTGATAAGCATGCATTTATCAAAGTTTTTTTTATCAGCTGTCCCTTCGTATTCTAAAATTGCTTGTTGTTCGTTCGTGCCTATGCTTAAAGCATACAAATTTTTAGAAATGAGAAGTATAAAAATAAAAAGCTTTAAACTTTTCATGGTCTGTACTTTTTTAGAATTAAAATGTCATTCCGTAGCAATATTTTATCGTCATTGCGAACAGTTGTTGTTGCGTGGATATCCGAGTCGTCATTGCGAGAAGAATTATGCAGTAATGCGATGAAGCAATCTCAGGAGCTTATCATTATTTCATGAGATTGCCACGCAGCTTACGGCTGTTCGCAATGACGATAAAAACCAAAGCCTTTAAGCACGAACTAATTTAATTTCACCGTCAGAAAATTTAATATTAAAAATTTTTTCATTCGCAGCAGTAATTTTAGAAGATAAAAAATTACCAGTTTCTCCT
This sequence comes from Rickettsia japonica YH, assembly GCF_000283595.1. Taxonomy (NCBI): domain Bacteria; kingdom Pseudomonadati; phylum Pseudomonadota; class Alphaproteobacteria; order Rickettsiales; family Rickettsiaceae; genus Rickettsia; species Rickettsia japonica. The sequence continues at coordinate 973,912 of NC_016050.1, read as the reverse complement.
TTAACTATAGCAAAACCTCGTTTTAATACGTTGTGATAATCAAGGCTTGCAAGTAACGTACTATTTAATTCTAATTTATACTCAAAGTTTTTCAAAGTATTATTTGCCGATTTTGATAGATAAGCTGTTTGATGTGTTAATTCTAATGTTTTGTAATTGATTATTTTAGCAGGGTTAACTCTTTCTTTAGAAAAAGATTTAATCTTTGTTTCTTGTAGTTCAATAAAGCACGGTAAAGCATCTAGTAAATTAAAACCGGTTTCGTCCAGTAATTGCTGCCTATTATTTATATAGTGAGAGAGATATCTGTGTATTTTATCGTAATTTACTATATTTTGTTCGTGATATTTCATTAACCGGCTAGTATTATTCAATAATATTTTTTCATAAGATTGTAGCGTATTATTTAAAATAGATCGTACCGGTACAGCAAATTCTGCGGCAGCAGTCGGTGTTGGAGCTCTTTTATCGGCTGCTAAATCTATTAAAGTATAATCCACTTCATGACCTACTGCGGAAATAATAGGAATTTTTGAGTTATAAGCAGCACGTACTAATATCTCATCGTTAAATGACCAAAGATCTTCTATAGAACCGCCACCTCTAGCAACAATTATAACATGTGGTTTATTTACCTCTTCTAAATTGTTAAATCCTTTAATTGCTTCAGCAATTTCATTGCCAGAATTTTCGCCTTGTACGCTAACCGGCCATATTATTATCCGAGTCGGAAAACGTTCGCGAATACGATGAATAATATCTTTAATAACAGCACCGGTTATTGAAGTGATAACGCCTATTTTATCAGGTAAAAAGGGTATAGGAATACGTATTTTATTAAATAAGCCTTCTTTCTCGAGCCTTGCTTTACGCTCATTTAGAATTTGCAGCATAGCTCCAAGTCCTGTGGGTTGCAAATTATCTACCGATAATTGATAACGTGAATTACCTGCATAACTTGAGAGTTTACCGCTAATTACTACTTCCATGCCGTCATTTAAAGGAAATTTGATTTTAGCAAGAATAGGACGCCAACAAGTACAGGCTAAAATGGCGGTATTTTCTTTTAAGTTAAAATAAGCATGACCTGAGGTTGCTATTTTTAAGCCTGAAATTTCGCCTTTTACCTTAATATAGCCAAAATTATTTTCTAATAGCTCTTTGATTTTATTAGAAATCTCACTAACTGAAAACTCTTTGGTTGCTTGATGCGCAATGAAATTGTCTAGCATTTTATTAGTACTTGGTTTTTTGCGCTGAGGGTAACACATTATTCGTCATTATGAGGAGAAACTATAAGTTTTGACGAAGCAATCTCAGGAGTTTATCCTACTGCATGAGATGGCCACGTCGATGCTATGCATCTCCTCGCAATGATGGTTATCATCTCCATAGAATAACCTTGTACTACAAAAGAGCAAGCAAAATTTTTTATTATTTGATATATTGCTAATAGCTTGCTATTATTTTTTACTATTAAAATATATTTATTAATATAAATGCTACTGCGAATAATATGTTTGCTTATTATTATAATATTTTCTTTGGTAAGTTTTGCCGCTCTTTCTAAGAATGGTCAAAATATTAAAATAAGCAATATTATAGCTGACTTCGTAGAGTATAATGAAAATCAGGATTTGATATATGCTAAAGGTAATATAAGAATTATCATGGATGAGTATTTATTAACGGCAGATAATTTACTTTATGATATAGAAAACGATATTTTATGGGCGGAAGGTAATATCCGAATTAAGGATAAACAAAATCGGATAATAGAGGGAGACAAAGCGGTTTTAAAAGATGAATTTAAGAAAGGTATCATATCGGAATTCATTTTGCTTTCCGGTGATAATAATCTTTTAATTGCTAAACTTGCCGAAAGAATAGATGAAAATAATCTTAAGCTGCACCATGCCGAGTTTACCCCTTGTGATGTTACCTGTAATAGAAACCCTATTTGGCAAATTGCTGCTAAGGATACTTATATTCATTCCGCAGAGCATAGAGTAGTTTATAAAAACGTGTTTTTTGAAGTATACGGTATACCGATTTGTTACTTACCGTATTTTTTCCATCCGACTCATACGGCCCCTGCAACTTCTGGATTATTGGTACCTGACGTCAAAAATACAGGGTTTGGCATCCCCCTATATCTACGTGCAAAACCTAATATGGATTTTACGCTCACTCCAAGAATTTTTAGTAAATATCAAACTTATGAGCTAGAAGCACGTTATCGCCTGAATGATACCGATAATATGAATTTTCAAGTTAGTTACGGTAAATTACCGTATTTTCTAGAAAAAGATGGAAGTGTAGTGAAAAATAAAAAAGTTTCTTCTTATCATTATATAGCAAGCGGTAATTTTATTAGTACTGATAAAGTTTATGATTACGGTTTCAGGGTGGAGCGTACATCGGATAAAGCTTATTTAAAAAATTATTATAATAACTACGCTTCATATTTAACTTCTAAAATATTCTTAAATAAAATTCATGAGGCTGATTATTTTTCGGCGGAAGGATTAAGTTTTCAAGGCTTAGGTATTAATGATCGTAAATATACCGATCCTATAGTATTACCAAAAATCAATACAAAAAATGTGATAAATTTGAATGATAATGACAACAGCCATATCGTTGTTGAAAATAATACGTTAATGTACAAAGAAAGAATAGGAAAACAAGTTGCTAGAACCTCTTTGCAACTATCCTTTATGCATAATGTGCTGACTGCTTCAGGACAAATTTTTGATTTTGCTGTTAAAGATAGAGGCGATTTTTATCTTGCTAGACGGGCTTATGTAGATAAGCCGAGAGAAAGTAAATCATTTCAAAGGAATATACCGGAATTGCAAACTTTATGGCGTTATCCGTTAGTAGGCAATATAACAAAAACGATAAATTTACTTATTGAGCCGGTAGTTTCTTTTACTATGGGACGTAAACTATCTAAGAAAGATAAAAAATTTGTTATAATTGATCCTGCTAAATATGAATTATCCGAAAAAAATATCTTTTTATCCAACCGTTATAGTGGTATTGATTGCCATGATTTCAGTAATAGATTAAGTTACGGCTTAAATACTAGTATTGCTAAAGAAGAAAATTATTTAAAATTATTTTTAGGACACTCCCGTAATACAAGATATAGTATAGATTTGCCGGCTGATGATAGGGAAAATGTAGGGCAGATACTAGGTAATCTTTCTAATAATTTAGAAGTGTTTTATAGCTTTCGGAAAGATAGATATTTCAGACCTATTAGAGATGAAGTGGGAGGAAATTTTAACTATGAGAAGATTAACTTTCTAGGTAGTTTTATTCAGCTTACCAATCTTAACAAATATTATTCCGTAGAAAGTATAAAGGTTTCAAATAATAGAGTACGACAATTTTATGGAGACATAAATTATCAGTTAGCGGAAAATTGGACTATAGGCTTTGGTGTACGCATTGATCTCTCTAGACAATCTCCAAATTTACTTACTCGAACTATTAGGATGACATATGCTAAAGATTGTGTTAGAATTACTGCAAAGATTTATTCCGATTATCTAGCCGATGGAAGTAGAGGAATCAAAAAGACTACCTCTTCGCCGACTATTTCTATCGGTTTAAAAGTTTTAAACATGTGAGTATACTCGTTTTATTTGAAAAATTGGCTATGTCGTCTTATAAGTTCTGCGGTGCTCACGTACTAAATGTACGTTCCGCTCCTTGACTTATAGACTCCTTGCTCTTTTCCAAATAAAACTTCGTCTACTTACTGGTCACTTATTCAGAGTATCACATGAGAAAATTATTATTAATCATTACCGTTTTTTTTACTTTTAATGTAGCACAAGCATCATTACCGAGTATAGTAGCATCCGTAAATGATGAACCTATTACTCTTAATGAGTTCCGTGCTAGAAAAAAAATGATTATGGCACTAAATAATGTTGAAAGTCTAACGCCTGCTCAAGATAAGCAGCTAAGTGACTTAGCACTTAAGAGCTTAATTGACGAATCTTTGCTTTTTCAATATGCAGGAGATAGAGAAATTCCGCAAGAAGAGATAGATAACGCTATTCAGTCTATTGAAGATCGTAATAAAATGCCTCACGGTTCTCTTCTTCAGTATCTAAAAAGCAGATCAGTTAATCCTGATAGTTTTATTTCCCAAATTAAATCCGAGTTGATTAAAATGAATATTTTATCAAGTCTATCAAGATCAGTACAAGTAAGTAATAAAGAAATAGATGTTGCAATTTTATCTAGCGATCAAAAAGACGTAGAAATTTCAATGCAAGTATTTACATCTAAAGATGGTGGCAATAAAGCGTTTACGCAGATGAATAATTTGAAAAATCGACTAAAAAAATGTGCGGATGTTAAAAAATCGCTTTATGATAATTTTGCTACTATGCAAATTATTACTGATAAGCTTAGCAAGATAGAAGGCGTAAAACAAACTATTGTAAAGGACTTAACTCCTGATAAAGCAAGTAATGTTTTTGAAGTAAATAACAAATTTGAAATAACATTAGTGTGCAGCAAAAAAATCTTAAATGTTAATGAAGATGAAAATAATTATGTAGTAAATTTCCTAACCAATAAAAAGATTTCGCAAAAAGCACAAAAAATGTTTGAAAATATGCGTAAGAAAGCAGCTATAAAAATAATGCTGCCGTCTTAGTGTGTGTTATTCTATGTCATTCCCGTGTAGGCGAGAATCCAGAAAAATAACCTTGATTATTAATACAGAATTATATTTGATAAAAACAAACATATAAAAACAAGTTTTTATATGTTTTACTGGATTCCCGCTTTCACGGGAATGACATACCCTATGCTCCCTTCAATTGCAAAACACGCAGCTTTACATCAAGTTAATCCTCTTAAAAAGCACGGACAAAATTTTATTTTTGACAGTAGTCTATGTGATAAAATCGTACGTGCAAGTAACCTGGCAGAAAATAGCCGAGTATTAGAAATAGGGCCCGGCACAGGAGGGTTAACTAGGTCAATATTGCAGAAAAATCCTGAATCCTTAACTGTTATAGAAACAGATGAGAGATGCCTACCGCTCCTTAATGAGATTAAAGAATATTATCCTAATCTAAATATTATTAAACAAGATGCTCTTGAAATAAATTTAACCGATTTAAGCTATGATACAGTCCATTCAGTTGGATTTGCATACAAGAAGCGAGAAGCGAAGCCTATAACTAATAGGAGAGCGAACGATATAGGCGAGTCTAAATCAATTGACTATAAAGTAACTATAATCTCTAATTTACCGTACCATATAGGTACTGAGTTAGTGATTAGATGGCTGAAAGAAGCACGGCTAATTACTAGTATGACGCTAATGTTACAAAAGGAAGTAGTAGAACGTATTTGTGCTATACCCTCAACTAAAGCATATGGCAGATTATCGGTAATATGTCAGCTAATAGCTAAAGTAGAAAAGTGCTTTGACGTAGCGCCAACTGCTTTCTATCCACCTCCTAAAGTATATTCTGCGATAGTTAAACTAATACCTTTAGAAAATCCGCCGTCTATTGTTCTGATAAATAAAGTTGAGCAAATAACAAAGCTTGCTTTTGCAGGACGACGGAAAATGATCAAATCATCACTGAAAAATCTTGTACCTAATATACATGAAGTATTAACTCAGTTGAAAATCAATGATAATTATCGTGCTGAAAATCTTGCCCCTCAAGATTATTTGAGAATTGCTGAAATATTATAGCTTGCATCATTCAGCTTTATCTAACTTTTTTGCTTCTGCTTCTTGCTGTAGTTTATATTCTGCTGCTTTTTCATCTATTAGTTAAAAAAGAAATAACAGAAAGTTAAAAAACTAGTCAAAACTATTCCAGGAGTTATTATTATTAACTTAAGCTCTTTCCTTGCATTTTGAGCTTTTAATTTCTTTTCTTCCTCTTCATCAATATAAGACTCAGAGGTTAAAATTTCTTCTTCTTTATATGTTAACTCTTTAACATTAGCTTATATATTAATGATAGAGTTTAATTATCATGTGAGAGAAGTAATTTATAGGGGGAGGGAATAAGTCAATAATTATATATTTAATAAATCTATCTTACTCAAAAATACTGCTTTTTCTATTTAATAGGTAAATACAATTTAGTTCTTGAGTCTTATAATAAAGCAATTGAACTTGATCCTACAAATTCTGAAGCACAATATAATAAACAACATTTATTAAAGCGTATGTATTATTAAGTAAAAAACGCTGCAAAGCTTTTACTTATTGCCTTTTCAATCTATTCTGTTTGCTAGATTTCTTTAGTCTAAAATAAGCGAAGCAGTGATGCTATTCGTCTATTGTAATTTGCTTGATTGCGACAATTGTCTTATGCAAATGTTCAGCTAAAGCAAACATATTAAATAGCATTGGCTTGGTGGTTAGTTTTTTGTGGCAATCTCTAAATCAGTTTCACTCATAATATCTAGTTGCAATGCGAATTAATACATTAGGGTCACAGCTACGCATTAATTTCGGTTATCGCTACAGGTTTCCTTGATATCAACAGCCTCAAGTGTCTATAAGATATTTAAAAGTTCCAGCGTGAGCGAAAAAAGATGTTTAGTAAATTTAATATTTGGGAACTTAATATTGAAACTTGAAAAGCTTGATTTTATGATGCGTTCGCTGTTTAATACATTGGTGAATTTGTCTAAAAATGGCAATGGTACCCGCGGCCGGACTTGAACCGGCAAGAGCTTACGCTCCACGGATTTTAAGTCCGTTATGTCTACCATTCCATCACGCGGGCAGTTGTGGATATTAAGGTTGCATTTGCTAAGTGGACAGATTAATAAAAAAAATACGAAAAAGCAAGTACTTTTATCGTTAATATATTAGTCTGATATGAAAAAGTTATTAAACACCTTTAAAATCGTTAGTTTACTCATTAATTTATTAGATAATTAACTTAAATAGTGACAAAATAGTAATAATATGATAGATTAGCTTCAGGAAGTAATACTTTCTCTTGCATGTTATTGACATGTTTATTGACAAATGCCGCAAGGTAAGGTAGTTTTACATAATGAATTTTTATCGGCTCTTATATTTAAGTAAGGCTTAAAGTACAATTTAAGTTTTAGTTATTATAAGCGTGTGTTAAGTTCAAATAAGTAATTTCTATCTAATAAAGGTTTTTATGGCTACAAATATAGTAGGTAAAGTTAAGTGGTATAATTCTACAAAGAATTTTGGATTTATTGAACAAGAAAATGGCGGCAAAGATGTGTTTGTACACAAATCAGCTGTAGACGCAGCAGGTTTACATAGCCTTGAAGAAGGACAAGATGTAATTTTTGATCTTGAAGAAAAGCAAGGAAAAGCCTATGCTGTTAACCTCAGAATTAAATAAATTTATAATACCAAAAGCAGCTATCCAAAATTGTTTATAATTTAGGGTAGCCTAGTCATCTTTATCAAAATAGTAAATATTTTGTTTTTGTCTTATAATAACCTATATAATTTTAAGTATAATAAATTATTTTTACTAAAGGGCATGAAAATGCCCTAAATATAATAATATTATTCTGGCTTGAATAAGATTCTAAAATAGTTGCATTATTCATTATCGTTTTATATATTTAGTTGGTGTTTTGTAATCTAGCTTAAGCATATTTTTTGATTCAGGATAATTATATAAGTCGTTATTTTAATTTACTATAACTTATTTTTTATACAATAGACCTCTTGCATAACTTATCTTATAAAGGGAATAAGAACTGCTACTCTACGCAGCGTACATAGTTAAGTATGTAAGGATGAGAGAGCAGCGTCGATGTCTCATATATCTTTAAGAAATGAGTTATGTTAAGAGGTCTAATCAATAATGTGCATATTTTGATTTAAAACTATATTGGATTATATAATGAAAAATTTTAATTTATCTGAAGAATTAATTATTGCTCTCGAGACAATGAATATAACTGAGCCGACTGAAATACAAAAGCAATCGATTCCGGTTGCAATGGTGGGATCGGACATACTCGCTTCTAGCCAAACAGGTTCAGGCAAAACTCTTGCTTATTTATTGCCGTTAATTGATTCATTTATTAAAAATAAAACTACTGCTTTTATTCTTGTTCCGACTAGAGAATTAGCAACGCAAATACACAGTACTTTAAATAAATTAACTACATCCTATAAAATTAATAGTGCAGTTTTGATAGGCGGTGAACCGATGCCTAAACAATTTATGCAATTAAAAAAGAATCCAAAAGTGATTATCGGTACGCCGGGGCGTATTATTGATCACTTAAATAGGGGAAGTCTAAAAATTGATCGTATAGGCATAACCGTACTTGACGAAATGGATAGAATGCTTGATATGGGGATGAAAGAACAATTAGAAGAAATCAATAAATTTTTACCGGAAAAAAGACAAGTTTTAATGTTTTCCGCTACTATGCCAAAACATATTATTGCTGTTTCTCAAAAATATCTAAACAATCCGGTACGTATTACGGTAGGTGCTACTAATAAAGCAGCTGCAGAAATAAAACAGGAATCAATGCATGTTTCTGATAAAGAAAAATTTAGTGAATTAACTAAACAACTTGGTAATAGGGAAGGATCGGTCATTATTTTTGTGAAGACTAAACGCTCTGCCGATCAATTAGCTAAAATGTTGAAATATGAAAATCATACAGCAGAAGCTATACACGGTGATTTAAGTCAGCGTCAACGTGAAAGAGTAATTTTATCATTTCGTAAGTCAAACCATAGAATAATGGTAGCAACTGATGTAGCGGCTCGTGGGCTTGATATTCCTCATACACAGCATGTTATTAATTATGATTTACCTATGTGTCCTGAAGATTATTTACATAGGATAGGTAGAACGGGTAGAGCAGGGGCTACCGGACATGCGTTGTCTTTTATTTCTCCTGATGATGTTATTAGATGGCGTGCAATCGATCGTCTAGTAAATAAAGGAGAATCTACGCCACGTAGTGAGTTTAGAAGTGATAAAAATAATCGCAAAAGATCATTCGGTAAAAGAGCCGGCGGTGACGGTAAAAAGTTTAATGCTTTTGATAGTAGCCGTAAAAGAACCTTTGATGGTAACAGCTACGGTAATAAAAGAAAGAAAGTGTCGTAGTTTAGATTTACGTCATTTATATCATTGCGAGGAAATTACGTAAGTAATTTACGAAGCAATCTCAAGAGTTTATTATTATCTCATGAGATTGCCACGCAGCCTTATGGCTGCTCGCAATGACGATTAGATATCCATGCGGGCAATGCCTTCGCAGGAATAACAACCGTATATTTTAAAGGAGGATAAATTCATAAGTTTAAATTTTTCACGATTTCAATATATATCTAATATTTTCTTTATATTAATAATTTCTTTTCCTGGAGGTTTAATTTATTTACTTACCGGTTCAACTCTTTCTTTTTGGCTTCGAGAATCCGGTTTTGATAAAATCACTATCGGGCTTTTGAGTTTAGTGAATTTTATTCATATATTTAAATTTTTATGGGGTCCTTTGCTTGAAAAAGTAAGTTTTGCTCCTTTAAGTAAGCGGGGATATAAATATTGTTTAATTATTGCTTTGGTTAGTTGTATTTTTTGTGTATATGTTCTAACAAATTTTAACCCTAACACTCATTTTATACCATTTGCTTTATGCTTAGTAGCTGTGGCATTTTTTTCGTCCATTTATGATATGTTACTTCAATCATCACAGATGTTACTGATTACAAATAAAAATTGGGGCATAAGTGAGGCAGCTTGTACTACAGGCTTTAGAATAGGTATACTTATCGCAGGTTCAGGAGCGTTATATTTATCTACTATCATATCCTGGCAAGATGTTTATCGTGCTATGGCAATTTTATGTATACCGTCATTACTATTAATTATAATCTATCCGCTTAAATTTAAAGATAAGATAATTATTAATGATTTTGATAGATTTTGGCATGCTTTTTATGATTTTGTCAAGAAACCTAAATGGCTAATAATTGTTAGTTTTATGCTTCTATATCGTCTTCAGGATAATTTTCTGTCAATTATGCCGAATATGTTTTATCTCGATATTGGGTATACGAAGAAAGATTTAGCTCTTGGATATAAAGCTTTCGGTATGTGTGCTACAATCCTTGGAGGTTTTATAGGTGGGTTTTTGTGCCGAAAATATGAATATTCTTATTTGCTTAAAAGAGCATTAATATATCATGCTTTATCTAGCCTATCTTTTTTATTTCTCTATTTTTATAATCGAGATATTACAAGTTTGTATATAGCGGTCTTTTTTCAAGAATTTACCAAGGGCTTAACTATGTCACCGTTTTTTTCTTACCAATTAAGATGCTGTAGTGCTAAATATTGTATAACCCAAATTGCTTTAATTACTTCTATTGCTTATATTAGTACCATATTATTTGGTAGTATTTCAGGCTATGCAGCTACTTATTTAGGCTGGACTTATTTCTTTATTGTAGCAGGATTTTGTTTTATACCGGCTTATATATTAATTAGATATTTGCCGCCTTATGTTATTCCTAGCTAAAAGCGGGAATCTAGCACAATATTTATAATTGTCATTGCGAGGAGGCGTTGTTGTGTGGATCAATTTCACCTCTGTGTCATCCCGTGGCTTGACACCGAGTGCTTTACCGGTCCCTGCAACAATGCCTTGCGAGGAGCGTAGCGACGTGGCAATCTCTCTTCAATTGCATGAGATTGCTTCGTCGGCATAAAAATGCCTTCTCGCAATGATGTGGATAGGTAGTATTGGATTCCTGCTGACGCAGGAATGACATACTTTTGAGCGCCATGCAAAAATGCCTAAATACAAATATATTGTAAAAGTAGTATTATCAATTTATAATAATCAACAAATTTATTAGTGTGCTTTAATTATGTTTATTCAAACTGAAGATACTCCAAATCCGGATGCAATAACATTTTTCCCAGGGCAGGAAATAAGTAGTGATCAGCCGGTATTTTTTAGTGAGCTTGCTGAAGTAAAAGGAAGAAGCAAACTTGCAGCATCATTATTTCATATTAATAATGTAAAATCGGTGTTTTTCGGTAGTGATTTTATAACAGTAACTAAACAAGCTGAAGGTAATTGGCAAGTTATAAAGCCTGAAATTTTAATGGTTATTATGGATCATTTTGTTTCAGGCTTTCCTGTATTTGAAGAAAACACCAAAGCAGATAATGTAAATCATAACCTTGATGGGCTTTCGGAAATAGAGAAGCAAATCGTAGAGATTATTGAAACTAGGGTGCGTCCATCTGTTGCACAAGACGGCGGCGACATAATATATAAAGGCTTTGAAAACGGTGTAGTTAAATTAGCACTTCGTGGTGCATGCCTTGGATGTCCTAGTTCCACCATCACCTTAAAAAACGGCATTGAGTCCATGCTTAAACATTTTGTACCGGAAGTGCAAGAAGTTGAAGCTGTAGAGGAAGATTTGGAGTAATTTAGTATGCTAACTGTGAGAGACTACAGACCTTGTTGTATAGGTTAGTCTTCGTCATTGCAAGAAGAAACTGCAAGTTTCGACGAAGCAATCTAGTAAAAAATTCTGATTTACAGAATTTTTGATTATTTTTTCTGGATTGCCACGCAGCCTATGGCTGCTCGCGATAAATGTCATATAGTATATTAAATTTTTTTGAAGAATAGTATGGTCCTATTCTTCCTTTGCAGAATTGATTGTATCATTTTGATGCCAAATAACGTAATGTAGTTCAACATCTTTTGGAGCATATACTACGATAGGTAGTTTGCTATTATATCTTAAAAATGTTTCATCGCCTAAAAATACATTAACCGGTTGTATGGTTGCTTTTACGTTTGGGCATGCCATCATTAGCAGGGTGATCGCTAACTTGAGCGATTATATAATAATTATATCCTCATCCTTCTAAAGTTTTTGTTTCCAGCTTACCACCAAACCAAACACGATTACAATCTTGCATTGCATTTTTTGTTGCTTGCAATTTTACTTTTAGCTTTTCTTCATTGGACTCTATAGGTAAATGAATTACATAACGCTTTTGATTTTCAAGTGGTGTAGGATAGGGTGCAATATCTTTTAACCGCTTATCGGTATCAGCTAATAAAGCAGTATTTAAAAAACATGATATAAGAAATAGTATAATTTTATTTGGCATATGATTATTTTTTTAAGAATCCATTATCTCGCTTAGAGGAGTTATATAAGAAGAATTTATTTTACCATTGATATCAGTACTAAAGCCTTCACTATAGTCAACATCACCATTTTCGTTTATTTTTGTACTTAAAAATAATATAGAATTTTCAAATTTATTTTCTTTTAATATAGGCTGATTATTTAAACTAAAAACTTTCATGCTGATCCGTTATTGGATTCAAAAAAATTACATTTATTATAAGCACCTAAATAATAATAAATTATTTAATATATCTATGGTAACTTGTTCTTCAAGGTTTATAATCTTAGGAAATAATATGTAATTATTGTGATTATTTTGTATATTTGAAATAAGAATACTTTGAGAGTTATATTGTTGTTTTTCCAAATATATTTTTGCAAAATTATTTTGTTTTAATTCTGTAAAGGTTAGTTCAGCCTTATATTTTTTTTTGTCACTAGAAAAGTTAGGTAGCGTTTCTATTAAATGAAAATCAAGGGAGGTTTCGCTAAATCTTGTATTCAGCATATTATTTTGATTCAATTCGGTAAAATCGAATGTGGCATAGTATGTTGCTCCGTCAATGTCTAAACTATATACAGGCTTATCTTCCAATATCTCTTCAAATAAATCTTCCCATAGCTCGTGTAACTCTTGTAAAAAATTTTGAGCATGTTCTTTAGTTTTACAAACATCAATTTGATTTGCAAAGCTTTTTGCTATAAAAAACTTTAAATCTTTTTGATCCGATAAAGATAAATCATGAATGTGACATTTAAATGTTTTATCTACATAATTTATTAGTGATGCAGTATCTGCAGGAAAATTTTTAGTTATTTCTAATAATTCTTTTTTTATGCTGTTCTGAAATTATATTCATTTTCTAATCTAATCCCGTTTCTTTCTTAAAAAAGCTGGTATGTCATGAATATCAGACTCTTTATTATCTTGATCTAGAGTACTAACAACAACGTTTTTGCGTTCTAAAGTTTGATTATTTGAAGCACGCAGAGAACCCCATATTTTTCCTAAAAATGATGGTTTGGGTGAGTCATCTTCAGATTTGTTGAAAGTATTGGCATGTAACCCTAGCTCTTTTTCATTTCCGATAAAATTTTGATTTATTGGAGAGTCGGTAATTTCAATATTTTCGGTACTGTAGCTGTTAAAATCAGGCATTTCTTCTATTTGTGTAGGTTGTGCTATAGCTTTATTATAAGTTTCCTCAGGAACTATATTGGTAGTTTCAGCTATTGTGGGTTTATATGTCGGTACTTTATCGGCATCAATACCGGTAGCAACAACTGATACTCTTATCATTCCTTTTAATTCCGGATTAAATGTTGAACCGAAAATAATATTAGCATCAAGGTTATCTACTTCTTCTCTAATTCTATTAGCAGCGTTGTCAACTTCAAATAAGGTCATGTCGGAACCGCCGGTAATATTGATTAATACACCTCTTGCACCGCACATTGAGCTATGATCTAGCAGTGGATTTGAAATTGCAGATTCTGCCGCTTTAATAGCTCTATCTTCGCCACTAGCTTCACCTGTACCCATCATTGCTTTACCCATTTCGCTCATTACTGCTTTAATATCGGCAAAATCAAGATTAATAAGTCCCGGCATAATCATTAAATCCGTTACTCCTCTAACGCCTGCATGTAATACGTCATCTGCCATTTTGAAAGCATCGGCAAACGTCGTTTGTTCATTAGCAATACGGAATAGATTTTGGTTCGGTATTACAATTAGAGTATCAACGAATTGCTGTAATTCAATAAGTCCTTTATCAGCAGTTTTCATACGATGACCGCCTTCAAAATAGAAAGGTTTAGTTACTACCCCAACTGTAAGGATGCCTAGTTCTTTAGCAATGCGTGCAATAACCGGTGCAGAACCGGTACCTGTACCACCGCCCATACCTGCCGTAATAAATACCATATTGCTATTTTCTAGGTAACTACGAATTTCGCTTTCTGATTCTTGAGCAGCAAGTGCTCCAACCTCAGGAGAAGCTCCTGCCCCAAGACCTCTAGTCGTAGAAACACCGAGTTGTATTTTGTTAGTGCATAAAGAATGTTCAAGCGATTGTGCATCAGTATTAGCTACTACAAAATTAGCACCTTGCAGATTAGCACTAATCATATTATTTACTGCATTACTACCTGCACCCCCAACGCCGAAAACTGTAATGGTCGGCTTTAATACTATATTTTCAGGAGCTTTGATATTTAAAACCATGATACTCTTTTATTTTATATAATTAATATTTAAGTATAATAAAAGATTTAGAAATTTCCATAAACTTTTTATGAAAAATATGGATTATTGTCTTTTATAGTGAATTAGCTTGAATTAGGGATGATTTATAAGAAATATTTTATTTTTTTAAGGGCATAGCGAATACCGTTAATACTAATCCATTTACGGTATGAGATATGTTCTTAAAAAATTAAAAGATGATATAGAAATTGTCCATAATTCAAGCTAATTCACTATATAATAGCGGAATGCCGTTATTATGACATGCTTTGATTAATGCTTTATCGTTAGTGGACATAGGAAGTCCTTCATGCATGTCAGTTAATAAATAAGTTGTATCATATGCAGTAAGATTGTTGGCTCTTGCAGTTTAATTTCATGTATGGAAAAATTTAAATTTGATATATTAAGGGGGAGAGAGTTTAAAAAATCTATAATTTTAATAACCTCTACTGATTTTATTCTAGCACGTTTTCTGCTATTAATATTACATTAGTTACTTCAAGTCTCCAAAGAGGCGGTACTATCACTCTAAACTTATAACAATAAGCTAATGTAAAATCTGAATATTTATCACGTTCATCATAAAAGAATCATGAGACAGTTATGGAGCAATCGGCTATAAACGGTTGAGAATTTACCATTTTCTACCTTCATCTCTAAGCTCTTTAATAGTATAAGGAGCTAATGTTTTGCCTTTGCGGAATTCTCTTATTTGCTCTACTATATTATCCATTTTAGATTTTTGAGTTATAATTTTTGCAATCGGCGTATTATGCTTACAAATGGTAATTTGCTCTCCGTCTTGTACACGCTGTATTAGATCAGAAAAATGAGTTTTTGCTTCGAGTAGGTTAATTTGATTAGATAAATTTTGTTTCACATAGGTAATATAATAAATAGACTAATTTAATATTATCCTATTTATAAGATTTTATACAGTTATACAGTGATATTAATAGTTTAAATATCTTTATATAAAACCTAAGATTGACCAACCATTTTTTCAGGTACTAATATCTGATCAAATTCTGCTTCCGATAGAAGATTGAGTTTTTTAGCTGCTTCTTTTAAAGTGATCCCATGCTTATGTGCTTCTTTAGCAATTTTTGCGGCATTATCATAGCCTATATGCGGATTAAGAGCTGTAATAAGCATTAGAGATTTATCACGTAAATCATTAATGCGTGCTATATTGGGTTCTAATCCTTTAACACAGTGAGTAACAAAGCTATTTACGCTATCGGATAACAGCTCTATAGATTGTAGGATATTGTATATTATTACGGGTTTAAATACGTTAAGTTCAAGATGTCCGTTTGAGCCGGCAATAGTAACCGTAACATGATTTCCCATCACCTGACTGCACACCATTGTTAAAGCTTCGACTTGTGTAGGGTTTACTTTACCGGGCATAATAGAAGAACCAGGTTCATTTTCAGGTAAATGTAGCTCACCAAGACCGCATCTTGGACCGGAGCCGAGCAGTCTTATATCATTTGCTATTTTCATTAAGCTAACTGCTGTAGTATTAAGAGTTCCTGAAAATTCTACTAGTGCGTCGTGAGCAGCTAGACTTTCAAATTTATTAGGAGCCGTCTTAAAGGGTTGTTTAGTAAACTCTGCCACTTTCTCGGCAAATTTTATATCAAAGCCTATTTTTGAGTTAATACCTGTACCGACTGCCGTGCCTCCTTGGGCCAGTAGATAAACTTTTTGTAGTGCATTTTCTATGCGTTCTAAAGCATACTCTATTTGTGTAATATATCCGGAGAATTCCTGTTTAAGAGTTAAAGGAGTTGCATCCTGCAAGTGGGTACGTCCTATTTTTATGATTTTGTCCCAATCTTTTGACTTATCCTGCAAAGAGGTAAGTATATTATTCAAAGCTGGTATCAGTTGCTGTTTAGTTGCAAGTACGGTTGCTATATGCATAGCGGTTGGAAAAGAGTCGTTGGATGATTGTCCTTTATTAACATGATCGTTAGGATGTACCGGAGATTTGCCGCCTTTCTTGCCTGTTAATTCTTCGTTGGCAATAGAGGCAATAACCTCGTTCATATTCATGTTTGTTTGCGTTCCTGAACCTGTTTGCCAAACTACTAAAGGAAAATTATCCTCAAATTCGCCTTCTAAGATTCTATCCGTGGCTTTATCTATACTTATAGCGATTTTAGCTTCTAAATCACCAAACTCATGATTAACCTGTGCTGCACATTTTTTTAAAATAGCAAGAGCACGAATTAAAATTTCAGGCATTTTTTGCTTGCCTATTTTAAAATTTTCTAAAGATCTTTGAGTTTGAGCACCCCAATAAAATTTTTCTTCTATTTGAATTTCTCCAAAAGAATCACTTTCGGTTCTGTAATTTTTCATAAATTGTTAAATGTTATATAATTATCTATTTTTTTCATAAAATGATCACTTACTGCATTTAAGTCTAATTGCTGGGCTAATTTAGCAAAGCTATAATATAATTTGTCTGTTAAAGAAGCTTTTTTTAGATTCTTAGCAATAAATATTAATGTGCTTTCTATCATAAGATTACGATTAAAACTATAAAATTTTTGCCAATGTTCGTTATATTTAGGTTCGGAAGATGCTATATAATCGGAATATATAGGTTTAGTAATTACTGCTTTACCTTGATATATATCAAATATAGTATCATTAATTAATCTTTCATTCTTGAGGTTATTGATCACTTTATCAAAAAAATTGTTTAATATAGCTGTTGTTATCTCTTTTTCTGTAAGTGCATTTATAAATATGTCTAATTGTTTTTCAAAACTCTCGATAATTTGTTCATTTGGTCCCCTTTTCATGACTTTTCTCTCAAATTAATTGATATAATAAAAGTTTATGACTTTAATTTTAGTAGACTAAATATTTATATCGAAGTAAATAAAAAACAATATTTGATTTATTAAAAATATTATTTATGTAATGAATGAAAAATTATAGAAGCGGCATTTGATACATTAAGACTTTCTACTCTCTGAGAAATAGGGATTTTGGCTAAATAATCACATGTTTCTGCAACTAATCTTCGTATGCCTTTATCTTCTGAGCCAAATACCAATACTATTTTATCGGAAATTAATTTATCGGTAAAGTAGTCATTTGCAGAACCTGTGAGACCTATAATCCAAAAGCCGTGTTTTTTAAGATAATTCATACATGAGCGTAAGTTAGTAACTTTAATTATAGGTATTAATTCTAAAGTACCGCAAGCCGCTTTAGCAATGCCACCGCTTTCATTTGGAGAATTATCTTGAGGTAATATTATAGCATTTATATCAAAAGCAGCGGCACTACGAATAATTGCTCCAATATTTTGTGTGTCTGTTATTTGATCAAGAATCGCAATTTTACATTTTGGATTTGTTATATCTATGTCCTCTAAATTGTAAGAAAAAATTGGTCTAATTTTTGCAGCTATTCCTTGATGTGTTTGGTTTTCCAGTAATTTGGATAAAATATCGTTATTAACAATTTCATAAGATCTAGTACCTATTAATTTTTTGTTTGTATCAAAAATTTCCCTAGTGCATAAAATATTGTCAATTTGACGTTTTGGATTATTTAGAGCAGAAAATACAGGATGTTTCCCATACATATAATAACAATGTTTAGAATCAAGTTTTTTATTTTGCATCTTATTGAAAACCGTCAGTAATTTGTTCTTGACAGAAACTACAATTTATTATAGAAAGTTACAACTAAATAAATGTGCAAGCTGCTATTTATTTATTTGATGATTCGGCAAGAAGTTTTATTAAGTCCTAATACTAATTATATATTGTATTTTACAGTGAATTAGTCTATTTAATACAGTAAAGTTCTTTAGGAGGGGTGGCCGAGTGGTCAATGGCAGCAGACTGTAAATCTGCCCGCGTAAGCGTTCGAAGGTTCGAATCCTTCTCCCTCCACCACTTAAATGGTTCAGGGAAGCATATCATTTTATTTAAAAATAAAACATAATTGTGTATATTTATAAATCTGAATAAAATTGATATAGCACTGTTAACAAAATAACTTTGCAATTATTTTATTAATAGTGCCACAATGCGGGTGTAGCTCAATGGTAGAGTTCCAGCCTTCCAAGCTGGCTGTGTGGGTTCGATTCCCATCACCCGCTCCAGAGATAGTGGTAACAAATAAATTTAGCAAAAAAAATGCACTTATAAAAAAATAACTTGTATTAAACCTAAAAAATTGTAGAGAGTAATAATATGGCAAAAGCAAAATTTGAACGAACTAAACCGCACGTTAATATAGGTACGATCGGTCACGTAGATCACGGTAAAACTTCCTTAACGGCAGCAATAACTATAGTACTTGCTAAGACAGGTGGAGCACAAGCTACAGCGTATGATCAAATTGATGCTGCTCCTGAAGAAAAAGAAAGAGGTATAACTATTTCCACTGCACACGTAGAATATGAGACTAAAAATAGACACTATGCACACGTAGATTGTCCGGGACACGCTGACTATGTAAAGAACATGATAACCGGTGCCGCTCAGATGGACGGTGCAATATTAGTAGTTTCTGCTGCTGATGGTCCTATGCCGCAAACTAGAGAGCATATATTACTAGCAAAACAGGTAGGTGTGCCTGCTATGGTAGTATTCTTAAATAAAATAGATATGGTGGATGATCCTGATCTATTAGAACTAGTAGAGATGGAAGTAAGGGAATTATTATCAAAATATGGTTTCCCGGGTGATGAAATACCTATTATTAAAGGTTCTGCACTGCAAGCTTTAGAAGGAAAGCCTGAAGGTGAAAAAGCTATTAATGAGCTAATGGATGCAGTAGATAGCTATATACCGCAGCCTGTAAGAGCTACGGATAAACCTTTCTTAATGCCGATAGAAGATGTATTCTCTATTTCAGGACGAGGTACTGTTGTAACTGGTAGAGTAGAGTCAGGAATAATTAAGGTAGGTGAGGAAATTGAAATAGTCGGTCTAAAAGATACGCAAAAAACTACCTGTACCGGTGTAGAAATGTTCAGAAAATTACTTGATGAAGGACAAGCCGGAGATAATGTCGGTATATTACTACGCGGTACAAAAAGAGAAGAAGTTGAAAGAGGACAAGTTCTCGCAAAACCTGGTAGCATAAAACCGCATGATAAGTTTGAAGCTGAAGTATATGTGCTGAGTAAAGAAGAAGGTGGACGTCATACCCCATTTACTAATGACTATCGTCCGCAGTTCTATTTTAGAACAACAGATGTTACCGGTACAATAAAATTGCCTGCTGATAAGCAGATGGTTATGCCTGGAGATAATGCTACTTTTACAGTGGAATTAATTAAACCGATTGCGATGCAGGAAGGGTTGAAATTCTCTATACGTGAAGGTGGTAGAACAGTGGGTGCCGGCGTAGTAACTAAAATAAATAATTAATTGATTTTATAAATACCTATTATTAAAAAATAATAGGTATTTATATTTTAAGAGGTAATAGACATTTTCCCGAACTGGCTTATAGAGAAGAATTTGAAGGAGGTACGGAACGCAGAACCGCAGCGTATATAACGGACGTGAGGATTCGAGTGCCGGATCGACGTACAAATTACCTCTAGAAGTACAGTTTGGCAAGATGTCTAAAAAAACATCTTGCTGTTTAAATATTAGGTTTACTGAATGAAAAATAAAATCAAAATTCGTTTAAAATCATTTGATCACCGTAGTCTTGATCAAGCTACAAAAGAGATAGTTAGTGCTGTTAAAAGAACGTTTGCTAACATTAATGGTCCTATTCCTTTACCTAAAAAAATTGGAAGATTTACCGTAAATAGGTCTCCTCATGTACATAAGAAGTCAAGAGAGCAATTTGAAATTAGAAAGCATAAAAGATTATTAGTGATAGGTGATCCGAATCCAGCGGTTGTCGATGCTTTAAGTAAAGTTGATTTAGCAGCAGGTGTTGATGTAGTGATTGAATTAGAGAGTGGGGAATAAATGAGAACCGGTATAATTGCTCAAAAAATTGGGATGACTAGTGTTTTTAATGATAAAGGCGAAAGAATTTCTTTAACATTAGTAAAAGTTGATGATTGTCAAGTAGTAGGACATAAAACCCTAGAAAAACATGGATATAATGCTTTGGTTATAGGTATAAAAGATAAAAAAATATCTAGAGTAACCAAACCTATGAGACAAGTTTTTGCTAATGCTAAAATATCTCCTAAAACTAAATTAAAAGAATTTAGAATTTCTGAAGAGAATTTTATTGATATAGCAGCAAGTCTAGAAGTAGACCATTTTACGGCAGGACAATTTGTGGATATAACGGCAACTACTATAGGTAAAGGATTTGCCGGTAGTATGAAAAGACATAATTTTAGAGGTCTTGAAGCTTCTCACGGTGTTTCGATATCCCATCGTTCGCATGGTTCTACAGGACAAAGACAAGATCCAGGAAAGGTTTTCAAAGGCAAAAAAATGGCTGGTCATATGGGATGTAACCAAGTTACTATTCAAAATTTGAAAATATTTGCCGTTGATAAAGAGCGTAAGCTTATTATGATTCAGGGTAGTATACCTGGTCACAAAAATTCGTATCTTTCAGTAAAAGATGCAATAAAAAAGATTTCAATAACTGTATAATAGATATTTAGACATGTTTGTTGAGGTTAAAGATTATCAAATTAACAAAACGCCATGCAATATTATTTATATAAAAGTTTTATATAAGACTGTATAAGGTTAAATAAAGATGAAAACTAAAATATTAAGTCTTGCTAATGAAGAAGTTGGTGAGATTAGCTTAAATGAAGATATATTTGCTGTTGAATTTATCAGAGATGATATAATAAAGCAGGTTATTGATTGGCAGAGAGCTAAGGCAATGTCTGGTAACCACAAAACTAAAACAGTATCAGAAGTATTAGGAACCACAAAAAAACCTTTTAAGCAAAAAGGTACAGGTAATGCAAGACAAGGCTCCCTTAGATCGGTACAGATGCGTGGTGGTGGTGTAGCTCATGGACCTAGAGTACGTAGTCATGCAACGAAATTACCTAAAAAAGTACGAAAACTTGGTTTAATTCATGCTTTATCCGAGAAATGTGCTGAAGGAAAATTATTAGTAATAGATTCTTTAAAGTTAGATAAGCCTAAAACTTCTGCTCTTGTAAATATATTAAACAAATTTCAAGGGAAAAGTTTCTTTGTAATAGACGGAAATGAAGTAGATGTTAATTTTTCTTTAGCTGCAAAAAATATTTATAATACTGTGATTGTTCCACAAATAGGAGCCAATGTTTATGATATAATACGACATGAATATGTCCTATTATCACAAGAAGCAGTGAGCGTTTTAGAAGAGAGGTTAAGATGAGTTCTTATAAATACTACGATTTAATTAGAAAACCTATTATTACAGAAAAAACTACAACCCTTTCGGAACAAAATAAATACGCCTTTTATGTAGATAAATTTGCTGAAAAACTTACCCTTAAAAAGGCTATAGAAGAAATATTTAAAGTAAAAGTAAAAAAAGTGAATATTTTAAACGTTAAAGGTAAGAAGAAAAGATTTAAAGGCATTATAGGGACTCAAATCAATAGAAAGAAAGCTATTGTTACATTAGAAAAGGACCATAATATCGATTTTGCCGGAGGAATTAAATAAAATGGCTTTAAAAAACTTTAATCCAATTACTCCTTCTCTTAGAGAATTAGTTCAAGTTGATAAAACTAGTTTATGGAAAGGCAGACCTTTAAAATCTTTAACCAAAGGTATATCTAAAACCGGTGGGCGAAATAATCAAGGTAGAATTACTTCTTGGCACAGAGGTGGAGGACACAAAAAATTATATCGTATTATTGATTTTAAAAGAAATAAAATCGATATTTCTGCTATTGTTGAAAGAATAGAGTATGACCCTAATAGAACTGCTTTTATTGCTTTAATAAAATATGAAGATGGGGAATATTCTTATATTCTAGCACCGCAAAAATTATCTGTAGGTGATAGAGTAATATCAAGTCAAGATGCTGATATAAAAATAGGGAATTGTTTACCTTTAAAATGCATTCCTATCGGTACTACTTTACATAATGTTGAAATGAAAGTTGGTAAGGGCGGTCAAATTGCAAGGTCTGCAGGTACTTCAGTAGATCTAGTGGGTAAAGATTCAGGATATGCTCAGATTAAATTAAGATCAGGTGAATTTAGGTTAGTACCTTTAGATTGTAAAGCTACTATAGGTAGTATATCTAACCCGGATCAAAAAAATATTAATTTAGGCAAAGCAGGTAGAAATAGATGGCTAGGTTGGAGACCGCATGTTAGAGGTGTAGCAATGAATCCTGTAGATCACCCTCATGGTGGTGGTGAAGGTAAAACTTCAGGAGGTCGCCATCCTGTTACTCCTTGGGGATGCCCAACAAAGGGTAAGAAGACACGTAAAAATAAACGTACTTCAAAATTTATCGTAAAGAAAAGAAAATAGATTTTAAATTAATTAGGTATTAGTATGGCACGTTCAATATGGAAAGGGCCTTTTGTAGACGGTTATTTAATAAAGAAAGTTCAAAAATTAATGGAATCAGGTAAATCTGAAATGATTAAAACTTGGTCTAGAAGATCAACGATTTTACCTATTTTTGTAGGGTTTACCTTTTCTGTTCATAATGGAAGTAAATTTATTCCGGTTTCTGTAAATGAAGAAATGGTTGGAAGAAAATTAGGTGAGTTTGCTCCTACTAGAACATTTCACGGTCATGGAGCAGATAAAAAAGTCAAAAGAAAATAAAGATTTATATGGTACAGGAAAATAAAAATTTTGCTACGGCACAAGCTAAATCTATTAGAGTAAGTTCAAGGAAGCTCAATTTAGTTGCAGCCTTTATTAGAAATATGAAAGTATCTGAAGCATTGGTACAATTAACTTTTTCTCCTAAAAGAATTGCAAAAGTTGTAAAAAATTGTTTACAATCTGCTGTTGCAAATGCTGAAAATAATTTAGGTCTAGATATAGATAGATTGGTTATTACTAAAGCGACTGTAGGTAAGGCTTTAGTAATGAAAAGAGTTATGCCAAGAGCAAAAGGAAGAGCAACTAGAATAAATAAGTTTTTTAGTAATCTTTATATAACTGTTACAGAAAAAGAGGATAATTAAAATGGGGCAGAAAGTTTGTGCACATGGTTTTAGAGTTGGACCGACTTTAATTAAAGGTTGGGATTCCGTATTATATGCAGAAAAACATTATAAAACTCTTTTTATACAAGATTTAAAAATTAGGGATTTAATAAATAAGGGGTTTAATCAAGCTCAAATTAGCAGAGTTTTAATTGAACGTCCTTCTAATAAAAGTATTATAATTAATATTAATACCAAAAAACCAAATATCATTATCGGTAGAAACGGTAGTGAAATTGATAAGCTAAAAAAAGCTATCGAGAAAATGACTTCTTTAAAAGAAGTTTATATAAATATTCACGAAGTTAGAAAATTTAATATAGATGCTGCTATAGTAGCTCAAACTATAGCACTACAGCTTGAAAAAAGAGTTTCTTTTAGAAAAGCCATGAAAACAGCAATTCAGGCTTCATTTAAACAAGGTGGACAAGGTATCAGGGTTAGTTGTTCAGGACGACTTGGAGGTGCTGAAATTGCTAGAACCGAATGGTATATAGAAGGAAGAATGCCGTTACATACTTTAAGAGCTGATATTGATTATTCAACAGCTGAGGCTATAACTACTTATGGAGTTATAGGGGTTAAAGTGTGGATTTATAAAGGTGAATATACAGAAAATAAAAGATATAATTAATTTTAAGTATTAAAATGTTAGCTCCGAAAAAACAAAAATTTAGAAAAGCTCATAAGGGTAGGGTTGCTTCAAAAGCAAAAGCAGGTACGACACTTGCTTTTGGATCATTTGGTCTAAAATCTATAGATGGTTGGCGTGTTACTGCAAGACAAATAGAAGCAGGAAGAAAAGCTGCTACTAGATGTATGAAAAGGCAAGGAAGATTATGGATTCGCATTTTTCCGGATGTTCCCGTTTCTAAAAAGCCTGCCGAAGTAAGAATGGGTAAAGGTAAAGGTTCTCCTGAATTTTTTGCAGTTAGAGTTTCGCCTGGAAGAATTATGTTTGAAATTGAAGGGGTAGAAGAAAATGTTGCACTTAGAGCTTTGGAGCTTGCAAGTGTAAAATTACCTGTTAGAACAAGGATAGTGAGACGTTATGAATGATTTAAAATTATTAAGAAGTAAGTTATCTACTGAAACAATAGAAGAGCTTTATAAAAACCTTAATCTTTTAAAAAAAGAATTGTTTAATTTAAGATTTCAACAAGCTTTAGGTGATTTAAAAAATACTAGTAGGTTTTCGTTAGTCAAAAAGTCTATAGCACGTATTAAAACTGAATTAACAAAAAGAGCTAATAGTGAGGAATATTAAAATGCCGAAAAGAGTGTTACAAGGCGTGGTTATAAGTTCAAAAGCTGATAAGACGGTTACAGTAAAAGTAGAAAGAAAGTTTAAGCATCCTATTTATAAAAAATTTGTGAAAGTATCTAAAAAATATGCTGCTCATGATTCAGAAAATAAATATCAAGAAGGAGATAAAGTTAGTATAATTGAAAGTCGGCCTATCTCAAAAACCAAAACATGGGTAGTGGTAAATGGGGAATAAAGTTTTTTAATCTTTGACTTTATAAGGTAGATTGTTTATTTTATTTCTCGTGTATAAAAAATTGGAAGTAGTTTATGATTCAAATGCAGAGCATCTTGGAAGTTGCAGATAATTCCGGTGCTAAAAAAGTTATGTGTATTAAAGTTTTAGGTGGCTCTCACCATATGGTGGCAAAGCTGGGTGATGTTATAGTTGTATCTGTTAAAGACGCTATACCCGGTGGTAAGGTTAAAAAGGGGGATGTTTATAAAGGCGTGATTGTTCGTACAAAGACTGGAGTAGTAAGACCTGACGGTAGTACAATAAAATTTGATAAAAACGCATTAGTGCTTTTGAGTAAACAAGATGAACCTATCGGTACTAGAGTTTTTGGTCCTGTTACAAGAGAACTTAGAGCGAAAAAATATGTTAGAATAATGTCGCTTGCAGAGGAAGTGTTATAAATGATTAAATTAAAAGTAAAAAAAGGTGATGAAGTTGTTGTTATTACCGGAAAGCACAAAGGAAAAAAAGGTAAAATATTAAAAGTTTTCCCGGAGGACAGTAAAGTAATTGTTTCTGGAGTAAATTTAGTAAAAAAGCATACTAAATCTAATCAAATGAGTGAAGGCGGGATAATAACTAAAGAATTACCTATACATATCTCAAATATTGCACACATCGATCCAAAAGCCGGTAACCCTACCAAGGTAGCTTTTAAATTCTTAGAAGACGGTTCTAAGGTTAGAGTAGCAAAGAAATCAGGGGAAATTATTGGTAAGGAAGGTAAATAATGTTAAGATTTAAAGAATTATATCAGCAAAAAATTATTGAAAACTTACAAAAAAAATTTTCTTATAAAAATAAACACGAAATACCGCAAATTAAGAAAATTGTTATAAATATGGGAGTAGGGGAAGCAACAGCCGATTCCAAAGTAATTAATAATGCAGTAAATGATCTTACTTTGATTTCCGGTCAGAAGCCGGTTGTAACGTTAGCAAGAAAATCTATTGCAACTTTTAAGTTACGCGAAAATATGAAAATAGGTTGCAAGGTTACATTACGTAAAGATAGAATGTATGATTTTTTAGAGAGGTTAGTAATTGTTGCATTACCCCGTGTTAAGGAATTTCGCGGTTTTTCTTATAAAAGTTTTGATGGTAAAGGGAATTTTACTTTTGGATTAAAAGAGCAGATAGTTTTTCCTGAAATTAATTACGATAAAATCGATACAATAAGAGGTATGGATATTACAATCGTTACATCTGCTAAAACAGATCAAGAAAGTAAATTTTTGTTATCAGGGTTTAATTTACCTTTTTATAATTAATTTTTAGGATATATATAATGGCAAAAGTAAGTTCTATAAAAAAGAACGAAAGTAGGAAAAAAAAATCACAAAGTTTACATAATAAACGTTTAGCACTAAAAAGTAAAATTTATGATAAAAATATTTCATTAGAAGAGCGTTTTGCTTTGGTAATGTCACTTGCACAATTACCTAGAAATTCATCATCTACTAGAATAAGAAATAGATGTGAGCTTACAGGTAGACCAAGAGGTGTTACAAGAAAGTTTGGTATATCGAGGAATAAGCTTAGAGAATTAATAGGCAGAGGCTTAGTTCCCGGTGTAGTTAAGTCAAGTTGGTAAAAAGTCGATAGGTAAATCATATGTCAATGACGGATAATGTAGCAGATATGTTAACTAGAATTAGAAATGCTTATAAAAGCAAATTGATAAATGTTTCTTTCCCTAGTTCTAAAATTAAAACTTCAATTTTAGATGTTTTGCAAAAAGAAGGTTATATAAAAGATTATATAACGACTCAAAAAAATAATATTAGTTATACTGAGGTAGCTTTAAAATACTCTGTTAATGGCGATGCTTCTATATGCGAAATTCATAGAGTATCAAAGCCTGGAAAAAGAGTATATTCTGCTATTAAAGATTTGAAAGGATATTATAATAATATGGGTATATATATTCTTTCTACTCCTTACGGTGTTATGTCTGATAGAGAAGCTCATATTAAAAATGTCGGCGGCGAAGTAATTTGTAAAGTATTTTAAGGTAAAAAAATGTCACGTGTTGGAAAATTGCCAATTACTATACCTGAAGGTGTAAAAATTGATTTAAATGATTTAGAAGTAAAAATATCCGGACCTAAAGGCGAATTATCAAAAACTTTTAAAGGTAATATAGCAATTTCATTGGCAGAAAATAAGCTTTTAGTAAAACCTTTAGCCGCCAATAAAAATGCACGTGCTATGTGGGGTACTGCAAGAAGCATAATATCAAATATGGTTACCGGCGTTAAAGAAGGTTTTAAGCTTAAACTCGAAATTAACGGAGTCGGTTACAGGGCGATGGTAAAAGGTAAATATTTAAATTTAATGCTTGCTAAAAGCCATAATACAAAAATTGAAATACCTTCAGGTATTAAAATAGAGATGCCTAAGCAAAACATTATTATTCTTGAGGGAACAGATAAAGAAAAATTAGGACAATTTGCTTCAATTATTATAAAACAGAGACCACCTGAGCCTTATAAAGGAAAAGGAATTAAATTTGAAAATCAATTTATACCGCGTAAAGAAGGTAAGAAAAATTAAATTTAAGAGTTAAATATGCGTAGTGCTAAGCTAAAATTTGAAAAAAGAAGAAGTAGAATAAGACATAAAATATCTAAAACATCTAATAGAGTTAGATTATCAATATTTAAGTCAGGTAGACATATATATGCACAAATTATTGATGATTCTAAGTCTATAACGATTGCTGCAGCTTCAACTTTAGATGAGAAAATAAAAAAATTAAAAAAATCTCATTGTAATATTGAAAATGCTATCAAAGTGGGCGAAGAAATAGCAAAAAAAGCTGATTCTGCAGGGATAAAAGACGTAGTGTTTGATAGAGGCGGATATAAGTATCACGGTGTTGTAAAAGCTCTAGCTGATGCAGCTAGAGAGAAAATAAAATTTTAGGTTATAAGGTTGTAGTAATGTCTAAAGTTAAAAAAAATGACGAGGCTTTAAGTGAAGTTTTAGTTGATGTAAATAGAGTTACAAAAGTAGTAAAAGGCGGTAGAAGCTTTGCTTTTTCTGCTTATGTAGTGGTCGGTGATAAAGCCGGCAGAGTCGGAGCGGGACACGGAAAAGCTAAAGAAGTAAATGAAGCTCGAGGCAAGGCAAAACAAGCCGCTAAAAAGAGAATGATGAAAGTGCCGTTATATCAAAATAGGACTATTCACCATGACGTTGTCGGTAAAAGTGGAGCTGCTAAAGTGATTTTAAGAAGAGCTAAAGCAGGTACAGGCGTTATAGCCGGAGGATCTATGAGAGCAATTTTTGACTCTTTAGGCGTTCATGATATTGTTGCTAAATCAATAGGTTCAACGAATGTTTACGCAATGATTTCTGCAACATTTGATGCATTAAATAAACTTGCATCACCAAAATCTATTGCTATGAGAAGAGATAAAAAAGTAAATGAAATATCTGTAAAATCTGCTGACATTCAAGTTAATGAATAATGTTGCGTAAGTAAGGTGAAGTTATGAATAATAAGATCAATAATATAAAAATTACTCAAGTTCAAAGTGCTATAGGTCGTAAGTATGATCAAAGATTGATATTAGTTGGGCTTGGTTTAAACAAAATTAATAAGAGCGTTATTCTTGCAAATACTAATTCAATCAAAGGGATGGTTAAAAAAGTAAAGCATTTGTTAAAAATAGAAAATATGTAATTAGAGTTTTTAAATGAAATTAAATGAATTATATAATAATATAGGTGCTAAAAAAAATAAGAAAAGAATAGCACGCGGTATTGGTAGTGGTAAAGGAAAAACCGGTGGTAGAGGAATTAAAGGTCAAAAATCTAGATCCGGCGTTGCAATAAAAGGGTTTGAAGGTGGTCAAACACCTATGATCAAAAGACTACCTAAAAGAGGTTTTAATTGTATTTCAACTAAAAAATACAATATAATAAATATTTATAATATTGAAGAAGCATTAGCCGATGGGCGTTTAAGTGCTAATGATACTATTACGAAAGAAAAATTGGTAGAAGCCAGAGTAGTGAATAATAAAAATAATAAGAAATTAGTGAAATTATTATCTATTTGTAGTGATGATTTTGCTGCTCCTCTATCATTAAAATTAGATGCCTATTCTTCTAAAGCTAAGGATTTAATCGAGAAAGTAGGTGGAAAATTATTATAGTATATGGGGCAGAATTTTTCTAAAAAATCCGGTAATGATTTAGTTAGTCGTATTGTTTTTACTATTCTCATTCTTATAGTATGTAGATTTGGGTCTTTTATACCTATACCTGGTATAGATTCAATTGCTTTAAGTAGTGTGGCTGCAAAGAATCAATCCGGAATACTCGGAATGTTTAATATGCTATCCGGAGGATCGCTAGGTAGAATGTCCATTTTTGCTTTAGCAATTATGCCGTATATTACCGCCTCAATTATTATCCAATTAATGTCAGTTGCATATAAACCTTTGGAAAATTTAAAAAAAGAAGGGGAAGTCGGCAAAAGAAAAGTAAATCAGCTATCGAGATATTTAACGGTTCTGTTGGCTTCTTTTCAGGCTTATGGAGTTGCTATAAGTTTAGAGTCGATTGTAACCAATACCGGTCCTGTAGTAATTTTAGCGGGTTTTTTCTTTAGAGTTACAACCGTAATTACTTTAGTTGTAGGCACGATGCTATTAATGTGGTTAGGAGAACAAATTACACAACGCGGAATAGGTAATGGTACGTCTTTAATTATATTTATAGGTATAATTTCGGGAGTACCTAGTGCTATTATTAGTGTGTTTGAATTATCAAGAAAAGGAGCATTATCGCCTTTAATAGCGATAGCTGTTTGTATTGGAGTAGTTGTATTAATAGCTATAATTATATTTTTTGAAAAAGCCCAAAGAAAATTATTGGTGCAGTATCCTAAAAGACAAGTAGGAAATAAAATTTATGGAGGCGAAGCAACCCATATGCCTCTCAAGTTAAATACTTCTGGTGTAATACCCCCAATATTTGCTAGTTCAATTTTACTATTTCCTGCTACGCTTGCTAATTTTTCTAATAGTAATTCAGAAACTATGGGCATGCTTACTTATTACTTAGGGCATGGAAAACCTGTATATATTTTATTATATGTAGCATTAATTATGTTTTTTAGTTTTTTTTATACTGCAATAGTATTTAATTCTGAAGAAACTGCTAATAATTTAAGAAAATACGGTGCTTATATTCCAGGTAAAAGACCAGGAAAAAATACGTCTGATTATTTTGATTATATACTTACAAGGCTTACGGTTATAGGTGGGATATATTTAAGTGTAATATGTGTAATTCCGGAGCT
Organism: Rickettsia japonica YH; assembly: GCF_000283595.1. Taxonomy (NCBI): domain Bacteria; kingdom Pseudomonadati; phylum Pseudomonadota; class Alphaproteobacteria; order Rickettsiales; family Rickettsiaceae; genus Rickettsia; species Rickettsia japonica. Next base: position 943,432 of record NC_016050.1, on the reverse strand, counting down.
ATTAATGAATAAATATGTAATCTCTCTTTCTTTAGGAGGTACGAGTTTTTTAATTGTAGTGAACGTGGTACTTGATACTATGACTCAGATTCAAACTTACTTATTTAGTAGTAAGTATGAAGGTTTAATGAAGAAAGTAAAATTAAAAAATTCAAAATGAGCTTAAATAGTGATAGTAATTTTTTTAGGTCCTCCAGGAGCGGGAAAGGGCACACAAGGAAAAAAGATAGCTAAAAAAATTGATTTACCACATATAGCAATCGGTGATATATTTAGAACAATTATTAAAACATCAACTAGTGAAGCAGAGTTAATTAATAATTATGTGAAGCAAGGGGAGCTTATCCCTAATGAAATAGTGAATCAAGTAATCAAAAATTTTTTATTATCCTCTGAATATAAAAACGGCTACATATTAGATGGATATCCGCGTAATTTAGAGCAAGCAAAATTTTTTGAATCATTTATTAAAGAAAAAATTAAAATAATATATTTTGATGTTTCAGATGAATTATTAATTAAAAGAATTTTAGGAAGATATAGTTGTAAAAATTGCGGTAAAATATATAATAGTTACTTCTTGCAGCCTAAAACTGATAATGTATGTGATGTTTGTGGTTCAAGTACATTTGATTATAGAAAAGACGATAATGAAGAAGTAATAAAAAAAAGAATTGAAGTATATAAAACAGAAACATATCCGTTAATAGATTATTATAAAAATAGTGGTAATTTTTATATAGTTAATGGAAGTAAAAATGAACACGAAATAGAAATTGATATACAGAAGATACTAAAAATAAATTGACTTTATCAAAGATTTTTATATTATTTTTTAGTTACCAGTAAAATTTTGGAGATTATTTGTGGCAAGAATTGCAAGTGTTAATATTCCTGATAATAAACGTTTAGTTGTGAGTTTAACTTACATTTACGGTCTTGGGCCTACTATGGCAGCAGAGATTTGTAATAAAGCAAAAATATCGAAAGATACAAAAGTGAAAGAACTGACAGATCAAGAGTTAATAAGCTTACGTAATATTATTGAAAGTGAGTATAAAGTTGAGGGTGATTTAAGACGAGAAGTTACGCTTAATATTAAGAAAAAGAAAGATATAAGATGTTATCAAGGACTTAGACATATACGTAAGTTGCCGGTGAGAGGACAGAATACGCATTCTAATGCTCGAACTAGAAAAGGTAAAGCTATTGCGATAGCCGGAAAGAAAAAAGCTGTAAAATAATAGTTTAAGTATAGAGTATAAATAATGAATCAGACGGTTAAAGTTAAGAAAAAGAAAAAAACTATCACTCTTGGTGTTGTGCATATCCGAGCATCATTTAATAATACTATAGTAACATTTACTGATATCCAAGGTAATACTATTTCTTCTGCATCGGCAGGAGGTAATGGGTTTAAAGGGGCAAGAAAAGCAACACCTTATGCAGCTCAAGTAACAATTGATAGAGCATCGGAAAAAGCAAAAGAATATGGTCTAAAAACTATTTCTATTAGGATTGGAGGACCGGGGGCTCAGCGTGAATCAGCAATGAGAGCTTTATTCGGACAAAATTTTGTGGTTACATCAATTTTAGATGTATCGTCAATTGCTCATAATGGAGTAAGACCGCCAAAAAGAAGAAGAGTATAAGAGAATCATAGGTATTAAATGTTATCGTTAAGTAAAAATTGGAATACTTTAATAAAGCCGAATAAAGTCGCGTATGAAAATTTTCCAGAAACCAATAATAAAGCTAAAATTGTAGTTGAACCTTTAGAAAGAGGTTTTGGTTTAACACTCGGTAATGCTATGAGAAGAGTATTACTTTCTTCTTTACAAGGAGCAGCTATCACTTCTATAAAGATCCCTGCTATAGAACATGAATTTTCTTCTATACCCGGTGTAAAAGAAGATGTATCGGAAGTGATTTTAAACATTAAAGGTATTGAAGTAAAAATGCATGTTGCAGAAAAACGTATCATGAAATTAAAAGCAACAGGACCTTGTGTTGTAACGGCCGGTATGATTGAAACAGGTCATGATGTAGAAATACTGAATCCGGATCATGTAATTTGTGATCTAGCTAAGGATAAGCAGCTTGAAATGGAATTAACTTGCAAGGTTGGTAAAGGATATGTACTTAGCACAAATAGTTATGAGGATAATTTACCTATTGGTGAAATAGCTATAGATGCTTTATTTAATCCGGTAAAGAGTGTTACTTATAGGGTAGAAAATACTAGGGTAGGTCAGGTTACCGATTATGATAAATTAATTATGTTTGTAGAAACTAACGGTGATGTATTACCTGAAATGGCTGTAGGTTTAGCTGCACGTATTTTACAGGAGCAATTACAATTATTTATTTCTTTTGAAGAACAGGAAGAAGATAAGCAAGTTAAAACTGATGCTTTACCATTTTCACCTTATTTACTTAAGAGAGTTGATGAATTGGAATTATCGGTTAGATCTGCAAATTGTTTGAAAAATGATAATATAATATATATAGGGGATCTAGTAAAAAGAACGGAATCCGATATGCTGAGAACTCCAAATTTCGGTAGAAAATCTTTAAATGAGATTAAAGAAATATTGGCAAAATTTAATTTAAGATTCGGTATGGATGTACCGGATTGGCCACCGGAAAATATTCAGGAATTATCTAAACGTTATGAAGATTCTTATAATTAAGGACTAAAAAATGCGACATAAAATTAAAGGCAGAAAGTTAAATGTAACAAGTAGTCATCGGCAAGCAATGCTCGCTAATATGGTTGTAGCACTTGTAACCCATGAACAAATTAAAACTACTTTACCAAAAGCTAAGGAATTAAGACCTTATATTGAAACTCTAATTACTAAAGCTAAAAAAGCTGATTTAACGGTAAGAAGAAGCGTTTTATCAAAAATAAAAGACAAAACAGCAGTAGCAAAGCTTATAAATATTTTAGGTACCAGATATAAAGATAGACCTGGCGGTTATACTAGAATAATAAAAGCCGGATTCCGTTATGGTGATTTAGCACCGATAGCATATATTGAATTTGTAGATAGAGATATTAATGCTAAAGGAAATATACAGCAAGATGCTAATGAAGAAATTAAAAATTAAAATATAAGGGACTCGGTAATGGCTAATCATTCTTCAGCAAAAAAAGCTGCTAGACAAACAGTAAAAAGAACTCTAATCAATAAAAAACGATCTAGTGCAATAAAAACTTTTATAAAGAAAGTTGTACATGAAATCAGTCTTGGTAATAAAGAAAATGCTAACATAGCTTTATCTGTTGCTCAGTCTAAGATAATGCAAGGTGTGAAAAAAAATATAATTAAATTAAATACCGCCTCAAGAAAAATCAGCAGATTATCAAGGCAAATAAAAAGTTTGAAAGTAAATAACACTCTATAGTAATTTAAAAGCAAAAACTAATAAAATTTTGCTAAATTATTTATATACTTCTTATGAATTATAAATGATGTTATTTTACTAATTAATAAAAAATATGGGCGATTAGCTCAGCTGGTAGAGTATCTCGTTTACACCGAGAGTGTCGGCGGTTCGAGTCCGTCATCGCCCACCAATCAAAAGTTTTTAGTATTTCAACGAAAATATCAAACAATGAATGAAGCTTAAACTCAAGTTTTTCAGTTTTAAATGTTACAATAGTTAAACCTATCAAGAAAAACAGTATCTTTGTGAAATGGCGTTTCTAACTAAGTATATATTAGTTAATAATTTAATGCCATTGCTAGAAAATTACAAAGTAATTGACGAAATAATCCAGTACAAAAATACTAAATTTGAGCATCTTTTAGTACTTTTTCTAAATTCCCAGGTTCTTTATAGTTATAGTTTTTTATTGTGTAAATCAGGAAACACGTTCAGTGTCATACAATAGACCTCTTCGGAAATTCTACTTCCTAGAGGTAATTTGTACGTCGATCCTTACCACTCATCCTCACATACTAGTATGTACGCTTCGGTTCAAAGTGAAGTGTCTCTTTCAAATTCCTCTCTAAATCCTTATTTCTGAAGAAGTCTAATAAAGTTTACGTTAATTCGTTGACAAGAAGAAAACGAGAAGAGATTGATATAGCTAGGGTTAAATAAAAATGGTATGCTATTAATTTGTCATCCCGTGACTTGACCACGGGATCCAAAACTTTTTAAGGTTTTCTGGATACCGGGAACAAGTCCCGGTATGACAGTTTATATCTGTTTTATCTTGCTTTAGCCATAGTTACGTATTAACATTATAAATTACTTGGTTTATTGTTTTTGGAACCTGCGGTCAAGCGAACTAGGATGATATGGGCGGAATCGATCCGCGTAATAATGCTATATCGTGGTCAACAAGCCATGGTATGACACTGAATAAATTTCCTGATTCATACGAGTTTTTAGAATCTTTCATATACAGCATAATTCATAAAGCTTGATACAAGCAAATTTTGTACTATCGCCTTTGCTCATATATTAATATACGCCTAGTTCGCTCGCCTTGAAATTTATCTTGTCGGAACCTTTCTGAATTCTACTGTAATTCTTTTCCGCATTATTTATTACTTTTGCCGTTATTTTTACTAGATTTTCAAAAAAAAATAGCAAAGTATAAATTGCACGAGGAAGTGGAAGTTAAAGCAGCTAATAAAGTAAAATGATAGTTGTTTAAATACAATGTAACCAAAAGCTATTAATCTATTTAAAAGTTAAAAAATTGTTTATTATTATAATTTTAACTTTTGCTTTAATTGTAATCAACTATTATTAACAAAAAATAAGAAATAACTTTTATGGAAGATATAAGCTCTTGGAAAAAAAAGTTTGCAATTTGTGTTTATAGTAAAAAATTACTTGATAAACTCGAATATTTAAATACTAAAGTAGCAAATCCTATAGATATACTCAGATATGCTCGAAATCAAAAAAGGTATCTACTATGCACGTATCACGGTTCTCAAATACGTCAATCAGGTGATCCTTATTACTCCCATCCGATTGAGGTGACGATTATGCTTGCAGAGTTTGTAGCTGAAGAAGTTCCTAAGCTTTTTACGACCATAATGCTACAAGCTGCGTTACTTCATGATACTATTGAGGATACAGAATTAACTGAAGAAGCAATTACCGAAATTTTTGGACCGGAAGTAGCAAAACACGTAGAAGGTCTAACTAGAATTAAATCTTACGGGAAGATAAGTAGCGGAGAAAGCCTAAACTGATTAATTACAGAGAAAAGATACAATACGGCATTAATAAAATTATTTGACCGAATGCATAATGTGCAAACTTTGGGAATTAAATCACCTGAGAAAACTAGAAAAATTATTGAAGAGACTTTAATAAATTTTCTTTTGGTCGCTGCTAATATAAATTATAAACTAGAACGAGAATTTGCTAAGTTATGCCTAAAAGTTTTTAATATTGAACTTGAAAGACACAAAGCTTTTTCTAATAATAACTCTCTGCTTCCTCCTCTAACTTTATAAAATGATTTACTCCAAATGTTATAACCAATTAGAATTGGAATAATCAAGAATAATAATCCCCAGTGATTAAAATAATCTATCAAGTAAATTGTTCTACAAGAAGAAACTGCAAACATTAAAGCTCGTGATAAAGCAAATAACCAAAATATTAATAACTTAAATTTTATAAGAATTAATGGATATATTTTATAGCGTAGATAAGTTAATGTTATATATGAACCTAAATTTACTATTGAGACAATAAAATTATTATGTATGATCTGTTCACTGGTGTAACCAAAGGTATTTTTTAATATATTACTACAATGTGAGTAGGTAAAATAAAATGATACAGGCCATGCACATTCAATTAAAAAATAAGCCAAACAGGTTTTTTTATTGACCTTTTCTTGTAGTAGAAAATGGTTTTTTAATATTTATATCTCCTTTTTCAATAGCATCAGCTAAGCTTTCTTGAAGTTGGTGTTTTGCATCTGCAAATACAGGAGTTTCCTATAAAGTAGTTCGTGCAGTTAGTCCAATCACGGCAATCACTGCTCCCATCCAAAAGGCTATACGCCAACTAAAACTATAGCTGGTAACTATAGATGCTATACCGAGTACTGCAACGCCTACTACAGTAGATGCTGCGACAATCATAGCCACGCTTGAATATTGAGTAGGAGGTTTTGTGATTTCGGTTAAGTAAATTTGAGCCCCTATAATCTCGCCCATTGATGAGATCCCTTGAGCAACTCTACATAATAGTAGCAGCTATACCTATTTCTGAGTAAGGAGCAAGAGTTGTTGTAATAGTAATTGCCATAATAGCTGTGGTGATAATAACAGTTGCTTTTCTGCCTATATTGTCACCAATCCAACCAAATATTATATAGCCCCTACCGGTCTAAAAACGAAAGTAGAACAAAACGCAAAAGCATTAAGAAGTGAATTAACAAAAGGATCATACTTAGAAAAAAAATAAATCATTTAAAAGTATTGCTATATGCACGTAAAGCATTAGGTCACAATACTCAAGAAATATAACAATAGATAAAAATAGTCCTATGCTTCTTTTTGATTACGGGCTAAACTTTTTTGCTCTTTTGCGTAACTTCACATACTTTTTTACAGATTAGTTAAAATTAATAAAGAACTATACTGTTTTATATAAAAATAAAAGTCAATTTAACAAAATTAGATTTTATAGCATTGCTAACTCAAGACAGGTGTCGTATAATGAGCTGAGCGACTGAAAGGAGCATATCAATCTAAAAAAATAATAATAAATTCTAGTTTACAGAGTTTTTAACTAGATTGCTTAGTCAATATACTTTGTAATTTCCTTGCAATGGCGTTAATTTATTAAATAAATCTATCTTTATTGAGCAATGCCAATAAATTTCTAATTTAATACTTGCAATTTATCTTATAATTACTTATATTCAGATCCGCTTAGATTAAAAAGCACTAAGGCGTTTTATATGTAATTAATTTTGATCCCCTTAAACTTTTTACATTAAAACGCCGTTATTTTATTTAAGCGGGTGTAGCTCAGGGGTAGAGCGCTACCTTGCCAAGGTTGAAGTCGAGGGTTCGAATCCCTTCACCCGCTCCACTGATTTTGTTCGTTTTATGTCATTCCCGCGTAGGCGGGAATGATGTAGAGCATGTTTTTCGAGCTAAGCAACAACGCCCTTTTGCAAATGACATCAGTAAGTTTATCATAAATTCAATCTTCCAAACCATATTTTTTCTTAATATCTTCTAATGAAATTACTTCTTCTCTTTTTTCTATACGAGACAAAGCAATTAATAAATCTGCTTTTTCTTCTATATAACTTTCTATTGCTTTACGTATAATATATCCTTTTGGTCTATCGATTTCCTTAGCAACATTAGAAAGTATAATATCTAGTTCATTAGAAATTCTAGTATTTATAACTGTCATAAAAATAGCCATTTATCGGTTTTGTGATAACTTATATTAGTATAAAATACATTTAAATATATTTTATATTATTATTTTACCCTTGCATTAAAGCTATTAGGTAGCTATTTTTATTTTATTAGACTTAGTGCATAACCTATCTTATAAAGAGAAATTTTAAGGAAACACGGCACGCAGCACCGCAGCGTACAAAAAGGGACGTGAGATGCGAGTACCGGATTGATGTATACTGCAAATACTTCAAAAGTTGGAAGCCAAATAAGTGGTGAGCCTGCGGAGCGTAGCAAACTACATGAGCAAAGGCGAAGCCTAAAATTTGACGTACCAAATCTTGAAGTATCTGCGGTATACAAATTACTTTTAGAAAGAGGTTATACAGGAAGACTATTGCAACAATTAGGAAATTACATATGTCAGCAAATACGCAAGATAATCAGGCAAATAATAACGACACTATAGAAATACAGGAAACTGAGGTAGTGCCCGTAGAAACAAATTCTTTACAATCGGGGTTAACAAGCTTAATACCGATGGTTTTAATTTTTGCTGTATTTTACTTCTTATTATTACGTCCACAAGAAACACGACGCAAAGAAAGAGAGAAATTAGTAAGTGAAGTTAAAAAAGGCGAAGAAGTTCTAACAAATAGCGGCATTTATGGTATTGTGACTAAAATAAGTGAAAATGACAATAATATTGAAATCGAAATAGCTAAAGATGTACGTATTAAAGTTTTAAAAAGTGCTATTATCGATATAACTAGTCGTACACAAGAAGTAGCAGTAAAAAAAGAAAACAACAAAAAAGATAAGAAGGTAAGCGGTGCAAAATCTTCCTAAGTGGAAAATTTTTCTTTCAATTATATGTACGGTTTTTGCAGTTATTTGTGCCTTACCTAATTTCATGCAGGTAAACTCTAAGTTTCTACCTCATGATTCAGTAAATCTAGGACTTGATCTTAGAGGAGGATCCCATTTATTACTCGATGTTGATTTTGACACCTACTTAAATGATTCAATGGAAAATCTTGCCGACACTTTACGCAAAAATTTTCGTGAGGATAAAATCAGCTATAAAAATCTGTTAGTTAGACAAAATAGCATTCAATTAGAAGTAAGATCGCCTGAGAAATTAAAGCCGTTAAAGAAAATAATTAATAAAATCGATCCAGAAATTATCGCTGAAGTAAATGAAAATAAAATAAAGCTTCGCTACAGCGAATCTAGATTAAATGACTTACTTAATAAGGTAGTAGACCAATCTATTGAGATCGTTCGCATGAGAGTTGATAGTACCGGCACTAAAGAGCCGACCCTACAGAAACAAGGCGATAAGCATATATTACTGCAAGTTCCCGGTGAAGAAAATCCCTCTTACCTGAAGAATATATTAGGGAAAACTGCAAAGCTAACTTTTCATTTAGTTGATGAAAATGCCAATATCGAAGAAGCGGTAAAAGGACATGTTCCAGTAGGTTCAATGCTAGTTAAGGGAGATAACGAAAGTCATGGGGAGTATTATGTCGTTATAAAGAAAAAAGTTGTTTTGGGTGGGGATCAGCTTACAACTGCTTCAGCTTCTTTTGACCAAAATTCGCAAGCGGTAGTTGCTTTTTCTTTCAACAATTTAGGTAGTAAAATATTTGGTGAAATAACTAAAAATAATACCGGTAAACGCCTTGCTATAGTTTTAGACAATAAATTACTAAGTGCTCCAACGATAAACGGAGCGATTATGGGCGGAAGCGGTATAATAACAGGAAATTTTACCGTTGAGTCGGCAAATGAGCTTGCACTATTATTGCGAGCCGGTTCGCTTCCTGCCCCACTTAAAATTATTGAAGAGAGAAGTATAGGTCCAAATTTGGGTGCTGATTCTATAGAGTCGGGCAAAAAAGCAGGACTTATAGGATTTATAGCAGTGTGTATATTTATGGTTTGGTCTTACGGTGTGCTTGGTTTATTTGCCAATATAGCCTTAAGCCTTGCATTGTTATATATTTTAGCTTTACTTTCACTTTTCCAAGCTACTTTAACTCTGCCGGGAATTGCAGGAATAATACTCACTATGGGTATGGCTGTTGATGCTAATGTATTGATTTACGAAAGAATTAAAGAGGAACTGCATAAAGGAGTGTCTAATCTTTATGCTATTAGAACCGGTTTTGAATCTGCGTTTGCCACTATCCTTGATGCTAACCTAACTACTTTAATCGTTGCTTTTTTACTTTATATATTTGGAGTAGGTGCAATAAAAGGTTTTGCCGTTGCATTAACGATCGGGATTATATCTTCAATGTTTTCGGCGATTATCATTACTAAATTGTTAATAGATATTTGGGTAAAATATTTTAAACCTAAAAAATTAGGGCTTGTGTAAAAGAGTAGACTTGGTTGTATGGTCTTTTTATGTCATTCCCACGAAAGCGGGAATCCAGTAACCTTTAATGTCATCCCGCAACTTGATTGCGGGATCTCAGAACACGGCCTGTGATATAAGATACCGTAGTCAAGCCACGGTATGACATTTTCACTTTTCTCTGGATTCCTGCTTTCTCAGGAATGACATAAGAGCCATACAGCAGGACCAGCTAGGATGACAACGCAAAAATGGATAATATCTTATGAAAATACAGTCTAATATTATAAAAATAATTATCGTAATTAGCTTATTAATAGGAGTAGGAGCATTATATTTGTTGTTATCTTTAAGAACGCCTGAAAAGCCACTTGCCGGTCAAGTTAATATCTATGAAGATAACGTAAAAATAGGCGGTGATTTTGAACTAATAGACCAAAATGGAAAGATATTTAATAGTGATAAGTTGAAAGGCAACTTAAGCCTCATTTACTTTGGATTTACTAGTTGTCCTGATATATGCCCAACCTCTCTAAATAAAATGACGGAGATTGTAGAAATTTTAAATAAACATAAAATAGATATTCTACCTGTTTTTATCACTATTGACCCAAAACGTGATACTCCTATAGCACTTAAAGAATATCTAAAACATTTTCATCCGAAATTTATAGGTCTTACCGGTAACGAGCAGCAAATAAAAGATGTAACTGATAAATTCAAGGTTTTCTATGCTCGTGTGCATGGTGATGATGACGACCCGAACTATATGCTTGATCATTCATCTTTTACATATTTAATCGATGCAAACGGGAAATATCTGAAACATTTCTATTTAGATTCTTCACCTAAGGAAATTATGGAATTTTTAAGAAATGAATAATTATATATCGGTAGCGTATTTATTTACCTTTTTAACCTTAGCGATATTGTTAATTGTAAGTTTTTTAAATTACAAGTCATTGAAAAATAAACAGAACTTTAATGCAAAAGAGAGTAAGAAATAGATTAATAACAATAATTATTTGTTTCTGCTCAGCATGTTTAGGAATTATTATAATACTTTACAATTTAGAGAAAAATATAGTATTTTTTTTGCCGCCGTCAAAAATTAATGAAATAGAACAAGGCAAAGAGTTAAGAGTCGGTGGGCTTGTTAAAACAGACTCAATAAATAAAATTGCTGACGATAAGATAAGTTTTGTTATTACCGATAATATTAAGGATTTCGAGATATTATATCAAGGAGCCCTTCCGGCTCTATTTCGTAAAGGACAAGGAATTATTGCCATCGGGCAATTGTCGAACGGGAAATTTATAGCAAGACAATTACTTGCAAAGCATGATGAGAATTACAGACCTCCGCAATAACAACGTCATTGCGAAGAGCGAAGCGACGTGGTAATCTAGTAAAATAGGCCTGAGATTGCTTCGTCGAATTATGTTGTAATTCTCCTCGCAATGACGAAAAATAACTAAACCAAATAAATAACAACATGTTTATAGATAAAATCAAAGCAAAAGCAAATAATTACGAAATAAACGTAATTATCGAAATTCCGATGAATAGCGGTCCAATCAAATACGAATTTGACAAAGAATCAGGAGCAGTTTTTGTTGATCGCTTTATGCAAACTACCATGAGCTATCCATGCAATTACGGTTTTATTCCTCATACTCTTTCAAATGACGGTGATCCGGTAGACGTACTTGTCGTAGCTCATCATCCAGTAGTACCTGGGTCAGTTATAAAATGCCGAGCAGTCGGTGTATTGATGATGGAAGACGAATCAGGGCTTGATGAGAAAATAATCGCAGTACCGACTTCTAAGCTCGATATTACTTTCGATCATATTAAAGAGCTAGATGATTTATGTGACATGCTCAAGAAACGTATCGTGCATTTCTTTGAGCATTATAAAGATTTAGAAAAAGGTAAATGGGTTAAAGTTACTGGATGGGAAAATAAATCAAAAGCAGACGCTTTAATCAATGAAGGAATAGATAGGGTCAGCTAGGGATAAGAATTCATGACGTTGCTTGCATGGTGTTGGATGTCATTCCCGCGGAGGCGGGAAGCCAGAAAAAGTAGCCTTAATCCCGACTCAACAATTACACATTAATTAACAAAATAAACCTATAAAAACTTGTTTTTATAGGTTTTACTGGATCCCCGCCTCCGCGGGAATGACATCAGAAAAATAAGATAAAAAACAAACAGTGACCGACTTCTTGCATAATGTAGCTAATAAAGAGGAATTTGAAAGAAACACGGAACGCAGCACCACAGCGTACACTTTAGTACATGAGAATGCGAGTACCGGATTGACGCACAAATTACCTTTAGAAGCAAGTTATGCAAGAAGTCGATTATTTCGTTCAGGAGTCGTAGTAGCTTTTTGCACATTAATTTCTCGCATATTTGGCTTAGTGCGTGAACAGTTTATCGCATCATTATTCGGCTCTACACCTATGGGTGATAGCATTAATGTTGCTTTTAAACTACCGAATCTATTTAGAAGAATTTTTGCAGAAGGAGCATTATCAAGCGTATTCATTCCTATTTATAATGAAAAAATGCTTATTTCTAAGAAAGCCGCTAATAATTTTTCAGGTGAGGTTTTTACCCTTTTACTTCTGACATTAATAGTAATAATAGCATTAATGCAAATCTTCATGCCACAATTAATGCTGTTTATTGTTCCTGGATTTCACGGTAAAAAAGAAAAATTTGAGCTTACGGTATTTTTATGCCGCATTACAATACCTTATTTAATATTTGTTTCATTAACGGCTCTACTTGGCGGAATATTAAACTCTGTAAGAAAATTCGCTGCATTTGCTTTTTCACCGGTTATTTTAAGTATATGCGTAATAATTTTTACTTTAACATTTGATCATTATATAGAATCTACTATCTCAATTAGCTTATCTTTAATAATGGCCGGAATATTACAAGTTTCGTTTATGTTTGTCTGTGTGAAAAGAGCGGATTTAAACTTTCCGATAATTTTTAACCCAAGCGATCCCGATGTAAAAAAGCTTTTGATTAATATGGGACCGGCAACCATTAGCTCCGGCATACAGCAATTAAACCTTTTCATATCCCAATCTATTGCTAGCTTTATTGAAGGTGCTATTTCTATATTATCTTATGCCGACCGGATATATCAATTTCCTCTATCAATAATAGGTACTAGCTTCTCTACTATATTGCTACCTGAGCTGTCAAAAATCTATAAATCAAATGATATAGTAGTTGCAAAAAAAATACAGAATAATGCTATTAGAATGGGATTATTATTATCGTTGCCTGCTACATTCGGTATTATAATTCTATCTCATCCGATTATTAATATAATTTATGAAAGAGGAGTATTCACGAGCCAAGATACTACAAATACAGCTGAGGCTATTTCTGCGTTTGCACTTGGGCTCCCTGCTTTTATTTTGGCAAAAATTTTAACTCCTATTTTTTATGCTAACGGAGATACTAAAGCACCACTCAAAATAACCTTATTTTCAATAATAATTAATACCGGCATGAACCTATTATTAATGGATTATTTGAAACATATCGGTATTGCAGTCGGTACATCTATTGCAGCTTGGTATAATCTAGGTTTATTATATAGCTATACTAAAAAACAAAATAAGCTTCATATAGAAGCCGGTATAAAACTTTTCTGCGGTAAAATTTTGTTATGCTGTATCTTAATGTCTATTATAATTGCTTTAATAAAGCATTATTATTTAGAATATTTTTATTCGGAATCTTTACTGATTAAAGTCTGTATGCTAGGTAGTACAATTGCAGTTGGAATGGGAGCATTTTTTGGCACGGCATATTTATTAAAAGCGGTTAATTATGATAATAACAAAAAATAAGCACCAATCAAATTATCAGGATTGGCTAAAAGCCTTAGCTATTATAACCATGATCATTGATCATGTAGGTTTATATCTATATCCTGAATTAACGATTATGCGGATCATAGGTCGTACAGCTATGCCAGTATTTTGCTTTTTTGCCGGTTATAATTTTCATGATAAACCAAAAACCCATATAATAATATTCGGTGTTTTATTACAAATATATACCACTGTACTATTTAAACAATTTCTTACTACAAATATTCTAATCTCTATCTATTTAGGGCAATGGTATATTTATTATTTTCGTAATTCTTTAACTCACTTTTTCTATAGCGGTTATTGTCATGCAATTATAATGGTACTATTGTGGTATATTAGCTGGGCTTTGATTGATTACGGGACTCTTGTAATTGCTACAATGATACTTGGATTTATTTCAAAACATGAGCAGGCAAACTTAAAACTTTGCTGTTTTATAGCAATTTTTACCTCTTTCGTGCATTCAACTCTTTTTACTCTTGCGATTTTTTCCTTTAATGAGTTTAATTTTTCAAATACTGACTTAATTTTAAACCTCACTTTCTTAACAATTACCTATATATTAATGATCCTAAGCGATTATTCACAAAAAATAGCTATAAATCTAAAATGGATAAGTCGCAATGTTTTATATATTTACTGCATACACATTATGATCTTACAATTCATATTAAGCTATAAATACACATATGGTTTTAAAAATTGGTAAATAACATTAATAATGAGTGACAGCGTAATTTAGTTAATATTAATATATTTAAATAAATTAATAATTAAATATATGAATATAATAGATCGTTTAATTTTGGATAATGAACAATATAAAGAGCAATTTAAAAAAAACAAACTATTTAAAATTAGGTTAGATAGTACGCTACGAAAAAATAAATTTCTTAAACATTTTCGGATTTGGTCAGATGAGTTTCAAAAAATGGTATTAGCAAGAGTAGTGTTTTCTGAAACAAAAGAATTTCAACAACTTGCATGGGAGCATCTTACCGATGAATTTGGACATAATAGAGAATTATTCCAAAATCTAGAAAATAATGAAGAAACTACAGATTCTATTTTTGAGGCCTTAGGTTCTTGGTTTACGCTAAAAATGATGACTCTTGGAGATAGTGAAAGAGCCGTCCTTGTCCATTTAGTAATAGAGTCTTGTGCTACTATATTTTATGCAAAACTAGGATCAATATTTTTTAATCATAAAGCAGCAAAACATTTCAAAACACATATGTATCTTGATCCTGAACATGAACAAATAGGAATAGATTTATTAAAACAAATAAACATTAATGATTCTTCTTTACTCACTATTCAAAAAAAAGGCTGGGATATGATTGACGCTCTGTTTACTAGACTTGCTGAAATCACACAGGATTAGCTTTAACTTATAGTATTCTAGATTTTATAAAAAAGCTTGCTTGCACGGTGCGGTTTTTCGTCATTGCAAGCGACTGAAAGGAGCATGACAATCTCAGGACTTTGGCACAAGATTGCTTCATCAAATTACTGCGTAATTCTTTTCTCGCAATGACGGTAAAAATCGAACCACGCAACAACGCCAATGCCAAGCGGCAATAGCATATTCACACTAAACCAACTCGCTTACTTGAAATTTGGCAAAGAGCTTGATCTGAAAGTTAACAAAATTTACATTACCTTTTGAGCCTATTTCCGCAAATTTATGCGCTTTAAGAAGTAGGTCATAATCGTCCGCTAAATCGGCGAAGAAAAATGCGATTTCGCCGCTTTGTTTTACTCCTAAAATCTCACCACTACCTCGAAGTTTTAAATCCTGCTCAGCTATATAAAATCCATCATTAGTTTGTTTCATTATCTCAAACCTATCTCGTGCAACTTTTCTAAGCCTTTTAGGATTGTATAACAATATACAATATGACTGCAAACTACCCCGCCCTACTCTACCTCTAAGCTGATGAAGTTGAGCGAGACCAAATTGCTCGGCATTTTCAATAATTATCAAAGTGGCTTCAGGTATGTCTATTCCAACTTCAATAACGGTTGTTGCAACTAATATCTTAATTTCACCTTCCTTAAATTGCTTCATTATTTGGTCTTTCTGCTCGTTCTTCATCTTACCGTGAATAATACCGGTATAACCTTGATAGATATTGTCGATAGAGTTAAAACGATTCATCACATCCATCAATAAACTATCCTCTTCCGACGTTTCTTTCGCTCCCTGCTCTATCAATGGACAAATCCAATATACCCGCTCACCTGCAATAAGCTTCTTATTTATCGCTGCTATAATATGCTCTATCTTATTAACGGATATGGTATTTGTAGCGATAGGTAAACGACTTTTCGGCTTACCCATTAGCTTTGAGATAGTCATATCACCAAACATAGTAAGTGCAAGGCTTCGAGGAATCGGCGTTGCAGTCATAACTAAAACATCGGGATTTACTCCTTTATTTATTAAATTCAAACGCTGTTGCACCCCAAATCTATGCTGCTCATCAATAACTATATAACCTAGTTTCTTAAAAGTTACTTTTTCTTGAAATAAAGCATGAGTGCCGACTAATATATCAATCTCATCGTTGTCAAGTTGTATCATAATATTTTTACGAGCTGCCCCCAGTATCTTACCTGTAAGTAATCCGACTCTTATATTAGTATTTTTTAAAGCTTTAACAAAAAACTCATAATGCTGATTGGCAAGCAAATCAGTTGGAGCCATAAGCGTTGCTTGAAATCCAGTGGCTACCACATTTACCATCGTCAGCAAAGCTACCAAAGTTTTACCAGAGCCAACATCGCCTTGCAACAATCTCATCATTTCTATTTTATTGCTTTGATCACACTCTATTTCTTCTATGACTTGCTTTTGATAAGAAGTTAACTCAAATCCTAGCTCATTTAATATATTTGTTTGAATAGATACAGCTTTAGGGTAAATATTACCTTGTCTTCTACTTATTTGCGTACGTACATTTAAAAGAGATATTTGATTAGCGATAAGCTCCTTAGCTGCTAGTTGTTTTTTGGCGTTAGTATATAAATCGTCATTGCGCAGCCCCTTTAGGGGCTGCGGCAATCTAGAATTTATTAATTTTACATTACTGGATTGCTTCGTCGGCATGAATGCCTCCTCGCAATGACGGAAAACATGCAATATTTGCAAATTCTGCAATATAATATCTAAATAATCTTTTACTTCTTTATCTTCTATACTCTTACACTTCTCTTCAAATATCTCTATTGCTTTTATGATATATGAATATAACTGCTTGTTACTAAGTAAATATGTCAGGGAATAAATCGGCTCTATTTCTTTTGCGAGTTTAGGATTTACAATAAATTCAGGATGCGCAATTTGTAAGTAATGATCAAAAAATTGTACCTTTCCGCTGATAATATGAGAAGTACCAACTTGCAGCTTATTAAAAATAAACGGTGGGGGTTTATGAAAAAACACTAATAACAAAGAACCAGTATCATTGCTAGCTGTAATTTTTAAAGGCTGACTACTTTTCTTTGGTAAATTAATGCTCTCAACTACAATTTCTGTTTGGATTATGTCACCGTCTCTAACTTCAGTTAAATTAGGTGATAATATTTTATTTTGATATGAAACAGGTAGATAAAATAATAAATCACGAATATTGTTAATACCAAGCCTTTTAAGAGCAGATACGGTATCTTCACGTATATTAATGAACGTTTTTACAGAAGAGAATAAGAATTGTTCTAAAATAGTTAGCATATATAGTCATAATTATCTTATATACAAATATATATACTTTATAATAAAAGAAGAATAATAAAATATACAAATTATGACTAATATGTCACTCTTGCAAAAGCGGGAATCCAGTAATTAAACGGTGCATACACAGTAAGTTTTTAAAATTAAAAGCTTGATGTATAGCGCTTTTTTCTGGATTTCTGCTTTCGCAGGAATGACATATTAATCATGCAACAAGCCTTCTCTTATAAATCTCATTTTAACCCTGCTCTAACTATAGCTGAGAATTTTAAAGGCATACCTTCTATAAATCCTGCTGTTTTGTAACCGTCTGAGCCGACTATCTTAAATGTTTCATTTAAGCTAAGCCCCAAATTAACGGCTCCAAGTCCACCTTGCTTACAACTTTCTTTTAAAGGGGTAGCGGTTAACATTTTAGGCTGATTCCAAAATGTCGCTTCTAAACCTAAACCGATAAATTCAACTTTGACTAAGTTATTAGCTTTAACTCCGACACCGTAAGACTTAAATTTTTGATTTTTGCCGTAATGAATATTAACTTGCATATATTTATTATCAACAACAAAATGGTTAACTAAACCACACTCTAAACCGTATGGAGCAAGTATCGCTCAGTAGCCGGTAAATATTTAACCGGTCCTAATTCAATCATCGGAATATTATTTAAGTTAGTATTCATTAAAAATGAATATCCTGAATAGAATAAAAACGGATCAAATAAATCTAAATAAGCATATGAACGAATTTTAGTAATATAATTTTTACCGTATATGGAGTTAATCGCTTTTACATATGCATTTATATCATTAACGCTTTTATCTTTGCCATCAAACTTAGTACTAAAAATATAACTTGCTTGATCTAGTCTTGTCCATAAATAACCTATACCGTAAGTAGGATTAATTTTGTTACTTGCCATGTATCTATCTTTAATATTTTCAGATAACAAATAACTTGCTTGCATTCCCCCTGTATCTATAGCAATTTGCTTATGAACTTGCAAAGAATTAAAATCTTTAGTTTTAAAATATGTTGTATCCTCAAAAGGATCTACTTCATATTTTGTTACTTTTAAATCAAATTCTTTGCTCTTGCTCCATAACCTCCTATTTCATGATTACCTACCATAATCCAAGATGTAGCAGTAAATCTTGTAATATAACTTAAGATCTTCATAGCTATATTATCTGAATCGGCAAACATAGCATCATCTAATGGACGGTAACCTTCAATTAATGACATAGCAGCATCGCTACTCGCTCTTGAGGACATATCTTTATCATAAGTCACTATATAACTATAATTTTTTTTAGAATTTTCTTGAATTGTTATATCATCATCAATATTTGATGCAGTTACTAATACTGTTGATGAATACAAAAAATAAGCAGCAATGGTTAAATTTAATTTCTTGTAAAGTATTGTTTTAATATACCAAACTTGTGTATATCCTTGACTTCTTTTGAAAAGCCTCCTAATTTCTTAAATAATAGATATTAAATAATTTAAAATTTATGAATAAAATCTATCCTTCGGCTGAAGCTGCTCTTGAAGGACTTCTTTATGACGGCATGACTATAATGTCGGGCGGATTCGGTCTATGCGGTATTCCTGAAAATTTAATAAATGCACTTCTTAAAATCAATGTTCAAAATTTAACAGTTATAAGCAATAATTGCGGTGTTGACAATTTCGGACTTGGGCTTCTTCTTCAAACTAAACAAATAAAAAAAATGATTTCTTCGTATGTCGGAGAAAATAAGATTTTTGAGCAACAATATCTTGATAAGGTTTTAGAGCTTGAGCTAAACCCACAAGGAACTTTAGCTGAACGAATTAGGGCTGCTTGTATGGGAATTCCGGCTTTTTATACTAAAACAGGTATAGGTACAATTGTAGAGGAAGGTAAAGAAACAAAGGAGTTTAACGGCAAAAAATATATAATGGAAACTGCCCTTCAAGCTGACCTTGCTATTATTAAAGGCTTTAAAGCTGATAAAAGCGGCAACGTGATTTACAATAAAACTGCACGAAATTTTAATTCAGTCATGGCAGGTGCCGCTAAAGTTACAGTTTGTGAAGTAGAGGAAATAGTTGAGGTGGGAGAGCTTGACCCTAACAATATTCACACACCTAATATTTTCATACAGCGATTAATAGTAGGTGAAAAATATGAGAAACGTATTGAGCAATTAACTGTCAAGGAAAAATAAGAGATGCCTTGGAGCAAAGAAGAAATTTATCAAATAACAGCAGAGGAACTTAAAGACGGATTATATGTCAATCTTGGTATAGGTATGCCTACGCATGTAGCAAATTATATACCTCAAGGAGTGAATGTAATATTTCAAAGCGAGAACGGTATGCTTGGTATGGGACCATTTCCTTACGCAGGAGAGGAAGATCCTGATTTAATTAACGCCGGTAAGCAAACTATTACTGCTATTCCTGAAAGCAGCTATTTCGACAGTAGCTTTTCATTTGGGATGATTAGAGGTTCGCATGTCGATTTAACTATTTTAGGTGCTATGCAAGTCTCACAAACAGGAGATCTTGCCAACTGGACTATTCCGGGTAAAATGGTTAAAGGTATGGGAGGAGCTATGGATTTGGTCGCTAACACCAAAAGAGTAGTTATTATAATGGAACATAACGCAAAAGATGGCGGTGCTAAATTATTAAAAGAATGCAGCTTTCCGTTAACAGGTAAAAAAGTAGTTAACAGAGTAATTACCGATCTTGGAATTTTTGATATTGATAAAGATGAAATGATATTAGTTAGACAAGCTGACGATGTTACTATTGAAGAAATAAAGTCTAAAACTGAAGCCGAGTTTATAGTTAATTTATAATATGGAGAATAAAATGGTTAAAGTAGCTATCGTATATTATAGTGGATACGGTCATACTGCAAAAGTAGCTGAAGAACTAAATAAGAGCATACAAGAAGTAGGAGCAAATGTTTCTTATACAAATAAATAAAGATAAACCTGATAATCTCGATTGGGATTTATTAGACAATGCAGATGCTATCATTTTTGGAGTCCCAACCTATATGGGTAGTTTAGCCAGATCGTTTAAAATATTTATGGAAGCTACCTCAACTAGATGGGCACAACAACAATGGCAAGATAAAATAGCTGCAGCTTTTACTAATTCTACTTCTTATGCAGGTATGCAGTATTCAGCAGCTATTTCACTTCGCTATGCAGCATTGTATGATTTGGGTCGGGCAAGCTGAAGCTGCTCCGAATTTTTCCGATCATGAGATGCCTGATCCCGATAAAATTAAAATTAACCGCTTAGGTAGCTGGTCAGGACGTATGACTCAATCTAACCACAAATCTTCTCCTGATATTACTCCTACTCAAGGCGATTTAAGAACTGCTAATTTCTTTGGTAAAAGAATAGTTGAAATAACTAAGAAGTTTAAAGGGTAGATTTATATGGTGTTTTATGTCATTCCCGCGGAAGCGGGAATCCAAAAAATAACTTTAATGCTGCTATAAAATTACCATTAATTGATAAAATAAACCTAAAAAAACAAGTTTTTATAGGTTTTACTGGATTCCCGCTTCCGCGGGAATGACATTTATTATCTAACAAATGATGGTTTTTGTGAGTTCCTATTATTAATTTTTTGAGCATGCGTAGTCACTTTAGCATCTCGTTCTCCTTTAGTTTTAAGAATTTTTGATTTATTCCTATTAACACTAACATCACTCCAGTTACCACTATCGCTTTCACTGCTACTACTATCACTCATCTCCATAGCAACTCTTCGTGCTAAAATTGATGCAACTCCACTAAGTTTGTTAACATTCTGAGCAGGCTTACTCTGAGAATGTGCAACCGGTTTTCCTGTATTAGGGTCAATTTCAACTTTTTTTAGTTTGTGTTCACCTCTTATGGACTGCAGCAATAAATCTCTAGAATCTTGTTCCTGAACATCCGTTTTTTCAACTTTTTTTAGTTTGTGTGGCCCTGCTATTTCTCCCATTAAATCAGAAGTATCTATAGAAGGACGTGGTTGATTTTCCGGTCTTTTAACCGTAGTAGCTTCTACAGGCTTAGATAATGTCTTAGTCTGAGCCGTAGGCATAGGCGGTGGCGGTGGTGGAGGTGGAGGTGGAATGTTATTTTCCGATAAAGAAGGCGGTGGTGGAGGTGGAGGTGGAATGTTATTTTCCGATAAAGAAGGCGGTGGTGGAGGTGGAGGTGGAATGTTATTTTCCGGTAAAGAAGGCGGTGGCGGAGGTGGAATGTTATTTTCCGGTAAAGAAGGCGGTGGTGTTATATTATTTTCCAAAGGTTTATCTAGGGATGAATTTGCTAATATTGGTTCTTTTTTTGAAGCCATGTGATTTGTAAGGTTACTTACTATCTTTTGTAACTCCTCATTGTCAGGTAATTTTGCAATTATATCCTTAATATTTCTTTCTTTATTTTCAATTAATTCCTCAAATTTATGCTTCGTTTTATATAATTGTTCCTCTATCTTGCTAATTGTTCTAGTATTACTCTCTTTGTTTTTTGCTAAAACCTGCTCACTATTATTTACAAAAACATTTTTAACATTTTGCCAAATATTATTTAATTTTTCAAAAAATGTATAAGGTACTTCTGCCCTAATTTCAGCAACCTGTTTTTGTATTTCTTTAAGTTCTCTGATATTAGAATTTTCGGATATTAAATTTTGGATGTTTTGTTTTGTAGCATTTAAAGAATTATATTGTTTCTCTAGTGCTTCAGCATTAATGAATTGTAATGGATTTGTCATATGTAGAGCTGAGAATCTTTCAGGTTTACTCTTATAACTAAAAAATACTTCCGATAATCTTGCTCTTTGATCTTTAGATAAATCTTTCTTTGTTAAATCCTTAAAATTTTTTGCGATTTCTTCTTGTAATTCTTGCTTTAAAGGTACAGATTTTTCCACTATATTATATATCTTATTATCAATATCTTTTAATATTTTATTATTATACTTTATTGCTTCATTTGTTAACTGTTCTTCACTTTTTATCAAAATATACTTTACATTAGAAACTGTTTTTACAAATCTTTTAAACCAAGGCAGCGATCTATTATGTTCTTTTTCTAGTGCTTTAGTTTCATTTTGTATTTCGATTAAACCTTGCAACTGCTTATTTTGTTCGCATAATTCATTTACTTGGCTTAATATAGTATTTAAAGCATTATTTTCTTGTGCTAATAATTTACTTATATCTATTTCTTTAACCATGCCATACACCTACTTATAAATTAATATCATTATTATAGCAAATTTCTTGTACAAAAGCAAATAGAAAGTTAATTTATGTAATGTATTTTTGATAAATAAAAGATAGATAACCGAATATAGTTAACGTAATTTTAAGGATGATAAGCCTACAAGAGCAAATATAACTGAAATAATCCAAAATCTTATTACGACTTTTGATTCTGCCCAGCCGTGTTTTTCAAAATGATGATGGAGCGGTGCCATTTTAAATATTCTTTTTCCTTTAGTAGCTTTGAAGTAATATACCTGTAAAATTACGGATGCCGTTTCAATAACAAACAAGCCACCGACTATAGCTAAAACTATTTCATGCTTAGTAATAACGCTAATAATACCAAGCACACCGCCAAGACTTAGACTACCGGTATCACCCATAAAAACTTCTGCCGGTTGCGCATTAAACCATAAAAATCCAAGGCAGCTACCGACTAATCCCGCACATAACACCGTTAACTCTCCGGTATTCGGTATATAGGTTAGCTGTAAGTAGTTCGAGTAAATTAGATTTCCTACTAAATAACTTATTAAAGCAAAAGAACCGGCAGTAAAGGCAATAGGAACGGTAGCAAGACCATCAAGCCCATCCGTTAGATTCACAGCATTAGAAGAGCCGACTATAACAAATATAGCAAAAACTATATAAAAATAACCAAGATCCAAACTTAAATTTTTAAAAAACGGTACGTTAAGTAAATGACTTGGACTTTTATCCAGATATTCTAGTAAAACACATATAATGAAGCTAATAATTCCTTGAAGTAAAAGCTTACTTTTTCCTCTTACTCCGTAATGATTATTTTTAGTTACCTTAGCATAATCATCCATAAATCCTATAATACCAAAACTAATAAAACCAAATAACGTAATCCAAATATATTTATTCGTTAAATCAGCAAGTAATAAAGTAGAAAGACAACTAGACAAAATAATCATAATGCCCCCCATTGTCGGAGTACCTACTTTTGTTTGATGCGATTCAGGTCCGTCTGAGCGTATAGGCTGACCGTTTTTTTGAAGAGATCGCAGAAATTCTATTAATATCGGACCCGTGATAAAACTAAGGCTTAGAGTTATAATAATAGCAAGACCGCTACGAAAAGTAATATAGTGAAATAAATTAGCTATATGTGAATTATGGATATGAGGAAGTAAAAGATTGTATAACATTTGTAGATTTAAATTTAAAAGTATATTTTGATGTTATTCATTGTGCATGGATACCAAATCGTCATTGCGAGCAGTCGTAGACTGCGCGGCAGCAATCTCGTCAAACATACTGAGATTGCTTCGTCAATTACTACGTAATTTCCGCGCAATTACGGGCAACCAAACCACACAATATTAAGAATATCCTAGTGTATTTATTTATAATAATCAACAATCTTATCAAGTTTTACGCCTCTTGACCCTTTTATTAGAATAAGCTCATTACCTTCAAATAAATCCGTGATATGCGTAATTAATTCATCAACATTTTTAAAGTATTTTTTAGCTATTTTGGAAGGTAGTAAATCATCAATATATTTAGTATTTACTCCTACTAAATAGACCTTAGAACAAGCGGCATCTAATATGTATTGCACTAGTTTCTCATGTAATCGTTTAGAATTTTCCCCTAGCTCTAGCATATCGCCTATTATAGCAGTTTTATGCTCGGCAGGTACTTGTTTTAAATATTCTAATGCAGCTTTCATTGACTGCGGACTTGCGTTATAGTAATCACAAATTACACGACAATTTTGTATATTGATAATTTCCCCTCTTCCTTTAGCAGGAGAAATATTTGCTAAGTGATTTGCAGCTATCTCTATATCTTTACCTAATATATCGATAATTAAAAGTACACCAGTATAATTTTCGGTAAAATGCCGAGGAATAAACGGTATCGTTACATCTAAGACTTTATTATTTATCTTATACTTTAAGTAGACTTGCTCTCCTAGGTTCTCATATAAAATTAATTCTGCTGAAGTTTTAGCTGATCTACCGAAACTATGTATATCGGTGATAGAAAGGTTTTTTAATATCGATAATATTTTGTTATAGCAATTAGTATCGGCATTAATAACGGCAATATCATTTTTGCTAAAATTTGCAAAAATCTCACATTTAGCTTCAGCTATCTCTTCAAGCGAGTTAAAAAATTCTAAATGCGCCTCCGAAATATTAGTAATCATGGCAATATTCGGCTTTAATATTTGAACCAGCT
This sequence comes from Rickettsia japonica YH, assembly GCF_000283595.1. Taxonomy (NCBI): domain Bacteria; kingdom Pseudomonadati; phylum Pseudomonadota; class Alphaproteobacteria; order Rickettsiales; family Rickettsiaceae; genus Rickettsia; species Rickettsia japonica. The sequence continues at coordinate 918,505 of NC_016050.1, read as the reverse complement.
CTCTTATTTCACCTTTATGGTTCATGCCAAGCTCAAAAATAGCATATTCCGTATCATCAGCCATTGAAGCAAGATTAATAAGCATACCGAGTTTGTTATTGAAGTTACCTCGGCTAGCAAAAACTAGAAAATCATGTTGTAATAATACTTTCAGTGCTTCTTTGGTAGAAGTTTTACCGACGCTGCCTGTTATAGCTATAAATTTAGCTTTTGAATTCTCTCGTTTATATAAAGCCATTTTTTGTAGAGCTTCAAAACAATTATCGACTAAGATAATTTTATCTTTATCATTGATCTCTACTCGCTTACTAATAATTACGGCTGCTGCTCCTTTATCTATTGCATCTAGAACATAATCGTGACCATCTCTATTACCTTGAAGTGCTATAAATAAATCACCTTTTTTAACATCTTTGGAATTAAATTGCACTTCATTACAATTTATAGAATTAGAGATTGTTATACCGAGAACAGCACTTAAAGTTTTAGAGTTCCAGATCATATGTTTTTGTTATTTATGTGTTGTTGTATGGCTTGTTTATGTCATTCCCGCGTAGGCGGGAAGCCAGTAAACATATAAAAAGCTTGCTTTTTATATGTTTATTTTATCAAATATGTAACTTCTGTATTAATATTGAAGTTATTTTTCTGGATCCCCGCTTCCGCGGGGATGACATCAAGGTTTTTTTAAAACTGTCCGGTACTATGGGTCAAGCCACGGGATGACAAACTTTTAAACACTTCCTCACAACCTCAGCATCATCAAAAGGTAATTTCTTATCGCCTATAATTTGGTAATTTTCATGACCTTTGCCGGCAACTAATAAGATATCATCTTGTTTTAAATTATTTATACCGTATTTAATAGCCTCTTCTCTATTGGCTATTTCTGTATAATCTGCTTTCTCTATACCGCTTATGATTTCAGCTCTAATAAGCTTTGGGTCTTCATGGCGTGGATTATCATCTGTAATTATGATGGTATCGACACGTTTTGCGGCTATTTGCCCCATAAGACTTCTCTTTGCCTTATCACGATTACCGCCGCAGCCAAAAACTACACTTAGCTTACTATCACGTAATTTAATATTTTTCAGTTCCGTTAAAGCTTTTTCAAGAGCGTCAGGAGTGTGGGCATAATCAACGAAGATATTAGTGTTATCTATTCTCTCCATTCTGCCTTTTACTGCTTTAACTTCTACTAAAGAATCTATAACATCATCAAAAGCAAAACCAATATAATGAATGCTAAGAATAGCAATTAATAAATTACTAGCCTGAAAGCTACCAATTATCGGGGTATTAAAATTATATTCTCTATTATTAAATGTAAAATTAATATTTTGTCCTTTTAAAGAACCGTTAATTCTAGTTATTTCTAAATCACCTTTTTTCCCAACGGTTATAAATTTAATATTATGATTATGTAGATAATCTTTAACAAACTCTATTTCTTCTATATCAGAATTTAATATTGCGATGCCGTTCGGTAATAAATGATTTATAAATAATTTCAGTTTGGCTAATAAATAATTTTCTTTTGTATGGTGGTAATCTAGATGATCCTGACTAAAGCTAGTAAAACATGCAATATTTACTTTTATGTCCCTAAGTCTTGCTTGATCAAGACCATGACTAGAAGCTTCAAAAACTAAATATTCTATACCATTTTCAGCTAAATTATGAGCAATTTTTCTAAAGCTTAAATAGTCTAAAGTTGTTAATTCCGGTACATCATTTATAAGATTAACGCAGCCAAATATTTCTACCCCTATCGTACCTATAGATGCTGCTTTTTTCCCAAGTAATGAATATGTTTGAGCTATATAGGATACTACCGAGCTTTTACCGTTAGTACCGGTTACGGCTATTAGATCCTTTGGTTTTTTAGGATAGAATATTTCTATGGCTTCATATAAAGCTGCCTGCACATCTTTTACGTAAATTACTTTATCTATAACAATATTTTTTTTATTGTCCGTAATTACTAATACTGCACCTTTGCTTAAAGCATCCTTAATAAAATCATTTCCATCAGTATTCCGTCCTTTAATCGCAAAAAAGACGTCTTTATCCTTAACGGTTTTAGAATTAATCGACAAACCTTTTACGTTATGTTGTTGAAATAATTGCTTTAGGTTATGGGACATATTTATTATGTTAAAAACGTGTTACCGTCATTGCGAGGAAATTGCATAGCAATTGACGAAGCAATCTCAGGAGTTTGTTATTATTTCATGAGATTGCTACGCAGCCTACGGCTGCTCGCAATGACGGAGCAGGAATGACATCGAGTCTACACCTCCGATAAATTCCAAAGTAGTTGATTTGCCTCAACAATTATATTTTTATCTACTAATTTCTTGATATACACTAATTTATTATCTGGTTTGATTTTTGCCTGATCAGAGTAAGTACTAACGAATTTTAAAATTTTATCAGTCATATCGGCATTTTTATAAAATTTAATCACAAATCCGTTATCTCCTGAATCTAGATTTTCAATATTTAACTTAAAGCATAATAGTTTTATTTTTACAATATCAAGTAAATTATTAAATTCAATCGGTAGTAAACCGAATCTATCAATCATCTCATCTTTAAATGTCTCTACTTCTATCTCATTACTTAAATTACCTATTCTTCTATATAGTCCAAGTTTAAGAGCCGCATCGGCTACATAATTATCTGGAATAAAAACGGATAATCCCAAATTAATAGTAGGGATAAAGGGTTGTTCTGAAACAATCGGTTCATCTTTTAAAATAGCTATTTGTTCTTCCAGCATTTCTTGATAGAGTTCTGTACCTACTTCTTTAATTTGTCCTGATTGTTCTTCACCTATCAAATTACCGACACCTCGTAAATCCATATCACGGCTTGCAATAGTAAAACCTGAGCCCAAAGCACAACTATTTTGTATTATCTCTAAGCGTCTTAAGGAGTGCGATGTCATCTTTTTATGACTTGCTACCGTTAGATAGGCATAACCCCGCATTTTACCTCGACCTATGCGACCACGCAATTGATATAGCTGACTAAGACCCAGCATATCAGCATTATGTATGATCATGGTATTTGCCTCGGCTATATCAATTCCTGATTCTATAATAGTAGTTGAGACTAGTATATCGAATTTGCCGGCATAAAACTCGCTCATAACCTCATCAATTTTACTCGGAGTCATTTTTCCGTAAGCTATTTTATAGCTCAATTCCGGCACGATTTGTTTTAATTGTTTTGTGATATCCTCTATATCTTTAATTCTTGGAACTACATAAAAGCTTCTTCCGCCTCTAAAATGTTCGCGTAATAATGCATCTCTGATAATAACAGGATCAAACGGCATCACCAAGGTACGAACTTCCAGCCTGTTTAGAGGCGGCGTTGCAATAATGCTAAGTTCTTTTAAACCAGTCATTGACATTTGCAGCGTTCGAGGAATCGGTGTTGCCGACATTGCAAGTACATGGGAAGAGGATTTTAGCGATTTAAGAAATTCTTTTTGACCGACACCGAAATGTTGTTCTTCATCGATTATTAACAATTTCAAATTAAAGAATTTTATATTTTTATGTAATAAAGAATGAGTGCCTATTATTATATTTATTTTACCGCTTTCAAGCTCCGATCTTATAATTTTTGCTTCTTTAGAACTAATAACGCTAGATAATTGCTTGATATTTAAACCAAAACCTTTGAACCTTTCTATGAACCTTGAAAAATGTTGACTACATAAAATAGTTGTCGGTACAACTACGGCTACTTGAGGTAAATGTTCATTTAGAGATTTTGCTACCATAAATACGGCACGCATTGCTACCTCTGTTTTACCAAACCCGACATCACCGCATATTAACCTATCCATTAACATACCGTTTCTTAGATCTTCTTTAATATCGTTTATAGCGATTAATTGGTCTTCCGTTTCGCTGAAAGGAAAATTAGCACAAAATTTATCATATTCTTCAAGGTCAAATTCAACGGAAGCACTACTATTAAGTTTCCTTTTAGCTGCTATTTGTATTAAATGCAGTGCTATCTCTTTTATACGATTTTTAAGCTTTGCCTTACTTCTTTGCCATGAAACGCTACCAAGCTTATCAAGCTCCGCATTATCATTGCCGTATTTTTTTATTACCTCTATACTTTCAACTGGTATATATAATTTATCATTACCGGCATATAAAATCTTTAAAAAATCATGTGGTTTGCCTTTAATTTCTAAAGCTTCTAGCTTTAAAAACTGCCCTATTCCATGATCTTTGTGAACAACCAATTCGCCTTCAGCTAAATTATCAAGCTCCAGCAAGATATTTTTAAGTTTTTTGTTAGTGTTTGTAGCGCGAGGTTTTTCTTCTAATAATTCGCTAGCGGTAATAAATAAATATTCTTTCGTATAAAAGCTTTGATTTAAAGGAATTATCCCGACATTTATCATTGAAGCCTTAGCCTCATCTAATTTATTTATCTCATTATATTTATATTCATAATTTTGAATTATGCTTTTGATTCGCTCAAAACTACTTAAAACGCTTGAGCCTATAATAATTTTCTTATGAGAATTTGCTTTAATAACCTCAAATAATTTATCGGAAACCGTTTTCTTTTCTATAAAACTTGTAGCAGCTATATTTTCAATTAAGCTAGCTTGCTCTGAGTTTTCAAAAGTAAGTAGTATATTATTTTTTTGTTCTAGTAATTCCGTTATTTCAGAAGCGGTAAAATATAAGCTAGTCGGTGCAAGGGTGGGATAGAAACTATTAAATTTAAGTTTATTTGCCTCTGACCTTGCCGAATAAAAATCGTTATAACTATGTTCAAATTCTAAAATGGCTTTTTTTGACAAATTATCGAATATGAAAATAGGATCGTTTAAATAATCTATTAAGTTAGAGCAGGAATCGTAAAATAACGGGAGTAATTGTTCATATCCTGTGAATTTTCTTCCAGATATTACCGCCTCATATAAAGCATTATCAGTATGATTAACTCCAAAATTTCGTAAGTAATTATTCTTAAAATTACCTATAGTTTCACTATTTAAAACTATCTCATTTGCAGGACTAATAATAAGCTCCCTGCAGGATTTAGTCGAAATTTGCGTATCAATATCAAATTCTTTTATTGATTCAATATAACCCCAGCTAAAATGAATTCTATAAGCTTTAGGACCGGGCAATATTATATCAATGATTTCGCCTCTAACCGCAAATTCCCCGGCATCGATGCTAATCGCATTTCTTGTAAAACTATTTTCTACTAGAAACATAGCAAGCTCATCCGTAGTAAATTTCATTTTAGGGGATAATTTCAAAAAATATTTAGAAAAAAAATCTTTCGGCGGTAATTTGTTTAATAAGTTCGCTGTATGAGTGATGAGTAATTTGCTATTACTATTATTTGTTGTTAGCTTGGTTAATGTTTCTGCACGTCTAGATAAGATATTTGCATTTGGTGACGTATGGTCATAAGGGATGGTATTATAGCTTGGAAAGTAATAAATCTTTTCATTAGAAGAAAAAAATAAAGCTTGCTTGTATAATTGCAACGCCTCCTCTTCATTACTCGCACTCAAGATGAAATCTTGCTTAAGATTCTTAGTAAAATTATCAATTGCAAAGAAAGATTTGGCAGCCGCCGGAAATTTTTGTTGTAACATTCTACAGGAGTTTATATTTTTGCTATTTTGCGTAATTTATCAATTATTTCGGCATCTAGATAAGAAGGAGCAGAAGATTTATTATTAATCCAATTATAAAGATCATTATCATTTTGATCAAGTATTAAAGAATAGCTTCCAAGTTTTTTTTCATCCATTAAGGATAGATACTTTTCGGCAAAGCTACCGAGTATATAATCCATTTCTCTGCAACCGCGATTTTTACTACGGTAAAAAAGTTTCTTTTGTAAAGAATTTTTATTTAATTTATTCATCTATAACATCTTGCAAAATTTTTTTATAATAATATTATTAAAATAATCAGATACCAAGATCATTTTAAAATACTTTAATAATTCAGCACTCTAATAAATCCATTCTACATGGGTAAAATTCTATTAACTTTTATTATCAATAACAGCAAAAAAGCGTAAATATGTCGGTTCAAAATATCTGTTCTACAAAAGCTTATGATATGCTAATTTCAAATGATAATGCTTTTCTTGTAGATGTTAGAACTAGAGAAGAGTGGCAGCAAGTGGGGATACCTCATTTAGATAATAAAAATAAGGTGATCTTTCTAAGTTGGCAATTGAATAAAGATTTTGAAGATAGTTTTTTATCTATCGTTAACGATAAAATTCATGCAATAATATTTTTTCTGTGCCGTTCAGGATATAGGTCATTTATCGCAGCAAATTTTATAACTAGTATAGGTTATAAAAATTGTTATAATATTAGTGACGGCTTTGAAGGAAATAATCAAGATAAAGGCTGGAAACAAAATAACTTACCGTGGCAGTTTTAAGTGAGTACTAACCAAATAATTTTAACGGATCAAGGTGATAATTATGTAAATGTCTGGAGTCACGTGGCTCAAGATCTTTACAATCATTACGGTGAAACTCTATATAATAGCTGGTTTAGTAAAGTCAATTTTATCGAGTCTTCATTAAATACCGTTATTCTTTGTGTCCCTACTAACTTTGTTAGAGATTGGATAAAATCCAAGTACTCTATGGTCATATTGCAACTATTTCAACATTATAATAATACCATTAAGTCAATTGAAATAATTACTAAAGAGTTACCTGGAACAACCCAAACAGTTATAGAATTACCTACTAAGACTTTTGCCGATATCGGCAGCAGTGAGCTTAATTCGGAAAATATCTTTTCAACCCTTGACGTACGTTTTACTTTCGATAATTTTGTGGTTGGAGCCCCAAATGAGCTAGCTTATGCAGCCGCAAGAGCGGTTGCGGAATCATCAGGTGCGGTTTCTGAGTCTAATCCTCTTTTTCTATATGGCGGCGTAGGGCTTGGTAAAACTCATTTAATGCATGCAATCGGTTGGTACATCAAGCAGAATAATCCAAGCCGCAAAGTGATATACATGTCGGCAGAAAAATTTATGTATCAGTTTGTTAAAGCTCTGCGTAATAAAGAAGTAATCTCGTTTAAAGAGAAATTTCGTTCGGTTGACGTGTTAATGATTGATGATATTCAATTTATTTGCGGTAAAGATAGTACGCAGGAAGAATTTTTCCATACTTTTAATACATTGATTGATAATAACCGTCAAATGGTTATTTCTTGTGATAGATCGCCTTCAGATTTAGATAATATTGAAGATCGGATAAAATCTCGTCTTGGATGGGGCTTAGTTGCCGACGTTCATAGTACTACTTATGAGCTACGACTTGGTATTTTAGAATCTAAGATTGAGCAGATGAACGTTAAAATACCAAAAGACGTAATGGATTTTTTAGCATCTAAAATCGTTTCAAACGTTAGAGAACTTGAAGGAGCTTTAAATAAGGTGATCGCTCATTCTAATTTTACTTTAAAAGAAATTACACTCGAAAACACACAAAATATTTTGCGGGATTTACTGCGTTCTAATGAAAGAATAATTACCGTTGAAGATATTCAGAAAAAGGTAGCTAGCCGTTATAATATTAAGTTATCCGATATGTCTTCATCACGGAGATTACGAGAAGTTGCAAGACCGCGTCAAATAGCCATGTATCTTAGTAAAGCATTAACGCCGAAAAGTCTTGCAGATATCGGTAAAAAATTCGGTAAAAAAGACCACACGACGGTTATGTATGCTATTAAGAAAGTAGAAGAATTACTGGAAAACGATATAGAATTACGCGAAGAGATTAATTTGCTAATGAAAATATTGCAGAACTAAATGTCATGCCGTGGTCAAGCCGACTTTGTTGCATGGTCCGAAAAACCAACTCGATGTCATTCCCGCGAAAGCGGGAATCCCGGGTAAAGCAAAATCAATCGAGCTTTTAATTGTACAAACTTATTGCGTATAACCTTTAAATTACTGGATTTCCGCTTTCGTGGTCATGACATAAACAACCATACAATAAAGCCACAACGTCACAGGAATGACATAGATATATATCAAATGCTCTCAAAAAACGATTCAGTAAAAGAAATTTTTTCAAGATTCTCCGGAAAATACCAAATTAACAGAATTATAGATAATTATGGTTACGGTGAGGGGGTAGCATATTTCTTACTTAAAAGTTTAAATGAATTAATCTAGAAAGAGGAATTACAAATTCACTATCACGACTACGATTATCAAATCCACGCTAATCAAGAATATAGGTATATTTTTAAGAATAGTAATATTACAAAATATTTTATTGCTCCTGAAAAGAGCTTATTTTATCAATTAAAATTTGTTTATGCAGACAGGGTATACTCAAATGATTTGGAGAATTGGAATGTAAAACGAGGAGCGAGTACACACAGCCATAATTAATAGGTGAGCATGCGAGTCCTCCGAAGTTTTGCAGAAACAATTCTTCAAATCATTTGAGTATACAAGCTACAGGCAATCATCTATGTGGTAAAGATCAATATAATACTACCTATGTATTTTTAAATCCTGATTCATTTACTCTTAGCTACCAAGTTCTAGGACCTCAAAAAGACCATAATATTAATACTGTTTTTAATCGTATATAGTATTAGTATGTTCTCCAATTAGTTTAAAATATTCTTTCATACTATTGTCTATATCAGTTGTTTCCAAAGTTTGATTATTATCATCATTTGAATCATATATATCTTTTCTTTTAGAAAAGGAAAGTTTTAATCTCTTTTGAGACGAGGTAGGAGAAATAGTTTGATTAAATTTGGGGGTAATATCTTGTAATACATTCTTAGCATATTCAGGTGCATCAATATCATACCATTCTTTTATTTTAGCACATAAAATTTGTAGAATTTCAGGTAGGATTTTTTTAATTTCTTTCTTGAGAGATGCGTGTTTTTGAGCTAAAAACCCTTCAATATTTTTTAAGCTTTCAGTAAATTCCAAGTAGGTTATTTCAATTAAATCCTTTAAATCTTGAGAAAAATCCTTTTTTTCAAGCAATTTAGTTTTTGTAAGCTTTAAATTGCGTTCTCCTATATTGTTTACTTTAAGAATTAAAGCAGTTAAATTTTGGTCTAATGCATTTAACAAATTTATAGGACAATTCTCTAATTTATGCACTTTTGCTAAAAAAGATTTTATATCATTGCTTTTTACATTATCCATATTTTTGTAAAATTACATTGAAGCTAAGATGTCAAATATTCGTGCTATATTTGCTAGTTTATAATTATTTAATTTTTTACTAAGCCATTCTATTAATATATTACCTTCTTTAATAAGTAATAGATTACCATTTTGTACATTTGTAGTGTCATAAATCTATTGGACAGGAATTTGGTAACACATATTTATAGTTTTTCAGTATACCTCTTGTTTGAGCAACGGCATGCTCAGCAGACATAGGAAAAAACTCCTTATATGATAATAAATATACTATTTTTATCAATAAGTGCTAAAAACATAGGAGCCGTAAATAAGGTTGCATTATTGCTATGCGTTGCAAGCATAAATAACCAATGTGTTAACTTTTCTGCAAAGTAATTTATGATTTTATTATTCCTGCCAATCATTTCAGCAAAAGCTAAAAGTCATTTAGAATTATGTATGGGTTATTACTTATATTTTTTTAAGTTGATATTACTGTTTTGCAATTCTTGTAATAATACTTTCTTTGCATGCTGAGCATTAATACCGTCTGCTAAAGCAAATATCTTAGGAATAGAGTGATTTGGATTAAATACACAGTGCAATAGCTTTTGATAATCCTTATCACTTATATTTTCTTTGTTATAATCTTTAAATAATTATGTTTATTAAAAGCAGTTTTGATAATATTAAAATTTTCTTCGTAATACTCATTATCTACAACTAATATTTCAGATTTAATTTTTTTATAAATATTTCTAATAGTAGAATATTTAAAAAATCTATCAGCTAAATTATGTAATACTAAACCTAGCTTAAGTTTAAAATCTTCAGAGTTATATATATAATTAATATCTAGTATATTTTTAAGTAAAAAATTAAGATACTTAGGTAAAGTATAATTTCCTTTTAACTCTTCATCAGAGGAGCTATCAAAGTTTTCGTATTTTAGCATTATTATTTATAGTAGAATTAGTGTTAAATTATTTAGAAAAAAATATCCCTATAAGGGGGGCGAGAGTATCTAGTGTCTCCGTAAGGGCACTGAAATCATCTCTATACAATAAATCATTTGTAGTACATAATTCTTTAATATCTAAAGTTTGTCCAGTATTTCCCTCAAAACAATACATAAATGCCAAAGCTTCCGTAATTTTCTTATCTTTAACAAATTTAAATAATCGTTCTTTTCCATAAGTTATTGTATCTTCAACATCAGCTAAATCTTTCTCTACTAAGGGCATCATTGTATTTACTTCTTGAGCTAATAACTGAGGATCTATATTACTAGGATGACTTAGCGTATCTCATACCATTATAGTTATAATATTAACTATATACTAAAATATTAATCATTAATTAAGTTTTCTTTACTAATAGTGACAATTTATTTTATAAGTTAATTTTTGTTCAGTTTAGACTGAAGACAGATAATTTTATTGACAAAAGTTAATTTTTATTGTATTTTGCTCGCTTAGTATTTTTGAAAGGTAGTTATGGTAGATATAAACAATAATAAGATTAGCTTAGCACTATTTGAAGGCGGTGGAGTAAAAGGAAATATCCATTTAGAAAAATTAAAAATAATGGAGCAAATAACCGGTAAGCCTATTTGTGAGATATTCGATTTTACTGGAGGGACCAGTGTTGGAGGACTTATTTCTATTTTGCTTAATTTACCGAATCCTAATAATCCCGGAAAACCTTTATTCAGTGCAGAGCAAGCTCAAGAACTGTTTGAAGAAATGGCACACGATATTTTTCCGGTAGGATTAACTTTTAGAAAACTTTGGAGTTTTAATGGCTTATTCAGCCATAAATTTTCTCCTGAACCATTAGTAAAATTATTGAAAGAATATTGTAAGGATTATACCCTCAAGGATTTAATCGGTGATGTTGTAGTTACAGGTTATGATCTAAATAATAAACAAAATCCTCTTATAACCTTCTCTACTATAGCTGCTAGACAAAGTGAAGAGAATGATTATTACATTTCAGATATAATACAAGGCATCACTGCAGCACCTGGATATTTCCCCAGCCACAATTTCCGTAATATAACCAATACTAAATCACATAAAATTATTGATGGTGGAATATATGCTAATGACCCAACCTTACAAACATGGAAATTATTAAAGGAAAATAACTATCACATAGACAACGCTTTGTATTTATCATTAAAAGAAGAAAATAATGATGATTACCAAACTGTTTGTTGCGGCGGAGGCATGCTAGAACTAGTGAAAAATAATATGCCCGGTAAAATATTAGAAGCAACACAACAAGCTGATGAAAAAACCGCTCAAAGCATTTTTGGTAATAAATTAATAGAAATAGCTACTTATATTCCGGAAAAACATGCTGAGATGAGTAATTCTAGTACTGAAAATCTGCAAGCACTAAAAGAATTTGCTAAAAAGTCTATATATGGAAGCTCCACCTTTAGAAATGCACCTTATAATGAAAAGTTTAAAGAAGCTATTGATAAAATAATAAATCATTATAATGCAAATAACCCTAACGACCAAATTGTCATGAATAATTTTTATAAAGAGTTATTCCATATTAATACTTCTAATAACGCACTTGATAAAAGTTTTGAAAAGGAAGAGGATATAGCAAACAACGAGGATACAGTTAATACACCGATAGCTCAAGCTCTAGATTCTAAAGATATAGAACCTGGGAAAAAAGAATTATTAGCAGGTATCAAGGAGTTTTTTAATCCATTCATCGAAAAAAATCCAGAAGCAAAAGCAGATATAGAGAATTTTTTACACGAAATAAAAAATTTGACATTAGCAGAAATTGAAAAAGGTATTGTTAGTTTTAAAGAAGCTAGCTTAAAATGGCAAGCCGAGCAGAATAACCTTGATGTATTTAGTAGCTGTAGTATGGAAGCCTTAAAAGAGGATATGACTCTTGAGGGTGAAGAGCATACAGATGATATACCAGGTTATCTCTAACTTTCTTAATGTCATTCCCGCGTAGGCGGGAATCCAGTCAAAAAAAGTATAAATATGCTAGATTTTTAAAACTAAAAGTTCAATTTATCTCGCTTTACCTTGGATTCCTGTTTTCGTAGGAATGACATCGAATGCTTTCTTCGGGCCATACAACAACACCACAGCTGCTCACAATGACGACACCTGTGTTTAGTTAGGAATATTTGACTTTTTATTATATAAAATCCAAATACAGTAAAACGAAATAGCAGAGCTAATACTTAAAACGAAGCATAATAAAGCAAAATTGCTTATCGTTGTGCCGTGTATTTTAGAAACCAAATAAGTTACAGCAGCGATAACTACGTAGTATATTGCACCAAATATAGATCCTGCTGTACCTGTTACTTTAGCATAATCCTTCAGTGCATAACGAAGCGTCATAGGGATAAGTAGATTATGCCCAACCATATGAATCATCATCGGTGCAAATATCATAGCGATTGCAAGATTATGACTCGTTGAAATAACTTCTAATATAACAGCATTTACCGCAAATAATATACAACCGCACAAACTAAAAATAAATCCTAAACCCATAACTTTTTTATCGTGTACATGGCATTTTTTTATTAAATACCCTCCTAAAAAGCCTCCAAAGATAGCGGCAAAAGATAACAAAAACGCTAATTTACCGTAAAAAGATGGCGAAACTTTCATTTTATCAATCAAAATAAAAGGAGCTTCTATGAAAAAACCGTAATATATGCCGTTAAATGCACCGATGATAAAAGCATATAACCAAAGAATTTTATCTTTAATAATTACCTGCAAAACCTCAAAATATTTACTGCTTTGGGAAAAATCTATATAAGAATTTGTTTCAGGTAAAACTTTATAATATAAAGCTAACAATATAGTACCGGTAAGGCTAAAAAATACAAAAACATAATGCCAGCTTGAATATTCTATAATATAGCCCCCTATAGATGAACCTAGAGAAGGGATAAATAACAGCCACGGAGATAAGCTAGCATAGACATATGATAACTCTAAGCCTTGATAGGAGTCTCTAGCCATAGCCTGCCCAATAACAGAACCTACACTTACACCGAAAGCTTGCACAAAACGAGCTATCATCAGCATTTCTATATTAACTGCAAAAATGCTAATAATTGAAGATACAACATAAATAAAAAGCCCTAATAAAGCTATAGGTCTCCTGCCGTAAATATCCGATAATCTGCCGAGTGATAATATACCAAGAGCAAACCCTAGAAAATATAATGTAGATGTAATTTGAGTGAGACCACCGTCAATGCCAAAATATTTGGTTAAACTCGGTAATCCTGAAGTATAAATTGTTTCCGTAGTCGGTGATAAAATAAATAAGCATAAAAGCATCCATGCCGGAATCTTCGCAATAATTTTCATAAATGATTTTTTTTATTTCGGTTCATCGAGTTTTATCGATTAATCCGCTCCAAACAAATTTTTTCCATTATCATTTTTAATCTTTCTATTCTCTCAATCAAGTAAAGTAACTGCTCTCTGCTAATTCTATAATTTTTATCATATATTGCATCAACGTAAGCTTTTTCTAGTAATTCAAAACATTCTTTTTGGGAGACGATTGCAGAAATACTTTAAGTAGTTCAACATTATAATTTACACAATATACACCTAGCTTTCTTATATCGTGTAACTTTGGTTTGTAACAGGCAAAAACTAATAAAATGCTACTGTAAACACTTTCAGTGGCTTGATGCAGCTCAAAAGCACTTTTACTAAAATCACCTCTTTCTAATGGGTATTTACAATCAATAAAAAAACTCTTGCCTCTACCAAACCAGTATTCATAATCTTCTTTAGCCATTTCTTTTACTTCACTCCAAGGCAAATTTTTAGCTCGAGAAAGCTGCTCGCCACTATCATATAAAAAAATACCTTCATTCTTAATGTCGGTATAAAAATAACGCCCTTTTTCAAGCTTGTCTATCCAAGGTTCTAGCAAAAAAAACCTCGGCTTTTCTTAAGCTTGTTTGTTCTAACCTTTTTTCTATCTTAGATTCTACCCTTAAAGTAACATGCTCCTTAAATTTATCTTTTTTTCTACTAAAAAGTTAAAATCACTTGTATCACTATAAGTAATACCGTATACATATCTTTAACCCAATCACCTAGCATACGAGCCATACAAGATAATCAGGGCAATTTTATCCTTGGCAACAGCCAAAATTTGCTGCACTATATAATCAAGCCTATCTTGAACTTCAAGAGACCATTTTGGTCAAATTGTTTTCATAGCTGATCGTTATTTAAACGTTAAATCTAAAATGTACTATATCCCCATCCTGCATTTTATATTCTTTACCCTCTAAACGCATTTTACCTACTTCCTTGGCTTTTGCTTCACTACCGAGATTTATGTAATCTTTATAGCCGATAACTTCTGCTCTGATAAAACCTTTTTCAAAATCGGTATGAATAATACCGGCAGCAGCCGGTGCAAGTGTGCCGTCTTTAAAAGTCCAGCTATGGGCTTCCTTTGGTCCTATAGTAAAAAAGCTTTTAAGGTTTAAAAGATTATACCCCTCTTTAATGACTTTACTAAGCCCTGTTTCGTCTAAACCTATAAATTTTAAAAACTCTTCCTTTTCTTCCATGCTTTCAAGTAAAGCAATTTCAGCTTCTATTTTTGAAGAAATTACGACACTTTTAGCATTTTCTTTCTTTGCTCTTTCCGCTACTAATTTTGTAAATTCATTACCTATAGCTGCATCTTTTTCAAGTACGTTACATATATATAAAACGGGCTTAGAGGTAATTAACTGCAATTGTTTTAAATTATCAACTCTTAAAGCTTCATTTAGCACTCTTGCAGGTTTATCCTCACCTAATACCTTATAAACCTCTTTTAACAGCTCTATCTGCTCTGCCATTGCTTTATCGCCTGACTTCAAGCGTTTTGCACTTGTAGCTAAACGCTTTTCAACCGATTCTATATCGGCAAGTATTAATTCCGTTTCAATAATCTCGAGGTCATGCAGCGGATCGACTTTGTTATGTACGTGCATTATATCCTCATCTTCAAAACAACGCAGTACGTGCAGTATTGCATCGACTTCCCTGATATGAGATAAGAACTTATTACCTAGCCCCTCCCCTTTGCTTGCTCCTTTAACAAGCCCTGCAATATCGACAAACTCAATATAAGACGGAATAATTTTACCGCTTCCGGCTAAGCTTGCTAGTTTATGCAAACGCGCATCAGGCACTAAAACTTTGCTGCTATTAGGCTCAATAGTACAAAACGGATAATTAGCGGCATCTGCAGCCTGACTTGCCGTTAAGGCATTAAATAACGTCGACTTACCGACATTTGGCAACCCAACAATTCCGAGTTTTAGTGTCATAAATTTTTCCGTAAATAATACATTATAGAATCTTTTTCGTAACCGTGCATAGCAAATTCAATTTTATACCCCAGTGTCTCATAAAACGATTTTGCTTGGAAATCCATAGTAACAAGATGAATAAAATTACAGCCTCGTTCACGTGCTAAATCCTCAGCCTTTTGCATTAGTACAGTACCATAATAATTTTAGTTTCTTATATTTTCATTAACAAAGAGTGAATCAATGTAAAATCCCCCTAAGAACTCATACCGCTAATTCCTACAACAAAATTTTTATCCTGATCTAAACAGGAAAATGAAAAAGATTCAATATATCCTACTAACCCCTTGTGTTCTCTAGCATCTTTGTTCAATGCCTCAATAATTATAGTTCTATGAGTTCTATCCATTGCATCAGCATAAACAATTTCAAAATTTTGTGTCATAAATCGTTGCTTCTTTGCTGTTTAGTTTTAATATCGTTTTCCCGTCATTGCGAGGAGATGCGTAGCATCAATGTGGCAATCTCGTGCAGTAGTATAGAATTCCTGAGATTGCTTCGTCAAAACTTACAGTTTTTCCTTGCAATGACGAGTTGGTATCCACTCAGCAACGTCGATCAAGTCGTAGGAATAACATTGAATATATCAAGCTATCTTATTCTTAAATTCTTCTAACTTATTCTCTAATATTAAACCAAAGCTACTAGTGATTCTATCTATATCTTGCATTACTGTTTCATACTCCGGTTTAGAGAAATTATTAAGTACGTAATCTGCTACATCCTGATTATTTTGCGGTCTACCGACTCCAATCCTAATCCGGTTATAATTATTACCTATAACCCCATCAATCGACTTTAAACCATTATGCCCGCCATTACCGCCACCGGTTTTAAATTTTATTCTACCTGTTTCTAAATCAATATCATCATGAATAACAAAGATTTTTGCGGGGTGGATATTATAATATGTTTTCACCGATATCACTGACTTCCCGGACAAGTTCATATAGGTGGTAGGCTTTATAAAAATTATCTTTTGTCCATCACTAATAGTTTCAGCAATTTCACAATTGAATTTTTTCTTTGTACTAAATGATGAATTATATTGGTTTGCTATTTTCTCTATAGCAATAAAGCCGACATTATGCCTCGTATATTGATACTCTTTTCCTGGATTACCAAGACCAATAACAAGAATCATAATAATTTACCTAAGTAAATAGTAATGGAAAATTTTTAAAGAAGTATTGATTTGCAAGAAGTACAGAATAATGTCATTCTTAGCTCAGCATTATTGCGTGGATCGAAAAACCTACCCGATGTCATACCGTGGCTTGACCACGGTATCCAGAAAAAAATTAACAAAGACTGGATACCGCTATAAGCTCGCAGTATGACAATTAAAGATTACCGGATTCCCACTTCTAGCTAGGAATGGCATAAAACGAGCCAAACAACAACGCTTACGAATCCTTGCAATAACGATTTAAGTATCTAAGCAAGTCCTTATCGTGAAAATTATCTTACTTCCCTGCTTCAGCGGCTTGTTGTTCCCCTTCAGCGTCAGTTTTTACTCCTCTACGTCCTATAATAGTTGCAAGGACAAATTCTTTTTTTGTAACAAAACTACATCCTTTTGGTAATTCTATTTTTGACGATTTTAGCGAAGTAGCCATAGGCATATTAGTAACATCTATAGTTACGTTTCTTGGGATATTATTAACATCACATAATAAAGTAACTCTTCTTTTTACTATATTAAAGTATCCACCTCTTTTAACGCCTAAAGCTCTTTCTTTCCCTTCATATACTACAGGTACTTCCATTTTTTGGGTTTTCTCTTCTAAAAAGACAAAATCAACATGGCGTACTATATCCGTAACAGGATGTAAGTCTACAGCCTTCGGCAATACTTTATATTTTTTCTTATCAATTGTTAAATTAATTAACTGAGAGATAAAAGCCGGCTTTCTATAATATTTAGTTATTTCCTTTTCTTCCAAAGAAATACTAACTGGTGTTTTACCCGCTCCATAAATAATAGCCGGAACACGCCCTGCTCTTCTTAATGCTCTTGCTGCTCCCGTACCGAATTCCGTGCGGGATTCCGCTTCAAGCTCTAATATTTCACTCATTATTACTCCATATTAACTTATAATAAATCTTCATTATCATACTTAAGTACAATTAAAAATTCAAGTAAATTAATTTTTGACTAGAATATAGTAGTAATATATTCCTTAGTTAAAATTCTTTAATTTATTGGATATTGAAAAGAAATTTAGTTCTAACCGAAATTATTTTGTAAGGAAATTATGAAACAGATACAACCTAAGCGTATTGCAAATCCCTCAAACTGTGGAGAAGAAATTGCTGCCAAGGATATAATAAGGATTTTCTCCTTGAATCTATTATGTACTCTTCTGACGCTGACTATATTTGGGAGTGACAGCGAGAGTGAAGATAGTGAAGATGACGATTCTTATGTATCAATACTCTTGTTAAAAATTAAAGAACCGGAATGCAAAATTCACTTAGATTTAGTTTAGTATATTACATATGTGCTACCAAACAAATGTTAGAGAACAAGCAGACAATGCGGAGGTTTCTAATTTAGACAATGAAAAGCAGGTAATTACATGTAGCACAACTCCAACAATTCTGTACCGAAAGTTTTCAATTGAATCTATGATAACATCAACATCAAAAAGTAACATAGATGCTGACAAAATTATCTTACCTTTCCCTTCTGTAGAACAACAAAGACAATGAGGGAAATTATATCGTTATAATTAAAATTTTTAAAGAGCTTTATCCTTCTAATTCTGACAATGGTAACGTTGGAATAGTAATATTATTAGGTGATGAAAAGGGGTCATACGGCGACCTAAATCTATGGGATATTTAAAAATTTATGAGTTTGCAGAGATAATCTAGCACCGCTCTCTAATGCTAATTTTACTGCTAACTCATTATTTTCGCCATTAAGTCTTTGGTTGTTTTGATCCATAGGTTGAATAAAAACCGGTATATTATAAGAGGTTTGCCCTACTTCCGGTATGAGACTATATTCTAAAATATTTTTAGCAACGATAAATTTCACCGCACTAATTTTAGGCAATAAATCTTCTCTTATTTTACTATAACCGGTTTTACCTACCTTCGGCGAACAAATTATAGACACTTCTTTCGGCAAAGAACGATATAACGTACCGTTAGTCTCTATTTGAACTTTAACATCTCGGTCTAATAACTTCTGACATAATAACTCTATAGGTTGACGCATCGGCTCACCGCCGGTTATTACTACTAAATTAATCGATTTTTCATTTTTAGAATTTAATGCCAGGCTTTCTACTTTATTCAAAATCTTATCTATATCTACTAAATCAAAATCTTCAAACTCCGTATCACAAAAATTACAAGCAAGATTACATCCTCCAAGCCTAATAAAGATCGCAGGACAACCTACAAAAATGCCCTCCCCTTGTATAGTCTTAAAAATAGACTGTACCTCTAACTGAGTACCGTCACCGTTTAATATGCTTCTTTTAGGATTTTGTCCAAACATTTTTAAATTATTATCGATTGATTAAAAACATTATAGTACATTTTTATAAAAAAATCTTGCAATAACTAATAAACAAAACTATTATCTAGGTTTCATCGGTAATATGGCTTTGGTATGCCTAATGTTTTACCGTTTCAACCTAGAAATACCAATTATAAGGAACAATATGCCTAAATTAAAAACAAAATCTGCTGTAAAAAAACGTTTTAAACTTACTGCTAGCGGCAAGGTTATTGCATCTCAAGCAGGTAAAAAACATTTTATGCGTCGTCGTACTAAAGCTCAAATTCGTAACCTTAGAGGCACTACAATACTTTGTCCTCAAGACGGATATAATATTAAAAAATATTTTTTACCGTACGGTATAAATTAATTAACTAGGAGCTAAAGCAATGACACGTGCAAAATCAGGAAAAATTTCCAAAAGTCGACATAAGAAAATCCTTAAATTAGCCAAAGGCTATAGAGGTAGAGCAAATAGCTGTTTTAGAGTAGCTATTGAAAAAGTAGAAAAAGCCCTCCAATATGCTTATAGAGATCGTAGAAACCGTAAACGTGATTTTAGAGGCTTATGGATTCAAAGAATAAATGCAGCAGTAAGAGAACATGGGCTTGTTTACTCTCAATTTATGGGAGCTCTTAAAAAAGCAGAAATCGATATAGATCGTAAAGTACTTGCAGAACTTGCCGTCAATAACAGTGACGGATTCGTAAGTATCGTAGAAAAAGCAAAAGCACATATTTAAGTATTTAATGTCATCCCGTGGCTTGACCACGGGATGACATATTTATAATAATTAATTTTTATTTTCGTTCGGTATAAATATTATGAAACGTACATTTCAACCTAGTAATTTAGTTAGAAAAAGAAGACATGGTTTTAGATCTAGAATGGCGACTCCAACCGGAAGAGCAATCTTAAGAAAGCGTCGTGCTAAAGGTAGACATAAATTATCTGCTTAAAATAATCTGACTTACTAAATTGTCTATTACCTCTTTAAAAAATCAAAAAGAATTTGAGCTTATAAATAAGCTTGGAAAGAAGCTCCATGAGAGATATTTTATTTTGGTAATCGCCACAAAACTTCCAAAAAGCTTCCTTGAATCAAAATATAATACCTTTTTAGGAATCAAAGTTAGCAGAAAGCTAAATAAAAAAGCTGTAGTTCGCAACAAAATTAAAAGGCGTATACGACATCTAATTAGAATTATTGTTAGTGATTCTAGCTTTAAGGCTATAAAATTTGCAATGATTATTATTCCGAGAAAAGGATTTGAAGAGATAAACTTCTCACACTTGAATTATGAATTAAGTAAAGTAATTCTAAGAAATATTTAGATTTTAATAGACCTCTTCGGAAACTCGCTTATAGAGAGGAATTTGAAGGAGACACGGAACGCAGAACCGCAGCATACAAAAGAGTACGTGAGGATTCGAGTACCGGATCGACGTACAAATTACCTCTAGAAGTAGAGTGTCCGAAGAGGTCTTTGAAATGACTTGGCATTACTCACGTGGCTTGGTTTTGCCGTCATTGCGAGGAAAAATTGAAAATTTTGACGAAGCAATCCAGTAAAAAATTCTGATCTACAAATTTTTTACTATTTTTTATAGATTGCCACGCTCCTTACAGTCGCTGCGTTGTGGCATGGCTTGTTTTATGTCATTCCCGCTTTCGCGGGAATGACATCGAGTAGGTTTTTCAAACCATGCAAGCAAGCCTTCCACGGGAATAATATTGAATTTTATTACTTATACTCCCTCTGTCCCCTCTCCTAATGCCGGTACTTCTTCTACTACAGTAAGTGTTGTATATATAGTATTTTCTTCAGACGTAATAGTATTTATAGTAGAATTATAATATTTTTTTACTAATTCGATAACGTCTAAATTATGTGTCTCTTCTGCCTTATAAATATTATAGCTACCTACCTCTATAGTAGGATGCTCAAGTACAGCTTTTAGAATAGCTAAATCACCTTTCTCTATAGCCTTATCAAGATTATATAATGCTATGTTTGTAGTACTATGCTCAAGTACAGCTTTTAGAATAGCTAAATCACCTTTCTCTATAGCCTTATTAAGATTATATGATTCTATGTTTGTAGTACTATGCTCAAGTACAGCTTTTAGAATAGCTAAATCACCTTTCTCTATAGCCTCATAAATATTATAGCTATCTACCTCTATAGTACTATGCTCAAGTACAGCTTTTAGAATAGCTAAATCACCTTTCTCTATAGCCTTATTAAGATTATATGATTCTATGTTTGTAGTACTATGCTCAAGTACAGCTTTTAGAATAGCTAAATCACCTTTCTCTATAGCCTTATTAAGATTATATGATTCTATGTTTGTAGTACTATGCTCAAGTACAGCTTTTAGAATAGCTAAATCACCTTTCTCTATAGCCTTATTAAGATTATAGGTACTTACTTTAGTATCACCATAATTAAGTAAACAAATTAATAGTTTAGAATTCCCTTTCTCTATAGCGTTCGCTATACTAGTATCAGTGCATAATCCTTTCTGATTTAACATAGTCTCTATCTTGCTTAGAGAAAATTTATTAAAATTACATACTTCTAAGGTTAAAGCGCTATTAAATACCCTGATTAAGTCATCGTATGTTAATTCTTTCGGCTTTGTTTCTATATTTAAGTTAAATATTTCAGGATATGATTCATGATATTTCTCATGAATATTTTTATAAAATTTTACAAAAGCTTTATATTCTTTATGGAGAAAAGCCGGCAACTCCTTTATGCTTTTCATCTGTTTAATTTTATTAGCACTTAAAGAAAAACTATAAATTTGATCGTCTAATTTATAGCTTATACTAAAATCTGATGCTACTAATAGATGAAAATGCTCTCTTATATATTCAAATAAAGAGTCATTTTTTGTTCTAGCATCGTAATTATTTTGAGCTAATAGTACAATATTTGCATCGCTGGCCTTATTATAAGTGCATAACACCATATTGCCCTGTATCCAATCTAAATGATGTTGAGCGGCTCCTGAATGACAAGAAAATATATGAACAATATTACATTGATTTGCAGTGGTATTATTTTGTATTTTATTAAGCAGTGTAATATCTAACACAGAAGTTGTACCTTCATCAGAAAATATACGCATTGATAAGTAAGAAGGCTCAGGCATAAAGTATGATTTAATTCTTCCCACTAAACCTAAATTAGTAGGTTTATAGAAAAACTCTAATCCATGTGCACTTATAAAATATTCACTACCTGTACCTGAAGGTAATTCAGCTAAGGTTTTTATTTCCTTGATATCAGAATTTACATTTCTCACACTTATATTCGGGCCTTTAAACAATATTTTTTGCATATTTATATCCTTATATATTATATAATTAACTTAATTATCATATCCTATAGGAATTACCACATAATATGGCAATTTTTTATAAAAGTCAAGATATAGTTGGTATTTTATTCATAGCTGTTAAGTTTTTAACAAGAAAAAATCATATAAAGCTATATAGTATTTATAAAAATTTAGAGTTGATAATTATAGATAATAGCATTGAAAATAAGGCTATAAAGTAACCGACAAAAAAGGGATAAGATTTTTTTTAATCTTATCCCTAGTTGCGAATAAAAATAGAGTTTAGAAAGAACTTACAATATTATTTATTAAATCTCCGGATCAGTATTTCCCAATATTGTTGTATCTGAATTACTATCCGTATTTTCTTCCATAAAATTTAAATTGAGTGCAATAGTATTATTTAAAAGAATTTCAGAAGTGATCCTTAATTACTGATTGACCATTATTTATATTTTCTATTATACCTTTTGAAACAATATTTGACCCTAATGTACCCTCACTAGATATATTTAAAGTACTGCCTGATACTAGATTTAGTGTACCAACGATATTCAAAGACCTTCCTGCTTCTATAATTACGGTAGTATCAGAATTGAATTAGATATTACTAAGAATCACATTTGATGCTATAATAAGTTTAAGAGTATTCATGTTCATAGAGTCTAAATGAATATCTAAACAATCTTCAACCTTTATTTCTTTTAAATAATTTTCTTATGCCTCTTGTGACATCTCAAGTAACTCATTTTTAGAAATAGTCATTTTTTCTGTTAATTTATATAAATTTCTATCTTTTAAGAGATCTAATAAAATTTTTACTAGGTAACAACTGCAATAGTTCCTTATAAGTTATGGTATCGGAACACCATTTTATTAACTTCCAATTTTCAAAAAAGAATTTTTTATCATTTTCTTCTGTTAGTGTTCTATAGAATTTTATCCGCTCATCATTTACCGTAAAATCATCAGCTCACTTTTTGAGCGTTTCTTCTAACCTATCTAATATTGCTAAATCAAAAAAATCATTACTGTTATGTATTTGATCATTATTAAAAGTAAGGATTGTACTATTTCCTGCTATTAACTCACATAACTTATCTAACTCATGACCAACTACGTAATCAATATCTTTAAAACTAAGTTGCTTTTGTTTAAGTAATTTTTAAATATTTTCATTAAGAAGATAAGTTGTTTTTGTTTGTATAGTTTATTGCTCCAAGTTCATTTATGCCTTTGTGCTTATCATCTTAATAATAATTACGAGCAATTTCAAATAATTTTGTTACTGCATTTGCACTAGCCATATAATTATAACTAGCTAATGTATTTAATAATTCACGATTTGAAATAATAGCTTTCATTTCTTCTGCACTTAATATTTTCTCTTTCACTAAAAAATGATCTTCCATCTTTTCTATTGATGATTTAGCTCTTACCGCTTTTACCCTTGCCCCTAATTGTTTATAACTATCTATACTTTCCTTATCTTGTTTTTTCTGATACACCTCTTCTATTGCTTTTTGCTCTAATTCATTACTCTTATTCCACTCCCAAGCCTTTTTTTCTTCATTTTCAGGTTGATCGTTTTTAATATGCTCTATTTTTGTATCTATTTCTACAATTTTCTCTTCTATAGATATACTTGATTTTTTATATATTTCTGCAAAAAATTCATCCTCTATTGTATAATTTTTATCTTTAATATATTTCCTAAATTCTGATTTTAATCTAAAGAATTCTTGCATGACTCCAGAATTTTTAATAATCTCAGGCAATTCAAAATTATTTAAATCACCTTGGATATATTGAAAATTTTCTTTTTGCTCTTCATAGTCAAATAAAAATTCTGCTTTTATATACTCTTCAATAGCATCAATAACACTTACTATAAAACTTGTCTTTTCTACTGCAAAATCTAATTCGCTCATATTTAAATCCTAATTATTATTAAATTGAAATTTAAGAAATTTTAACTGTTGGTAATATAGTCATTCAATGAGATTTGCATAAAAGGCGCAAGGCACGAAGCCTATAACTAATAGGAAAGCAACGAGTAATGATGTAGGTGAGTCCAAATCAATTGACTATAAAATACGGTCATTGATTTTTATGCAAAATTCTATCGAACTATTCTCAATAAAAACTTACCACCACTTCCGTTTCTTAAAATATTTATAGGTAATAATTGTAGATAATAGCATTAAGAATAAGGCTATAGGATAACCATATGGTGATTTAAGCTCAGGCATTACGGTAAAATTCATGCCGTAAATACTAGCTATTAAAGTGGGTGGGAGAAAAAATATAGTAACCAACGAGAAAATTTTAATAATATTATTTTGTTCAATTGCAATCATACCGAGTGCTGCGTCTAGGGTTCTTGCAATCTCGCTAGATATAAATTGTGAAAAATTAATTATTGAGCCTACGTCTCGAAGCAATGTATCTAATAGATCCTTAGATGCTTTATTGTGAGTTATTTGTGGAGATTTTAAAATATATTGAATAGCCATAGTTAAAGAAAATAAACACTCACGGCTTTTAGAAAGTAAATCACCTTTTCGACCTATTTTCTTTAATACATTGGTATGATCTATACGCAAATCATTAATATTATTATCAAGTATTAAACGTCCATAATCATCAATATCCATACTAATCGACTGTACAATATTCGATAATCTTGTTACCATATTACGAAGTAACATAAATAAAATATTTTCTGCATTATGTTTGTTATTAAGCTGCTTAGCAAATTTATTTATACAGTCATTAAAGGGTATTAATTCTACGTAACGAACTGTTATAAGACAACATTTATGCAAAATAAATACTATAGAATGTGTTTCAGGAAATTCTTGCTCTTTATTAACGAGTTCCGTAATAGTTAGATATAACGCCTCATTTTCAACATATAACCTCTCAGAAATCTCAATTTGCGATATGTCCTTTAAAGTCGGTATTTCTATATTTAATGTATTTTTTACTATTACTTTTTCTTCATCTGTTATATTGAATAAATCAATCCATAATGTGGATTCATTAATAATATATTCTTCATTTTTTACTATAGAACTATTTTCCTTTAAATATGTAGTTATCATATAATCTCAAATATGTTTTTATAGAGATTAACAAACTTCACTCTTTAAAGCAACTTAAAGCTTTTATTCTCGTAGATGATGCCTATTATTAGACTTCTTGCATAACCTATCTAGAAAGAGGGACTTTGAAAGAAAGACGGAAGCACTTGCCACCGCAGCGTACACGCAAGCAACGTGAGGATGCGAGTACCGGATTGA
Organism: Rickettsia japonica YH; assembly: GCF_000283595.1. Classification (NCBI taxonomy): domain Bacteria; kingdom Pseudomonadati; phylum Pseudomonadota; class Alphaproteobacteria; order Rickettsiales; family Rickettsiaceae; genus Rickettsia; species Rickettsia japonica. The sequence goes on along the minus strand of NC_016050.1, from coordinate 892,707 downwards.
CGTACAAATCACCTTTAGAAGGAGGTTATGCAAGAAGTCTATTTTCTAAATAACAAATAATATACAATATAAAACCATCCAAAAAATCCATGAATGATAGCCCCTAATATTGATTTATTCACATTAAATGATATTACTATGCAAGTATTGTTCCAAGAGCAATACCACCATATCCTAAGTAATTCATATATTTTATCCTTAATATTT
>NC_016050.1:0-887500 GCF_000283595.1 Rickettsia japonica YH | reverse complement strand
GCAAAAAGAACAAATTCGGATACTATATTTTTAATATCGTTAGTATGGCGAATAATCATTTTTAAATAATTTTCAAATTCTACCCTTTCCTTAATTTCAGGGCTAAATTTCTTCAGCAATCTTTCAGAAGCAAGTAAAATAGGAGTTAACGGATTCTTGATTTCATGGGCTACTTTTTTTGCAACATCCGACCAAGCCATAGCCCTCTGTGCTATAACTAAATCACGCTGCTGGCGAGAAAGCTGCTTAATCATTCTATTAAATGCCACATAAAGCGTGCCTATTTCGTCTTTATCTACTTCATTTTCAGGCACTTGTACCGTTAAATCGCCGTCTTTAACGTTATCGGTTGCAGTAACTAATTTTTTAATAGGTTTTACTATTTTAGCAGTAAATATAACCCCGAAACTTATAGCTACAAAAAGCAGTAATAAGGCAATAAAGATAAACATTATAGAGAACTTAATCTGTATATTATCTATTTCATTTTTAAGGCTATTATACTCGGCAGCTGCTCCGTTAGTTGCATCTACATGGTCGATAATTTTATTATCTACTAATCTACCGACTAATAAATACACATCATTATACTCTTTTAATTTAATCAGCATCCTTATTGTGGTTGGATCGGATTTTACTTCCACCGGTTCACCTAAATCCGCTTTTTTAATTAAATGTGCAGGGATAGTTGCAAATGATAATGAAAAACTTAAATAACTATTAGCTACTATAGTATTAGTAGATTTGTTTAAAACTATAGCCTCATCAAGCGAACGCATCTCTGCTTCAGTATTAAGTGTTTTAGTAAATAAAGCGGGATTGTGAATTAAATCGTAATACATATCGCCTAAATCTTCAGCAACGGCTAAAGCCGTTTCTTTGAGCTGTAATTTATGCTCGGCAATATAAGATTCTGCAACTATCACAGATTGATCAAGAACCGTAGAAATCTTCTTATCAAACCAAGCTTGAACACTAAGATTAAAAAAATAAACAGAAAATACCGAAACAATTATAGTTGGAATAGCTGCAACTAAACTAAAGGCAATTACAATACGATTTTGTAATTTAGAACTATCGTTATTATTATTTTTAGTAAAAAATTTTTGAGTTAGTAAAACACCTAAAATTAAAAAAATTGCTAAATCAACTAATAAAAATCCAATAATCGTACTAAAATTCTTTGATTCTAAAGATATCACATAAAAAGTAGCACAAGCAAAAATAATAGCTGCTGTTGCTAAAGTACAAATTAGTACTCTACTAGAAAAATAAGAACGTAAATTTTGTTTAAGATAACTAAGCATAGATACTGTTTATATGACTATAACAGTTCTTTATAACATAAAAAAAAAGCTAATTGAAAATATTTCAAGTTTTAAGTACCTTATTGTCATTTCTGCAAAAGCGGGGTGTTGTTGCATTGATTGTTTTTATGTTATTCCCGCAGAAGCGGGAATCCAGTCAAACATATAAAAACTTGTTTTTTTATTATATTTATTTCATCAAATACGTAAAATTTTGTATGGCTATTTTTTGGATTCCTGCTTTCGCAGGAATAACATCTTGAACGTTCGTACAACACATGGTCAAGCAACTAGATGACAATAAAAAAAGCTAGAAATATATAATATTTCTAGCTTTATATTTAGTATGAAAATTGTTTGAAATTTTATTCATCAAACATTTTTTTACGAGCAAATTTTCTCTGTCTTCTTGCTGCTTCTTGTGCTTTACGAACACGCTTCGCTGAAGGTGTTTCATAATAACGCTGTTCTTTCATCTTACGAAAATAAAGCTCTCTTTGTAGCTTTTTCTTAAAATTCTTAAGCGTATTATCACAATTACCGGCGTGAACATTTACTAATATCACTAAAATTACTCTCCTTAAAAGATATTGTGGTTTATTGAACTATACCCTATAATTCAGTTATATGTCAAGGTTAAAAATATGAGCATTCAAGAAGAACACCATATCAAAAAAATAAGCTTCGTGCAATCTTTATTAGAATTATTACCGTTTAATGAATGGAATAATAAACTACTCAAAGAAGCAGAAGAAAAATGCGGTTTCACAAAAGGCTATAGCTTAATAGTTTTTCCAGAAGGTTTATCCGAAATAGTAGGATTCTTGGAAGAGTATTTAGATAATATTATGCTAGAAAGCTTAAAGATAATAGCAGAACCATCAAAAATAAGAGAAAAAATATCTTTAGCCGTAAAGATTAGGGTCAAAACCGTACTGCCTATTATTCATAGTAAGAATGCCGCTTATTTTGCATTAAATCCAATACAAGGAACTGAAGTTGCATTCCGTAGTTGTGATGCTATTTGGCGTTATGCCGGTGATAAATCTTTTGATTTTAACTATTATACAAAAAGAAGCTTATTGCTCTCAGTTTATGTTTCATCTATTCTTTTTTATATCCAAGACGAATCGGAAAATTATATTGAAACCGATAAATTGATTGAGACTGCCGTAGCAAATATAGTAAAAACTTTCTCACAGATAAAAAAATTACTCGCTCCTTCAAAGATCCCCATAGTTAGAATGTTTACGTAGATATGCTTAATGGGTAATATTAACTCCATATCAAATATAAAAATGCTATTGAAACTTATAAATAAAGTTAATAATGAATTACATTTAATCACTTGTCATAAGGCTGTAAAAGAAGCTCAAGCATTGTTTAAACAACATGGTTCTAAATCAGAATCATTTGTTAATGAATTTTTAAAGCAGAAATATCAAGAAGCGAATAAAGAAAATTCTAAATTTTAACTTGTAACCCAATAATGTCTTCTCATAACAATAATTCTTGATTCTTCTTCCTTGATGGCTTTACTTGCGGAAGAAAAAGGACAGGAAAAATTATCCGATATATACAGCAGACAAAGCTTGGGCTAGCTTACAATTAAGTTGCAATATTGTTGTGATTCGCTAATTCACATAATATGAAAACTCAATTTAAAAAAGAATGTTCTAATAAAGAACATGATAGAACATTAGTTAATAATCAAGTTATCTCTATAAGTTATTTCGGTGAAAATTCAAAAACACTAAAGATACTTTTCTCTGAACTTGCTAAAGCGTATAAAAATAATTTAGATCTTCAAGAGAAGATAAATGATGACAAATATTATTCTTATAAAACAGAAAAGAAATATGTAGGTTTAAAATAAATCGCCTATACCGAAGAACAACAATATTTAGAAAAAGAGCTTATAGAAGAAACTAAACAAATCGAGCCGAAGCCAATATATACTTATCCACCTAGGAAAAAATTAAAAACTTATGATGATATTTCTTTAGCAAAACCAATTTATATATCCAACTATTAAATTATAACGTATGAATGCAAATTAAGGGCTATGAACCAATTTATAAAAAAGCACGGATAGAGAAAGAGACGAGAAAGAGCCGTACTGTTACTAAATATAAGAATGTACCTGAGTATAAAGAGATTCAAGTGAAAAAATTTAACGAAGTGAAATATAATGAAGATATTAATAGTATACAGATAACAATAAAGAATTTAATATTTAAAATCTGCGATTTTGCTAGCTCTTAAAACTATTAATTAGAGCAAAAACAAAAGCTCCTACTAAATTTAAGTAATAAAGTAGAAAGTGATTCTAAAGCACAGTGCCTTAGCGATTTAACAAAATATACTAGAATTGAAGTAATGTTTAAATATTGAAACGAAGAGTGGAAGTATTTAGGATACGAAGCACAAATATTATAGGCTTATGAAGCTGAAACGATAGGTAGTAACTAATAGTGAAATGAATTGAGTTAGACAAAATTTCTATATCATCTTTTAATCTGTAATACACCTTATTACTTTCTTAAATACCTTAAAAATTCTTGTATTATGACCTCTCTTGCATATAATTAAGATATTTTTAAAAATAATTTCTAAAATAATGACAAATACTAAATATTATCCTGAAGTTAGCTCGAATGCTGATTTTGCAGGCTTAGAGCGAGAGATACTAAAATTTTGGCAAGACAATAATATATTCCAAAAATCTATTGATGATAGAAATGGAGAATCAGAATTTATTTTTTATGACGGCCCGCCTTTTGCAAACGGTTTGCCGCATTACGGTCATTTGCTTACCGGCTTTATTAAAGACGTATATGCTAGATACCAAACCGTAAAAGGTAAGAAAGTCGAGCGTCGCTTTGGCTGGGACTGTCACGGTCTTCCTGCTGAAATGCAATCAGAGAAAGAACTTGGCATTTCAGGACATATTGCAATAGCTAATTTTGGTATAGAGAAGTTTAATGCACATTGCAGAGCTTCGGTAATGAAATATGCTAATGATTGGGCAGAATATGTAACTCGTCAAGCAAGATGGGTGGATTTTAAAAATTCTTATAAAACGATGGATAAGAATTTTATGGAATCCGTACTTTGGGCATTTAAGGAGTTATATAATAAGGGGCTATTGTATGAATCTATGCGGGTAATGCCTTATTCTTGGGCATGCGAAACACCGCTTTCTAATTTTGAAACAAGACTTGATAATTCTTATCGTGAGCGAGCCGATAAAGCTGTAACGGTGAGTTTTGTACTATGTCATCCCGTGGCTACGACCACAGGATCTTTTAAAGAATACCGTATACTCGCTTGGACGACGACACCTTGGACATTGCCGTCAAATTTAGCCTTAGCAGTCGGTAGTGATATAGATTATGCATTAGTCCCTAAAAATGATATTTGTTATATAATAGCTGCCTCTTCCGTCTCTAAATATGCTAAAGAATTAGGACTTAGCGGTGAAGAAAATTTTGAGATAATTAAAGGCTCAGAACTTCAAGGATTGAACTATAAATCTTTATTCGACTATTTCGAAAATCATCCAAACAGCTTCAAGATATTTGCAGGCGATTTCGTAGTTGAGGGTGACGGCACGGGAGTCGTACATATGGCTCCAGGCTTTGGTGAAGATGACCAAATACTTTGTGAATCGAAAGGTATTGAGCTTGTTTGTCCTGTTGATAATAGCGGTAAATTCACTAAAGAAATTCCTGATTTAGAAGGCTTACAAGTATTTGATGCAAATGACAAAATAATAATCAAACTGAAAGAGCAAGGAAATTGGCTAAAAACCGAGCAGTATATTCATAATTATCCTCATTGCTGGCGAACAGATACGCCTCTTATATATAAGGCTGTTCCGTCATGGTACGTAAAGGTTACGCAGTTTAAAGATAGAATTGTAGAGTTAAATCAGCAAATTAACTGGATACCTTTCCATGTTAAAGATAATTTATTTGGTAAGTGGCTTGAAAATGCTCGTGATTGGTCGATAAGCCGTAATAGATTCTGGGGAACGCCGCTGCCTGTATGGAAGTCCGATGATCCAAAATATCCACGCATAGACGTTTACGGCTCTATAGAGGAATTAGAGAAAGATTTTGGTGTTAAAGTTACTGATTTACATCGTCCGTTTATCGATGAACTGACAAGACCAAATCCCGACGATCCAACCGGTAAATCAACAATGCGTAGAATAGAAGACGTGTTTGATTGCTGGTTTGAAAGCGGTTCAATGCCATATGGACAAGCCCATTACCCTTTTGAAAATAAAGAGTGGTTTGAGGATCATTTTCCGGCTGATTTTATAGTTGAGTATTCAGCTCAAACACGCGGATGGTTTTATACCTTAATGGTGCTATCTACCGCTTTATTTGATCGCCCACCGTTTTTAAACTGTATATGCCACGGCGTAATTTTAGACGCTACAGGTCAAAAACTTTCAAAGCGTCTTAATAACTACGCCGATCCGCTGGAGCTATTTGATAAATACGGCTCTGACGCTTTAAGAGTTACAATGTTATCTTCAAACGTGGTTAAAGGTCAGGAGCTATTAATTGATAAAGACGGCAAAATGGTATTTGATACGCTTCGTCTATTTATCAAACCTATATGGAATGCTTACCATTTCTTTACGATGTATGCTAATGCTGATTCGCTTAAAGGCAAGCTTAATTTTAGCTCTAAAAACGTACTTGATGTTTATATATTATCTAAGCTTAAAATAGCCGTACAAAAAATTGAAGAGAGCTTAGATAATTTCGATACGCAAACAGCTTATCATGCAGTTTCAGAATTTTTTGAAGTGTTGAATAACTGGTATATAAGACGAAGCCGAACTAGATTTTGGAAAAGCGAAAAAGATACAGATAAGCAAAATGCTTATAATACTCTATATTCATGTTTAGACACCATGGCTATTGCGATGTCGGCACTAGTGCCTATAATTTCGGAAGCGATATATAAGGGATTACGTCATTGTGAGGAGCGTAACGACATGGTACTCTCAGGAAAATCAAACGTCATTGCGAGGAAAGACACAAATCTTGACAAAGCAATTTCAGGAGTATCTCATAAGATTGCCACGGCACTTTCAGTGCCTCGCAATGACGCGATTAGCGTACATCTCTGCAACTACCCTACTCTCTCAGACTTTGAAATAAATCACGAGCTGGTTGCTACTATGGATAACGTGCTTGATATTTGCAGTAATAGCCTATTTATCCGAAGCACTGAAAATATCAGGGTAAGGCAGCCACTTGCTAGCATAGCTATTATCAGTAAACATAATAACAACCTCAAAGACTTTGAAGATTTAATTAAAGATGAAATTAATGTTAAGGCGGTAATTTATCGTGACGATCTAGAGAATTACGCAAGCAAAAAACTATCGATTAATTTCCCAATGCTTGGTAAACGTTTGCCGCATAAAATGAAAGAGATTATAGCCGCTTCTAAAAAAGGTGAGTGGGAAGCTATCGCGGGCGGTTTAGCTATATGCGGTGAAACCTTAAATAGTGACGAATATAAGCTAGTTTTAGAGCCGTATTCACATATCAAAGGAGCAGCAAGTTTTGAGAATAATAGTAGCTTGTTAATACTTGATTTAGAGCTAACACCTGAGTTAAGAGCAGAAGGATACGCAAGAGACATTGTACGCTTTATACAACAGGCTCGAAAAGATGCTGATTTCTCTATCACTGACAGGATTTTAATTGAGATAATAAGCGAGTTTGATTTATCTAAGATAATTGATAATTATGGAGACTTTATTAAAGAACAAACTTTAGGCGAGTTTGCTAAAAATTTCACGCCTGATTATGTAAGTAAAGTAGAATTAGAGAACCATCAAATACAACTTAAAGTTAAGAAATCGTAAATTATTTTACTATCAATTAAGATATTGATAATTTACTTAGATTAATCTATAGTACGCACGCTATAAATTAATTTAAGGTAAATTATCATGCACAACTCCTCCACAGCTCCAGGGGGTTCTCAAATTAAAAGAACTACTAAGCCGGAAACTACTAAAACAGAAAATGTAATAACTCTAGGGTATTTAAAACAATATTTTGATGCGTTTCATCCTAAAGACGGGACAGAATTAAATATTATAGCTAGCTTAGATGATCCGAATTTAAATAAAATAAATCTCATGGAAGACCTTACATTGCAAAGAAATACAAAGCATTAGAATTTGCACTTAAAAACAATAATGCACAAGCTGAATATTTACTTAATCATCTTACGTTTGAACCTAATCCCAGCCTAATACAAGCAATACACAATAAAAGTTTAATTTTAGTAAAGTATTTTGTAGAAGAAAAAGAAGCGAATGTAAATTTTAGTCATTATGGTTCTAATACAATAAATGTTACTGCCGGTTTGGAAGAACCTTACAAATATTAAAAGGAGCAACTTATTTAAATACAACCTTAGAAGAAGCAGCACAAGGTGGTCAAAATGTAAACGATCTTCATAAGCAAATCTTTTTTAAAGCAATAAACGAAAATAAGCTTGCAGTAATTAAAAAATTTGTTGAAATATAAGGTTTTGATGTTAATACTGAATATCGTTTTAACACACCATTAAGTGCCGCGAAATTTAAAAAATAGAAAAGAAATTGCAAAGTATCTTTTATCTAAAAATGCTAATTTAGATGTAGCTCTAGAAGTAGCAATAATATACGGTAATTTAAATGCGGTAAAAACATTATTAGATGCAGGGGCAACGATTAACGGCAATACAGATGTATCACCTTTAATGCTTGCATCAGAGTATGGGCAGGTCACAATAGTAAAATATTTACTTAAACACGGTGCTAACTATAATGTTAAAGGATGGGAAAAAGATAACTTACATAGCGATGTATCGTGTCAACTAACCCAAATCACTGAGATTTCTACATTGTGTGAAAACGCTAATAATCCTAACCACCAATATATATTAGAGAGGATATCAAAAACAAGTATATCATCACATTATGACGGATATAAGAATTTATCATCAGAACAAATAAAGCAAAAATTTTCTAAATTCAAAAAATAACTATCTAAAGATTTACAAAATTTCGCAGAAATTAAAGCACTGTTAGAAGATTATTCTAGCGGGAAGAAAATTCCAATAAATACAAATACTGTAGTAGAAGACGAGGGCTATGTTTCTGATTTTAAGGTTGAAACTGAAAAACCTAACACAGGCTCTAGGTTAGAACACACTCCTTCTAAATCAGGTATATTTCGCACTTTTGCCCTTGAGGGACTTGATGAAGAAACGTCTTTAGGCGGTGATATAAAAATATTTGATTCTGAGCTTTAATAATGTCATTCCTACAATAAGATTGCTTCATTGCCTGCTCTTATGTCATTCCCGCATAAACGTTGTTGCGTGGACCAGTTTCCTAATTGTTACCCTGTGGCTTGTCCACGGGGTCTAGTTAAAAATACTAATAATATTAGTATTTTTAACTATATTGCTTAATCAAAACTTACAATTTTTCCTCACAATGATGACAAAACCTCTTGCATATTTATTAGATATATATTACCACGAAACATGAGAATCATATTTCATGATAATATATACTTTTTTATAAAAAAATCTAATTAAAATACGGAGGAACCATGGCTCATCCAAATCTTACGGAAGGAAATAATGATTTTAGGAATGAGAAATTATAAAGAAGCTATAGACATGTATAGTAAAATACACAAAAGCTCTAATTATTATCAAGAAGCACAATATTATTTAGGAGAGTGTTACCTTAATCAAGAAGAATTTATAGAAGCTGTAGAGGCATATAATAAGGTAAACAAAGATCATTATCTATTTGAAAAAGCTAGCTCAAATATTTCAGTTATTGAGAAAAATTTTGACTTAATTAATTCTAAATAAATGAATATAGTAAACTGATCTCCATTTTGTACTTCGTTGTTCGTTGTCTTGCCTATTAATATATAGGCTCTACCCTTACGCTTTTCATAAAATGGAGCTGAGTTTACTATAGTAGCGAATTATAAGCGAAAAACAATATATTATGTTCTGTGAAGGAAACTTAAATTAATCTATTTTTGCTCTTCTTTGCTGCAAATTATAAGATTGTTTTGAAATAGGAACAACTATTACTGCAAACATCTTATTAATTTTCGCTAAAAAATATCTGAAAATATAAATAATTGAATTTTCCTTTACAGAACATAATATATCAAGCAAATTCTAATAATACCTGCCCTCTTACAACATTATCCTTTTCATTAACAAAAATTTTAGCTATTTTTCCGTCTCTTTCAGCAAGAATCAGGTTTTCCATTTTCATAGCAGTTAAAATCATAATTTCTTGTCCTGCCGTCACTTCCTGCCCTTCTTTCACCTTTATCGCAGCAATCTGACCGCTTAGAGGAGCTTGTAGTTCGGAGCTTTCTTCCACCACTACTTTTGAGACCATCAACGCTTCAAGTTCTGATATACGAGGAGAGCGTACAAAGGCCTTTACGCTAATACCGGCATGCGATAATAAATAACCGGTTCTGATATTCTCAATTTTCACATTTGTCTTTTTACCATTAATTATAGCCGTAAAAAGTTCATTACCTAAATTCCAGTTACTACGAATATATATTCTATCGCTTTCGTGACGTATATTATAGCCGTTTTCAACAGGTGTAATTAATACGGGAAATAGTTTATCATCGATAGTTACTACCCACCTTGTACCTATTTTGTTAGCCTGATTGTTAATATTGCCGGAAATTAAAGAAGCACGTCTTTGCTCCGATATATAAATAAAAATAGCCGTTGCTAAAAATACGGTAGTTACTTCTGAAGTTAGACTAGCTCCAGAAAAACCGTCAGGATATTCTTCTTGAATAAAGGCAGTAGAAATATCGCCGCTAACAAAGCGTGGATGTAGCATTACCGCTTCTAAGAAACTGATATTATGAGCAATACCGTTAATTATATAAGAACTCAAAGCAGAATGCATTAGCTCAATTGCCTGCTCTCTTGTTTCACCGTAAGTACATAATTTTGCAATCATTGAGTCATAAAACATACTTACTTCGCCGCCAAGCCCAATCCCTGTATCTATACGGATATTAGGACTCTTTGCAGGTTCGGAATAAGCTGTAATTCTACCGCTAGAAGGTAAGAAACCTCGGCTTGGGTTTTCGGCACAAATTCGTGATTCAAATGCCCAACCTTTTAATTTTACATCATCTTGCGTAAATGATAATTTCTCGCCGGCTGCGATTTGTATCATCTCTTCAACGATATCTATACCGGTAATTAGCTCAGTAACAGGATGCTCGACTTGCAACCTAGTATTCATCTCTAAAAAATAGAAATTTTTATTGCTATCTACTATAAACTCAACGGTACCGGCCGAATAATATCCCACTTTTTGAGATAAGGATATTACCTGCCGATACATTTCTTGCCTTATATCTTCAGTAATAAAAGAACTTGGTGCTTCTTCAATTACTTTTTGATGGTGACGCTGTATTGAACATTCCCGCTCTCCGAGACATACACTATTGCCGTATTGATCGGCAATGAGCTGAATTTCGATATGACGGGGAGTTTGAATTAACTTCTCAATAAATAATCTATCGTCACTAAAACTATTGGCTGCTTCAAGCTTTGCCGACTCAAAAGCATTGGCCATTTCAGCGGGATTATTCACTACTCTCATACCACGCCCACCGCCGCCGGCAGCCGCTTTTACTATTACCGGAAAACCAATCTCTTTAGCAATATCTATAGCTTGTTTAACATCGTTTATAGTTCCCATATAACCTGGCACGGTGCTAACTCCGGCTTCTATCGCTATCTTTTTTGCTTCGATTTTATCACCCATTTTTTTAATAGTTCCGGCACTCGGTCCTATTAAAACAACACCTTCTCTTTTAAGAATATTGGCAAAATTTGGATTTTCTGATAAAAAACCGTAACCTGGATGTACTGCGCTGGCGCCACTTTCACGAATCGCCGAAATAATATTTTTAATAGATAAATAACTTTCCGTTGCAGGGGAATCACCTATATAATAAGCCTCATCTGCATGCTGCACATACATTGAGTTTGTATCTGCTTCAGAATATACTGCAACCGACTTTATCCCCATCTTTTTTAAGGTACGTATTATCCTAACGGCGATTTCGCTACGATTAGCAATTAAAATTTTATCAAATAATGGTTTATTCATAGTTTTTTGTATCCTAATGTCACCCCGTGGCTTGACCACGGGGTCTTGTGTCACAGACTGTATATTCTGAGATCCCGTGGTCAAGCCACGGGATGACAGCTAAAGCGGCAAATTATCATGCTTCTTCCAAGGCAGTTCTACTTTTTTAGTACGCAGGAAATTTAACGCCTTACATATTCGCCATCTGGTATTTTGCGGTCTTATAATATCATCCAAATATCCCCTAGATGCCGCAACAAAAGGCGAAGTTACTACTTTCCTATATTCATCTATTTTTTGTTTTTTAGCTTCAGGGTTTTTGCATTCTTCCTTAAATATTATCTCGGCTGCTCCCTCTGCCCCCATAACAGCGATTTCCGAATTAAACCAAGCATAGTTTATATCGCCTCTAAGATGCTTGGAGTTCATAACTATATAAGCACCTCCATAAGCCTTACGGGTAATTACAGTAATCTTCGGCACTGTAGCTTCCGCATAAGCGTATAACAGCTTAGCCCCGTGTTTAATAATACCGTCATGCTCTTGGGATGTACCAGGCAGAAATCCAGGCACATCAACAAGGCTTACTATAGGAATATTGAAAGCATCACAAAATCTAACAAATCTTGCTGCTTTTCTTGAGGCATTTATATCTAAACATCCTGCTAAATGCAAAGGCTGATTAGCCACAAATCCTACCGGATAACCTTCCATATAACCAAAGCCAATAATGATATTCTTAGCAAAATCAGGTTGTAGTTCAAAAAATTCTCCCTCATCAACGATACGCTCAACAAGCTCTTTCATATCATAAGGTTTATTAGGAGTGTTAGGTATTAACGTGCTAAGAGACATATCAACTCTATCGGCAGGATCAACAGTCGAACGAACAGGAAGAGGACTACGATTGGATGACGGAAGAAAATTAAAGAATTTACGAATTTCAAGCAATGCTTCTATATCATTGTTAAATGCAAGATCGGCAACACCGCTTTTAGTGGTATGCATCCTAGCACCGCCGAGCTTTTCTTGGCTTACTTCTTCACCCGTAACGGTTTTTACTACATCGGGACCGGTTACGAACATATAAGAACTATTCTTAACCATAAATATAAAATCGGTTAAGGCAGGAGAATATACCGCACCACCGGCACAAGGGCCCATAATTAGGGTAATTTGAGGGATGACACCCGACGCTAAAACATTACGCTGAAATAATTCACCGTATCCGGCTAGAGCATCAACCCCTTCTTGAATTCTTGCTCCCCCTGAGTCGTTAATACCGATTACGGGAGCACCAGTTTCTATAGCTTGATTGATAATATCACAGATTTTCTTAGCATGATATTCGCCGAGAGAGCCGCCGAGTACGGTAAAATCTTGGCTATAAATAAATACCAACCTACCGTTTATCGTACCGTGTCCCGTTACAACGCCGTCACCTAAAAACTTTTTATCCTGCATCCCAAAATTATTGCATCTATGGGATACAAACATACCTGTTTCGGTAAAGCTATCCGGATCTAATAATACTTCTATGCGTTCTCGTGCAGTTAACTTACCTTTTTGATGTTGTGCGTTGATCCTAGCTTCACCGCCCCCTTGCCTTGCAATATTTCTTCTCTCATCCAGTAACTCAGGAGAGATTATATTACTTTGATTCATAGATTACTTATAGTTTTATTTTCCAAAATACCCATAATATAATATAATAATGCTAATGTGAAAAGATAATTATTTATGTCATCTACCAAAGCTATCAAAGAAGCACCGAAAAAAGCCAAATCACCGGCTAAATTTGATAATTTATCAACTGCCTTAAAAAAGAATTTACAAAGAAGAAAGAAAGTTAAAACGAAAGATACTACAAACCAAGCTTTATCTGCATTACAAACAATAGTAAAAAATTACACTGATTCTACGGACGAAAACATTTCTCTTGTAGATGCATTAATAAAATCAAGACGCTTAGAAACAAAAAGTAAATAAGCACCACATTTGACATATTAATATAAATTGCTAATATTTGGGGAGTTTAGGTTTTGTTGCATAGCTTGCTTATGTCATTCCCGCCTACGCGGGAATCCAGGGTAAAACGAGATAAATCAAGTTTTTAGTTTTAAAAACTTACTGTATTTATATTTTTTAATTACTGGATTCCTGTTTTCACGGGAATGACATAAGAGTCACCCAATAAAATTGGCATTTAAAATATTTTATATCATGGACACAAACAAATTATATCTTTTCAAAGATAGACGATTTTTACCGAATTTTATAGTGCAGTTATGCGGTTGTCTTAATGATAATATATTAAAAAATGCTCTGGTAATCCTTATAACTTATGGTATTTCAGGAGCTTTAGGTAAATATAATAATCTACTTGTTTTAATTGCTAATGCTACTTTTGTATTACCTTTTATAATATTCGCAAGCATAGCAGGACAAATTGCCGATAAATACGAGCGTGCAAATCTTATTAAAATTATTAAGATTTGTGAAATCGGTATAATTGCCTTTGCAATTTATGGATTTCATCATAATAATCTGTTAATCCTGTTTTGTTCTATTTGCTTAATGGGTATACATTCTACTTTTTTCGGTCCAATCAAATATAGCGTATTACCTGATCACCTAAATAAAGACGAACTACTTGGAGCTAACGGCTTTGTTGAAGCCGGAACTTTTATCGGTATTTTTATCGGTACTATAATCGGCAGCTATTATACAATCAGCAATAATTTTATAATTTATTCTTTAATTACCATCGCTTTTCTCGGCTTTATTACAAGCCTTTTTTCCCAAAAATCTAAAAATGTAAATCGTGATATTAAAATAAATTTTAATATTATAGATGAAAGCATAAATATGATTAAATATGCCAAAGCAAAAAAACAGATATATTTAGCTATACTTGGTATTTCATGGTTTTGGTTTATCGGAGCTGCTATAATTTCTCAAATACCTTTACTTGCTAAGATAACTTTTAAAGCTGATGAGAATGTTGCTAATTTATTTTTAGCGGTTTTCTCGCTTGGTGTTGGGATCGGTTCGTTTTTATGTAGCAAAATATTTGAAGATGAGATTACCGTTAAATATCTATTTATTTCAGCCCTAGGCATTAGTATTTTCGGTATTGATTTATTCTTTGCAAGTAGAATTAGCTCAGTTAACTACGAACCTACTCAGCTAAAAAGTATTTTAGTATTTTTATCGAAAAGACATAATTGGCGCATAGTTATAGATTTATTGTTCTTAGCGGCAATAGGCGGATTATATATCGTTCCTCTTTTTGCGATATTACAGCATTACGCAAACCCTACTCATCGTAGTCGAATTATTGCCGTTAACAATCTTATCAATTCCATTTTCATGGTGGGATCAACAATAATTCTATCTTTATTATTTTACCTAAATTTCACTATACCCTGGATTATATTATTTATTAGCCTAGCTAATATAATTGTTACTATACATATTTACCGTTTAATACCTGAAGTTAAAATTATTCCATTTAAGCTATTGCGAAGAATATTCCAAATCTGTTTTGATCTTATGTATAAGGTTGAAGTTAAAGGATTTGAAAATTTTCAAAAAGCAGGTAAAAAAGTAGTAGTGGTCGCTAACCATATTTCATATCTAGATCCGCCGCTAATTGCTACTTACTTACGAGAAGAAATGACTTTTGCAATTAGTCCCGATATACAAAAAATATGGTGGATTAAACCGTTTTTACGTATGGCAAGAACTTTGCCGGTTGATCCAAGTAACCCAATGGCAATAAAGACTTTAGTAAAAGAAGTACAAAAGGATCAGAAAGTAGCAATTTTCCCTGAAGGTAGAATAAGCGTTACCGGCTCTTTAATGAAAATATACGAAGGACCGGGAATGATTGCCGATAAAGCCGGTGCTACCGTCTTACCGGTTAGAATAGACGGTACTCAATTTACTCATTTATCAAAATTAAAAAACATATTAAAAAGAAAAATATTTCCTAAAATTACTATAACCGTTTTACCGCCGGTAAAATTTGCTAATATGGATGCTACAAGCAATCAAGAACGACGCAGTTATATATCTAGGACTCTTTATGATATCATGGCTGACATGATGTTTGAGAGTTCAGACTATAAAAATACTGTATTCTCATCTCTTATAGAAGCTGCTAAAATTCATGGATTTAAGAAAAAAATAGTTGATGATTTTGAAAATAATGCGGTTACTTATCGAGATTTAATATTAAAATCTTTTATCCTAGGTGATTTAATCAAAAAGAATAATATCTTTGGCAGAAATTTAGGCTTAATGTTGCCTAATACCACGAATACGTTAATTACTTTTTACGCTATGCAATCTAGCGGTTATGTTCCTGCTATAATTAACTGGAGCAGCGGCATAAATACTATTATTAACTCCTGTAAACTTGCACAAATTAAAGTAGTTTACACTTCAAAACAATTTATTGAGAAAGTAAATTTACATGAATTAATAACTAACTTATTAGATTTCGGTATTAAAATAATATATTTAGAAGATTTTAAAAATCAGATTGGTACAGCTCTAAAACTAAAAGCAAAAATAGGAAGTTATTGTGCCCAAACTTATTACAATTATTTTTGTCGTAATCGTGATGACGAAAAACCGGCAGTGATAATTTTTACTTCGGGTACTGAAGGTGAACCTAAAGCCGTATTATTATCTCACAGAAATTTACAAACTAATAGATATCAAATAACTGCTAAAGTACCTTTTAGCCCTGAAGATATAGTATTTAATGCGCTACCGCTATTTCATTGTTTTGGTCTTAGTGGTGCAATTATTACAACTTTCAACGGTATTAAGCTGTTTCTATATCCTTCTCCACTAAATTATCGTAGCATTCCTGAAGTTATATACGATATTGGAGCAACTATATTAATTTCTACCGATACTTTTTTAAACGGTTATGCTAATTACGCGCACCCATATGATTTTTACTCATTACGCTATATATTTGCCGGTAGCGAGAAATTAAAAGAATCTACACGACAATTTTGGCTTAATAAGTATGGCATACGTATTTTTGAAGGATATGGGATTACAGAAGCCTCACCTATTATAGCTTGCAATACCCCTATGCATAATAAAGCAGGCACGGTAGGAAGATTATTACCGAAAATTGATTATAAGCTTGAGAAAGTAGAGGGAATAAATGAAGGGGGACGTTTATTCATTAAGGGTCCTAACATCATGCTTGGTTACTTGGACTTAGAAGGTCACCGTACTTATAAAGAATGGTACGACACAGGCGATATAGTCAAAATCGATTCTGAAGGATATATAACAATTCTAGGACGTTTAAAACACTTTGCTAAAATAGCAGGGGCAATGATATCTCTTACAAAAATTGAAGAACTTGCAAGCGAAATTGATCCTGATTCCTTGCACGCTGCTATTTCTATTCCCGATAAAACGCACGAAGAAAAGATTATTTTACTTACTACCGGTTCCAATATAAATAGAGAGAACTTTGCAGATACTGTATCTAAAGCTCAAATTTCTTTACTACATT
Source organism: Rickettsia japonica YH (assembly GCF_000283595.1). Lineage (NCBI taxonomy): Bacteria > Pseudomonadati > Pseudomonadota > Alphaproteobacteria > Rickettsiales > Rickettsiaceae > Rickettsia > Rickettsia japonica. The sequence continues at coordinate 870,438 of NC_016050.1, read as the reverse complement.
TACCGAAAGTAATTATTACCGATTCAGAAATACCTCTACTTACAAGCGGCAAAATTGATTATCTTGAGATTATGAAAAACGTGGATAGATTCTAACTTCATTGCGAGCGACTGCAAGGAGCGTGGCAATCTCAGGAATCGTGCCTGAGATTTCGTCGTCGACGCCTATGGCGTCTTCTCGCAATGACGGAAAAAAACGTCACACACAACAACGCTGGTCAAACCACGGGGCGACATTTATTGTTTCTTTTGACTATTAATAGCAACATTCAAAACTAATTTAAACCACTTACCTAATAACTCTTGATCCTCCATAATTTCAGATAACACCTTCCAATATGATAGAGTTCCTTTACTTTGATATACAAATGACTCAGAACCGAAAGATTGAAAATATTCATAAGTGCTTAGGTCTGACTTAAAATATAATTCATTGCTCTTAATAATTCCTATCATAACACCACCCTTATATATACCATATCCACCAAACATTACACGAACGGCTACTGAACCATATTGTTCTAACAATTCTTTGACATATTCAGTAAATTCATTTTTGTTCATAATAATCACTTTAAATACAACAAACCATAAATAAACGTACCTAATATAATAAACAATGGAGTTAAAGGTAAATCAAAGTAGAAAGAGCTAAATGCAGCACAAAAATTAATAAATAAAGATATAAGAATTGATATTATAATCATCTGGGAGGGGCTATATGCTACAAACCGTGCAATCATTGCAGGAATAAGTAAAATAGCAGTTACCATAAGTACTCCGACAATCTTTATAGCAGAAAATACCGATAATGAGAGAAGAAGTAAAAATATTAGCTCAATAATATTAACCTTTAAGCCTTTTATGACGGCAATATCTCTATTGATAATGATAAGAAGAATTTGATTATAAAAATATACTATAAAGCCTATAATAGTTATTAGCACTATTGCAAGTATCATCAAATCATTAAAAGATACGGATAAAATATCCCCAAACAACAAATTTACTATATTATTCTGCAAAGAAGTAAAATAATTAATAACTAAAGCAACAGCTAGCATAAAGCTAGAAATCAAATTAATAACTGCGTTTTTTTCAGAATTATTTTTAAAAATAAACACAAAAAACGAAAAAAGAATTGCAACTATTATTCCTGAATATATTAATGGAACATGTGCTATAATACTTATGCTAGCCACTAAAAAACTACTATGAGCAAGCCCGTCACCGAAATAAATATATCTCTTCCATAGGGCAATGCAGCCAAGCGGGGCAAATATGCAGCTAATTAAAATTAATGCTAGTATTATTAAAGTCATCTGAGTATATTATATATGTTTGTTGTATGGCCTCTTGTTATCCCGTGGCTTGACCACGGGATCCACTAAAGTTCTTAGGCTGTACTTATGGAGCCCGTGGTCAAGCCACGGGATGACATTGGAAAGAATCATAGACTATGTCTTCAATCGATAAAAAAGAATTAGAAAAATTTGAGAAAATTTCTCATAATTGGTGGAATAAGGACGGAGAATTCAGTATCTTACACCGAATAAACCCTATTCGCCTTGAATATATAATAGAGAAAATAACTACGCATTACAATAGACACCTTTCCAAACTCGCTTATAGAGAGGAATTTGTAGGAAACATGCAGCACAGCACCGCAGCGTACATAGCAGTACGTGAGGATGCGAGCAGCAGATTGAAGCACAAATTACCTATAGAAGTAGAGTGTGAGAAGATGTCTAACAATATTTCTAAATTAGAAATATTAGACGTCGGTTGCGGTGGAGGGTTAATTGCAACGCCTTTAGCGGCTCAAGGTTTTAACGTTACAGCCATTGATGCACTGCAAAGTAATATTGAAACGGCAACTGCTTATGCTAAGGAAAACGGCGTAAAGATAAATTATTTACAATCTACTATAGAAGAATTAGCAAGTGACAAGCTATATGATGTGGTAATTTGTCTTGAGGTTATTGAACACGTAGAAAACGTACAGCAATTTATACTAAATTTGGTGAAGCATATTAAGCCAAACGGTATGGCAATAATTTCTACGATTAACCGTACTAAAAAAGCTTATATACTTGGAATAATAGTTGCCGAATATATTTTAGGTTGGGTACCAAAAAACACTCATGATTATAGCAAATTCCTAAAACCGTTGGAAATTTACGAAATGCTTACGGATACCAAAATTGAAATTAAAGAGCTGAAAGGCTTGGTATATGATCCGGTTAAAAATGAGTGGAAATTAAGCGATGATATAGACGTAAATTATTTTATGTGTTTGGGGAGAAAGAGTATGTGTTATCCTAGCTAACTTGATCAGCCTTGTTGCATGAGTACCGAATCGTCATTGCGAGCGACTGTAAGGAGCGTGGCAATCCAGAAAAATAATAAAAAAATGCTAATTTTTAGCATTTTTTACTGGATTGCTTCGTCAATTGCTATGCAATTTCCTCGCAATGACGCAAAAACTGATCCATGCAACACAGCCGACTTGATCGCAGGATCCAGTTAAACATACTAATATTATTAGTATGTTTAGTTGTTTTCTGGATACCGTGGCAAGCCACGGTATGACACAGTTCTTAGTATATATTTAAAAAAGATAATAAATGAATAATAACGTAATTACTAGATTTGCTCCGTCACCGACGGGGTTTTTACATATAGGTTCGGCAAGAACCGCCCTTTTTAATTATTTGTTCGCAAGGCATCATAACGGTCAGTTCTTGCTTCGCATTGAAGACACTGATAAAGAAAGGTCAACTAAAGAAGCGGTAGAAGCTATATTCTCAGGTCTAAAATGGCTAGGGCTTGATTGGAACGGTGAGGTTATATTCCAGTCTAAACGTCATAATCTTTATAAAGAAGCTGCACTAAAATTACTGCAAAACGGTAAAGCATATTATTGTTTTACTAGCCAAGAAGAAATAGAAAGACAGCGACAACAAGCTTTAGAAAATAAACAGCATTTTATTTTTAATAGCGAGTGGCGTGACAAAGATCCATCTATCTATCCTACTGATATTAAGCCGGTAATACGTCTAAAAACTCCAAGAGAGGGTAGTATAACAATTCATGACACTTTACAAGGTAAGGTAGTAATTGAAAACTCTCATATAGACGATATGGTACTATTAAGAGCAGACGGCACTGCTACTTACATGCTAGCCGTTGTAGTAGACGATCATGATATGGGTATAACTCATATTATTAGAGGTGACGATCATTTAACCAATGCAGCAAGGCAACTCGCTATTTATCAGGCTTTCGGATATGCAGTACCGAGCATGACTCATATACCGTTAATTCATGGAGCAGACGGAACAAAATTATCCAAAAGGCATGGAGCATTAGGCGTTGAAGCTTATAAGGATATGGGGTATTTACCGGAAAGTTTATGTAATTATTTACTGCGTCTTGGATGGAGTCACGGCAATGATGAAATTATCTCAATGACTCAGGCTATAGACTGGTTTAATCTTGATTCACTCGGTAAATCACCTTCTAAGCTTGATTTTGCTAAGATGAATAGCCTTAACGCTCATTACTTAAGAATGCTTGACAATGATAACTTAACTTCAAAGACTGTAGAGATATTGGAACAAAATTATAATAAACTTCTTCGGAAGCTCGCTTATAGGAAGGAATTTGAAGGAAACACGGAACGCAGAACCGCAGCGTATATAGACATACGTGAGGATGCGAGTACCGGATTGACGTACAAATTACCCCTAACAGTAGAGTTGCCGAAGAAGTTTAAGGTTAGTGAGCAAGAAATAGGCTATATCAAACAAGCAATGCCAAGCTTGTTAGTTAGAAGTGAAACATTACTAGAACTAACACGCCTTGCTCAAATTTATCTAGTAGATTCTCCTATCACCTACAACCAAGATTCAAAAGAAATTATAGAAAATTGCGATAAGAATTTAATCAAACAAATTATAGAAAACTTAAGCGAACTTGAGCAGTTTGATAAGGAATCCGTACAGAATAAATTTAAAGAAATAGCAGCAGCAAACGACTTAAAGCTGAATGACATTATGAAACCGGTAAGAGCTTTAATAACAGGTATGACTGCATCACCTAGCGTATTTGAGATTGCAGAAATTTTAGGAAAAGAAAATATTTTAAAAAGGTTAAAAATTATATGAAAGATTGTATAAAAAAAATTGCTTTTGTTTTTATTGGATTATTTATAATAACCGGCACTTTTGTTTTGTATAGCATACAAAACGTCAACGCATCAACAGCACCAAAAAAGTACGGAGCTTGGACTTTAAATTGTACTCTTAATAATGAGAAAAAACAACTTTGCTTCTTATCACAACAAATTAATAATCTAGAGAAAGATAAAGAAACGGAAATATTAGCCATTTATCACATAGGTTATTTTAATGGGGAACAAGAAGAACAGGAATTAAAAATAATAGAAATAGTCCCGTCAAATGTTCAAATTCTGGCAGGTACAGTTATTAATAGCGGTGACAAACGAATAGCAGCCGGAAAATACGTCAATTGTACAGTAAACGGCTGTCAGGCTTTAGCTATTATTACAAAAGACGAACTAGACATGATTTTATCAAACGATAATTATATAGAACTAATTACCGCAGACGGCAAACAAGCTAAAATTTCATTTATAAAAGACGGCTTAAAGGAAGGCCTAAAAGCTTTGAGTAGATAGTAACGCAAGAATTTAAGCTTTGTTGCGTGGATACTAAACCGTCATTGCAAGCAACTAAAAGGAGCATGGCAATCTCAAGATTTTGGTCCGAGATTGCTTTGTCAAAATTTTCAATTTTTCCTCGAAATGACGACTTGGGTATCCGAACAACAAAGCTTTGAGTCGCTTAGCGCATAACCACTCGCTACTAAGTTGCTTTAAAGCTTAATTAAGCATCGTGATGATGGTATCCATGGCCATGGCCATGCCCGCCTAAACTTGCTTCATATTCAAGAACCCATGATTGATGAAATGCCATGCCGGTCAGCGACTATCCATCTTTCTAAAAGAAAAGAACGCGAAATCCTGCTTCTCTTTCCAGAAGAATTATTGAATGATCCGTAGAAGCAGGTAATGTATGGCTCCAAAATGGTTTTTCTTGGCTTATATTTTCAAAAAATGTCTTAAGCTCATTCAAAGTTAGTCTTTGAGAAAAGTCATTAGGATGATCAGTGATCGCATATGTATAACCACGATCTCTCTCATCTTCTTTTCCACCGCTAAGAAGATGTCCCTCTTGAATTGTCGGTGTACTTAGAGTATCATCAGGAAAGTCCACATAGCCAGGAAAGGATTTTTTCCTCCTTCCATCTCATTTTTCTGTGAGCTATCCTTTAACAACTTTAATTCTTCGCAAACTCAAGCCATTGTCTTCGGTAAGGTTACTGCCCCATGATATGTGGTAATACCTAAGACATGCGAAAATTTCTTATCGTACTCTGCTTTATTAGGAGCTATTTTGTTATCCACTAGTTTTTTAGTCATAATTTACCTTTAATTTCAATTGTATTGCAATATATAAAAATAGATTGAATAACAATCTATCTTTGCAATTAATAATGCTTACTAAATTTTTAATACATTGCAAGAAATTATAAACCACTAAAGTGAAAAAATATTTGAGAATAAATAAAAAATGCTTTTCTTTTTATTAAGTTTTATTAACTATTTTTATATTTTTACTTAAGATACTAGCGATTATTAAATATATTCAATGTTAATAAAGATTAATATTAATGTAATGTAACTGTGTAAAAAAATCACAAAAATATAATCCTATTTAAAAATCAAGATATAATTTAACTTGTGCTTAACCATTGATTATCGATAAATTTAAAAAATAAATATCATGTTTTTCTAAAATCTTATTAATTTTCTTATAAAAATATTTTATACTAATTGTATGCATATACTCCTTTTAAAAGAAGTAGTATATCAGCTAAAAACTATTTTTATATTTCCAATTGTGCAGCTTCACCGCTCTCTGCATGATAATGCATCTTACGATCACATATTTGTATCTCTATTTTATAATTATCCTCAGTTGTGATAATAGTATGCAAAGATTGATAGCCGTTTGGCTTAGGATTAATAATATAATTTGTAAATTTATCCTTTTCATACTCATAAAGATCATGAACTACTTTTAAAGCTTTATAACATTTCTCTTCATCTATTACCACTATGCTTATCACAAAAATATCTGTTAATTCTTCTAACTTTATACCCTTACGATATAATTTATATAAAATTGATATTGGATGTTTGATCCTACCTATTATTTGAGCAGCAATATCATTTTTAGATAAATTGTGATTTAAATGTTTAATAACCCTTTGAAGCAAAACTACCTCTTTAATTTATACTAATTCAGTTAATAGTTATACTTACAATAACTACACACCAATTAAAGCAATAAACTTAATTAAGTTCTATTAATATTTCTAATTAATTTGCTATTTTTAGTAAATATTAATAAAACCCAGCTTTAGTTGATATTAATAGGAAAAATTAAGCTTGTGGCGAGCTTCGCACTACCCTACCCTATTATTTTATCTTTTATCCTTTAGATTGCTTTTAGAACCTCATTTTTTAAGTTTTATATATAAAATTTAAATTATCTTATTTTAGTCTTTCTTAACTGTATAAATTATAAGACTTTTTTAAAATAAGAATAGTAATTTTTCTAAAACCTTACTAATTTTAGTTGGCATAGTTTAACCGACCAAAAGCTAGAAACTGTTATTACTAATTTTTTAAATTAAACGAATCTATACATTATAGATTAACCTTGCCTATAACTACAACAAGAAATCTATTCTTAATAATTAAAGCGTAAAACCGCTTTAAACCTTTTGATCATCCTATATAAGGCTGTTAACAAAATAACTTTAATTGATAATTAAAGAGATTTTTAAACGAAAATTAATAAGATTTTTACAGTAATAAATATCCCTATTTTCAAAAAAATCTTATAATTTGCAGTTAAAAAGAATTTAATGAACTTTAAAATTATTTTGTTAACAGTCTCATAGGATAAATACCAAAGGTTGAGCTATTATAATTAATTAAAAAATATTTGCACTCATTAAATAATTACAAGAAATTCTATATTTTATTTTTTGAGGAAGAGTTTTATTAAAGAGTTTATTTTCAAATTAGGCAAAGAATCGCTTTAAAACCCATTTGTTGCATAAATCAGCTTTTCAGTGTCCTACTGCGACTTAATAATGTGTTGTACAACGTTGTTAAAATCGTCATTGCAGAGCAGGAATTGCCTGCGTGGACCAGTTTCTTAATTGTCATCCTGCGAGCTTGTAGCAGGATCCAGTTTAAAATGCTAATATTATTAGTATTTTTTTCTGGATACCATGGTCAAGCCACGATATGACATTGAACAGGTTTTGCGATCCACGCAACAATGCCTCCTTACAATGAGGGGAACGAGCAATACAATAAAACAGGTTTATTAGATCTATTGCATAACCTATCTTATAGAGATATAGACTTAGAAATCCATACCACCCATGCCTCCCATACCGCCACGCATTGGCATTGGCTCTGCCTTATCAGAAGGTTCGTCAACAATTAAAGTTTCCGTGGTAATAATTAACGAAGCAACAGAAGCAGCATCTTGAAGTGCAGTACGCACTACTTTAGCCGGATCAATAATTCCTGCTTTAATCATATCGACATATTGCATATCTTGAGCATTAAAGCCATAATTTTTATCCTTATGTTCTAGTAATTTACCAACTACTACGCCACCGTTTTCACCAGCATTTTCAACAATCTGTTTTAGCGGATCCTTTAAAGCTTCTATTACTATTTCAATACCTGCTTGTTGATCCTTATTCTCTACTTTAAGCTTTGTTAAAGGTTGTGATGCATGAAGTAATGTTACACCGCCACCGGCAACAACACCTTCCTCAACTGCCGCTCTTGTAGCAGCAAGTGCATCTTCAACACGATCTTTACGCTCTTTCACTTCAACTTCCGTAGCACCGCCAACCTTTAATACGGCAACACCGCCGGAAAGTTTAGCTAAACGCTCTTGTAGTTTTTCTTTATCATAATCAGAAGTAGTTTCAGCTATTTGAGATTTAATTTGTAATACTCTATCTTCAATATTTTTCTTATCACCGTTACCGTCAACAATTACGGTATTTTCTTTAGAAATTGTTACTCTTTTTGCCGTCCCTAGACTCTTAATACTCACATTTTCAAGCTTCATACCTAAATCTTCAGTAATAAGCTCACCTTTAGTTAGGATAGCAATATCTTCCATCATTGCTTTTCTTCTATCGCCAAAACCGGGAGCTTTTACTGCCGCAACTTTTAAACCACCACGTAATCTATTGACTACAAGCGTTGCAAGAGCTTCGCCCTCAACATCCTCAGCAATAATTAATAGCGGGCGTTGTGATTGTACTACAGCCTCAAGTATAGGTAACATCGGTTGTAAATTTGATAATTTTTTCTCAAATAGTAAGATGAAAGGATTTTCAAGCTCAGCAACCATTTTCTCGGAATTCGTTACAAAATACGGTGATAGATAACCTCTATCAAACATCATACCTTTAACTACTTCAACATCGAAGCTAAAATTCTTTGCTTCTTCAACAGTTATCACGCCTTCTTTACCGACTTCCTCCATTGCCTTAGCAATTTTCTCACCGATTTCCTTATCACCGTTTGAAGAGATAGTACCGACTTGTGCGATTTCCTCTTGGCTATTGATTTTTTTACTGGATTTTTTAATTTCTTCTACTACTGCGTTTACCGCTAAATCCATACCACGCTTTAAATCCATAGGATTATAACCGGCAGCTACTAGCTTATTACCCTCACGAGCCAAAGCTCTAGCCAGCACCGTAGCTGTAGTGGTACCATCACCGGCTACTTCTGCAGCTTTTGTAGCAGCTGATTTTAATAGCTGAGCTCCTGCATTTCTAATTTTATCTTTTAACTCGATCGATTTTGCAACCGTCACACCATCTTTTGTAATTTTCGGTGAACCGAATGATTGCTCGATAAGTACATTTCTGCCTTTTGGACCTAAAGTAACTTTTACTGCATCTGCAAGTATATCAATGCCTTCTAACATTTGCTCACGAGCTTTTGAGCCGTGTTTAATAAGTTTTGTTGCCATATTTAATTTCTCCTTAAAATAAATAATTAATTAATAATACCAAATACGTCGCTTTCTTTCATAACGATCAGTTTGGTGCCGTTAATTTCAATTTCGGTGCCTGCCCATTTACCGTATAAAACTTTATCGCCTACTTTTAGCTCTAAAGGATGAATTTCGCCTTTTTTATTACGAATACCATTACCTACGGCTACTATTTCACCTTGCATCGGCTTTTCTTTTACAGTATCCGGAATAATAATTCCACCTTTAGTTTTTTCTTCTTGTTCGATAGGCTTTATTGCAATTCTATCATGTAATGGTTTAAAAGACATTTTAACCTCCAATTATTAAATCTTTAAATGTACATACTATATATATTTTATTTTTGTTAGTTCAAGGGGCAAGAATAAAATTTTTTTTATTAGAGGTCTATTCTTTCTCAAAATCCTCTAAACTAGTGCCGTGTTTAGTTTTACTCCATTTCAAATTCAAAGGGCAGAAAATTATTTCAAATACTGCTTTATATTACGCTACAGTATGTAATATAAAATAACTAGCCCATAAGCTCAAAGCTACTATATCCTGAAATTTTACTTTTCCGCTTTTTAAAGAATTTTTTAATATATACAGAGCTGTACCATATAGATATAAAAGAGAGAATTTTTATTTATAACAATAGAAAATATTATAAAGGGTAAACTCCAAAAATTATAAGTAGATAAGCCGATGAAAATATAAATTGTTATTACTTGCAATAAAGTAAACTTTTGGCATTTATCTTTTTGTGCTTTAAATACCAAAAATGTTTGCAAAAAGCTTGAATCCAATGTGATCTTTGATTTAGCCAATTACCTAAACTATTCGGAGCTTCTTCTAGAGTATAGGAATCACAAATAGCTACTTTATAGTTCTGTGAGTAAATTCTTATACCAAGCTCGACATCTTCTGTTACATTATAAGAATCCCATCCGCCAAGCTTATTTAATATATCCGTTTTAAAATGATTACTAGTACCCCCAAGAGGTGTAGAAAGTTCTAGCAAACTTAATCCTTTCAAGATATATTCAAACCATAAACTATATTCTATATTCAACATTTTGGTTAAAATATTCTCATTTTTATTATAAAATTAAGCTTAGCTTGAAGACAAGCATATTCTAGAGGCAAGTTTTTAAACATTTCTAGAGCTTTAAGTAGCTGTTCAGGTTTATCTTCAGCATCATATACTACTAGATACTCGCCACGTGAATATTCTAGAGCATAATTAAGGGCTTTCGGCTTAGTGCTTGGTAGACTTTTCGGAACAGATATAACATGAAAATAAGACGGTAAATTATATAACACTATTTCTTTAATCATTAGATAATCATCATCTTCGATAATAATTTTAACGCCTAGCTTATCTTTTGGATAATTAATTTTTGTGATTCCACCGAATGATTTTTAGTACTACTTGTTTTGTGAAGCGATTCCACCTCTGTCATCCCGCGACTTGATCGCGGGATCCAGTTAAAAATACTAATATTAGTATTTTTAATTATTTTCTGGATACCGTGGTCAAACCACGGTATGACACCGAATACGCTTTTCAATCCATGCAACCCTACCGAATGCGATTCTCTTACTGCCCTTATACATAACAGAGATTTTAAAATATTTTGCAAACAATAGCTTATATTATTAGCAACATGAAATAAAACCGGCAGATAAATCAATGTGGCTATAAACACAACGAAAAATATTATTATTTTATTGGTATAATTAATATTCTTAGCAATAATCGGTCCGACTTTAAATTCAAGAGCATATTTTGCTTTGATACTAGTTAAATGGGCGAAATTTTTTTCTAATAATTTATAAAAATAATATTTCTTGATCAGCATTATAGATCTAAAAATATTATTATTACTCAACAATATTTTTAGAGCATTTATAGCAGTTATTGTATTACCGTGAACATCTTCATATTACAATAACCATTCACTACATAGGCTTGTATATAAGAATAATTATAAATTTTAATATAAGAAATATTGCTTATTAGCGGCAATATTCTATTTTCATATAATATATCAATCATTATCTCATTATCGATAATTGCTTTTTCGATCATAGCTTTTAAACTAGTAGCTTGTTTTTTACCTAATAAGTTTTTATCTCTGATTATCTGTAATATTATATCTTCATTTATACATCTAACCATGCTGAAAAATTTATACCTGATATTTTATATTTCTTAATTTGAAAGACTGCGATCCCAAAAATGACCGATTTGAGCAGTTAACAAGTTTCTATTCTCTTTACCAAAATTAATTATCTTTGCAATTCCTAACTGCTCATAAACTGAACTATCATATACATAGCCATAATTTTGCCGAGTATGGTATTTTGTAAAACTTGTAAGCATTATGCCATTTTTAAATTTAATCCCTTCACAAGTAGAAAAATTATAATACATCTTCTTAGAACCAATATTAATTGAATGTCCAAAGCTAAATATATTTTGATTAAAAATATTAACAGGGCGGATATTTTTAGACATTCCAATTATTAGAGATATCTCGCCTAAAAAATCTTCTTTAAGTTTTTTACTCTTACTCATTAAAATTTTAGGCTGAGCCGCAATAACAAAATCTTTATCTTCAAATAGCTTCAATTTATAGTAAATAGAAGCATCCGTGCTTATGTTTTTTTCATTCAAAAATTTATCTTCTTTGTACAAAAAATGTACTCCAATATTTTGAGTATCGGTAATACTGTATTCTACAGTACTACTTACAAATTGCTCATATTGATCAGAGGATAATTCTACTATCTTCTGCTCTAATCTTTTTATTTGTCGTAAGATTTTTGCATGAAGACTCGGCTGATCGCTTACTTTTTTGAGGTATTCCCATAGATAAGCTACTCTTTCTCTTATGTATAAAACGACTTCTTCTCTTTGCTTTTTCTCGTTTTTTGATATCTTATTAACTTTATTACCCTCCTACAATATATCTATCTCTTCCCTGCTCTAACAACCATGCCGAAGCATGTACCTTATTAATATAAAAAATAATTATAAGGCATACTAGACAATAATATAATCTTAATACCATAGCCGCTTAAATTTAAAAAATACACTATAATAGCAATTATAAATTGAGTAGCGAGCTAGGTTAAAAAATTTTTAATTGAAGTAGTATATGGAATATTGTGGTAATGATTTTATAACTTAAAATTCATTCAAAGAGGAAAATATGAACTATCCAAAATATAGAACTATTACTTTTACCGAAGAAAGTAGAACAGCAAATATTAATATATCCCAAATAAAACAACAATTGGAGCTAATCAGCGTGTTACGTTTGAAAGCCTAGGCAATGTTGCGGAATTAATCTTAGGACCACATAGTAGTGTTAAAGTAACAGATCTTAATCATAAGGTATTTATAAATAATACCAATCGAGATAAGATAATTATATTATCAGGTGAACATATTGCTTTTGATGATAATCCATACGCTTAATAAATACGTTCTTCTCGTGGAAGATTGGTTGCGTGGATACATGCACCGTCATTGCGAGGAGCAAAGCGATGCGGCAATCCAGAGCAATAATCAAAAAAGGCTATAAATTAGCATTTTTTGCAATGACGGGAACACTGATCCACTTAGCAACTTTCTAAGACCCAATCAGTACCTGATTTTGTAGTGTAAATAATTCCGCAGCTCCGCCTTTAGCAAGTTTTAACATTGCTAAAAACTGCTCTTCGGAAAAAGGATTTTTCTCTGCCGTGCCTTGTACTTCGATTAAATTACCGTTACCTGCAAACACAAAATTACTATCCACGTCCGCATCACTATCTTCTAAATAATCCAAATCTAGTATCGCCTCACCTTTATATATACCGCAAGAAATAGCTGCAATTTGACTAATTAACGGGTTCACCTTTAAAACTCTCTTTTTCATCAATGACCTAATAGCTAGGTGCAATGCTACGTAGCTCCCTGTTATTGCTGCAGTTCTAGTACCGCCGTCAGCATTAATAACATCACAATCTATGATAATTTGCCTCTCGCCGAGTTTCCTCACGTCAATTACACATCGCATCGCCCTACCTATTAAACGCTGTATCTCTTGCGTTCTTCCGCCTTGTTTCCCAAATGCCGCTTCTCTTTTAATACGCTGTGATGTAGAACCGGGAAGCATACCGTACTCGGCAGTAATCCAGCCTTGATTTTGTCCCCTCAAGAATGGCGGTACGGTAGTTTCACAAGTAGCACTACACATGACATGTGTATTACCGATTTTAATAAGACATGAACCTTCCGCATTAATAAGCGGGGATAACTCTAATGAAATAGGACGTAATTGATTGCTTTTTCTTCCTGACTGTCTCATAATACAATTTGTACTCCATAAGTAAAAATAAATAGTAGACGAAGTTTAATTTGGAACAGAGTAAGGCGTTTCATATTTTTTGACCACAGCGTACATACTAGTAAGTGAGGATAAAACAATACGAAACAACGACACCAATTTTTCAAATTAAACGAGTATACCATTGAAAAAATTTTTATTATATATATATATATCTCAAAAAAGAACATAAATATAAAGTAAATAATATGATAGACGATAATATAGAAAATAATGAACAAACAATAAATGATATTGCTGAAGAGATAGTTGAAACAGCAAATCCGGAGATAACAGCGTTAAAAGCCGAGATTGAAGAGCTAAAAGATAAGCTAATAAGAACTACTGCTGAAATAGACAATACAAGAAAGCGTTTAGAAAAAGCACGTGACGAAGCAAAAGATTATGCAATTGCTACATTTGCTAAAGAACTACTAAATGTTAGTGATAATCTTTCAAGAGCATTAGCACATAAACCGGCAAATTCTGATGTAGAAGTCACAAATATTATTGCAGGCATTCAGATGACTAAAGACGAGCTAGACAAAGTCTTTCATAAACATCATATTGAAGAAATAAAGCCGGAAATAGGATCAATGTTCGACTATAATTTACATAATGCAATTGCACAGATAGAACATCCTGATCATGCACCGAATAGTATTATTACTTTAATGCAATCAGGATATAAAATTAGAGATAGACTACTTCGTCCTGCTACCGTACAAGTAGTTAAAAAACCTTAATACTCGATCAACTTCAAAAATTGGCGTCGTCGTTTTACAAGAGCTTCAATTCTTACTTATTAAGTATACGCTGTGATCTTCGCCTTGTAAACTCCTAGCTCTTTTTGAAGTTGATCTTCGTATAGAAAATGAGGAAAATAATAATGAATAGAACCGTTATATTTTGGCTAGTTTTTTTAGGGCTTTTTATCAGCGGTTTTATGCTAATTTCAGACGCAGTAAAGCCATTTTTTATCGCATTTATAATATCTTACTTACTACAACCTGCTATGGGTTTTATCGCATCAAAATTTAAAATATCAAATAAATTTGCATCAAGCATAATTTATCTGATATTTTTGAGCATATTTTTCTTAAGCTTAACTATTTTAGTGCCGATAATTTATGGACAAATTTTTACTTTTATCAATAATATTCCAAAATATAACAATTATTTACAGGCAGAAATATTACCGCCTATAATGGTAAAAATTTATTCGATAGAACCTGATATTGCCGATAAAATCAAGAATTCTTTAAGCAATTTTATAAATAGTATATTTACTATACTTGGCAGTATTGCTAATAATTTTTGGCGTTATACTATTATAACTATTAACATATTTGTTTTATTTTTACTTATACCTATAATATTATTCTATTTCCTACGTGATTGGGCTAAAATTATTGCAAACATGAAATCATTATTACCTATAAAAACCCGACCGAAAATCCTTGAAATATTATCGGCAATTAATAATCTGTTATCTGCTTACATAAGAGGACAGCTAAATATTTGCTTATTATTATCTACTTATTATAGTATTGCATTTACCGTAATAGGTATTGATCTCGCTCTTTTACTTGGCATTTTAACAGGATTTTTAGTTATTATTCCTTTCCTTGGTACTTTTATATCGTTTCTTTTAACTCTAATTATCGGCTATTTAACTTTTGGTGTAACTACCAAATTACTATATATAATGATAATTTATCTAGTTGGAAATATTTGCGAGTCCTATATTTTCACCCCTAAAATTATCGGTGATAAAATAGGGTTGCATCCTCTTTGGATTATATTCTCAATTTTTGCCTGCGGCAGTTTATTGGGAATTATTGGAATATTTTTTGCTATACCGATTGCAGGGATTACAAAAATTTTACTTTTGAATCTAATTAAATTTTATAAATCTAGCAAATTCTACCAAATAGACGACTAAAAAATTCTTATAACAGTGCAGCAATATATATTTCGTTTTATTACTTCTAATAAATATCATCCTGATGAATTTATTGTTTCTAGTTCTAACGATCAAGCTTATAATATTATAAAAAATTGGCAGTGCGGCTTTGGCGTTAACCCTTATAAATTTACTTTATTAATTAAAGGACCTTCTTCGTCAGGCAAAACTTATTTAACCAAAATATGGCAAAATTTAAGCAATGCCTATATTATTAAAGATATTTTTTTTAATGAAGAAATTTCAGACAAATATAATGCTTTCATCATTGAAGATATTGAAAACTGGCAAGAGCCGACATTACTTCATATATTTAATATTATTAACGAAAAACAAAAATATCTTTTACTTACCGCATCTGATAAAAGCAGAAATTTTACTTTACCCGATTTATCTTCACGTATTAAATCAGTACTTAGTATTCTATTAAACTCACCTGACGATGAATTAATCAAAATTCTAATATTTAAGCATTTTGCTATTTCTTCGGTAACAATATCCGGACAAATAATAGATTTTCTTTTAGTAAATTTGCCTAGGGAATATTCTAAAATTATAGAAATATTAGACAATATTAACTATTTTGCTTTAATTTCCAAAAGAAAAATAACAACTTCATTAGTCAAAGAAGTTTTAAATAAGTATAATCATAACACATTGTAACTTTTTCCTTGACTTGAAATCTTCTCAATATAACCTTGCTATAAATTAACTTTTTAGAAAAAATTGTGTTGGGATACGAAAAAAAACAAAAAAGTTTAAACAGAGAATAAAAACGGGCTATAGGCATAGGCTTAATATCTATAGGCACTTTTTGAGAATATTTTGATCTTATGCTATATGTTCATATGGCAGTACTAATTAATGAGCTTTTCTTTCCGCAATATGATACTCACGTTAATCGACTTCTTGCAGTTTTTTCTTTTTGTTCTACTTTTATTTTTAGACCCTTAGGAGCTTTATTATTTGGCTGATAATATAGGTTGGAAATCCACAGTCATTATTACCACTATTTTAATGTCATTTTCTTGCATAGTTATGGCTAATCTTCCTACTTATGCCCAAGTAGGTGCTAGTGCCGCCTGGATAGTAACAATATGCCGTATAGTGCAAGGTATGTCATCCATGGGCGCAAGAGTAGGAGCAGAATTATATTTAACGGAATCTGTTGGAGTTCCTAAACGCTTTCCTACCGTAGCATTTGTAGGGGTGTGTGCTAGCTTAGGATTAACTGTGGCCCTTGGCGTAGAAACCTTAGTTACATCCTATGGCTTTAATTAGCGTATCGCATTTTGGGTAGGTTCAGGAATTGCATTAATAGGTAGTGCTGCTAGGACTACTTTGCTAGAAACACCGGATTTTGTTGATGCTAAGCATAGAATACAAGAAACGATAAAAGATAGTAATATAATTGATGTAGCAACGATAAAAAATAATCCTGTATGGCAGGGAAAAGTTAATAAGAAGAATGCAATCTATTATTTTTTAATACAACTAGCACAACCAGTATGGTTTTATTTTGCTTATATTCATTGTAGTAATATACTTAAAGATGCGTTACACTATACCATTGAAGCAGTAATACATCAAAATTTCATTATTTCTATAGTAGAATTTTTTGTAGCACTAGCACTTACGTGTTTATGCTATAAATTTCATCCACTAAAAATTTTAAAAACGCAATTAGTAATATTTTTAACTTTTCTTCTATCTAGTCCATTAATATTAGATAATATAACGCAAGGTTAGCAAATTCTCTTAATTCCACTAATTGTAGTTACTTTTTCTCCAATTGAATCTCCAGTAATTCCAATATTTTATAAAAGTTTTCCGGTTCTAAAACGATTTACCTATGCTAGCTTTATATATACTTATTCAAGAGCCGCTATGTATGTAATTAGTTCTTTTGGACTTGTTTATTTAACAGAACATTTTAATAATTTAGGATTGGTGATGATAGTAATTCCTATTATTATAGGGTATAACCTCGGTATATCACCTTTTAAAAAGCTAGAAGTTGAAGCAGGAAATTATTATTGAATATAAAAGGCAAAATGCGGCTTGCACCTTTTATATAAATTAAATTAGTTATATACTTTATCTTCTTCAGCTAATTCGGTTTTAATTCTTTCAAGCAGAGCAAAAATCTTACAATATTCTTCAAGCTGTGCGTTTATCTTTTGCAGCTCATCTAAAGTACTACTAAAATCTTCTTGTATTAAATAGGTTTCTACAGTTTTATTCTGCTCTAATGTTTTAAGCATAATATCTTGTAACAATTTATTATAGTGATTTTCTAACTTAGGTGTATTTGACATAATGATTAATAAATAACTTTGTATTTTAATTAATATATGAATTTTTTAACAATACAATCACTTTTAGTTAGTTTATGTTATTATTTATCTCTCTTTGCTCTATTAACACTAGTTCATGATAAAGATTTACCTTAAATTTGCATTTTAAGTAATTTAATTATAGATAACTATTAACAAATTTTAATAATTATCTATAACCCTAAAACAGATTAAAGGCATACAAATGGAGCGAATAGAATGGCACGACCTATAGAAGAAGAAAATAAATATGCACAATCACTAGAAAAAGATTTAGATATTGTAAAGGCATCATCCAATAATATAGACACAGTACCTAAAAAGCAGCCTACAATATTTAGAAGTATGGATGATATAGAAGTTATACAAAGGCGTAACTTGGAGCGTATAATTTCTCAAGAAACAGTAAAAAGTAAAGATGATTTATAATACATAATGAGCAGCAACAAACGCAAGACAAAATTAATAAAGGTACTAAATCATTATTTATAGCATCGGTTATAACAAATGGAATAAATAATATAGTAAACGTGGCGGGGATATCAGCAGCTATAGTCGGTAATAATGTAGCACAAATAATTTCATCAATAAATATAGGATTACAATCATTAAAAGGTTCTAAAGATTCGGTCAATCCCAGGATAGGATAAAGTTAATTAAGGAGCTAAACCATAATATTAATCAAGAAACACAAAAAGCAGATATAGGTAATTATAAAAATATACAAGCATTAGCAGAGATAGGATATAAACAAACTATTTAAACTGCAGCATTAAACGCATTACTACAAGATGAGAATTACTTTAGATTTACCGATCAAGAAAAACAACAGCGATTTAATCAGCTTAGTGAAGAAATAACATCACAAAATATAATAGTAGATATACTAAAAGATATAGATAGGGCACATAGTCCTTTTTATAAACAACCGGAACAAATAACTACTCATAAAAGCGTGTTAACAAAAACAGTTGCAGTAAAAAAAGAAATTAGAACTAAGCGGCACAGAAAATATAGTAAATAGAATTGGTAAACAATTAATTAATAATACTATTTCTAATAAAATACAGGTACGCCAAATAATTATATACAAAGAATTGAAAAAAAAGATTTAGGGTTAATAAGGTAAATAGGAAATCATCAATAGACTTCTTGTATAACCTATCTTATAAAGAGGAAACACTCACCGCACACTGCAACATACAAAAAGTAGGTAAGGATATGAGTATAAGATTGACGTACAAATATTTTTCTCTCAATTAGTTTATTATCATACTATTAACATCATTAATGAATAGTAAAAATAAGCTAACAATGAATTGCATTTTATTTCTTTATTTATCGTATAAAGCGAAATTTCCTATTGACTTTTATTTTTATATAAAACAGTATAGTTCTTTATTAATTTTAACTAATCTGTAAAAAAGTATGTGAAGTTACGCAAAAGAGCAAAAAAGTTTAGCCCGTAATCAAAAAGAAGCATAGGACTATTTTTATCTATTGTTATATTTCTTGAGTATTGTGACCTAATGCTTTACGTGCATATAGCAATACTTTTAAATGATTTATTTTTTTTCTAAGTATGATCCTTTTGTTAATTCACTTCTTAATGCTTTTGCGTTTTGTTCTACTTTCGTTTTTAGACCGGTAGGGGCTATATAATATTTGGTTGGATTGGTGACAATATAGGCAGAAAAGCAACTGTTATTATCACCACAGCTATTATGGCAATTACTATTACAACAACTCTTGCTCCTTACTCAGAAATAGGTATAGCTGCTACTATTATGTAGAGTTGCTCAAGGGATCTCATCAATGGGCGAGATTATAGGGGCTCAAATTTACTTAACCGAAATCACAAAACCTCCTACTCAATATTCAAGCGTGGCTATGATTGTCGCAGCATCTACTGTAGTAGGCGTTGCAGTACTCGGTATAGCATCTATAGTTACCAGCTATAGTTTTAGTTGGCGTATAGCCTTTTGGATGGGAGCAGTGATTGCCGTGATTGGACTAACTGCACGAACTACTTTATAGGAAACTCCTGTATTTGCAGATGCAAAACACCAACTTCAAGAAAGCTTAGCTGATGCTATTGAAAAAGGAGATATAAATATTAAAAAACCATTTTCTACTACAAGAAAAGGTCAATAAAAAAACCTGTTTGGCTTATTTTTTAATTGAATGTGCATGGCCTGTATCATTTTATTTTACCTACTCACATTGTAGTAATATATTAAAAAATACCTTTGGTTACACCAGTGAACAGATCATACATAATAATTTTATTGTCTCAATAGTAAATTTAGGTTCATATATAACATTAACTTATCTACGCTATAAAATATATCCATTAATTCTTATAAAATTTAAGTTATTAATATTTTGGTTATTTGCTTTATCACGAGCTTTAATGTTTGCAGTTTCTTCTTGTAGAACAATTTACTTGATAGATTATTTTAATCACTGGGGATTATTATTCTTGATTATTCCAATTCTAATTGGTTATAACATTTGGAGTAAATCATTTTATAAAGTTAGAGGAGGAAGCAGAGAGTTATTATTAGAAAAAGCTTTGTGTCTTTCAAGTTCAATATTAAAAACTTTTAGGCATAACTTAGCAAATTCTCGTTCTAGTTTATAATTTATATTAGCAGCGACCAAAAGAAAATTTATTAAAGTCTCTTCAATAATTTTTCTAGTTTTCTCAGGTGATTTAATTCCCAAAGTTTGCACATTATGCATTCGGTCAAATAATTTTATTAATGCCGTATTGTATCTTTTCTCTGTAATTAATCAGTTTAGGCTTTCTCCGCTACTTATCTTCCCGTAAGATTTAATTCTAGTTAGACCTTCTACGTGTTTTGCTACTTCCGGTCCAAAAATTTCGGTAATTGCTTCTTCAGTTAATTCTGTATCCTCAATAGTATCATGAAGTAACGCAGCTTGTAGCATTATGGTCGTAAAAAGCTTAGGAACTTCTTCAGCTACAAACTCTGCAAGCATAATCGTCACCTCAATCGGATGGGAGTAATAAGGATCACCTGATTGACGTATTTGAGAACCGTGATACGTGCATAGTAGATACCTTTTTTGATTTCGAGCATATCTGAGTATATCTATAGGATTTGCTACTTTAGTATTTAAATATTCGAGTTTATCAAGTAATTTTTTACTATAAACACAAATTGCAAACTTTTTTTTCCAAGAGCTTATATCTTCCATAAAAGTTATTTCTTATTTCATTATAATTTGTGGGCTATTAATTAAAAAATTAGGCATTGCCTAGAAAAAGTTGATAATTTGAAAAGTTTACGTCATGGCCACGCTCTTTGCAGTCGCTTAGCTCATGACGATATCAACCGTTTCGAGGAAATGCCAAAAATTGCAGTAATAAATAGCTGCAGATTAGGTTCTATGAAGGAAAATTAAATTAATCTATTTTTGCTATTTTTTTGCTGTAAATCATAAGATTTTTTTGAAATAGGAACAACTATTACTGCAAAAATCTTATTAATGTTCGCTAAAAAATATCTGAAAATATAAATAATTTAATTTTCCTTCACAGAACCTAAAGATTATTGTTATTTTATTTTAAATATTAATCCTAAAGTCAAAATATAACTATGTCAAACCGTAATAGTTTAGAAGTACAAGAGTACGCACAAGCTAGCTCCTTAAATAATACTAATCTAACTGCATCACAGGGTGAGTTAATACTCACTGTTGCAAATTTATTGTTCAAAGAGTCAAATATTAATAATAATCAGAATATACAAAGAGATAATAATATTATATCTTATGAGAATAATATTAATAATATTACCGACTTTGAAAATCAGGATACAAGTTGTGGTATATGTAAATGTCTTGGAGCGATAGCTACTGTTTGCTGCAATGTGTATGTATGTTTATTTGAATAAACACCAAATTTTACACTAAAAAAATATGAGCAAGGCTTAAGAAAGTTAGGAAACCTAGAGCATCGGTTATGGTTGTTAGAAATACACCGGAGCCTGTAGCGGGGTCTATATCAAAATAATGCAGTATTATAGGAATAGCAGAGCCGAATAATCCGGCTACTAAAAAATTTAAAATAACTGCAATAGCAAAAATAACGCTAAGATTTAAGTCAAGCAACATCACAAAGCTAAGTCCTGCTCCGATAATTGCAAGTACAAAACCGTTAAAAGCCGATACGGCTATTTCTTTTAATATAACTTTATTGACATTATTATAATGAATATCTTTATTAGCAAGGGCTCTAACCGTAACGGTCATAGCTTGTGTTCCGGCATTTCCGCCCATTGAAGCTACAATAGGCATAGTGGCTGCAAGCGTTACAAGTTTTGCAATAGTATCGTTAAAATGGTTAATGATAAGTGAGGTCATGCAGGCAGTGATTAGATTAACAAAGAGCCAAGGAAAACGATGTTTAACGGTATAAAATACATTGAAGAAAGTATCTTGAGTGTGTACCCCGCTTAATGATAATATATCTTTGCCGGCTTGTTCTTCGATAATATAAATTATATTATCGATTGATACGCTACCTACTAACTTACCGCTTTTATTTACTACCGGTACAATAGTTAAAGCATATTGTCTAAAAATGAAGCTTAGTTCATTTAAGTCGGTAAAAGCATCTGCAAGCTTAAAATCTTTGCTCATCAAATCTTTTATCAATTCATTTTTTTTGCCTTTAATTAGCGTGCTAAGAGAAATAATACCGATAGGGCGTAATTTATTATCCGTAACGATTGCCGCATAAAAGTCATTCTTTACGTTCTTGATAAAATTTAATGATTCCTCAACCGTCCATCCTTCTTGAAGATTAATAAAATCGCGTTCAATTACCCTACCTACCGTATTTTCGGGATATGTACAACCTACGGTAATTTGGTGTTTTTTTTCTTTAGTGAGATTACTTAGGATAAGGTCTTTTATATCATCGTCTAGATCGATTACTACTTCAATAGCATCTTCTATAACTAGCTTATTGATTAATTCTGCAGATTTTTTTATGCCTAAAGTTTCTATTATTAAAGGTTTACTATAAGCATTTAATGATACTAACGTTTCAGGCTTAATTTCATCCTGTAATAAAGGAATAATTATTTTATATGTTTTATTGTTAAGATTGTCTAAGAAATCTGCTAAATCGGCATAATGAAGCTTGGCCAGCCTGCTTGCAGCAGCATCATAATTGTGATCTTCGATCAGATCGTTAATTTGATCAAAAATTTCAGCAAATTGATCGTGATGATCTGGTAAGATGCTTTTAAATATATTGAAATTATGCATAGCCTATTGACCTAATAGTTTATTATAGACTTATTATAATTATTTAAAGCTGGGTAGCTAGGCTTGGCACAGAATTGTGTACAATTTGCTAATCAATATAAATCACAGAGTACAAATAAGCAATAGTTTTTATTTCAACTCCTTTTCATTTATCAGGAGTATACAATTAGCACAAACATTTGCTAACAAGACGAACTTAGGCGTAAATATAAAATCTGAAGTGTCGAAACAGACAAAAATTTGACTTTGTGAAAAACCGGCAAATGGTGCGGTCGAGAAGACTTGAACTTCCACTCTGTTTACAGAACAGCACCCTCAATGCTGCGCGTCTACCAATTTCACCACGACCGCTTAAGTTTTACTCTATAGCAGATTATGAGTAAAATATCAATAGAGTTCTTTTGATGTCATTTCCGCTTTTCTATGTCATTCCCGCTTCCACGGGAATGACATAAACTAGCCATGCGACAACACCTTTAGTCGTTCGCAATGACGGCAAAGTTATTCAAGATAAATCAACAACAAAACTAGGTGTAATCGATTGCTTAACAGCAGCTTTCATTAAACTATCGAGTTTTTCATCAATATTATCAAAATCAATATGATATTCTCTAGAATTTCCGGTTAACACTAGGGCAGAGTCTATACCAAGGCGATTTGCTGCAAGTATATCGGTGTAAACAGTGTCCCCAATCATTAACATGCGATTCTTAGGGGTATTATGACATTCTTTTAAAATTTTGCTATATATTTCTTCATATGGCTTACCGCTATAAATTACTTTTCCGCCAAGCTGCTTTATTTTTTCGGCATAATAGCCGCTACAATATCTATAAACACCGTGCTGATTTATTCCAAGGTCAGGATTAGCACAAATATTGACCATTTTACGTTGTACAACAATTTTAAATAATTCATTGAATTCGTTTAAATCTAAATTTTCGTTTTCATCTCTGTAAATAGTCATTAAGAAAATATTAGCTTTGTTAATATCATCAGTGATAGGACATTGAATTCTGTTTATTATATCATTTTCTAAATGTCCTAAATGATATATTGCTGGTTTTTCTATACCGAACCGCTCTTTACTTTCTAGTATCATTTCTACTGCTATTTCGCCTGAGCTAATGATCATTTCCGGTTCTGCATTTAATCCCCACGATTTAATTGTTTGATGCAGTGAAAAAATATTGCGTGGAGCATTAGTGACAAAATATACTTTTTTTTGTTCAATAATCTTATTGATATTTTGTACGACGCCCGGATAGGTACGCTCCCCTTCAATTATTACCCCCCAAAGATCGAATAAAAACACGTCATAATCATTAATTACGTCGAAAATATTTTTTAACTTTAATATATTCATTGTTATCTCGCTAATTTGGTATTGACTAGAATCAATTGATATCGTCATTGCGAGCAGCCGTAGGCTGCGTGGCAATCCCGTCAAATATCCTGAGATTGCGGACGTACAATTACTTCGTAATTTTCTTGCAATGACATAAACTTTTTAAATTATCAATCTTTATTTTGTTATCTTGCTAATTTTAAATCAAGAAACTTTACTATTTTAATAAGTTACGTTATAGTCATTTTTATTGTTTCTAGCAACAAGTAATAGAGCCAAATATATCATATGTTGGAAATTGAAGAAAAATTTAACGAATCATCATACGGTGCTGATTCCATAAAGGTTTTAAAAGGTCTTGAAGCCGTGAGAAAAAGACCGGGAATGTATATCGGGGATGTTGGAGACGGGTCGGGTCTACATCATATGATTTATGAAGTAGTCGACAACGCTATCGACGAGTCGCTTGCTGGTTATTGCGATCTAGTACGAGTAACATTAAATAAAAACGGTTCAGTAACCGTATCCGATAACGGGAGAGGTATACCCGTTGAAATTCATGAAGAAGAAGGAATATCGGCAGCTGAAGTTATTATGACGCAACTTCACGCCGGCGGTAAGTTTGACCAGAACGCTTATAAGGTTGCAGGCGGTCTACACGGTGTTGGTGTATCGGTTGTAAATGCTCTTTCTGAATGGCTTGAGCTGCGTATTTGGCGTAATAATAAGGAATATTTGATTAGATTTAATCACGGTATAACGGAAGCTCCGCTTGCGGTTGTCAAAGAAAATATTGATAAAAAAGGTACGGAAGTTACTTTTTTTCCGTCTGTAGAAACGTTTACTAATATAGAATTTGATTTCGGCACTATAGAGCATCGTCTTCGTGAGCTTGCGTTTTTAAATTCAGGCGTAAAGATTTTACTCGTCGATAATCGCTTTGAAGAAGTTAAAGAAGTAGAGTTTTATTATACGGGTGGTATAGAAGCTTATGTAAAATATATAGACAGAGCGAAGCACGCTATCCATCCATGTATAGTAGTTAATACGGAGAATGCTGAGTCCGGTATAAGCCTTGAGCTTGCGATGCATTGGAACGATTCTTATCATGAAAATATTTTATGCTTTACTAATAATATTAGGCAGCGTGATGGCGGAACTCACCTTAGTGCTTTCAAATCAGCGATAACACGTGTTATTACCTCGTATCTTGATACTACGGGTCTTAATAAAAAAGCTAAAAATGACTTTAGCGGTGAAGATACTAGGGAAGGGCTATGTTGTGTGCTTTCCGTTAAAGTGCCTGATCCTAAATTTTCTTCTCAAACAAAAGATAAGCTAGTAAGCTCCGAAGTACGACCGGTTGTTGAGAATGCTGTTTATACAAAGGTTCTTGAGTGGTTTGAAGAGCATCCAGCAGAAGCTAAGGCAATTATAGCTAAGATTATGGAAGCTGCGAATGCTCGTGAAGCTGCTAGAAAAGCAAGGGAACTCACTCGAAGAAAATCAGCTTTAGAAGTTTCGAATTTACCAGGTAAACTTGCAGATTGCCATGCAAAAGATCCTGCTATTTCAGAATTGTTTATTGTTGAGGGGGACTCTGCGGGCGGTACTGCAAAGCAGGGTAGGGATAGCAAAATTCAGGCTATATTGCCTTTGCGTGGTAAAATTTTAAACGTTGAACGTGCAAGATTTGATAAAATGCTCGGTTCGGACCAAATCGGTACGTTAATTACAGCTCTTGGAATTAGTGTTGAACAAGAATTTTCCTTAGAAAAGCTTAGATACCATAAAGTTATTATTATGACCGATGCTGATGTTGACGGTTCGCACATTAGAACTTTATTACTCACGTTTTTCTATCGTCATATGCCTGAGCTAATAAATAAAGGCTATCTATATATAGCTCAGCCACCGCTTTATAAAGTAAAGAAAGGAGCAGCCGAGCTTTATTTAAAGAATGAGCAAGCGCTGCAAGATTATTTGATCAAATCAACTATTAATGATGCAACCGTAATTCTAGACGATAAAGAGCAGTTAGTGGGTGATAATTTAGAAGAGCTAATTAATAAAGTAGTTAAGTTTAACGGCTTGCTTGACCATGCTAGCAAAAAATTTAATCGTTCAATTACCGAAATTCTTGCGATTAATGACTTACTTAATAACAAAATATTTGAGCCTGAAAGTGATTTAAGACTTAAAAAAGCTTTAGATGTTTTAAATAGCTTAGAAGATTCGCCTGATAAGACTCATTGGGAAGTTTTAAAACATGAAAATAAAATAGATTTCTTCCGCTTTAGTAGGGGGTTAAAAGAAAGTAAAATATTATTGAAAGAGCAGTTAGAATCATTTGAGTTTGTACAAATATCAAAGCTTGCTTTAACGATTTTTGATATATTTAGTAAGCAATTAAAGCTTATAGTGAAAAGTCAGGAATTCGATATTTTAACACCGAGTCAGTTGTTAAATACCATTATAGAATGCGGAAAAAGAGGTATAAATATTCAGCGTTTTAAGGGTCTTGGTGAGATGAATTCCGACCAGCTATGGGAAACTACTCTTGACCCTACAAAAAGAACTTTGCTTCAGGTAAGAGTTGCAGAAATTGATGAAGCAGAAGGCATTTTCTCTACTTTAATGGGTGACGTTGTTGAACCTCGCAGGTTATTTATCCAAGCAAATGCGTTGAATGTCGTGAATTTGGATGTGTAGGTGTCATACCGTGGCTTGACCACGGTATGACAATTTAATCAGTTTCTCCTCGCAATGACGTTACAATTTTATCAAAATAATTTATGCATAAATTAATTATTCACGGTGGTACACCTCTTAAAGGTAGTATTAATATTAGCGGTGCTAAAAATGCCGTGCTACCTATTATGGCAGCGTCTATTCTTACCGATAAACTGCATATTACTAATGTTCCAAAGTTAACGGATGTTAGTACTATGAAAGATTTGCTCCGAAGTCACAGGGCAGATATTGAAATAATAGAACATCAAGATGAATTGGAGCTTATAATTGATACCAAAAATATAAATAATTTTACTGCAGATTATGAAATAGTCCGTAAAATGAGAGCATCGATTTGGGTGCTTGGTCCTTTGCTTACCAAATACGGTAAAGCAAAAGTATCGCTTCCGGGTGGTTGTGCTATTGGAGCAAGGCAAGTAGATTTGCATATTGCTGTATTAAAAGCTATGGGAGCTGCGATTGAAATAGAAGACGGTTATATTAACGCTTCAAGTAAAGGACGCTTAAAAGGTACTCATTTTGTTTTTGACAAAGTTTCCGTAGGTGCTACGATTAATGCAATACTTGCAGCTGTTTTAGCAGAGGGGGAAACTGTGCTTTTTAATTGCGGTCGAGAGCCAGAAATAGTTGATGTATGTAATTGTCTTATCACAATGGGAGCCGATATTGCAGGTATCGGCACTAGCGAAATAACAATTAAAGGCAAGGATTCTTTAAATAAAGCGAGCTATAAAGTACTTTCTGATCGTATTGAAGCCGGTACTTATATGTTTGCAGCAGCTATTACTAAAGGTGATGTAAAAATTTGTGGGATTGATTACCATATTGTAGAAAATATAGCTTTAAAACTTATCGAAACGGGTATAAAAGTCGTGCCGATCAATAACGGAGTTCAAGTAACTTATGAAGGGAAGTTAAATTCAGTTGATTTAGAAACTAATCCCTATCCTGGCTTTGCTACTGATTTGCAAGCACAATTTATGAGCCTTATGACGCTTAGTAGCGGTGTTTCAATGATCACCGAGAATATTTTTGAAAATCGTTTCATGCATGTCCCTGAATTATGTAGAATGGGAGCAGATATAGTAGTACGAGGTAATAAGGCGGTTGTTCGAGGTGTAGAAATGTTAAAAGGCGCAGAAGTTATGGCAAGTGATCTTAGAGCTTCGGTATCGCTAATACTCGCCGGTCTTAGTACTAATAGTAAAACCGTATTACACCGAATATATCATTTAGATCGTGGCTTTCAAGATTTAGAAAAAAAATTAAGTAATTGCGGTGCAGATATAAAAAGGGTATAATATATTCGATCAACTTCAAAAATGGGCTAAGTCGTTCTACAAGAGCTACGGTACTCACGTATTAAGTATACGCTGTGTTCCTCGCCTTGTGAACTCCTTGCTCTTTTTGAAGTTGATCTGCGTATATTCGTTTCCTATTTATTTGTAGTATACTATTTTTAACGGAGAAAAATTATGGCAAGAATTACAGCAGAAGATTGTAATAAAATTATACCAGATAGGTTTCGGCTTGTTGTCCTAGCAACAAGATATGCTAAATTATTAAATTATAAAGTAGAAACTAATCAAATCAAAAAAGAAAAGCGTGATAAGCCTCCTGTTATCTCATTACGTAGAATTGCTGCTGGAAAAGTATCGGTAGCTCAGTTAGAACAAGATTTAATAAATAGTCTGCGTACAAGAACTATTATAGAGCCGCTTGTTAATCAAGATGAATCAGAAGCTGTAGGAGAAAAATTTGAGTATTTACCTGAAGTTTATATCGGGGAAGATTATTCTGATTTAGATGATCAAATCTTTATTGATGAGAATGGCGAAGATTATGAAACCGATAAGTAAATGCTTATCGGTGTTGGTACTGATATAGTACAAATTCCTAGAATCGAAAAAATATTACATTTATATCCAGAACTTTTTGCTAAAAAAATTCTAACTTCAAAGGAATTAAAACAGTTTGCTTTGTTGGGGAAAATAAACCATGCTGCTTTTTTAGCCAAGCGTTTTGCTGCTAAAGAGGCTGTTAGTAAAGCCTTTGGAGTCGGTATAGGTCAAGGTATAAATTTTAAAGATATTACTATACTAAATAATGCTTTAGGTAAGCCTATAGTAGAAGTTAGCTCAAACTATACAAACAAACTCTCTCCTTTTAATATTCACCTTTCTCTTGCTGATGATTATCCTGTATGTGTAGCATTTGCTGTGATTGAGAGTAGTTATAATGTTATTCTTGGGTAGAGGCCGTGTTTACTGTGTGAACCCTATGTCATTCCTGCGGAGGCATTGTTGCGTGGATACCCAAACCGTCATTGCGAGGAGCGAAGCGACGTGGCAATCTCATGCAGTAATAACAAACTCCTGAGATTGCTTCGTCAAAACTTACAGTTTTTCCTCGTAATGACGACTTGGTATACGGGGAATGCCCGCTCTCGCAATGACAAAATATAAATTACGATCCGGCTTTGTTGTCTGCTTTAGGTAACATGATTTTTAAATCAGCTTTAGCTTCTAAATCAGCAATATATTTCTTTAGTATTTCTGCAGCTAATATATTATCAATAGTTACTTTTGCTTCTTCTTTTGTTGGAATAGGCACAGGTTTTTTCTCAAGCACTTTGATAATATGCCAACCGAAATCGGTTTTTACAGGAGTTGAAACTTCATTTACTTTTAAAGCAAAAGCTTTCTTTTCAAATTCCGGTACTAACTGCCCAGGTTGATTTAGTAGAATGTAACCGATAACGCCGCCGTTTGAAGCTGAAGCTTTATCAAGAGATAACTCTTCTGCAAGCTTAGTAAAGTTTCCGCCTTTGCTTAATTTGGTTTTTATATCATTAGCTTCTTTTTGAGATTTAACTAAAATATGAGCAACTTTTATTTGTTCTTTACCGTTAAGATTACCGACATATTTATTATATTCATCATCAAACATCTTATCTGTAATGTTAGATTTTATGTAGTTTGCTAGTAATTCTTGTTGAGCTAATTGATTTTTTGTATTTTCAAGTTTTTCCTGGAATTCTTTAGAAGAAGTAATATTTGACTTAGCAACTTCTTCTTTTAACAAAAGATTATTAACATAAATTTTTATTAATTTTTCCTGATCTTGTGGTGGAAAATCATCAAAATTTTTGATTGTTTCACCTGATTGAAGATTAAGCTGAGGCTTAAATTCTTTCATAATTTGCGATTCTTTTACTTCACCGCCTTTATAGGTAGCCACTACCTTGTCTTTATCAGCAAAAGCAATACCGGAAAGCATGCTAACTGATAAAAATATAACAGATAATTTTTTCATTTATGACTCATAATTGTGTTAAATATAAGCTTAAATTTTATAAAAATAATATATAACCGTCAACAGCTATTTGAGAATATTTTATTTATTAATAATAATTTACAAATATTTGTAGTAAAAAATTATTCATTTAAATAAAATTATAACATTTGATAATTTTATAAAATATACCTATATTTAAGTACTAAAATACTAAAAATATCATAAGGACTTTAATGCTTTCTATTTTAAAAAAACTTTTCGGTACTGCAAATGATCGTACTGTAAAAAAACTATTTTCTGAAATTACAAAAATTAACTCGCTTGAACCTGCTATACAAAAATTATCAGATCAGGAGTTGAAGAATAAAACTGTGGAGTTTAAAGAAAAGCTTAAAAACGGAGCTACTTTAGACGATATAGTATATGAAGCGTTTGCGGTAGTTAGGGAAGCAGCTAAAAGAGTTTGCGGTATGCGTCATTTTGACGTTCAGCTTATAGGCGGCCTGATATTACATCGAGGCATGATTACCGAAATGCGTACCGGTGAGGGTAAGACCTTAGTTGCAACGCTTCCTGCTTACTTAAATGCTTTAACTGGAAAAGGTGTACATGTTGTAACCGTAAATGATTATCTAGCACGCCGTGATTCTGCTTCCATGGGTAAAATTTACAATTTTTTAGGTTTATCGGTTGGATGTATTGTTGGCGGTATGCCTGATGAGGTAAAGCGAGCCGCCTATAACGCCGATATTACTCATGCAACAAATAATGAACTCGGTTTCGATTATTTAAGGGATAATATGAAGTATAGCTTGCAGGAGCGGGTACTTCGTCCTTTTAATTTTGCTATCATCGATGAGGTTGATTCGATTTTGATAGATGAAGCAAGAACTCCGCTCGTTATCTCGGGTCCGGTTAATGATAATGCAGAATTATACGGTAAAATTGATAAAATAGTACGTTTGCTTAATGCAAGTGATTTTGAAAAAGACGAAAAATTAAAAACTATCAATTTAACGGAAACCGGCATTACACATATAGAATTGCTTTTAAGTAAAGAAAATATTATAAAACCGGATACCAGTTTATATGATTTTGAGAATTTAACTTTAGTACATTATGTTAATCAAGCCTTAAGAGCTCATAATATGTTTACTGTTAATGTAGATTATTTGGTGCGTGAAGGTAAAGTAATGATTATTGATGAGTTTACCGGTCGTGTAATGGAAGGGCGTAGATATTCGGAAGGGTTACATCAAGCATTAGAAGCAAAAGAAAATGTGAAAATTCAAAATGAGAACCAAACTTTAGCATCTATTACTTTCCAAAATTATTTTCGTAATTATCCTAAATTATCGGGTATGACCGGTACGGCTATGACCGAAGCACCGGAACTAAAAGATATATATAATCTCGATGTGGTCGCAGTCCCAACCCATAATAAAGCTACAAGGCTTGACCTTGATGACGAAATTTACGGCAGTAAAAAAGAAAAATATGATGCTATCTTAAAGCTAATTAAGGATTGTTACGATCGTGGACAGCCTATACTTGTCGGTACGATAAGCATAGAAAAGTCAGAAGAACTTTCAAGCGTTTTAAATAAAGAAAAAATCCCTCATAAAGTATTAAACGCCAAATTTCATGAGCAGGAAGCTTTTATTATTGCTCAAGCAGGTAGGTTTAAGGCAGTAACGATTGCAACTAATATGGCAGGGCGCGGTACTGATATTATGCTTGGCGGTAATCCTGAAATGTTAATAGAACAGCTGGATAAAGAACATAATTATGAAGCTAAAATAGCTGAAATAAAAGCTCAAATTGCCGAAGAAAAGAAGCAGGTTATTGAAGCAGGCGGCTTATTTGTGATAGGTACGGAAAGGCATGAAAGCCGTAGGATAGATAATCAGCTAAGAGGAAGATCAGGTAGACAAGGTGATCCTGGTAAAACTAAGTTTTTCCTATCGCTTGATGACGATTTAATGCGTATTTTTGCATCAGATCGTATATCAGGAGTCCTTAGAACACTTGGATTGAAAGACGGAGAGGCTATCCACCATCCAATGATTAGTCGTTCACTTGAGAAAGCGCAGCAAAAAGTGGAAGGACATAACTACGAAATGCGTAAAAATTTATTACGTTTTGATGATGTAATGAATGACCAACGTAAGATAATATACGAGCAACGTACTGAAATTATTAAATCTAAAGATAGTCACGGTTTCTTAAATAGTACTACTGAGGAACTCGCCAAAAAGATAGTATTAACTTTCATGCCGGTAGGCTCTTATAGAGAAGATTGGGATATAGAGAATTTAAGCGTAGAATTACATCGTGTTTTTTCTATAAAATTTGATCATAATGTAGTAAGTAAAAATGATGTAACGGAAGAAGAAATCACGAAGACCGTTATACAAATGGCTTATGATATATATAAGTCAAAAGAAGAAGCCTATAGTAGCGAGTTAATGCATAATGCCGTGAAATATATTTTATTAACTACCCTTGATCAAGTTTGGAAAGATCATTTATATAGCTTAGATCATTTAAGACAAGGCATATCTCTTCGAGCTTATGGCCAAAAAGACCCTCTTAGTGAGTATAAAAGAGAAGCATTTAACTTATTCGAGCAGATGCTTAATAATTTAAAAGAATTATTTATTCAAACCGTATACCATTTCCATATTGACTTAAAACATGTTCAAAAAGAAGATGTTTCACTTGAGTATAAAAAACTTCAGAAAAATATGCGTGAGAGTCGGGAAGATCCGGCATTTAGTAAATATAACGCAGGAAGTAGCCTTGAGACTGACCTTAAACCATTCGTATCACGCATTGACCCAAAAGATAGAAACCCTGACGATCCTACTAGTTGGGGTAGGGTATCTCGTAATGAGCTATGCCCGTGCGGTTCAGGCAAGAAATATAAATATTGTCATGGTGCAAATGGATAGATGAAAACCTATAATACCCTATGATTTTTACTCTATGTCATTCCCGAGAAGGCGGGAATCCAGCAAAACTCGAAAAAATCAAAAGGTTATAGCTATTTCTTAAAATTTCTTTACATTTTTAGAAAAAGTAAAAATTCTTTGAGATTTTTATACTTTCTGGATTCCCGCCTTCTCGGGAATGAAATAAAACAAGCCATTAATTCTTAAGACAATACAACCTTTTTAAAAATTGTAGGGTATTATAATGCAAACCACTTTACCTCAGCGTTCTCTAAAATCCCAAGCTAGGCTTAATTTTATAGTGTAGCAAATTCTAGATATTGCACAAGATAAAATCGCTATGATTATCTTGTATTGCTCTTTTGCAAGAGGTGATTGGGTGCGTGATCTACCTAACGGTTGCCATAGCGATACCTATATTTTGATAATTCTGAAGAAAGGTAAATATAAAGGATATACTGCTTTAAGATTACAAGATACAATATATACCAAATTAAAAAAGACAGGAGTAATAAAGCTGCAAATTATCCCATATGACTCACGAATATCAATAATTCTTGAATCAATAGATGAAGTAAACAGGCAGTTAGAAAAAGGACGTTATTTTTATACGGATATAAAGAAGGCATTCTTTTATATGATAGCAAGGAATTTACACTTAGCGAAGCTAAAGATTTCCCTTGGAGCGAGATGAAAGAAATTGCTAAAGATTACTATGAAGAATGGTTTAGAAGTGGATGCGGGTTTTTGATTGATTGCCAATATCCATTTGAAAGAGGCGAATTAAACAAAAGTGCTTTTTATCTTCATCAAGCTACGGAGAGTTTTTACAGTAGCATCTTGTTAGTTTTTTCCAATTACAAACCTAAATTGTATAATATAGAAGAATTAGGGAGTATGGCAGAAAATTATAATAGTGAGCTATTGCAAGTATTTCCTATAGTAACCTCTGAGCAAAAAGAATGTTTTGAGTTACTTCAACTTTATATGAAGCAGTAAGCACTTTAATGTAGCAAAACTATTACTTAAGAACGGAGCTGAGGTGGATCAAAGAAAATCCGGAGGAATATCTTTGCATGCGGTTGCTAAAAACGTTCGATGTACTTCTAAAGATATGAAGGATGATGAAATATATAAGCTGTTAGTATCATATGGTGCTGATATCAACACAACAGTAGAATTTAAAGGAGTAGGGTTTAGTATATATGATGGAAAAACGATATCAGAAATAGTAGAATTTAAAATAGCATTAGTCGGTGAAAGTGAAGTAATAACGGTAATGATGTTTTGAGATATCTTAACATATTTATAGGCATTGCCTAGAAATCGTTGATACCGTCATTGTAAGTGGCTGTAGGTTCCTGTTGCATGGATACCAAATCGTCATTGCGAGCGACTGTAAGGAGCGTGGCAATCCAGAAAAATAATAAAAATGCTACGCATTTTACTAGATTGCTTCATCAATTACTTTGTAATTTTCCTCGTAATGACGTCAACTTTTCAAATTATCAACTTTTTCTAGGCAATGTCTATTTATCGACACGGTAGTTATTGACAAGCTTAGGAAAAAGTTTTATATTCTTCACAAGTTTAAGAAAAAGTT
The DNA here is from genome assembly GCF_000283595.1 of Rickettsia japonica YH. Classification (NCBI taxonomy): domain Bacteria; kingdom Pseudomonadati; phylum Pseudomonadota; class Alphaproteobacteria; order Rickettsiales; family Rickettsiaceae; genus Rickettsia; species Rickettsia japonica. The sequence goes on along the minus strand of NC_016050.1, from coordinate 835,322 downwards.
AATAGTATATGTCTAAAGCAAAAACAGCTTCCAAAAATAACCCGACTTCTAGGGAACAGGCTAAAGAATATTTTCATAACGGTCAGAAAATCAAACCGGTCAAGCTTATTGCTGCTCAAAAGTCTTTTCTAGCTGCCGAATATGAATCTTCCGGAGATTTAGTCGTAGGGAGCAATGGTCAGCCATTACCTTGGGGATTAGTTAAAAGCTTATCTTAATATTTTCATTTCCAAAAACCTCGCCAATAAATAATCGGGGGCATAGCTCAGGGGTAGAGCATCTGCTTTGCACGCAGAGGGTCAAGGGTTCGATTCCCTTTGCCTCCACCACTTCCGATAAGGGTTTTAAGGCTTTTTGAAATTTAGTAAAAACTTTGAATGTTCCTTTTGTTTTAATTTTTGCTCCATGTCTTGCTAAAAAAATATTCTGTACCTACTATTATTGGTTATGGGAAGTATTTACAACAGCAGAATCTAGGCAAAAACAATAATCTACATACTCAAAAACTGAGGTTACTATTTACTTGAGAAAGAAATATACGAAGCTTTGCTAGCACTCAGTAATTATAGCAGTGAAGAGAATAATAAATTATTAAATACAACTTATTGACTTATTAATATTATTTTCTTATAAATTAACAAAAAAATAAGGACATAATATGAGTGGTACAACAAAAAATATAAATGCAAAGGGAGCATGGGTCTTGATAGTTGGCTTGGCGTTACTGTAGGTGATAATATTACTCACTCTTTTAGTTTAGATACTAATAATATTTTTTAGGTATCACCGATACTATGAATTACTATAATGGCTTAGGTAGTATAGACATAAATAATGCACGTGTTAATTTGAATATAACTAATAGAGCTTTAGAAATAAATGCTAATAACAGACCTTTTAAATTGATTGTAGACGAGGATTTTTCTATAAAAATTGCAGAGTTTAATACCTATGATTCTCTTGTAATAGAGATATATCAAGGCATTGCTCTTAGAATACTAGACGAAGAATGTCCTTCTATGCCTATAACTTTGGGGCAAAATGCTAAAGTTAATTTTATCTATGAAAATGAGCAATATACTTTTACAAATCATTATCAAGATAAAATGAGTTTCCAAGATATAAATACGTTAGCAAAAATAGCTAATCTACCTCATAAAGAATTTGTTAAAATTTTATCTAATAATTATACGCTAGAAGAAATAAAGGAGATTGCAGATAAATATAAAGCAATAGATAAAGAGGCATTAAATTTATTTATAGGACAAAATTATAAGCTTTTTTATAGCTCTGATCAAACTGAAAATCCTTTTAAAGATCATACTCCATTTTTAAATTAGTAGACAAGTCTTTAGAAGAAAGTCCAATCCTTAATCTACTGCCTGTTGACCTTAAAATATCATATAGCTTCTTATTTAGAGGACAAAGTCGATATAATAGGCAATGACAGCTAAATCCTCTATCTACTACAATGTAAGCTGGCATACAGGCATGCAAGAAGATTTAAGCTACACGGCAAAGCTTGCCAATCACTTAATACATAAAAATGGTACGCAATGGCTTGATGTTTTAGATCAGGCATTAAATTTATACCAGTTAGGCACTCAGACTATGCAGATAGCAGGCGATATAAGAAAGCTAGTAGCAAGCACATCGCTGGTAGACTTTAAAGAAAAATTTACAAAATCTTGACTCTGTAAGATTTGGTATGTAGGTATCAAGGGTAGTAAGTACTACAAATAATTTAGTAGTTGAGAGTTCGCAGGACGTAATACAAGCACGGATGTCCGGTATGCAGATGAGCGTTGGCTTTAATAATGCCGGAACATATAAGGAGCTAGGAGGTAAAGCTAAAGTAGCTAGCCGAGATGTAGTGCGGACAACAGAATTATCAAAAAAATTTACTTTACTCTATTAGTTGTACGATAAATATATGATAAATAAATTTAGTAACTAAAAGAGTAACAAAATATATTAGATTTTGAATCTCAAATTGAACAAAAAGATGCCACATTAGAATTATATATATAAAACAATTCTTTTAATATATTGGATACTTTAAATAAGATAAATTCGATCCACATACGTCACTTAATAATATATCATCTTCTGAAGAAAATCCATTAATTAAGGAGTTAACCGCCATTAATGGACAAAAAATCCACCTTATTTATTCTCCGATAATTAAAAAAGTTTCAGCGTATATTAAGTGAAGATAATAAAATTATTGAAATAAAGAATGTGATGGAGAGTATAAACTTTACGTAGATCACCAAGGCTTAGGAGAAGTGCTTCCAACTCATGCTACAGGTTCTACTGGTACTAATGGAACAGTGGCTACTCCAGTGCCACAATATGAATCTGCATCTATTACTCCTAGAACAATGAATGCAGTAATTAATACTCCTATAACAGCAACCTTAGGAGGAACAGAGCCTATTATTAAAGAATATCAAGAACATATTCTGCAGAATGGATATTCAAATCTATATGTTATACGTTTTGCAGTAAAATTTGATCCTTCAGATCCTGTAAGTTTGAACAGTCATATATTACCTGACTCAATCTCAGGATTAACCCAAATTGAACAAGATATATTTTACTTATGCCTTGCATGAATTAATGCTTACAAGCCCTGCAAGTTCTATTATTGGGGTTGGACCAGGTAATTTTCTAAATAACGTAGTATTAGTAGATTTTTTTAAAAGAGACCTAGGTACTCAGCAAATACAAATAAATAATATTACTGGTTTTCCTGCTGGCATTCATACTGTGGAACAAGAAAATAATATAGTCACTTTAATTGATCCAAATAATTTCATTTTTAGTAATCCATTAGAAAACTTTGTTACATTTCTTGGGCCATCTCTATTTCCTAACCTAGTCCCACCTTTCACCATAGAAATAGAACAAAATATTCACGGTAATAAGCAAAAATTTTATAAATCTGATCCAACAATACCTGTTGGAAGAGGAACAAATGATTCAAGAGATTGCACAGATGTTGCAGTTAAAATTGCATTTAAATTAAACGAAGAACAACAAAAAGGTATTAATAATATAGCAAATATAGCAACCCTATTGGATCGTATAAAATCTTTATCAAATCAAAAAGCAGTTAATATTTTAATACCATATTATGAGATAAATATGAATGCATTACAAGACTTATTTGCCGCTCGTAGAGAGGAAATAATTAATTTATTAACAAAATATAAAGGTAATACTAATCTTGCACAAAAGGGAGGTATTACGACTTGAGCAAAATTACAGAAGTTTGATAGATTGCTAACTGAAGTAGAAACATTTTGTAATCAACCGGCAATGCAACCACTGTTACAAGATCTAAATAAACTTCAAGTAGTTGTAACAAAAAGATAAATAAGGTAGTATATTTTAAAAAGAGAAATTAAGAAAAATCTATTACACCTAGCCGTACAAGATAATAGTATAGAAAAAGTTAAGCCAGTGCTGAGGACTGCTTCAGAATTTACCAATATATGTGATGAAGATGGGCAGACTCCTTTACATATGGCTATTGATATAGGAAACATTGAAATAGTTGGGTTACTTCTTGAGAATATGAATAATGACGCTATTATTAAACCAACTAAAGATAGTAATAAATATACTGTCTTGCATTTGGCAGTACAAAATAGTAATTTAATAATAGTTCAAAAATTGTTTAGCTTTTTAAGTGACACAGAAAAATTGTTGCGACTTGTAAACTCTGTTGATGAAAGTGGTCAAACTGCAATTACATTTAGCGATTAGCAAAGGTAATACAAATATAACAAAATTACTTCTTGAAGCAATGGATTTTGAAAATATTATCAAATCAACTGAAGATAGCAACAGTTACATTATTTTACATTTAGAAGTGTATAGTGGTAATAAAAATATAGTTACAAAACTATTAAGCGTTCTTAGCACTGATTTAAATAAATGATCACAACTTTTCAATGCAGTTGATAAGCATTGTCAAACTGTATTACATTGGGCTGTTAGCAATGGTGATACTGACATAACAGCATTACTTCTTGAAAAAATGAATTTTAAAGACATCACCTCAATAACTAGGAATTTATCTTTACCAGTGAATAATAAAATAAATGCATTAATTACTACTAGATTACAAAAATTAGAGAATAAAGAAGTTAGTTATCAAGAATATCCTGCTCCTTCAAAGTCTATAACAGAAGAAAGCTTTATATTAAGTGATGAAAAAATTGATTATTCAAAGGATTTATTTGGATAAAGAAGCTTAAATACAGCCTAAATTAAGGGTAATCTAAATAGTACTTTTACTTTGCTATTGGTTAAAGAAAAATATAAAAATTATTAGCTTATATTAATTCTTCAGACAAATTTCACATAAACAGAGGATTAGAAACCAAATAATCAGTTTCTATCCTCTGCTAAGAATTTTAATTTATTCTATTTCGTTAATTATATTATCAATACATGGTAAAGTTATAGGTAAAAAACAAACAAAAACGGTGCTTTCTTTTTCGGTACTTATAACATCAAGCTCACCGTCCATTTCGTTTATTAACTGTTTTACTATAGCTATGTTTAAATTGAAACGGAATTTTTGTTATAGCAATATATAAGTTGCTCTTCCTCTTTAGATAGAATCGGTGTGCTCGACTTTATTATGAATGCTAAAACAACTTCTTTAGGCTTATCGTATTTTACTGCTTGGTGAGCTTTATCAAATGAATTAACAGTTACTGTAATAGCACCCTTAGCATTATATTCGATTGCATTAGTGATTAAATATTTTAATATATTGCTAATCTTATAATAATTCCCAACTATAGTATAAGGCATCTCCTTAGGTATATAGCTGAGTCTTAAATGCTTTTTCTTTGCTTCCTGTTTCATTAAATCTATTATAGCATAGTTCTTTAGAAGTAATCTTTTTGTGTAATAAAGGATTAGTATGTGACAAAGTATTAGTGAAAGTAATTAATTTATTACTATGTTTTATTAGTGCTTCTATAGTATTTTTAATGTTTGTTAAATTAAGGCTTTTTTTTGACACGTTCTAATTTTAAGAATTCAATAATATCATTGTGTAGCATTTCATAAAAACAAAGCAGTTCCCCTATGTAACGTGAAGTAAATTCATGTTGTGTGGTTCGTAGTTCATTTTGTAAAATCATACATTTATGAATATCACAATCACTTTCTGAATTGTCTTCTTGTATATGGTTTCTGCCGCTACCACCTTCCATTAAGGATTTTAAGCTAGCAACTACCGGTAAAAGCTTTGTTTGGTGTTCCCAGCTATTATGTGATTTTTGGGTCACTTTAGAAGTATTGCTTGAATTATTAAGATTAGCTTTTTTGTGTTTTGATTGTGGGGTATTATTTTTGTCATAATGTGTCTTCACTGTTTTGATTGTTCAAATGGTGCGTATGAATTAGATTAGTTTGTCGACTTTAGCTAATTTCTACGTTTTATATTACCTTATGCAATATCACCGGATCTATATTTAGCTCGGATTATTTAATAAATCTAGTATTATTTTTGCTTTAAATTGAAATTTAATTAAATATATTTGGTCTATCGAACAAAATAGAGATAATGAATATAAATAAACTCAAAGTTATTAAAAATCGTTATAAATGCCACAATATTCATTATTGAATAATCGGTATTTTTCCCTCTAGTGCTTGTTCCATGTGGGTTCTTACTGACTTAACATTAAGCCTTGCATAAATTAGAATAGACTTAATACTTTTATGACCAAGAGTTTTACCTATTATATTTGTATCAATATTTTTACTTGCCATCCAGCTGGCTAAGGTTCTACGAAGATCGTGTATTCTCAAGTTTTCTATTTTTGCTTTACTCGCTAATTATTTCTTTTGTGTCGGTTTCTTTTTTTCTTCTTTCTAATATCTCTATAGCTGGTGGCAATAGTGGTATTACATGCGGTTTCCCATTTTTAGTATTTGGAATTTCCCAAGTCTTTTTTCCCAATTAATATCTTTCCACGCCATTGCCAATACATTTCCTTTCCTAGCAGCAGTATAAAGAGAAATACAAACATAATCTCTCATTAACGGTGTAGCATTTTTAAATGCTTAAAAAAAAGCTTGTATTTCTTTTTCTAATAAGTATCTAACTCGTTCTTCTTCATCATTAAGTATATTATCATCATATATAGGGTTCTTTCCAAGAAAACCCTATGTAATAAGTTTATTAAATATTCTTTTAAACCTTTCCACTGCTACGTTTGCAGTTCTAAGTTTTTTAGCCTTAGTTAAGTCATTACTTTAATTTGTACCTAGCATTTATTTTTTTACCATAATAAAAAGTTTTACTACCGCCATAAGATGCTATTAATACTAAGCCTTCTAATTTATCATCTTTATATTTTACTTGACCTTCTCTGGGCATTGTAATTTTAATAAGCTCGCTATGTGTAAAATGAAATGAGTCCTTAGTCATAATTATTTTTTAATTTAAATTTTATATTTAACTATAAGTTGACGGCGGATATAACTCGATTAAAAAGGATATGCAAGTCCTAATTTTAAAAAATATTATGGCATTGCTAACTAAAAACAGATTAGTTAATAAATTAACATCATTGCAAAAAAATTCATAGCAATTGACGAAATTATAATGTTTCCAATATGTTCCATTTAATTAAAATTTGACTTGGAATTTAATAATAATTGCTAGATAAGGCAATCTAAAATAGTATTCAAGGACTATTTGAATAAAATGGATTAAAACGTTATAACTATTAGGATTTCAGAGGGGAAATAAGAAGAAATTATGATAGTTCTCGAATTATATAAAAATAGACCCTCTGCCTGTCATACAGCAGGTCGTAGGCTTGAACCCCTTTGTCTCCACCAAATATCTTCAGGCTTTCCAACCTTTCTAAATTTTCTAAAAATTCTATATGCTGCAAATAAACTAATTGTTCAAATTAAGTAAGTTTTTATTTATAACTAAATATTTTATTATTAATTTTGAGCTATAAACAAACATATAGTTGAAAAATAATTGTTACCATCTATTTTTATGAAAACTAGATTAGTTGTTTTGCAATTTTTAACCTATATAATCTATCACTAGATAAAATAAAGATATGCTTGATCAAGTAAAACAAAATCAAATAAATAGTGCTGCTTGGGCTGCTTGTGATACTTTTCACGGTGTGATGGATGCAGCAAATTATAAAGATTACATATTAGTAATGTTATTCTTTAAATATATTTCAGATGTTTGGAAAGTGCATGCAAAAAAATATGAAGAAAAATATAAAGACGAACCTTTAAGAGCCGAACAACAATTAAAACGAGAACAATTTGTAATACCACAAGGTGCAAATTTTTATGATGTTTTCGGACAACTCTGCTAAATTAGGTGAAGTATTGCGTGTCGATTTTAACTCAGAATATAATTTATGTAAGATCAAAGAACGAAATCGTCGTTTAAAAATGCTGTTAGAAGATTTTAACAAACCGGAATTAGATTTAAATCCCGATAGAGTTAGTGCAGATATTATAGGCGAATGTTATATTTATCTAATATAACGCTTTGTTTCAGATGCAGGCACAAAAGCCGGAGAATTTTATACTCCTGCTGCCGTATCAACTTATACTTGCCAAGCTTGCTGCTCCGGAGTCCGGCAATACAATTTGTTATCCGGCTTGTGGCTCCGGGTTCACTATTAATTAGAGCGGCTAAAGAAGTAGAGGATGATAATTATCCACTTTACGGTCAAGAAATGACTAATACAACATGGGCATTAGCACAGATTAATATGTTTTTGCACGCGGAAGGTGGAGCACATATTTATTGGGGTGATACACTAAATCATCCGGCGTTACTTGAAAACGATAAGATTATGGAGTTTGATATAGTTGTTGCCAACCCGCCTTTTAGTTTAGAAAAATGGGGGCATAAAAACGCAGTTAATGATGAGTATAATCGTTTTGAGCGTGGTATCCCTCCTAAAAGTAAGGGAGATTATGCCTTTATTTTGCATATTATTAAAACCACTAAGCCGCAGAGTGGACGTGCTGCTATAGTAGTACCGCACGGCGTATTATTGCGTGGGGGAAGCGAAGTTTTAATTCGTCAGAGTTTAATCGAAGATAATCTATTATATGCAGTAATTGGTCTGCCTGCTAATCTTTTTACTTCAACTAGTATTCCTGTTGCTATTTTAGTATTTGATCGCTCAAGAGACGAGAAAGGAGAAAACGAACAACGAAAAGATATATTATTTATCGATGCTAGTGGATTTTTTAACGCAGGTAAAGGGCAGAATTTTTTAGAAGACGAGCATATTAATAAAATTGTTGATACTTATAAAAATAGAAAAATCATTGAAAAATATTCTCATCGAGCAAATATCGAAGAAATTCGTGAAAATAAATATAATTTAAATATTCCCCGTTATATTGATACATATGAGAATGAGGAAGAAGTTAACATAGCAGAACTGCAACAATAAGAAATCCAATAATTCGAAAAAGATTTAGTAAATATACGTTCACAGTTGGATATTCATCTAAAAGAGCTTGGGGTTGTTAAAGGATGATTCAAGAGTACCCTTAGAGAGATAGCTTATATTCAACGTGGTAAGTTTTCTATTCGTCCAAGAAATGACCCTAGATATTACGGTGGTGAAATTCCTTTTATCCAAACTGGTGATATACCTCAGTCAAGTAGTGACGTTAGATATTATAAACAGACTTTAAACGAAAAAGGCTTAAAAGTAAGTAGATTATTTCCTAAAGGAACTATTGTATTAGCAATTGCAGCTAACATAGGAATTACTGTAATACTTGATTTTGATTCAGCCTTTCCCGATAGTATTGTAGGTATAACGCCTAAAAATAATGTTTATTATGCTGTTTTTGAAATGCCGGTAGAGTCATACGTAAAGGTAGTATACGTATATGTGATATTGTATTATTCGTTAATGGCATACCTTTTGTAGTAATTGAATGTAAATCGCCTATCGAGCCATTAGATCAAGCTATATCTCAGCATATATGTAATCAAAAATCAGCTGAAATACCGCATCTTTTTCATTATGCTCAATTATTAATTGCTATAAATAAAAATGAAGCGAAATATGCTACTGTAGGCAGCTCGGACAAATATTGGAGTATTGGGCGAGAAGAGGGAGAAAAAAACAAAATATCAATATTATACGTAATTTAATTAGCCGTTAACTGAAGAGGTCAAAAATCTTCTTTAGGCCGGTGATTTTGCTATTTGTAGAAATTATTTTGATAAACAACAATTAGCAGGTAACGTAGCACCTACCGAGCAAGATAAAGTACTTTATGCTCTATGTCGTCCTGAAAGATGACTTGATTTAGTTAAAAATTTTTGTGGTTTTGATAATGATGTAAGAAAAATAGCTCGTCATCATCAATTTTTCGGCACGCATGCAACTATAAAAAGGATAGGAGAACGTGAAAAGCATAACATTAGAAAAGGTAGGGTAATATGGCACACGCAAGGTACGGGCAAATCTTTAACAATGGTAATGATTGCCAAATGTCTACTAAAATCCGCTAATCTTGTGAGTCCACGTATCATAATTATAACCGATAGAATTGAACTTGACGGACAAATCGAAAGTACTTTTAAAGCTTGTGGACTTGAACCTAAACTTGCCACTATATCGGCAGAGCTAATTAAATTAATCAGAAGCGATGTATCTATTATAACTACGGTAATTAATACATTTCAGTTCTTGAAGATTATTATAAAGATTCTAATGATAAGATCTTGGCTCTTATTGACGCAGGTCATCGTACTCAATACGGTGATTTAGCAGATAACATGAGAACTATTTTGCCTAACGCTTGTTATATGCCGGTACACCGCTTTTAAAAGAGCAAAAAAACACTATGAGAAAGTTTGGTGGGCTAATTCATAAATATACTATAAAAAGTAAGTTCTGAAGTTGTTATATATTCTACTGATGACCGGGACGGTTATAAAGATATTGAAAGCGAAAATGAAATAGATAAATTTATAAAAAACATGAGGGAACAATATGGAGCAAAATTCAATAATAGAATTATTAAAAATTACTAACCGGTTTTGATGCACCGCGTAATGTCGTTATTTACATATGCAAAGAATTAAAAGAGCATAATCTTTTACAAACAATTGCTCGTGCGAATCGTCTATTTGAAGAAAAAGGGAAAACTAAAGAATACGGTTACATAATTGACTATGTAGGGTTATCGAATCAATTAAAACAAGCACATCAATTTTATGAAAATTATGGTTTAAACAATTTTGATAGAGAAGATTTAGAAGATGCTATATTTTTTGTAGATGATAAATTGAAAGCATTTTTTCCGTTACTACAAGAAATTAAAAATATTTTTATAAATGTGCCTAACGATTTGGATTTTGAACAGCCCGAACAGCATTTAGCCGATGAAGCTATACGTAATAAGTTTTATTTCTTGTTGAATAAATTTAAAAATCTGATTTCTATAGCTTCTAATTCTTATGAATTTTATGAAGAAAAAGAACGAGTTTATTTACAATATGAATAAAATTTAATAAGCTCAAAGAGATAGTGGAAAAGCGTTATAAAGAAAAACCGGATAAAAAAATATATACCGCTCAAATCATGAAGTTGCTTGATGAGTATGTTATTGCTGGTCATATTACTAAAACTGAAGCGGTTAACATTTTGGACGATGAAATATTTGAACAATTTATCAAAAGGACAGATATCACGGTCATGGATATGGCTAATCAAATACAAGATACTATTAAGGATTATATCGATATCGATCCTGCCTTTTATCAAAAATTTTCTACCATTATAGATAACACAATAATACAGCATCATAATAAACGTTTATCGGATAGTGATCTTTTAAATAGAGTTAAAAAAATAAGAGCTGAATTTAAAAATGATGTGCCAAGTGAACTCAGCACTAACAATAGCTTTTTATAGAAAAGCACTTAGCTTCTTACAGAATCGAAAAGATCAAAATCAGCGTGAAAATGCTATTCAAATTGCTCTTGATACCTATGACATCATTAAGCAGAAAATAATTGTTCATTGGACAAAAAATACTTCCATTTTAAATGAAAAATTCAATTGATGATTATTTTGTTGATGTTGTTAAAAAAGAAATGAGGATTGACTTTAATAATGAAAATTTAAGTGATGTTGTGGAAAGCCTAATTGATTTTGCTAAAGATCATGAAGCTAAATGATTTGGCTTAAATAACGCAAATAGCGAATTATTGCATAATGCGCTATTGTAGAATTTTTAAGCTATCAATATTTATATAATATCTGTAGTCGTATTATCGTAATATTTTCCTAATATGTCTAAAGCGTTTTGGTCATAGTCATTTTGAGCTTCCATATGCCATACCGGTTCATAATCGCGAGCTGCTAAAAAATGTTTTGTATAATGTTTTAATTCTCTCTCACCTGAGTTACCAAGTTTGTATGAAAGTGTATAAGAAATGGTGGGTTGATTTGGGGCTTTTTCTATTTTTTATTGAATATAATTATACTGTAATTCGTTTGTATTGCCTATAATGTGGATATGCAATTTATGCGTCTGTTGTAAGTTATATAGCTCTGTTAGCTTTTCAGGTGCTATTTTGCACATAGCATTCCAGCCTTTATCAAATACCTCATTATCTCATATAGGATTAACGTTTTTTTCTTGTATAAGCTCATTCATTTTCTTACGAAATTTTGCGGTAGTTATTTTACCGGTTTTATACTGATCTATTATTCCGTTAGTTTTTCTTCTTCTTTTGCCATAGTAGCAATATCCGGTATACTTAGTCCGCTGTATTCGCTAAATTTTATTATAGCGAGTTCCCTCTTGGTTAAAATTACCTGAGAATATTTAAAAACATGAGCTTTTATCATAGTGATTACCTATAAATTGTTAGTTTTAAAAATATAAAATTGTTAAATAAAAAATCAATATTATAATATTAAGAAATCATATTTAGGGTAAAATAATGAGTTTAAAAGCGGCTTGGCTAGATACGCCTCTTGGTTCTATGCTGGCAATTAGTGATGAAAAATTGCTTTATTTGCTAGAGTTTGTTGATAGAAGAGGTTTGGAGCGTGAAATTGAGAGGCTAAGGATTAAGACAGAATCTGCTATTATTCCTGGAAGCACTGAACCGATTTTAATGATTGAAGAGGATCTTCAATTGTACTTTAACGGTACTTTACAAAAATTTAATACGCCTATATGGTTTTTAGGAAGCCCATTTCAAAAAATGGTTGGCAAGAATTAATTAATATACCTTACGGTGAAACACGAAGCTATTTAAATCAGGCTAAAGCTTTGGGCAAACCTAATTCTTATAGAGCTGTTGCAAATGCTAATGGTATGAATCAGTTAGCAATCATTGTTCCTTGTCATCGTATTATTAATAGCAATGGCAAACTTGGAGGCTATAGCAGGGGATTACATCGTAAAAAATGGCTTATTGAACATGAGAGAAAATTTACAACAAATTAGAAATATTTTACTTGAGAATGTTACTATTCCTTTAGAATGTAGAGCGCTATTCTTGAATACTAGAGAAGGAGAGTATGGAGAGCATGACTGATTTATTGGTGTTACCGTGCCGACTTTACGTACAATAGCTAAAAGTTATTATAATTTGGATATGGAGGATTTAAGCCAACTTATTACTTCAGAATTTAATGAAGAGAGATTTTTAGCATTAGCTATTTTGATTATGCAATATCAGACAGCACAAGATAAAGAGTTTTTGTATAATTTTTATTTAAACAATATAAAACACGTAAATAATTGGAATTTAGTGGATGCATCAGCTCATCATATAATCGGAGCTTATTTATGGGATAAAGAAAAGGATTATCTCTTTACATTAACAAAATCGGAAATTCTATGGGAAAGACGAATAGCTATAGTTGCTACTTGGTATTTTATCAAAAATAATACATTAGATACGACTTTTGAAATAGCAAAATTACTCTTAAACGATAAACATGATTTAATGCATAAAGCAGTAGGTTGGATGCTACGTGAAGCAGGAAAAAAAGATGAAAAACAATTAATAGAGTTTTTGGATTGTTATACTTTACAAGTGTCAAGAACCGCAGTTCGTTATGCTATAGAGAGATTACCACAAGAAGTGTACAAAAAATATCTTTTAAAAAACTAGATTTATATTTAATCTATGCTAATATTTCATTTTAATTTATTAAGGGTATTATTATGCTAAAAACATTACTAATTAGTTTTATAACTTTAATTTGTGCAGTAAGCTATGCTGATAACCAAACAGCTCAAAATCCTAATGCTACAAATTCTTCTTCTGATCAGCCCGATGATTTACCTGCAGAGGCAGCCGTTCACTTTGCACAGCCTTGGGCAAGACCTACAACAAATGTGCAAGGTAAAGTTAGCAATTCTGCTATGTATTTTACATTAATAAATAGTAGAAGTAAGAGTTATAATTTAGTGAATATATCTTCAGATAAGATAAGTGGAATAGAAATTCATCAAACAATTAATGATCAAGGGGTTAGTAAAATGGTAAAAGTGGATTATCCATTTTTAATTGCCGGTAATATTAATGTTGATTTTAAGCCCGGTGACATGCATATTATGCTTTATGACCCAAAAGTAGATTTAAATGTAGGAGATGAGTTTAAAATAACCTTTTTCTTTGATGACAATACACGAAAAATAGTGAATGTTAAAGTCGCAAATGACAATCCGTATAATAAAACGGGGAATTGAAGATTATTGTTGCATGGTGCACTCTTCTATGTCATGCCCACAAAGGCGGGAATCCAGTAAAACCTATAAAAAACTTGTTTTTTTAGGTTTAATGTGTAATTTTTATATCAATATTAAGGTTATTTTTTCTGGATTTCGGCTTTTAGCTAAGAATGACATAGGACACTATACACATGACCCTAGAAATTACCGGAACTGAGTTAATTAAATCTAAACTTATAGATGCTCCTGAACGTTCAGGGGTTTATCGAATGTTTGATGTTAACAAGCAAGTTATCTATGTTGGTAAAGCTAAAAATTTAAAGAAACGCCTTACTAATTACATTAAAAGCAATTTAGATAATAAGACGCTTCGGATGATTGCAAATACTTGTTTTTTAGAGTATAGCATCACTAATTCCGAAGTTGAAGCACTACTTTTAGAAGCACAGCTAATCAAGAAATTTCAGCCGAAATTTAATATTCTTCTTAAGGACTACAAGTCTTTTCCTTTCATTAAGTTACGTTTAGATCATAATTTCCCACAATTACTAAAATATCGAGGTAAAATTCTAAGTGACGGGAAGTTTTTTGGTCCTTTTGCCTCGAGTGCGGAAGTTAATACTACTTTGACCGAACTACAAAAAATTTTTAAATTACGTTCCTGCACGGATAATTACTTTAATTCACGTACTCGCCCTTGCTTACAATATGAAATAAAACGTTGTTATGCTCCTTGCGTCGGTAAAATAAACAAGGAAGACTATAGAGACTTAGTAACTCAGGTTAAAGATTTCTTACAAGGTCGCACTAAAGAACTCCAAGAGAACCTATCTAGAAAGATGGCAGAGCTAAGTAGTCAGATGCGTTTTGAAGAAGCGGCAGAAATTAGAGATCGCATTAAAGCACTTAGTTATGTGCAGCTTAAGGCAGGGGTTTCAGATGTCGTTAAAGACGCAGATATAATCGCTATTGTGGACAAGAACGGGCATTATTGCGTGGAAGTGTTTTTATATAGGGAAGGGCAAGCATGCGGTAATATTCCTTATTTTCTTACTTCTACCGAAAATAGTACCAAAGAAGAAGTATTAGAATATTTTTTATTACAATTTTACCAAAAACAACACGTGCCTGCGGCAATTATAATTAATCATGAAATTAATGATAAAGAGAATGTGATAGAGGCGATTAAGAAAATCAACAATATACTTCAGCTTAATATTACAGTACCTAATAAAGGCGGTAAGGCTAAATTAGTTCAAAATGCCGAGACAAATGCTTTATTTTCTCTAGAGCAGTATTTGAAGAAATTTGCAAAAAATCAAGAGATTATGTTTGAAATTAAAGAGCTATTTGGTCTTTCTGAAATTCCTGAAAGAATTGAGATTTATGATAATAGCCATATTCAAGGTAAGTTTGCGGTTGGAGTGATGGTAGTTGCTAGTAAAGTCGGTTTTGATAAAAAAGAATATCGGGTTTTTAATGTCCATGCTCCCTCTCTCGTATGTCATTCCCGTGAAAGCGGGGATCCAAAAAGGTTAATGGATTCCTGCTTTCGCGGGAATGGCATAAAGAACTGCAGGGGTGACATAAAAGGTGACGATTATGAGATGTTCCGGCAAGTCCTAACAAGGCGGTTTACAAGGTTAAGGCAAGAGCCGCATAAATTGCCAAGCTTAATGATTATAGACGGCGGCAAAGGGCATTTAGGCGTCGTTAAAGAGGTGATGGATAAATTTGAAATGAATATTCCTTTTGTTTGTATGTCAAAAGGAGTAGATAGAAATGCCGGTTTTGAACAGTTCCATGTGATAGGTAAGGAAGTATTTACTCTAGATAAGAATTTGCCGGTTATGAAATATTTACAAATCTTGCGAGATGAGGCACATAATTTTGCCATAAAGAATCATAGACTAGGTAGATCACGTGCTATAAAAATATCAAGCCTTGACGATATAGAGGGCATAGGTGAAACTCGAAAAAAAGCATTACTGCATTATTTCGGTTCGTATAAAGCAGTATGCGACGCAACCATAGATGAGCTTGCTAAAGTAAATGGCATTAACAAGTTACTTGCTGAGATAATTTTTAATGCTTTGCACAGAAAAAACTAATATTATAACTCATGAAAAACCTAGTTGTATGAGTCGCTATGTCATTCCCGCGTAGGCGGGAATCCAGTCACTAAAAAGTCTAGACATACTAAATTTTAAAAATTAGAAGCTCGATTTTCTACTTGTCACTGAATTCCTGCTTCCGCAGGAATGATATCGCGCAGGTTTCTGGATGCATGCAATAAGGCCAGCTTTTTATATCCTCAATAGGATCTTTAAGTTCTTGGCATGCTTCGCCTATTAATTTAGGTTCATCATTCTGAGATAAATCATTAATATTAAATTTAGTTAAGTCAGGATAATATGGAGTCATTGTACCATGAATAGAATAATTTAAAGTTCCTGTCATTAAAGAGTTAACAGCATCATTTTTTTGCTTAGTAGAGTAATACATATTACGCATATTTTCTGAATACGTAGCTATATCAGCTAAAGTGCTGCCATTAACGTCATCACGTGAATTAAGCTTAAATTTTATTCTCCCATTCTCGTCTTCAATAGGAATTATTATGCTATATTTTCCTTCAATACTATTTTGCTTAGACATAAAATCCTCATAATTCAATTATTAACCTGAGTTAATATATTAAATTATTTAAAACTTTAAGTAATATACTTTATATGACTTTCCTCGTAATGACATTAGAATACCACCATCCTAGAATAAATATCACAAGACTCACCATCGTCCCTATAAACACTCCTCTAAGGTTGAAATATTGCAACGATAAAGAATAATATTCCCATATTAAGAAGATAGCTGTTCCGCCAAGTGATGATAAGACCATTATAGTTTTAGATGTTCTGATACCAAAAAGCGTTGTTATTAACGGTACTAATATTACCGGTCCCCAGAAACCAGTGAAGAATACTACTAAGTCAATTACATTACTAAATTTTAAAGCTACAATTATTGCAAAACTTCCTATTATAACGTTAATAATTTGAGCAATTAATAATAATTTTTGCTGATTTTTAACCTTAAAAATAGGATTGATTATATCTTTAACAATAGCTATAGAAGTAACGTTTAAATCAGAATCAGCAGTAGACATAACGGCAGCTAAGAGTCCGCTCATTACTATCCCTTGAATTAAAGTCGGGATGATTTGGTTGATTAAATAAGGTAATACTAAATTTGACGGTTGGTTTGGATAAAGCTTATAAGCAATTAAACCATTTAAAGTAATGCAAATCAAGAAGAAAAAATATATAGCGGATTTTGCATATATTGCTTTAGTTGTTTGCGTAGGATTTTTATTAATTAAAGCTCTTTGAATAAATGTAGGATATAGATTCATGACGCTAAAACTTAAAGCTGCTGCAATTGTATAAGAAAGTAGGTTGCTCTGATCAAAATTTGCATTTTCCGTAGGTAGGTTATTAATAAAATCTACAAAACCGATTTTATTTAAACTGATAAAAGTTATGGTTGGTATAGCGATTATCATCGCCAAAAATTGTAGTAAATTAGTAAAAACAATAGATTGTAAACCACCTATTGTAGTATATATAAGTACTATACTATAACTTAAAATTACCCCATTTACATCATTTATTTCTAAGATATATTGAAAAATATAGCCGCTTACGCTTATTTGAGCAGCCAAAAACCCCACTGAAACGATAACCGAACTAACCCCTCCGATAAAACGACCTATATTACCGTAATATGTACTCAGGATATCGCCGATGCTTTCAGCTCCGTAATGTTTGGCAATTAAAGGCACTATATAGATTGCAATTAATATATCTATAGGTATTGTAAGTATAAGAGCGTAAGCATAATATTCGTGCCCCAAAAAAGCCTTTTCCATAATGCCGAAAGTGGTGGCTCCTCCGACAGAACTTACAAATATCGTAGCTATTAATAACAGCTTACTATTTTGCGCTTTACTTTCAACATTTGCATAGTTCTTAAAACTACTATGTTTAGCTCGGTAATATATACCAATAAGTAGAATAGATATTAGGTATATGAATACGATAATATTATCAATAGGTAAATTAAACATAAATTAGATTTTAAAGCTCAAACTTAGCATTTGTTCACAATATATATGTAGTCAAGAATGCTAGATTTATAATTATGTGTCATAATCTGTTCCAAGAAGTTCAGTATCCGGTGTCCAAATATCTTGGTTGGGATCATATTTATATATTTTACCGTGGGGTTTAATTTTTTTTCAGTAGTTTTTTTCTTTAGGGGATAGTTAGCGTTTGATTGAGTTGTAGTTTTTATATTTTTACAATATTTATGTATTTTAAAAATACCTATTTTAAGTTGCGGCATAATTAACCTTTATTTATGTAAAAAATAAAATCATTATTAACATTAATCAATAATTATTTCAAATAAAACATAATAAAAATTAATAAGTCAATATTTTTTAAATTAACCTATATTAAAATAGTTCTATATGTCATTATTGAGTATGTTTAAGAAACCTATTCATGTACTTCACCAGCTAATTCAAGTCCCAACTCTTCAGGATTTTCATCAGCAACCACAACAATTTTAGATATTTTTGAACCGGTATAGAAATTTGTAGTATCATTTAATTGTTCTATATCTTTAGTGGTAACAAGAGAATTATCTATTGTGCTAGAATTATTATTTTGAGACGCTATTGCAAGGCTTAAAAAAGCTTTTAATTCAGGTTTATCATCGGGTACTAATTCTATTAGTTTTTTATCTCGATGATCTGCTCCATATTATTAAATTTAACCATTTCTGTGTAGCCTTCATGAATAACTAATTGAAGAGTTGAATATATGACATCTAAATCTTTTAACTCTGTTGAAGCTCCTTTTTCTAGTACAAATTCAGCTATATCATAAAGTTTGCGGTAAATAGCCTTATGTAGAACTGTATTATTAAACGAATCTTGAATATTGATATCATCACCTTGATGATCTAAAACCTTTTTTATAAGATGTTTTAGTTGAGCGGTTTGAAAAAACTTGGATTGGTAAAAAGAATATGCTCCGTAAGTGATATGAAATTGTTCGAATAGTTTATCTAGTGTAATGTTGTAGCCGGAGTCTTGTGCAGAAGATGAGGATATCAGTGGTACTTCTTGAATGGCCGATAAACTAATGCTAGGGATAAAATTGTAAGAAGCAATAGGAGTTAGGATGTCGTCTTGCTCTAGTAAGGTAATATCCAGACACCATACCTGTATCATAAGAAGATGTTTGTTCTGTTATTAGAGTAGCCATGTTCGTTTCTATTTCTCTAACTTTAGCCATCAAATTACTATAATCATTTACCTTAAATTAATATATTAAATAATATGAATGTTCAAGGTGAAAATCACTTAAAAAAAAATCCATAAAATCATTGGATTAAGCTTTGTTGTGTGGTTCGATGTTATTCCTGTATGGCGTTGTTATGTGGATCAATTCCCCCTCTTTCATCCCGCGACTTGATCGCGGAATCCATTCTAAAATACTAATATTAGTATTTTAAATTATTTTTTTGGATACCGTGGTCAAGCCATGGTATGACATCTTAATAATTTAACTCATCCTTGTTAAAAACCCTTGACTCCTTGATATTCCTATAATATCCTATAATTTCCCATTAAATCCCAAATTAACCCAATGAATGTATTTTTATCTAAGTATGTAAATGGTGTTGATAAAAAGAGTAGGGTGTCGGTGCCGGCGAATTACCGTGCGGTACTAGGGAAAGAATTATTTAACGGTGTAATTGCTTATCCGTCGATTAGGAATAATTGTATAGAGGTGTGTGGTATTTCGCATATCGAGAAATTAAGGCAGATGATAGAGACGCTTGATCCTTATTCCGAGGAGCGTGATGCGTTTGAGACTATGATATTCGGGGAAGCTGTACAACTTTCCTTTGATGGGGAGGGAAGAGTTACATTGCCGCAATCTTTAATGAAGCATGCAGGAATCGAAGAGCAAGCATGTTTTGTAGGTAAAGGGGTGATTTTTGAGATTTGGCAGCCGCAGAATTTTGAGAAATATTTAAATGCCGCTCAAAAAATTGCTCATGAAAAGCGGTTAACTCTAAGGAATGCTCATTAATGATACAATATCACGTGCCTGTAATGCTAAATGAAATGTTAGAGGCCTTAAGCCCAAAAGATGGTGAGTCTTATTTAGATTGTACATTTGGAGCAGGAGGATATAGCAAAGCAATATTAGAAAGCTGTAACTGTTATGTCACAGCCTTGGATCGTGATCCAAACGTGATTAAAAGAGCCGAAGAAATTCAGCAAAATTACGGTGAGAGATTTGATTTTGTAGAAACAAATTTTGCGGATAGTTTTGCAAAGCTTAAGGAAAAAAAATTTGATGGGATAGTGCTGGATTTAGGTGTTTCATCAATGCAGTTAGATATAGCAGATAGAGGATTTTCGTTTTTGCATGACGGACCACTCGATATGCGTATGAGCGGGCAAGGGCTTAGTGCCGAGGAGTTTGTAAATACGGCAGAGGAAAAAGAGCTAGCTGACGTAATTTACAAATACGGAGATGAGCGCTTTTCACGAAGAATTGCTAAGAGAATTGTAGAATATAGAAAAACGGCGAGCATTGATAGTACAGGCAAGTTAGCCGAGATTGTTAGAAGTAGTATAGGATTTAGAAAAGGCAAAATTGATCCTGCAACTAAAACCTTTCAAGCCATTAGGATTTATGTAAACGATGAGCTTGGGGAGTTAGAGCAGTTTTTAGTGAATGTAAAAAATATATTAAAGAAAGACGGACGTTTAGTTGTGGTGTCTTTTCACTCTTTAGAAGATAGGATAGTTAAGAATTTCTTTAAAGAAAATTCGGAAAAGCCGGTAGTAAGATCAAAATATGCTAAAGACGACATGACGATTGATCCAAATAAATGGCTTAAGATTATTACTAACAAAGCTCTAGCACCGTCAGATAAAGAAGTAGGGCTAAATATTAGAGCGAGATCGGCAAAACTTCGAGCAGCAAAAGCGATATATGAGTAATGAATTATGAGTATAAGCAAGCTTCACTATTTAACATTATTGATAACAATTATAGCAATATGTAGTTTGTTTAGCATAAAGGAGCGAGTCTCAACTCTTGATTATCAATTAAGTAGCGTTGTAAAACAGATAAATAGTGAGAATAATAATATTCATATTTTAAAAGCAGAGCAAGCTTATCTACTTTTGCCGGCTAGATTGGAAAAACTTGCGGCGGCTTATTTAAAATTAGAAACAGTTAAATCTTATCAAATGATCAAAGATCCGTTAGGGCCAAATATCGATCAAAATATTAAATTTAATCATAATATTAGTATTTCCAAGAGTAGTAAATGGCGTTACAAAAGAATTACAAATAATAAGTATATACAGACTGTTTCGAGTAGAGTGAAGGATACTCGATGAACTTCAAAAATTGGCTACGTCATCCTACTAAGTACTGCGGTACTCACGTATTCAGTATACGCTCCATTTCTTGTCTTGTGGATTCCTTGCTCTTTTTGCAGTTGATCTTCGTATCTTGGTAGGATTGTTGCATGGCTTGGAAAAAGCGTTCGATGTCATTCCCGCGAAAGCGGGAATCTAGGGTAAAGCGAGATAAATCGAGCTTTTCAAAAAATCTTGATTTCAAAGATTTTTTACTTTTCGAATCAAGTTTTGAAAAGGTTTTAAAGTACTGGATTCCCGCTTTCGTGGAAATGACATAAGGATTGCAGAAATATTAGTGTTTGAAACACCATAAATAACATATGAAACAAATTTTGGAAAAATGGAAACCTACAATTAAAAGTCTAACAATTTGGAATGTTTGTAGTAAAAATACAAAAATCCGATTATTAATGGTTATTTGTGTCTTTTCTTTTCTTTTTTGCACTTTATCTTACAGATTGATAATCGTTGCTACGAATGTTTACGATAAAAATATTAATTCCTTTAAAAAAAATCATCAATTTAGAAAAGAAATAGTTGATCGAAACGGTAATTTATTAGCAGTGAACCTACCTTCTGCCTCATTATTTGCTAATCCACAAATAGTACTTGATCCTGAAACTTCCGTAAAAAAGCTAGCAGAAATTTTACCTGATATTAATAAAGCTAAATTACTTGCAGAACTTAAGTCAAATAAAAGCTTTATATGGGTAAAAAGGGATTTACTACCTAGTCAGCAAGAAAAGATCACTAGCCTTGGGTTACTTGGTTTTGAATTTGAAGAAGAGCAGAAACGAATTTATACCTTTTCTAATTTATTGTCGCATGTTGTCGGTTATGTAGGTAGAGACTTGGTAGGGCTTAGTGGCTTAGAGCTCGCTTATGATAAGTATTTAACTAATTCTGATTATGAATTAAACGAACCAAAGAATCGGAAAGAACCGCTTCAATTATCTATTGATATCAGATTACAAAGTATTTTAAGTGAGGAGATTGATAAAACTTTAAAGCAATTTAAGGCCATAGGAGCAGTAGGCATTATTGCTGATCCAAATAATGGCGAGATTTTAGCATTAGTAAATAAGCCTGATTTCGATCCGCATTATCCGAGTTTAGCCAAACCGGAAGAGCTGTTTAATATAGCAAGTCTCGGCATTTACGAAATGGGTTCGGTGTTTAAGGCATTAACTATGGCAGTCGGCTTTGATACCGGTGCAATAAATATGAATGATGCTTATGATATAAGTTATATGAAAGTAGGAGGATTCCAGCTTAAGGATTATACGCCAAGGCAAGGATGGCATAGTGTACCTGAGATTTTTCTATATTCTTCAAATATTGGCACAAGTCAAATTATGCTTGAAATCGGTAAAAGCAATTTTAAAAAATACTTAAAGAAATTAGGTCTATTAGATCAGTTACAAATAGAATTACCTGAACGAGGTACTCCGTTATTTCCTTCCGAGAAAAGATGGAATGAGTTAACGAGTGTTACTATGTCGTATGGCTACGGCATTTCGATTAGCCCTTTGCATTTTGTTAGAGCAATGTTACCGGTTGTTAACGGCGGTACTTTATATGATCTTACTTTATTAAAAAGAAAGGATGAAAAAGTAATAGGTACAAAAGTTTTTAGTGAAAATACCTCCACCCAAATGAAGAAATTATTTAGAGCGGTAGTCAAAGAAGGTAACGGTAAAAGAGCAGAGGTCAAAGGCTATCTTATCGGCGGTAAGACCGGTACGGCAGAAAAACTTTCACAAGGGGCAGGGGGAAAAAAGAAATATCTAAAAAATAGTAGAGCGTCATCGTTTTTAGGTATGCTGCCTGCATCTAACCCGCAATATATTATTTTTATTAGATTTGATGAGCCGAAACCGACTAAAGAAAGCTTTGGCTTTGCAACTGCAAGTTGGACAGCTGCCCCTACTGCCGGTAGAGTATTTGAACGTATGATATCTTTATATGGTTTAGAACCGATAGAACAAAGTGAGGAAGAAAGTTAAAATATTACCTAATAATTATAGATTTTGTCATTGCGAGCAGGCATTGTTGCGTAGATCGGTAAAACCTACTTGATGTCATCCCCGCATATACGGGCATGACATAAAACGATCTGTGCAACAAAAAGCCTAAATTTTCTGGCAATGACGCATTTATAAGCTAAAAAGGAGGTTTTTATATGTCAAAAAATAAAAATATAACAGATAAACTTAGTATACCTATCCTACGGCTTAAGTCTTTTTATCCTACGACAACAATAAATAATATTATATCAAAACAACTATTTATATCCACAAGTTCCGAGGCACAAGAAGAATTAGAGCTTAGCGATAATGATAAAAGACCTAATCCTAGTTGTTGTGAGTTATTGTAGAATCAATATTCATTTTTTAAAACTGTACAAAATAGAAAATTAATTTATATTTTGTATACGGTTGATATGGTTGTTGGGTGGTTGCGATTTTTCTATTGTTACCCCGTGGTTTGACCACGGGGTCCAGTAAAAATGACCACACAAAATGTTGTTTATATAGATCCTGCGATCAAGTCGTGGGATGACAACCTAATTGCCGATCAAGTCACGGTATGACGCAGTACAAAACTATATAATAAAAAACTATTTATGTTAAAGATAAAACAGGAAATATATAAAAATAGCTTACAAATAATATTAAAATTGCTGTTTGCTTTGCTATGTTTTTTTATAATATTATTTCCGTTAGTGAGTTATAAAATAAATATTCAAAGCAGAATCTTTCCGGCGATGGAAATTATATTTATTTATTATTTTATGTCGTTATATTCCTTAAATATTTTTAACATATTTTTTTTCGGTCTATTTATAGATCAAATAAGTGGTATGCCTATTGGTACAAATTCGCTAGTTTTTTTATCGGCATATACGATTTATAAATTATCTTCAAAATATTTTGTAGCTAAAAACTATTTAATAAATTTCATTATTTTTTGCGTTTATTGTTTATTTATATTGAATTTTAAATATTTACTAATAACAATCAAGAAGCTAGAAGCAGACGGATATTTAATAATTTTCTTTCAATTTTTAACAACTATATTTTCTTATAATATAATTCGTCTTATACTTGACTCTCCTATGAATTACTTTAAAAAGTATGCTAAATAAGAAAATACTACATGGTGAGTTAATTTCACGAAGAGCCTTTATAATCGGATTAGGTAAACTCGGATTTTTATCATTGCTTGGAATAAGAATGTTTTATTTACAGCTTATTAAAAGTGAAGAATATAAGACTTTATCGGATAAGAATCGTATTAATTTCGTTGTACTGCCACCGACTAGAGGAAGAATTTACGATTTAGACGGCAATATTTTAGCTACTAATAAACCATGTTATCAGCTAGTAATAGATAGGAGCATTAATAATAATTATAGGGATGAATTAGAAATAATTAGTAATATTCTAAATTTATCTCCGGACAAATATAATTATATTAAGCAAAAAATTAAAAAATCTAGTCGCCACACTCCTTTAATAATATTTGATCAGCTTGATTGGCAGCAAGTATCAATGATTGAAGAACAAAAGCATAAACTCGCTTCAATATTTATTGATATAGGTTATTTAAGGTTTTATCCTTTTTCAAGCATTACTTCTCATTTAATCGGTTATCTTGGTCAAATAAATGAGCAAGAGAAGCAGGAATTAAATATACATAGTTTAAGCAATTTTAATATCGGTAAATCCGGTATTGAAAAATATTACGATAACAAACTAAGAGGAGCATTTGGTTATAAAAAAGTTGAAGTAAACGCTTATGGTAAGCAGGTAAGAGAAATAGCAGGAACCCCTACTAAATCGGGTGAAGATATGCATTTAAATATCGATGCGTCTCTTCAGCAAAATATCCAGCAATATTTACATCCTAAAGGTTCTTCGGCAATAGTTATGGATACTAAAACCGGAAATGTACTAATTTGTGCTTCCACCCCGGGTTTTGAATCAAATCATTTCAGTAAATTATCGGAAAATTATTGGCAAAGTTTAATGAGTGATCCTTATAAGCCTTTAATTAATAAGGTAATACAAAATGCTTATCCTCCAGGCTCGGTTTTTAAAATAATTACCGTACTTGCAGCCCTTGAAGTAGGCATTAATCCTAATAAAACCGTTTTTTGCGACGGTAGCTCTGCTCTTGGTACTAATAGCTTTAGATGTTGGAATCATAGCGGACACGGAACGTTAGATATGATGTCTGCTTTAAAGCATTCTTGTAATATTTATATGTATGAATTAGCAAGAATAGTAGGTCCGGATAAAATTCTTGAAGTTGCAAGAGAATTTGGCCTCGGCTCAAAAACCGGTATTGATTTAGCTCCTGAAAGTAGCGGGTTTGTACCGTCAAAAGAGTGGAAAAAGAAAAAATTAAAGCTTCCTTGGTCAATAGGAGATAGTTTTAATTTAGCAATCGGACAGGGGTTTCTAGGGGTAACGCCGATGCAGCTTGCAAGGTTTATTACAGCTATTGCAAGTAACGGTAAACTGTATACGCCTAGAATATTAAAAAATGATCCGGAATTTTATAATGTCAATATTAAGCCCGAAAATATCACAATAATCCAAGAAAGTTTGTATAATACCGTTAATGTTGCGGGAGGTACGGCGTATTATAATAGAATTTTAGGCAAAAATAGGCAGCTCGCTGGTAAAACCGGTACTGCGCAGGTGCAAGGCAAACTAAATGCTAAAGATGATTTAAGCCGTAAATCTATTGCTTGGGATAGGCGTAATCATGCCTTGTTCTTAGGCTTCGCTCCTTATCACGATCCTAGTTATTCCGTTACCGTCTTTATTGATCATGGCGGAGGTGGTAGTAAAGCCGCCGCCCCTGTAGCTCGTAAAATTATGTCGGATGTGTTGGATAAGTATTTATAGCTTTTTTCAGTTTGTAGTTTGTGCTATTATGTGTCGTAATGTGTTATTAATTAAAGATAGGTTACAAGATGGCAAGACTGAATTTAACTATTTCGGACGAACTAAATAATAGTTTAGCATAGTCAGCAAAAAACTTAGACAGATCAAAAGGGCTATAGTATGTAAAGCAATTGAATATTATCTACAGGAAATACAAGAAGATTCAGAAGAGGCTAAAATTGCTTTGCAAAGAATTTAATGCCCCTGATTTTAAAACTTACACTACTGACAAAGTTAGGGAATGGTTAAAAAAGAAAAATGTTTAAAGTTATATGAAAAAATAAGGCATGTACAGAATTAGCTGAATTGTGTGGTATCCAGAAAACAACTTAAAATACTAATAATATTAGTATTTTTAACTAGATCCCGTGATCAAGGAACTAGGTGACAATGGCAAAACTGATCCATGCGGATAATGCTAGCTTTATATAATTATATCTTAACTCATATCAAAAAATACTTTATTTTAGTTAGTAGTTTGTGTTATTAATAACTAGGCTTTGCGTACGGAAAATTAAATTAATCTATTTTTTGTTGTAAATCATAAGATTTTTTTGAAATAGGAATAACTATTATTGCAAAAATCTTATTAATTTTCTTTTACAAAACTTAGGAATTATTATAGAGGTATATATATGTCTAAGAAAAAGCAGGACGATCAAATAATAAAAGAATTAGAGGAAAGACTAGCAAAACTTAAAGGTACTCCTCCATCACTTGAAGAATTAGAAGAAAGGTTTGCAAAGCTCCAAGATAGACCTTATATCCCCATAAAAAAATCTGGTAATGAAGTAGACGATCTAATTGAGCAGCTGCAATCTGAGCTTAAACTAGAACAAAAAAGTAAAAGCCTTAATGATCAAAAAGACCAAGCAATACGTGATAGGCTAGATAAATTAAGAGAAGACAGTCCTATAACACAAAAAAAGACACCTATAGATCTTTCTTTTAATGATACTAAATCAATAATTACCGATACTATAGATGCTCAGGCAGATATAGCTAGTTCATATGCTAATCGCTCTACCGAGTTAGAGGAGAAAAAAGCATTACTCCATTTAGCTAATAATCTAACTGAAGCGAGAGATATTATTAGGGATATACCCCCTATATCTAAAGAATATGTGCCTAAACTATTAGATGTTATTGCTAGTGGGTTAGGTAAAATTTATGAAGGAATAAAGAAAATAGCTTCGCCTGCAGTTAATATTATAAAAGAAATAGGTAGTAGTCTTGTTAATTCGATTAAATCACTTCCTCACAAATCTTCCAAGCAACAAATAAAATTAAAGAAGTTATATAGAACATATGTTGATTTAAAAGGAATAAAGCCAAAGATAAAAGAAGAGTTTCTTAAAAAACATTATGAGCGAATTGATCAGCTGCAAACTCCTAAGGAAATATTTGTAGAAACTGCCAAAATTACTAAATCTATAAGGATAGCCGGAAAACAAAAGATAAATACTCTTAAACAACAACAAATTATTAATAGAATGAAGCAGCAAAGTCCTACTGCTTTTATAAATAATAATTCATTTACACCGTCTAATACTCCTACTAATAAAGCAAGGTCTTCCCAGAGCAACCAAAGGTAAATGCTATGTTATTCCTGTGAAAGCAGGCATCTAGAAAAATAACCCTTAATATTGGACAAAATTATACCTTTAACAAAATAAGCATATAAAAAATTTTTTATATGTTTTACTGGATTCCCGCTTTCGAGGGAATGACATAAAGAGCATTTACTGATCCACGCAACAATGCCACGCGGGGATGACATACTGAATGTTCGTATAAGGACCAAGGTATTTAAAGATTATTCTACTACGTTCATTCCGCTTGTCTTAGCTTTATCAAACGAAGTATCTTTAATTGCTGCTTCGGTAAAATCGGCATTTGTTAGGTCGGAGTTATTAAAGTCCGCCTGATCAATTTTAGCTAATTTAAATATACTATCTGTTAATATTGAGTTTGAAAAATCTGTTTTAGTAAGTATTGCTGCAGAAAAATTAGCCTCTTTTAAAATAGAATTTTTTATTACCGTATTTGTTAGGTTAGCATTTTTAAAGATACTATTTGAAAAATCTACTCTATCAAATATTAAGTTGCTCAAGTCAAAATTTGTTAAATTCATATTTGCTAAGTGAGTTATTTTTTGCAAATCTTTTACCGAACTTATTACTATATTATTTGGTAGAATTTTGCTCGAATTATCACTATTTAAAATAATATTATTAGAAATATTAGTATTAATAAAACCAGAATACGCTTGGTAGTTAATATTATTTATTTGTGAATTAGAAAGGACGGAATTAATAACCGCAGTATTTGTTAGATTGGAATTTATTAGAGCTACTTGGTTTAAATTGCCTAAAGTAATTTTAACATCTGAAAAATTTACGTTTTGTATTAAAGATTTAGAAAAATTTATATTATTAAATTGTCCGTTAGTTATATTTGAGTTTATTATTTCACTGCTGTTTAAGTCAGTATTAATCACTATAAATTGTTTAAAATCATTATTGCTAAAAATGTTATTAGTATAGCTAATATTATCTAAAATAATATTTGAGCCTTTAGTTTTATTAATCCTTACAAAATTAGCATTACTATTTTTTATTGATAAATTATTAAATTTATTATCGTTTAGACTCATATTATTTAATATCGCATTATCGATTTTAAAATGATTTAAAACTGAACTACTAATTGTACTATTTTGTAAATCACATTTAGTAAGGCTAATATTTTGTAATGTTGCATCTTGAAAAGAAGCGTATGAAAAGCAAGAGTTATTACTTTGTACGTTATTAAAATTTACTGCATTAAAAATACTTTGTGTGAAGTTAGAATCCTTAATTATTACTGCTGTTAATGTAGTTTGACTTAGGTTGCTAGATTCAAAATAATTATTAGTAAAATTGGTATTATTTATTACACTTTTTTCTAAATCCGTACCGTAAAATATTGAATTTGTTATATTAGTATTTTTAAAGCTATTATTCTTTAGGTTAGCTTTTTGAAAATTAACACCGTTGATAGTATTATTGCTCCATAATACATGACTAAATTTAGAATTTTCAAAGTTGACATTTATTATAGTAGTTTTATTAAAAGCAGTATCGCTAAAATTTGATTGAACAAAATTTGTATTTTGTAATGTTATATTGTGAAAAATTGAACCTTGAAAGTCAGAATTATATCCGGAAATATTTTTTATTACCGAATCTGCAAAATTACTTTCTTGAATTATAGCATTTGTAAGTATTGCTTTGTCTAAATTGCTACCTGCAAAATCAGCACGTAATATTTCGCAGGAAGTCAAATCTATTCCTGATAAATCTTCATTTATTAGCTGTACTCCTATTAATTTTACTCCTTTTAAATTTGAACCGAACTTCTCTTTAAGGTTCACTTTAAGGTTTTTAGCATTTTGCGATATTATATAATTCCGAATTACCGTGCTTTGGCTATCCGTCAGTAATCCGTTCGCATCATGAGTAGATTCGGAGCAGCTGCTTAATAACAAATAAATCGTCATTATTGATATGACTTTAAGCATTTGCTTCCTCATATTCTTCTTCGTTTATTCTATTTGTAGGAGGTATATGTAAGCTTAATAATTTTAATTTACGATGCAAAGCCGATCTTTCCATACCGACAAATGAGGATGTTTTTGAAATATTATTATTAAAACGACTCATTTGTGCCGATAGATATTGACGCTCAAAAACTTCTCTAGCTTCTCTAAGCGTCATAGATAACATATCAAAGCTATCTTCAAGTTTTGTAAGATTAGTACTATTTGCTAATATTTCAGAAGGTATCATATAAGGTTTGATAATTTCATTATTACCTGTAGTTAACGGATTCATAATTAAAGTCCATTCAACAACGTTACGTAATTGTCTAATATTGCCCGGCCATTCATAGGATTGAAGAGCAGCAATAGTTTCATCGGCAAAGCTACGTTCTTTTAAACCTGAAAATTTTGAAAGTTGCTTAACAAAATACTTAACGAGTAGCGGTATATCTTCTTTTCTTTCATATAATGAAGGTACTTTTAGAGAGGATACATTAAGGCGATAATATAGATCTTCTAGGAATTTGCCGTTATTAACTTCATCTTGTATATTTTTAGAAGTACCGGTGATAATTTTTATATCAATTTTAATATTTTTTCCGCAAGGTTTTGTAATAGTTTGATCTTTAAGGAATTTTAATAATTTTACTTGGATAGGAATGGGAATATTACTGACCTCATCTATATATAAAGTACCGTTATTGGCAAATTCTAAGATAGTAGGGCGTTTATTATTTGCCTGCTTTTCCGATTCGCCGAATAATTCTTGATTGATTTTTTCCGTAGTCATACAGGTAGGGCTGAAAATAATGAACGGATTATTAGCCCTTTTAGATTGTTTATGAATTAATCTTGCTGCAAGTTCTTTACCACTACCGACTTTACCGTGAATCATTATACGACTGCTAGAGCTAGCTGCCTTTTCTATTGCCATTTTATATTTTAAAGTTACCGAACATCCGCCTACTAATTCAGTTTTATCTATAACCTTTGATTTTAAATCTATATTTTCGCGTTTTAACTTTGTTACTTCACAAGCTCTTGTAAGTAAAATAACTAATTTATCATTATTAAATGGTTTTTCTATATAATCGTAAGCACCCATTTTTATAGCATTTACTGCTGTTTCTATAGTACCGTGACCGCTAATAATTATTACCGGCATTAAAGGATAGCGTTTTTTAATTATCTCTAAAATCCCAAGCCCGTCAATTTCGCTTCCTTGAAGGCCAAATATCAAGTATAACTGCAGAGACCGGTTTTTCGGAAAGTATTTTAAGGGCTTGAGTACTATTAGCAGCAACCTTAGGGTTAAAACCTTCATCTTTCAAATTTGCAGCAATGAGATTTCGTATACTCTCTTCATCATCTACTATTAAAACATCTAGTTGTGACATTACAATTTACCTTAAAAATATTAATACTAGGTTCTTACGTACGATTTCTAAAAAGATTTACTATTTTACGATATTTTTTAGCGAAAATTAATAAGATTTTTGAAAGAATTAGTTATTCATATTTCAAAAAAAATCTTATAATTTGCAGCAAAAAATATCGTAAAATAGTAAATCTTTTTAGAAATCGTACGTAAGAACCTAAATATATACGTTAATGCCGAATGTAAAAGAAAGCAACATTTTTTTATAACATTTTTGTCACAATAGCTATTTATAATGTAAAGGTTGGCTAAGATTACATAATATTAAAATTATTTAAGGAATTTTAGTTAATTTTATTTGCAGTTTGTAGTGTTATAAATGATTATATATAATGAGAGGGGTAGGATATCCAAGTCGTCATTGCGAGCGACCGACCGTAGGGAGCGTGGCAATCTCATGAAATAATAACAAGCTCCTGAGCTTGCTTCGTCAATTACTTCGTAATTTCCTCGCAATGACGACGACGATTGTGTATCCAACAGTAAAACTGATTTTAAAAATTATGCTTAACATCTTTTTGATTATTATTTCATTATTTATTTGCTTAATAACCTACCTATTTATCAGCAAAACGGATATTTTTACAAATTTATTGATTTTAAATAGCTTCACGACTTTAGTGAGTTTATTGATTTGTTGTTTAGGTTTATACTCAGGCAATAGTTCATATTTGGATATAGCAATTATTTATTTTCTTCTAAGCTTTATAGCAACAAACGGATATTTAAAATATTTCATAAATGAATCGAATGAAAACAAAACAGATTGATAGACATCTTGCCAAATTCGCTTATAGAGAGGAATTTGTAGGAGACACGAAACGCAGCACCGCAGCGTACACAAGCGTACGTGAGGATGCGAGTATCGGATCGACGCACAAATTACCTCTAGAAGTAGAGTTTGGGAAGATGTCTAATACGGTAATTTTAGGATGCGGTCTTAGCGGCATGTTAACGGCGCTTTCTTTTGCACAAAAGGGTATAAAAACTACTATATTCGAGAGTAAATCGGTAAAAAGCCCAGAGTTTTTTAAAGATATAAGAACTACTGCTTTAACGCCGCATTCTAAAAATTTCTTATTCTCTATTGATATATGGGAGGCGCTTGAGAAGTTTGTAGCAGAAATGCAAGACATATATGTAGTAGATAATAAGGCTTCAGAGATATTAGACTTACGAAATGACGCTGACGCTGTACTTGGATATGTGGTTAAGAATAGTGACTTTAAAAAAATGCTATTGTCAAAAATAACTAATAATCCGTTGATAACATTAATTGATAATAATCAATATCAAGAGGTTATAAGCCATAATGACTACTCGATTATAAAATTTAATGATAAACAAATTAAGTGTAATTTATTAATTATATGTGACGGAGCAAATTCAAAAGTGAGGTCTCATTACTTTGCTAATGAAATTGAGAAACCTTATCAAACTGCTCTTGCATTTAATATTAAGCATGAAAAGCCGCATGAAAATTGTGCTATGGAGCATTTCCTGCCGCTTGGTCCTTTTGCTTTGCTGCCTTTAAAAGATCAATATGCTTCATCCGTAATATGGTCAACTTCTTCTGATCAGGCTGCTTTAATTGTTAATTTGCCTGTAGAAGAAGTGAGGTTTTTAACTCAAAGAAATGCCGGTAATTCCCTAGGTAAAATTACTATTGATAGTGAGATTAGTAGCTTTCCACTAAAAGCCCGTATAGCAAATAGATATTTTCATAACCGTATAGTGCTTATTGCCGACACTGCCCACACAGTACATCCGCTCGCCGGACAAGGGCTTAATCAGGGCATAAAGGATATAGAGATTTTGAGTATGATAGTTAGTAATAATGGCACATTACAAGAATATCAAAAGCTAAGGCAAGAGGATAATTTTATTATGTATAAGCTGATTGATGAGTTAAATAATATTTTTTCAAATTATTCCAAAAATTTAAGATGTTTAAGACAAATAGGATTTAAGGTGATAAATAATTTTAAACCTGTAAAAAACTTGATTACTAGCTATGCGATGGGGAAGAGGTGAGTGTTCTTTTGTATCATTTCTAGCTAGTTCTGATGTCATTCCCGCGAAAGTGGGAATCCAGTAATCAAGAATCGATAAAAGCATTATTTGTTTATACTTTTTAAAAGATGGATTCCCGCTTTCGCGGGAATGACATAGAATGTGAAATAACATAGAACATAATTTTATGAGATATGCGTGAGTAAAAAAAATTTAAGCAGTAAATCATCTATTAATACTCCTGAAGAAGGAATAAAAAATGCAGCAGAAGATAATAAGCTTAAATCTTCAATAAATACCCCTGAAAGAGTAGAGCTTTTAGAAGCAGTACAAACAAAAGCTTTTGAGCCTCCACAGGAGAACGGCAATCGTGAAATAAGCCAGCAGGAAAAAGAACGCTGCAAGAGGATACGGCACTTTACGGTGCTAAAGTTGCTTGTGCCGGAATCGCTGCAATTGGAGTAGCAATCGAAGTGGTACAGGAGGGCAGTAAAGTTATCGCTAGTCCTATTCATATTAGTAGAAGGAGTAATTAACGTTGGAGAAAAAGTAGCAAAAGCTTATGATCTGGTTGATACACTTCAGCAAGGTGCAAAAATTAAAGAAAAAGGTCCCCCAAGTCCTGGTTTAGCCGATAAGGCATTAAATAAAATCAGGACACTACCCGGTGGTGAAACTGCAGCAAATGTTCTAGAGAAAACATATAAAACATTAGGTAGTAAAGCAGTGAGACGTGCGGCTAGAATTGGCGGCGTTGCAGTATCGTTAGTCCTTAATCCCACTCCCGTCGGGGTTGTGGGCTTGCTGCACTTTCTTTATCAGCCGTTGCTTACAATGTTGGAAAAGAAACTTTAGAAGTAAAAGAAGATAAGCGTTTAGATAGAAAGAAAAAACTTTAGAAAATATTAAAGTTAATTATGTGAAGCAAGCAGAGTTAGTAGTTACTACTTGAATAGATAAAGCAAAAGATAGCCCTGAACTTAAAAATGTCTTGGATATTCAATTACCTAAAATTTATCAAGAAAAAGTTGAACCTGAAAAATTAAATACAACTAGAACTAAAGAGATTTTAAAAGTAATACGAGTACTACCTTAGAAACGGTATCTTTAATAGCACAAGCAAGTTCTGTAGGTGGTATTATAGGCGGTTTAGTAGCAGGTGCTATTGGAAGGAGGAGCTAATGTAATAGGTGAAGGAGATGCTAATTTAGTGCGTATAAAAAAGATAAAATAAATAGTTTAAAAACATCAATAGGAAATTATGAAGATAAGAAAGACTTGCTTGAAAAAGAAAGGCAAGCAAAAATAGATACCAAAGCATTAGAAGAATTTTTAACTATACCCCCTAAAATTGATCAATTAAGTGAAGGGCAGCTAAGAGAGCATTTTAATGTAACTAGAGCAAAGGTTGCAGCGAGACCTGAATTTGCTCCTCCTGCTAAAAAAACTAATTTTGAAAAAGTTAAATCGGCATTAAAAGTAGGAGTCGGTTATTTTATTGAATCGCAATTTGGTGATTTAAAAGAAATGTACGGTAAAAAAGAAGAAACATCTCAATCTTTTATAACTCTAAATGTTAGCAATAAAGTAAAACCAGAGCAAAATAAAGCTCATGAGCAAGCCAACATATGCAAGAGAATTTGTCATGCGGTAAGGGGGTTCGTTATGGTGCTAGCTCACCATCATCACAATCAACACCGAATGCTTCTAAACACCATGAATCTTCAAGAGGATTTTTAATTGTTAATAAAGACTTATAAATTACCTTATAGATTATATCTTGCCGCAGAGATGTTTAAGCGGTGCAGAAATACTAGGGGGGAGCGGTGAATTTTGTAGCGATTGTTGGAAGAAGCTAGAATTTATAGCAAGATCCTATTGTAGTATATGTGGACAAAGATTTAGTATAAAAATCTTAGATAACTGCATTTTTGGAAATTGTTATAGCAACAAACCTAATTATGAGTTTGCTCGCAGCTTATTTAAGTGTAATTAGCATAGCAAAAAATAGTTCATCAGTTTAAATATCAAGATAAGACGATATTTGCTAAGACCTTTGCTAAGCTTTTATATAATAGATATAGCAGCGAGGATATAAAAGATATTGATTTAATCATACCTGTACCTATGAATAGCTTTAAGAGGTTACTACGAATGTATAATCCTGCTTATATTTTAGCTATGGAAATTGTAAAAGTTACCAATAAAATGTTAAAAGCTGATATTTTAACTAAAGCAAAATGGACTAAGTCTCAGACTTTTCTCTCACGAAAACAACACAAAAATAATATAAAGGGTAGTATCAAATTTAACACAAAGTATAATATTGTAAGTAAAAAAATCTTATTAGGTGATGATGTCGTTACCACTGCTGTTACTATAAATGAATGTGCTAAAATTTTACTACAAGCTGGGGGTGGCATCGGTCAAAGTCTTAAGTGTTGCTATGACATAACGTCATTGCAAGGGGACGTGGTTGTGTATATCGAAAAACACACTCGATGTCATCCCTTGGCTTGACCACGGGATCCAAAAAATAATAAAAAATTTTAGTATTTTTAACTGGCATGGTCAAGCCACGGGGTAACACAGAAGGTAACTTATACAAAATGAAATAAAAAAAGTTTGTGTTATCGGTGCAGGAGTAATGGGTTCAGGGATTGCAGCGTTAATTGCTAATTCCTCTTATAAAGTAGTGCTGCTTGATATTATCGCTAAAGATTCCGATGATCCTAATAAAATAGTTAAAACCGCTAAAGAAAATTTGCATAAACAAAAACCTCCACCTTTATCTTTTCCTGATAAAGCAAATTTCATTACCATCGGTAATTTAGAATATGATTTAGTGATTGAAGTTATTGTTGAGAAGTTAGAAATCAAACACCAATTATATAATAAAATTATTCCTTATCTTAAAGAAGATGCAATTATTGCTTCTAATACCTCTACATTACCGCTTAAAAGACTCAAAGAGAATTTACCAGATAATATTAAATCTAGATTCGTTATTACGCATTTCTTCAATCCGCCAAGATAATATGGAACTGCTTGAGTTAATTATAGACCCTACGATAAAGGCTGAAGTAATAGAAAGAGTATCAGAGTTCTTAACGAAAACGCTTGGTAAAATTATAGTAAAATGTAATGATACGCCTGGTTTTATTGCTAATATAGTAGGGTGTTTTTTACTTGAATTAGTAGCCTGTAAAGCGATAAGTCAGAATCTTGATGTTGCTACTATAGATAAAATATTTACTACATTTTTAGGGCTGCCAAGTACCGGAATTTTCGGTTTATATGATCTAATCGGGTATGACGTAATGAAGTTAATTTCAAGTTCATTACTTACCTCTCTTCCTGCAAATGATGCTTATCATAAAATATATGTAAAGACCCCTGTTCTTGATAGGATGATAGAAGAAGCAGTTAATTGGACGTAAAGGTGACTGTGGATTTTATCGTTTATCGGTATCAAATGGCAAAAAGATTAAAGAAGTTATCAATATAAACGACTTATAATATAGTCCTGTTCAAAAAGTAGATATTTTAATCTTGATGCGCTTCTTGTAAGTGATTCGGTTTACGGTAAATTTTTTACTGCAATTATCAAGGAATTTTATGTTTATTTAGCAAGTCTAGTTCCGTCGGTGACGGATAATATTTATGATATCGATGCTGCTATGAAGCTTGGTTACAGCTGGAAATATGGTCCATTTGAATTATTGACTATAACTGCTAAAAACGGTTGGAATGCGGTAATTAAAAATGCCGATTTAATGCATATCCCACTTCCGCAATATTTAGCCAATAAAGAATATCAAAAAATCGATAAACAAAAATTTAATTCTCACAAAGATATTTTACAAGAAAGTCAGATAGTATTGGAGAATAGCTCAGCAAAATTAATACTTTATCAAGATGTTTTGATTTTTGTTATTACTACAAAAATGAATTGTTTAAATCATGAGGTGTTTTATTTACTACAAGAAGCAGCAAGTAAAGCCGAAAATGATGGTAAAAATCTTTATATTTATCCGCAAGGAAATAATTTTTCTGCCGGTGCTGATTTAAAACTTCTTCTTTCTTATATTGAAGATAAGAATTTTCACGATCTAGAGAATTTACTAAAGCTGGGACAGCAAACCATGCTCCACTTAAAATATTCCTCTGTACATGTTATTAGCTTGTGGTCTTGGTGTGTGGCACTTGGAGTTGGTTTAATACCCAGGTGGGGCGGTGTTACCGCAATGTTTGCTCGAAGTAATGGTAATAAAACTAAACTCATTAGAAATATCAGCAATATTATAGAGAAGAATAAAACAAGTTCAGCCGATTACTTTAAAGCAGATTATGATGTAGAGAATATGCACGTAAATATGAACAAGCATTATATTTTAGAGGAAGCTTTAAAATTAAACCTACCTAAAAAGATAGTACCGATTCCGCATAAAATTA
Organism: Rickettsia japonica YH; assembly: GCF_000283595.1. Lineage (NCBI taxonomy): Bacteria > Pseudomonadati > Pseudomonadota > Alphaproteobacteria > Rickettsiales > Rickettsiaceae > Rickettsia > Rickettsia japonica. Next base: position 797,595 of record NC_016050.1, on the reverse strand, counting down.
CTTTGCCTAAAATAAATTTAGCCACAGCAATAGATACATCAAAAATAACGATCTACAAAATAAGGTACTTAGCAAATTTCAAGATATTATTGATACACATAATGAAACAAATGAAGAAGAGCTATTTGCCTATGAGCAGGAAATATTTTTAGAACTTGCAAAAGATCCAAAAACTATAGAGAAGCTGAAAGTAATTGTGGGATAAACTCCTACTATGTCATTCCTGCGAAAGCAGGAATCCAGAAAAAGTAGTCTTAATATTGACAAAATAAACCTAAAAAAACAAGTTTTTTGTAGGTTTTACTGGATTCCTGCTTTCGCAGGAATGACATAGAGAGCATTTACCGGTCCACGCAACAATGCTTCACGGGAATAACATAAAAACCGTGCTGGTAACGCTACTCCACAATAATATTGCCTATAACACCACGATAGTAAGTTTGAGGGTCGTACATAGTTTCACTATAAATAGCAGGAGTAGAGAATATGCCCTTATTAACTGCTTTGATTTTATACTGATACGTCATTTTTTGATCAGAAATAGTACCGAAAATCATAACTCTATCATCACGATTATTTATATATATCGGTTTCCATATCATTACTTCCTGTGTGCGTTCTAATATATTTACGTGGTTGTTATCCGGTAAAAGCTCGAAGCCTGCCGGTAATAAATCAAGTAGTACCATATTGCTTAAGGTTTTATTACTACCTGAACGCATGGTGATTTCCACCGTAATATTATCACCTAATTTTACTTTGCTAACCTCTTTATTATTTTCATCGAGATATTTTTTTGTTATTTCTATGCCTTTAACTATCTCTTTATTTTCTGTTAATTGCTTATCATAGCCTGAAGTTAAAAGCTGATAGAAAAAGCCGTTACTTGAGGATGTTAAGTCGATATTCTTATTTTCTACCGACAGCTCAGCAATCATCACTTTATCGCCTGTTAAAGTAACTTCTTTATCTGTAGAGGTTACTTGAATAGTAGCCTCATCTACATTATTTATTTTATCGGCATAGGCAAGACTTGCCATAATAGCATAGCTTGCGGATAGGCTATTATAGTTATCTTTAGCAAAAAGAGCGATATCCTGTACAATTTTTGGGTCAAAGTCTTTTAACCGTTCCGGAAAATGCATAGAAATTAAGTATAAATACTGACTATATTTTATTAGAGGATTGTAATACTGATAGTTTGTTTTGGATATAGGTTTATTTAGAGTAAATCTGTCTAATAATTTCTCCGCTTCTTCATTCATTTGCAGCATTTTATAGCTAGCTGCTAAATAAATGCTAGTCAAATCATCTTGCCATGTATTTTTATGGTACTCGTCTAAATATTTTAAAATATTTGCAATATAGCTTGTAGTAATAACGCTGTTTTGCGTCAGGATATAAACCGCATATGCCTTTTCTCTTGCTTCATCTAAGGAGTTTATTGATCTGTTAGCCATATTCTCTAAATAGTAAATACCTTGATTAAATGTATCACTTGGAACGGCTAAATATCTAGTTGCTCCCTCGCTTAAGAAATGCATAGCATAAACGGAAATAAATGGATCAGAATCATCATTAAAATTGTTCCAATATCTAAATCCACCGTCATAATTTTGACGTTCCGATAAAGTTTGGAATATTTTTGATAATGATTCATCCATTTTTTTACGATCAGTTTTAAGAATCTGAACTAGCTCTTGTTCATTATATAATAAAATATTGGCAAAATTTTGGCTTATTAATTGTTCAGTGCAACCATAAGGATAATTATCTAGGAAATCTTTAAAGCCAGAAATAATAGCTAGCGGTGATTTAGAAGCGGAAATTTGCAGTTTAGCAAATTCAGGATATATATCCCGTAAGATTTTTAAATTAGCCTTGTTGTTTGTAATAAAGCCTGTATTAACTGTTGTAACGCTCGGACTAGCAGGGCGAACGCTCGTAGTACTAGTTAATTCGGAGCTATGTACTACTGCCATAGATATTATATCCGGCTTTAGGTGATTTATAGAAGCCACAACCTTTAAATCTGCCGAACCGAGTTGATCAGTTGCTTTTAATTTAACATTAATAGTAGCTTCCTTATTTTCGTCTATCGGGATCTTTTTAGGATAATCTAATATTTTAAGTCCTTCACTTGTTTCAATATTTAGAAAAACCTGAGCATTTCCTGAATCTTTTAGGTTATTAAATATTGTTACCGGTACTGTAAATTCATCATTTGGAGCTACAAATAACGGTAAATTTGGATTGATAATAAGATCGGATTGGACTAATAAATCAGCTTTGGAAATTCCTATAGCGTCAAGGCTTGAGGCTACCCCTATAACTCTTAAAGTGCCGTTAAAATAGCTTGGTATATCAAATGTGATTTCTCTCTCATCAAGATCTGCTTCTAAAATTCCTGACCAAAATGCTACGGGAGGTTGGCTTTTTCTTTTAAACGGATTAAGGTTTCGAGCGACATTTATAAAACCGTCTCCGGCAGGAGCCGCCATATAAGCTTTCATTAATAAAGGACGCTCAGGTAATATTAAATCCATGATTTGTGATGTCCGGACTTCCAAGGCTTTATCGTTAATAAAGTAATTAAGCGGGTCGGGAGTCTGATAACCAGCAAATGATAATATCCCTGCATCAACAGCAAATATTATTATTTTACCGGGATTTGTAGTACGGTAACGAATTGCTAGCTTTTCTCCCGATTTGATTTTTGCAGGAAGTGTTAATCCAATATCTTGTTTATGTTTATAAATGCCCGCAGTAAAAGGTACTACTGCATAGCTAAACGGTGATATAAAGATTTCCGTAGCTTCTATGTCTCTTATAAATTGTACATTTACATATCCTTTACCCTCAAAGCCGTCAGGAATTTTTATTTCTTGAATGCTATTATTTTCATCAGCTTTAAACCATTCAAAATTATGTACTTTATCGGTCTCGATAGTAATTAACCCATAACCTGTATAAGGAGTTATAATATTTAAAAGAATAGTATCGCCGGCTTTATAATCATCTTTATCAAGTTTAACTTTTAAATTTGCTTTGTTTGTTAAATTAGCTGTAACATTTCCTTCACCTATTACCGAAAATTCAGCTTGGGCAAAGATTGTATCTTCTTTATCGGTTAAGTAAATAACGTAATCGCCTGCTTCTTTAGTAGGCACTTTATAAATATAACTTTCGTTTGCCGTGATATTAATTTTGTCAGAAGATATATTAGTCTCAATAGGTACTGAACTGTAAGAATAATTACCGTTACTATCTGCTACTAAGTTATTTACATAATTAATCTTTTTTAAGTTAAGAGTTAAATTAGGTGCAGCTACTTTTTCTGCTTTATTTGATATGGCTATGAATTCTATTGCCGCGCTTGTTTTTGTCTTAATATATTTTAGATCGCTATCGCTTCTAAATCCTATAATATAAGGCAGAGGTGAAACTATAAGCGATTTGTTTGCGTTTACGCTTCTTCCTGAATCAGGCTCAAATCCTTCTGCTGCAAATGTTAGATTAAAAGTAGCGTTATAATATTTCTCAAGGTTAAGGTCAAAGTTTGCCGTACCTTTAGAGTCGGTAGTAATATCTCCTAAACGTTCGTTAAAAAACTCTTTATTTCCTTTGCTACTATAAAATTTATATTCTTTAAATCTAGGTACGAAAAACTCGGTAGGTCTAATATCAATAAAGCCGCTGACTTTTCTATTTTCTGCAGGAGTGCCGTAAAGATTTATGAGATTAACGGTTGCTTTAAGATCTTTTGGATTCGTCCATAGCTCATCTTGTGAGTTATTGAAGTTTATGTTTATTTTCATGCGGTCAGGCTGAAAATCACCAACCCTGACAGACACGCTATTAAGATAGTTATTGCTGCCTTTATCTCCTACTAAATATAAGCTTATATTGTATAAGCCGGTTAAGGAATCATCAAGCGTTGAGAATAAATATTCGCCGAATCCTTCTGCATCTAAAGCTATTTTACTTTTATCTATTACTTTTCCTCTAGGGTTAGTTACTTGTATTTCTAAAGGTAAGCCGTCAAATTTTCCTTGCCAGTTGGTTTGTTTTAGCATAATGCCTATGTGACCTTGCTCGCTTGGTCTATAGATGCCACGATCGGAAAATAAATAAGCTTTTAACCCTTGATCAGAACTAACGGCTCCTGCTACATCAAACCGAGAATAATTAACTTGTCTATCAATTCTACTATACGGCATAAATGAAAAATCATCCTTAGTAGTTAATATATAAGCCACTGGCGTTTTTTCTTTTGTAAAATCATTTATATTTGATAAAACGGCATGTCCTTTACTATCGGTTGTGCTGCTTACTAACACCTCACCGTTAAGTCCTATAATATCTGCTTTTACGCCGCCAGCCGGTTTACCGTTACTGATATAAGAAACAAAGATATGATGCGTCCCGGTTTTATCGGTTTTTACTATAAAACCAAGATCGGTAACTAAAATTAATCTTTTATCTTGAGATATAATGTTATTATTGTCTTTAGCATAAACTTTTGCTAGAAATAACCCCTTGGAATAGCTGCCTACTTCTTCTAAATTAAAATATTTACTGAAATCTAAATCGGTATAATGAGGTAAATTTAAATTTTGAGAGTTAACTATTACTTCCTCTTGAAATACCTCGGAAATATTATACTCATTAAAGGTATATTCATTTATAAAAGTCGGATTTTGGAAAATATTATATCTATTTGTTTGGCTGATTAAATGATTAACTTCTTGCTGATTAATCTTATCGATTTCTAAATATAATTTATCTATGCCAAGTGAATATACGGGAAGCTTTCTTTCGCCGGCTAATGAAAGAATAGAACCGTCGGACATTAGCTTAACTTCTTTAGGGTTACCCGGTATTTGTACGATTTGAAAATAATCTGAGCCGAGTGTTAAATTATCCGATGTTTTAACACCTTGATTTACTTTAACAAGCAAAGCTCTTGAGGCAAACGTATCTACTTTAAAACTATGCATAGTAGTAATGCTTGGGACGGAAGATAAAAGCTCAAAATTTATTTTTTCACTCGATTTAAGAATATCATCGGTTATTTCTTTCGGATTTTGCCATTTATAGTTTTTTTTGCCTGCAACTCCTAAGAAAGCCGGCTTATCCTGCGGTAATAAAAATAACTCTAAATGTTTTTTTATTTCCTCACCCGAAACAGGTGTATTTGTGGTAATTATAATTATCTGTTCCGGTTTTAGTTTATCATCTTTAACAATTGTAGCAGTACTATTAGTGATTTTTAAATATGAGGATAGACTTGGAATTAATACATTTTCTTTATAAGAATATCTTATGTTATTTGGCGTCTTATTATTTTGATCTTCTACATTTTTATATGTGAAAACTTCTCCGCCATGTAGAGGTTTAACACCGTCTTTTATAATTACGGAAACTGTATCTTCTTTATCTGTAAGCGGTGGTATATTAGTAATAATCGTAGCTTCCGTATTATTGGTATTGAATTTGATAGAAAACGGTGATTTTTCTTTAGTTGAAGATTTTATAAACTCTATTCTTTTCTCTAGAGTTTTAGGATCGATAGGATAGTTAAAAGCTATTTTAGTTTGAACGAATTTTTTGGAAATATCGATATTATCCTGTAGATAATTCATTTCTTTAATAATAGGAAGTAGCGGTAAAGTCGTGAAACTTATATTATTACTTTTTAAACCGATAAAATTAGGGAATATATAATCTTCGATAGTAATCTTATAAGTTTGATGAGCTACAAAATTGCTTTCTGGAGTAAAATTTATGTTATACCACCAGCCAAATCGCCATTCTCCTTTAATATCAGGTGAAATAGATATGTAATCATTTATTTTTTTTCCGTTAAGCCCTAGCTCTCTTTGTGGCTTTGTACACCATTCTTTAATTCTAGAGTCGCAAAGGTCAATATTTAACGCATTTTGTCCTTCTAACAGATTTTCGTTAGTTAATTTAAAATATAAAGGTATTTTTTCGTTAAAGCTTGCAGCAATTAGTTGTAAATTTATTAAACATACAAAAATAGTAAATACAAATTTGTGGAAAATATTTTTCATATCTATAGCTTATTATTTATGATAACTGCAATTATATATAAATAAAATTAAGTAAATTAATGAATAAGGATATTTTTTTCAAGATTTAACAAAAATTTTTTTGTTATTTGGACAAGAAGAGTGTTATGAGATTATCATAATACTTGGATTTACTATATTTAGGAGGCAACTATTTGCACAAGCTATTTGTGTATTACTTTTCACTACAATTTTAAATATATTGTTAAAATATACATTTGAAATACCTTTGAATCCTGCTCTAAATATTAAAGGTTTTGCTTTCCCTAGCGGTCATATGAGCAGCGGCGTAGTATTTTACGGTTGGTTTTTTGCAAATATTAGATATTCCTTATTAAGAATAATAATAGTAGTGATTTTAACCGGTATGGGATTTTCGCTGATTTATAAGGGCTATCATTATCCGGTTGATATTATTGCATCTATAACAATTGGAATAATGGTTATTGCTGTTATATATAGTGTAACCAAAGAAGAGATTATTCAAAAATACCCTTATATGTTTGGAGCGTTTTTATGGCTATTAACCGTACCGATGGTAGCTTATCTTAAAATTATTGATGTGAATTGTCTTGCTTGGGTATGGACGGTATTTTGGGGATTACTCGGTTTTACTATTTCTGGGGGGCTGTTTTATAAATATTTTAATTTTCCTCAATCAAAATTAAATCGTTTTATTAATTTAGCTATCATTGTCGCTTCAGTAGCTTTGATTGAATGTATTAATTATTTATTCAAACAATATCTGAGATATAAGTTTTATTTAACTTGGTTCTTAATAGGTTTTAGTTTTCCACTATCGGTGAGGTTATGCCATATTCATATAAGATCAACGCATTATTATATGAAGTGAGTTAAGTTGCACTTCATTTTCTTATTTATCGTATAAAGCGAAATTTCCTATTGACTTTTATATAAAACAGTATAAGTTTCTTTACAATTTAATTTTTTATAAAGACATTATGCTCGGCTATGAGAAAGAACAAAGCAACTGAAATCGTAATCAAAAAGAAGCAATAGGTTTATTATCTGTTGGTACATTTCTTGAATATTTTGACCTTATGCTTTATGTACATATGGTAGTAGTATTCAATGAATTGTTTTTTCCAAAGGCTGATCCAAAAGTAGTTTTTATTTATTCTGCATCTGCTTTTTGTTCAACATATTTATTAAGACCTTTTGGAGCTTTTTAATATTTAGTTGGATAGGAGACGCTATAGGACGTAAAACAACAATTATTACTACCACCTTTTTCAATGTCTATATCTTGTTAATTATGGCTACTTTGTCCTCATATGAAGCAATAGGAATTAAAGCTGTATGGTTAGTAACAGCTTGTCGAGTTATTCTAGGTGCAGAATTATATTTAGCAGAAAACTATACAGCTACCTGCAAGATACATGGCTGTATCGGAGTGTTTGGCACATTAGGAGCAAAATTTGCTCTAGGAATAGTAGCCTTAGTTACCTCTTATAGTTTAAACTGGTGTTTAGCATTTTTTGTGGTGATTGGTTCTATAGCTAGAACAAATTTAAGAGAAACTCCTGAATTTGCCGATGCTAGAAGAAGAATTAAAAAGACTTTTGATAAAGCTAAAATTGATATTAAAATCTAGTCCAGCTTTATAACAAAAGGTTAGCAGAAAAACTATAATTGCTTATTTTTTAATTGAATGTACAGGACCTTTATGGTTTTGTATTATTTATATCTATTGCGGGAGTATTTTAAAAGATAAATTTAATTTTACTGCTTCTCAAGTAATACAGCAAAATTTGGGAGTTGGAATATTAGAACTTATATCCACTATAGTTTTTACTTATTTAGTTTAAAAATACATCCTTTAAAACTCCTTAAAATAAGATTGATTATATTTAGCTTTTTTTTTCTTAGTTATCCCTACTTTATTAAATAATATAACTACTGCTTACCAATTATTTATTTTTCAAGCATTTATTGGGGTTTGTGCTCCTACAGGATTTACAGCATTTGCTATTTTCTGTATGAACTTTCCTGTTTTTAAACGTTTTTTATATACTAGCGTTATTTTTGCAACTTCACGTGCTTTAATGTATGCTTTGGCATCCTTTGGCGTTGTTTTCCTAACAAATTATTTTGCTTACTGGGGCTATTAATTATAATTTTGCCTGTTCTCGTGGGTTATGGTTTTGGTATAAATCATTTTAAAAAGTTAGAGATAAATGCTGGAAATTATTATTAGAATAAAAATCATAATGATTTTCTAACGCGCTTAAGACATTTAAACAAAGATGAACAATTTTATTTTCTCGCTTATAGCTTATAGTAATAGCAATAGGTAAAAATGAAATAAGCGTTTCTTTAATAATTTTTATTTGTTTTTCTATAGATTTTACTCCTAAAGTTTGTAAATTATGAAGACAATCAAATAGTTTTACAATAATTAATTCTAAGATATAAGAGATAATAACATAACCAATTTAGGTGCGGAAAGCTTAAAAAGCATTCCAGGTAACATGACGATTTTAGTAGACGGTAATGATATTGATAATTCAATCTTTGAGAAGAGCGTTGAGGTTTTAGGAGAAAATAATTAAAATTATCAGTTTAGAAGGTAAAAATCTAGAACACTTAAAAGATACACCGCTTTATAATGAGAATTGTGCACAATATATGACGAGCGTAATTAATGAGATGCGTGGTAAAGGATATAATGTAATTGCAAGTGTCGGCTCTAGTCATCTGGTTAATTTAGAGAAAAACTTAGAAAACAGTAAAAAACATGATATAGGATTTAGTTACATACCTAGAACAATACTACAGAAAGCTTTAAATATTGGAAGTCCCATTCCAACAGGAATGGTTAAAATAAGAGCAAACACTAAAGGTAATAGTATGGTACAACGGAAAGCTTTAAACGATCAGTCAAAAAGAAACATCTCACACTGGGAGATAACTCTATATAGAAGCAAAATCTTTATTTCCCGGGAATAAATGTGTTTCTTTCTTGCTTAAATCTCACTTGGTAAAGCTAAATCCACCTCGCTCAAAATATAGTCCGTTCCAGCTTACGGCATTTAACTAAGCCTTTAAGTTCTTTATCCTTTACATAGGTAATTGTGTTTAAGAAGTCAAGATAAGAGCTAACTTTTTGGCTTTTCCTTTTTCTACAAGTCTTTTATAAAAAGGTTTAACTGCAGAATTATATCTTACAGACGTAACAGTTGCCATATATAATGCTGCCCGCATCGTTTTTTTACCACCTTTAGTTTTTGCTAACCTGACACTTAAACCTGAAAAGCTTGATTTTATGCTGCGTCCACCGTTTGATTCATTCATAAAAGTGAAAGAAATTGAAAAATGGCGCACCCGAGAGGAGTCGAACCCCTAACCTTATGATCCGTAGTCATATACTCTATCCAATTGAGCTACGGGTGCTAAGTTTAAAGTACTTATTTCTAAGCCTTATTTCTTGTTGCTAACATACGAAGAAGCATATATAAAAGCATAGCATTTGTCAAGAAACATAGAGTGTTCTTATGTTTCTCTGAATAATAAAATATAAAAAATTATAATTAATAGTCGAATTATCATATTATATATTGTATATAGAGGTGCATAAATTGATATGAGAAAAAAATGAATAAAATAACATTAATCATAATTTACTTACTTTGGATTAATATGACTGCACAAGCAGACAATATATCAGAAAGTGCTAAAAAAAATTTAGCAGTAATTAACTCTTTAAATGTTGAGGAAAAGTGGCAGAAAGGTAATGTAATAAATTGTAAGTCGGGAGAAACTTTATTAGAAGAAACAGAAAAATATAATTCTCCTAAGTTAAAGCGTTTGACTCATTGTAGTTGTTTTGCGTATGCTGCTAGTGCGGCCTTGGGCTGCCAAATCAGTCTCTAATTCCTCATCCTGAAAGCGATAAAGAAATTTATACCTACTTTATCAAATAAGCAAGCTGAGTGGCTTGAAACAGACGAAGAACGGATGGCATTTTGTTAAAGCAGGAAATCGTGATAATAGTTTTATTCAAGCACAAAAATTTGCTAATCAAGGATATTTTGTTGTATCCGTATATAAAGATGCTAATCCAAAAAGAGCAGGGCATATTGCCGTTGTAATACCAAGTAGTAAGGATATAGAGAAAATAAAAAATGAAGGACTGGACACGGCTCAAGCCGGTAATATTAATTTTTCCTGTAGCTCTTTGAAAAAGGGTTTTAGGAATAAAAAAGATGCATTTAAAAACAACGAAATAAAATTTTATTATTATAAAATATAACAGATATCAGTAAGGTAACCGGACAGTTTTTATTCTATGTCATTCCCGTGGGGCATTGCCTGTGTGGATCGATTTCCTGTTATCATACCGTGGCTTGACCACGGGATTCATAAATATGATAAAAAAATACTAGTATTTTTAACTGGACCCAGCAGGTACAGCCTACGGGGTGACAATGGTGGAATCGATCTACGCAGGCAATGTCTTCTTGCAGCAGCGGGCACCCCCAGTGTTTTAAGTTATTTTTTTGGATACTGTGGTCAAACCACGGTATGACACAGTGGATTTTACTGATTCACGCAACAATTTCTTGCGGGAATGACGCCGATTTATGCAACAACGTCCCTGGTTTGCAGGAATGACATAATCAGCTTTTTTAGTTATTGGCTATTTTAGAGAGTTATGCAACAGCATCTACCCATGAAATTTCTATGCTACCGGCTAGATCCACTTGAGGAGTTTCGCTGTAGCTTGGTAAGTTATCATACACGAGATGAGATAAGCCGGCTATTCCGTTTACTATCGCTGCTGTATTTTCATAAGCAAATTTTGCTGCTTCTATGCCTGTATAAGTCGTATTTTTTAATAACTCAAATGTGTTCTCCGGCGAATATGCAAGAGCTGCTCCAACACAAATCCCCATAGCAACTGTAGGATGAACATAAAATCTCCATGCAGCCGTTGATATTGCTGCTTTTACAAATATTCGCATGATAATACTAATATATCAAGTATTGACAAAGTACTTACATTCTTTATAACATTGAGAATGTTTGTATTATGAGTATCAAACTAGATTCTTACGAACAAGATATTGAAGATAATTTTGAAAAGCAGCAAAAAATTGATGATAGAAGTGAAATAGCTTTGTTTCAAAAATTTGCAAAAGCACATCTTAGTAAAAAAAGATCTGTTACTATTAGGATTGAAGAACATGATATAGAAGCAATAAAAATTAAAGCTTCTAAGCATGGTTTGCCTTATCAGACCTATCTTAATATGCTAATTCATTCAGACGCTACTAAACTCTAAATATTATGACCAAGTATAGATATCATGAAAAGAACGTTAAGTTATTGTATGAGCGTAGTATAGGTTTTGAAGAAATAATATACAGTCGATTGCTGACGGTAATTTATTAGATATTAAATTACATCATAATCCAGAGAAATATAAAGGTCAAAAAATTTTATATGTTCGAATGATTGCGCAAGTATATGCAGTACTTTATATAAAAGGTGATAAAGATGCTATTTTCCTTAACACTTTATTTCCTAGCAGAAAAGTAAAAAAGGAATTGTTAAAAAATAAGAAATAATATATGCGTTTTATAGAAGAGTTTATAAATAAAGGATATTTCCATCAATGTACCGATTTGGATCGGTTAACTGCTATAACGAAAGAAACAAAAATAGCTGCGTATATAGGCTTTGACTGTACTGCTACATCACTCCACATCGGTAGTTTAATGCAGATAATGATTCTGCGATTGCTTCAGCAACACGGGCATAAGCCTATTGTAATTATCGGTGGCGGTACGAGTAAAATCGGTGATCCTACTTGGAAAGACGAAGTGCGCAAAATTTTAAGCAAAGAAGATATAGCTAAAAATGCCGAAGGTATTAAAAAATCTTTGTCGAAGTTTATCAAATTCGGTGACGGTAAAAGTGATGCTATTATGCTGGATAACGCAGAGTGGTTAGATTCATTAAATTATCTAGATTTTCTACGGGATTTCGGTAGCTATTTCTCGGTAAACCGTATGCTGACTATGGATTCGGTAAAACTAAGGCTTGAGCGTGAGCAGCATTTAAGCTTCTTAGAATTTAACTATATGTTATTGCAAGCCTATGATTTTTACTATTTAAGCAAGCATTACAATTGCAGCTTGCAGCTTGGCGGTAGTGATCAGTGGGGCAATATCGTAATGGGAGCGGATTTAATTCGTAAAATAAGCGGCAAAGAAGTATTCGGTATGACGACACCGCTACTTACGACTAGCTCCGGTGCTAAGATGGGCAAGACTGCTGCGGGAGCGGTATGGCTTAATGAAGATTTGCTAAGCCCGTATGATTATTACCAATATTGGCGTAACTGCGAAGATGCCGACATAGTTAGATTTGCCAAATTATATAGCGAGTTCACTCAAGAAGAGTTTAATAGGTTTGAGAGTTTAGCAGCAGAAGATATTAATGCCGCTAAAAAACAGCTTGCTTATGAGCTAACTAAGCTTTGTCACTCGGAGCAGGCAGCAAAGTCAGCTCTAGAAACTGCAGTAAAGATATTTGAAGAAGGACAAATCGATGAGAATTTACCTACCGTTGTTTTAGAGCAGGAAGTATTACAAGCAGGTATTAGTGCATATGAATTATTCCATGAAGCAGGGTTTGCTACTTCTAAATCTGAAGCACGCAAGCTTATAAGAGGGAATGGTGCTAAGATAAATGATAGATTAGTCGAAGATGAAAATATGATAATTAACACTAATTTCTTACTCGATAAAAATGTTATAAAGCTCTCTGCCGGTAAGAAAAGACATATATTGGTTAGGGTTTGAATATTTTTCTAGATTACCGTGTTCCCTTCAGTTGCAGAATTATTGTATGGCTCAAATATATTATGTCTAATTGAAACTGTAACTTTCAATTAGACAAATTGTATATTTTCTATCTAATGGGCCCTTATAACATAAGTTAAATTCAAATTTAAACAGTAATGACTAAAATAAGGCTTGATGAATATTTGCTGCAAAAAGGTTTTGTAACAGATATTACCATAGCACGAAGTTTGATTATCCAAGGTAAAGTACATAATAAGCATGAGCAGTTAATTAAGCCTGGGATACAGGTTAATATAAATGACACCGACATTAAGGTAAAGCTACCGCAGCATAATTATGTTTCAAGAGGGGCATTAAAATTAATTGCCGCTTTGGATTATTTTAAAATTGATCCCGAAAATTTAGTTTGTATTGATATCGGTAGTAGCACCGGCGGTTTTACGGAAGTGTTACTTGAGCGTAAAGCAAAATTAATTTTTGCCATAGATGTCGGTTATGGCGAACTGCATCCTAAATTACGCGACAATCCACACATTAAGGTGCTTGAGAAGACTAATGCACGATATTTAACCGATAAACAAATAATAACGAAGCCTGATTTAATTGTTTGCGATGCCAGCTTTATTAGTTTAACTACTATATTACCGACTGCACTAAATTTAGTTAAAGAAGATTGCATGCTTATTGCTTTAATAAAACCGCAGTTTGAGGTTGAAAAGCATGAAGTAGCGCAGGGAGGAGTTATTAAAAATCCTCTCTTACATCAAAAAGTATGCGATAAAATCAAAGATTGGCTTGAGAAAGAGCATAATTTTAAAATATTCGGTATAATAGCAAGTCCAATACTAGGAGCTAAGGGGAATCAAGAGTTTTTAATATGCGGAAAAAGAAAAACGGTTATTTTTTTATAGTTTATCCTTAATTTGAATTGTTTTAGTAATCATTGCATCTTCTAATGTATAATTATTCAATGTTTTTATAAATGCTTCACTTGCTTCTTTAATAAAATGTTTCAATTGGCATGAATTTGTAATTCTGCAGCTATTAGTATTTTTATTGAAACATTCTACTATATCCATATTAGGTTCTAATTTTTCTATTATATCTCCCAACTTCATGGAAGAAGGGCTAAATGCTAGCTTAATTCCTCCTCCTTTTCCTTTACTACTATTAATATATCCTAATTGTGCTAATCTATGAATCACTTTTATCAAATGATTAAGGGAAATATTATGGTACTCTGATATCTCTTTTACACTACAAATTCTTTCCGGTTTTGAAGCAAGATATATAAGGCTACGTAATCCGTAGTCGGTAAAACTTGTTAACTGCATAAAAATTTTATTTATTTTTACCTTGAATATACAAAAAAACGTCTATATAAGTCTAGTTACTATAATATGTATTTTAAATGCATATTATATAGTAAAGGTTGTATTATTTAAAAAGGAGTAATCATGTCTAGAACAACTATAGTGAGAGAAATGAGAAAAACTGCTGAGCTATTTAAGAATTTTGATATTACTAAATCTTTAAATTTTTATGGAAATTTAGCAACTAAATATGAAGCAGTGGTAAATGAATTTTTTAATAGTAATAGTTTTAATACTGAAAAACCTGAGAAAGGAATACAGCCAAATGCAATGAAAAATTTTTTAAATCTTATCGGCAGTAGTATTCTAAAGGTTTTAAGTGCATATAGCGAAACAGATGAAATAGATCTTTTAGAAGTGATCCAATCAAGCATTAGAGAATGATCATAAATTTAAAAGGGCGGTATCAAAAATTGTTGGTATACATGTAGGGCGTAATATTCCTTCAGAGTTATATCAACCTGTTGCTGAAGAGCTTATATCAAATGTAGATGAGGGTAACAAGCTGGTAACGGAAATATTAAATATAGTAGGAAAGCATTTTGTAAGTGCTGAAAAGAAGCAATATTATGAATTAAAAGCAAAGTATAATATAGAGAGTTTTGAAAGTCATAAAATAAAAATCGAAATAGAAAGTGCTGATAAAAATACGGCAAAAATAAAATTTTATAGACAAAATGAACAAAAAGTAATACCGCACAAACATTGGCAAATTATTATTGTTAAAGTAGGAGAAAAATACAGTGAATTTACAGTTATAAAAACCGGTCATGATGAAGAAGGTCATTATTATGAATGCTTAATAAAGAAAAATCCTAATGGAACTGTAACAAATTATCTATTTGATTCTGAAAATCAGCTGGTAAAAGTACACCCTTCATATATTGAATCGGATATAGAAAACAATAAAGATCTCATTCTTATCAGCGGCGGGTCGGGAGCAAGCCATTCTATTGCTAGAATTAATAGTATAACAAATGAAGAAAATGTTAAGCTTTCCACCGTTATGCACATTATTCACTCTACTAGAAATAAAAACAGTGATACATTTCAATTAGATGCAGCTGTAAAAAAATTAACTGATATTGCAGCAATATGCGATACTGAAATTCACTATGATAAATTTTATACTCAAGATAGTTATAATAATATTAACGATAATATACATTATCATACCGGTAGAATAGCTGAAGAATTTTTATTAGGCCTTTTAAAAGGTGAAACTGATGAAATTTGTGGTCCTCATTCTTTTAACGATCATGTGCAGCATATATTAGAAGCGAAAATGGGGGTTATGTCAGATTCATGTAGAAGCATTTTGTTCATCAGGAGGAGACTATGATCCATCTCTAAGCGGACCAGAGGGATTATCGAGTATTTGCCCCTTTATGAATATGTAGTTTTATAAAAATATAAAGTTAAATATTGCTTATATATTCTAATTAGTGTATTTTCGTTACGGATAAGCATTATAAAAATTATAGATAGGTGGGTTTATCCCACCTTTTTTGTTATAAATATCAAATATGCAAACTATTGAACAACAAATAACAAACGTAATAGAAGAATCCTTGACGGATATGGGGTTTGAGTTAGTGCTTGTTAAGTTTAAAGGTGTTAACCCTAAAGTAGTCGAGATATTGATTGATAGCTTAAACGGCGAAAAAATATCTGTGGAAGATTGTACTAAAGCAAGTAGGACTATCTCCGCTATTCTAGATGTTGAAGATTTAATAGAAGCTGCATATTCTTTAGAGGTAGCATCAAGCGGTCTTGAACGTCCGTTAGTAAAGTTTGAAAATTATAATAGATTTTTAGAAAGAGAAGTTAAAATCAAACTTAAAGAATTATTGAACGGCAAAACTCGTTATCAGGGTAAAATAATTAAAGCCGAAAATAATAAAATATATTTAAAATGTGAAGAACAAGAAGTACTAATTGATTATGATTTAATTAAAAATGCTAATCTAGTTTTAACTGAAGAAGTATTTAAAAAATTGCTAAAGCAATAAGAGATAATGTATGTCTAATATAGGTAATGTAGAAATTTTACAAATTATAGATTCTGTAGCTCGTGAGAAAGGAATATCAAAAGAAATTTTGATTTCAACGGTTGAACAAGCGGTACAAGCAGCAGGACGAAAAAAATACGGTAATGAATATAATATTAAAGCTCAGATAAATAGGAAAACCGGTGAGATAAATCTTTTAAGGATCTTAAAAATAGTAGAAGATGTAGAAGATTACTTAACGCAAATCTCACTTGAAGAAGCTTTAATAAAGAATCCGGAAGCTAAAATCGGTGATGAGATATATGAATATTTACCGCCGATTGATCATGCTAGAGTATCGGCTCAAGCTGCAAAACAAGTTATAACTCAACGTGTTATAGAAGCTGAACGTGAAAAACAATATCATGACTTTAAAGATAGAAAAGGCGAAATTATAAATGGGATAGTTAAGAGAATAGAATACGGTGATATAATAGTTGACTTGAGTCGTGCTGAAGCAATAATAAAAAAAGATCAATTAATTAAGGGTGAGAATTTTAAACCTAATGATCGTATAAAAGCATATGTACAGGATGTAAGGCAAGAAACAAAAGGACCGCAAATTTTCTTGTCTAGAGTAGATAACCAGATGCTAGTTAAACTATTTAAGCTAGAAGTGCCTGAAATTCTTGAATCTATTATTCAAATAAAATCAGTAGCACGTGATCCTGGTTCAAAAGCAAAAATAGCGGTATTTGCTTCGGATAGTAGTATAGATCCCGTAGGCTCATGCGTAGGTATTAGAGGTAATAGAGTAAAAGCCGTAACAAATGAATTAAACGGAGAGAAAATTGATATAGTATTATGGAGTAATGATCTTGCACAGTTTATAGTTAATGCTCTTGCACCGCTTGCACCTGGGGAAATCACAAAAATTTTGATTGATGAGGATAGGCATAAGGTAGAAGTAGTAGTTTCACAAGAAAATCAAAGTATTGCAATAGGTAGAAGAGGGCAGAATGTTCGTTTAGCTTCTCAGCTTACAGGTTGGAATATCGATATAATGACCGAAGAGCAAGAATCAAAAAGAAGAAATGAAGAGTTCTTAACTTCTACGGAATTATTTATGGAAGCTTTAGATGTTGAAGAAGTTATAGGTCAGCTTTTATCGGTAACGGGATTTAATTCAGTAGAACAAATTGCTAGTAGTGAGATTAGTACTTTAACAAGAATCGAAGGCTTTGAGGAAGAACTTGCCGTAGAGATTAAAAATCGAGCTATTAATTACGTCGACCTTAAGAATGAAAAGATTATCAAAAAGCTAGAGGATCTAGGAGTTGAGCAAGAATTAATAGATATATTAGAATTATCGCTTGAATTAATATTACAATTTGCCGAATATGGTATAAAGACCATAGAAGATTTAGGAGAGATGAGCGTAAATGAATTTAAAAATTTAGCTCCAAATTCTAATATAACGGACGAAAATATTAAATTGCTGATTAAAACTGCTAGACAGCATGGTGAATTGAAGGATAGTTAGTGGGTTGAATGGTAGGGTGTATGTCATTTCTGCGAAAGCAGGCATCCAGAATAAATAGCTTAGTAATTAGGGCGTCCTTGAAAAATAAACCTATAAAAATAAGTTTTTTTATAAATTTTAGTGGATTCCCGCTTTCGCGGGAATGACATACACGAGCCATGCGAGCAACGCCGCTTTTAGCTAGGAATGACATAATCAAGTAGTAGACGGAAAAAACAGAAACACAAAGGTTTTAAATATGACGGATAACCAGGAAATCAAACCCAAAAAGTTGACACTTGGCAATTCAAAATTATCGCTTAATAAGTCTTTTGACTCTCTTACAGGAGCTCAAAGCTTTGTTAATGCTAAATCTAAAACGCTAGTAGAAGTTAGAAAAAGCTCTACCGGTAGTGCTACTACCCTTTCATTAAATAAAGAAAGGAATAGCTTAGATCAAACTGTTATTGATGCTAATAAGGAAGAATTTAAAAGACGTTTATCTATTCTGAAAAAAGCTGCTGAGCAATCTCAATTAAATGACCCTTCAAAAATAAGCACTTTAAGTAAACTTGCAAGTATTAACCAGTCTGCTAACTCAAAAATAGAACCGCTAGAAACTGATAAAGAAGTTGAACAAAAACAGCAAAATATCGAAGAAAATAAAGTAGAAGTTAGTGCTAAAATCGTTCAAGATGATGAAGATATACCGTCACAAATACCTAAAAAGAAAGAAGAAACTTTTGTAAAGTCTCCTTTAGTAGGAATGCGAACACGTTACGGTATAGAATCAGAGAAAGAATTAGATAAAACAGCAGATAGTAAAATAGTAGCACCAAAAATTAAGCTAGAAGAGCCAAAAAAATTCAAAAAAGCCGATCTTTTCAATATGCTTAGCGACGACGAAAGCGGTAGCGGTAGAACTAGAAGTCTTGCTTCTATAAAAAGAGCTAGAGAAAAAGAAAAGCGTAAATTAGTATCACAAGCACCTGAGAAAGTATATAGAGAAGTGACGATCCCGGAAGTTATCGGAGTCGGAGATCTTGCAAATGCTATGTCTGAAAGAGTGGCTGATGTAATTAAAGAATTAATGAAACTCGGTATTCTTGCAAATGCTAGCCAAACAATAGATGCCGATACGGCAGAACTAGTTGCAACAAATTTAGGGCATACGGTAAAAAGAGTCCAAGAGTCAGATGTTGAAAATGTTTTAATTAGTGATGATAAGGTTGAGGATTTAAGAACGCGTGCTCCGGTTGTGACGGTAATGGGTCATGTCGATCATGGTAAAACCTCATTGCTTGACGCTCTTAAGTCTACAGATATTGCTTCAGGTGAGCTAGGCGGAATTACACAACATATTGGGGCTTATAGAGTAACTCTTGCAGACGGTAGAGCAATTACTTTTATTGATACTCCGGGGCATGAAGCTTTTTCGGAAATGCGGTCAAGAGGTGCTAAAGTAACAGATATAGTTATTATAGTGGTCGCAGCAGATGATGGAATCAAAACGCAAACGGTTGAGGCAATTAATCATGCGAAAGCAGCAGGTGTGCCTATAATTGTAGCTATTAATAAGATTGATAAGCCTGATATTGATATTGAGCGTGTAAAGAACGAATTATATGTCCACGAAATTATCGGCGAAGAGGCAGGTGGTGACGTTATGATTATTCCTATCTCGGCACTAAAGAAAATTAACTTAGATAAACTTGAAGAAGCAATTTTATTAATTGCAGAAATGCAGGATTTAAAGGCAAATCCTTTCGGTTCAGCTGCCGGTGTTGTAATCGAGTCAAAAATTGAACAAGGAAGAGGAACACTAACCACTATATTAGTGCAGCGAGGTACTTTAAGAAACAGTGATATTATAATAGCTGGTACTGCTTACGGTAAAGTTAAAAAGATGACTAATGATAAGGGACTAGAAATAGTAGAAGCAACTCCATCTGTTCCTGTAGAAATTCAGGGGTTAAATGAAGTGCCTTTTGCCGGCGATAAATTTAACATAGTACAAAATGAGAAACAAGCAAAAGATATAGCCGAATATAGAATGCGTCTTGCTAAAGAAAAAAAAATATCTATTGCACCGCGTTCAAGTTTAGAAGATTTGTTTTTAAAAGCTTCCGGTAATAGTAAAATTAAGGAATTACCTTTAATTATTAAAGGTGATGTTCAAGGGTCGGTTGAAGCTATTTCAGGTAGCTTATTAAAATTACCGAGTGATGAGATAAAGCTTCGTATACTTCATAGCGGCGTAGGTCCGATAACGGAATCCGATGTATCTCTTGCACATGTTTCTTCGGCTATTATTGTCGGCTTTAACGTTAGAGCAGGGGCAAATGCCTTAACTGCCGCAGAAAAAGAAAAAGTCGATATTCGATATTATAGCATAATATATCATTTAATTGATGATATAAAAGCCATTATGAGCGGTATGCTTGATCCGATCGTTAGAGAGCAGTATATCGGAAGCGCAGAAATTAGACAAATATTTAATATTACCAAAGTCGGTAAAATCGCCGGTAGTTATGTAACTAAAGGGATTATTAAGAAAGGAGCGGGCGTACGCTTATTACGTGATAATGTAGTCATTCATGAAGGAAAACTCAAAACTTTAAAACGCGGTAAAGATGAAGTTAAAGAAGTTAGAGAAGGATATGAGTGTGGTATAGAATTTGAAAATTACGAAGATATTAGAGCAGGAGACACAGTTGAAGTTTTTGAGCTAATTCAAGAACGAAGACAATTATAATATACGCGTTGAACTTCAAAAATTGGTTACATTATCATACAAGTACTGCGGCGTTGTTGCATGGATACTACTAAATCGTCATTGCGAGTAGTTGTATACTGCATGGCAATCTTATTAAATAATAACAAACTTCTGAGATTGCTTCGTCAATTACTTCGTAATTTCCTCGCAATGACGAAAAGTTAGAACCACGTAACAACGCCCTGCTTTCGTGGGCATGACATTTAGTAGAATATCCCTTTTTGATAAATTAATCAATTTTAAGTAAAATATAATAAAAAGTTAATAATTATTATCCTTTATCTTGACCTCCTCATAATTTCTATTATAATGCAATGTTGATTATTATAATCAGAAATGAGGAAAAATTATGGCCATAACATCAATTTTTAATAAGTTACAAAATTTAATCCCACATAATACCTCTCCAAAGCTAGCCTCCTATCTTGCTAACGATGAATTTGAGTTTATAACTTCTCCAAAGCAAACTACTAATACTCTAGGCATCTCTCAAATCAGATTTACAGATCTTTTAAATAAGCTTGATGGTAGTGAAAAAGTAACTAACACACCTAAAAGTAAAGGTTTTTTCAGTACATTTAGTTCATCATTAAAAACAGTTTATGATTTCGGAGTAAAGAGTTTTAATATTATAAAAAATACATCTAGTATTCTTTCTTCTAAAGTTGCTGAAACTTTTAATTTTGTGAGTAATAAAGTTTTTTCTTATTTAAATCATAACACTGAAGAAACATTTAATCTCTTAGATCAACTAGAAACTCTTTCTGATAATGAGTTAGTAGAAGAAATTTTAAACACGTCTGAAAATGCATTAGATGAAGTTTTTGAAAGTATAACATATAAAAAATTGGTAGAATTAATTGATAATATTTCCGACGAACAAGCACAAAAATTAATTCATTATATTTTGCCGGAGCATTTTGAAAAATTAATACAATTTATGCCATTAGATAAATTAAATACATATTTAGATACTACCATTTCTTTAGAAAAGCTTACCGAGCAGGAACTAAAAAAATTATCAGATGAGGATATTTCTGATGAACAGCTTGAAAATATAATTATTTTAGCAGGAGAAGAAAAACTTGCAGAAAATTTTGATATTATTCCAAATAAAAATTTAGTAAGAATCATGAGTAATATTTCAAATGATAAGCTAGCAACAATAATTTCGCGCGCCTCAGATGAAAGTCTAGTAAGAATCATTGATATTATTAACTCGGATAATCATGATTTATCGAAATCATTAGTTGGGCAAATAATAGCCTTAATACACGACAAGAAGTGTGTAAAGCAAGAATCAGGTGCAGTATCTGATAGTGATTCCGGATTCTCTGATTATGAAGATGAAGTAGAAGTATCAGACAATCAAGTAGAACACTCTAATAGTGATTTTACTATGAAGTTATCAGGTGAGAAATTATCTTATAATTATTTTGGAGTCTTTGATTATGAAGATGATGTAGTATACTTATAATAAAGCTCTTATGTCATTTCGTTGATTATAGAGATCCAGTAAATGGATTCCTATTTTTAACTAGGAATGGCATAATTGATTGCGATTTTAGCATCAGGAGGGCGTATGTATAGTGGCTCGATAGAGCTATTTAATTTTACATCGCTCGACAATCTACTAGCAATATATCTACAGGTAACCCAAGCTTTAACTCGTGCAAAACGTGGCAAGGTTATTATATTCGGCAAATGCATAATTTGGTGATATATAAATTCAAGTCCGCTACCGCAACAAACTATATTCCCTTTCTCATTTGTAAGCAGTTTTATAGCATACTCGAAATCTATCAACAACGGTTCTTCTATTTGTCCTGATTTATGAAAAACTTGCATATAAAGCTGTGAGCGATAAGCGTTTAAAAAGACATATATTTTATCATAATCTTTAACTTGAGTTATGGCTCTAAAATAAGCATATTCAAAATTGCTAACCGCTACTGCTTTAATATTCTCCTTGGAAAATAATATACCTTTAGCACTAGCAAGTCCTATTCTAATACCGGTAAAGCTACCGGGTCCGTTAGTTACCGCTAAATAATCTAAATCATCATATGAACATTTAGCTGATTTCATCACGTCTTCTATCATCGGCATTAGATTTTCTGCTTGCATAGAAGGACGTAATTCTTCTATACATGCAAGGATATTCTCATTTTCGGATATTGCTACCGATGCAGTATTATTGGCTGTGTCAAATGCTAGTATTTTCATAGATTACTACACTATGTGTACCGGTATGTATAAAATAGTGTACCGGGAAATTTTTGAAAAGACCTTATGTCATTCCTGTGAAAACAGAATCCAGGCTAAAAAAAATCTTGATTTTAAAGATTTTTTTATTATATTACTTTCTTCTTGAGTAAAGCTTTTAAGAAGCTTTACTCAACTGGATTCCCGCTTTCGCAGGAATGACATGGAATAAAATAGTAGAGGTTTGCAGAATCATATTAAATTAAGCTTTTTATACATTTCTTTATACGCAGAATATTTATTAATATTTAAACCTTTTGCTGATTCTTCTAATATTTTTATTGATTCTGCATTTAATGCTTTTTCCTGTGCTATTTTATGATATATCGCTTCTCTTACAAAATTCATATAATAGTATCATTTTTATGTGCAGTGTGAACTTTAAGAAAATGATGTAATTTGTTTGGTATATCTATGCTTAGTCTAGTCATATTACATACTTATTTAAGTAATTACTTAAGTCAGTATATCAATAAAATAAGAAAAATAAAAGTAAAAATATAGTCTCTAAAAATTATTTAAAGTATATTCAATGAAAGTTTGGCGTGCTTCAACCTGTCTATTATTATGAAATAAATATCTATTAAAAAAATAGTTTGTTAGAGCTAAAGCTTGCCGTTTTTCTTCTAATGTAATCTCACTATTATCTGAAAGTAAAAATCTTGGTAACATCAATAATTTATCTTTATAAGGTTTTCCTACTTCATATGATAATGCTCTAGCTGATTTAGGTGATACATAGATTAAATCAGTTGTAACATGGCTCACGCCGCATTTGGTAAGATCAAGCTTATAACCCGTCTCGGCAAGTAAAGCTAGCTCAAAATTAATATAATCACGAAAACAAAAATTCTTTGATAAATGATCTAAATAGTTAATTAGAAATGAAAAAAATTTAGAATGTTCTTCTCTTTCATGAAATAACTCTTTGATTAAAGATATAACAGAATTAAAGGCATATAATTTAGCTTTATTTGTGATAAAATAACCGGTGTAAGATTTAATGAGTTCACATTTAGCCATACCAATATGTTCATGTAATCTTGCCTGCCAAAGAAAATCTATAATATTCCCTTCTTGATATATAAATTTACTTTTTCTAGAAAATTCTTTTACAACTCCCGAATATAAACCATGATTTTTAGTAAAAACCGTAATAATAAATGTATTTTCTTTTAAAGGTTTTTTAGCAATTATTACTCCTATATCTTTGATATTCATGATTTTTATTATTAAATTTTCGTCATTGCGAGGAAAATTACGGAGTAATTGACAAAGCAACCCAGTTAAAAATGCTAATTTTAGCATTTTTTTTAATTATTTTCTGGATTGCCGTGTTCCTTTCAGTCGTTCGTAATGACGGTTTGATAGCCGTACAACAACCCCCTAGCTTCCTCAGAATTCCCTGTATATGATATATTCTTATACCCTAGTTTGATTGCAGTAAATAAAGCGGCGTGATCCTCTCCTACATTTACGGTAAGATCTAAAACTTTTTCCGGAAATTCTTTACTTAGAGTTTTAAACATGTAATCAATTGCTAGTATACCGTAATATTTTATGCTAGAGGCATGATTTGTTAATATCAGCTGCTCTTCTACACTAGATAAAAAATTACGTGCTTCTTCCAAATTTCTTATTTCATAAACTATACTCATTTAATTATCTCTTTTAGGTCCTTTAAATGTGAGACGGAAGATATAAAGTCATACGTTAAATTTTCAAATTTAGAGCAGATAATCTTATTAAATCCAAGTTTTATGGCTTCTTTTATTCTTGTTTCTGCTTTTGCGGTTTTTCTTATTTCACCCGATAAGCTTATTTCGCCGAAAAAGACGCTATGTTCGGGTACAGGTTTGCCGGTTGCAGCAGATATTAAGCTCGCTGTTACTGCTAAATCAGAAGCAGGATCGGCAATTTTAAGTCCCCCCGCAATGCTTAAATATACCTCATAATTAGCAAGATTAAGTCCTATCCTACTACTAAGCACGGCAAGTATCATTGATAACCTATTAGCATCCCAGCCCACCGCAGAGCGTCTAGGAGTTACCATATTTGAGGGTACTATAAGGGCTTGTACTTCCATAAGTAACGGTCTTGAACCTTCGATTCCTGCAAAAATAGACGTACCTATAACGTTTTGTTCTCGCTTCATTAAAAATAGTTCAGACGGATTTGTTACTTCAATAAGCCCGCTGCCGCTCATCTCAAATACTCCTATTTCACCCACACCGCCAAAACGATTTTTATATGAGCGTAAAATACGGAAATGATTATTATGATCTCCCTCAAAATATAGCACGGTATCAACTAAATGTTCAAGTATCTTAGGACCTGCTAGTTGTCCGTCTTTAGTGACGTGACAGCTTAATAAAATAATTATATTGTTTTGCTTAGCATAATTAACAAGCTCATTTGCACATGTACGAATTTGCGAAACAGTGCCTGGAGGCGATGATAATTCTTTTGTGGTAATTGTTTGAATAGAATCAATCACTATTAAATCAATATTATTTTTATTAGCTTCTATACTCGCAATAATATCTTCCAAATTAGTAGTTGCTAAAATATCGGTATTATAGTTAGTTAGGTTTAGCCTTATGGCCCTTAATTTTATTTGGTCTAACGATTCTTCGCCCGTTATATATAAGCAATTCATCTTTGATGCAAAATTACTTGCTGCTAGCTGTAGTAACAAAGTAGATTTGCCTATACCAGGGTCTCCTCCTATTAATATAGCAGAACCAAGCACTAAACCGCCGCCTAGTACTCTATTTAATTCACCTATAGGGGTAAGGATGCGTAACTGCTCGGTTACATGCCCTGAAAGCTTATCGAAGTCTTGCTTGCTACCGACTTTAACAATTGCTTGATTTGTACTGACTATCTCTTCGACAATACTACCCCATACACCGCAATCAAAGCACTGTCCTGACCATTTAGGACTAATATTTCCACAGTTAGAACATATGTAATGTTTTTTGGTCATGTTTGTTTTTTAATGTCTTGTTATGCAATACAGGTACAAAATTACATACTATTAATAAAATAAAATATAAAAACAAGTTTTTATATTTTATATGTTTTAATGGATTTCCGCCTTTGCGGGAATGACGGTAAAGCTCAAAACCAACAGCTTACTCTTACCATATAGTTTTTCACGTATAATTTCAATATTTTCATCTAAAACATAATCATCTGTTTTAGCCATCTCAATAACTATAATAGCACCGTCTTTGAGCCAATTATTTTTTATCAGCAGTTTCATTACTTTAGGCACTATATTTTTATGATAAGGGGGGTCTATAAAGACAAGATCAAATGATTTATTATATATTTTCCCAAACTTCGCTTCTAGAGGTAATTTAGACGTCGATCCAGTACTCGCATCCTCACGTACTAGTGTGTACGCTGTGGTGCTGCGTTCCGTGTCTCCTTTAGATCCCTCTCTATAAGCTGGTTTAAAAAGATGTCTAGTAGCTTTTGGTAGATTTAAAGCATTAATATTAACGAAATTAACATTATTTTCAATGTTTAGAGATTTAGCAAATCCTTCTGCTATTTTTAATGAGGATGTATCAATATCAATTAAGGTAGCAAAACCTGCTCCTCTTGATAGGCTCTCAAAAGCAAGGCTACCGCTACCGGCAAATAAATCAAGAATGTGAGTATTTTCGTTAAATAATTTATTACCGGTAAACTCACCGGAGGTTAATATACTAAATATTGCCTCTTTGAGCTTACCGGTGGAAGGTCGATATTTGATATTTTTAGCGGTAGGTATAATGTGGTTTCTATATTTACCGGATATTATTTTTAACACTTATTTAGTTATATACTTCTTTTATTGAGCGTGATTTTTTTTCGTCTTTTATTTTTGTGGCAAATCCTTTGCCTTTAGTGTTAGGCTTAAATTGTACTGCGAATGTATTAGATGTTGCTTGTTGTTTTTCTACAGTTTTATCTTGCTTTTCTTTTATTTCTACTTTTGGCGTTGCTTGGTTTAAATTATTTTGTGCTTGTTTTAAAAGATCTTGTTCTTTAGCTTTATCAATATTATTATTTACATTATTTAAATTTTCTTCCCTTTCTTTAGATTTTTCTGTCTCAGCTTTTTGTCTTGCTTGTTGTTTTTCTATTACTAATTCATCAATATTTTTAGGAGGCGGTGAGATATATTTATCTATACTACTAGTTAAGTTTTCAAATGACTTCTGAAGATTGTGTAAAGGTTTTTGAGTGAGTTTATAAGTTCCGGTAGCAACTAGCCCTCCGGCCAAAATACCTGCTCCTAGAATGACAGCTTTAGTAGTAAGGGCCGTGCCGGTGACCAATAACACAGGCATTGCTACGAAAGGTGCAGCTGTTACTGCAAGACCCGCTACTACGGCAAATCCTACTAAAAATTTTTTACTTGCTAAAAACTTTGTTACGCGGCTAATTCCTGATATAGTACTTTTAGCAAGTTTTGTACAAAGCTGTCCTACTCCGGTTTTCAGAAACCAACCGCTTTTCTCTCTTGCGTGAATTTTATCTTGTAATTTAGCATGTTCGTTAACATTGACAGATGTTTTTTTACCGTCTTTATCTTGATGATCTAAATTCCCTTTAGCCTCACCTTTAGTATCATGCATCTTTGTAGCATCGTTGATTTTTGCTTTATCAAAATCTGCTCCTTCTTTATTAATTCCAGCTAGATTTGCTGCTTTTAGATTCGCTTGTTTTAGATTTGCTTCTTTAAATATAGCCTCGGCTGCTTCCACTGCTTGCATATCGGCATTTTCCAACACTGCTTTAGTGAAATTGGCTTTAGTAAGATCGGCACGTTTCATAATTGCATTTTTAAAGTTAGCTTCCTTAGCATTAATATTTTTAGCAATAGCATCCGAAATATTTAATCCTTCGGCTTCTGCTTTTTCTAAAGTAGCATTACTTAACTTAGCAAATTGTGCAGTTGCATTAGTAAGCGTAGCGTTTGTAAGATCGGCATATTCAAGATTTGCTTTATCAAGCTGTGCTTTTGTTAAATCAGCGTTCTTAAGTTTAACACGCTGCATTATAGCTTCTCTTAAGTCCGCTTCTTTTAAAGATAGTATATTTTCAAATTCAGCATCGCTAAAATAGGCATTTCTTGCAGTTATGCCTTGCATGTTACATTGCTCTTTAAATTTTGCTTCTAATGCATGTGTTTTATTCATAAAAACATTTTCAAGATCAGTAGAAACGATATTTGCTTGATCTAGAAGTGCATTATTTAAAACTACCCCCTGCATTTGAACTCTTTGCATATCTGCATAGGCAAGCGATATACCGGTAAGATTAGAATTTTTCCATTCTGAATCTTTAATAATTAACTTTTCGGCATCGGCATTAACCATCATAACCGCATTAAATTTGCTATTTGTTACCTCTACTTCAGATAAATCTACTTTAGGCATGTAAGCTCTCGACATATCACTATTTTCAATTTTGCTCTTTTTAAGATCAGCAAAAAGAAATCCTGCGTTACGAGCCGTAACATTTTGAAAAACGGCATTTTGTAAATTAGCTCCTTCAAAATTAGTAAAATCTAAATTACAATTTGAGATTTTGATATTCTCTAAGTTGGCTGAAGCAATAATGTATTCTTCAGGTTAAGATTAGTAAGAGTTTTACCTGATAAATTAATCGCTGAAAGATCAGGAACTATATTTAAATCTTCTGAAAGATTTTTTTGCTTTCTAACAAATTCGGTAAGAGATAATTTTGTATTGGATTGTTTTGCTGCTTCAGCTAAATATAGATCAAATTCGGCAGAAGTTAATTTTATATATTCTTTCGGTATATCTCGTTCTTTGGCAGTCGAACCTATAATATATGATGGGTCTAGTTTTATTTGTATTTCTTCGTCTTTTAACTGCTCAAAAATACCATCTAAACCCTTACCGCAGAACATTCTAAGATTATCTAAAGCATATACTTCAGTTTCTAATTTGTTTACTTCATGCTGTAACTTGTTGATTTTTTCTAGTTCGTTTTGTCGGTTTCTAGCAATAGTTTCTGCACTATTCCAAAAAGCATTTAAAAGATTGGTAGCAATCCCAGGATTATCTAAATTTTGCTTTAGAGTTTCTAACTCTTCTTGCTTAGTCTTTAGCTCTTTTGATTTGATTTCCCATAAAGTTTTTTCGTCTTCTCCAGCCAAAATATATTTCTTTGTCTTCGTAGCTTCATCTATAACTATTTCTTTGATATGTTCTTTTTCTAAATCTTTATCTATATATTGATTTAATCTTTCAAGATCTGAAAAAGATAGTTTTATATCTCGTATTTTATCTTTGAGATTGGGGATTTTATAGTTATCATAATCATAATCTTTATAATTAAAATCTGTATAATGAAGATTTGCTCCTCTAAAGTCGGTACCGATAAATGTACAATCATTAAATTTTACATTTGTTAAATCTGAATCACATAATATGGTATTTGTTAAGTCACAATTATTAAATACGGCATCTGTTAGTATTGTACCTTGGAAATTAGCATTGGCTAAATCTGCGTTAATTTCCATATTTTCTAAACTAGTAATGATAATTTTATCATTATCTTCAGCGAAATATTTATTTTTGATAAAATCATTTAGCGAGACACTAGGGTTATCTTTTATATAACCAAGGTAATCGTTTAGGTCTTTTTCTGCACATTTATATATATTAAGATTTGTCATATGTATTCTATATGATTAGTTAAAATGTATTAATAATAACACATTACTAATTATTTTTCCAGTACTTTATTATTTATTTCTTTATAGTCTCCGGGTTTTAGATTATCTATTGTAAAACTACCATATTGAATCCTAATTAATTTGTTAACTTTTAGTCCACAATACTCGAATATTCTTCTAATTTCACGATTTTTTCCTTCAAATAAAACTACTTCAAACCAAGAATTAGTCTTATTTTGCTTAAGTAATTTTATCGAATGAGGGTTATAAAATATCCCGTCAATTTCTAAATTTTTATAATTGCTTTTTAGTAGAATATCAGACTGCCCATACGCCCTAACATGATATACTCGCTTTAACCTACTTGAGGGGAGCTCAAACTGACGAGCTAAATCACCGCTATTAGTTAGTAATAATAAACCTTCGCTATTTAAATCCAGCCTACCTATTGAAATAACACGAGGTAAACCGGTTAGCTGTTCAAACACCGTTTTACGAGATAAAGGATCTTTATGAGTGGTAATTAAACCAACAGGTTTGTAATAAATCCAAAGCCTTGGTTTGTGTATATTATTGATTAATGTGCCTGATACTTCAATTTGATTACTAATATCAACATTTGTAGCCGGTGATAAAATTGTAATGCCGTCTACTTTTACCTGTCCTTCAACTATCAGCTTTTCAGCATCACGCCTAGAACAAACTCCTGCATTACTAATTATTTTAGCTAATCTATGCATTTTTAAATATAGTAATTTTCAATAGACCTCTTCCCAAGCGTCGCTTCTAGAGATAATTTATACGTCGATCCGGTACTCGCATCTTCACGTATTTCTATATACGCTGTGGTGCTGTGTTCCGTGTCTCCTTTCAATTCCTCTCTATAAGTTGGTTTGGGAAGAGGTCTAATAAGAATATATAAAAATACCCTTAAAAAGCAATATTAATAATTTTACATTAATTATTAATATAATTATACTATACCGCTACATATGTTTTAACAAAATTATACGAATGTTACTTTTACTTATCAAAACTTTTGATTCTTTAAAATTCTTATCGTCTTTTTTTAGCTGATTTTCTTTTTAACAAAAATTAAGTCCTTTGCTTTAATCTAAACTTCATTAAATTATGCAAAATATGCAAAAACTTATTGGTTCAATCCTGTTAATTTCAGGTACTTGTATAGGTAGCGGTATGATAGCACTACCCATGGTATTAGCAAAATTAGGTATAATACCTAGTATAATATTGATGTTTATAATTTGGTTTATAATGTATTATACTTCTTTAATTAACCTAGAGCTTAATCTTCAAGCGGGTAAAGGCTTAACACTTGGGCATTGGGAAAATATTTTTCAGGACATACTGCTCAAATCATCGGTACGGTAAGTCTTAAGCTCCTTTCATATGCTTTACTTGCAGTATTTATATACGGAGGCTCTTCAATATTACAGAAGTTATTAGCTTTAAATACAAGTATAACTTATATAGGAGCATGGTGTATTATTATTACCTCTAAAAGAAATATCTGTATGGGGTATAGTCACTCCGGTAGTTTTTACTTCATTTGGTTTTCAAGCAATCTTCCATACCTTAACTAATTATTGTAACAAAAATGCTAAAGACGGCGTTTTTATTTGGAAGCTTAATTCCTGCAATAGTATATATAATTTGGACTTGTAGTATTCTTATTGTAGTACATCATAATAATCCAACATTTTATCAACAAATGATTACCAGTAATGTAGAAGTCAGAGATTTAAGTAATATAGCAAAATGGCCGTCCGTACAATTATTAGTTTGGATAATTTCAACTCTTGCTATCGTTACATCAATACTCGGAGTAGGGTTATGTGATTCCCTTAAAACTATGTTTATGAATTCGATACCGAATGTAGTAATGCGTAATATGACCGCTTCTATAGTTACTATATTACCAGCTTATATTGTAGCAGTAGAGTAGTACCTAATGCTTTTATTATAATTTTAGGATTTGCTGGTATGATTCTTGTAATTATTGCAATTTTATTACCGGTTTATCTGTTATATAAAGCAAAGATAAATAATTTATTATCTTGAATTACAAAAACAATATCTAATTATTATATGCGTAATTGTCGAAATGCTTATAATGGGCTATGAACTTGTTAATATAGTAACTAAATAATAAGGCTATTTATTATTTATACATATACTAGTAATATTAAAAAA
The DNA here is from genome assembly GCF_000283595.1 of Rickettsia japonica YH. Taxonomy (NCBI): domain Bacteria; kingdom Pseudomonadati; phylum Pseudomonadota; class Alphaproteobacteria; order Rickettsiales; family Rickettsiaceae; genus Rickettsia; species Rickettsia japonica. Next base: position 765,820 of record NC_016050.1, on the reverse strand, counting down.
TAGGAATTTTGTATATTATGATAATAGGAAATAATATAGAAACAATCAAACATGTAGGAAATAACGGGCAAATATCCATGGGGAAGAAATATGCAGGAAAACAGATACAAGTTTTAACATTAAGTGACGGTACTATAATAATAAAGCCCGGTAAGTTCATTCCTGATAATGAGATGTGGCTTTATAGGAACAATAATAATGAGATGCTTGATAAAGCAATAGGATGGACAGAAAAAAATAAAAGATAAAAATCGTCATTGTGAGGAAGGTATGAAGTAACTGACGAAGCAATCTCAGGAAAAATTCCTGAGATTGCCACTCTCACTAACGTTCGCTCGCAATGACGATTTGATATCCACGCAATAATGACGTAAAACAAGTCTGATTTAATTAGAGTTAAAAGTTCTTGTCTCCAAATTACCAAATTTAGAAAATTGACTATCATAATAAAGCGGAACATTTCCAACTGGTCCGTTACGATGTTTTGCAACAATTATATCGGCAATATTATATACTTTGTTGAGCTTATCTAACCATGCGGCATGTTTAGCATCGCCTGCTGCCGGTTCTTTTCTAGTTAAATAATATTCTTCACGATAAATAAACATTACTATATCAGCATCCTGTTCTATAGTTCCCGATTCTCGAAGATCGGATAGCATAGGTTTTTTATCCTCACGTAGTTCTACCGCTCTTGAAAGCTGAGATAACGCAATAACCGGAATATTTAACTCTTTTGCTATTGCTTTTAAACCTTGGGTTATTTCTGAAATCTCGCTAACTCTATTTTCAGATTTACTTACTCCTCTAATTAATTGTAAATAATCAATAAATAATATACCGAGATTATGCTTGCGTTTCATTCTTCTAGCTCTTGTTCTTATAGTGGAAATAGATAGAGCAGGGGTATCATCGATAAAAAATTGTAATTCCGATAAAGTATTTGCTTCCTTGCGAAGACGGTTATATTTTTCTTCACCTAGAATCCCCGTACGAAGAGAAGTAGAATCAATTTCTGCACACATTGAAAGTAGACGTGTGGTTAGCTGTTCTGAGGACATTTCTAAAGAGAAAAAACCTACTGACTGAATTTCTTGATTATCTCTAATATTTTTAAGGCGCATATTATTACAGGCATTAAGTGCAAGATTTATAGCAAATGCCGTTTTACCCATCGACGGACGCCCTGCAAGAATTATAAGATCGGAATTATGAAAGCCGCATAATTTATTATCTAGATCAATCAAACCGGTAGATATGCCGATTATATGATCATTATTTTTCATAGCCCTATTAATACTAGCTAGTGACTCTGAAATAGATACACCGATTTTGGTAAAACTTTTTTCATTCAAGCCTTCGCTAGCTAAATCGTAAAGTTTAGCTTCGGCATGTTCAATCTGTTCCTTTGCTTCAACTTCTAATGAAGAATTATAGGCATTATTTACTACTTCTTCACCGATATTTATTAAATTACGCTTTATTGCTAAATCATATATTATTTTACCATAATCAACCGGATTTATTACCATCATTGACATAGTTATCAATTTTGCTAAGTACGCCGCTCCTTCTACTTCTTGAAATAGTTCATCTTGAGTTAACATACTACGTAAAGTAATAGGTGTAGCTGTTAGCCCTTTTTCAGTAATTTTCTCAATTGCCTTATAGATTTTTTGATGAATAGGTTCAAAAAAATGTTCATCACGTAAAAATTCCGATACGTAATTTAGTAATTCGTTATTGGTTAAAATCGCCCCAAGTAGCATTTGCTCTGCTTGAACATTTGAAGGTAAAACCCTTGATATAGGTAAATTATCTTCGTTATCAGCTAATATATTTGTTTCGTTATTTATTTTATTACGTACCATTGTTGTTTGTTAAATTATTATATGGTTTGAAAGGATACCGAGTCGTCATTGCAAGCAGCCGTAGGCTGCGTGGTGATAAAAAAATTCTGTAAATCAGAATTTTTACTGGATTGCTTCGTCAATTACTTATGTAATTTCCTCACAATGACGTTAAAACCGATCCACACAACAAAGCCCAAAACAGAACATTTTACATTATTCATTCTTTGCTTCATTTCTACGTTCAGCGATTAATTTATCTACTAAACTTTCTTCCGGTGAAAAATATTTATTAATGATATTACGGGCTTTTTTAAATACAAGTTTTAATAGTAAAGTTGATACTTTATTGCTCATAACTATCCCAGCGTTTAATTAAATTAGTTTCGATATCGAAAAAATCTAAAACTCTAGTAATAGAATGATTCACTATATCATCTATACTTACAGGGTTATTATAAAAAGCCGGCACGGGCGGCGATATAATGCCGCCGTAACTCGCTACTTTTAACATATTTTCTAAATGTCCGATATGCAAAGGAGTTTCACGGGTCATTAAAATAAGTTTCCTTCTGTCTTTAAGTACAACACCTGCCGTTCTACTAATTAAATTATCTTCCATTGAGTGAGCAATACTGGCTAAGGTCTTCATACTACAAGGGGCTATTATCATGCCTGAAGTTTTAAAAGAGCCGCTTGAAATAGTAGCACCTAAATCTTTATCGTCATAATAATCATTAGCCAGTAGCTTAACTTCATCTATAGAATATTGAGTTTCGAGCTTTATAGTAAGAGCTGCTCCCTCTGAAATAACCAAATGAGTTTCGATATTTTGTTGCTTTAGTACTTCAAGCAAACGAATACCGTATATTGCTCCTGAAGCTCCAGAAATTGCTATAACAATTTTTGTTTCTTTATTCATCTAGGTTTCTATAATTTATCAGTTTAGTATATAATAAAAAAAAAATTATAAAATACATTATATATGCGAATAGCAAAAATATTATTACCGGTAGCAAAATTATTTCCGCTAGATTATTTAATACCTGAAGATTTAGAGCTAAACATAGGTGATCTTGTTGTAGTGCCTTTTAGAAATAAGGAATTAACCGGCATAGTATGGGCGCTTGTTTCAAATTCCGAGGCAAAAAAAATAAAAACTATTAGAGCGAAAGTACCGTTAAACTTAAATATTACTTCAGAAGTTTTAGAATTAATTAAATGGATGAGTAGCTACTATATGTCAGAGCTTGGGAGCATAGCCAAGTTAGTATTACCTATAGATATTGCTGAAAAACCGATTAAAGTTAAGGCGCAGAAGGTCAATAATAACTTTGTGCTACCTGATTTGTCAGAGGAGCAGAAACAAGCAGTAACAATTTTAAATGAAAGTAATAAGCCAACACTTGTTAAAGGTGTTACGGGATCAGGTAAAACAGAAATATATTTTCATCTAATAGCAGATTACTTAGCAAAAGGCAAACAAGTGCTTGTTATGTTGCCTGAAATTGCTTTAAGTACACAAATTATTAATCGTTTTATAGAGCGATTCGGTTTTGAGCCTATCATATGGAACTCAAGCGTTACCAAAGCTCACAAGAAAATGATTTTAAGAGGTATATTAAGCGATAAAGTTAAAGTAGTAATTGGGGCTAGAAGTAGTTTGTTTTTACCTTTTAAAAATCTCGGTTTAATAGTTATCGATGAGGAACATGACGATTCCTATAAACAAGATGACGGTATATTATATAATGCTAGGGATACGGCTATCGTAAGAGGTACATTTGATAAAGCACAAATTGTTTTGTGTTCGGCAACACCGTCTATTGAAACGATACATAATATAGAAATGGGTAAATATCAATTGGTTACATTGGTTAATAGATACAAAAATGTCGATTTGCCAAATATAGAAATAATCGATATGACTAAAGAAAAGCTATCTAAGAATTCCTATTTATCCAAGCTTCTTATAGAAGCTATCAAAGGTAATTTAGATAATAAAAAGCAAGTCTTATTATTTCTTAATAGGCGTGGTTATGCTCCGCTCATGCTATGCAAAGCTTGCGGTCACAGATTGACCTGTAAATTTTGCTCTTCTTGGATGGTAGTACATAAAGCGACTAAAAAACTTGAATGTCACCATTGCGGTTATCAAAGTAAAATTTTTAGTTCTTGTCCTGAATGTCTAGAGGATGAAACATTAACTATCTGTGGTCCAGGTATAGAGAGAATAGAGGAAGAAGCAAAAGCACTTTTTCCTGAGAGTAAAATTGCGGTGATAAGTAAAGATCATGCTAAAAGCCCGGAAAAAATAGCACAGCTTCTACATCAAATGGAAAATTTAGAAATTGATATTTTAATAGGCACACAAATAATAACAAAAGGTTATCACTTTCCGAATCTTACTTTAGTTGGAGTAATAGATGCCGATCTTGGAAGCAATAATGCCGATCTTAGAGCATCTGAGCGAACTTTTCAGCTACTACATCAGGTAGGTGGTAGAGCGGGTAGAGGAGATAGTAAAGGTGTAGTATATTTACAAAGCTATTATCCTGATAATACAATTTTTAGTTATGTTAAAGCTGGTGATGAAGATAGTTTTTTTGCAAATGAACTTGAAATAAGAAAATCAGCAGATATGCCGCCATTTTCCAAAACAGCATCGGTAATTTTATCAGGTTCCAGTGAGGCTAAAATTCTAGAAATTGCTAGGGATATGGTCCGAATTGCACCAAAAGCAAACGTGAAAATTTTAGGACCGGCAAGCTCATTAATGTCAAAGCTCGCTGGTAAATATCGTTACCGAATACTTATTATAGCCGATAAGAAATTTAATTTGCAGAAATATTTAAAATTTTGGCTAAGCCTTATAAAAATTCCTTCTTTTTGCCATCTAAAAATAGATATCGATCCTAAAAGTTTTTATTAGCTTCTATATCTTGCTCCTTGATTCTTGACGGTGGAACATTAGATGAATGAGGAGAAGGATTGGTAAGAGATTTTTGTATTTCTGCTATAGCTTTTTTAGTATTTTGAGTAGAATTTTTATAGCATCTTTATAAAAAGCAGCTTTAGCTTTATCTCCGGTAAAAGAATATTTTATAAAATTACCAATATTGTTCCAAATAGGATTATTATCCATTTTTGTAGTTTCTTCACACCATTTACCTACCTCTTTCAGTTTTGCTTCAACTTTAGCTATAGCAGCTGGATTATGTTTATAATCATCATAAATCTGAATAATATTATTTACTTTTTCTTTAAATTCAATGTGTTTTCTATTTTGTTTCAAATAAGCTATTATATCATCATTGTTTACTAATTCTCTAAGATTATCAATTATCTCAGATAGTTTAGGTGGTTCAGGTAATTTATAATGTTGATTGATTTTTTCAAATTTATCTTTGTGTGTATGATTCTTTATTAGATCATCTTCTATAAAAGAAACAAACTCTTTTTGAGGTACTCCTGCTTGTTTTATTAGCCGTCCTAATGATTGTTCATAAGCTTTAATAGTAACATCAAGACGCTTCCCTGCCATAGAACCGCTTAATGCTATATAGCGGCTAAATTCCGGAATCAAAGCATCTTTGGTATCAATAGTATGATCAAAAATTTCTCTATTTTCTCTTTTACGGTTAAATTAGATTGTTTTTTAGGTGTTTCTTCCGGTACTTTTGTTTGTTCCGGAGCCGGTTTTGAAAAAATAATAGGCTTTTGGGTTTCAACTTGCGGAGATGGGGTGTCAACAAATATATCAAGTGCTTGGGAATGTGTAGTTAAGTCAGTCTGTTTTTTATGTGCCTCGTTCTATGCCTTTATTTGCTCAGAAGTGGGTTTTGGAGGAACAGCCGGTTTTGTATTTTTTGGTGGGTTATTTGACATATTTTTTGATTTTTTTCCCACTCTTGTATTCTATCTTTTACTGATGTTGGAATATTATATTGTGCCATATTAAGCCCCTATGTTTATTTACATAATTAAACAGCTTGCTTAAATTTTTTATAAATTGCAAGCAAAATTTCTTTTTGTAATGCAATATTTTTACTATAAGTTAGGTTATATATTTTATATATTAGAATCCAAGTTATTAACTAAAATGAGATATGAATTTTATGTATCCCCATATTAGACTTAGAAGAAATAGAAAAGCTTTTTGGCTTAGAGAGTTAATATCCGAAAGTAATTTATCGGTTAGTGATTTAGTGTTGCCTTTATTTGTTGTTGAAGGACATAATGAAAGGCAAGAAATTAAAACTATGCCTGGTATATATCGTTTATCGATTGATCAAATAGTAGAAACGGCAAAAGAAGCAGCAGAGTTTGGTATTAATGTTATTGCATTATTTCCGAGTATTGATCAAAGTCTAAAAAGTGAAAATGCCGATGAGGCTTATAATTTAGATAATTTAATATGTAGAACTATTAGAAGCATCAAAAACGCTAATATCGATATTGGTATAATATGCGATGTAGCACTTGATCCTTATACTACACATGGTCATGATGGTATTGTGCATCATGGGGAAGTTGATAATGATAGATCAGTAAGAGCTTTGTGTAATCAGGCATTAGTGCTAGCAAAAGCTGGATTAGATATTGTTGCACCTTCCGATATGATGGATGGAAGAATCAGGGCTATAAGGGAATATCTTGACAAAGAGGGATTTATAAATGTTGGAATTCTTGCTTATGCCGCTAAATATGCGTCAAGTTTTTACGGTCCGTTTCGCGATGCTGTTAAGAGTAATAAAAAGAATTATTTAGATAAATCAAGCTATCAAATGGATGTACGTAATATTAAGGAAGCAATGCTTGAGATTGAGCATGATATAGCAGAGGGAGCCGATATAGTAATGGTGAAGCCTGGTATGCCGTTTTTGGATGTTATTCGTGAAGCGGCAAATAATTTTAATGTTAAAATTTTTGCATATCAGGTTAGTGGAGAATATGCAATGTTAAAATTTGCAGCAGAAGCAGGGGCAATTGATTGGGAGAGAGCTTTGATGGAGTCATTAATTAGTTTTAAACGTGCCGGTGCCACAGGTATATTTACCTATGCAGCTCTTGAAGTAGCTGAAATATTAAAGAACAATAAAATTCAGTAGAAAACGGCTTCTGTTCTTGATATAAAATAAATAATATGTTTTATAATTATATCAAAATTATCAATTTGATGTAAATCATTATAAAGAGGCGAAGATGACGCAAAATAAGAAATCAGTATTTAAAGGTTGGAATTTTTTAAAGCCTAAAGGAGGCGGAGCTAATGAGGTAGGAGAGCATGGCGGAGTATATCAAAGCTTAGACGGTAAAATTACGGCGATGATAAAAAAAGAGGCTTCAAGCTCAAAAAATATAGCCGAGTTTTTAGGATCTCAAATTTTTGAAGCTATAAGTCCTGGAAATGGAGCAAAGGTTAATTTAATTGCTCCTGATGATTTTAATAAATCTAAAACCGTTGATTCGCAAATATATGTCAAATCTGAATTTTTTGAGAATTATAGTAGCGATATGTATGTGGACATGGATAAACATATGTCTGCTAAAACTAAACCGAGTTCTTGGTTTAGAAAGGACGGCGGTAGACCACTTTTTATGGGGGCTAGAAATAAATTATTTAGAACCTTAGAAAATGCTTTTAAGGAAATTAAGTATCAGAACTTTGAAAACATTATGCCGGCAAGTTTATTGATCGGCGATTTTGATATACATGTTGGAAATATAGGAGTTATCAGAGATCAAAAAAATCCAAAAACTTTACCTAAATTAGTAAGAATTGATTTTGCTGGTAGTTTTGATAATTTAACAAATAATATATATCCGCATTCAAGAGCCAAACATTTGCCTGGATTCGGTCCCACTAACCATTTTAGAGAATTTCCTTCTAATTTAAGAACAAAAAATCCTAATTTTGCCGATAGCTTACTTGCAGTTTCTAAAATTGATTTAAGCAAAACTATTGATAAAAGTTTTGATGAATTAACTAAATATTATAGTAATGAAGCAATTGCAGAATTTGCAAAACAAGCGATGCCAAAACAATTTAATAATAAACAATCTAAAGAAATAACGCCTGAAGAAATTAAGGCTAGTTTAATAGATACAATGAAAAAAAGGCAAGAATCCTTAAAGGAATATGGCTTAGAAATTAAAGTAAATAGTTTAATTTCTAAAAAAGATAGTTTTCCTTATTACGAAGTGAAAGAGCAAGGATTAAAAACATTAATGAAAGAGTATCCTGATTATTTTGCGAAAATTCTTAATTATGAAGAAAGAAAAAAAGGAGGACAAAAACTTAAATTAAGAAATAAAATTACTACTAATTTTGCAAGAATTTTAGAAATACTTGGTATTAGAGATAGTGCGAAAAAACATTTAATAAAGACAATAAAAAGTTTAAATGAAGATATTAAAGATGAAAGAAATTTAGCTGGTTCTTCTGATAAAATAAAGAAAGAACCAAAACAAAAATTGGTAAAGACAAATATATATGCAAACAGAGAATATGTAGATACTCTAGAAAAATTTAAGAAAGCAGTTGGAACGGATGATATGGTTAGTGTTACTCCAAGTCAATTAGGTCTAGCTAAAAAAGCTAAACAAAAAGACCAAGTAGATGAAGAAAATCTAAAACATATAAAGAATCTAAAAGAAAAGGTTATGAAGCCTACTCAAACTACTGCAGCTAGTGTTGTTAATAAAAAGTCTACACCGGCTAAAACGAGATAATAAATGAACCAAGCAACAAGAAGCCTACAACTAAGTAATTAATCAGTAAAAGCCCATATTGCATCGGCAGCTTAATTATCTCAATCTTTTTAGAAAAATACATGGCTTTTACTACTTTAAGATAATAAAACGCAGCAACTACGCTGGTAAAAATACCACAATAAGCTAATGCGAATTCTTCTTGATTAATTGCTTGGTAAAAAAGGTAATATTTACCGAAAAATCCTGTAAGAGGAGGGATTCCAATCATTGAAAACATAACTATGCTAATTACGGCAGCTATAGTTTTATGATGCTCTGCAATTCCTTGTATAGTTTTAAAACTAGCTTTATCGACGTCTTTACCGAGCAGTATAATTAAGCAAGTAAAAAATCCTATACTCCCTACCGCATATATTAGAATATATAGTAGAGTTGCTTTATATCCTTCTTGATTATGCAGAAGAACGCCGATTAATACATAACCGATATTTAAAATAGTACTATAAGCCATTAATCTTTTTAGAGAAGTTTGACGAATGGCTCCAAAAGCTCCAAACAGCATAGATAATATAGCAATTATCTTTATTAAATTATAATTAATAAGGTAGTAATTACCTATAATTAATTTGCTGATATTTAATAAAACAATAACCATACCTATTTTTGAGGCAGCGGTGAAATAAGTAACTGAAGTAATCGGTGATCCTTCATATACGTCAGGGACCCAAAAATGGAGTGGAACACTTGAGAGTTTAAAGAAAATACTACTTAAAAATAGTACAATACCGATTATTAAACCAAGATTCATTCCGGAATTATCATTTAGTTTATATAAGATATCCTCAAATTGTAGGCTTCCGCCAAATCCGTATATAAAAGAAATACCGAATAATGATAAACAACTAACTAAACTACCTAAGATAAAATATTTTAAAGCACCTTCCGATGATTTCATATCATTTAATTTGAATCCTGCAAGTGCATATGAAGTTAAAGCAGTAAGCTCCATACCGCAGAATAATAATAGAAAATTCCGTGATGAAATTGCAACAAAAATACCTACGACCGATAATAACATTAAAGTAATAAATTCAAACTTTAATTCCTCAGCAACAAGAATAGAGTAATCACGGTATATAATCATGGAGATAATAGTGAATAGTAGCACTATGCTTTTACTAATACCGATATTTATTCCGGTAGCAAATGAGTACCATACTCCTTCATAACTTGAATACTTAAAGGTAAGAAAAATTGATAATATGCATAGTAAAATAATGATATTAGAAATAATTCTATTTTTATTTGGGATCATTACGGCAAAAAACTGCCCTAAAAGTGCTATTAAAGTCAAAGTTATTTCAGGAAGTAGCAGTAGCATATAAAACTAATATTATTTATGGAAATATAGATATTAGTAAATAAATCATTTTTTATCAACAAACTTATATATAATATTGCACTTTAATACTACCTCTAATTAAAATTATTTTCTTCGTAAAATTATATTATACAAAAAAAGCCTAAACATGATGAGATTGTACGTAGTGCATTTGAAAACCCTATAGTTGCTAAAGCCCTCTACAGCTTAGTTCTAATAATCCTGCTTTGTTCTTATTCTTTAGCAGACTTCGTATCCTGTGCAAATATATTATTACCGGCTATTAAAATTCCTATGGCTAATATTTTAGATGTTCATTTCATATTTTTATATTTCATAACTATAAGTGCTAACTTTGTTGAGTGTATAATTTCTTATACATTAATAATTAATAGTTGCAATAAATAAAAAAATAAATTATATTGTCAAGTTTAACATTAGTAATATTTAGTATATTGAAAGAAGTATTAAACGATTCCGGCAACGAAGTCAAAATTGTAGTTATTTGGAGCTTAACTGAAACAGTACGTATAAATCCTAGTTTAGCCCAAGAGACATTAAAAATATTGAATACACTACTTAATAACCCTAGTAATTATATTGAATTCACAATCGCCAAAATCCTAGGTTGGATAATACAAATAAACCCCAATATATCACATGACGCATCTAAAATACTGAAAAATCTATTTAGTAATTCTGACAAATCTGAGTCTGCTTTAAGTTTAGTTGAATTAGGAAAGGTAAAACCGGTAGAAGAAGCATTTAAAGTGTTCAAAGATATACTCAGTGACCCTTATGTTGACAGATATGCCTAAGTATGAAGCTACTTGGAATTTAATTGAAATATTAAAAGTAATGTTAGTTAATAAAGGAGGTCATAAACAATTTCATGAATTATTAAAAATAATTTACTTAACTAAAATTGAAGCATTCCAATTTGATGAAGATTTACACACAAAGGCAAACACCACTCTACACAATAACCGATTACATCACTCAAGAATATGAAAAAAGTAAAAATCCTGAAGTAATAGAATGGTTTATTGTGAGTTTTAACTAATTACCGAACATAAGCGAAACGCAAATCTTTTTAAAAGAAATATGTAAAAGCATATTAAAGAGCGGTGTGATAAATGAGTTAGAGAGTAAGTTTATTTTAAATGGTATAAAGAAATATAATTTTACTTTTACAGTATCGGTTAGTAAAGCACCGGGAATAGAAGGCAAGATAATATTTGAAGATAGAAACTATGAAACATTTACAACCGATAATTCAGCAAGCAAAATAGTAAGTTTAGAGGAGTTTGTAACTAAATTACTTGCAGAAACAGACGATCCGTTAGCAGAATGATATAAAACACATAAACCTATATTCCTAAACAAAGGATTAGCTCTTAAAATAGCAGCAAGTGATATTAATTACGTAAGTAGTATTACAAATTAAAATACCAAATTTTTTACTGAAAAATATCTTTTATCTTATGCAGGTGATAATAAAGATCAGTTCGTAATGTTGTTAGAAAAAAGAAGTATTTTCGGTGATCATCGAATATATAAATTTGGTGAGGATCATTTAAAGAAAATAGCCACGATTTATCCAGCAGAAATTAACACAGAACTAAGAGGGCAACTATTTAACGAATTAGCAGCCCAAGAACAATGTGATTGTTTTATTAAGAATGAAAAGCTTAAGCCTGAAGAAGAAAAACAGATATTTAAACATAGTAGTAAGCTGAAGTTTGCAAGTGAAATAATTCAAGATGCAAAAATAAGGTTGAAAACCAGTAATTTTAAATTACTAGATGCCGGGGCAAATAAAAGATTAGATGCCTATGACATTAAGATAGATAGCCACAATAAAACACTAAAAGCTAGTGGCACAATACAAAAAGCAGAAATCTTTAGAGAAATTGAAAGTTTAGCACAAGCAAGCCCATTATTATACGATTACTGTAATGCATTTTATTGGAATATAAAAATATCATAAATGCTTGCTGTATTGCTGAAACTAAAATATTTAAAAATAATATTAATGAGCAAGAGGGTATAATAAAAATATTAGCAAAAGGTATAGATTTAATAACGCAAAGTTTCTTAGATAGATATATTAACAGATTTGGCTTGCAGTATAGTAGCAGCAAGGCATGAGAGAAAGCATGGAAATAAAGTAATTAGTATAAACGATATTATTCGCAATAAAATTGGAATAGAAGATTTAGACGATAACTTAAAGAAAATAGTTATTATTAAAACACAAGAACGTAGAAACGAAATAATAAATCTTTCAAAAACACCTATATCAAATTCTGATTCTACTAGATTTCGAGCTAATATAAAAGAATTAGGTAATGTAGTTAAAGAATTTGGGCTTTCTAAAGCTATAGAAAGACATAATCAGGACAATATAGCTGTGCAACTAGCTTTAAAGGACTCTATTTTATTTATTGAATCTTTATATACAAACCGTGATGATATTATGTTAAATATTGCTGAATATCATAGAAAGTACTAAAAAACACAAAATTTCCTTTCATATATCCTTTAGTGTTTTATAATGGCATACAAAAATATACTGCTCCTTTAAATTTATGGGAATTATTTGAAAATAGTGAATTAGTAAAAGCTACTTGGATTAATGATTATCAGCTAATTAATGTTCATGAAATTCCTGATGAAAAATTGACAGAAAATACTTGGTCCGGAATTTTATAATTTTTTATGAAGCACATTCATACACGAGATTTGTTAAAGAGATGGTAAGAAATAGCAGACCTTTTACTATATTTGTTGAAGTTAATATAGGGATTGATTATATAGAGTTAATGTTATTCTACATTTTGACCAAACTTGGTCAAAATGATATAATAGAAATAGAAAAAATACTTAAATCACAATTAATATAGCCAAAAATTTAATCACAGCCAGTGTAAAAACTGATTTAATCGCTACCTCAACCGGATTAAAGAAGGAAGAGGTTGAAAAACTTAAATAAATTACTTATACATGTATTTATTATCATTTATATTAGGAGGATTAAATGCACTACTCCGTCAATTACATTTATCAATTCGCTCTATAGAGTTTTATAAAGATGTATATAAAAACTATCAAGGGTACGGAATAAGATATGTATTTACCTTATCTTTTATTCCATCAATAATTTATTGTATTTTTATATTAAATTACATAATAACTTTAAAAGATTATTTTAACGGAATACAATCATCAAAAGTTACAGCCAACATTGAATATATTATCAATCAATTACCGGAAATTAAATATAATAATTCAAACATTTCAGTTGAAGAAGTAGAGCCTATATATTTATATAGCAAGAAAGACAATAAAATAGTCGTCATTGATACAAAAAATCAAGTTTCTAACAAAGAAAAAAGCAAAATACCGTTTGTACTTGAAGAGAATAAGCTGAAGATAAATTTAATTGTAGCCAATACTAAGAAAAATTTTCCAAGTACTGTTAACTATTCTGAGATATTCAAGCAAAATGAAGTCATTTTAACTCCTGAAATAATAAAAAAATATTTTGCCGATCATTTATTATATGCACCAAATTTATTTATTTATTTCGGTATGCCGGCTATTATATTATTTTGGTTTGTAACATTCTTATTAGAGAGAAGTATTATAGTTTTGTTAGTATATAGCTTAGCTAATTTACTTACTACTAAAACTTCAATACAAACTTCTATAAGGCTAGTAATGTTTTCAAGCGGAGTCCCGATAATATTACAACCGGTTATTATTATATTAATACCGGAATTAAGCATATTATTACAGCTACTACAAATGTTTACAACTTGTTTAGTATTTGTCGCTATTTGGCAAATTAACAAGAACCTATCACACTATATATAAGAAAAATCAGTTATCATATAATATGTGATTTTAAATTCTCAATTTACTAAAAAAACAGCCTATTATTAAAAAAATAAAAGTTTTTATTGTTAAAATGAAACCTAAAGTTATTTATTTATAAATTTAGGTAATTTAAATGGGTAAGAAAAAAAAGAAAGTAAGGTTTGCAGAAGAGCTGCAAGTTAAGGAATTTGCACAAGATAAAGAAGCAACAGAAGTAGACCTTATAAGAGGCAGAGTAATTAATATTTATGATAAAGGCGGCTACTTAAAGCCGGATCAATTGGTAATTCATGAACGAGAAGCTATTGGAGTAAAAAATGTTGAAGTCAAGAGCAATCTAAATTTCTTTCAACAAATTTTCGTTGCAGTAGGTCTTATAAAGGACACAAAAACAATCAAAGAAGAATTTACTTATACTACCGGCGATATACAAGGAATATTAAAGGATAACGGTCAATTTATTAATAATTCTGAAGAAATTAGAAAATTTGTTGATAAAAATAGAGATATTCAAATTGCAGATATTGACGGTATCGGTATTGGTCATTTAAATCATCAGGGTAAAATACAAATTAATTCAAAGTTTGGACTAAGTAATGAAAAAATTATTCTTTATAAGGATGGTCAATCAGCTGCTATTGAAAGAAAAGGTCTACTTATAAATCAAGAAGGAGAGCCTTTATACAAAGATAACTTAGTCCAAAAAGATAATAAAGTTTATCTAGTTGGAGATGTCGGAAGAAAGATTGATACACCTTTTAGAGATCCAAAAACTAGAGCTAGAGATAATTGGAATAGATTAATAAAGAAATTTAAGCATGCTTTAATACTGGAACATGAGTTAGGAAAATTAAACGATGCAATATTAGATTCTGTAAGAGTTAAAGTAGTTCATCCAAATCCAAAACTTGCAGAACATCATCTTCAAAAAATAGCTCAAGGTAAACAAATATGGGATAGGCATGAATTTAAAATATTACGTGTGGGACCAGAGGAAAAAAAGCACCAATTATTCTATGATACCTCCTCTCAAAGATTACTTGATGCTAACGATAAAGTAGCTTCTACTATCGGTAAAGAAAGTAAAAGCATGAATAATGTTCAAGCATTTGTAATGGGAGAGGATGGAACAATTTATATGGGTACTCATAAAAATCAATATTTGCCAAATACTAAAAATCTTGTCCACGGTTCATTTTTAAGTGGAAAGCCTGCGGAAGCAGCAGGAGTTATAGGGATAAATGATAGGGGAAAAATTGATTACCTTCGTAATAATAGTGGTCATTATCAACCTGAAGATTTAGATATGTACTGTGCTGTAAAAAAATACAAGAAACTATGCCCGGTGCTTTAGATAAAAATTGTCAAATCGATATTCAAGGGCATCTACAAATACTTGTTACTGATTTTGTAAAAAATATGGAAACCAAAGTAGGTTTCAGAAAAAATGCTAAAACTCATTATGAAAAACTAAGATAGGAAAGAATAGAGAAAATTATCAAACTAATTTAAAAAATATTGCTGCTTCTTCAAAACCTAAAGCTAGAAATAGAACAACAAACAGAGGGCGTGGATAATAAAATAATTAACTATTTATAATTAAATGTCATTCCTGCGAAAGCAGGCATCCAGCTAAATGTCATACTCCGGCATTGTTGCGTGGATTGGTAAAACCCATTATGTCACCTAGTTCGCTTGACCACTGGGACCATAAAAATAATTTAAAGTACTAATATTTAATTGGGGCCCGCTACAAGCTTGCGGGATAATGACAAAGCAATTTTGGATTCCTGCTTCTAGCTAGGAATGATATCGAAGGTGTTTTTTGCACCATGCAACAACGTCCCTAGGTAATGTTGGATTAATCACTTATTTATAATATTTTCTCCTTCTTTTCTACTTCTACTAGTTTCTACACAATTAAATTTTAGTTTATATTAACAAGCTAATTTTTTATTAAATAATATAATTATATACTTGACTAAATTACTTGGGTATTGTAGATATAAAACAATTTTAAGTTTTAATAGGTTGGTTATATGATGCTGACGACGAAAGGAAGATATGCCGTAATGGCAATACTTGAAATGGCTTCAAAATCAAGTGCCGAACCGGTCACTTTGAATGAAATGTCCGTAAAACAAAATATATCGCTTCACTATTTAGAGCAGATATTTTCTAAACTTAAAAAAGCTGATCTAGTTAAGGCTATTAGAGGATCGAAAGGTGGGTATATTTTAATCGGTAACCTAGAAGAAATAAAAATTTCCGATATTATGGACGCCGTTAACGAAAATTTTATAATGACTACCTGCTATAAGAAGTCAGTTAAAACTTGCGTGCCTGATACAATAAAATGTAATTCGCATAAATTATGGCAAGGTCTTGGTAAGCATATTAGAGATTATTTTGAAAATATCTCAATTAAAGATGCTTTAAACTCAAATTTAAATGTATGATATATTTAGACCATAATGCTACTACTTTTATCGACCCTAGAGTTAAGGAATTCATAATAAGTTTAATGGACAAGGAGCTTAATCCTTCATCAGCACATAGCTCAGGTAGATTTGCTAAGAATCTCATAGAAACGGTACGCGCACAAATAGCGATGGCTCTTGGTATAACCTTATCATCTAGAGAATATGATATTACTTTTACTTCATCAGGGACTGAAGGTAATAATTTAATAATGAAAAATTTTTATGACGGCGATATTTTTATTTCAGCTATTGAACATTTATCGATCTATAACCATATAAACTACGCTCCAAATATTAAAGTTATAAGTGTTAATACGCAAGGGCTAGTTGATTTAGAACATTTAGAAGAGTTGTTAGCTCAAAGTAATACTAGTAAAAAACTAGTTTCCATAATAATGGCTAATAATGAAAGCGGAGTTTTACAAGATATAGCTGAGATAGGTAAAATAACTAAAAAATATGAGGCAAAACTTCATAGCGATTTAGTGCAAGGTTTTGGCAGAATACCAATAAATATCAAAGCATTAGGATTAGATTTTGCTACAATTTCAGGGCATAAAATAGGAGGGGGGCAGGGTGGTGCTGCTTTAATTTCTAGCTCTAATTTTCAAGTTACTCCAATGATTATAGGAGGAGGGCAGGAAAAATCAGTACGCTCAGGCACTGAAAATGTTTTAGCAATTGCAGGATTTGGTTTAGCTTCTGCATTGAGGACAAACAATATCTCAGAAAATTATATAAAAATCAAAAAGTTACAAGAAAATTTAGAGAAAAAATTAAAAAAATATCCTAATGTAAATATTGTTAGTAATAACGTAGCTAGGTTGCCTAATACTACCTTAATTACTATACCAAATACGGATGCACAAGTGAAATTAATTGGGTTTGATTTACATAATATTTGCGTAAGTTCCGGTTCTGCTTGTTCATCGGGAAAAATATCTAAATCGCATGTATTAACCAATATGGGTGTAGGGGAAGAAGAAGCAAAATCTTCGATTAGGATATCTTTAAGCCATACTAATACGGTAAGTGATATAGAGGCTTTTATAGAGGCTTTTGAGGAGATTTACGATGTCATTCCTAGCTAAAAGCGACGTTGTTGCACGGCTCCGTTTATGTCATTCCCGCTTCCGCGGGAATGACATCGGTGACTGTTTAAACTATACCAAAACATGAATTAATTTAACCATATGAACCAACAATTAAACAATTTAACCTTACCGATATATATGGATTATCAGGCGACGACTCCAATAGATCCAAGAGTAATGGAGGAAATGTTGCCTTATTTTACTACCAAATTCGGCAATCCTCATTCACGCAGCCATTCTTTCGGTTGGGAGGCAGAAAACGCCGTTGAAGAGGCAAGGAGTATGGTAGCAAAGTTAATAGGAGCGGATACTAAAGAAATTATTTTCACTTCCGGTGCAACTGAGTCTAACAATCTTGCAATAAAGGGAATAGCAAAATTTTACAGCAATAAAAAGAATCATATTATTACCGTAGTCAGTGAACATAAATGTGTACTTGATGCTTGCAGGCATTTAGAGCAAGAAGGTATAAAAATCACATACTTACCGATTAAGCCAAATGGAATAATCGATTTAGAAACTCTAAAAAATGCCATTACCGATCAGACTATGTTAGTTTCAGTTATGGTGGTTAATAATGAAATAGGTGTTGTTCAGCCTTTAAAGGAAATCGGGAAAATTTGCCGTGAAAAGGGCGTTTTTTTTCATTCCGATATTGCTCAAGGTTTTGGTAAAATTCCAATTGATGTTAACGCATTTAATATTGATCTTGCCAGTATCTCAGGGCATAAAATTTACGGTCCGAAAGGAATAGGTGCATTATATGTAAGGAAAAAACCTCGTGTCCGTGTTACACCGCTCATAAACGGTGGTGGGCAGGAGAGAGGTATGCGTTCAGGTACGCTACCGACTCCTTTAATCGTAGGGCTTGGCATGGCTGCTAAAATAGCGTATAGTGAGATGGAAAAAGATACTAAGCACGTAAATTACTTATTCGACAGATTTTTAAATAATATACATAAGCGAATTTCAGAAGTTTATTTAAACGGCGATAAAAATCAAAGATATAAAGGTAATTTAAATTTAAGCTTTGCCGGAGTTGAAGGAGAATCCATGATCCTTGCCATTAAAGATTTAGCGGTTTCCTCCGGTTCTGCTTGTACTTCTGCCTCTTTAGAGCCGTCATATGTTTTACGTTCTATGGGAATCGGTGAAGAGCTTGCCCATACTGCAATTAGGTTCGGCATAGGTAGATTTACTACCGAGCAGGAAGTTGACTACGCAGTAAATTTAATATGCTCAAAAATCGATAAACTAAGGGAATTAAGCCCTCTTTGGGAAATGATGCAAGAGGGAATTGATTTGAAAAAGATTAAATGGGCTGTACATTGAGAATATAGTCATTGCGAGCAGCCGTAGGCTGCGTGGCAATCTTGTCAAATATCCTGAGATTGCTTTGTCAAAACTTGCAGTTTTTCCTCGCAATGACGGCTCAGGTATTCACGCAAGTATAACATACAAAACCAAATTTGAGGGAATAACAATGGCTTATAGCAAAAAAGTGATAGATCATTATGCAAATCCTCGTAATGTTGGATCGCTTGATAAAGAAAATAAAAATGTTGGTACAGGACTAGTTGGAGCTCCTGCTTGCGGTGACGTTATGAAGTTACAAATCGCAGTTGATGATGACGGGATTATTACAGATGCTAAATTTAAAACATTTGGCTGCGGTTCAGCTATTGCTTCAAGTTCTTTAGTAACGGAGTGGGTTAAAGGAAGATCGGTAGAAGATGCCGAGACTATTAAAAATACCGAAATAGCAAAAGAATTGTCACTTCCACCGGTAAAATTACATTGCTCACTACTTGCTGAAGATGCAATAAAAGCAGCTATAGCCGATTACAAACAGAAAAAAGAAAGCAAAAAAGACTCTTAAAACATGAAAAATGTTATTTCATTAACCGATTCTGCTGCAAAGCAAGTAAAATTGCTAATAGAAAAACGCGCCAAGCCTACCTTTGGTATTAGGGTAGGGGTTAAGTCAGGCGGTTGTGCCGGTCAGACTTATTACGTGGAATATGCCGATAGTAAAAATCAATTCGATGAAGTAGTTGAAGAAAAGGGCGTACGGATACTAATCGACCCAAAGGCATTAATGTATATTCTAGGTTCTGAAATGGACTATGTAGAGACTAAATTCAAATCCCAATTCACTTTCACCAATCCTAACGAAAAAGCTAATTGCGGCTGTGGCAAATCTTTTAGCGTGTAACACTTTAAAATCAATAAAGGTTTTAAAATATGTTTAACTGGGTTTATAATAAAATATTCTCTTATCCTTCACCTAATATTGAAAGCTTACGAAAAGCACTAGAGGAAAGAATTGATTTCTTTTCTCCGCTTAATACAGAAGAAAAGGAAAGAAGGGCTGAAAATAGAAGATTGCAGTAAATATTTAGATGATGACTTTGAAAATTCTTTTTACTATTCAAGCTAGTAAAGATTTGGAAGAAAACGTTTAAAAGCAGTAAAAAAACACTGGCATATCTACAGGCAAACCCTCATCATCCTAGTTTAAATACCCATAAATATAAAAATCTGTTAGAGGACATAATGGAGAAGAAATATTTGAAGCTTATGCTGAAAATAATACTCCTGCTGCTTATAGAATTTTTTGGTATTATGGACCAAACAAAGATAATATCACACTATTCTAGCAATTACAGCACATCCATAAAAAGTCAATTGCAGTTGACTATTACACCAATAGCTTTATTTTAAGAAAAATCATGCAAATCACCGGAAAATAAAATCCCCCAGCCTACTGCGATATGATTAGGATCGCGTATATTATTATATTTAACTAAATCCTGAACAGGAGTATCATAATTTTGTGAAATTTTTGATAAAGCATCTCCTGATTTCACTGTATAAACTTTAGTGGTGCGATTTGGCATGTTAACTCCTAAGATTATTTTTGATAGCTTAAAAAAGCTATTAATCTTTTGTTTAGAAATCAAGAGTAAAATAATTATAGGTAGTTTTAACTATTGCTAAAAATCATTATTTCAGCTATTTTAAAGCTGTTTCTTTAAATTAGATTAATATGTCACAAAAATTAGGTTTCTGGGCGGTTTTTGCCTTAGTAACCGGCAGTCAAATCGGTACTAGCGTTTTTATATTACCGTTAAGTTTAGCACCGTTCGGTATATACAGCATTTGGGGCTGGGTACTTTCATTATTTGGTGCTATGAGTATAGCACTTGTATTTTCTACCCTTTGTGCAAAATTTCCTAAAACAGGAGGTCCGCACGTTTATGTACGGGCAAATTTCGGGGATAAAATAGCTTTTTTCACCGGTTGGACTTACTGGGTTATATCCTTTGTCAGTACAAGTATAGTAGTCATTTCGGCAATAGGTTATCTAACGCCTTTTTTTAAATCACAAGCGATTTTAGACTTAATATTACAAATCATATTATTAGGTGCTATTATGGTTTTAAATTTAAAAGGTCCTGAAGTAGCAGGAAAAGCAGAGTTTTATTTAACTCTCTTAAAATTTGTTCCATTGCTTGTAGTAGGTTTATGTGCTTTATCACATTTTAATATAGATAATATAACTATTGCCGAGGAAGTAG
Organism: Rickettsia japonica YH; assembly: GCF_000283595.1. Lineage (NCBI taxonomy): Bacteria > Pseudomonadati > Pseudomonadota > Alphaproteobacteria > Rickettsiales > Rickettsiaceae > Rickettsia > Rickettsia japonica. Next base: position 744,832 of record NC_016050.1, on the reverse strand, counting down.
AGAATTTAAGCATTCCGAGCATTATGGGAAGAGTTGCACTTCTTACTTTTTGGGGATTTATCGGCATAGAATGTGCAACTACCACGGCAGGTGCAGTAAAAGATCCGGCAAAAACCATTCCACGAGCCATAATAGTTGGAACTTTTTGCGTAGCAGTGTTATATATTATTAATAGCATAGGTATAATGGGATTAATCCCTGCTTCTGAACTTATTAGTGCTAAAGCTCCTTATGCCGATGCCGCTTCATTATTATTCGGAGGTAAATGGTCAAGCGTAATTACGGTTATAGCCTCGATTATATGTATAGGTACGCTCAATGCTTGGGTGCTGACTAGCGGACAGATAGCTCTTGGGCTTGCAGAAGACGGTTTATTACCGAAATTTTTTGCTAAGAAAAATAGCAATAACGCTCCAACTCACGGAATTATTGTAAGCTGCCTTGGCATTGTGCCGTTATTAGTCTTTACGGCAAATGATAATTTTGCCAAACAGATTACACAAATAATAGATTTCTCGGCAATCACATTCTTATTCGTCTATTTAATTTGTAGCTTAGCTTTTTTAAAGGTGATTTTTAGCTCAAAAGAAAATTTTTCTTATTATTATTTACTTATAGCTATAATATCGATTATCTTTTGTGCATGGGTTATCTATGAAACACCTGTTAAAACTTTGATTATAGCTAGTTCTTTTACTATCTTTGGTATTCCTTTGTATTATGGATGGTATAAATGTCATTCCCATCTATGAGCGTTGCCTAGCTGGATTCTGAGCTGTCATTGCGAGCGACTGCAAGGAGCGTGGCCATCCAGAAAAAATAATAAAAAAAATTCTGTAAATCAGAATTTTTTAACTGGATTGCTTCGTCAATTACTTAAGTAATTTCATTGCAATGACGGCTCAGTCTCCAAGCGGGCAAGAGCACGACATAAGAGATATAAACATGGCAAAAATCCGCATTAATCTGCTTAGAAATTTATTCACAGAATATGATATAGACGGTTATATAATTCCGTCTAACGATAAATATATGAGTGAATATGTTCCAAGCTACGCAAAGAGACTTGAATATATAACAGGTTTTACTGGTTCAAACGGTATAGCTATTATATATAAAGATACAGCATTATTCTTTACCGATGGACGTTATTTAGAGCAAGCAAATAAAGAGCTGGATTTAGAGCTTTTTAAGCTTTTTGACTTAAAAGATATATCTAAGTTTGGTAAAGATGCAAAAATAGGATATGATTCTGAATTATTTACTTATCCCACTATATCAAATTTAAAGTTCAATTTTCAGAAGATTAATGGAAATTTAGTTGATAAGATTTGGCCAAATCAGCCGCTAGAGCCAAACTCTAAAGTTTATTTGCATGATATTAAGTTTGCGGGCGTTAGTCATACTGATAAAATAAGTAAATGTCGTGAAATTTTTTTGGATTCCCGCTTTTGCGGGAATGACATAGAGGAAAGTGGGAATGACACCGAGCAATCTGCCTTAGTCATTCTCGATAGCTCCTCCATATGTTGGTTACTAAATTTGCGGGCCAGTGACGTTGCTTATACGCCTTTAATGTTTGCAAAAGTTATACTCACTTCTACACAATTATATTTGTTTATAAATCCTACAAGAATTGATGCCGAAATTATTAATGCTCGTCCTGAAATAACGATTTTACCGGAAGAAGAATTTGAAAATATTTTAAGAGATAGCGAGAATAAACATCTTTCCAAACCAGCTTATAGAGAGGAACTTAAAGGAGATACGAAACGCAGCACCGCAGTGTACAAAAGCGTAAGTGAGGATGCGAGTATCGGATCGATGTCTAAATTACCTCTAGAAGCAAAGTGTGGGAAGATGTCTAATATTTTTATTGATGATACTATAGCATCTGTTCATATAATGGACTTAGTAGCTGATAAAAAAGTACAACAAATTACCGATCCATGCTTAATGCTTAAAGCTTGTAAGAATGATGTAGAAATTAAGCATGCAATCGATTTGCATATTAAAGATGCAGTAGCTTTATGTGAATTTTTTGCTGATTTTGCTCAATGTCATCCCCGTGAAAACGGGGATCCAGAAAAACATAATATGGATTCCCGCCTTCGCGGGAATGACATAGGAAATAACGAATTGACCGAGTATTCCCTCGGTTTAAAGCTTACAGAGCAACGAGCTAAACAAGAGGGATATGTTTCGGATAGTTTTCCTGCTATTTGCGGATTTCAGGAAAATAGTGCTATTATTCATTATAGAGCTGACCAAAAAACTGCTAAAAAAATTGAAGGGCAGGGGATATTACTGATAGATTCCGGCGGTCAGTATCAAGGTGCTACTACCGATATAACTAGAACAATAGTAATAGGTACACCGACAGATGAGCAGAAAAAGCGTTATACGCAAGTACTTAAAGGACATATTGCTTTAGCTAAAGCCAAATTCCCAAAAAATATCATCGCAGGAGCTAATCTGGATATACTCGCTCGGCAATATTTATGGCAAGAAATGCTAGATTATCCACACGGTACAGGGCATGGGGTAGGGAGCTTCTTAAGTGTTCACGAAGGACCGCAAAGCATAAATCTTCGTAATAAAATAATACTTAAAGCAGGTATGATCTTATCTAATGAACCGGGTTTTTATATTCCTGGCAAATATGGTATTAGGATTGAGAATTTGATGTATGTAAAAGAAAATAATGGATGGCTTGAGTTTGAGACCTTAAGCCTAGTGCCTTATGCTAGTAAATTGACTGATATGAAACTACTTAATATTGATGAAATAAACTATATCAAGGAATATTATAACAAAATTAGAGCTAAAATTTATGATTTATTATCCACGCAAGCGAGGAATTGGCTTAATAATGAAATAAATTTATTTTTACAATATTGACGTTTCCGCTATTTATTGGTATAAAGTCTATACATTTCTAATTTCTACATTTTTCTACATTGGGACGTCGCCAAGTGGTAAGGCAACGGTTTTTGGTATCGTCATCCGGAGGTTCGAATCCTCCCGTCCCAGCCATTTGTCAATTTTCAATAATTGTTCTATAATCTATATTATGGAAAATAAAAATGATAATTTATCTATTAGTGATGGTGCATTCGATTGGATTTGAACCAACGACCTTTGCCTTCGGAGGGCAACGCTCTATCCAGCTGAGCTACGAATGCAATTTAATTTAATAAGAGCGATCCAAAATAAATTTAATAATCGAAAACAAATAGTCTTTATAAATATTCTGAACCGGAATTTTATTTAATAACTTACTTACTTCATTTTCTAAGTTACTCAAATCATTAACTGTTTCATTGTAAATTTCATGCTTTACCATTAAGTCATGTATTTTTACAAAGTCATCGTTAGTACGCTTATCACATTTAATTATATTTTCGAGCCAAAGCTGCTTATCTTGCTCTAACTTATTATATAAAAAAATCAGCGGTAACGTAACTTTTCCTTCTAAGAAATCATCGCCAATATTTTTGCCTACCTGTTTATCATTACCCAAATAATCAAGCAAGTCATCTATAACCTGAAATATCGTACCGAGTAATTTCCCAAAGTCCTGCATATCTTTAGAAATATGGTCTACCTGCTCTGCTATAATAGCTCCAACTGCACAAGCAGCTCCAAATAGTTCGGCGGTTTTAGATTTAACTATTTGCTGATATTCGTCTATAGTTATAATACGTCGTTCATTTAACTTCACTAGCTGTACTACCTCCCCTTCGGAAATAATTGCCGAAGCTTTAGCTAGAACATTCATAGCTTTAATAGAGCCGGAAGCTACCATTAACTTAAAAGACTGACTAAAGAGGAAATCACCCACTAAAATACTTGTTTTACTGCCCCAAATAACGTTAGCCGTAGGTTTGAATCTTCTTAAAGTGCTGTCGTCTACCACATCATCATGAAGCAATGTGGCGGTGTGAATGAATTCAACGGCACTTGCGAGCTTTATATGATTATCGCCTTTATAATCAAACATTTTAGCAGTTATTATAGTTAAAAGCGGACGAATTCTTTTACCTCCTGCTTCTAGTAAATATTTACCGACCTTTTCTATTAACTCTTCATCACTTTTTAAATAGCTAATGATTAAATTGTTTAACTTAGTTACTTCATCTTTTAAATCTTGCTGTATTTTTACTATAATATTCATGGCTGGTATTTTTATAAATTGTTCTGTCATTAAGTTAAAAGCGGACGAATTCTTTTACCTCCTGCTTCTAGTAAATATTTACCGACCTTTTCTATTAACTCTTCATCACTTTTTAAACAGCCAATGATTAAATTATTGTTCTGTCATTGCAAGAAAAAATTGAAAATTTTGATGCAGCAATCTCATGCCAAAATCCTGAGATTGCCACGCGCCTTTCAGTCGCTCGTAATGATGATTAACGAAGTTCATCGAGTATACATTCCTCTAATATTTTTTTATTAACATTAGGAATTAACTCCATAATTTTTTCTTTTACATTTTCACCGGGTTGCACTTTTTTTACTGCTGCTTGATATAAAGATAAATAATATAAAGGTATAAGTTTATTTATATCATCTATATTACCTATTTTAGCTTTGTTTAAATCGGATAAATCAAACACATACTCAATGCTAGCATCAATTAAATTAGATGAATTCGGGTGATCGGAAATAGTTTTTAAAAATGATTTCAAAGCATTCCCGTATACTTCCTTACTCTCTTCCGAAAAATCTTTAAAATCCCCTACTCCGTATATATATGCACTTAAAACATCTATTATTCTAGAGTAATCATTAATTACTATCGTACCTTTACTGTAAGAATCTTTAAGAGCATTTACTATAGTTTCATTTGTTATATTAAATCCCGATGCGTTTGAATAGAGACTTAAAGCATTTATCTGTGCTCTAGTTAATTTGTTTAATTCAGTCACTAAATTAATATTTAAATTAAAATTATATTCCCTATCTTCAAAAATACTAAAATTATATTGTTTATCATTATTTAAAATATAGCTTAGTTCATTATTAAAATCTTTATATAGCTTATTATCAGAAAGTTTAAATAAATAGGTTTGCTTATCGTAATATTTCTTTATAAATTCTAATGCACCTATTATAAAACCAGGTTTTAGCTTAAATTGCGAATCTACCAAAAGATCAATATTATTATTGCCGAAATTGTTTAACTTACCTTTATATAATAAATTAATATTATTTTCAAAGTTATTACTATTGATTTTTGCATTAGTAACTTCAATTGTTAAATCTTTAGCAATATCTTTAAAATGCACACTACTAGTACTAATCAAGAAATTACCGGAAAATTTGAAATTATTATTCCAAGCGGGTCGATATAATAATAAGCCGGCAGGTATTATTCTATCTTCAAGGTTACTTTGTACTATTTCGGTTTCATAATAAATTGCTAATTTTTGCGGTATGTTATCAAGGAAATCCTGTTTACTTGTATAATACTTACTTTTGTCAAATAACATAGTAAGTATAGTATGATCTTCTTCATATAATTTTTGATTATCGACTAAGTCAAAAATTTCTGTTTTACCGGAAGTAAATTTAATATTTTCTATTAAATTTATAACTTCAAATAAATCTTTTTTAAATCGTACTATTTCAAATAATTTTAAATTTAACGGTATTTTTGTTGATAATATACAGTTCTCATTATAAAATCTTACTCCAAAGCCTCTTTGAACCGGCTTAAATTTTCCGAATGCTTCTCCGGAAAAATGTATAAATAATTTCTGCTTAAGTAAATCATAACCGATATTTATCGGTGTGGTAAATTCAGTTACTCTATTAATACTCTCTTCTTGCCAATTAATTACTGAAATACCTAATTTGAAAGGAAAACCATATGGCTGAACTTTAGAAAACTTAATAAGATATTGCTGATTAGGATTATTATCAGCCTCTTCTATATTAAGGTTGGTACCGGCATATTTTTGATTTATAGAGTGTGATAAAGAGAACATAATAGTAAACCACAGCCCACTATATGCGAGTATAATAAAGATAGTTATAAATAATATTATTTTAAGAATTTTTTTCATCTTTAAATCGGTATTATAGTGTGTTTTCTGTTGTTGTATGGATAAGTTTTTTCGTCATTGCAAGGAAAAATTGAAAATTTTGACGAAGCAATCTCAGGAGTTTGTTATTATTGCATGAGATTGCCACGCAGTCTACAACTGCTCGCAATGACTGGGTGGTATCTACGCAACAATGCCCGCTTGCAATGACGTTTACTTACACAGCTCTATATATTCCTTATTCAATTTTATAACGTTCCAAATCCATAAACTCATCATAACTATAAAAGTTACTAATAAATATATTATAATAGAATCAAAGGTAGCAGTCGGAATAATAATAAATATCAAAGACTGTATAAATGCTCCAAGCGATTTACCGAATTTAGTACCTATTACCTCTACGGCAGCTTTTCCCTTAGTTCTAAGTTCTAAAGATAAAGGAATATACGCCATTTCTTTTGTTGAATCGAATAATGAATATTTGGACGATTTACTCAGTATGTTCTGAATTGCTCCAACAATAATCGCTGCATATAGAAGATTAAAATCACCGAAACATTCTCCTATTTCTTCAATAAAAATTATAAAGATAAAAAACATCAAGCCGGTAATAGACAACATAATAGGAGTTAATAATGCAGAAATGAGCCAACCGAGTCTTCTAAGAATATTACTGCCTATTATCATGAAAGTAACGCATGATATCCCCATCCAAATATTAAACCTGCCCATAAAGTTAACATAGTCTATAGTGTTTGGATGTAATTCTTTTATTTTTGCTTTCCAAGGTCCTTCAACTATATTTATTAATAATCCATAACAGATTATTAATAAGGCAATACGACCTATATATTTTGAGTGAATTACTAATTTGATACTTTCAATTATCGAAAGTTTTGTTTTCATTTTAGCTGTAACTTTTTTTGCATCTAAAACATTTATGGAATCTGTTAAAATAAATCTATTTATTATTCTAAATAGAAGCATAGCAATTATTCCTGCAGTAACAATAATTGACATGATTGGCTGAAGCATTATAGCATTTCCGGCAGATGAATTAAAAGAATCTGGTAATAATTCTGAATCAATGACGTCCTGCCCGCTTGAGAAAAAGACAAGTACGCTGCCTGCTATTATAAGACCGATATTACCAACCATTCCAAGAACGGGATAGAATCTTTTAGCTTTAGAAGTATCAAAAATGTGATTGGCAAACTGCCAAAACATTAAGTTTATGACTACTGCACTCCATAATTCCGCGGAAATATACATCAGTGCATAACTCCATTGACTACCTATTTTAATAAACCATTTAAAATTAGGGTATGAAGCAATTAATTTATTTATCATTTCATCATTAGGATGATAAATATCTTGATTTGGATAAATAATATAGGCAAATAATAAGAAAAATAGTAAAAAACTGCCGACTATAATGTAGAAAATATATTCAAAATTTAAGTTATTACTAAGTTTAATATAAAGTACGGTAAAAATTACGCACGAGGGTAATACTAACCATAATTTTAAGAAGCTAATAATTTCAGCCCCCATAGAGGGTACTACTAAACTATCTTTGATAGATCTTAAAGCCCCAAAATTAAAAAGGATACATAACATCATTAAAGCCATAGGTATAAATAGCTTTAATTCTTTCCTTTCTATAGGCCAAATTATTTCTTTAACTTTTTCAAAGAAAATTTTAGGCGGTAACATTTTTATTGTAACCTTACATATTAAAGTTAATTTTTAAATCTCTTAAGTGCTAAAGTCAATTAAAATAATTAATTTATACTACTCCAAGGTGTTATTTCTTTATATCACCAGTAATGTTTTGTGATCTTATCTCATTTGTCCTGATTTGTCTTCCATAATTCCTGCTTATCGGTAGTCCATGGCTTAGGTCCTGCATAGTGTAAAATGAAATAAGAAAAATAAGGGCTTTGAGTCTCAAAATATGTACAACAGTTCCATCTCATCGATAAGGGATAAATATAATGCTGAAATGCAACATTTAATAAATCTTGGTTAGGAAAAGAAAAATCACATTTTGAATTTTGTAAAGTTTCTAAAAGCATATTTTTATCTTGCTTTTCTTGCATATTTTTTAAGTTTAAAAATACTACCCCGCTATTTTTATAAGAATGAGTTATATTTCTCTTACATTCTTTTGTCACTTTATGACTACAATATGTAATACCTGTATCTATGCTACCCGCAGCAATATATAATCACTCATATCTATTTTTTAAGAGAATTTAAATCACGCAGTACTACAATATCTGCATCAAGATATAATATAGAATCTAGATGAGGAAAGATTTGATCAAAATATAACCTATAAATTATTGAACTAGGCCAATTATCCGTAAATTTTATTTTCTTATCGGCTAAAACTTGATTTAATATATTTTCAGGAAAAGTAGTAAAATCTATAGAATAATCTCTGATATATTTCATGGAAGCTAATTTTTCCATTGATTCTTGACTAATGGGGTCATTAGAATTCATAACAATATGAAATCTATAGAAACTATCTAAGTCACTATTTAGTAGACTAGAGGATATTACTGTGCCGGCATGAATAGCAAACTTATCATTAAATAGTCAATGCTATATCGAGTATGTTATTTTGCTTTATACCGGTTAGTTTAATTATATTTTGTATTTCTTCTATGGCAAGCCTGTAATCGGTTTGTATAGTTTGTTCATTAAAAGATGACCTGCCTAATACATGAATTAAGCTAAGCCTATATAAACATCTAGCAGTAAGTTCCCGGTATATTAAGAGAGTAAACTGTTTAAAAAAGGAATCTCATCCGCTGTATAACCGCTATAATATTTTAGGAAATCATCATCATTTTTTATTTATAATATTTCTTTTACTTTTCCTTCGTGACCTAAAATAATGAGTGTAGCTAAATTAATCGCAGCTTTTTTAGTATATAAAGTATCTAAACCGTAACTATCGTTTTTAATCGCTTTATATTGCTGAACTAAAGTAGCATTTTTGTCTAGATAAAGACTTAGTAAGCAATCATAACCCTGTGCTACCTCCAAACGCACCATTCCGTCTTCTACTTTGAAAAGAGCAAATTTTTTCTAACCTTGCTTTATCTTTTGAGTTTAAAGATTCGCTATCTTCTAATTGCTCAAGTGCTAGATCAAAATTTAATTGATCTTCACATATGGTATTATAGAACTTTTTATAACTATAATTCCCAATATCTATAATACAACCTGTGATTTATAAATTCTGTAATTACTTACGAAAAAAGTTGCAGTAATTATTACTGCTAGAAAAATAAAAAAAGATAGTATTAAAATGGATTTTAACCATTAATAACAAAAGAGCAATAATTATTACAAATAGCGATAAAAAATTTATTAGTTATTTATATACTCATAATATTTATGTCTAAAAAGAAAAATAGCAAGCCAAAACATGATAAGGTTATAAGAGTTGCATTTGAAAACCCTATAGTTACTCAAGAGTTCTTTGAAACCTACCTACTGCCACATATCAAAATTTTACTTTCTTTTGAAGCTCTTAGAATGGAAAAAAGATAGTTTTGTAGGGCGTAGCCTAAAGAAATCTATAGTAGATATTTTATTTTCCGCTAAATTTAATAATGAAAATGGATATTTATTTTTACTTTTGGAAAACCACAGCACTCCTGATCCGTATATGGCTTTTCGTGTGTTTAAATATATGTTAAAAATTGCTGAATATCATAAGGAAGGCGACAGGAAATAAAAAATTTCCTTTTGTGTACCCTTGTGTGTTCTACAATGGTGTACAAAACTATAATGCACCTACTAATCTATGGGAGTTATTTGAAAACAGTGAACTTGTAAAAAATACATGGATTAATGATTATCAGTTAATTAATGTTCAAAATATTTCTGATGAAAAATTAAAAGAAAAAGCTTGGTCTGGAATCTTGCAGTTTTTTTTAAACATATCCACGAACGAGATTTATTAAAGAGATGGCAAGAAGTAGCTGATCTTTTACCAGAATTTATTAAAGTTAATATCGGTATAGATTATATAGAGCTAATTTTGTCCTCTACACCTTGAATAAGATTAGGGAAAATGATAAAATAGAAATAGAAAAAATGCTTAAATCGCATTTAAACCCTGCATTAGGAGGAAACCTTATGAATAGCTTAGCTCATAGCTGGAAACAAGAAGGTATTGGAAGAAGGTAGAAAAAAAGAGAAAATTACTATGGCTAAAGAAATGAAAAAAGAAGGACTTTCTTTAGAAGCTATTATGAAAATAACAAAATTAGATAAGAAAGATATTGAGAAATTAAAATAACATGATTACATTACATGCCGCAAATAAACAGAATACTCACATTTTTGTATATTAAGCCTATAGGAACTTAGAGCTAAAGGCATATATACTCGATCAACTTCAAAAAAGTATATGCTCCGCTCCTCGCCTTATAGACTCCTTGCTCTTTTTGAAGTTGATCTTCGTCTATCAATTCTTCATTTACTCGAAGTATATAAATAAATTCATGTTAAATAACTCTCGTTTATGTATTATTTGGTTGTTTGGGTTTATTAGCGGTTTTAATCTAATGATTACCGGTAATACTTTAAATTATTGGCTTGCTAAAGAAGATATAGCACTGCAAACCATCGGTTTATTATCATTCATAACGCTTCCCTACTCTATTAATTTCTTGTTAGCACCGATTTTTGATGCAGTGCAAATTAAATATTTAAACAACATATTCGGTCATAGATTATCTTGGATTTGCTTAACTAGTAGTGCATTGATATTTCTTATATATATTTTCAGCTTTCTAGATCCTAGTACTAATCTATTATTATTTGCTTTCACGGCTTTAATTATTTCTTTTTTTAGTGCTGCACAAGATACTATATTAAGTGCTTTAAGAACGGAAATAGTACCTAAAGAATCTCTTGGGTTTACTTCAGGAATATATATATTCGGTTATCGGGTCGGTATGCTTTTAGCCGGTTCTGGAGCTATTTATTTATCTCTTTATTTAACATTTAATGAAATATATAAAATCTTTGCCGGTTTAGTATTTATTTATTTAATTTTATTGATGGTAGGAATTAAGTATTGTTATTTAAATGAGAACATACATGTACAGATAATCAAGAATGATATAAAAAATAATCAAAATAAAAAAAACATAATAAATTTTATATATAATGCGTTAAAACCTATAGGTTCTGTTTATTTCATTATTCTTATATTAATTTTCCTAGTATTATATAGGTTACCGGATAACTTAATTAATGTTATGATTAATCCGTTTTTGCTTCATCTTGAGTATGATGCTTTTGAAATAGCAAGCGTTGGAAAGTTTTGTGGAGTTGTAGGAGCTATAATCGGTGGACTTGTCGGCGGTGTTATTATGAAACATAAAAATATATTAAATAGTATATTTTTATTTGGTATTATTCATGCTTTAGGACATATTTTATTTATTTTTCTTGAAATAAACGGTAAAAATTCTTTATTATTATTTATTACGATAGGAATAGCAAGTATTACCGGCGGTATGACAATGACTGCTTATATCGCTTTTATTTCTGCACTCTGTCAAGGTAAATTTCGAGCTACTCAATATTCTTTTCTTTCATCGATGATGGGGATTTCGCGCTCAATTTTTCCTATAATTTCAGGCTATATGGTAGTAAATTTCGGTTGGCAAAATTTCTTTTTATTTACTATTATTATAACTATTCCGTCTTTATTAATATTATTAAAAATCAAAACTAAATTACAATAATGAATGATATATATTAAGTATAATATTTTTAATACCGTATTTTGCTATTTCTTCCATTATACCAAGTATTTTTATATTAAATCAAAGTGCACAATATCGTAGCTTCAAAAAAGCTCTACCTAGTGTAATTGATGCTTCGATATGTTATAATATACTTATACATATAATCGTTTTCAATCATGATTTCTTCTTTATTTTTATGATTTGGTATATAGCAATACCTTTTTTCATAATTGGATTTATTTTTCTAATCTGTATGGAATATAATACTTGGAATCAATCATATTTTAATTTAACAATAGAATCTTAGCCTATTTCTATGTGGAAACAAAGTTTAGTTTCTATATTGTGATATCAATATTATTTATATTAAACCCATATATAATGAGTATATTAAATATTGGTTTTTACAAATATCAAGGAAATGACATTAAAATTATTTACATGTTTATTTGTATATGGTTTTTATAATTGGCAATAATTATTGGCAATAATTGGTTATAATATGAGAAAATTAAATAAAAATGCTATAATATTAAAAATAATTAATAAAATAGAAGCAGTAACAATCTAGTATATAAAATGGCTATTTAAATGAATAATGATATATTAAGTGCTTTTTTACATGGCATCGTTTTAGCTCTCGGTTTAATAGTGCCGCTCGGAGTACAGAATATTTTTATATTCAATCAAGGAGCAAAACAGCCAAAGTTTAGCAAGGCTTTACCTAGCATAATTGCAGCCTCAATATGTGATACTATACTTATATGTATGGCAGTTCTTGGGATATCTTTGTTAATTCTTGAAATTTCTTGGTTAAAATTATCTATATTTATTGTTGGATTTATTTTCTTAATTTATATGGGCTATAATACTTGGAATCAGCCGCCTATTGATCTTACAATGAATTCCGGGGCTTTTTCAGCTCAAAAACAAATTTTATTTGCTATATCGGTGTCAATATTAAATCCGCATGCAATTATGGATACGATTATAGTAATAGGTATCAGTGCTTTAAAGTATAGCGGTATTGCAAAAATTATATTTACCTTAACTTGCATACTTATATCTTGGATATGGTTTTTTTCTTTAGCAGTTGCAGGTTATAATATTAGAAAGCTAAATAAAAGTAGTACGATTTTAACTATAATTAATAAAATAGCTGCTATTATTATTTGGGCAGTTGCTTTTTATATTGGAGTACAAATATTGTATGAAATCGGTTTTATTAACTAGACATATTGAAGAAAATAATGAAACTATAAAGGAAATAAGTAAATATAATTTAGATTTACGTGATATTCATTGTCCTTTAATTAAATATAAAACTCTAGATTTTAATATAGATATTTTAGATAATTACTCAAATATAATAATAACTAGTAAATATGCGGCAAGTATCTTAACCGGTCATAACTTAAAACAAGATATTTGGGTAGTAGGTAGTCAGTCAAAACGATTATTAGGCAAGAAAGTAATGTATACTGCTAAAAACGTGGAAGATTTGATTAAGCATTTTCCTCCTGATTTATATGAGCAGACTATATATTTATCTTCAAATGAAATTACTAAAGATTTACCTAGCAAAATAGTTAGACATATCATTTATAATGTAGAATATTTGAATGAGCTGCCCGTATCTATTATAAAAGAATTTAAAAATAATATTGATTTTATATTACTTTATTCTCAAAATAGTGCTAGGACTTTAGTAAAATTATTACTGCAAAATAATTTACTAGAGTACTTACAAGATAGTTTAGTTGTAGCCATAAGTTTGAAAGTCGCAAATATAGTTAGACCTTTTATAAAAAATGTGGTTTATTGTGATGATCAAAACCTTAACGATATAATCAAGTTATTATCTGAAAATGCACAAATTCGATAGTTTATTTAAAAGCAAAAATATCTTTTTTATAGCAATAGTAATATTTGTCTTATCTTCTTTTACTCTTTATCATAATAGATCCGATATTTTAAAACTGTTTAAAAGTGAAAATAAGGATTTAAGCCAAATTCCTGCTCAAGCAGTAGAAAATAAAGAAAATACTACCCTGGAAGAAAAGGAAGCAGCTCCTCTATTATCTACCAAGTCGCTTTTAAATTACGTAAGTTCTTTAAAGTTTCCTGAAGCACCGACTAATTTAGTAGAACCAAAATTAGAAACTGTAGTCAATTCAGCCTCATTTGGATACAAGGAACAAGGAGCGAAGCCTATAACTAATAGGAGAGCGACGAGCGACGAGGTAGGCGTATGGGTATCACTTGACTATATTAATTACTTATTAAATGTAAATCTATTAGTATATAATTTCATGCAAGATAAGGATTATAGTAAAGAACTAAGAATAGTAAAATCCCGCCTGCTGCCTCAAGATATAAGGAATATTTTAAATAACTTAGAAGCATATAATAATTATCTTTTTTCTAAATCAAGTAGTACGGAAGTAATTTTTCCTACCAACCATAAGTGGCTGGAGAAGTTTATCAAAATTGAAAAAAAACCTTCTGCTATGATGATAAAAGAACAAGATAAACCTCTAATTTTAGAGAACTTAAACTATCTAATCGATTGTCTTTATTCAGAAAAATTTATGCAGGAGTTTGTAAATAAAGATGTTTAGGTTATTATTAATATGTGCTACTTTTTTACTGCTTTATTTCGGGTTTACTTTTATAGAGAGCTTTGATTCAAAAGTTTTTATTAGTTTATATGATTATAATATAGAGACTACCTTGTTCTTTAGTCTTATTTTAGGGCTTTTATTACTAATTTCTTGTTTTATTATCATTAGATTTCTAATATTAATTATCGATTTACCATCTAAAATACATAATATTTTTAGTAAACGAAAAATTAATCATGATAGATATGCTTTAATTTTAGCTTTTGCCGAATATATTATGAATAATAAAGCTAAATCTGCTTCTATTGCTCGCAAAAATTTATCTTCTGAAGATCTAAAAGATTCACAAGAATTCCATAATTTAATCTTAGCCGTAACTGAAGAGGATGTAGATAGAAAAATTTCCTATTTTCAAAAACTTATTACATCTAAAGAATTTGTTTTTTACGGTAGCAAAAATCTAGCAAAACTTTATTATTATAAATCTTTTTATGAGAAAGCAGAAAATTACGCAACAAAGGCTTATAATTTCAATGAACTTGATATTGAAAATTTAATTACTTTAATGCGTTGTTATGCTAGACTTTCTCTATGGACGAAATTTATTTTTATAACGAATAAGCTCGCAAAATTTCATAAACATGAGTCTATGCCGGAAATTGCTGAGTATTATTTATTAGCAGCGAAGCAAGAAGTAGAAAGTAATAATACGGCTAATGCTATAGATTATTTGGCAACGGCTGTAGATTTAAATTTTTATAACGAAGAATTACTAGAATTTTACTTTCATTTAAATAATAAGCTTAATGTTAATAAAAAGATCAAAATATTAAAAGATGCTTTTCGTATTATCCCCTCTTTAAAATTAGTGCAGCTATTTAAAAAATTTACTTCTCTACCAGATAGGCAAATTTACGAAGAATTAACTCAAAAGTTAGATGCTAAAAAAGATGAAATATTAATTTTGGCAATAGAAGCTTATTTAGAATTGTAGACGTTGTGATATGGATTCTTTTATGTCATTCCCACGTGGATAGCAAATCGTCAATTGCGATCAGCCGTAGACTGCGTGGCAATCCGGAAAAATAATAAAAAAAATTCTGATTTACAGAATTTTTTACTGGATTGCTTCGTCAATTGCTACGCAATTTCCTCGCAATGACGACTTAGGTACCTACGCAACAACGCCTGCTCGCAATGATGGATAAGCCGAACCACACAACAAAAACTAATATAAAAATAATTTCTTTGGGTGCTTACTAATTTCTTCATTTACATTATTATTATGGTGATGATAATTAGATTGAATTGTTATTAAATAAGCATTTAGTGCTTTAGCAAATTCTTCAGTTTTATAACGAAAGAAATGGTCAGCTCCATTGATAATTTTATAATCAACTTTAATATGGGATTGTTGCTTAGATAATCTATTTGCTAGGTCTTTTACATCATCTGCCGATACTATACTATCATTATCTCCTTGTAATATAAACCCTGGAATAGGACAAGGTGAGAGGAATGAGAAGTCATATTTATGAATTGTATTAACCGGCGGCGAAATAGCAATAAAATGATTTATTTCCGGACGTCGCATTACAAGTTGCATAGCTATCCATGCTCCGAAAGAAAATCCTAATATCAGATTAGACTGAGCATTTGGGTTATTCTGCTGTAACCAGTCGAGAGCTGCCCCCGCATCAACCACTTCACCGACTCCGTTATCAAATTTACCTTGTGACCCCCCTACTCCTCTAAAATTAATACGTAAGACGGTATAACCGTTATCTGCTAAAATCTTATAGGCATTATAAACTACTTTATTATTCATATTACCCTCATATAAAGGATGAGGATGAAGAACTAATGCAATAGGGGCGTTAGGCGAGGTAGCTTTTGCATATCTTCCTTCAATTCGTCCTTCCGGACCGTTAAAATAAATTTGCGGCATAATTATTCATAATATTTAATTTGTTCGATATGATATTTTACCACTTTTTCTTATTAGTGCAACTATTCTTAATTAAAATATGAGTGTATTGACGCATGCCACCATATATACTAAAATGTAGTCAAATCAGTTGGATGTAAATTACAAGGAGTGAGAAGCGCAGCCTATAGATAATAGGAGAGCGACGAGAGACTATGTAAGTGAATTCAAATCATTTTTGACTATAGCGGATAATAATAACTGAATGGAGCTATATTATGAATACAGTAGATATTAGATTACGTGTTTCAGCAGATATAAAAATTGAAGCAGCAGAAATATTTAAGCAAATGGGGATGACTATGTCAGAAGCCATGAGGATATTTTCCTAACTCAATGTATAAATAGCGGCGGTTTGCCTTTCAAACCACATATTAAGATTCCTAATGAAAAGACTATAAAAACTTTTGAGGATATAGATAAGCAAATTGGTTTAACTATCTCAAATAATACAAAAGAAATATTTAATAAGTTAGGCACCTAATTTGTATCATCATTGCAAACAACTAAAAACCTTGTTGTACGACTTCTATGTCATGCCCGCGAAAGTTGGAGTCTAGAAAGAATCACCTTAATCCTAGTATAAAAATTACAGATTATTGACAAAATAAACCTAAAAAAACAAGTTTTTTATAGGTTTTACTGGATTCCCGCTTTCGCGGGAATGACATATAAAGATTATCTAAGAAAATACTGCTCGTTCCACTGCATATACGCTATGTTGCACTAAATCCTTAGCAATTTCTTTAGTAATCATCTTTTTTAGAGCGTTTTTAAGTTCTTGTCTAACACATCCAAGCATTTGCGGTTCTGCTACAATAATCAATTCCTTATATTTAGCTTGATCAGCAGTAGTTACTTTCTCTAAATGTTTAATAACGCTCCTTGCTGCTTCTTTATGTGCTATATCTTTTAGCGAAGTATGCGGCTCAAATAGCGAAGCCGGTGTAGATTTATTTTGGTAAAGGCTTTGTCTTTTTTCTCTATGGTGGTGATGCTCTTCTAAATCCAAAGATAATTTTAAAGGTGTATTAGTAGTAATTTTAACTCCTTGAGCGTCGTAAAGCATCATTTGCTTACTATCGATAACCGCAATTAATTTTAACGGTGCTGTCCTTACCATAAATACCTCCATAAGAACTAAGTTGTAATTTTATGATAATACTAATTATTTTTAAAACCTAATATTAATTTAATAATTTTTGCTTTTCACTGTTAATCAATTGCTCAACCTTGTCATTAAGTATACGTACGTCTGTTTGCTCTATTTCTTCTTTTTCTATTACACCTATAATCTTTATCTTTATAGTGCCAGGTTGCTTAAACCAAAAACCTCTAGGCCAAAATAAACCGGCATTATGAGCTATCATCACAATTGGAACTTTAGTAATTGAAGCAAGCTTTACGGCACTTGGTTTAAATTTTACCGTTCTATCAGGCGGAACTTTAGTTGATTCCGGAAATATTATTAACCATAATCCTTCTTTTATTTTTTCCTGACCTTCTCTTAAAATCTGAGCAACCGAGCTATTAGTACCACGGTCAACCGCAATAGGTTTAACCATCCGAAGTCCCCAACCAAGCAGAGGTATATTAAATAATTCACGCTTTAATACCCAAGAATGTTTAGGAATAATCAGTTGCATAAACATTTGATCCCAAAAGGATTGGTGATTAGACACGACTATTGAAGTAGTCTTCGGTAATTTCTCAAGCCCCTCTACTTCATATTTTAAACCGCAACAAATTTTTGCAAGCCACACAAAAGCATAAGAAAAGATAATGGCAATTCTGTATCTTATTTGATAGTTGACATTGAAAAATGTTACTGGTATGTAACACATAAGAAAAAAAATAAATGTAAATAACGATAATAATCCGTAAAATGATAAAATTCTTAAACGCCACAGCATAATTATTAAGATAATTATATTAATTAAAATGGTATTTATAACATAATTTTACAATGAGTAAAATAAAAAGGTATTAAATGAAAAAAACTGTTCTTTCCGGTGTGCAAGCAACCGGTTCTTTACATCTCGGTAACTATCTTGGTGCAATTAAAAACTGGGTTAAAATGCAGGAAGAATATAATTGTTTTTTCTTCTTAGCAGATTTGCATGCTATCACGGTTGATATTAAGCCATCAGAACTTAACAATTCAATTATGGAGGTGCTTGCTGTTTATTTAGCAGCAGGGCTTAACCCCGACAAAGTAACGATTTTTGCCCAAAGTATGGTGAAAGAGCATACTGAACTTGCTTGGCTACTAAATTGCGTTACACCGCTTGGATGGTTAAAGCGCATGACGCAATTTAAAGATAAAGCAGGTAGCGATCAAGAAAAGGCTTGTCTTGGGTTATTTTCCTATCCGGTACTTATGGCAGCGGATATCTTAATATATAAAGCCGATATAGTGCCTGTAGGTGAGGATCAGAAGCAGCATTTAGAGCTAACAAGAGATATTGCAGGGGTAATAAATAGAAAATTTAACAAAGAAATTCTAAAAGTTCCTGAGGTTTTAATTAGTGAAACAGGCACAAGAATCATGAGCTTACGGGATGGATTAAAGAAAATGAGTAAATCTGATATTTCGGATTTTTCCCGTATCAATTTAAAAGACGATAACGATCTTATTCATCAAAAAATAAAAAAAGCCAAAACCGATCATTTAAGTTTTGTTAGCTATGATCAAGAAACAAGACCGGAAATTAGTAATTTATTAGATATTTATAGCAGTTTATCCGAAGAAAGCTTGGAAAAAATAATCGGTAATTATCAGAACCAAGGTTTCGCAAAATTTAAAGAAGATTTGGCAGAAATTATTATTACAAATCTACAACCGATACGTGATAAATATTTAGAATTAATGAATGATAAAGAATATTTATTAAAAATACTGCACAAAGGAGCAGAAAAAGCAAGAATTAGAGCTTCTGAAACGGTTAATGAAGTGAAAGAACAATTCGGATTTGTAATTTAAATTCATATATTGCAAGATTTCCCTTGAAATATGTAAGATTATTTGGTATGAATCTTCTTGGATAGGTGGCCGAGTGGTTTAAGGCACTAGTCTTGAAAACTGGCGTACGGGCAACCGTACCGTGGGTTCGAATCCCACCCTATCCGCCAGCTCAGTTTATAGTATTATACCCTTTTATTTGCTTTATAGTGCTTAGTATATTTATCTAGTAAAATCCTAATCATTTTTTGATAAGGGACATGTGCAGTTGCTGCTTCTAAAAAGTTCTCTAGGATGTGCTAAGAAATCTTTTACTATTTTTACTGCCCCTACTTCCCCATCAGTGTATTTTATTCTCTTGCTCATAAATTCTCTTGTCTTTACGCCAGTATCCTGCTCCAAAAATTCTTATATGATTATCTCGGAACATAAAACGGACTGTTAAATATTACCATCAACTTTACCTAAACAAAAATATCTTTTTTCTGTAACACTATGGTCTACATCTTGAAGGATTATCCTTTTGATATCTAGAAAAGCTTTTTGAGCTTCATAAAAGCTTACGTTATGCTACCAATATTAATTTTATTTTTTTCTTCATCCCATTCAAAAGAAGAATGCATTTTTAGCATTTAATCGATTAATTTAATAATACTTAGCTCTATACTAAATGTCCATATATTTATATGGGTAATAAACCATGCTGTTTAGTTTTAAATTAAAATTTAAGAAAAAATTTATTAATTATTTTATCGCCATATTTCATTATTCCAAAGAGTATCTAAAAATTCTTGAATAGGCCAAATGGTAATTTTTTTATTTTCTAAATTAATTATACGTTTTGTTTTTTCAAAAGATATAACATGTAATTTAAAATCACTATCTTTACTAAATTCTAAATGCTCAAAAGATTTACCAGCATCAAACCCTGTCATTTCCTGATATTCATATTTCCTTAGGTAATTGCTAAGTGCGGTATCGAAAAGGTAAAATTTAGGCATTTCCGTAATAATTTGCCTTTTGCTAAGTGATCTATACGGATAAAGATGATATCCTAAATACATATATCTTTTAATATTTCAAGATATGTTCTAACGGTTTTTGCATCAACACCGCAATCTCTTGCTATATTACTATAATTTATCATCTCACCGTTTGAAATGCCTATAATCTCTAGAAACCTTGCAAATGCTTTGCGTTTTCTTAAATTTGCTTCAAACTGTACTTCAGGTAAAATATAGTCATATAAATAGGACGCAAGATATTTATGAATCTTTTTTTATGCAATATAATGATCAGGTATTAGTTCATGATTAAAAATTTTATGCCAATCAAGCTCTTTTTTATCTCAGAATAGCATAGAGCGGCAAAAACATATATCTCCAAGCTCTTCCGCCAAGTAAATTGCTACCTGTTGATTTTAAGCACCTAGCACTGGAGCCGCAAAGGATAAATTGTAAAGATTTATTAGATTCTATTAAATAATGAACCTCATCTAACAGTAAGGGAATTTTTTGCACCTCATCAATAATAATAGTTGAGATTGCCGTCTTTTGACTTAAGCTCTTCTCTTAAACGTTCAGGATTTTGAAAGTAAACTTTATAGATATCAGCTTGTAATAAATAAATATATATATATCCGGAAAACGTTGTTTCAGATATGTTGACTTACCAGTTTTACGTGCTCCCCACAAAAAACAGGACTGTCCTTTTGGTAATTCTAAGTCTAAAAATCTTTGTATTGTTATGATAATATCTTGCAAATTTAGATATTTTAGGAGTATATTCCCTAAATATCTATTTATCTAGTTGATTTAAGAGGTTATCTGTAAATAAATTGTAATTAGCAAGTAAAGAGCTTTTTTAGCAAAAATTGATAAGATTTTTGATAGGATGTTATTCATATTTCAAAAAAATCTTATAATTTGCAGCAAAAAAGAATTAAATTATCGATTAAAATTTATTTACAGATAGCTTCCAACATCATTTTAGCGGCTTTTATGCCTGCTTCTGTTGAAGTTTTGATATTGGTAGTTTCGGTATGGAAAGTTATTTTACTGCCGTCAAGGTTACCGAGCATAAAATTGGTTTGTATATTGGACATCTTCCCAAACTCTACTTCTAGGGGTAATTTGTAAGTCAATCCGGTACTCGCATCTGTGCTATTGCTTTTGTGCGTTGCGGTGGCAAGTGCTTCTGTGTTTCCTGCAAATGCCTCCCTATAAGCGAGTTTGGAAAGATGTCTAGGATCTGCATCTAGATATTGTGAATAAGCAGCAATCGGGGTGCGGCAATTAGCATCTAGATACTCTAAAAATGCTCTTTCAGGTTTTATGAGTTCAAAAGTGGGAAGATGATTAATTTGGTTGCATATCTCAAGCATAGCATTATCGTCTTTTCTAATCTCAACTGCAATGATTCCCTGCCCTATACACGGTAACATCTGTGAATACTCTATCAAATGGCAATACTCCGGATTAAACACCTCTAACCTTTTAAGACCTGTATATGCTAAAATTGTTGCGTCAACTTCGCCGGTCATTAGCTTTTTTATTCTTGAATCAACATTCCCTCTAAAAACCGTTACCTTTAAATCTGGTCTTATTTTTTGGATAAATGCTTTTCTTCGTACTGCCGAGCTACCTATTACGGCATTTTGCGGCAGCTCTTCTATAGATTTATATTTTAGACAAACAAAAACATCTCTGGGGTCTTCACGCTCTAAAACAGCAGCTATTACTAGCGGTTCAGGTATTCTACCCGGTACATCTTTTAAAGAATGAACAGCTAAGTCAATTTTTTTATCAAGCAAGGCTTGCTCTATTTCCTTTAAAAATAAAGCTTTACCGCCTATATCGTATAATGGTTTATTTTGGATTAAATCCCCGCTAGTAATAATCGGCACTATTTCACAATTGATATCAGGAAAAAATTGTGTGATTTGCTGAATAACTAAATTAGTGTGTATTAAAGCAAGTGGACTTTTTCTTGTACCTATTCTGATAGAATTTGTCATTTGTTTTCTGCTATTTCAAAAGGGCTAGTAAAACTTAAAACATTACTGTTTATAATTACTTCATGATTCATAATAACCGGATGATTTACTTCTCCATGCCCTATTCCTGCTGCTTTATAAGTTCCAATATTTTGAATATGATTTAAACAAAAACTTTTTATAGCTTGTTCTACAAACTCATCCCCTTTAGTAAAATCACCAAAGATTATTGCCTTTATGCATTCAAATATACCGGTATTTTTTAATTGAACTAGATTACGATGCACGGCATAGGCTTTTTCATTAACGTCTTCAAGCAATAGAATTTTATTGTCATCCCCGTGAAAACGGGGATCCAGTATTATTTTTTCTGGATTTCCGCTTCTGCGGGAATGACATAAAGAAGCATAGGAATGAGAATGAATTTGCAAACCAGTACTAATCAATTTAGTTAAAACCGTTAAATTTCCGCCTGTTATTGTACCTGTTATATTTTCCTCACTAATTTTCTTTATAGGTATAAGTTGTATTTCACTCTTTTCTCCTTTAAGAACATTTATTATAGGCATAATATCCTGATTAGTAGGCGGTAGTAACGAAGTTAACACTGAACCGTGAATAGTTGGGATATTATAATGGTTATTTAGTAATAAATGCAAAACGGTAATATCGCTATAGCCTATCAGGACTTTATCCCCTTTTTGTTCTATATTAAAACAATCTTCTACAAATTCACTGCATCCATATCCGCCGCGAAAAGCCCAAATTATTTTAACCTGTTCATTTTCCATAGCTTCTTTAAACATTCTCAACCTTTCCTCTTTAGAAGCAGCGAAAAAAGGCAATTCATCACCTGAAAAAATCTTATCATCTACTAAAGTTTTAAAACCATGCAACGCTAGTATTTTAATAGCTTCCTTTAATTTATCTTGTGCATCTGGACAGCTTGACGCCGGTGCTATAATTGATATAAAATCTCGTTGTTTATTAAAAATAATTTTTTTCATAATAATGTCATACCGTGGCCCTGCCACGGTATCCGGTAAAAATGTTAAAAAATGTGTGTTATAAGTTGTTTTTTGGATACCGTGGCAGGGCCACGGTATGACAGCAAACAGTACTGGATTCCTGTGATTAACGGAATGACATTTTCAATTACAAAGGCATCGTAAAAATAAAAGTAGTCTTTCCCTGTTTATCGTTTTCTGCCCAAATTTTTCCGGCGTGCAGTTCTATTACTTTCTTACATAATGCAAGTCCTACTCCTCTACCTCCTGCCATACGTGTTTTAGAGCTTACGACAAATACACCGAATATACTCTGCAATTCCTCTTTCAGTACTCCTATTCCATCGTCTTTTATACTAAAACAAGATATTATTTTCTTGCATGTGTAGATCAATTTTTATTATTCCCTCACTACAACAGCTGATAGCATTTATTATTAGATTATCGAATGTGTGTTAATATAATGAGGATCACAGTTAAAATTGAAAAGAATATAATTATTATATTCTTTTCAATATCAGATACAAAATTTAAGATTTTGCCGTTTAGATATAATTTCTTACATATTTTTATCCTTTCATGTAGCAATTCACTTAAGTTTATATCTTTTTTATTTAGTTCATCATTAAGACTGGACAATTTTGAAAAATCTAGAATATTATTTATCAAGCTATTTAATTTAATAGAGCTTTTAGCTATAATCTCTACTGCATTGCGACGCTGATCTTCATTAAATGTATCATAATCAGCCCATAAGGTTTCACCAAGGCTAATAATACCGGTTAGCGGTGTATTGATTTCATGGTTTATATTACGTAAGAACTAATGTTTCAAATCAAGTAACTTCTCTAATTCCTGCTCTCTATAATTAACTCTATTACCTAAAGGAGTATTTTTTAGGTTAACTAATTTTTCTTGCTCCTGCCTTGGTTTTAAGCATACTATTAAAAGGCTACTAAATAAGGTTAGGAATATACTACTTTGAATTGAAAACTATTTATGCTAATTAATAACTTCTCATCCATAAAATATTTATAAAACTCTATACTAGCAAACACGCCTGTAACGGTCATAAGTAAAGTAGCTTGCCACCTGAATATCGTTGCAATTATAAATAAGTTAATTATCGAACACATTAATTGCAGTTGATCAAAACTACTTGATATAACAAGTAAACTACCGAAAAATATTAATATAACGAAAGTAGCCACAAACCAAGATAAAGATATAATATAATTCTTTTGAAACTTTAAAGACCATAAGGGATAAGTAATTAATATTGCAGCAGTTATAAGTGTGGTATGGTAAATAATATTATATATCTCCAAATGGTTCATTATTCTGCTACCTGATGTGGTATATAAAGATGAGAACATCGATATTAAAATAAATATACCGACATAACTATAAGTAATTTCTTGATTTGGTAGGGTACTTTCCCAATATTTAAAGATGTTAAAATTCTTAAGATCACGAAATAAAGTCAAACCTTTTCTTTCTCTCTCTTGCCTTATTATTTTAACGGCTAGCGGCTCTTTTAAAGAACTAAACCCTACGGGTTGCTTTAAAATATAATGGCTTTCAAGGAAAAAGAGTAAATTTACAATAGTTGCGGGTAGTATCGGATAAATACCTAGAACTGTTCTTAAAGAAAATATTTGCCACAATATAATAGTCAATATTGCAGTAATCATACCGATAAAAAAACTTTTGGCACTTGATTTAAAACCGTATATTAACAAAATTAACGGCAAAGTGCTTAGCGGTAAATAGATGCTAGTCAATAATAAAAATAGATTTATTAAATCTTTAGTGTAGAGTGATATAATAAAACCTATTAATTCTATAGTAATTGCGGTTATATAATTATAATTTAATGAAGCTTTTTTAATGATGTCATTAGTAAAAGTTACCACTGCACGTTAATATAAGAGTTCGTACTTGCGATTATCATTGCCACAATAACGCCGACTATTAACCCCTTAAATCCTATATAACTTTTAATGATCCGTAAAAACAATTCATTGGGTGTTAACTACCGGATCTTGAGACAATAATAATATTGCAATCCAAATGAATAAAACGGATAAAAAAAGACAAATAACTGCCGAAATAAAAAATGTTTGTGATATTTGACTTGTGTCTTTTGCCATCAATATTCTTTGAAAAATTGAAGGACCAAATGACGGAATCACAAAATATATAAAAATATTTAAAGAAATCCAAAATTTAGGACTAGGATAGTGAAACAATCCTTGTAAATCAGTAAGACGAGTGTGTACATTTGAGTCTATAACTATATGCGGATCACTAAAAACATTCCATACGACAATTCCTATTACCGGAATAATTGTACTATAAGTAAAAAACTGTACGGCTTCGGTAAAAGTAACCGATTTTACACCGCCAAAAGCAGAAGAGCTTATTATTTTACAGTGGCAATACATAAATCTATGTAAAAATTTGAAATGTTAAAGAATAGCTGTAATATTAAACTTGCTACGTGGAATTGCATGGCAATCATACCTATAGACATTAATATACTAACTATCGACGTAAGAATACGAACTTTGTTACCGTACGCCTCCCCTATTATTTCCGCTGCCGATAAACTACCCAAAAAATTCTCAAAACGAGGAGCTATAAAGTCACTAATTAATAACCAACTAACAACGCTACCGAATATACTAGGTAATAAGTACAATAATCCGTCCGTATATATTCTTGAATTATCGATTACAAAAGTACTAGTACCGATCCAAGTAGCAATAAGAGTTGCGACTATTGTACCTGTAGAAAAATTCCTTGTTTCTATCGCATATTCGCAAATATTTTTGATATTTAGAAGTCCAACTAGCAAATTAATCGCTAAAAAGCTAGTAAAAATAAGGAGATCTATATTTGGCATAGAGTTAAGTTATAGGGATTTTCTATGCAAATAATAATAAAGATAAAAAAAGAAACAAACAATATTTTTGTGGAGTTAAAAAAGTATGTCATTCCTACGAATACACATTGGTGTCATAAGACTCGATGTTATTCCCGCGTAGGCGGGAATCCAGTACTTCAAAACTTTTTAAAAGATTTTTTTAAAGTTCGCTTTATGCTGAAATTCCTGCTTCTGCGGGCATGAATATAAACGAGCCATGCAATAAGGCCGCTTTTAGCTAGGAATGAAATACAAGACTCATTTTTTATTCATAAAGATTAAACTTCTACTGCCTGACCTAATTATGCTACAGTATAATCGTTATTATACCAAGTTGTGTACTCATCGTGCATTATGACAATCATTGTCATCAACTATAGCTGTTTTTTTCTCTTCTAATACATCTGCTACAGTTTTTATTACCTACCATCTTGATACTTGGATCAAACGGCGGCTTGTTTTCTTTATTTAATAATGCTTTTAGAGTTGGCAGTTTTGGGTTGCTAGCATTATACTTTTGAATTATTTAAAAATAATCTATGGCCAGGAGTAGCTGCATCTTGAGTACACTGAAGATTTACATTACCGTCATTTTTTATTAAAGTTTCTACGATTTTAGTAGCATTATAATCGCTATACCAATCAAGCGGTGTTTTACCACTCTTATCATAGAAATTTACATCAGGTTTTGTATGCGTATTTTTTATGCATTTTTCTAAGAATGCAGCTCCAAATGTACCGAACCATGCTATTGTATTAGAATTCAATTGATCCATAATGTTAGGATTAAATCCTTGCTTTTTTACTATTTTTTCTATTATAGGCTCAGCTAAAGATTTCAGTTCTTTAAAATTGTTGATTAACAATGTTTTTTCTTGACTGGATTCTTTTGAAATATCTTGTTTAATAGACCATATTATATTACCAAGCGTAGCAATCATATTATTACCGCCGGTAGAATTTCTAAGGTTACAATTTTCTAATGTTTTTTCTACTAATTCCTTTGCATTCATTATTAAAGTTTTAAAACCTGCTTGAGCTAAATATTTATTACCGTTATCAGACATTTTAGATATTGTATTTTGTATTTGTAAAGTACCGGTAGCTAATAAATTTAATATATTATTTGCCTTAAGCGAAGGATTAACACCAAATTTAACTAGATTCTCAATTATTTTATAATATTTATTCATTTGAGTTTGAAATAAACTTATATTTTGATTACTCGGATTATTAGTAATAAGCTGATATTTATTGTAGAATATAAAGCAATATGATTATCTTGACCAAGATCATTAATATCTAAACCTAATTGTGTAAATTTTTCAATTTGTGTCTTACGGAAATCGTGAGAAATATGCGACTCCATAGCAACACGGAAAAAATTATGAATTTGTGCTTTCTCAGTTGAAACAAATTTTGCCATAAGTGCAGGGTTATGATGAAATACATCAATAACATTGGAGCTATTACTACAAATACCCCATTCAAGTATAGTATTACCGTTTGTATCTTTCTTATCCCAATTAGTGTCAGGGATGAGGATCATTTTGTTTAATATCTGTACAGCAGTATTTTCTAAAACATTTTTAACATTCTGATCTTATTGTTGAGGTATTAAAATACAAAGAGCTTCAAAAATATTAAGTTTGTTGTTAACATTAGTTCTGTTTAATATAGCCGGTATTAATTGTATGTTTCCTGAAGTTAATAATTGAAAAGGTGTATAAATAAAAGTCTCCAATTTATATTATTTTTTATAAAAAATACCATGAAATATGGTTTGTATCTATTTATTATTACTATGATACATAAAAACTTAATAAATATCAAGTAATTATTAAAAAATTAACTATTATTTAATACCAAGGTGCGAGAGATAAGTTTATTTTAATCCCTTTAACGGTAACATCAGCTCCTTTATCGGCAAGATATTTTTCTTCTCTGATTAAGGCGATTGCTTTATTGTGATAACTTGAGCATATTACGCCGATTTTATTGTTATCTGCGAGTATTTCTGCATTTTTAACTAATGAAGATAAATCTTCATCTGCTGTAATTTTATATATCTTTCTTCTTATAACTCCTTGATATTTAGCCCTTGAAATCACTTCCTGCCCGATATAACAACCTTTATCAAAACTAATTGCATTTAACTCCTCAGCACCATACATATTTGGAATAGATTTATCTGTGATTAAATCTTCTACACCATCTATTATTGCAAAATTATATTTATCTTCTAGGTATATTGGATTTCCGCTTTCGCGGGGAGATGTTGTTGAGGGGGGCGGTTCCCCCTCTGTCACCCCATGGCTTGACCACGGGGTCCAGTCTTTTTTAATTGTTGTCTGGATACCGCACAGCGGTATGACATCGAGCTTATTTATTGAGCGGAAACCAAGCTTAGCATAACGAGGATCACGAACCGTAATTAGCGAGTCTATATCTAATTTTTGAAGTGAGTAGATAACTTTATATTCGTCACTACAATCTATTACTTGTATTTTTGAGCGAAATTTATAGAAGTTTAAATACTCTATCAAAGCAGCTTTATTACTTTTATCAATATCAAGATAAATTTCCTCAGGGTTATGAACATACACGAAAAAATCAAATAAATATCTTCCTTGATTATTAAGCAAATAAGTATAGCAATAATTATAGTCAATTGATTTGGACTCGCCTACTGCGTTACTCGTCGTCTCGCCTATTATTATAGGCTTCGCTCCTCGCTCCTTGTATCCGAATTCAACTGAATTGACTATACTCTTACAAATATCGTTAGTAATGAGATTTTGTAGGAACTTTACGGAATCAAAACCTATTATTTTGATAACTTCTCTATTACTTAATATTTCATACATAATTATAATATTATTGACTTTATAGGTTCCTAACTACTATACTCTAAATTTATATAAATTAAACTTAATAATCATGAGATGTTCATCTTACTGTACTTCTTCCGAATATAAGATGAGTGATCTAGTTACTAATTTAAAAAAGATTGGTCTTGAACCTCAACATTTTGACGATGTTTTATATATTCGGAAAGAGATAAATAAAGATTCTGATTTTATAGAGATATTTTTCTTTCCGTTTGGTTGTGTAACTATTTGGGGCGGCGATGAAATTCAAGAAAAAATAGTTTTAAGCGATACTGATTTAGTACCAGTAAATAAGCTTAAAGAGCCGGTATCCGATTATATTTATTTTGAATATAATACGGAGGTCAAGAAAACATTTATTGATGAAGAAAAAAATAAAATAATCTTGGCAGATAAATCAGTTTTTGTTAAACTTTCTATTTCCCATGCGCTTGCACAATCGGTTAAACTTAGCGTTCTTGAGCAATCTGTTAGTAACTTGATTGTTCAGACAACCCCTATACAACAGGAACTAGCTAGAACCGGTAGCGTATCGCTTTCTAAAAAGGAGATATTACAGCAAATAGGTATATTATTTAACGAGCGTTATTCAATCAGTTTGCATAGCGATATATTCGATACTCCAGAATTCTTTTGGCGTCGTCCGAGTTATGAGCCTCTATATCTCATGACAGCAGAGTTTCAAGACATAGAAATACGGCAAAATATAATGAATCATCGTCTTAATATGATTCATGAGCTTTTAAACATTCTTTCAAACGATCTTAATTATAAACATTCCACCAAACTTGAGTGGATTATTATTATTTTAATCGGTCTTGAAGTGGTTCTGTCGTTATCTCATACTAATCTTTTCTTAAAATTATCGGAGCTTTATAAATAGCTTCTATGCAAATTATCGATAATCAAAAAACATTAGAAGAATTTTGTAACCGGTTAGCAAATAAGGCATGCTTAAGCATAGATACGGAATTTGAGCGTCGCTATACTTATTATGCTCAGCTTAGTATAATTCAAGTTAAAGCAGAAGAATATTGCGGAATAATTGATGCATTAAGCAATTTAGATCTGAATATTTTTAATAAGCTGCTTGCAGATAATAATATTACTAAAATATTTCATGCTCCTCGTGAAGATTTAGAGATTTTCTATAATTTATTTAAAACACTACCTGCTAATGTTTTTGATATACAAATTGCAGCAAATATTTGCGGATTTGGTAAACAGCTAAGCTATGATGACCTTTGCTATAAGCTAATCGGTATTACTATCGATAAAACCCACCAAAAATCTAACTGGCTAAAACGCCCTATTACTAGTGATATGTTAAATTATGCAATGTTAGACGTGGAGTATTTGTATAAGATATATAAAGAGTTAAATAATATAATTATTAGAAATAATTTAACTAATAAATATCAAACTACTCTTAGTACTTTATTAGATGTTAGAAATTATAAGGTTGAGCCGAAAGATGCTTGGAAAAAAATAAAATATATAAGTGATGATAAGAGTTTTAATCACAAAATTCAAATGTTTGCAGCTTATCGTGAAGAGAATGCACAAACTATAAATATTCCTCGTAAGCATTTTATTTTACATGAAGATTTAATAAAGCTTAGTAAATACCCGCCATTGAATCACAAGGATTTTAAAAATCTAAATTTAAAAAGCAAATATTTACACAAACAAAAATATAAAGATGAAATAATAAGTTTGTGTAATAACTTATAAGAAAAAAGCTATAAATCGAATAATTTGTAGCCTATTATGAATAGAAAAATTAGCCAACTAATGTAACTTGTATCTCACTATCTTGTACTACTTTGACATATTCGTTGTATACATCATCAGGCAAGTTACTAAATGCCTGGGCTATGATAAGTGTCCCTACTCCTACTAATGCTAATTGAAAGCAAATATCTCCAGTCTAAGTATCGCCGGATATTTGTCCTGTTTCTAGCCAATCTCCAACTGCTTGTGCAAAAAAAGCAAAAGGTACACCGATCAATACGACAATTTTTTTTATTATATCAACCATTTTACCCAAAGTTAAAAAAATTAAGGTTATTATACCGACATCATAAATTTAAGCTTACGATCATGAGATTCAATCAGAAAATTATCTATTAATTGTTCTTTTAAACAAACTCCGGTGGTTAATATATTTCGGTTATTATTAAGATATCGGTCAAAATGTCCTTTGCCGTATCCAAGTCTATAACCCTCCTTACTAAACGCAAGCCCTGGGATAATAACTACCTCAGGAATAAAAAAATCATTATTTATAGGTTCGTAGGTTTTAAAAGCCCCTAAAGCCAATTGATCGTTATAATGATAAGAACAATATTTTATCTCATTTTTTATGATTTTCGGTAGGAAGAATCTTATTTCAGGATGTAAGTTTGTTATTTCAAGTAAGTTAATTTCATATTTTAGAGGAAAATAAAGTCCTACTGTCTTTACTTTTAACTCCTGTAATAACCGGCTAATTTTATTGATTAGAGAGTTTTTGACTAAATCGGAATTAATCTTATCTTGGTTTTTTATTAAAAATTCTTTGAAATAAAGACGCAGCTCTTGTTTGGTCATAAATATCCTTAAATTCGTCATTGCGAGCGACTGAAGGCCTTGTGGTCTTGCTTCATCTCTGTCATCCCACGACTTGTTCGTGGGATCTAGTTAAAAATACTAATATTATTAGTATTTTGAGTGGTTTTACTGGATACCGTGGTCAAGCCACGGTATGACACCGAACTGGTTTTTCAAGCCATGCAACAACGCCGCGACTGCAAGGAGTGTGGCAATCTCATAAAGCAGGACGCCTGATATTGCTTCGTCAAAACTTACAGTTTTTCCTCACAATGACGTCGAAATATATCACATATTAATAGTCCTCTTATCTACACTAAGTGCTGCCTCTTTTATAGCCTCGCTTAAAGTTGGGTGAGCGTGGCAGGTTCTTGCTATATCTTCTGCAGCTGCTCCGAATTCCATATAAGCCGTAAGCGAGGCAATTAATGTACCTGCATCAGCTCCTATAATATGCGCTCCTAAAACCCTATCGGTTTTACTATCGGCAAGGATCTTAACCATCCCTTCCGTACTACCGATTGCTCTTGCTCTACTATTTGCTAAAAACGGAAACTTACCGACTTTATAATTAATGCCTTTTTCTTTTAGCTGTTCTTCCGTTTCACCGACGCTTGCTACTTCAGGATAAGTATATATTACGCTTGGAATTAAGTGATAGTTAACATGTCCTGCCTGCCCTGCCATAATTTCCACGGCAGCTACAGCCTCTTCCTCGGCTTTATGAGCAAGCATAGCTCCTTTTACCACATCACCGACTGCGTAAATATTTGAAATTGCTGTTTGGAACCGGTCATTAATCTCAATGCTACCTTGCTTATCCGTAATAATACCGACAGACTCAAGTCCTAGATTTTGCGTATAGGCTTTTCTGCCTACCGCCATCAACACAACATCGCTTGTTACTACTGAACTCTTACCGCCCTCCTCTATTGTCAGATTTACTTTTCCTGACTTTACTTCAGCAGATAGCACTTTAGTATTCAGTTTAAACTCTATACCTTGTTTTTGCTGTAGTTTCATAAATTGTGTAGCAATTTCTTTATCAAGCATAGGTACAATGCTCGGTGTATACTCAATAATCGTTACTTTAGCTCCCAAACGACGCCAAACTGAACCAAGTTCTAAGCCTATATACCCTCCGCCGACTACTATTAAGTTCTCAGGTACTTTAGAAAGTTTCAAAGCACCGGTAGATGAAACAATAAATTCTTCGTCTATTTTGATATTCGGTATTTCTATGACGCTGGAACCTGTAGTAATTAGGATATTTTTGGCTTTAATTTGCTCTTTATTTACTTCAACGATATTACTAGAGCTAATTTTAGCTTCACCTTTTATCCTAGTAACTTTGTTTTTGGCAAATAGACTTTCTATACCTTTTGTAAGATCAAGAACTACTTTATCTTTATTAGCTAGCATTTTTTGTAAGTCTAGTTTTACATCTGCAGTAATACCTATATTCTCAAAATGTTTTAGAGCTGCTTCATATTTTTCGGAAGAATTAAGTAAAGCTTTCGATGGTATGCATCCTATATTTAAACAAGTGCCGCCAAGAGTATCGCTTTTCTCAATACACGCTACTTTCATACCAAGCTGAGCAGCCCTAATACTGCCTGTATAACCGGCTGGACCGCTACCTATTACCACTAAATCAAATTCTTGCATATTTGTTTGACCTTAATAAATTGTTGGATCGTCATTGCAAGCAGCCATAGGCTGCGTGGCAATCTTGTCAAATATCCTGAGATTGCTTTGTCCATTACTTACATAATTTTCTCGCAATGATGTAATACTGCTAAAAATACACCATTATCACCTTTATAACAACTTTAATCTTATACTATTCTTATTTGGTGAAGCAATAAAACTAATTAAATTAATATTATCTTCAAAGCCGTTTGTATAATTTTGTAGTAAAGAAAACATCTTTTTAGAAATAGCATAATTATGACTAGCATTTAGTGAATTTGCCTCACCTATATTTTTTATTTCTCTCATTAAAGCTAAAGGATTATCAAATTTTAGCTCTATATTTTCATAGTCAACAATTACTTCGGCAAATCTTGCTTGCGAAAATAAAATCGGAACATGATCAAAATGAATAAAAGGAGCAATATGAGGAGAGTGTTTAAAATCACTTGCTATTTCGGCATCTATTAAGGATTTACGTAAATTCTTTAAGCTATTTCCTCCGACAAAATGACCGATAAAAATACCGTCAGACTTTAAAAATATTCTTATATTAGATAAAAAGCGTTGTACATCATTTATCCAGTGTAACCCTAATGAATAAATAATTAAATCAAAAGAGTCTTTTGGTAATTCTAAATCTTCATCATCGATTAATAATTTATGATTATGCTCAAAAGAATCAAGTAATAAAGGCGACATATCTGTTACGGTAATATCGGCACTTCGATAAGCATTTTTTAGTAAGCTCGTAAGATAACCGCATTTAGCCGATATTTCTAGAATATCCGAAAAATCCTTATCAATCATTCCTAATCGACTTATTATATCATTAGCTGCATGCTTGATAAATAAGCTGTTACTTATCCCCTCTACTGCATTATTTCGGTGATTTTTTAGCTTTAGTCTGTTGAATATATAATCCTCTCCTATCTTGAATTTTCTCTCCTAAAATTGTTGGTGGTGGTCGAGAAATAAAACCCCCTAAAAAATCTCCTAGCAAACTATTTTGAACAAGTTCTCTCTGTCTTGCAGTGCGAATATCATCCCCTTTAACTCTATCTAGCCCTTCAAAATTCTCCTAAATATCTACAATTATAGGTTGCGTATTGTTATTATTAGGTGATAAAGGTTCTAAACTCAACAAGCTTTTTTCTGTAGGATTTAAATCCGAAGTTAGATCAAAATGCTCTAAGTAGACAGGTTTTAGTTGTTTATCATTACTAGAAACTTTTTTTCTTTCTATCGCTGAAACATTGTTCTCGGTCTTATTAGATTCTCCTAGAGATTTATAACACACAACAATACTAATATAAATTTCTTTAACATAAATAACCCTGTATATTATTACAGTTAATATAAATTAAATAATATATGCATCAAGTACTGAAATAAATTAAGGGAATTATATACTTGTATAACCTATATTTTCTTGTGATTTATCCAAGATGTAAATTCAGACATACTAAACACTTCTATTAAATTACTGCCAACTTGATCCTTGAGCCATTTCAAGGTTTCTTTTTTATATCCATCACCATCAATTATTATTATAGTATCATAAATTCCTTGTTTTTTTTAGCACAAGATAAGTATATTTTTCATCAACCGATTCTCCTGATTGTTGCCACTTAGATTCTATAACTAGGCAATTAGAGTGACGTTCTGGATGATATAATATAAAATTGCATTTCCATTTAGTATCATAAATATTTTTGCCAACTTCAAACTGTCTAGTATAAATAGGCTGCTTAAGGATCCTAGCTGCACTAAATCTTTTATTAGGTACAAAACAATATCCTTCTCTTTTTAGTCGATCATGTATAAAAATCTCAAGTTCGTTTCCAGTTTTATTAGCTTGTAAAATTGCAATTTGTTTTACCATTGTACTAATAATTTCTTATTAAAACTTCATTAGCACCTTGCCTACTGTCGGATTTACAATTTATGCTTCTTGGTGCATTTACTATATCTATACTAAAAAACTTGTATAAGTTCTTTATAAAATCGCTATCTGAATTTGAAATAAAATATACACCTTTCTTATTTAATGCTCTGCATTTTTCATAAAACTTAACCTGATCTGCCTCTGTAAAGCCAAGCTTTGTATATTTTGTAAATGAAGTATTATTAATAGGTTGATATGGCGGGTCTATATAAACGAAATCTTTAGGCTTAGGTGAAATATTGCTGAAATCCTGATATATTATTTCAGCATTTTGTAAAGCTTTACTACACGCAAGTATGTTATCCTTATCAAGAATATTAGGATTTATATAAGCTCCCATCGGGACATTGCACTCTCCTTTGCTACTTACTCTATAAAGACCATTATAACAAGCCTTGTTAAGGTATATGAAACGTGTTGCTATCTCAATAGGGTTATCGCTATTTGCGTTCTTTCTAACAGCATAGTAATAATCTTGAGAGTGATTAGCTTTATGCTTAGCTAACAAGCTCAATTAATGCTCGAGCTTCATCCTTAACTGCCTTGTATGAAATCTAAGTTTATATCTGATATAATAGCTTTGTCTGGAACGAGTGCAAAAAAAGTGCTCCTCCTCCTATAAAAGGCTCATAATGATTATTGTAACTAGCAGGTAAGCGTAAGCACAACTCTTTGCTAAGGCTTCTTGTTCCCCTGCCCATTTTATAAATGGTTTAAGGATTTTGTCTTCTTCAATCTCTGGAGAATTAATTTTTAACGGAGCTTGACCTATCACTGCTAAAACCTCGTTAAAAGATAATTCTCCGTTTTTAACTACTTTGAGTTTCATACCGACCTACCAAGGCTTTATAAGATAAATAATTACCTGTATTTAAAAGTATAGCATTAAACATATTGCTTACATTATAGTTTTTATGGTTGCACCTAAATACAAACTCGTTTAAATATCTCTCTATGTGTTTTTTGCTAATAGATAAGAGTCTCGATTATACCACGCTTAAACACCGCCCAAAAGCTTTCTATCATGTTTGTGGACACAGGCTCTCTTATATATTTACCTAAGTCGTGATTTATATATTCATGATTATATAACTTTTCTAATACCTTGTAAGCTTCCCATTCATCAGATAAAATAGTTGACCCTATTAGAATATTATTTATTGCAATTTTTTCTATGGTCTTTGAATTAATCTTTGTTATAACTTGAGCCTTAGCGTTACCGTTTCTCTCTATCATGCCGATTACAACGGTTTTTGTCTTTGTGCTGCAACCTTGTGTACCTTTAGTTTTTTTATTTTGATGTTGGTTCTTTTCTTTACCACCAATATACGTCTTATCTATTTCTACAGTGCTTTTTAAGGAATACTAAAACTTTCTAGTTTAGTCACTTCTCTAATCCTATGAAGCATAAAACCATGCAGTTGTTTGGGTAACATTAATATCTCTTGAAAGCTGTAACGATGATAAACTTTTTTTTTGCGTAGTAACTTGCAAAACTGCTGTAAACCATTTCTTTAAAGAAATCTTACTATTTTACATGCCGAACATTTGTGATTCGTTCCATCCGCATAATGAAAAATCTTTTGGTTGCCGCAATACGGACAATAAGCTCCGTTAGCCCAACGTATGTCAGTAAAATAATTATGCACTTTTGTTCTAGTAGGTAATTGTTCGAATAAATCAACAACACTTTTAAAATCTAACACTTAACTATACTAACACAATTTTATATAAAATTATTATATCGAAACAATTTAGGTTATACAAGATATATAGTTGCCTTAATTAATTATTTCTAAAGATATTATCTTCGTATTTTTTTCTATAATATATTTTGTAATTCTCATTTCTTATATAATTAAACCATTGGTCTTGTTGTTTTTTAATATAATAATTTAGGGAATTAGATTTACTTTTACTAGTTTGAAAATTATCTTCACAAAATTTTAAAAAACCTGATATTAAAGTTTCTACTCCATTAGTCTTAGATTTTTTCTCAAGAAATTGCATAGAAAAATTAGTAGGGTTATTATGTTTTAAATAAAATTGTTTACATTTCTCATAAATTTTATTTTCTTTTTTTATTTGTTGTTCTGAAAAAGATAATTTTTCCTCTAATAATTTATGAATTTCGGTACAATCGCTCCAAGGTAATTCTATTACTAATTGTTCTTCCTGATATTCAAAATTATCTTGAATATTGTTAAAATCGGCATTTACTTTTACCGCACTTACTAATATTAAAAAACATGTAATTAATTTAATATTCATAGAATTAATTAATTTTAGCAGGAACCGGTATCATAATACTACTTCTGTATCTTTTATTGCCACTAAAAAGTGATTTTTTTTGAACTTTGTTATTATTTACTGGAATTGTATCTTCTAAAGCCCCTTCATTATTATTTAGATAACTATGTAAGGATGCTTTATAAAGAGCCATATTACTTGCTATTTTAACTACATCTTGTTTATATTTAAACCCTAAAGAATGTGTAGCCG
Source organism: Rickettsia japonica YH (assembly GCF_000283595.1). Classification (NCBI taxonomy): domain Bacteria; kingdom Pseudomonadati; phylum Pseudomonadota; class Alphaproteobacteria; order Rickettsiales; family Rickettsiaceae; genus Rickettsia; species Rickettsia japonica. The sequence goes on along the minus strand of NC_016050.1, from coordinate 706,864 downwards.
AATGATAATGAGCTATCGCCTTGTGCCAGCTCCCTAGCTGATCATATTTTGAACGCAAAAATTCTGCACCGTAACGAATGTTATTATTTGGATCAAATGCCTGTTCAAGGGAATTAAAAGCCCCTAAATGATGCCTTAAGTTAATCTGCATGCATCCGACATCAATACTCTCTCGCCCTTTTATAAGCTCTATTCTAACAAAACTTACGGCTGCTCTTTTTGTGTTAAAATAATAGCCTTTTCCTTCAACATTTACCGTCCAAGGCCATACTAATCTAATTTTACGGGTTGTATGTTTTTTTCCCGATTCTTTTAAAGCTATTGAATGTAACGTATTAGATGGGATATTAAATTTTTTTTCAAAGTAAGGAAAAAGTTTTGAACATTTAAAGGATTCAGCTATTTCAGGATCGGCAATAGCCGGCTTAGAGAAGAGGATAAAGGATAATAATAGGAGTAGTATGGTTTTAACTTCATTGAGAGGAAAATTACTGAGTAATTGATGAAGCAGTCCAGTAAAAAATTCTGATTTACAGAATTTTTTTATTGTTTTGCTGGATTGCCACGCTCCTTGTAGTCGCTCGCAATAACAATTTTGGCATAATTCCCAAACCATACCGGCAACGCTAAAATAACTTGAGTTACAATAAGATAAACTAGCCTACCATAACTTATTTTATGAAGCAAGGGAAGTTATAGCATTTAAGAGGTAAGGATTTAATCTAAATCCCAAGCAGCATCATTAGTGTTTTGAGGATTACCTAATATATCGGGTACCATATCCAACAAATTATTAATATCGCCTCCTGTCGCTTGCAAAAGATTACTTACTTGTGTTACAACGTCTTCAGCAGTGCTACCTTGAGCATCTTGAGGATTAGTAGTCCCATCTAAAGCTTGCACTCCGGCATTAATTAATGTTACTAAATCCTTAGCTTGCATACCTAAAATAGTATCTTCTGTACCGCTCTCTCCCCTATTAGAACTAGTAGAAGGTTGTATATGTGGTATTTCCTCTCTGTTAGCGTGAGCAGTTGCTTGATGAACCAAAGCTGCAAGTTGTTGATCGTTAAGATTATTTTGTTCCTTTGACATTTCGGGAGATATAGTAGAATCATCCTCAGATAGATCCATTAGATCTTTTTCTTGCAATATAGAGCTTGTATCCAAACTATAGCTTAAAGCTTGTAACATTGAAAAATCCTCATCTTTAATTATGCTTTCATACCATTTTTTATGTTTGTTAGCTGCATGTTTTGCATTTTCATTATTTTTATAATTATTTGGAATAGTGTATAAGCCGTATTCTCCTTGATCTGCTTCGTCTATTATGATTTTAGCTATCTTCAGCTCATCTATACTTAAGTCAATATTTTGTTTCACTTTGTTTAAAAGAAGTTTCAGTATCTGATCGCCTTGTGCTGCCCCTGTATTATTTTCCCAGCCTCTTATTAAACTACAATAATCTATACCTAATGTTTTAGCATGCTCTAATACTGCTTTTATAGCTTTCCATTGATTATCAGCTTTTTCATTTTCACCTTGCTGCTCATCTTTAATAGCATTCTCAGCCCATTTAGCAAGTTGAGCATATGATGCTAGCTCCCCTATTGCATTAAATATGGATACATGTTTACCTGGATAATCTACTTTTGTAATTATTTCAGATAGATCAAATTTTTGAACTAATTTCGGTAATTCAACAAGAAATTCATCATAATATGGTTTGTTTAAACTCCATTCTCTTCCATTTTGCTTGATTTCATTTATAGTTTCTTGAGTCAAGTTATATAATGAATATTTATTCATAATTTGATCCCTTTGTAATTATTGGTTAAATTTATATTTAAAAACCACGAAGCATGGTATTTTTTTAAAAATGCTTTAAATTGTTAGGTACTGTACACTTTTGATTAATGATTATAATTTTGAGATATTTTTTAGCAAAAATTAATAAGGTTTTTGCAGAAATAGTTATTCATATTTCAAAAAAATCTTATAATTTGCAGCTAAAAATAGCCATAATTATGATTATTCTATTACAAGAGTACAGAACCTAATTGACTGATTAAATAAAAATGTTTATTATCAACCCAAATTAAATGTAAAAGTATATTTTATGAAAGTTGTTAGCTCATTAAAATCATTAAAAAAACGTGATAAAGATTGTCAGGTCGTTAAAAGAAGAGGCAAAATTTTTGTAATAAATAAAAAGAATAAAAGATTTAAAGCAAAACAAGGTTAATTAATCGTTTTTGGAGAAAACAAATATACTCGATGAACTTGAAAAATTAGCTACGTCGTCTTTGTAAGTCCTCGGATGCTGAATGTTTATTATATGCTCCGCTCCTCGGTTTGCAGACTCCTTGCTCTTTTTCAAGTTGATCTTCGTATATTACTTTTCATTTTACTTCAGAGTATATAATACTACTTTTGAAAGAAAAGAAATAAATATGGCCGGTCATTCAAAGTTCAAAAATATTCAGCATCGTAAAGGGGCTCAAGATAAAAAAAGAGCAAAAGTTTTCACTAAATTAATTCGTGAAATAGTTACTGCAGCTAAAACCGGTTCTTCTAATAACCCTGAAAATAATCCACGTCTTAGAAATGCTTTAACCGCTGCACGTAGTCAAAATCTCCCTAAAGAAAGAATAGATAAAGCTATTAATAGTGCTAATGATTCTTCTAATACCGAAAATTATACGGAAATTAGATATGAAGGTTATGCATCGAATGGCATTGCTATAATAGTTGAAGCTTTAACCGATAATAAAAACCGCACTGCTGCAGAAGTACGCTCTAGTTTTACTAAATATGGTGGGAGTTTAGGCGAAACCGGTAGTGTCAATTATTTATTCAACCATTGCGGAGTTATTCAGTATCCAATAAATATAGCATCTAATGAAGAGGTTTTAGAGGCAGTTATAGAAGCCGGGGGGTATGATATTATATCCGATGATACCACCCATACAATCTATACTGATATTGAAAATTTCTCTAAAGTTCTAGAATTTTTAACTGGCAAATATGGCATACCTGAAGATTCGTATATAGGCTGGATCCCATTAAATACAATAATTATAGATGATAAGGAAAAAGCTGAAAAATTACTAAAGCTTGTGGAAGTTTTAGAAGAAAGCGATGATGTGCAAAGAGTTTTTGGGAATTATGAGTTATCTGATGATGTTTACGAAATAATACAAGGAGAACCATGACTTATAACGATGCAAATTATCAAATAATTATTTTAGCAGCCGGTAAAGGTACTAGAATGGAGTCCGATTTACCGAAAGTAATGCATAAAGTCGGTGGAGTTCCAATGCTTGAAACGGTATTAAAGAATTCGCTTAATGTTACAAATGATGTAATTATAGTTTATTCAGAAGAACTTAAAAAATATTTAACGTCCTATGCAAATATGTGTCGCTTTGTACTGCAAGAAGAACCTAAAGGCACAGCTCATGCTACTTATGCAGCAATAGATTTAATTAATAAAAATAAAACAATATTAGTTTTATACGCTGATCATCCTCTTATTACTTCAAAACTTATGTATGAATTAATAGCTTATTTAAGCCTTACTAATTCTGCATTAGTGACTTTAAGCTTTGAGAGAGCCAATCCAGTTCAATATGGGAGAATAGTTACTGATAAAAATGGTGAATTTTTAGAGATAATCGAACATAAAAATGCAAGCGCAGAAGAGAAAAACATAAAGCTTTGTAATTCAGGTATTATGGCTTTCAGTAGCGAAATTTTAAATAAATACTTACCTTTATTTGCTACTAATACTAACGGTCATAAGGAAGTTTATTTAACTGAAATAGTAAAAATATGTAAAAATCACGGTGAAAAGGTTTCATATTTATTATCTACTGATCATGATTTAATTGTTGGTGTTAATACTAAAAATGAGCTAGAAGAAGCTAATAATATTTTTTCTCAGAATAAGTCTTAGCTTTGTCGTATGGATACCCGAGTCGTCATTGCAAGCGACTAAAGGCTTTGTGGCATAGATCGTTTTATGTCATTCCCGCGAGGAAGCGGGAATCCAGTAAAACCTATAAAAAACTTGTTTTTTATAGGTTTATTTTTTTGGATCCTCGCTTCCGCTGGGATGATATCGAGTAGGCTTTTTACTCTATGCAACAACATCAATACCTTGTGAGAATGACATAGGAAGCCATACAGGCAATGCTAAAAATTTGGGAGAGATGGCCGAGCGGTTTAAGGCGCACGCCTGGAAAGCGTGTTCACGGCAACGTGTCGGGGGTTCGAATCCCCCTCTCTCCGCCAGCTCAGTTTATGGTATACTCGCATGATTTCAAGTATTGAATTTGTTATCAAATGGTGAGTGTGTACAGTTTATACTTGATAAGTGAGTATGTGAATTCATGCAGATAACAAAGAGCAATTCTTAAAAGCAGAAGAGTATGTTATGCTCGTTTATTTTCTTATAATACTTAGTATATTTATCTAGTAAAGGAACATGTGCAGTTGCTGCTTCTGATTTAAAAAATTCTACGCTCTCTTTACTTAAAGAAATGGTTACTTTTACTGAATCATCTTTTAATAAAAGTTCTCTAGGGTGCGGCAAGAAATCTTTTACTATTTTTACTTCCCATATTTCCCCATCAGTGTATTTTATTCTCTTGCTCATAAATTCTCTTACCTTTGTGCCAGTATCCTGCTCTAAAAATTCTTATATGATTATCTTGGAACGTAAAACGGCCTGTTAAAATATTACCATCAACTTTACCTAAACAAAAATATCTTTTTTCTGTAATACTAACTTACCACGCTCTAGTCTGGACAGTTAGCCAATTTTTATAGTTTATCGAACCGGAAAGCCAAATAGTAATCAAGGTTTCCACTGTCGAGTATTTAAAATTTTCATATGCATTTGTTATTACATTTATAAAGTCTAAAAGCTTTTTATAAAGCTTATCGTCTACTAATTACCTCATATTGATAGTCTTTTAATTTCTATTTTTACTTTTATAATAGGTAAAAAGCTTATGGAATATTTAGAAGAAATAGCAAAAAAAATATAGCCCCAAATATAGCCCCGTAATCGTTGATCTTACTTCTGGTTATCGACGTGCTAAAGACAGTACGCATATATTTTATGAAGTGCTAGGTTATCATAATTCCGGAGAAATGGCTAAATTATATTTAAGAAAAGAGTTATGAAGAATGAATCTGTACAGAATATACGTTTAACCACTGCAACCGTTGCTGATTACCCTCTAATCCAAAATATGGTACGGTTTTATATATATGATATATCGCGTTATTGTGGGTTTGAATCAGATGAATATGATTGGACATTGCCACGAGATGGTTTATATGAAGCTGATGATTACAAAAAATATTTTATAGAAACGGATAGGCAAGCCTATTGAATTAAAGTAAATGACGAAATAGCAGGTTTTATATTGCTTAATAAGGTTGGAACGCATTATAAAATCGATTGGAATATGGGGGAATTTTTTATTATAGCAAGATTTCAAAATAAAGGAGTTGGTAGGCAAGTAGCTAAGCAAATTTGGCAAATGCATAAAAGATTATGGGAAGTTGCGGTTATTCCTGAAAATAAACCGGCATTAATATTTTGGCGGAAAGTCATTAACGAATTTACCAAAGGTAATTATCTTGAAGAAGTTAAACTTGTTCAAATTAGTGATTATAAGGCCGAAAGAGTTATTTTTGAATTTGGTGCCAATATATTATGAATATAAATTTTACTAAAACCTAATCTCTGCTTGTGCTAAATCTTTTAAAGTGCGTGATCCGGTGCATAGCATGGTAATTTTAAGCTGCTCGATTATCAATTGTATCTCTTCGAAAAGCAAGCTTTCAGAAGTATCTGCCGCTTTTAAAAATTGACCGGCAAGTCCAAAAATATTAGCTCCTATACGAATTGCTTTTGCACCGTCAATGCCGGATTTTAACCCGCCACTGGTAATAATCGGAATATCTTTTGAAACTTCCCGCACCATTTTTAGAGAATCTAAAGTCGGGATTCCCCAGTTAATAAAGCTACTAGCTATACGGTTTTGTAACGAATTTGTAGCACGATAAGCCTCTACTTGACTCCAAGATGTCCCACCGCTCCCTGCAATATCAAGAACCTTAACCCCTGCGTCAATAAGACTCTCAGCAACTTTTTTAGATAAACCGTATCCTACTTCCTTAACAATTACCGGAATAGAGAGGTAATTAACCACTTCTCTTATCTTAGGTAACAGCTTTTCCCAGTTTCTATTACCTTCCGGCTGAGTCAGTTCCTGTAAAACGTTTAAGTGTAAAATTAAGGCATCGGCTTTAATAGCATCCACTAAATACTGACATTCTTTAGGTGTTACTCCGTAATTAAGCTGTACTGCACCGATATTGGCTAGTAAAGGGATATCGGGAGCTATATGCCTTACTGCAAATGTCTTGATTGTATCCGGTTCCGTTAACAAAACCCGCATAGAGCCAAGCCCCATAGCAATACCGGCTTTTTGAGCGACCTGTGCAAGTCTATAGTTAATATCTCTAGCTCTAGTCGTGCCTCCGGTCATACTAGAAATTATGATAGGTGCTTGTAAAGATTTTCCGAGGAAAGTAGTAGTTGTATTGACGCTATCATAGTTAATTTCCGGTAATGCATTGTGAATAAATTGAATAGATTCAAACCCGCTTTTAAGTGTAGATTCAACGTTTTTCGTAAGATTAATTTCAATATGGTCTTGCTTTCTTTCTATATCTAAATTCTGATCTTTTAGCATTTTCTCACTAATTCTTTTTACACTTAATCTATATTAATATATCTAGGTTCTGTGAAGATTTCTAATTGATTTTTTATTTTGAAGTATTTTTTAGCGAAAAGTAATAAGCTTTTTGAAGGAATAGTTATTCATATTTCTTTCAAAAAAACTTATAATTTGCAGCAAAAAAGAGTCATAATTATGATTATTCTATTAAATGTCCACAGAACCTAAGCATTAAAGAAATAATCAAGTGCTGCAAGTTTTGAAGGTAAGTTTATTAATGGGTCTGAACGCTCAAAATCATAAGCATTGTAAATTTGGATGTATCCTATAGGAGTACAGTCTGCTTCTATAATGTAAGCGTGTATATTTTTAGGCTCATTATTTTCTAGCTTATACCCTCTAACATAGCTTGAGTATTTTTGTTCGATCAATTCTAAACTCCATTCTATATCCTTATTCCACCATAGTTTTATATGTGGCATTTCTAGCCATTTTAAAAAAAGCAAAAAATGAGAAGTAGAAAGTGGGGTAAAGCTTATGTTAATATATTTCTTATCATTAAATAACTTGTATTACCTTTAAAATGCCCCGCTTTGAGCTTTATATTCTCCGACTTGTTGTAATACCAATTAATTTAATTTCTGATAATTGTGTAATTACTTTATGCATTTTATAGCCTCTTATTAATTCACTAAGTAAGTTAAAACTAATCTAAAAAGGAATTATAATAAGATTTGAATATTATCTAACTTTTTTTGAAAAGCAAAAAGTCCTTAGTTTATGATATGTTTACTGTGTGAAATATTTATAAATTGAAATAGCAATAAGACATGGTGGAGCCAGGGGGAGTCGAACCCCCGACCTTTTGAATGCCATTCAAACACTCTACCAACTGAGCTATGACCCCAATATAGTCAATTGATTTGGATTCGCCTGCATCATCATTCGTTGTTCTCCTATTAGTTAGGCTTAACTCCTCGCTTCTGGTGTGCAAATCCCACTGACTTGACTATAACAAATTAATTCTCTTATACTATAATAATAAAACTAAATCTATAAAATTTAATCTTTATTTTGCTAACAATGCCATAGCATCTCTAGAAGACATTATATTATCTACTAATCCAAATTTTTTTGCTTCTTCCGGTGACATGAAATTATCACGTTCCATACTTTTTTCGATATGTTTTAACTCTTGTTCAGTATGTTTACTATACAATTCGTTAAGTAACCTTTTGATTTTTAGGGTTTCTTGAGCGTGGATTTCTATATCGGTAGCTTGGCCTTTATAACCTCCTGATGGTTGATGGATCATAATACGACTGTGAGGTAAACTATAACGCATCCCCTTCTCGCCCCCGCACAGTAAAAGTGAACCCATAGAACAAGCTTGACCTATGCATAATGTAGCCACTTTAGGTTTTATATATTGCATTGTGTCATAAATCGCAAGACCTGCGGTTACAACTCCTCCGGGGGAATTGATATACATATATATATCTTTTTTAGGATTTTCTGCTTCAAGAAACAATAATTGTGCAACAATTAAGTTTGCCATATGATCTTCAACAGTACTACATACAAAGATTATACGTTCTTTTAGCAATCTTGAATATATATCATAAGCACGTTCACCGCGTGATGTTGGTTCAATTACTATCGGTACATACGACATTAATATTTTCTCCTGAAATTGATGAATTAAATAGTTTTTGTCATGACGAGGAGGTTATTTTAATAACCGACGTGGCAACCTCATGAAGTAGCATAGAACTCCTGAGATTGCTTCGTTGAAACTTACAGTTTCTCCTCACAATGACTTAATAGATTATTACTTCTTATCTTCTAAAGCATTAGCAAGTATATCTCCCATATTGGTAGTATTATCACTAGAACCATATTCTTTGAGAGCTTTTTGACGTTCTGCTATTTTATGAGCTTTTACCGATAATAAAATTCTACCGGTTGATTTCTCGAGAGAAACAACTTTTGCTTCTATTTCTTTGTCTATTTGAAACATTTCAGGCTTCTGCTCGTCTTTTTCATCCGATAGTTCAGTTCTTTTAATAAAACCTGTTACTTTATTGTTTAATAATACTTCAAGTCCCTCATCTTTAACTTCTGTTATAAGGGCTTTAACTATTGTGCCTTTTTTATATTCATCACTGATTTCTTGATATGGATTCGGCGACAATTGTTTTATACCTAAACTAACTTGTTCTTTTTCAATATTAATGGCTAGAACTTTGCATTCTATTTTGTCACCTTTTTTGTATGATTTTAATAGATCCGTTCCTTTATCTTCCCAGCTAATATCACCTTCATGAATCATGCCGTCCATATTATTACCGAGTGCAACAAAAATACCGAAATCCGTAATATTTCTAATCGGTGCTTTAATTATAGTACCGACAGGATTATTTTCAGCGAACTTTATCAAAGGATTTTCTTGGCATTGTTTAATACTTAAAGAAACACGATGCTTTTCAGTATCAACCTCTAAAACTACGAATTCTACTTCTTGCCCTATAGTTAGCGTTTTTCTAGGATTTTGATTAGATTTTAACCAACTAATTTCGCTTGAATGAACAAGTCCCTCAAGCCCGTCTTTTAATTCTATAAATACGCCGTAATCAGCAAAATTTGTAACTTTACCGGTCATTTGTTTACCGACGGGGAATTCTTCTTTAATTGCTTCCCATGGGTTAGAATCAAGTTGTTTTATACCGAGTGATATTCTTTTGGTTTTTTCATCAAACTTAATAACCATTACTTTAACCTTTTGGTTAAATTCTAACACTTCTGAAGGATGGTTAACTCTTCCCCAAGAAATATCGGTTAAATGTAATAAACCGTCAACACTTCCAAGATCGATAAACGCACCGTAATCAGTAATATTTTTTACGGTTCCTTCTAATACCATGCCTTCTTTAATTTTAGATAGCATCTCATCTCTAGCTTCAGAACGTGATTCTTCTAAAATAGCTCTTCTTGAAACTACTATATTACCAAGCTTTTTATCCATACTTAAAATTTTAAACGGTTGCTTGATATTCATTATAGAAGTAGGATCTTTAATAGGTCTAACGTCAACTTGGCTTCCTGGTAAGAATGCCACTACACCGGATAAATCCACGGTAAAGCCTCCTTTTACACGACCGAAAATCGTACCGTCGACAAATTCGCCCTTGGAACACATGATTTCTAGTTGTCCCCATAATTCTTCTTTAACTGCTTTTTCACGGCTCAATATTGTTCTGCCGTTACGTCCTTCAATTTTCTCGATGAAAACTTCAACTACGTCCCCAACTTCAGGTAAAGCTAAAAATTCAGACTTAGGTATTCTACCTTCATTTTTTAATCCAACGTCAACAATAATTATATCGTTTTTTATTTCGATTACTTGACCTTTAACTACCGTTTTTTCTTTTATATGACTTGTATCAACGGTTTCAAGCATTTTAGAGAAATCTTCTGCAAATTCATGATTCATTGCTGCAAGTTGTGGAACAAATCGTTGTTTTAGTTTTATTGACATATTCTTCTCGTAATATTAGCTAAAGTGCCTAGGCTAATAAAATTTTTTTGAAAGGTTAATAAAATTGGATGCTCTTGCATGGCTAAAAAAAGCGTGCTATGTCATTCCCGCGTAGGAGGGAATCCAGACAAAGTGAAACTATTTGAACTTTTAATATTAAAATTCAGTGTGTTTTTACCTTTTAGTTACTGAATTCCCGCCTACGCGGGAATGACATACTAGCCATGCAATAATGCCATAAAATCGAATAAAATAACCTAGCACTTTTTCAAGTTATTTTATTCTTTATATAATTTGTTACTTCTTCTACGACTTCCATAGCCGAAAGCTTTGAAGTATCGATAATTAAAGCATCTGAAGCCGGTAATAACGGTGCAGCTTTTCGCTCTTTATCTCTTTTATCCCGCAAAATTATTTGCCGTAAAATCTCATCGAGTATACATGTTTTTCCTTTTGCTTGCAACTGCTTATATCGTCTTTCAGCCCTAATTTGAGGATTTGCGGTTATAAAAATCTTTAAATCGGCGTCAGGTGCAACAACGGTGCCTATATCCCTACCCTCCATAATCATTCTAGGTGTTGTTTTTACTAGATTAATCAGGTATTTGTTTAGATTATTTCTAATTTCACTTATTACGGCAATTTGCGATGCTATATTTCCTATATTCTCATTCTCTAAGTCAAAATTATTGTTGAGTTTTAATTCTTTAGATAAAGCAATTACCGCATCTATATCAGTGACATCTATTTTTTGACTAATACAGTCAAACGCAAGCTGCCTATAAACAATACTTGACTGAAAATATTTAAGAGAAAATTGCTTGGCCAGTATTAAACCTATAGTCCCTTTACCTGAAGCAGCAGGACCGTCAAGAGAAATAGTGAAATTTTGAGAAATATCAAAGGCTTTAGTTTTTAAATCCACCATAAAATTATAGACTAAATAATAAAATATTATAAATAATGGAAATAAAGCTTGAAATCTAGTACATTAATAAATTTTTTAAAAAAACAAGGGTTAAAAACTACATATAGATTTAGTAGTACACCCTATGATGGGGTAATCAACAAATTAATTTTTTGATTTACAGCTTTAGCGTATTTTTGAAGGCTTAAGAAATTAGGAATATGATGTCCACTTTCCATTCTTGCTATTTGAGCTTGAGAAGTAGACATTTTTTTAGCCACATCCGCCTGAGTCATATTAGATGCAAGACGAGCCTTTATTAAAGTGCTTGCTATCTCAAATTCCATTTTTCATTCTTCATAAGCTTTTTTTACTTCGGGGTTTATAACTCTTTGTTAAATTCATCAAAATTTTTTATTAAACCTTCCTTTAATCTTAAGTTTTAGCTATTGAAATAGCTGTTTTAGGAATTTTTTCTGTTTTTTTAATAAATGTATGCAATATAACTATTTTTTATCAATATATTAACATATAACTTGAACTAATCAATTGACACTTATCTTAATTGTAAATATTATAAGGTCCATAATTCGATAAAGCCAAAACTACATAAAGATTAAAAAAATTATAAGGGTGATTAGCTCAGTTGGTTAGAGCATTACGTTGACATCGTAAAGGTCGGTGGTTCGAGCCCACTATCACTCACCATTCTCCATTTTTCGGTATTTCTACAAAGGTATCAAACGGCGAACGCAGCATAAAGTAGAGGCTTTTCAATGTTCAAAGAAGGTTAGAGAATATCAATTAGATAGGATAAAATTTATAAACCTTCGGTAGGGCAAATCTCCAAATGGTGACCGTTAATAAATACTTCAGCTTCTTTAGGGTTGGTCTCATAATCAAAATTTATTAATAACTCGTGTCTTGTGTTTTCATAAATTTTATCCGTTAATATACGTTTACCGGTGTTAATTTTTATTTCAACAGCATTCTCCTTCAAAAATTTAACTCCATTTATTCCATATTGATGATGTATTATTCCTTTCTCCATAGCTTTCTCAAACCGTGGCAGTAAAGAATCAACAGCTTTCTTTATTTTTTCATCAATAATACTATAACAATCTTGACCTTTATATTTACCTATATAAGTAGCTTCAGTATTTTTAATATACCCTTTCTCTAGAATATTCCATGAAGTGATATAATGAGTAATTTTATGACTTAATATATGAAGCTGTTGTTTTTTTAAGCTAATAATACTGATGAATTTTTTTGCATCATATTGCTTAAATAATTGATCTAAATCCTCTGCGTCATTAACCTCTCCAAAATCATTTTTAAAAATTTCTTCTTGGTTTTTCCTTACTTAATTGGTTTGCATATTCCTTAGCTTTATTTATGTCATTATTAAGTAAAGCAGCATTTATTCCCATTTCTAAAGTTTCTTCATTTTGAGGGGCGTCTTCTAAAACTTTCTCTACATTTTGTAAAACGTTTTGAGCATTTTTAGAAACAAATTCTTTTGCATCTTCTGCCATTAGCGAGATGCTGGCAGCATTAAGGACTTCTGTTATTTCTTCTTTTTTTAGTGTATTTGCATTATAAATTATAGAATTTGGATCAGGAAAAGCTGCTAAAGTAGATAAATTTAAACTTTTATAAATAGCAATATCGTTGTTAGGAATGTTATTTAATATATTATGTGCTATATCCAATTGTTTTGTATAAATGGCAACCAAAAGTACAAGTAACTCATCAGTATTATTGACATCAGTTTTTTAAATTATTGTATTTAAATCCTTTGCTAAACGTATTTTTTGTGCAATTTTTCTCTCATCTGAAAGAGCATTATATTTAGCAGTATATTTATAAAGCGCAAAACTTTGAACGTGGTAAGGTAATAAATTTTTAGAATTCATTGTCTCTAATTTTTCATTGGTGATATTATTTAAGTCTCGACCTAATTTTAGTAAAGCTTTAAGTCTACCTTCAGGCATCTTATTTAGTAAATTTTCTATATTTTTTGAATCAGAGTGATAACCATAGATAGTCCATAAATTATATATGATTTATTCCTCTTCAGGTAACCTATCTATTGCACTATTATAATATTTTATAGCAAGTTCTAACTGACCAGTTTTATAATAAATAACCCCTAAGTTATACTGATACCAACCTATATTTTTGGCATTTACTTGATCATCTATAGTGATATTGCTAAGTGCTGTAGTAAGCAATTTTTTAGCTTCATCTAAGTGATTATTATTAATTAACATGGTAGAGAGCGTATATGTAATATTGTAATAATGCCTTATATGAGGCGTTAAATCTTTAATAATTTTATCTCCATACTCCATGATATAAACTGATTGACTAACTCAAATAAAGTATTGGTATAAGCTTTATGAATTTGAAATTCGTATTGGGAATATATTAAATTTAAATCTATATTTGCTTTTGACAATATATCTATAAATAATTTTTCTGCTACTTCCACATGGTTATTCATTATACTGCAATGTATAGCAGTGATCATCCCTTGCAGTTGAAGAAAAATATTTATAAAATTAATAGTTTCGGGTTCTTTATTTACAATAGGAGTACTATAAGTTTTGGGGCTTATAAAAATGCTAATTTCTTTATTCGCTTTTAATGCAACATGATATTTGCTTAAGGCTTCTTTCAGCACTTTATGTTCTTGAATATTTTTATATTCATAATTATCAAATAAAGTTTTTAGTGTATTAAGTTTTAGGCTTGTTACTTGTGGAATACCCAATTTTTTTGTTGTTTTGCTATCTAAAGAGTTTAAAAGAGTTGTTGCTATTTCTGCACTGGCATCTATAGAACTTTTTACATTTTTTAATGGTTCTATTCATTCCCCCGCTACAATTAAAGACTTTTTTGATTTAGACTCTATTATTTTATTGTGTGACAATGCTATAGGATTAAATTTTGAGACTGCTGAAGATTTAGGATTTTTTATCATAATAAATACTTATTAATAAATAGGCATGTATTATAAAGTAAACCCACTATTTTGTAAATAAAATACTAATTTTTTAATTTAAGTTAATAACTTGAAGCATTTCTATTGGTATTTCACCCCTGCTATTTTAACTCTTAATAAACACCAATTCGTTATCGGATGAGTGTTTAGTACTAAATGCATAACCTAAATATGAGAAATTCTTAAGTAGCTCAGGTGAGTCAATTAGGTTGTTAGCAATAACCTTGACCATCGCCCCGCGAGCTTTTTTAGCATTTATACCGATTGTTGATAATTTACCGTTCCTATTTTCTTTAAAATGAACGTTAACTAATTGATATTTAAGTTTATTTGGGTTTATTACAGATGAATATTCTTGTGATGCTAGATTGAGTAAATATTTATTTTCCTGTTTAGCAAGAATTTTATTAATATAATTAGTGACTTCATCTTGCCAAAAGTTTGTTAAATTTATTTCATTTAATTTTGTTGCCATTTCTAATCTATACGGCTTAATAGTATCTAGCGGTTTTAAGACTCCGTAAAGTCCTGATATAATAAGCAAATGTGATTGCAGGAAATTTAATTCATGATTAGTTAATTTTTCTATATGTATATTATTAAAAACATCTCCTGCATAAGCAAAAATAGCCGCTTTACTCTCTTGATTATCAAAATCCTTAAATCTTTCTTTATTTATATGTGCAAGTTTTGCACTTATATTCATTATTTTCGATAATTGATTCTCAGAATAGCTTTGGAGTGTAGAAAGTAGTTGATTAGTTAACGTAAGGGACATTGAAGTCGTCAGCTCCGTCTTGGGAGCTAACTTCTCGAAATTTAGAGTTTTAGCAGAAGAAATAATAGCAAGCATTTCTATCTAGCTGGAGTACTCGGAAGAGATGAAGTAGTGCTAGCGATATTTCTGTTAGTACTATCGATTGTTTGCATAATTGCATAGCTTGGATCACCGTCAAGCTCTACTACTTCTTTGGGTTTTGTAGTTTTTTGACCGGTACAGCCAATTAAAGCTATAGAAGCAAATAAAATTATTAAATACCTTATCATAAATACCCTGTTTTAATTTTACACTTAAGATAGCTGCCTATTATTATAATGTCAAGTGAGAGGAAAATTTTATTACCCTACCCTATAACCTTTCAGTAATAGTCTAAAGATTCTCCATAATATTTTAACTCTAATTCTGCATAATTTAAATTAGGTTCATCTTCGCTTCTTTCTATTTCGGGTTCAGATTTAAGCTTATCATAATTTTTTCTAGTGTTTAAAGAATATTCTAAAGTTTCTTCATATTCCCATCTAGGTGAGGGTGATTATCAGATTCTTTTTCTAAATATATCATTATTGATGATGTTTTTTCCTTTAAAGATTCATTACATAATTCTTCAACAATAGGATAATATTCTTTCTTATTCAGATACTAAAGGCATGATTGTTGGTGTACTATCATTTAAGTAATTAATATAATGCTTCAAAAAAAAATCATATTGCCCATTACCTATAATATCGTGATATATAAAAGAGTCTATATTAAGTGCTTGAATAATCAGCTTCCCATCTATCGATAATATTTTTTTGAAGAGTTCTAAATCTTCAATATGAAGAGCCATGGAATATTATTATTTACTCCTTAAATAAATTTTTAGGCATTCTGTAATAAACCGTATTATAGAATTTTTCGCTGTCAGGAAATTTGCGTTTGCGGATAGAGAAATTACCGAAATTTCTGATTTCGATACGCTTTTGTTTTTTAAGAGATTCGTTTAAATAATCTAAAATTAAATCTACTGAATCTTTAACATCTTCTTTAGAAAGATAATTCAGCTTATCATGTATTTTATCTATTAAATAATTCTTAGTAATCATTATTAAAAAATCGCTTTGATTCCGTTAAAACTATTTTTAAAAAAACTAGGTGCTATACTATCAAAATCTTCAAGTATTATGTCTATTAATTTTGGTTTTGGTTTTAATTGGTAATCTTTAACTAGTAGATTAACATTAATTTTCTGAACTTCCTGTAACCATTTTAATGCAGTATCTTCCGAGCCTATAGCATCTACAAGCTTTAACTTTAAAGCCTGACGACCTGAATATACTCGTCCGTCTGCGAGCTTTTTTACTTCTTCTATAGGAAGATTACGCCTCTCTGAAACAAGTTCAAGGAAGAAATTATAAGTATCTTCTATATTTTCCATAATGGCTACCCGTACTGCTTCCGTCAGTTTTTCGGTAGGATTTGGGACAGCTTTTAATTCACCCGATTTGAAATTATTAAACTTAATCCCCAATTTTTGAGCAAGCTCCGTTACCTCGGCTGTTTGTAGTATTACACCGATTGAACCCGTAATAGTTCCGTTATGACTGATAATATAATCACCTCCAAGAGAGATTAAATAACCGCCGCTTGCAGCCATTGTTCCCATAACGATCACTACCGGCTTTTTTGCGGATATTTTACGCAGAATATTATAAATTTTTTCAGCGCCAACTACCGTACCGCCGGGAGAATTTACGTTAACTATTAACGCTTTAATATGAGAATCATCGATTATTTTTTTGAGCTTTTTGTCACGCTTTTCGTCTTCAAGAATTATTTCGTCTATTAATACGGAAGCTATATAGTCTTCATTACTATTAATAGGTAACACCTCTTTTGGAGCAAAATCTTTACCGACTAGTAAGAATACGATCGCAATTAAAATAATAGCTGCTAGCTTCCAAATTAACAAACGAGATTTTATTTGTCTTCTTTCAATTAAATAATCAGGTGTTATACTCATGATCTTATATACTTTTTTAGAATACTATAGTCAATGCAGACCTATACTGTGACAGGCGTGAGGAGCGCAGCCTATAATATAATAGGCGAGCCGACGCACAACGAAGCACAATATAGGTATTAATTGACTATAGACCGTTCTTAGGACGTTCAGGACTCTTCATCATCTCAAAAAACTCACCGTTAGTTTTAGTATTTTCAAGTTTTTTGAGTAAAAATTCTATTGCTTCACTGCTACCCATCGGATCGATAATACGACGAAGAACCCACATTTTATTTAATATTATTTTATCTACTAATAAATCTTCTTTTCTAGTTCCTGATCTAGTTATATCAATAGCCGGATAAATACGCTTATCGGCAATCTTACGATCTAGAACTATCTCGGAATTACCTGTACCTTTAAACTCCTCAAAAATTACCTCATCCATACGAGAACCGGTTTCAATTAAAGCCGTACCGATTATAGTAAGCGAACCGCCGTTTTCAATATTTCTTGCTGCTCCGAAAAATCTTTTAGGTCTCTGAAGAGCATTAGCATCAACACCGCCCGTTAATACTTTACCTGATGATGGCACTACGGTATTATAAGCACGAGCTAAACGTGTTATCGCATCTACTAAAATTACCACGTCTTTTTTATGTTCTACTAAACGCTTTGCTTTTTTGATAACCATTTCTGCAAGCTGCACGTGCCTACTTGCCGGTTCATCGAAAGTAGAGCTAACAACCTCCCCACGCACGGAACGTTGCATATCGGTTACTTCTTCAGGTCTTTCGTCTATTAACAGTACTATTAAAAATACTTCCGGATTATTGGTTGTAATTGCATGTGCTATATTTTGTAATAATACGGTTTTACCTGTACGAGGCGGTGCTACTATTAATGCACGTTGTCCTTTACCCATAGGGGCAACAAGTTCAATAACCCGTGTACTAAAATCCTTACTATCTTTACTATTATTTTCAAGTTCTAATCCTAATTTTTCATCAGGATATAAGGGAGTTAAATTATCAAAATGAACACGATGATAAGCTTTAGCAGGGTCTTCAAAATTTACTCTATTGACTTTCAGTAAAGCAAAATAACGTTCTCCGGCTTTTGGAGCTCTGATCTGACCTTCTACAGTATCACCGGTACGCAGACCAAAGCGACGAATCTGACTAGGAGAAATATAAATATCATCAGGGCCTGCTAAGTAGTTTACTTCCGGCGAACGTAAAAAACCAAATCCGTCAGGTAGTACTTCAAGTACCCCCTCTCCCACTATTAAAACTCCCTGCTCTACGGATTTTTTCAAAATTGCAAAAACTAATTCTTGTTTAAGTAATGAATTAATATTTTCAATTTTTAATTCTTCTGCTTGAGCTTGTAGTTCCTCCGGTAATTTACGTTTTAATTGTTTTAAATTAATAATATTACCGTTTTCTGCAAAATTATTATAATTGTTATTGGATTCGGTATTGTTAAGTTCTGCTGTGGATTCTTTATTAGTTGTGTTCATTATTTTATTATTAATAGATTATAATTGAAAAGTTGAGTTAGCAATCAAGTTTAAAGGTAAGTAATATACTTATTTAAGTTAGGAATCAAATTAGATTTTTAGAAAGTTTTATTTATTCTTGCGGTTTAAAGAATTATTTATCTTGTTAGCTTATAAGAGCTGGCTATGTATGTAAAAGCATACTAACAACGTTAATAGCACATTGTCAACCCAAATCGTCATTGCGAGCAGATAATCGGTAAATGGTCATTGCGAGAAAATTACGAAGCAATCTTGGTAGTTTATTATTATTTCATGAGATTGCCGCACAGCTTACGGCTGCGTAGCTCATGACGATCCTGGTAACCTCTTCTCGCAATGACGGATCAATCAATCCACGTAACTCTAGCAATCCTTTGATTTTAACAATAACACATTTGTATTAAGTAATGGCATGCATACGTTTTTAAATTCATTTAATAAGGCCTCATTGCTTATTTCTTGGTTTAATTCGTTGCGTACCGCATCAAATATTTCTCTTAAACTTTTCTCTTCTACCATATATTTAAAAATATATTTAGTGCTTCTAAATATCGACATTGAGATATTAACATTATTTAATATCCCATTATTAATAGTAAAATTAATAGCATTATTTACTGCTGAAGGATTAGATTCCAAATGCTCATAAATTTGTTTAGCAAAATTGGCAATATTATGGAAGTACGGTATATTATCAAGGTCATCAAGAGAGGCTACACTATCTTTGTGATTTGATACGTAAAATGAATGTTTAATAATATTACCGGTAAGTATTTCGGAAATTGCTTCTCTAGTTACTTTATCCATCTTTTTAACTTTTTGTAGAAGTGAAAAATCTTTTATATAATTTTCCGGTCTTAATAAAATTTTCTCTAAAGGATCAAGATAATCAACAAAATTTAAGCTTGCTTTTTCTACGAATTCATATAACTCAGGAACGGAATAGGCTCTATCCTGTTTGTTCAGGAACATATCATAAACTCCGACGTCACCGAAATTTTGGTAATCTGAAAATAATTCCCAACCTCTTTTATACCAGTTAGTAGCAGGCAAATTATCTAGAATTAGTTTCCCGTTCATTACTTCTTCGACACGGCTCTTAGTATCTTTATTTATCATTTTCATTAAATCCTGAATTTGATAAACACCGGTACGTCCGTATTTAGCATATACCATTAAACCCATACCGCCGGTCGGCTTTAAAGAATCTTTTAGATTTTTTAAACCTTCATCAGGATTTGCTAAATGATGAAGCACGCCGGTACAATTTATATAATCGAATTTTCCAAGTTTTAGATTAGGTATATTTAATATTGAATCATTAATCCATTTAATATTTTTAAGACCTCGTACTTCTGCACGTTTTTGTGCTACTTCCATGCTAGGCTTGCTGAAATCTAGATATATTATTTCGGCATTTTTATCTTTTAACTGCTCGGCAAGATAAATAGTCGAATCACCGGTGCCGCCGCCTGCTATTAAGCACCTAAAATGATTATTAAAATTTTCTTTTCCTTGATATAGAAAATGGTTTAATTCTCCTAAGAACTCACCGCATGTTGCAAGTAAATATTCTTTTTCTTGATTTGGGTCTCTGAAAGGATAAGGATAATCTTGATAATGCTCTTGTACTTCTGCTAAGTCTTTAGAAATTGTAGTATTTTTTGTTTTCTTTAAATTTCGCATAAATTATTATTTTTTAAGTTGTTATTATATATACTTGTCTATCTACTCTTTTAGAAGTATATCTTTTATAATTAATTGAATAGTATAATTATCTTGCCAATTATTAGTTTTTAACGTTCCTATTACGGCAATATTTTTTGCTTTAGGGCTTAATAAAACATCTTCAAATGCAGTTCCTACCGAATTAAAAGCAATAGCAGATAAGGCTTTATTACCAAAACCTCGCTTATTTGGAACAAGCATACATTTAATATGCTTACTTCCAACGATATCCGCTTTTAATACAAATAAATCATCAAATTTAAATATAGGCTCATGATTTCCTTGACCGAAAGGCTCTAAAGTGTTTAATTCCTCCATTAAAGGGAAATTCACACTATTAACCGTTAAATCAATATCATATTCCGCATGCTTATAATTTTCTAGTTTATTTATACTAATTCTAAAAGCATTATTAAAAAAATTCTGCAATTCTTGTAATTTTTCAGCCGTTACGGTAAAACCTGCCGCCATAGCATGACCTCCGCCTGCTATTAGCAAATCTTTGCTTTTAGCATTGATAATTTCAGCACCAAAATCAATACCTAAAATAGAACGGCATGAAGCTTTACCAATCCCATCATTTAAAGCTATAACTGCCACCGGCTTATCAAATTTTTCTTTTAATTTGCCGGCAACGATTCCTATAACGCCTGGATGCCATCCTTCTTTTACGATAAATAATAAACTACTATCTTGTTGTGTCAAAGCAATTTCCATCGCTTCTTCTATCATTAATAACTCAATTACTTTACGTTCATTATTATGTTTTTCAAGTTCTTTAGCTAATTTATTTGCTTCATTAGAACAACTAGTAGATAGGAGATTAGCCCCTAAACTTGACTTTCCTACTCTACCGCCCGCATTGATACGCGGACCTAGAATAAACCCTAAATGATAACATTTTGGTATTTCATTAAGTCCTGCCATATCATATAATGTTTTAATCCCTATATTTTGCCTTTGTTGCATTACTTTCAATCCGCTTGCAACAAATGCACGATTTAAGCCTGTTAATTTCATCATATCGCAAACAGTACCAAGAGCCACTAAATCTAGATACTGCATTAGATTAGGCTGAAGCATTGTTTGCGTGAAATAATTTTGCTTCTTTAAATGCGATAATATTGCAGTTGCAAATAAGAAAGCAACTCCTACGGCTGCCAAATGTTTATATTCGCTTTTTTCATCAATACGATTTGGATTTACTATAGCTACTGCATCCGGTAATATTTCCGTAGCTATATGATGATCGATTACTATAACATCAAGGTTAACGTCTTTTGCGTATTTTAGGGCTTCATGTGCCATAGCACCGCAATCAACCGTAATTAATAATTCTGTGCCGTTATCTTTAATTTTTTGCATAGCAAAAGGAGTTGGACCGTATCCTTCAGCTATACGATCAGGAACATAAATATCACATAGTATATTTAAATCTCTAAAAATATTTTTAAGTAAAGCGGCTGAAGTAGCACCGTCTACATCATAATCGGCAAAGATACATATTTTTTGGTTATTGAAAATAGCTGTAACGGTTCTATCTACAGCCTTTTCCATATCAAGTAGATGAAAAGGATCAGGTAATAAATTTTTGATTTTCGGTCTCAAGAAATTTTCTACTTCCTCTAGATTATTTACTCTTAATGATACTATCCTAGCAAGTAAATCACTAATTTTGAAACTACGACATAACTCGGTGACTATATCTTCGTTAATCATTTTCTGCTGCCAGATTTTACCGTTTATAGATGCTTGTGGTTTCATTTGTTTATTAGACTGTATTTTTACTGTATATTGTCATTGTGAGTAGGCATTGTTGCGTGGATCAATTTCACCTCTGTCAAGCCACGTGGGGTGCTCGAGAAAAATTCGTCCTCCGCAACAATGCCTACTCACAATGACAATATACAGTAAAAATACAGTCTAATAAACAAATGAAACCACAAGCATCTATAAACGGTAAAATCTGGCAGCAGAAAATGATTAACGAAGATATAGTCACCGAGTTATGTCGTAGTTTCAAAATTAGTGATTTACTTGCTAGGATACTCACAATGACAATATACAGTTATATCTCTAAAAGTTTTTTAGCTTCATCATCCGCAATTAAAGCTTCAACAAACTCATCTAATTGTCCGTTTTTAACTACTTCGTCTATCTTATAAAGTGTTAAGTTTATTCTATGGTCGGATACTCTTCCCTGTGGGAAATTATAAGTACGTATCCGCTCCGAACGATCTCCCGAACCTATCTGCCCTCTTCTGCTATCGGCTCTTTCTTGTCCCTTTTTACGTCGTTCTTCTTCATAAATTCTAGCACGTAGAATTTTTAACGCCTTTGCTTTATTTTTATGCTGTGACTTCTCATCTTGCAAGGCTACGGTAATACCGGTAGGGATATGAGTTATACGTACGGCAGAATCGGTAGTATTAACGTGCTGTCCACCAGCCCCTGAAGCTCTATAAGTATCGATTCTTAAGTCTTTATCTTCAATTTTAATATCAACCTCTTCAGCCTCAGGAAGTACTGCAACCGTTGCTGCCGAAGTATGAATACGTCCTTGTGATTCCGTTTCCGGTACTCTCTGTACTCTATGAACGCCTGACTCAAATTTGAGCTTAGAGAATACATCTTTGCCTTTTATTGACGCCGATGCTTCTTTATAACCGCCTATTCCCGTATCGGAAATTGCTAATATCTCAAAACGCCATCCTTTTAACTCAGCGTATCTTTGATACATATTAAAAAGTACGGCAGCAAAAAGTGCAGCTTCTTCTCCACCGCTTCCTGCTCTAACTTCAATAATAGCACTTTTACTATCCGCATCATCTTTTGGTAATAAAGCAATTTTTACGGCTCTTTCAAGTTTTGGTAACGAATTTTCAAGAGTGTATATTTCGTCTTCAATCATTTCTAAAGTGGCATTATCAAGTCCCACTTCTAGCTTAAAATTATTTGCTTCTTTAAGCTCAGATTTAGCCTTATTATATTCTTTAATTTTTGCTACAACATCTTCAAGTTCTGCATATTCTTTAGATGCCTTAACAAACTCGTCTCCCATAATGCCGGAAGATAGTTTGTTGCCTAAATTTTCGTATTTATCTAAAATTTTTGCTAAATTATCTGAAAAACGCATGTTATTTTATTGTGATTTGTTTATGGGTGAGATTTCAACGTTATTGCGAGAAGCAACTGAAAGTTTCGACGAAGCAATCTCAGGATATTTGACGAGATTACCATTCAGCCTATGGCTGCTCGTAATAACGACTTATATCAACATCAAAGCGGGACTCTCTATAAACTTTTTAAATGCTGCCAAGAACTCAGCACCGACTGCTCCGTCTAATACTCGGTGATCGGCAGAAAGAGTTACGTCCATAATTGTTGCTATAGTTATTTGATCATTCTTGACTATAGCACGTTTTGCACTAGCTCCGACGCTCATTATACAACTTTGCGGTGGGTTAATTATAGCATTGAAATTCTTAATACCATACATACCGAGGTTAGAAATGGTAAACCCTCCGCCCTGAAATTCTTCAGGGGTTAATTTATTATCTTTTGCTTTCTTTATTAATGCTTTCATTTCACGAGATAGTTCTAGAATGTTTTTTTGATTGGCATTTTTAACTATTGGTGTAACAAGCCCGTTCTCAATCGCCACCGCTACTGAAATATCGACATTATTGTAATATCTCATGGCATCTTCTCCCCAGCTAGCATTGGCATTTGGCACTTCTTGTAAAGCTTTGGCTACTGCTAAAATAATAAAATCATTAACCGATATCCTTGTTGATTTATCTTCAGAACAAGATTTATTAATGTCTTCTCTTATATCTAACAATTTATCGACATTACATTCTATAGATAAATAAAAATGTGGAACTGTTTGTTTAGATTCAAGTAGACGCTTGGCTATAATCTTGCGGATATTATTATTTGGTACTAAACGATATTCTTCAGGATTTCTGCTAACTATGTTATTATGAGCAGTGCTAGGAGTATATGATAAGATATCTTGTTTGACTATTCTACCGTGCGGACCGCTACCTTTCACGCTCTCAAATCTAATATTTCCCATTTTTGCAAGTCTTTTTGCAAGCGGTGAGGCGAATATTTTACTAGCATCATGTTTTATAACTGTTACCTGTTCTTCTACATTAGCTATATTCTCGTGGGGTTTCGGAAGATTAGCATCTGTTTTCGGTGACGGTGATACATTATTATTTTTTGCAATAAACGCATCAATGTCCGTTTTTTCTTCTCCCTCTTCACTTAACACGGCAATTAAAGAGTTAACAGGTACATTTTGACTATTTTGTGGGATAACTATTTTAGCAAGTATACCTTCGTCTACTGCTTCTACTTCCATCGTTGCTTTATCGGTTTCAATTTCAGCAATTACTTCTCCAGGATTCACTTTGTCCCCTTCTTTTTTTAACCACCTAGCTAGATTTCCTTCCGTCATAGTTGGAGATAAAGCAGGCATTAAAATTTTAATCGGCATAACTTATTTAGATTTGACTTTTTATTGTTGTTATTACACGTCATTGCGAGGAGAAGCAAAGCCTCGACGCGGCAACCTCATGAAACAGTAAAATTCCTGAGATTGCCACACTCTCTACGTTCGCGCGCAATGACGATTTGAATAGCTATTGTACCTTAATATCAGGGCTAACGATCATTATCATCTGTTTACCTTCCATTTTAGCATGCTGATCGATTTTAACGAGTCCTTCGAGCCCTACTTCTATACGTTTAAATAGTTCTTGACCGACCTCTTTATGAAGAATCTCTCGTCCCTTAAACCATAAAGAAATTTTTACTTTATCTCCGTCTTTTAAAAATTCTTTTATTTTTCTTAATTTAGTTTCAAAATCACCTATACTAATATTAGGTTTAAATTTCATTTCTTTAAGTACGACGATTTTTTGTTTTTTGCGTG
Source organism: Rickettsia japonica YH (assembly GCF_000283595.1). Lineage (NCBI taxonomy): Bacteria > Pseudomonadati > Pseudomonadota > Alphaproteobacteria > Rickettsiales > Rickettsiaceae > Rickettsia > Rickettsia japonica. Next base: position 681,667 of record NC_016050.1, on the reverse strand, counting down.
CTTCATGCAAACGTTTTTTGCTTTCGTACTTAAACTTACCAAAATCTAGAATTTTACAGACAGGGGGTACAGCATTCGGTGATATCTCGACTAAGTCAAGACCAGCTCTTTCCGCCATATCTAATGCTTCTCTAATATTTACGACGCCGTGCATTTCGCCGTTTTCGCCTACTAAACGAACTTCTCTAGCTCTGATTTCTCTATTAGCCTTAGGAAAATTATTTTTAGAAATAAAATTTCTCCGTATTATGTTTATAAATAAATATATATTGCATTTAACTTATTTTATTTAAAATTACAAGTAAATAAAATATTTTATCTTTAATTTTATTTAGACAGTTTTAAAAAAAATTGAAACTACAAGGCAAATTCCAAATATTAATAAACAGATTCGTGTTAATTTAGCGACTCTTGCCTGTATTTTCAAGTTTTTTAGGTCTATAGCATGCTTATGAGCTTGCTCTTGTTGTGCCATATGCATTAATTCCTGTAAAGTACCGGGATAAATACTCTCATACTCACTGATTAAATCAATTGGCGGTAATATATGTTCAAATTTTTTACGGTAAAAATTATTATCAGGTTCGTTTACACTAAAAGTCTTAGCATAACCTTTATTTAATCTATTATTTTTGTTAAAAAAACGTTTAGTCTCTTTCATATTCCTTTTTTATTTTTTGAAATGTATATAATATATTACTTTCAACTATTTTAAAATAATCAATTAATTGCGTTTCTTTTTTTTGCTGTTGTTTGGAGCTTTTCATATTTATTATATTCTTTAGCTCTGCATATACTAGTTTTATAAAACTTTGTTTCATTGATTATACTAAATTTATAAAATCTATTTTTGGTATTAGCGGTTCACCCCTAAAATTTATAGCATTATTAAATTTATTGCAACAGGTTATAAAATTTTTATCACATCCGGCAGTAATTTTTATTTCCTCGGCATCTTTAACATAATCCGGTATAATATCCTCTAATATAATCAAATCACCGAAATTGCTTAGAACTTTACTGTTAAAATGATTTTCGCTGAATATAATTTGACCGCCGTTATAATAGCCGTTTTCTTTATCTAAATCTAGTATTCTTAAACTGTCCTTGAGCATTTCTTTAACCTTATATATGCCACTATATAAAGCTTTATCTATTTTACATTGACTATCTCCGAAAACTGCTCTACATGTTTTGCTATATCGATTAATTATAGTCTGATTATATTTTACCGTTTCGGGTTTTAAATGTATTTAAAAGTTTAAATCGTATTTTGTATATAAAGTGCAATAATATGTAACGAAATGCTCAAAAACTTTGTCAGTATATATTATTATTTTAACAATAGCATTATTTAAATCGATTGTTGTCGTAATGCCGTTTTCCTCAAAAATACCTTCAATGATTATATGGTTTTGTGCGGAATCATTAAATTCTGCTTCTTTTAAATCTAAACTGGCATTCGGTAAAAAAACTCTCTCTTCACTTTTTATAGCATGATCGCTATTTGTTAAGTTTAATTCCTCACCGCTCGCTCGCTTAATTTGAAAACAATAAACAAAATTCGTAAGCTTTGTAACTACCTCTTCAATCGCAATACTCATATAATCACCTACACTAACTCTATGTTGGATAACGCTATAGAACCGTCATTACAATAAGAATATTCAAAACTATCTATACTAAATCTAACTGCTACGTCAAAAGTAAAATCAGCAGTTAAAATTACATCTTGACCTAAGGGACTTGGTAAGGTCACTATACCATCGTTGTAATCTACAATGCCCATAGTGCTTACATTATTAATATATAGAATTACGCTATTATATTAACCGGTTTAGTGATAACTCGTTCGTAAGGAGCAATAGGATCGCTATATATCTTCCTTAGCTGAAATTTATTTAAATTACCATCCCCTTTAGCAATAACTTCGTTAATTCCTCTATAATCTGCATAATTCCTAAATCTCAAAGCAAAATTACTTCCACATCTTGCTTTAAAAAAGCTATTAAATTGCTCAAATTCTGTACTGCTTAACCTTGCATTTTTGATTAAATATTTCTGACTCGTTAATTACGAAAGGATCTTCACTATTTTGCTGTTGACATATTTCAATAGTTTTTACGTGAGTAACAACACTTGGTTTGAGAAATTTTTCATTAATATTTACTGACAATAAGGAGGTATTTATACATTGTTCATGCTTAAGTTCTCTTCCGACTAAGACCATAATATCTCTAAATTGTGTTATATTTATATTTTGAAGTTCATAATTAGGCATTTTTTATTACTTCGTCCTATAATTCTACTAAACCTTCACATGCGTTGTTATTACCCGTAAATAGTGTACATTTAAAAGCTTTTTCAATTTTATAAGATCTTGCATTAATGTACGAATGTTATTAGAAGAAAGTTTTTTAAATTCGTTTAATTGCTCATATGCATTTGTTAAAAACGCTTGAGACAGATAACTTGGGTTGTTATTCTCTTGGGGCATATATTTATTACCTTGTTAAATTGGAGCTTAAGTAGAAGTTAACAAAAATTAAATCTACAATTTAAATTTAGTAATATTTTTATTAAAAAAAAGTTCGGCAGTGGAAAAAGAGATTATTTTTTTGGAAGGTAGTTGCAATATTATTCTGCCGGTATTATCGATATCTTTAAAAAGACCGGTTACTATATCATTTTGATATTTAACGCTAATATTTTCATATAACTTGTAAGCATGTTCTAACCATTTTTTTCTAATAAAAGGAAAACCGTTATTATGCCAAATTTGATAATATTCTTCAAAATTTTCTATTAATATCTCAAGTAAAGCTTGCGGTTCTATAGGTGGTAGATTTTCGCTTATTAAGCTAGTAGTAGGCTGGTCGATATTATCAGGGTGATAGGTAATATTAATGCCGATACCGATAATAAGGTAATAATTATTTTCTACTTTAACAGATTCAAGAAGTATACCGGCAATTTTCCGACTGTTAATTAATACATCATTGGGCCATTTTAGTTGTATAATGTTATTTTCGTTCCTTATGTCATTCCCGCGAAAGCGGGAATGACATATAGAACTATGGGAGTGACATAAAGAGGTTATACTATCATAAACGCTAAGTGCCATAACAAAAGATAATTGCGGCAATAATTCTAGCTCTTTATCAGGCTTTATTAGTAAACTTACATGTAAGTTACCTGACCTAGACTGCCAGTTTTTGCCGCTTCTACCACGTCCATTAGTTTGAGATTTGGCAAGTACTGCATAGTTTGAATCAACTTTAGCATTCTGAGCCATTTTCATAGCCTCAGAGTTTGTACTGTCTAGCTTGTCAAAAACAATTAGTTTAAATTTACCGATATTCATTTTTTTTAGTAGCCGTCATTGCGAGGAAAGGCGAGCTTTGTTGCATGGCTCGAAAAACCCGCTCGATGTCATTCCAGCTTTCGTGGGAATGACATAAAAACACCTAACTTGCCCCCTACTGACATGACTTGTAGCTACACTATGTTTGCTTTGCATTTTTGGTGCTTCGCTTTTACTCTTAGTTATAAAGCTTTCTAAATCTTGTTTAGTAAATTTAAACTTAGCAATATTTTCATCAAAGGTTTTAGTTTTATCAAATCTTACATCTTTATTTTTATCTATTCCAAGTACCTCAATGAAACTATCTTTTATTTTACTTGAAGCAGTAGTATCATTTAAGGTATACAATAAAGCGTTCAATGAGTTTGTATCGGCTTTTAGTGTATTATTACGATTAGTTGCAGCAATAATTACATATTCTTTAAGCTTTTCATTTAATTCTTTTTCGTTTAATGCTCCGGTTTTACAAAATGATAATAACATCTTTGCTTTACCATCATGATTTTCAATAACTCCTTCTTGCCATTTAGAAGTATTATTTTCTTTTGACTGAATAAACATTTCTAACAATTTAGTGCCAAATGTTTTATGTAGATTTTTATTATCATAAACTTCATAAACATTTAGTAGAACTTTTTGATGGTCAAATATTTTATCTGCTTCTTTGCCAAGGTCATGATTATTCAAATGTTCTCTAGTTTGACAATATCCTTTAATATGCAAATAATTAGAATATTTTGGTGCATCTTTGAAATCCAAAGTATCTATTCCGGTAGTATCTAAAACAACAGTGTTTAAAGTATTTTCACGTAACTGTTCATTAGTTGCTCTTAGAGTTTCAGTATATTTAAATTTTCCTCCTACTTTTGCAAGCGTCTTAAATAAATATATCAGCTAAAAACTTTACGATATCACTTGGGCTATCAAATTTTTTTGCACTATATATAGCAATATTTGCATCAGCTTCCATCATACCCGTACCAAAAGCCATAGCTAGAGTTCTACCTTGTTTTTTAGCTAAGGGAATCTCCTCCATATTATCAGTTACTGCTTTTGTATCAAATTCCAGTAAAATATTTTGTTGGTATATTATCTCTATATTCGCCGTCTATATATTTTTTACTGTCAATTTCTACCGGCTTAAAAACAAGCGGTATAGAAGCAGAAGCACAGCAAGCTAAAGCAATTTCAACATTTGGCGTATCAAAGCTATTGAAAATAGTTAGTTCACTTGTCTCTTGCTGAGTTGCCATAATTACTAAATCTTTATACTGCACTGGATCGTATTTTCGCAGTAACGCTATATCCTTAAAATATATTTTACCGTCTTTTTGGTTGTATCTTTCTCTTAATTCATCAAGAGCTTTATAATATTTAACATTTACTATATCTGATCTCTGTAAAAAATTTCCTATATTTTCTTTAATAACAAGTTCTAATAGAGCATATAAAGGTTTACCGTCTTTATTTAACTGTACTATATCCGCAGAAAATCCTTTTTTTCCAAGTAAAGTTTGCAGATTTGTATTTTTAGAAATTTCTTCAAATCGCTCAGGCGGGTGTCCCAAGAGCTACCACTGTGGCAGTTATAGCACCAGCGGAAGAACCTGCTACCGCCTTGACATTATCTAAAATACCAGCTTTTTTTGCTGCCTCATAAGCTCCGGAATATATTGTGCTCCCTTAGCTCCTCCTCCACTAAAAGCTATATATTCGATAGGAGCTTTCTGTGCTTGCTCTAACTCCTGCAATGTTTTTGTTTGATTGCTAGAAGATTGTTGAATTTTTTTAGGTCTTTTAACTCCTCTAATATATCAGATTGCTCATTAACTACAGGAGTTTTTGACTCTTGCTTCAGATTATTAATAATAGGATGTTTTCTTACCTTTATATCAGCCATAGTTTTATTTTATTAAATTATCTTCTACAAACTTCCAGTTAATCATATGCTTAATAAATATGTCAACATAATCAGGTCGTTTGTTACGATAATCAATATAATAAGCATGTTCCCATACATCACATGCAAGAAGCGGCTTCATACCGTTTGCTATAGGTGTACCGGCATTAGCGGTTTTTATAATTTGTAACCTATTATCGTGATATACAAGCCATGCCCAGCCGCTACCGAACTGCCCTACTGCCTCTTGCTTAAACTGTTCGCAAAACTCTTCAAAACTACTGAAATCTTTATTAATTTGTTCTAATATTTTACCGCTTGGCTTACCTCCGCCCTGCGGCTTTATTGAATGCCAAAAAAAGGTATGATTCCATATTTGGGCTGCGTTATTAAAAATAGCCGCATTTGAGTTTTGTGATGACCATTCTATTATTTCTTCTAAATCTTTTTTTTGTAATTCTTCTTTATCTTTGAGTAAATTGTTTAGATTTTGTACATAAGTATTATGATGCTTACCATGATGATAATCAAGAGTCTCGAGAGTAAAATGTGGTTTAAAACTTTCTTTCTCATAAGGTAAATCAGGTAAGATAAAAGGATATGAGGTTTGATTAGATTTGTTGCAATAGGTCATGTTATTTTCTCCTATGTTGGTTTTTATATATTTATAGCAAGAATCAATACGTCATTGCGAGGAAAAATTGAAAATTTTGACGAAGCAATCTCAGGAGTCCTACTTTATGAGATTGCCACGCTCCTTGCAGTTGCTTGCAATGACGATTTAGTATCCACGCAGGCATGACATCATAGTAACTTATAAAAATCGGAAGCTAAATAAAGCGATCCGGTTATTATAATATTTGCTTTATTATCGCCGTTTATCTTCTTTATATCACTAATCGCTTCTTCGAGTGAGTCGCTTTCGCTAAAATCAATACCACTCTTTCTGCCTTCCAAATTTATTGTTTCTGCACTATGGCTTAGTGGTTCGGATAAAACTTTAACGCCATAACCTTTAATTGTCAAACCCTTAAAGTAAGAGCAAAATTCCTCAATATTCCTATTTTTAGTCATACCGAGTATTAAATATATCGATGATTTTAAATTATCACGCATCCAATTTGCCAAAACTTGAGCTCCGCTATTATTGTGAGCTACGTCTATCCAAATTTGAACATTATCACCTATTAATTTAGAATATTTTTTCGGTTCTATTTTTTCGATTCTAGCAGGCCAAATAGTATTTTGTAATCCTTTAGCAATAACCTCATTATTAATATTAAATTGTTTGTTAATAAGGCTTATTAAGGCAATAACGCTTGCAGCATTTATTAATTGATGATCACCAAGTAGCGAAGGAGTCGGAAACTCATAGGTAAAATTTCGTGATGAATAAATAAATCCGTTGTCCGTCTTTTTAATACCGAAATCATATTCATAACAGAAACTCGGTACTTCTAACTCTTCAGCCTTGGCAAATAATGTTTCATAAACTTCTAAAACTTGCATACTTATAACGCAAGGAACGCAAGACTTCATAATACCAGCTTTCTCAACTGCTATTAGGGGTAATGTATTACCCAGCATATGCATATGATCATATGAAATAGGTGTAATTAAAGTAATTAAAGGTTGTTCTACTATATTTGTTGCGTCTAACCGACCGCCTAGTCCCGTCTCTAAAATTAATATATCGGCTTTTGTTTTCTCAAATGCTAGAAACGCTGCTGCCGTAGTACCTTCAAAGAAGCTAGGTTCAATATTAAATTTTTCGCTTGCTACCCTCACCTGCTCACACACCTGCCATAATTCATTATCCGAGATTTTCTCACCTGCTACTACAATTCGTTCATTAAATTCTAATAAATGAGGAGATGTATAGCAATGTACCTTGTAACCGGCAAGCGTAAAGATGCTTTTAAGCATAGCACTACTTGAACCTTTACCGTTTGTACCTGCTATATGTATGACGGGAGGAAGTCTTAAATGAGAGTTACCTAAGGCTCTTAAAAGTCTTGTTATATTTTCAAGATCATATTTAATGTTATTTTTCCAGGTCGGCACCGGAAAATGCGGTATTAGCATTGTTATTGATTTTTTTTCATGAATGATAGAGTTATACCATATTTGTGGTCAACTTAAAGATTGATGCCATTCCTACAAATGTGGTGTTTTTGCATGGTTCGAAAAACCTACTCGATGTCATTCCCGCTTTCGCGGGAATGACATCGAAACTTTAGATCAACTTTTTTTAGGCAATACTGAAGTTCATCGGGTTTTTGGTTTTACTGCATTGATAAGTCCAATTAATAATACTGATTTAATTATTCCCGGTATTATAAAAGGTAATACGCCGCCGTAAAATGCACCGCTTGCTCCTAAGAGTGTAGAGAGCCACATCCAGCCTAAACTCATAATAATTATATTACCGATCAAACATAAAGATATCTGATTTAACCATTGATTAGAAGTAAAAATTTTATCTTTTAAGCTAGCCATAACATATACGGCAATTACAAAACCTGCTAGATATCCTCCGGTAGGACCGAATAATATTCGTAAACCGCTTGAAAATTCTCCGAACACAGGGATTCCCATTGCTCCAAGAGTTATGAAAGATAATATTGTTAAAGGTGCGGTAGTCTTATTATATGTAAGTCCGATGAATATCACTGCAACGGTTTGCAATGAAATAAATATAGGCTTTATAGGTATTACTATTTGTGAACAAATAGTAAGTAATGCCACTCCTAAAACTATTTCTATTGCTTGCCTTGTGGTTAACGGTAGTGAGATTGAATTAAGTTGCATAAAATTACCGCATGATTTATTTTTAAGTAATTACACTAAATAGAATTATATAATGTCCTTGTCAAGAATATAAAAATGAAAATAAAAATTTATAATGATCTAGGAGTTTCAAAAGAAAGTATTAAGCATTGCGTGCATACCTTAAGACTTTATGCTCCAAAGTATAACGTAGATTATATTACTGCACAAGAAATTATAGACGAAAAGTGGGTTCAAAACACCTTATTACTTATTTTACTCGGTGGAAGAGATTTATACTATGTACAAAAATTGCAAGGCAAAGGAAATGCTAATATAAAGAATTATATTAAAAACGGTGGTAATTTTCTTGGGATATGTGCAGGCAGTTACTACAGCGGTAACTATGTAGAATTCGCTAAAGGAACAAATATAGAGGTTATAAGTAAAAGAGAATTAAAGATTTTCAATGGAACGGTTAGAGGACCATTGCTTGCTCCTTATTATTACAACTCACATAAAGGAGCAAGAGCTGCTTATCTAAAAATAAATCCAACACTTAATTTAAATATTAAGGATTGTTATGCTTTTTATAATGGCGGTGGATATTTTATTGATGCAGAAAATACCAAAGATACTGAAATAATAGCAAGTTATGAGGATTCTCAGGCTGCAATAATAAGATGTACTTACGGCGACGGAACAGCTATTTTAAGTGGAGTGCATCTTGAATATGAGCCTGCACTCATAAAAAATCAATCTCTTAATAATATTCATAAAATACTAAAAGCTCATGATACGGAAAGAATCAAATTATTAAATTATATATTAGACTTCTTCGAAAACGCGCTTATAGAGAGGAATTTGTAGGAAACACGCAGTACAGCACCGCAGCGTACATAGAAGTACGTGAGAGGATGCGAGCAGCGAATTGACGCACAAATTACCTCTAGAAGTAGAGTTTCCAAAGAAGTCTATTCAAAAATCTAAATCTGTATAATAGTTTGGAGGGGTAAAGCCAGGGATTCTATCTTGTAGTAATAACCTAAAAGCCGGTCTTGATTTAATTAGTGAATACCAATGTTTGATAAGCGTCCATTTATCCCAATAAATCTCACCGAAGTAATCGAGTACCGATAAGTGACAACTTGCGGCAATATCGGCCATAGTTAGTGAATCCGATACCAGATAACTTCTTTTTTCTAGTAAAGAAGTTATATATTCTAAGTGATAATTTAAATTATTTTTTGCAACACGTAAAAACTCGGTTCGTGGGCTGCTCATTTTAGCAATTGATCTTATAACTTTTTCATCGATAATAATCTTAGTAACTTCACGATAAAATTTATCGTTAAACCAAAAGAATAATCGTCTAATTTCGCAACAAATATCAATATCTTCATCTAAAAAATTAAAATTCGGATATTTGCTATTAAGATATTCAACAAAAGGATAAATACCTACCACAAATAAGCCGTATGATTCTGCTAAAATAGGTAAAGTTCCGGCAGGATTTATTTTTAAGAAATCTTTATTGAATTGCCAATAATCTTCTTTAATCGTAGTAAATTCTATATCTAATTCTTTTAAGAAGACACGGGCTTGTCTTGAAAGAGGACAAATAGGATTATGATATAACTTTTTCATTAAATTATTTTACAGTCCTAGTCATTCCGCGATTTGATCGCAGGATCTATCAATATTTATTAAGCTGTTTTCTAGGCTCCCGCGATCAAGTCGCGGGATGACAATAAGGTCTATAAGCCGGATTCTGTATGAATATAAATTCATTGCAGTTATTTATCTAGGATAAACGTTACCGTTTACCTCAAGCGATCTACCCGCATTACAAGCCGGTTAGAGATAACCCGGGAACTTGATAAGTTCTGTAACGCCTATTTGATCTTGCTCTTGGTGGGGTTTACCATGCATAATTTGTTACCAACTTACCGGTACGCTCTTACCGTACCTTTTCACCCTTACCAAAAATACTCGATCAACTGCAAAAATTGGCTGCGTCATTTCACAAGTACTACGGTACTCACGTATTAAGTATACGCTCCGTTCCTCGTCTTGTGAACTCCTAGCGCTTTTTGAAGTTGATCTTCGTATTCATACTTGGCGGTGTATTTTCTGTGGTACTGTCCCTAAAGTAATAATACTCTGCCGGAGGTTAACCGGCACCATACCTCTATAGAGTCCGGACTTTCCTCGTGATCTATAGCTTTGCTATATCATCACGCAACTGCACGACCATTTAGAATTATGGTCAATTTTCTTAAATTAGTCAATAACATTTAGAATAAGTTTAATTAACTTATTAGGTTCTGTGAAGGTTTCTAATTGATTTGCTATTTTGAGATATTTTTTAGCAAAAATTAATAAGATTTTTTTTTGAAAATTTGACTTTTGTACACAGGATATAATTAAATTAACAAGTATAATAACAAATTTAAAATTTCAACTATTTTATTAAAGATATTCTTAATTTAACGTTGCTACTATTTTTTTCATACTGTATAAATATGTATTTAATACTCCTAAACCCATAAATTGTTAGCAAATTTTGATATATGATATGAAAAAGTTAATTTATTATTTTGGCAGTAATGGTAGTGATGGAAACGCTAGCATGAAAAATATACTTGGTAACAAAGGTGCTGGTCTTGCCGAAATGTCCAACCTAAAATTACCTATTCCTGATGGTTTTACAATAACTACAGAGCTATGTAATTACTTTTATACCCACAATAATAACTTTCCTAAAAACTTTCAAAGCGACTTAAAAAAAGCTATCACTGAACTTGAAATAATGACCGGTAAAATTTTCGGCAGTACAAACAATCCTTTATTGTTATCGGTGCGTTCGGGCTCTACGATTTCAATGCCTGGAATGATGGATACTATCCTTAATCTTGGAATGAATAACGAAGTGTGTAATGCTCTTGCGGATTCCTGCGGTGATAAACGATTTGCTCTTGATAGTTACAAAAGATTTTTAGAAATGTACGGTTCAACGGTATTATCTATACCTAGTGATCTATTTGCACAAATTTACGAAAAGCACAAGATACAAGCCGATATTCATAAAGATAGCGATATTACCGTAGAATTATTAGAAAAAATTATTGATGATTTCAAACGGTTGCATATTAAGTATACTAAGCAACTAATTAATGATCCTTATGAACAGTTAGAATCGGCAATTAAAGCGGTGCTACATTCTTGGATGAGTAATAGAGCGGTTATATATAGAAAAATCAATAATATTTCGGAGGATTTCGGTACGGCTATTAATATCCAAGCAATGGTTTTTGGTAATTTAGGTAAAACTTCAGCTACGGGAGTTGCTTTTACTAGATCACCTTCTACAGGAGAAAAAAAGCTCTTTGGAGAGTTTTTAATAAATGCTCAAGGTGAAGACATAGTATCGGGAACTAGAACACCTATGCCTATTATTGCAAATGATTCAAATTCTATGCAAGCAATGATGCCGGAAGTGTTTAAGGAGTTATCACAAATTGCACAAAAGCTTGAAGAACATTACTTAGATATGCAGGATATAGAATTCACTATAGAAAATAATAAGCTATATATTTTGCAAACACGTACTGCAAAAAGAACAGCCATCGCTGCTATTAATATTGCCGTACAAATGGTAGAAGAAAAGCTTATTTCTAAAGAACAAGCCTTAATGCGAATCGATCCGGAATCATTAAATCAATTATTACATACAAGAATTGATTACAGTAAGGGGCTTACTTCTATTGCTGAGGGGCTACCTGCTTCTCCTGGGGCTGCAACAGGTATTGCAGTATTCTCACCTTATGATGCCGAAAAATTATCTCATCATCATAAAGTAATTTTAGTACGCCATGATACTAGTCCTGAGGATATTAACGGAATGCATGTTTCTTCAGGTATTTTAACTATTAGAGGGGGAATGACTTCACATGCTGCAGTTGTGGCAAGAGGTATGGGGAAGCCTTGTGTTTGCGGTACAAGTAATTTATCTATAGATGAGAAAAAGCAAATATTAACAGCAGGCGACATAGTTATTAAACAAGGTGATATTATAACGATTGACGGAGGTAGCGGTAAAATCTTCTTAGGTGAAATGCCGTTAATTCAACCTACTTTCAGTGAGGAATCAAAATTAATTTTAGATTGGGCAGACGAGATTAGTAGCTTAAAAGTTCGTGCAAATGCTGAAACAGTTAACGATGCTTTAGTATCTATAAAGTTTGGAGCTCAAGGTATAGGTTTGTGTCGTAGCGAACATATGTTTTTTGATAAAAATAAAATTCCTTTAGTAAGAGACATAATTATTGCTCCTGATATAGAACGGAGAAAGCTTGCCGTGCAGAAATTATTACCTCTGCAAACTGAGGATTTTAAAGCTTTATTCAGAGTAATGAAAGATAAACCGGTAAATATTAGATTACTTGATCCGCCGTTACATGAGTTTTTACCTACCACCGAAGAAGATAAAAAGAATTTGGCCAATAGCTTAAATCTACCTTTATCAATAATTAATCAACGTCTTCATGCTATGCATGAAGTAAATCCTATGCTCGGTCACCGTGGATGTAGACTTGGTATATGTTCGCCGGAAATTTACCAAATGCAAATTGAAGCAATTTTTACAGCTATTTTTGAGCTACATAAAAAAGAACATATAAAATGTAACTTAGAATTAATGATCCCTTTAATTAGCAATGTAGGTGAAATAAAAAAGCTTAAAATGGATATTTATTCGGTAATAGAGGAATTAGAGCAACGTTATAGATATAAGTTTTCCTTTACGCTTGGTACTATGATAGAACTACCCAGGGCAGCACTCGGCAGTAAGAAAATAGCTAAGGAAGTTGACTATTTTAGTTTTGGTACTAATGATTTAACTCAGACTACATATGGAATTTCTAGAGATGATATTGCCTCTTTTCTTCCATATTATTTAGAAGAAAAGATTTTTGAATCCGATCCATTTACTACTCTCGATGAAGAAGGAGTAGGAGAATTAATTGAAATTGCTATAAAACGCGGAAAAAGCAGTAATGCTAATTTGAAACTCGGAGCTTGCGGAGAACATGCAGGGAACCCTGCCTCTATAGAATTTTTTCATAGAATGAATTTAAACTATGTTTCTTGTTCTCCATACCGTATCCCTATAGCAAGAATCGCCGCAGCACAAGCTAAAATTAAACACGGGTGATAAAGGCGTTGTTACGATCGGGTATTGGATACCTATAGTACCGGACATTTTCGTTCTATATCATTTCCGCGTGGCCTTGTTGTGTGAATCAATTTCACCTCTGTCATCCCGTTGCTTGACCACGGGATCCAGTTAAAAATACTAAAATTATTAGTATTTTTTATTGTTTTTTGGACCCCGTGGTTAAGCCGCGGGGTGACACAGTGGGTTTTACCGGTCCACGCAATGATCAAAAAATTATTTACAAATTAATATGATCATAATACCGATATTAAGCATTTTTGGGTTTTCATCTTTTTTTGCCAAATATTTCAAAACAAGATTGACTTTCGCTATTCCCGTAATAATCAGCATATTAGTACCAATTTTATATTGTTTTGCTATGTTAAAGCTATTACCGGCTGCAACATATATATATTATTTCATCGGTATATTTTTAGCTTTAATGTCATTCTTGCATTTCATAGGCGTTGTTGTGGGGGGTGGCTCCGCTCCTGTCATCCCGCGACTTGATCGCGGGATCCAGTTAAAAATGTTTAGTATTTTTAAGTTATATTTTTGGATACCGTGGTCAAGCCACGGTATGACACCGCACGCATTTCTTGATCTACGCAATAATACCTCCTTCATGTCATTTCTGTGGAAGCAGGAATCTAGAAAAAATATAATTGAAATCATTGTATTTACTTTATTGATTCTTTTGTTTTTTCTTTATACCAGAGATGCATCGCTGCATGCTTATGATGATTTCTCACATTGGGGAATATTTACTAAAGAATTGTTATATTTCGGTGTTTTTGAAAATCAGTCTTCGTTAACTTCCATTATTACTACTCATGCCCATTATCCAAGAGGAGCTGCTGTTTATCATTATTTTATGCTGCTACTTTCAGGTTATTCGGACGGTAACGTATTATTTGCTCATTTCTTATTACATTTAGCATTTCTAGCTCCTTTAGCCGCAAATAAGAAATTGTGGCAAACCGGAATGTTGTTTTCACTTTTACTTTGCGGCGTAGTATTATATACGACCGGAATTCGTTCAATATATAACGATAGTACTATTGGCTTAATGTTCGGAGCTATTTTTGTAATTTATATCCTTGCGGAAGACAAGAAAAAAGCATTATTGCTTATTTTACCTATTACGATATTACTTGCCTCTTTCCGAGAAATTGGAACATGGCTTGCTAGTTTTGCTTCGATAATTCTTATAGCTCATTATACAATTTTTTATAAAAAGCCTAAAAGATCAAGTGATTATATTACGTATCTGATTTTACTTACTTTACCTATTTTGTGTAATTTTATTTGGATGAGTTATTTTAAAAACACCCATGATTTTTTTGACAGATGCGAACATAGTTTTAGCAATTTAGTATATATTGCTGAAAATTTTAATGAACAGCATAGATCATTATTACTAAATTACGGTAAATTTCTCTTGTTATTCTTATTAAAAGAAGGAAGTTTAGTTGTATATACTATTTGTATAGCTGCATGGTACGGAATTCGTAAATATAAACCGGATTTGCTGAAAGAATATAAATTTTTCCTGATAAGTACGTTTGCGTGTTTTATAATTTTTGCTTTGTGGCGGTTATATTTATATTTCTTTAACTTTAGTTATGAAGAGGCAATTAGAGGGGCATCGTTACTTAGATATCTTGGATGTTATGTTATAGCTATCGGAATGATTGCAGCTTCGTATGTTAAAAATAGTATTTTCTTACACAAGCAAAGTAATAAAGAGTTATTTATATTCCTTCTGCTGCTTGCTGTTTCTACGTTTTCCGTAGTAAAAAATATACTAAGAATCAAACACTTAAACTTAGAACAAAAGAATTTTATCCAGCAAACAACAGAAGTTAAAAAGCTATTAGAGCAAGGCAATAAAATTGAATTTAACTTTAGCGGTAAGAAAGATAATTTACAATGCTATATATTAAATTATAATCTAGTACCGTATTTAGGTAAGAAATCCTTACAAGAATGCATAAAAGCTCCTAAAGAAGCGATTATAGAAACAAAGGAAGAAGCGGTATACGCTCCTTTTAAATAGCGTTGAGGATTTGTTGCACAGCTCCTATGTCATTCCTGTGTGGCCTTGTTGTGTAGATATTACCCCATCATTGCAAGCAGTTGTAGTACTTGCGTGGCAATCTCATAAAATGATAACAGACTTCTGAGATTGCTTCATCAATTGCTATGCAATTTCCGTAGCTCAGACGGGAAAGCTGATTCACGCAACAACATCACGCAAGAATAACATAAAACCAATATAGATTTTAACAATTATGTATATAAAATATAATTTAGCTGCCGCTTACCGAATAATGGCGTATTTATCGCTGGATGATCATACTTATATGCATCTATCCGCAAGACCTAAAAATGCCGATTTTTACTATATTTATCCTTTTGGACTAAGATTTGAAGAAGTAACTACAGAGAATCTTTTAAAAGTTAGTTTAGACGGACAAATTTTAGAAGGAGAAGAATAGCAATATAATAACACCGGTTACTTTATTCATGGTAGTATTTATAAAACACGCCCTGATATTTCTGCCATTTTTCATTATCATACTCCTGCAGCTATTGCCGTTTCTGCTTTAAAATGCGGGCTTTTACCGATCAGTCAATGGGTATTACATTTTTACGACAGAATATCATATCATAATTATAATGCTCCTTGTTACTGACCTTAAACAGAATTATGTGATGTTACTTCGTAATCACGGTGCTATTACCTGCGGCAAAACTATGCATGAAGCTATGTTTTATACTTACCATTTAGAACAAGTTTGTAAAACGCAATGCCTACTAAATTCTACAAAAGAATAAGAACTTATAATCCCTTCCGTAGAAATATGTAAGCAGACGGTAAAAGACTTATTATCGTTTGAAGAAGATTTAGGCAAACGTGACTGGGTAGCTTGGCTACGACTTGTGAAGATGTGATCACAATACTACGACCCCAGCGGCTTTACTTGCTTGTTTTAAGGATTTATCAAGTGTGGCTATTGGTAACCCACAGCGTATACACTAGTACGTGAGGATACGAATCTAGGCTTGATGTATAAATTACCTCTAGAAGCGAAGTTTGAGAAAATGTCTAATGCCTACAACCGCTACCGTGAATATGTGGAGGATGGAGTTTTACATGTTTTAGCATCTTTTTAAGTAGTGTATCACGCTTAAGTTTTGATAAATAATCTAAGAAAGTTTTGCCGTTTAAATAATCTATTGCATGCTGAATTACAGTTGCTAAAAAGCCTTCTGCTGCTAGTTCTTGCTTATTACCGTTATAATCAAGATATTTTACCTTGATTGCTTTTGATCGTGTAATAGATGCTTCAATGCCTGGAAACGATAAAGAACTCTCAATAAAAGTTTGTTTTTCTTCTGAAAAATAAGTTATGTCCGGATTAATAAAAACTATAGGCGATGATTTATTATTTTCATGTAGGTCAACTACCACTATACGCTTTAATATTCCTACCATATTAGCACCCAAGCCCACTGCCCTTTCTATATGTAAATTCTGAAGCATTTTATCGACAATAGTACGAATATTATCATCAACAATGTCTATATATTCTGCTTGTTTTTTAAAAATATCGTTTGGTGCATAAACTATTTGATAGTAAGGTTTATCTTGATTCATTAATATACTCCGATAAATGAAGAGTTATTTTTGCATTGCTAAATAAAGATAGATATCGTTATTGCGAGCGAACATTGTTGCGTAGACCGGTTTTCCTATCATTACAAGGAAATTATAAAGTAATTGACGAAGCAATCCAGATTGCCACGCAAGCCTACGGCTGCTCACAATTATGACTCAGTGTCCATGCAACAACGCCTCCTTGCAATGGTGTAGCTTTTTCAAACCATCAATATTTATTTAGCAATGCCATTATTTCATTACGATAGCTGATAATATATTCTGATTATAAGGTTCTTGCAAATGATATGAGCGTCTTTTACTTGGATATTTTAATGGATTTGTGTAAGTATCTTCAGCAATATTTTTTATATCTTTGACGCCTGCTTCTTTAAGTTTTAACTCTACAAAAGCCGGTAAATCAAACATATAATGCTTTTCTTTTATAGAGTTTATAAAAAACTGTTTATTGTTAATATCCTTACTTAAGAAAGCTTTATAATATTCATCATCAACTTCATATGAACTTTGAGCTATAGCAGGACCTATCACTGCTATTAAATTCTTTGCTCCTTTTTCTGTTATTTTAGTAACTATATTACTAATAATATTATTTATACTTCCTTTCCAACCTGCATGTGCCGCTCCGATTATTTTACCGTCGCCGCTTGCAAGTAATACCGGTACACAATCTGCCGATTGTACCGCTAATACTAAATTTTTCTTAGTTGTAATGCTGCCATCTGCTTCAGGTACGGCAATTATGGACTCATCAGCATTAACAATTTGATTGCCATGTACTTGGTTTAAAATTAAAATATCTTGTGCTTTAAAATAAGTAGTAATAGATTTTTTGTTTTCAACTATTTCTGTTTCATTTATAGAGTTATTTTTTTTTATATATCTATGACTAGAATTATTGAATGTTTTATCAAAAATTTTATAATAAACTGATCCGTTTATTAATCCTTCCATGAAAATATCCCATATTAATTATAA
This sequence comes from Rickettsia japonica YH, assembly GCF_000283595.1. Lineage (NCBI taxonomy): Bacteria > Pseudomonadati > Pseudomonadota > Alphaproteobacteria > Rickettsiales > Rickettsiaceae > Rickettsia > Rickettsia japonica. The sequence continues at coordinate 663,753 of NC_016050.1, read as the reverse complement.
TAGTTTTATTAATACTTTATCCGGTCGTTTACAAAAAAATAAACAGCTAGAAAAAATAATAGCACAATTTCATCAAGACTATAACCTAATTCCTATTATCGGCGTAGAAATAGAGTTTTATTTAAGTCACAATATTGATATAGCTAAATTTGAAATACTTTCAAGAAAATACTTAGCTAGATTTAAAATTGCTAAAATAAAAAAAGAAAAAGGCAATAACCAATTTGAAATAGATCTCCCCCCTTCTGTAAACTTAATACAATATATAAAAAATATATTAGATGTTAAAACTATTTTAAAAAAAATGGCACAGCAGTTAAACGGTTATATAGATTTTTCGCCTAAGCCGTTTTTGGATGATTATGGTAATAGTATGCATTTTCATATTAATTTTAATTCCGAGTTCAATGATTATTATATAATTTTAGCAGCACAAGGGCTATGTCACTATATGTTAGACACCCTACTCGCTTTTATGCCTACTACTCTAGATTATTCACGGATAAATAAAAAATTTATGGCTCCTACGCATATATCGTACGGTGGGAATAATAGAAGCGTAGCTGTACGAACTCCAAATGCTTTTCCCAAACGTTTAGAACATCGCTTATCTTCCCCCGAAACCGATCCATATATAGCAATTTTTACTATTTTAAAGTCAATATTGTTGGCTTTAAAATCTCCAAGTTCGCTCCAAACAATAGAAAAAATTTACGGGAATGCTTTCGATCCACAATATAATTTAACTCCATTACCGACATCATCTCAGGAGAGCTTTATGTTATTTAAACCGGATTTTTTTAAATAATTTGTATTTTGTTCACAAAACCTAAAAACTAAACAATAATTGTTTTTTACAACTAAAATAAAGATTGATATTAAATATTAAATATAAAACTGCTGAAAATTGTTTCAATTAATTATTTTATTTTTGTAAAACTAAATACTGATGAAGTGCTTTAAGCTGCACTTCACTCTATATTTTCATAATTTTTCATTAGATAATTAAATTCCGCACCATAGATAAATATCATATTTATAATATAGAAGAATATTAATGTAACTATTATACTACCAAGTGAACCATACATTAGATTTAATTGATTATAGTAGACTATATAAGTTGAAAGCAAATAGCCGCTTATTATCCATAATATCACAGTTAATAAAGCCCCTGGAAATACATCAATAAAATTTAGTTTTACATTAGGTAATATATAATACAAAGATGAGGCACCTAAAAATAATAAAATTAAAATTAAAGAATATCTTATAAAATTTAAAATGATCTTATATTTTTCAATGGTCTCTAATATTATCGGAATTTTTGTAAATAATATTGGAATCACCACTAAAAGAAACATAGTAAAGGTAATCAAGGCACTAATTATAAGAAACTGTATAATACTAAGTAATCTTCTTCTTATATAAGGGGGTGGAGATTTTATTTGATATACACGATTTAAAATAGTCCTTAAACATTCTACAAAAGAAGAAGCAGTCCAAATACTGCCTACTATGGCAAGATTCATTAAACTTTGAGGAGGAGCACTTAGTAATTCGCGTATTCTTTTTTCTATTGATTCCGTTGCTTGTTCCGGAAGACTCTCTAGAAAAATTTGTATAAAATTTTGACCAAGTTCTGAAGCTCCTAAAAAGCTTGTTAAAGCTAATAAGAATACTAGGAAAGGGAAAATAGATAAAAGTATCATGAATGACATATATCCCGAATGTTCAACGCCATCATCTTCTATTGTTCTAAATAAGGCTACGTAAAGACAATTAAAAATTTTTCTCATTATAAAAGCTAAGTTGTTATTATTAATTTTATATTTAATCTTAAATAAGTTCGCTGTAAATAATTAATTTATAATTAAAATGAAACTATACTTTATCCTTGATTTGAAATATTAATATAGAAATGAAATTTTTCCTTGCATTAATTTTATATTTTTCTATAACACACCAAAATTTTATTTTTTATAAATTGTTAATTTATGCTTCAGTAAGTAAGTTTTTAAAACATAAGGTATTCATATTTTAAAAATAATTTTAAAGTTTTTATGATATTTTTATTTGATAAGGAATAATTTTATTCTTTAATAATTATTTACCAAATGATTACAAAAAACTTAAAAAATGTTATTTTATAGTTGCTTGTAATATTAATTTATGGTATTATTTCTACTTATACTTGGATAAGTTTAATGGTATTAAATTATTAATAACCACATGTTTTATAATAATATAGGATAATATCATTTTTGTTCAAAGAAAATTTTTAAATATAGATATAATTAGTAACCAAGGAGAGGATAATGGGTAGAAAAAACGATATTATACAAAAAATCGATAGTTTTATCGGCAAGAAAATTTATTCTTTAAGACTCGCTAAGGGGTTGTCTCGTCAACAACTGGCTGAAGTAATTGATGTTACGCATCAACAATTACAAAAATACGAAAAAGCAATTAATAGAATTTCTGTAGGAAGGCTAGTACTAATCGCAGAAGCTTTAGATAGAAATATTGATTATTTCTTTGAAGGTTTAGAAGAAGCTAATAAACCGCAGCCCGTACATACTCAACATCAACGTATGTGCATTGAAGTTTCAAGAAATTTTATGAAAATTAATAGCACGGAAGAACAACAAGCCATTAATAATTTAGTAAAATGTTTAGCTGGAAAGAAAAACTAATGCATAAAGGCAAGCTACCATCCTGATTATGTTGTGATATCATTTATGTTATCCCCGCAGAAGCGGGAATACCATTGCTTGCCTTGATATATACAGAATACAAATCTTGATCAGCGTTGTGGAGGGGACGACTCTCTTTTAATAGGTGTTGATTTATTTAAATTTTCCGACTGAATGCTATCTCTTGCATTCATTAATGCTCTCATAATTTTTATATTCCCTTTGATATTAACTCTATCTCTTCCTACTACCATTTTAGCTTTTTCAATATCCGGCTTATCTTTACTTATAGGTTTTAATTTAGACTTTCCTGATACTACCCTTACATCTTCCGTTTTAACACTAGGGTTTTCAATTGCTTCTGCTCGTTTTTGTTCTTGTAATAACTTATCTATAGTTTGTAAACGTATCTCTTTAGATAAAGTTTTATCATCAATTAAATTAGCTTTAATGAAACTTTGCTGTTCTTCAGTAGAAGATTTAGTACCAAATGCCTTTACCAGCTCATCTACTTTTTTTATTGATTCCTCTTTTTTTTCTTCAAGAGTTTTAAGGTTACCATTTGGAGAAAGCATAGCACGAAAATTATTGACTTTCTCAACTGCAAGCTTAGATATATTATTTAATATACTAGAAGTTTCTTGTACAATTCTTTCTTCTGCCGACACTACCGGTTCTTTAGATTTTTCTAATGCTTCTATAACAGGATTAACAGCGTTAATTACTTCCCGAACTTTGTTATATATATCATCGTGAGGCTTATGTTCTTCTATATTCTGTCCTTTTAACCCTTCAGTTAAATTTTGAGTTTCTCTATCTAAAGCTGCCTCACTCGCTGCATCTTTAGCTTTTTTAAGTGCCTCTTTCTCAGAGTCATTAATATTACTATTATCGATCCCGCTAGAAACTGCCTTAGTTATTTCAGGACCTCCTTTGCCTTCATAAATACCGTCTACTAACCCTTTAGTCATTAGCTCTCTATCAGGTAAATTGGCCTGACTTTCTGCAATACCTTTTTCCGCTGATGCCATAATAAGTGCTTTATTAGGTAAGGATAAAGAGGTATCACTATGAGTAGCTATAGTCTCGCTTATCCCTTTAATAATCGCTGCTTTGTCGTGAGCTTCAAGCGAGCTTCCTGCAACTGTGTTAGTAATTTCTTGAATTATTTCGCCTTTGACTTCTGCTGTAGCCGGACCATCTAAAACATTAGATATAATGGCTTGTATGTTTGTTGTTTTTAATTCAGTATTACTTAGAGGATCAAACAAAATATCATTTACTTTTTTTATTGTATCTTTTTTAGTTTGTTCCGCCGTAATCTTATCTAAATTCTGCTGCATCAATTGTTGTTGTGCCGGACTGAGAACTTGGGCTTCTACACCTTTCTTTAATACAGAACCTAATAATTTTTGTTTTTCCGCATTGCTTAATTCAGAGACATTAACCTTATCACCTACTGCTATAAACATTGTCCCTTTATCTTCAGTAGAAAGGTTACTTTTTATTACAGCATCCGTAATACCGTCAATTGCTGCAGCTCTACTTGCATCATCTTTAAGACTTAAACCGACATCTACTGCCTTTTCTAATATCTGCTGTTTTTGCTTCGGCTCAAGATTCTCTGAATTTAAAGCGATAGCTACTGTAGCTTCAAGCATTTTTGATTTTTCTAGGTCTGGGGTATTCTGATCATTTTTTATGGTTTCTAATACTGCATTGACTCCAGCTACTTTTGCATCTGGTGTGAGGTTTTTATTATTGACCGTATTTTCAGCTAAAGCAATGATATTAGCCTGCTTTTCAGCAATATCACTTTTCTTATCATTAAGAATTGCCGTGGCTGCTTCTTTAATTAAATCAATTTCTTTTGTTAAACCTGCATTTACATAATTTAATAAATCTTGCATGCTGCCTGATAAAGCCGTAGCTGCATTAAGAAGGTTTGGATTTACTTGTTGCGACTGTGGCATTTGTGAAGTCTCAGGTTGCAGTGGTTGGTTAGTAGGAGTAATTGGCGGTACTTGTTGTTTATACTGAGGTGGTTCAACCGATGAACTTGTTGTTTGCTGTGGAGTTATTAGCGGTTGTTCCTTACTTTGTCCCTGTCCTATTATAATATCTTCAGCTTGCGATAAATCAACGCTCTGCCCTTGGTTTAGTTCTACCTCCTTCATCATTTCTTTATATTTACCGCGTGTTACCGCAAGTGTATAAATTTCTCCACCATGCTCTATATAAGCTATTGCGTCATCTCCGGTTCCGGCAAATTTTAAAGGTTTTGGTGAGCTTATTTCTTTAAGTTGAGGTTTACCGTTTGGTCCTTCTTCGTAGTGGGCAGTGAAATATACGGCTTTATCTTTGGAGGGCTTTGTGCCATCAGCTTTTAATGCTACCATCGATAAATGCATTGACCCATCGGCTTTATCAAGTTTTATAGGAAAATCTATTTCCCTATATGAGCTGATCTGAACCTGAGTACCGTCTTGTTTAGCTAAAGTAAAAGGCTTAGTTTTAACAGTTGTTTCATTTAAGGTACAGAGTTCATCACCTGCATCATTTTTAACTACTGTTGCTCTAAGATCGCTTGCACTTACGTGATTTTCCCACTGTACCGGTTTAAATCCACCAGGGTATCCACTAGCGGCACTAAATGTATTATGAACATTTTTATAGCCGGCTATTTCTATTGATTCTAATTTCTTTTTAAGCTCAGGATTTTCTAAAGCCTTATCAATAAATTCTCTATTAGCAGGATTACCGAAAAAAGTACTTAATGTTTTATCTTTATCTTTTTCTTCTTCTATTTCTTTTCTTTTTTGTTCAGCTAAATCATGGTCTGTAAGGGCTGCCAGGTCTTTTAATATTTGTTCTATTAAATTATCTTTTTGCGGTTGTATAATTGTTTCTCTTACAGCCTTGGTTATTGGGTCTGATGTCTGACTGTCAGGAGAGATATTGCCCGATAAAGCACTAGTTGAAGGGGTAGATTGAGCAGAAGATGCAGAAGTAACGATAAAACCATCGTCAGCTTCTAGTTCTGGGGTTGTAGTTTGAGATAAAAATTCTTTTTGCTCTTGTTCTAATGTTTGCTTTTGTTCTTCTGTATATTCCTTATTTGCTAAAGGATCAAATTCACTTGTATTTAGGTTACCGTCTTTACTCATAAAACCTCTCATTTAACCAAAAATTAATTAGCATAAACTGTAAGTGATGAGTAGTCAAGCCGATGTTGTTACATTGATTTTTACCCTCTATGTCATTCCCGCGAAAGCGGGAATCCAGTCACTAAAAAGTCTAAGCACACTAGATTTTTAAATTAAAAGCTCGATTTATTTCGCTTTTTTCTGGATTCCCGCTTTCGCGGGAATGACATAACATATCCTTTTTTCACAGTTTGTGTTATACTGTCAAAGATAGTATATAGAGATTTTAGTAATATCAAGAAAAAACTAATATTATTGAGAAAATTTAATAGAATTTTTATATTCTTTATTGAGTGCTTTAGTTGCCCAAAGCCAGGTTAAGCAAGTAATTATAAATATAATCATTAAACAGATGGAAATAGATTGATAACTAGCGGAAGGTAATATTATAAATACCAATGATTGTAAAAATGCACTACCAGATTTACCGAGTTTTGTACCTATCACGTCGGCAGCAGCTTTGCCTTTTATTTTTATTTCCGGATCTAAAGGAACATAGGCCATTTCTTTTGTTGAATCAAATAAGGTATATTTGCTTGATTTACTAAGCACATTTTGAATAGCACCTATTGTTATAGCAATTAAAGCAGGATCGGTTAGAATAAAATTTGCTATTATTAAGCCGGCAAATCTTTCAAAATTATTAACGGAAAAAAATAATATACCGGTAATAAAAACTATTAAAGGGGTGATAACAGCCGCCGTAAACCAGCCAAGTCTTCTAACTATATTTGAACCAAGTACTACAAATAAAATAGTAAATACTCCGGTATAGCTCAAATAACTTCCTATAAAAGCTGCATATTCGGTTGGAGTTTTATAAATTTTAGTAGCTGCTGCTTTCCAAGGACCTTCTACTAAATTAATGGCAATGCCATAGCAGATAAGCAAAGTTGCAATTAATCTAATATGTCTTGACGATAGAAGCATCTGAAAACTTTCGGCAATAGTCATAGATTTTTTCTTTGCTTTAAACCTGAGTAATGCCATATGCTCTTTGTCTAGTACTTTATGATTAAGCAACCAAAAAGTTTTAATAGCTATTATTCCTAAAATTAATACTATAGTTAGTATAATTTGTATAGAAAGTGTATGAAAAGACGATTGCAATGCAAATTTATTAGTTACGTAATCATTAATATTACTTAGATTTTCTAAAAACTGCCCTGCTAAATAAATACCTGTTTGACTAAGTAAACCGAATAACGGATAAAATCTTTTAGATTCTTCTACTGTAGTAATATTATTAACAAACTGCCAAAAAAGTAATGCGAAAACTACGTTTGGCCATAATTCAGCTATTATATAAAATAACGAAAAACTCCATTTTGATAAAAGCAATATAAACCATTTTAAATTAGGTAAACTTGCCGTTAAATTTTGAACGGTTATAGGACTGAAATGCAGCATTTCATGATTTGGAAAAATAACGTAAGCAAAAAGAGCAAAGAATGTTAAAAATATTGATATAATAAGATAAAATATATTTTCTGCTTTCATCTTATTAACAAGCTTTACATATATAGCAGTCATTAAAAAAGCTGACGGCATCACTCCCCAAAACTTCAAAAACGAGATAATCTCGGCACCGATCATAGTAGTAACAATACTATCTTTTAAAGCTCTGATTAGATTTTGGATAAATAAAATACAGAACATTAATAAAGTGATGAATAAAAATTTAGAAACTTCGTGGCGTTTTATAGGCCAGATATAATCGGTAAGTTTGGAAAAACAGTTATTGATTTTAGAGGAAGAATTTTCTATATTACTGGGGTTAATCGTCATTATTTGGTCTAACCTATCTTGCTATTGGCTAGAGTTATATATTAAAGATTTTCTAAATTTAAGTCAAGTTAAAATCAAATTAAAATGAGTAATTATTGGTTAAATATTTATAAACCAAGAGGTATAAGTTCTGCTCAACTTGTTAGCATAGTAAAAAAAATACTCGGTAAAACCAAGATAGGACATGCCGGTACTTTAGACGTAGAAGCGGAAGGAATATTACCGCTTGCCGTAGGTGAAGCGACAAAGCTAATACATCTGCTAATTGATGCTAGAAAAACCTATATTTTTACCGTAAAATTCGGAACGCAAACCAATAGCGGCGATTATGCCGGTAAAGTAATAGCAAAAAAAGATTGTATCCCTTCTCAAGAAGAAGCTTATGCCGTATGTTCTAAATTTATCGGTAACGTAACACAAATACCGCCGGCTTTTTCAGCTCTTAAAGTTAACGGTGTAAGAGCTTATAAATTGGCTAGAGAGGGAAAAAAAGTAGAATTAAAGCCACGAAATATAACTATTTATGATCTAAAATGTTTAAATTTTGATGAGAAAAATGCTACCGCTACATACTATACGGAATGTTCAAAAGGTACTTATATAAGGACTTTAGCAGAAGATTTGGCATTGTCCTTGCAAAGTTTAGGATTTGTGATAGAATTACGCCGTACTCAGGTTGGAATATTTAAAGAAGAAAATGCTATCCGAATTAAATCGCCTGACGAAATTACCAAAAATTCCCTAGAGGAAAAAAGTATAAAGATAGAAGCAATACTGGACGACATCCTGGTTCTTGATGCAACTGACAGCCAAGCACAGCAAATTAAATATGGACAGAAATGTTTATTTAATTATGAAAAAGACTTTAGACATCTTGCCAAATTTGCTTATAGAGAGGAATTTAAAGGAAACACGGAACGCAGCACCACAGCGTACACTTTAGTACGTGAGGATGCGAGTACCGGATTGACATACAAATTACCTCTAGAAGTAGAGTTTGGCAAGATGTCTGTTGATCTTTTATGGGTTCGCTATAAAGGCACTTTGCTTGCAATAGGTAGCTTAAACAAGAGTTGCTTTAATTCTTTACGAGTATTTAATTTAACACAAGACTTCTTTTAAAACTGGAAGTCTATATATTTAAGGAGAAATTATCGATGTCGATTACTACAGAACGTAAACAACAATTAATTAAAGAATATGCTATAACGGAAAATGATACCGGTTCAAGTGCAGTGCAATGTGCTATCTTAACTGAAAGAATCAATAATTTAACCGAGCATTTTAAATCTAACCATAAAGATCATACTTCAAGACGCGGATTATTAATTTTAGTCGGGCGCCGCCGCAGATTACTTAACTATATTAAAAAGAATAATGTTAGCAAATATTTAGATTTAATAAGTAAGCTAGGAATTAGAAAGATTAAATAGTTGGATAATCGTCATTGCGAGCAGTCGTAGGTTGTGTGGCAATCTTGTCAAATATCCTGAGATTGCTTCGTCGAATTACTTCGTAATTTTCCTCGCAATGACGTGGTAAAATACAATAAAATATAAATTATGAAATGAGATAAATAGATGTTTAACGAAATAACTAAGAGTGTTACATGGAACGGACAAGTTCTTGAGCTTAGTACAGGTAAAATAGCAAGGCAAGCTGACGGGGCAGTTACGGTAAAAATGGGTAATTCCGTTTTATTATGTACGGCAGTAGTAGCTAACAAAGCAAAAGAGGACATAGGTTTTTTTCCTTTAACAATTAATTATAGAGAAATGGCATATGCTGCCGGTAAGATACCAGGGGGATTTTTTAAACATGAGGGAAAAGCATCAGATAGAGAAGTTTTAGTATCTCGTTTAATAGATAGACCGATTAGACCATTATTTCATCCGGCTTTTATGAATGAAACGTATGTAACTTGCAGTGTTCTTTCATATGATCCTGAAGCTCCGGTAGATATACTTGCAATTATCGGTGCATCGGCTGCACTTAGCCTATCCCCTGCTCCTTATCTAGAAATAGTTGCGGCAAGTAAAGTAGGTTTAATCAATGGTGAATTTGTTTTAAATCCGACACTTGCATTATTAAAAACAAGTCAGCTTGATTTAGTAGTTGCAGGAACATCAGATTCAGTAATGATGGTTGAATCGGAAGCTCATTTACTCTCTGAAGAACAAATGTTAGAAGCCGTAAAATTTGGATTTGAAAGCTTTCAGCCGGTAATAAAGATAATTAAAGAACTAGCAGAAGAAGCTAAAAAACCAAAACTTGAAATGCAAGCTTTATATCCCGCTTCATTAAAGAAAGAAATTGAGAAGTTATTTGTAAAAGAAATTGAACAAGCTTTTGCAATTAAATCTAAACAAGAACGTAGCACTAATTTAGATTTAATACCTGAAAAAGTTCTTACACACTTTGTAAGCAACATAGAAAATAAAAAATATAGTAATTATCAAATCGAATCAGCTTTAAAAGCTATTAAATCAGATATATTACGTAACGAGATTTTAGAAAAAAATAGACGTATCGATGGAAGAAGTACCACGGATATAAGACAAATTGCTTGCGAAATAGGTTTACTACCTTCCGCACATGGTTCAGCTTTATTTACTAGAGGTGAAACGCAAAGCTTAGTTAGTGCTACATTCGGTACTAGTTTAGATGAGCAGATAGTTGACAGTTTAGAGGGTGAGTATAAAGAGCGTTTTATGCTCAATTATATCTTTCCGCCCTACTCTGTAAATGAAGCAATGCCGATGAAAGCACCTAGTCGTCGTGAAGTCGGACACGGTAAACTCGCATGGCGTGCTATTAATCCAATATTACCTAATAAAGTACAATTTCCTTATTCCATTAGAGTAGTTGCTGAAACTACGGAGTCTAACGGTTCTTCTTCAATGGCAACTGTTTGCGGTAGTTCTCTTGCTTTAATGTATGCCGGCGTACCGATAAAAGCACCGGTTGCGGGTATTGCTATGGGACTTGTTAAGGAAGGTAAAAAATTTGCCGTATTATCGGATATTCTCGGCGATGAAGATTATTTCGGTGATATGGACTTTAAGGTTGCAGGAACTAGCGAAGGGATTACTGCATTACAAATGGATATCAAAATATCTGGAGTAGATTTTAAAATAATGAAAGTAGCTTTAGAGCAAGCACGACTCGGTCGTTTGCATATACTGGAGCAAATGAATAAAGTGATCAGTAAACCAAATAACGAACTAAGTAAAAATGCTCCTTCTACTACTACTATAAAAATAGATAAGGATAAAATTAGAGATATTATAGGACCGGGCGGTAAAGTAATAAAGGAAATTTGTGAAACTAGCGGTGCTAAAATAGATATAAGCGATGACGGTACGGTGTCTGTTTATGCTTCAGATAGAGATAAGCTAAAAGTGGCCTTAGATAAAATTAAAGCTATTGCCGTTGAACCTGAAATCGGTGAAATATTTAACGGTACGGTAATGAAAGTCTTAGATTCCGGGGCTTTTATTAATTATTTAGGTAATAAAGACGGCTTTGTTCATATTAGTGAAGTGTCAGAAGAAAGAATAGAAACGGTTAGCAGTGTTTTAAAACAAGGTGATATAGTAAAAGTTAAGCTAATAGGCTTTGATAATAAAGGCAAAGCAAAATTAACTATTAAAAATGCCGATAAAGATAAATCTTCAAATAATACAAAGCCAAAAACTAATGTTAATAATACTAAGGACAATTTAGAACCTGAGCAGCGACGTGATTCTAGTAAAAAACGAGCTTGGAATAAAGATAATAATGCTGAAACTGCTGAAGTAATTACAGAACGTAAGTATTTTAATTGATATGAAGCTTAATCGTCATTGCGAGGAAATTACGAAGTAATTGACGAAGCAATCTCAGGAGTTTGTTATTATTTCATGAGATTGCCGTGCAGCCTACGGCTGCTCGTAATGACGGTTCGGGTATCCACAAAAATAGCTCATAATACTAATAATTTGCTGGATACCGTGGACAAGCCACGGTATGACAATGAGTAAATAAATGACCAACACAAATAATTACCGAATCATCGCAAAGAGGGTTATTTCTAGTGAAGCAAGTGCTTTAGAAAAATTATCCGAAAATATCCCTGAAGACTTTAACAGAATTATAGAATTTTTACTATCTTTCAAAGGACGGATAATCTTAACCGGCATAGGCAAAAGCGGTTATATTGCAAGAAAAATAGCTGCTAGCTTTTCTTCAACCGGTATGCCTGCTTTTTATTTACATCCGGCAGAAGCAAGTCACGGCGATTTAGGTATGGTGACGAGAAATGATCTAGTAATTATGTTATCTAATTCCGGCGAAACTAAAGAACTATTTAATATAATTGAATATTGCAAGAACTCTTCCATAAAAATTGCTGCAATGACAATGAATAAGAATTCTACTTTAGCTAAAAGAAGCGATTTTTTATTAATAGTACCTGAATACCCAGAAGCTTCTGTAATTGGAGCTCCTACTATATCATCTTTAATCATGCTATCACTCGGTGATGCTTTAATGACTGTTATACATGAAAAACGAGGCTTTACTAAAGATGATTTTAAAATTTATCATCCGGGAGGTACAATCGGCGCTAATTTAACAAAAATTAAAAACCTAATGCGTAGCGGTGATGAAATACCTTTAGTATATGAAGATACTTCCTTTGCCGAAACTATAATTATTATGAATAAAAAACGTTTAGGTTGTACACTTGTAACAGATAAAAACCAAAATTTGGTGGGAATTATAACCGATGGGGATTTACGTCGTCATATTAACGATCAAATCTACTTAAAAACAGCATCAAGCATTATGACCAAAAACCCTATTCATATCTCATCGGAAATATTTGCAAAAGAGGCTTTAAATTTAATGAAAGCCAAGAATATCACTAATATACCGATTGTTGATGATAATATTATTATAGGCATTATTCATATTCATGATTTACTACGCATAGGGGTTAGCTAAAATCTATGCCCTCTTCTTATAAACGGCGAAAAAAATTTGGAAATCTGTATATCTTTTAATAACAGTTGGAATTTTGTATATAGGATATATATTAATTAAAAGTGGTTATATTCATGAAGAAAACGATATTAACGTTACAAAAAAAAGTTTAAAAGATAATAAAAATTTTGATTTAAAGTATAATATTATATTGAAAGATTCAATTTTTGAAGGAGTAAATAAAAATTTAAATGCGTATAAGATTAAAACTGAACGAGCTATAAAGGAGTCGAATAACAAATATAAACTAGATATAATAAATGTTATTTATAACGTAAATCAAGACCAAACTCTTATTATCAATGCGAAAGAAGGCTTTTTAGATGAAGAATCAAACATATTAGATTTAAAAAACGATGTAAAACTTTTTTTTGATGAGATCATATTTAACACTAATGATGCAAGGATTGATTTAGTAAATAAGAATATAACCGGTCATTCCCCTGCTAAGTTACTTTACAAAAACTCTTCAATTACTTCGGATAGTTTTAATACAAAAGATGAAAATAATATTATAATTTTTAAAGGCAATGTCTCTACAATCATCGATTTATCGGATTAGAAATCTTGCAAACCAGCTTATAGAGAGGAATTTAAAGGAGACATGGAACGCAGCACCGCGGCGTACAAAGAAGTACTTGAGGATACGAGTATCGATTCGACGTCTAAATTATCTCTAGAAGCGAAGTTTGGAAAGATGTCTATTATTAAACTTGTGTTACTTCTTATAATTAGTACCATAATATATGCTAATGATAAAAATATTTCAAATTTACATATCACATCTGATAGTTTAATTATTGATAGAACCAAACAAAAAGCAGCATATCTTGGAAATGTTATTGTTTACTTCGATAATGCGATACTTAGAACGAAAGAATTATATATTTTTTATAAAACAATAGATAAAAAGCAAACTATTGATCATATAGTTGTCCCTACTAAATTGACTGTAGAAAGAAAAATAAATAATGAATTATTACTTGCAGATAGTGCTAAATATTTTTGCGATAATAAACAACTTATTCTACTTGGTAATGTAATATTACAGCGTGACGATAATGTGTTAAAAACTAATAAACTAATCTACTATGTAGATATTATTAAAAAATAGAGCTATTTACCGTTGGTACGTCATTGCAAGCGATTGTAAGAAGTGTGACAATCCAGAAAATAATTTAAAAAATGCTAAAGATTAATATTTTTAACTGGATTGCTTCGTCAATTACTTACGTAATTTTTTCGCAATGACGTTGAAAATTAATCCACACAACAAAATCTTAACAAATAAAAAAGATGGACAGCTTACACGTTAAAAATATATCAAAATCCTACAAAAAAAGGAATATATTAACTGATATATCTCTGAATATAAAACAAGGAGAGATAGTTGGTTTATTCGGTCCGAATGGAGCCGGTAAAACAACTTGCTTTAACATTATTATCGGTTTAATGAAACTGGACTCAGGGCAATTACTTTTAAATGATATAAATATTACCAACTTGCCTATTTATTTACGAGCAAGGCTTGGACTCGGCTATCTTCTTCAAGAACCTTCGATATTTCGGGAATTGTCGGTTGAAGATAATATTAAGGCTGTAGTTGAGATATCTGACAATGATAAAGAAGTAATTGAACAAAAAACCCATAATTTGTTAGAGAAGTTTTCGATAGTTCATTTAAAAGATTTATCCGCTGCTAGCTTATCAGGCGGTGAAAGGCGTAGGCTTGAGATTGCACGTGCACTTGCAATAGAGCCTAAATTTATCATGCTTGATGAACCGCTTGCCGGTATTGACCCGCTTGCTATTTCCGATATCAAAAATCTAATTACTTATTTACGTGAATTTAATATAGGTATATTAATTACCGACCATAACGTACGTGATACTCTAGATATAGTCGACCGTGCTTATGTTATTTTTGAAGGTAAAGTATTATTAGAAGGAAGTGCTAAGGAAATAGCAAATAGCAAGAAAGTTAAGGAAGTGTATTTAGGTGAGAACTTTAGTTTCTAGACTATGCAAATTCGTCATTGTGAGCGACTTGCAGGTGTTGTTGCATGGATTGTTTTATGTCATTCCCGCGTAGGCGGGGATAACATCGAGTAGGTTTTCTGAGCCATGCAACAAGGCTCTTTTGTAGGAATGACAATGTAATAATATTCAAAACAGTTTTCTATGCAAATTAACAAAGAAATTTTTAGGGCTTATGATATAAGAGGCAATAGCCTTAAAGATTTAACGGAAGAAGTAGCTTATAAAATCGGCTTTGGTTTTGCCGAGATGACTATAATGAAAGATAACGATAAAATCTGTGTCGGTTTAGACGGTCGGCTTAGCTCCCCTAACCTTTGTAAAGCTTTAGAACTAGGATTAACTAATGCAGGGGCTGAAATCATAAATATTGGCGTAGTTCCAACACCAGTTTTATATTTTGCCGATAAACACTTTACGCCCGCCGGTAGTATTATGGTCACGGGGTCACACAATCCTCGTGACGATAACGGCTTTAAAATACTACAAAAGGGTAAACCTTTTTTCGGTGATCAGATACAGGAGTTATTGACTAAGATTTTGGATAACTACTCCAATACCACACCAGCATCCCCTTATGTCATTTCTGCGAAAGCAGGAATCCATAATATACAATCTAAATACCTAAAACGTATTTTAGATGGAATAAACATTAATCCAAAATTAAAAGTAGCTTGGGATTGTGGAAATGGAGCAACCGGCGATATTGTTGAAGAACTTAAAAAGCATCTCTCAAACAAGAATATAATCATACATAGTAAGATTGACGGGAATTTTCCAAGTCATCATCCTGATCCTACAAATCCTGCTAATTTGCAGGAGCTAATAAAAGTGGTTAAAGAACAAAATTGTGACCTTGGTATAGCTTTTGACGGTGACGGTGATAGAATCGGCATTATAAGCTCAAGCGGTAAAATATTATTCGGTGATCAAATTTTATGCATTTTTGCTGAGGATATTTTAAAGGAAAATCCAAACGCAACTATAATAGTTGATGTAAAAGTCAGCCAATTTATAGTCGCTAAAATAAAATCATATGGAGGACATCCTATAATATGGCGAACAGGTCATCCTTTTATTAAAAGCAAAATGCTTGAGACAAAGGCTTTACTCGCTGGCGAAATGAGCGGGCATATATTCTTTGCCGATAAATATTTTGGTTTTGACGATGCAATTTATGCAGCTCTTAGATTTTTAGATTTACTTAGTAGATCAAGTAAAACTCTAGATGAGATAATAGAGGATGTACCGAAAAGCTATAGTACACCGGAAATTAAAATTTTTGTTCCTTCAGAGTTAAAATTACAAATTATTAAAGAGATTAAAGCAAAATCATTAGAAGAGAAAATAGAGTTTAATGATATAGACGGTGTACGGGTAAATACTGCACATGGTTGGTGGCTCTTGCGTAGCTCTAATACCGAATCTATTATAGTTGCAAGGGCTGAATCAGATAGTAAGAATGGTTTAGAGGAAATAATCACTATAATTAATAAATATCTTGAAAAATACGGGTTATTAATTAATTATTAAAACATTATTGCTTTCTAAAATATTATTTTATATATTTTTCTTACATTAAATTAATATAAAGAAAAATAATATGAAAAATCTCAGATATCAATCACTCATTTGTTGATACTAAATTAGTTACAATAACGCCAATAGGTGCAAATACATTAAATATTAACATTGAGGCACCATTAGTAATAAAACATAAAGACCTTGAGCCTACTGATAATCCTCTTAACAGTAACATAGCCGCATCTAACGGTTTAAATAGTCTGACCATTGACTACAGTGATGCGGGCTTATTTAGTGGTCCAACTATTAGTTATGACAACAAACTTGGTACAATAATATTTAGTGGACCAGCAGATGGTGCTAATACTGAGACTTGAGGAAATACTATTAATACTGATGAAACCGTTTAAGGGTATGAGGTCATTCCTGCGAGACGTTGTTACATGGATAGGTTTTTCTGTCATTGCGAGGAGTTGCGTTAGCAACGACGCGGCAATCTTATAAGATAATATAAAAAAACTCCTGAGCTTGCCACGCCAGCATAAATGCTGGCTTGCAATGACGATTTTGTAGACAATGCCTTCTCGCAATAACGATATAAGTTCGTATTTATTAGTTAAACAAGTGACAAAGAAAGAAATATACTCAAATGATTTGGAGAATGGGAATGTAAAACGAGGAGCAAGTACGCACAGCCTATATTTAATAGGTGATCCGAAGTTTTGCAGAAACAATTCTTCAAAGCAGAAGAGTATAATTATATTATGCGGACCGACTGCTAGCGGGAAGTCTTATTTAGGTCATGAACTGGCTAAAGCTTATAACGGCGAAATCATTAATATCGACTCAATGCAGGTTTATAAGGAAATTCCTATTATTACCGCCTCCCCTCCGAAAAGCTACAAAACTGAAATCTTGTATCACTTATATAACTTCTTATCAATGACAGAAGATTTCTCGGTAATAAAATATCTAAAACTTGCGACAGAAAAAATAAAAGAAATAACCGACAGGGGTAAGCTACCTATATTAATAGGTGGAACGGGTTTATATATTAATTCTTTAGTTTTTGGCTATAATAATATTCCTGATATATCAGAAGATTTACGAGCACAGGTAAGAAACTTATATGTTAAAATAGGCAATATAGAATTATGGGGTAAATTAGAGAAGCTTGACCCGCTTGCTGCTTCTAAAATAAACCAAAATGATACTCAGCGTTTAATTAGAGCTTATGAAGTATTCATGCAAACCGGTAAGTCTATCTTTTCTTTTCAAACTTTGCCAAAAGAACAAATCTTATCTGATTTTAATTTCAAAATTATTTTCTTAAATCCTGAGCGAAAGTTTTTATATAAAACATGTGATGAGCGTTTAAATAAGATATTTAAAGAAGGGGCAATTGACGAAATAGCTTTAATAAAAAAGCAATTTGCTCCTAAAGATTATACGCATTTGAAAGCTGTAGGGGTAAAAGAAATTTTAGCTTATTTAAACGGCCATCTCACTTTAGATGAGGCTTTAAATGCAGCTCAAATACGAACCCGTCAGTATGCTAAAAGACAAGTTACTTGGTTTAAAAATCAGATACAAGATAAAATCACATTGGAATATGCTAACCAAGAAGAATTTACTCAAACTTTAAAAAACCCTTTTAAAACTATATAGCTTATCTACGTATTTCTTCTTTCTTTTTATTATTGGAAATAGGAGTAATGGAAAGTGTATTTGTCTTAGTCCTACAATATTAATCTTACTATTTAAATTTGAGACGATACTTTGTGCTTCTTTTAATACATCAGCCGGAACTTTATTTTCTAATTCTGGTTTCTTATCAGATTTTTGATTACAATAACCAACTCCCGCTTTAACAACATTTAGTATTTGTTTAATAATATTCAGTGCTTGCCCTTCTTTCCAAACTAAACTACCTGTACTAGTAGCAACATTAATATATTTTTTATTTTCAATATTTTCTAAGATTTGAATCAGCTTATCCGGTTGATTGAGCATAGGTGTTAGTATACTATATAATTCTTTCTTATCGAGCTTATTTATACCTGGTACATCTTTTAAAGTTTTATCTAAAATACCTGTAAATATTTCCTTATTATCGTTTAAATATTTTTTGATCTCAGGATTATCTTTAGTTAACATTACCAATTCTTTAGCTATTCCCGTATTTTAATAAATCCATCAAAAACCTTTTTTAATTATTCAGGATTATCAAGTAATATAGGCATTACATTCATCAGTTTTGTAGTATCTTTTGTTTCTAGTCCATAATTTTCAAGCTGCTGTTTTATAGTTTGGCTATTTTTTTTCATCTTGCTCTAAAATGCCTTTAATTAAATTATCGAATAACCCCTCTTTACTGTGCTCTACTAATATATTTTAACTTAAATGAAGGTTCGTTAAAAGCAGTAATTACACGGCTTGTTACTGTCATATCATCGCCTTTATTTATATCTGTAATAATAGCATGTGCAATTTCCGGTTTTGACATAACTTCACCCACTACCATTTCTAAAGATTTCTCACGAGCCACCATTACTCCTTGATTTGCATTCAGAGTATCAAAAATCTCTGTTGTTTCAGGCTTTTTATTTAATAAAGTAGGAATAGTATCTACATCAACTTTATAGCTTTTAAAATATTCTTTTAAGAAAGGTTTAGCTTGTTCTTTAGTTGCTATTAAGAAACCTTCTATAATTATTTATTTTTCAGGAGATAATTTATTAAACCTTTTTAGAGCATTAGGATTGTTTATATTTTCAACCAGCTCTTTTTTAAACTCAGGATGTTCATTAAATATTTTTATAACTTTTGCATATGTGTCATTACTTTGAGGTTTTTGTAATATATCATCAAAAGCTTTTATATAGTTGCCTGGAAGTATTGCAGTTATGTAATGCGCAATATCGTTGCCTTTTTCATTAAAAAATTTTAAGCAATTTTTTATCCGTGGATAACATTCCTAATGTTTTAGAAGTTACTTTATTATAGTCCGGTACTTCTTGCTTTATCTCAAGTGCAATGTCTTGAAGGCTTTTAAGTACAGCATCATTTTTAAAACATTCTTGTAATGTTGTAAGACCCTTGTGATCTAGAAAACTACCTTCTTGAAATTCTCTAAAACCTGCTTTTGCTAAGATTTGTCCTATTTTTGGTAAATCATCAGCATGCTTTTTTAGAAAATCCTATATTTGGATTTTTCAAGAACAGATTTTTGAAATTTTGAATTACGATATATATCAGAGGAGCTTGTAAGTTTAACAAGATTATAACTATTTACGGGATTAGTGAAGGCAAACTTCGCGCCTTTTAATAATGCTCCTATACTAACTGGTAATATTTTTTTCTTTGGAGATGCAAGGTCATAAATAAAGCTTGTCAATGCCTTTCTGCATCAGGAGAAGATAATGTCCTTTTAATAGTTTTATTAAAATTCTTTAATTTAATATCTTTAATGGAATTTGTAACTGCCATAAAAATAATGAAATATATTTAATTACAGAAACATTAAATTATCTTAAAATTGATTAAAAGAAATAAATTAAGCACTACTTAAATATTTTAATTTATATTACATAATATGGTAATTAAATCAATTTGATCTAAGATTTATGGAGTTATCTTTGTATTTGTTTACTTTTTGTAGGTAATGATGCGTAAGCATGTGATTTATCGTGATTATCTACTATATGCACTTTACTATCTAAATCTGAAACTATATTTTTTGCTTCTTTTAAAACATTTAATTTATTAATATTTTTGAACTCATTTTTAAAGTTATCTTTTAACTGTTCATTGAAGATTTCTTTTGGTAAATAAATTCCACCGGTGATAGTGCCTACCCCAGTATATTTAGATTTAGAATATAAAGTAGAGGCAATATTACTTGCTAACTTTTCTAGATTTTTTGGCTCTAAAAAATTATTTATATTATCAGGATTTTCTTTAGAATATTCAGAAACGATAGTTTTTAGCATCTGATTCATCATGTAAAAATCTTCACCTCTATTATCACCTTTATCAAAAAGTTTTTGTGATATTTTCTCGCTTAAAATATTTGCCAATAAATTACTCTTAATATTTTGTTTATTTGTAATATTTTCATATAAAGGGTTCAATATTTGTAATGGAGAATGTACATGATTTGTAATATGTTTATATTGATTTG
Source organism: Rickettsia japonica YH (assembly GCF_000283595.1). Taxonomy (NCBI): domain Bacteria; kingdom Pseudomonadati; phylum Pseudomonadota; class Alphaproteobacteria; order Rickettsiales; family Rickettsiaceae; genus Rickettsia; species Rickettsia japonica. The sequence continues at coordinate 643,294 of NC_016050.1, read as the reverse complement.
TTCTAGGAGTAGCTAGGTTAGTAACCATATTCATAGGTAGTGAATTTAGTTTTTCTATAATATAGTCTTTAATCGTTTGATTTTCTTCATATAATCTTTTTACTTGTTGAGCAAATTTTTTTTTACTAAGTACATTTCTTTTTCCTTCAGCTTGTATTTGTAAAAATACTTTATCAATTGCCTTATCAATTAATTTTGCTTGTTGTTCTTTAATTAGTTTAGGTACTAAAGGAGGGATAGCCTTATCAAGATTGTAAGTATCAGTAAGTAGCATTAAATTATCAGGTAATTTAGCTTCTGCTAAATTAATATTTTTAAAATTACAATCTTTTAAAGAAGTGACTTTAGTTAAATCTGCATTTTTTAATGATACGCCTGAGAAGTCGATATTAGATAAATTACCTACTAATATAGCTCCCTCTAAACTGAATTTTCCATTTTGGATTTTATGTAAATTATTTCTAAGAGTAATTTCATCTATAGTTTTATCTTTAAAATCTTGTGATGGACTAAATACATCTTTTACTTTTTCAGTAGCATAGCTAAAACCTGCTTTTATAATATTCGGCAATTGCCCTTCCAAATAATTTGTTTTTTGAGCTAGATTATACATAGCATTAGCAGCCCCACGATAATTACTTTTTTCAACCTCTTCTATAATTTTAACTAATTCATTAGGATGGTTTAACATTGATGGAAGTACATTATATAATTCTTTCTTATCAAGGTTATTTATACCTGGTATTTCTACTAAAGTTTTATCTAAAATACTTGCAAATATTTCTCTATTATTGTTTAAATATTTTTTAATTTCAGGATTATCTTTAGTTAAAGCTATTAACTCTTTTGCCATTCCCGTATAATCACCTTTAATAAAATCTCGAAAAACCTTTTTTAATGATTCAGATTTATCAAGTAATATAGGCATGATGCTCGTTAGCTTTGTAACATCACTCGCTTCCAGACCATAATTTATAAGTTGTTGTTTTATAGTTTGGCTATTTTTTGCATCTTGTTCTAAAACTCCTGTAATTAAATTATCAAATAGACCTCCTTTATTTTGCTCTACTAATATATCTTTTAATTTAAATGAAGGATCATTAAGGGCGGAGATTATATTACCGGTTAAACTCATATAATCACCTTTATTTAAGTCTGCAATAATCTCATAAGCAATTTCCGGTTTTGACATAACTTCGCCTACAATACTAAGCATTTGTTTATCAAAATTATATTCTTTTGTTATGCTTTGTACGCTAGGAGTATTTTCAATAATACCTAAAGCAATATTTGGTAAGATTGTTTTATTATTAGCAAAAAAACTTTTTAATTTATCATCACCAGCTACCATTTCTAAGGATTTCTCAAGAGATATCATTACACCTTGATTTGGAGCATTAAGAGTATCAAAAATCTCTTTTGTCTCAGGCATTTTATTTAATAAAGTAGGAATAATATCTAAAATTTTAAGATCAATTTTGTAGGTTTCAAAATGTTCTTTTAAGAAAGGTTTAGCTTGTTCTTTTGCTTCTTCTAAGAAATTTTCAATAATTATTTGTTTTTCAGGAGATAACTTATTAAATCTTTTTAGAGTATTAGGATTGTTTATATTTTTAGCCAGCTCTTGTTTAAACCCAGGATGTTCATTAAATATTTTTAATAAATTTTTCTTTTCGGGTTTTTGTAATATATCATCAAAAGTTTTTATATAATCGCTTGGAAGTATTTCAGTTGCTCCTGTACGTATGTATTTCGTAATATCTTCACTCTTTTCGTTAAAGAATTTTTGGAAGTTTTTATCGGTAACCAGCATATCTAAAGTTCTAGAAGTCACTTTATTCCAGTTTGGTAGCTCTTGCTTTACTTCAACTGCAATTTCTTGAAGTTTTTTAAGTACTTGTTCATTTTTAAAACATTCTTTTAGTATTTCGAGTCCCTTTGCATCTAAAGCACTTTTATCTTGAAATTCTCTAAAGCCCGCATTTGCTAAGATTTGACCTATTTTAGGCAAATCATCCGAATGTTTTTTTAAAAATTCCCATATTGGAGATTGTTTAAGAAGTGATTTTTGAAATTCCGGATCAAGATATATCTTAGAAGAGTTAGCAAGCTTAACAAGATTATAAGTATTTACAGGATTAGTTAAAATAAATCTTGCTCCGAGTAATATCGTTCTTAAGCTTATACTCTTTGAAGATGATAAGTCCTGAATTACACTCTTTAGTACTTTATTAAGTTTAGAAGAAGATAAAACTTTTTCTACAACTTTTTGATAGTTTTTATTATTTATAACAGCCATAAAATTACTCGAAATGTTTAAGTATTCTAAATCTATTTTAAAAAATTTTTAAAAATAAAGATTAGGTATTTTTTAATTTTTTGTTATTGTTGTTGTTAATGTGTATACTTCGACACAAAACGTTCAGCATCCTAGGACTTACAAAGACATAGCTGCCAATTTTTCAAGTGCTATCTAAGTATATTATTTAGCCTCCGCTTTTGGCGTCCATCTCAGTGAATACTTCTTCCCATGAACCGGTAGTCGCTGCTTTTGAATATTCAGTTGCTCTATTTTCAAAAAAGTTCGTATGTTCGACTCCGTTTAGCATTTCATCAAGCCAAGGAAGGGGGTTATGATTTACCAAATATACATCTTTGAGTCCTAGCTGCATTAAACGACGGTCAGCAATATAACGAATATATTGTCTTACTTCATATGCCGTTAATCCCTCAATACCGCCAACTTCAAAAGCAAGTTCAATAAAGGCATCTTCAAAATGCACAATAGTCGTACAAGCTGCATAAATACGTTTACGTAAAGTTTCTGTCCAAACTTCAGGGTTTTCTCTTACAAAAGTCTTAAACAGAGTAATAATTGAGTTAGTATGAAGTGTTTCATCACGCACTGACCAAGCAATAATCTGTCCCATACCTTTCATTTTATTAAAACGAGGGAAATTAAGCATGATCGCAAAAGAAGCAAATAGCTGTAATCCTTCAGTAAAAGCTCCAAATACTGCGAGTGTAGTTGCTATATCTTCTTTGGCATCCACTCCGAATTGCTGCATATAATCATACTTGTCTTTCATTTCCTTATATTTAAGAAATGCTGAATATTCTACTTCCGGCATACCTACCGTATCAAGTAAATGTGAATATGCCGCGATATGTACCGTTTCCATATTAGAAAATGCCGATAACATCATTAATATTTCAGTCGGTTTAAATACTCGTGAATAATGCTTCATATAGCAATTATTTACTTCAATATCTGCCTGTGTAAAAAAACGAAATATTTGCGTTAATAGATGTTTTTCCCCTGGAGTTAAGTTATATTTCCAATCTTTAACATCGTCGGCAAGCGGTACTTCTTCCGGTAGCCAATGAATTTTTTGTTGAGTGTGCCAAGCTTCATATGCCCATGGATATGAAAACGGTTTATAAATTGGATTTGCATCAAGTAGTGACATAATTTTTTTCTTTTAATTTTTCTATTTCTTCTTTTGAAAGCTTAGTATACTTAATTATTTTCTCTATCGGCTCATTATCCGCTAACATTTCTTTTGCTATTTCTGTATTTCTTCTAGTGTCTCCAATTGCAATACCCTCAGCTTTCCCCTCATTATATTTACTTTTTTGATTTAACTCTTCCGTTTGAGTATCCAGCATCGCTTTAATATAATTATCATATTCTGCTTCACTCCAGTTAAATTATCCAATAGTTTTATAAACTGATAGTACTATTTTCATCTTTTGTATGTTGCGGGGGTTCTTTTGCTCTATCGAATTTAGCCATCATATATAACCAATCATCTTCTAAACTTTCTAACTCATCTGCTTCTTTGGTAAATTTGTCTAATTCAACAAATACGTAAGACAAGCATTTCAGTTGATGCTTACCGTTGCCGACATTAATAGTTTGATGATAGCTAATACATTCTTTTTCCTCGGGCAATGCCTGAAATCCAGAAGTAATTACTACCATTACTACAGGAGCTAGACCAGCATATTCTTTTCCTCTTTTTAATTGCGAAGAAAATGCTATACAACTGTAAAATTTGTACTCTTGCTAAAAAAGCATTGGCATAGCCGTTTTGCATCTCAACAATATAAATATTGCCGGAGTTATCTCGAACTTTTTCGTCTACTATACTCCTTTTATTCTGCCATAAATCCGGCACTTGTTCGTTTGAAATATATTCAAGGTCGATAATCCTTAACTCTTCAGGTAACCTCATAATATTATTGAGAAAGCCTAGTCACCTTGTTTTATCCTTAAACAATTTTTTAAATGCTACATCATTTGTTGGGTCTAAAAATATCTTTGAATAGTTATATTATACTTACTGACAAGCTAAGCATTCTTCGTAGTTACCGGCTTCTGATAACTTATCGTTTTGTTCCTCTAAATCTTTAAAATCGGCCTTTAATACGTCATGCGAGACCTTATCGGCTCGCTGTATTGATGTAGATCTACAGTAATATAAACTTTTTACCCCTTTTGTCCAGGCTTTAAAATGAATATTATTTAAATATTTCTTACTAACATTCCCCGGTAAAAAGATGTTTAAAGATTGTGCTTGCGTAATGTAAGGAGTACGATCGCTTGCCAGTTCAATTAGCCAATTCTGATCAATTTCGTAAGCGGTTTTGAAAACCTGTTTTTCTTCTTCGGATAAAAATGTTAAATGTTGTACTGATCCTTCATGTGTTGCAATCGAAGACCAAACTTGATCATTATTAAATCCTTTCTCCTCTAATAACTTTTCTAAATGTTTGTTACGCACGTTAAAAGAACCGGTTAAAGTCTTTTGTACAAAGCTATTAGCGGCAAACGGCTCTATTCCTGGTGAGGCATTACCTGCTATTACCGAAATTGAGGCGGTAGGTGCTATTGCGGTTTTATTACTAAATCGTTCATTACTGCCTGCATCTAGAGCATCAGGACATGCTCCTTTTTCTTTACCGATTTCTATTGAGGCTTTATCAGTTTCAGCAGATATATATTCAAATATTTTTTTATTCCAAACTTTTGCCATAACCGATTCTATCGGTACTTTTTTCATTTGCAAAAATGAGTGGAAGCCCATTACGCCAAGTCCAACGCTTCGCTCACGTAAAGCCGAATATTTAGCTCTTGCCATAGTATCCGGTGCTTTATTAATAAAGTCTTCTAAAACATTATCAAGGAACAACATAATAGAATGGATAAATTCTTTATCGTCTTTCCACTCTTCGTAATACTCTAAATTTAAAGAGGAAAGGCAGCAAACAGCAGTTCTTGACTTTCCTAGATGGTCAATTCCCGTCGGCAATGTAATTTCGCTACAAAGATTAGACATTTTAACTTGAAGCCCTAATTTTTTTTGATGCTCAGGGATAGATTTATTAACACTATCGATAAATAACAAGTAAGGCTCACCTGTTTCTATTCTAGTAGTTAATAACTTAACCCATAAATCTCTTGCTCTAACTTTATTTACGACTTTTTTGGTAGCAGGACTAACAAGGTCAAAATCCGTATTGTTTTCAACTGCTTTCATAAATTCATCGGTTATAGCTATACCGTGATGAATATTAAGAGCTTTACGGTTAACATCCCCACCTGTCGGACGTCTTATATCGATAAATTCTTCAATTTCAGGGTGATTAATAGGCAAATATACAGCCGATGAACCTCGTCTAATAGAACCTTGCGAAATAGCAAGAGTCATAGAATCCATTACTTTAATAAACGGTATAATACCGGATGAATGACCTTTATCACGAATCCCTTCATTAATAGCACGAACATTACCCCAATAACTGCCAATCCCGCCACCGCGTGCAGCAAGCCAAACATTTTCTGTCCATAAATTTACTATATCGTCTAAGCTATCATCGGTCTCATTCAAGAAGCATGAAATAGGAAGTCCCCTATCCGTTCCGCCGTTACTTAAGATTGGTGTTGCTGGCATAAACCACATTTTACTCATATATTCATATAACTTCTGAGCATGCTGTTTATTTTCGGCATAATAACTAGAAACTCTTGCAAATAAATCTTGAAAATCCTCACCTTTCATAAGATATCGATCTCGCAGAATAGCTTTACCGAAAGGAGTAAGTAAATTGTTATGGTTGTTGTTTATAGTGATTTGAAATTTATTTTTTTTAAGCGTGTTCATTATAGGTACTAATGGGGTTGTAGGCGTTATTTATAATGCTTATTTTGAAAAAATGACACCATATTCAGTGTATAGAATCTTCACTTAAGTAGACACGAGAATAATAATTTATTCAATATAAATATTTATTTTTTTTTAGATTTTTGACTTGACACAAATCACTATTGATTACTATATAGAATAGTTTGTACAAATATTATGCTTTCTTAAGGCACAAACAGTCTTATCCTGCGGAAGTAAGGCAACGTTGCGCGGTTCTCAGTTGCATTTTCGCGTAGACATAAGTTTAAGGATCGATTCCATCTCTGTCATCTCACGATCAAGTCACAGCGTAACAGAAAGAAACCCGATCCATGCAACAAGACCTTATCTATACGGGAATAACGTTAAAGACATTCTCCATCATTCGTATTAAGAGACCTATCGGTGTAACCTCAACAATAAACGATGCAACAAACGTGGTGTGTCGGCTACTATCCAATCAACTTCTGCAACATAATATCCTGGCTCTCTATCTGGAAAAGTTACTTCAATCATTTTAGAAGGAGCTAATGTATGATCCCAGTAAGGAAATTTATCAGAAAGTTCACTATAAATTTCTTCTAAATCATAGTGTTTTTAGTCTATTTTCAAAGGTAAACTCTGCTTTTGTCATTTGCACTATATAACCGCAAGTTTTATGTGACGCAGTATAATTCCATTCTATTGTAAGTTTTTTCTCGCTTTCTAATGATATAGTTTATCCAGTTAAACGTTGGATCTTTTAATTCCGCTCTTATTTCTTGATTAGTAGCATTGACCCAATCTGTAATCTGTACGCCCATCATTAAGAATATGCCCATCTAGTGGTAGCGGTTCCCCTGCAACATCATTTCCAAAACGCTCATCACTCCCTTTCCCTGTTGCAAATTCGTTAAGTTTCCACTCTTCATCTATTAGCTTCTTATCTACACAAACTTTTCCCATTGTGTAAAGCGGGAATATTATTCGACCATGTTTTGGAGTTGGTTGATTGTGTTGTGCTTCATTTTTCATAAATTCGACCTTTATTTAAGTTAAAAATATTAAGTAACTAAAAATACTAAATGTAGTTATAGTAATATAAAACTTAAATTGTTTTTGATATTATAATAAAAATACAGCTTCATAATACCGGACAGCAATGTCTAGCACCCTAGGAGTCAATCCATGTAAGCAACAAAGTTAGAACCTAGGCTGAAGAATTTTGATTTTAAAGATTTTTTATTATATAGCCATGGCTGGGTTACGGTAATAGTGTCTTGAAACGTGCCGGCAGCAGCAAGAGGTTGTGACGGCAGGCGTGCATATACGGTATAGTTTTTTGTGACCGGTTCAAGACCTAGTGTATAGCTATCGGTAAATGTTACAGTACTACTAGTACCGTGACCGAGGATTTGAGTAAAACCGGCATCTTTATACAAATTATAATTCAGCTTACGTACCCCATTAATCATATTTCTTGGGTTATAAATATTAGCAGCTCCTGTACTAAAAGTTATGGTATAACTAACAAGTAGTGATAATAAAGTACTACAAGTAACTGAAGCAGTAACGGAATTTGTGCTAACGGCACCGACATTAAAACTACCGAAATTTACGGTTGGAACTGAAGGATTACATGTTGCAAGTAACGCCATAGCATTTCCTGATATAATCATGTTGATTAATAATATTATTATTGATTTCTTGACATTGCTTAAAAAGAATTTGTCATACCGTGGTGGTCAAGCCACGGTATGACAACGGAGCGTTTTTAGTCCACACAGGAGTAACAATAAAGTCTTCATTTGCATATTGCTTTGCCTAAATCAATTACAGGGTCATTTAAATCTCTATTAACCGGTACGCTAAAATGACAGCATTTATTATTCTCCTCATTCTCGTCACAAATAGAACCGTTTAATAATTCAAGATCTTTAATATATATCTTACCGTCATAGCCTACAAATATTTCTTCATCTAAACCTTCAATACTCACGTACTATCAAATAGAATAAAATGTTTATTACTATCAAATACTATCATTTCAATGCTTTTAATTATTTTAATATTAAAGTCTAATAATACCGCTGATTTTGTTCTTGGAGCAACTTTCAAAGCAATTTCTTCAAACTCTGTATTAAGAAGTAGATTTTCATCGTCTAGTCTTATTTCGGAAGGAACATACGGTGTTAAGTTAGGTACAAGCATTTTACCTTTATCATCGGTATCACCCGCTAGCTAATAGATTATTATTATAAACCCCAACATTCTTTAAACTATTTACTTTAATTAAAGCAAGACCCCCGTTAATCGGTCTTGTCTCATAATAGCTTTTATCAATAGAGAAAATTCCTCCTTTGATATTAAACTGTTTCATTATTTCGGTATCATTTTTCTGCAGATAAACTCCAATATCATTATTTTTACCGTTACGGTTAACTTGTACATTGTAATTTGTAGCTTTAGCTTTGATCAGGTTAGCATTATATCCCCATCCCATATTTGAAGTAATCGGCGAGGAAATACCAAGTTGCTTGGTATGATATGTATTTTGATATAAATCGGTCACTGAAATGCTTTTATTGGAATCTAAATTTAAGTTAAATGGTATATAGGCAAAATTATTTTTACGTTTACTGTTTAAATTGGTACCTATAGTAAAACTTAAGAAACCTTTTTTAGTAATACTTCTTTGATAAGTTGATGATAATATATTTGAGCGTTTACCTTTTTGCATTGTGTTATTTACGACAAAAGACACAAAATTAACACTTATATTACCAAAATCGGTATTACCGCAGCTAGCTGAAATCTGATAATTTAAACTTGAGAAAATTTTATCGGGATAGTTATATACGTCCTGATAATTACTATTATTCCAATCTAAATTACTATTAATATCAAAATATTCCGATTCATAAGTATAGCTGCAATTAATTCTTTGAGAACGACCGAAATTTTTGATATTATTTGCAGATGAAATGCCTATAATGCAAAAATTTCCGATTTTTAAATTATTAGTACCCCCTACTGCTCCATTATTTTTTAAAAATTCAAAATGTCCGCCGCTTGTTAAATAATCATTCATACCAAGCATATAATCAGTATTTAGAACTAAATATTTATAAGCATTGCTATATATAGTAAAATCTTGTCTTTGAAAACCTGCTTCGTAAGAGAAATGTGAAAGCCCGGGACGTAATAAACTCGGTGATGCGTAATAAGGCATAGTAATTGTCTGAACTTTGCCGGTTATATCTTGCGTTTTAACTATTAAATCACCTCTACCGGTGATAACCGGGAATATTGGTTATATCAAAATCCCCCATATGAGCTTTAGCATTATATATAGGTATACTATTTGAAAATATCTCTATACTGCTTGGAAGTTCTGATTTCCCTCTAAAATCCAGTAACGGATAGGTAACTAAATTCGGTCTAACTACAAAATTAGTAGCATACTGAATACCAGCAAATCTAGTTGAATTAGACCAAGAAGACACTTTAGTTATGCTATTATCCCCTACCCACCAATTAGTCATCTTATCCACATTCTCATATGTCCAATTTGTGTCTAAACGTGTAAATTTATTTTGGTTTTTTGTGGTATTTGTGATTTTAGAAAAATTTGATTTAACGGCTTCAGTTTGAAATAAGAAACTATGACTATATACACCGTTTTCAGTGAAATAATTGAGTTCCTCTACTCCGGCTAAATAATTAATATCATCATTTGGACTAAGAGTCACATCATAGTTTAAATATACCCCACTAATAAGTTTAGTATCGACGTTCTTCATAGGACCACCTGAAGCATCAAATGATTGAGGTTGCATTTTTTCCACTGGAAAAGTAATATTTAAATCTAAATTCTCAAAGTTTAAATCATATTTAGTACCCTTAAGCAAATCTAAATTAATATATGCAGTATCATGATAATTCACTAAATCCTGCTTAAGATAATCTTCTTGAACATCAAAATGTTCTATATTTTCAAGAGGAATTAAATAATGACCTTGGGCGTTTTGTACTATAGTCGGCAATATATCGGTTTCGGTATAATTAACTTCTAACGAAACCATCAATTCACTCTCACCCGCAATTTCATTAGCGCTATTCTCAAATTCTACTGCTAGAGGTAATTGGGGCAATAACCCTAACTCCTGATCTTCATGTACGTTTGTATCCACTGCGATTCAAGGCGAAGTATCGCCAAGAGATTCAGAGATAACTCCATCTGCAAAACTCACCGGTATAAAAAAATAATACCTATAAAAACCGATATTATTGTATTTAAAAAGCACATTGCTTTAATTTATTTAGTTTTAAAGATTTTTAACCTGATATTGTTATAGGTATACTATGCTGAACAACAAGATCTACGGTGGAGGTAACACTATTCTCTAACTTCACTCTACGAGGTAATTCTTTTATAAAAATTCTATAGTCTTTTGCTTTAGTAAAATAATTCTGTGTGTTTTTTAAAGCTACCCGTATCAATTGTATTATTTTACCATCATGTAAGGTAAATGTTACCGGAGTTGCCACTAAATCTTTAGTTTCTTTATATTCTTCTATACCATCTTTATATGTACACTTTAAACGAATTAATTGAAACTTTTGAGGTGCATAATCATTCTTTTGTATCGTCATAGTTGCTATTCTATTACCTTTGTTTATCTATATATTGACAGGTATGATAGCGGCACTGGCAAAAGAATTAAAAGTCAAGAATATAGAGTATAATTAGTACCTAAAGTACACTTTATTATAATTGTATTTGTTTGCAGAGTATCGACAGTTGGAACATACGTACCGAAAGCTAAAGGAGTAGCCGAACTATACAAGACGGTAAAACCATCGCACTAACAAGGAAAAAAAACATTAGCGGAGGAGGCAAAACTATTGCCCGTACTTATAGTTAAGATAATAAAACCGATAATATTTTGTAGAATCTTAATTTTCATAATTTATAATAAAAATAATTAATTTCTATTATTAATCTTTTACAAAGTTTAACGATTTTACAAGGCTAGTTTAAGAAATGGTTATATTTAAAGATGAATTGATGATATTTTCCCCACAGAATTTGTTTTGGTTTTTCTTTAAATTTTATTTTTTACATTAAAATATAATGAATATAGCCCAAATTAGCTATAAATAGAAATATAATTGACCACTTTATTTGACTATTATAGTATAATAATACTTTTATTTTTTGCAGGTTATAAAATGACTATTAAAATGGCAATCAGTCAATTTAAATCTCATTGCCTTGCAATAATAGAAAAATTACAAACAGATAAAAAATCTATTATAATTACCAAAAGAGATAGGGAAATAGCACAATATTACCTGTAAATACTAAACAAATCTCATTATTCGGTATGCTAAAAAACAAAGCCGAGATAAAAGCAGATATATTAGAACCCGTAGAAGAAAAGTGGAATGCAGCACAACCTTTAAATGCATCTTGTCTAGTATAATATCCGATAGTTTTGAAAAATCCCCCTGCGCAAGTGTTGGATTTCTATAAATATACTCATATAACCATTGATTATTTCCTCAATATCCAATAAAATCCTTTTTAAAATTTAAATATAAAAAGTATGTATAATACTGATGTTGTAATAATAGGTGCCGGTCCGGTTGGATTATTTGCAATTTTTCAAGCAGGAATGCTTGGCATGAAATGTCATGTTATTGATGCACAAGAAGTTATCGGTGGTCAGTGTATTACCCTATATCCTGAAAAGCCTATTTACGATATACCGGCATATCCTAAAATTGCAGCAGAAGAGCTAATAAAACAGTTAGAACTTCAAGCAGCTCCTTTTAACCCTATATATCATTTAAATCAGCAAGCTATAGAGCTAAATAAACAAGATGATTTTTTTGAAATTAAAACCTCAAAAAACACTCTTATTAAAAGCAAAGTTATTATTATTGCAGCAGGAGCAGGTTCATTCGGTCCAAACAAACCGCCCCTTGCGAATATTGAAGACTTTGAAAGTAAGTCGGTTTTTTATTTCATCAATGATAAAAGCAAATTTGCGGGTAAAAATATAGTTATAGCAGGCGGCGGGGATTCGGCTGTTGACTGGGCTATTTCTCTTTCAGATATTGCAAATAAAATATATTTAGTACATAGGCGGGATAAATTTACGGCAGCTCCTGAAAGCGTAAGGCAATTAAGGCATATTGCAGAAACCGATAAAATCGAGTTAGTAACCGGTTATCAATTAAATGCTTTAGATGGTAATAATAGTGGACTTCAATCGGTTATAGTTAAAGATTTACAAAATAATACTCGCAAATTGGATGCCAATATATTACTACCTTTTTTTGGTTTAAAACAAGATTTAGGTAGCTTAGCAAATTGGGGTTTAAATGTTAAGCTTCACCATATTGAAGTAGACTCTTCCTATTATCAAACTAATATAGCAGGTATTTACGCCATTGGCGATATTGCTCATTATGTTGGTAAGCTTAAGCTGATTCTTACAGGTTTTGCTGAAGCGGCAAGCAGTCTTCATCATGCTTATAGTAGAGTATTTGACGGCAAGGCTCTACATTTTGAGTATTCTACTACCAAAAATACGGGGAAAAGAACTAAGAGTGTTACTAAATAAAGAGATCGTCATTGCGAGCAACCGTAGAGAGCGTGACAATCTCATGAAACAATAACAAACTCCTGAGATTGCTTCGTCAATTACTTACGTAATTTCCTTGCAATGACGTTAAAACTGAACGGAGACAAAAATAAGAGTGAATAATATAATTGACGGTAAAGCATTAGCCAATGAGATACTAGCAGACTTAAAGCTAGAAATTCAAGACCTTACAAGCCAAACCAACGCTTCACCGAAGCTTGCTATAGTCCTAGTAGGCGATAATCCGGCAAGCATTATTTATGTAAAAAACAAAATAAAAAATGCACATAAAATAGGAATTTATACTTTATTAATAAATCTATCTGCTACTATTCATACTAATGATTTAATATCAAAAATCAATGAGTTAAACCTTGATAACGAGATTTCAGGAATTATAGTTCAGCTTCCTTTGCCAAGCTCCATAGATAAAAATAAAATTTTATCGGCAGTATCACCTTCCAAAGATATCGATGGTTTCCACCCTTTAAATGTCGGTTACTTGCATAGCGGAATTAGTCAAGGCTTTATTCCCTGCACTGCTCTTGGTTGTCTTGCAGTTATAAAAAAATACGAACCTAATTTAACCGGTAAAAACGTTGTAATTATTGGACGCTCAAATATAGTAGGAAAACCTTTAAGTGCTTTACTGTTAAAAGAAAATTGCAGTGTTACTATTTGTCATTCTAAGACACACAATTTACGCTCTATTACTTCTAAAGCCGATATTGTCGTTGCTGCAATAGGCTCACCTTTAAAATTAACTGCAGAATATTTTAATCCTGAATCTATAGTAATTGATGTAGGCATTAATAGAATTAGCGGCAATAAAATTATCGGTGATGTTGATTTTGAAAATGTTCAGTCTAAAGTACAATATATTACTCCCGTACCAGGCGGCATCGGACCTATGACTATTGCGTTTTTACTTAAAAATACGGTTAAGGCATTTAAGGATTCCTTATATACTCTTGATACGTGAAAAGTAGATAGACGACGCCAATTTTTCAAATTAAACGAGTATCTTATAAACATTTGCAAGTTCTACATAATTTCTTACATGATCTTGCATATATTCTAAATCTTGATCGGTTAAATATCTAACAAATTTTGCAGGGGATCCCATCCATAATTCTTGAGATTTAATTATCTTCTTTGGCGGGATAAGACTGCCTGCAGCAATAAAAGCATGTTCTTCTATTACTGCATAATCCATTATCGTAGCACTCATACCGATAAAAGCATTATTATGTATTGTACAGACATGAATAAGAGAGAGATGACCGATAGTTTCGCCTATTTCTACCGTCTATTAAATCTTGAAGTATAAATTACACTACCATCTTGTACGTTAGTATTATTTCCTATTTTTATCGATTCAACGTCGCCTCTAAGAACCGTATTAAACCAAATGCTTGAATTACTACCTATTTCAACATCTCCTATTAAAGAGCTGCTTTTGGTAATATATGCATTTTTATCGATTCTTGGTGTAACCCCTTTGTAAGGGATAATGAGCATTAATTATAATCTACCCAAGAAATATTACCGTCTTTACGATAATAAACTATATTGATACGATCATTATTTATATTTTTAAATACTACTGCAGGTAAATCTTCTAAATCCATTTTCATTACCGCTTCTTTTACTGATAATTTTAATATTTCTACAGGCTTTTCAGCGATAATTGCCGGATTATCATTATCTTCGGCGGTAGAGGTTTCACTATCAGATTGCGGATTAATAATATATTTGGTACCTTCGTAAGCAATTTCTGATATTTTTACTTTACCCGCATGATGATTTTTGAATTTTGATTTATATTTTCTAAGCTGTTTTTCTAGTTTTGACATAGCTTTATCAAAAGCTACATATATATCGCTACAACTATCATTACTTTTGACTATATTATGTTTACCTGAGCCATATTTTACTATAATATCACATTTAAAGTTAATTCCCTCTTTTGAAAAATGTATATCTATATTTATTATATCGGTAAAATATTTTTTAACGACTTGCGTAGCCCTCTCTTTTGAATATTCTTGTAAATTATTACCGATAGAAATATGTTGACCTGAAACTGAAATAATCATAAATAACCTTTATAATCTGAAATAATTAATATATAGGCGTTACTAAGTAACCCCTATACAATTAATTTATATTTAGAGTAATTTCAAGTTTTATTACAAATTAATTTATTTAAACTTTAGCCGTAGAGTTTAGGACGCTTATCCTTATTTTGTTGCGATTTAATTAGTTTTTTAGCAGTCTTTCTTACATAATTAGGCTCAATGCCGATTTCTAAGCAGGTAGCATTAAAATTTTCATTATTTTCAAAAAACCATTTTTTAGCGTTATATTCTGCTTTTGTTACCTCTTTCTTGGTAGAAAGTATTGCATCTATTATTACCTGCATAATAATAGCACTTCTAAGAGCAATATCGGGTATAGGATTATAAAGTTTAATACGCTCAAAAGGAGTAGTTCATTTAATGACATACGGTTTAGTCATATAAAACCTCTAATAATTTTTAATAAAGTAAGATCTTGTTAATATAAATGTAACCAATAGGTTTTTCTTTTTTAACAAAGTCCTTAAAAAGGATAATAATTTTCAAGGCTTCAACTAGTAGTGACTAATTTGGATTAATAGAGATATCTAGTAATTATAATATTAGGAATAAGCTATAAAATCTAAACGTTAGGTTCTGTATATTTTTTGATAAAATACGATATTTTACTCTTGCAGAAATAGAAGAATTGTTATATACATTGTTATCTTTTATGTATACCCAAATGATTTCAAGGATTGAATTTTATTTTGAGAGGTGAGCACCCGCAGTCTATACTTAATAGATGAGGATGCAATCCTTGATAAAATGAAAGAGTAATTCTTAAAAGCAGAAGAGTATACAAGGGGGTGTAGCTCAGTTGGTTAGAGCATCTGCCTGTCACGCAGAAGGTCGCGGGTTCGAGTCCCGTCACTCTCGCCAAGCCCTTTCAGGGTTTCGGGATTTCCTGTCGTTTTCTAAAAAATTCATATGCTCCTTTTATTCGCCTTTTGTTTTAATTGTGATATTAAACTCTTTTAAATTCCGAATTTTAAATATTATAAAAAACTAACTTTGTATATTCCTTAAAGCAACCTCAACTCATTTGTTCGTACTTTTAGTTAAATTTCTATTGTATCCTTAAAACTTTTTATTGTGATTCCATCTATAAGCTCATTTTTAACAAAATATTAAAATTTATAGAATTTAATAAGAAAATAATTATGTTTAGATGGTTTCAACCCTCAAATCAAGAATTAATAAGAACTATATAGAAAGAAAATACCGCAGAAACACAAAAATTAATTGCCGCAATGGATATTACTGAATTAAGTAAAGTTAGGGATATTTATATTAGCAGGGCTATTTGCAGCATCCGTACCTATATTTTGAGTTACATTACCATCACCTATAAAATTCAATGTACCGCCTACACCGCCGGTGCTAAGTACTGCTCCATTTGCTCCTACGTTACCGGTTAGCGTAACCCCATCTGCTAAAGCTAAGATAGAGCCATTCTTATTTAAAGCTACGGGAACAGATACATTAGCTGAGAACGTAATGGGGGTTTACTCCGATATTTACGAGTTTTAAGCTGCTGCCGTTAGCTCCAATCGTACCGTTAACATTACCGCTTTGTATTGTCAGTGTGCCTTGGTTATTTGCAGAGGTCGTAAACTGAACTGGTCACACCATTTATTATTAACTCACCATCTGCTCTAAATAATATGTTACCACCCGCTCCTAGGTCTAAAGCTTGGTTAAATGTTACCTGCTATTCATACTAAGTCTTCGTAAATACCGTATTATCGACTACGACATCACCTGCTCCGTCTACTATGAAATTCTTAAGGCGATGGGTATTCTATAGTGTCTACCGTTATTTGCTATAGTTAGGTATTTTGTGATTGCTCCTATTCTCACTATTCCATATTCATCATTGCCAGATTTGTTTAAATTATTATTTTAGCAAATTTACATTCCCATTTGCTGCATCTATTGTATATGTCGTATTATCCGCTATTCTAATATCACCTATATCTCCGGCACTTGGATCATTGATTGTTAAATTAGCATTTATTTGTATTTTTGCTTTTATAGCGTTTAATAATGCAACATTGATTGTATTTTCGGTATTTATTATTAAAGTACCGCCGCTAGCATTACTATTATTAAAAGTAATACCTCCTACATCTAATAGACCATTAACACTTATAGTTCCCGAAGCTAAAACACTATCTGCAAAAACAATATTATTTACCGTAGTATTACCTTGTAAATCAAGAATCTTACCGTTACCTCCATTACACTAAAGTATATTGAAATTATTTATATTTCCATTAAGTATAGCATTCCCTATAAAATTTCTGTTTACTCCGTTAGCACCGTCTATATTACCCGTAACCGTTATGTCGTCATATAAATTAAGTACGGATGTATTAACTTTGTAAATTAATATTAGTAGCTTTTAATATTGTAGAATTAAGTGTTGCCGACCCAAGTAAAACATGTACTGCGGCTAATGAGCCTATATTACCTATATCGCCTGTTATTATGTTACTACTACCAAGATCATGAGCTAGATTTAGTATCCCTTGACCGTCAACGCCGGTAGTATTATTTATATTACCCGTTTCCTACATTTATTCCGGAAAGAGAGTTAGTTAGACCTATGTGATTTGATATACAAATGTTATTGTACCGTTATTGCCAGCTACCGTATTATCTATCTGAGTTGTAATATTTAAACCGTTATTAATTTGTAAAGTAGAATTCTTACCGGCGAAATCTATATTACTAAATGTTTGATTAACGACTCCGGTAACAATTGACATAACATTATTATTAATAAATTTAAGAGGAGCGAAATTAGGAGTAAGACCTACTGTTGCACTAAGAGCACCTATTGACACATTTTGACTTACCTCACCCCCACCAAAAGCAGGTAGTGCTATTAATGTATTTATCCCGCCAATAACAGCATTTGTTTTATCTGCCGATATTTTAATTCCAAGCCCTTTGAATAAATATTGCCGTTATTAAATAATCCTCCTACAAGACCAGCACCGGTACTCAAGCTTACGCTACCGAGATTAGGAATTGTTACTCCTGCAGTATTAGAGCTAGTGAATAATGTTCTGCATAATGATGCCGTTGCTAAAAATTTTCTCAATATTTGTGATTCTTTCATTAATATTAACCCCAATACATTTAATTAATAATTTGTAGCAACTTTTTTACAATAATAAAATAGAAGCAGATAGAGCTAGATTCAGAAAGCTTTAGACAAGATGCATTGACGACTGAGCCTGCGGAATGTACAAAAGTATGTGAGCAAAGGCGCATGTCAGAAAATTCACTTGTATCAAGCTTTCTGAACGACGCTGTACCAAAAAAATATTGTTACTTGGTAGTGTAGAAATTTCATTATGTATTTAGAATTAAGTTAAAGGAATTTCTCAATGAAAGTTGGAAAGCAGAAAGATAAACTAAGCTGTTTTGTCTTTTATTGTAGGCATGGATTTTACTACCTCAGATACGCCGCTTTGAGTAGCTGCCGCAGTAGTAGCAGCATTAATGTGTCACCCCCACAGGGTCCATAAAAACAATAAAAAATACTAAAATTATTAGTATTTTTAACTGGATCCCATGGTCAAGCCACGGGATGACAGAGGTGAAATTGATCCACGCAACAATATAGTCAATTCAGCCCAATTTAGTGACAGGCGTAAGGAAGAGAGTCTATAATAATAGGCGAGTTCAAGATAGTCAGGAATTAAGCAAGAAAAATCACAGTTTGATTGAAAAGTCAAAAAGAATTACCTTACTATAGCTTGCATTAATTTAATATATGATATTTTAACTATTAACAAATCTCTATTTATTTATCGGTGTTCCTACCAAAGCATGCTTAAGTACTTGATCAATATTTGATACAGATATAATTTCTAGGCTTTCTTTTATATTCGGCGGTATATCTTTCAAATCTTTGACATTCTCTTCAGGAATCAACACGGTTTTAATACCTCCTCTACTTGCAGCAAGTAACTTCTCTTTAAGACCACCTATAGGTAAAACATTGCCTCTTAAAGTAATCTCACCGGTCATTGCTACAGTACAATGTACGGGTATTTTAGTCATCAACGAAACAATAGTCGTAAACAAAGCACAGCCGGCAGACGGTCCATCTTTTGGAATAGCTCCGGCCGGTACGTGAATGTGAATATCAAAATCTTTATAATTGTCGTACTTTAATCCAAAATTTGTTGCTCTGCTTCTAAAACAACTATAGGCAGCCATTGCCGATTCTTTCATAACATCACCGAGTTTTCCGGTGGTCTTTATTTCACCTTTCCCTGGAAATGCTAAAGCCTCTATAGTTAAAAGCTCTCCGCCTACTTCAGTGTAAGCAAGTCCCGTAGTACTTCCTATTTGATCTTCTTTCTCGGCAAGCCCGAAATTATATTTCTTAGCTCCTAAAAATTCTTCAAGATGATTACTATCTATGGCGATATGCTTAACACTTTTATCTGCTAAAATCTGCTTTAATGCTTTTCTAGTTAATGCCCCTATTTCACGCTCTAAAGCTCTTACACCTGATTCCTTGGTATAATATCTAATTAAATCCAAAATTGCCGTCTCGGATATAGTAATTTCATCTTTTTTGATTTTATGCATTTTAAATTGTTTTGGAACTAAATAATTTCTGGCAATTTGGAGCTTTGTTTCCTCTACATAACCGGAAATATATATTTTTTCCATTCTATCACTTAAAGCTCTAGGTAAATCATTAGAGTTAGCAGTAGCAATAAATATTACATTTGATAGATCATATTCTACTTCTAGATAATGATCAACAAAGTGACTATTCTGCTCAGGGTCTAATACCTCAAGCAAAGCGGATGCCGGATCACCTCTAAAATCAGAACTCATTTTATCGATTTCATCAAGCAGCATTACAGGATTACTAGTCTTAACTTTCTTAAGTTGACCTAAAATTTTACCGGGCATTGATCCAAGGTAAGTTTTTCTATGCCCTCTGATTTCTGCTTCGTCTCTAACACCACCGAGCGCAAGTTTAGTATATTTTCTGCCCATTCCTTCGGCAATAGATTTTACAAGTGAAGTTTTACCGACCCCTGGCGGACCTATTAAACATAATATAGGTCCTCTAATTTTACTTGAACGCTGTAATACCGCTAAATATTCTATAATTCGTTCTTTAACTTTTTCGAGTCCAAAATGGTCACGATTTAAAATTTTCTCTGCTTGGTTAATATCTATTTTTCTATTATCATACTTACCCCAAGGCAGGCTAAGCAATGTCTCAAGATAGTTACGCGTTACTCCCGACTCCGCTGACATTTGGTTCATGGTACGGAGTTTCTTAAGTTCAGCCTCAGCTTTTTCTTTTGCTTCTTTTGATAATTTTAAACTTTTAATTTTTTTCTCAATATCGGCAAGTTCTGATTTATCTTCATCAAGCTCTTTTTGAATAGCTTTCATTTGTTCGTGCAGATAATAATCACGCTGCGTTTTTTCGATTTGCTTTCTTACTCTTTGCTGCAATGCCTGCTCGGTTTCTGAATTTACTATATTGGAAGTAAGCGTACTAATAACCGTAGTGATACGCTTAAAAGGACTAGTTTCTTCTAATAAATGCTGCTTTGCCTCAAGTGAAGTTATCAAATGTGAGGCTAATATATTTATAATATCTATGAAATTAGTGCTATTACTTATTTCTTTATTGATAGTTTCAATAATTTCTGCATTAACTTTCTTATCATTAATCGCATATTTACTAAATAGTTGTACTGCATTATCAACGAGTGAACGCATGTTATTAACGTCAAATATTTCTTCATCTGGAATAATTTCGTAATTTGCTTCAAAAGCTTCCTCGCCTTTGATATTGCTTAACTTTACTCTTGCTACTGCTTCTATTAAGATTTTTGCCGTATTATTAGGCAGCTTCACTATTTGGATAATCTTGGCAAGTATAGCTGTGTTATAAAGTTCGTGTGTACTAGGGTTTTCTTGATCAAATTTTTTCTGTAAAGTTACTAAAATATATTTACTATTATCTTCCGCGGAAATGGTAGTATGAGAGAGTGCTTGCAACGATTTTGGCCTACCCACAAAAATAGGAGCAATTACTCCCGGGAATACTACCATATCTCTCAGTGCCATTAACGGAAGGGATTTTTTATTCATCAATTAAAACCTTTTAAAATTTCTAATTATTAACTATATAATATAGGATTAACCTGATTTCAAGCTACCATTATTAATTATATTTATGAATTTATTACTACAACCTCCTCAAAATGTAGCAGCCGCACATAATAGAATAAAACAATATCTACATTTAACTCCGATCGTTCACTCTGAAAGCTTAAATGAGATGCTCGGTCATGAGATTTTTTTTAAGGTTGAATCATTACAAAAAACCGGTGCATTTAAAGTTAGAGGCGTGTTAAATCATTTATTAGAATTAAAAGAGCAAGGAAAATTACCTGATAAAATAGTCGGTTATAGTACGGGTAACCATGGAATCGGTCTTGCTTATGCGAGTAAATTATTCGGTATTAAAACAAGGATTTATTTACCGTTAAATACTTCAAAAGTAAAACAGCAAGCAGCTCTTTATTACGGCGGTGAAGTTATATATACATATACTCGACAAGAAGCGGAAGAAAAAGCAAAAGAAGATGAAAAGCAAGGATTTTACTATATGCATCCTTCCGATAGTGATTCTACAATAGCAGGAGCAGGCACGTTATGCTATGAAGCATTACAGCAACTAGGTTTTAGTCCTGATGCTATTTTTGCCTCTTGCGGCGGCGGCGGTTTAATTTCCGGCGCATATCTTGCCAAAGAATTAATATCACCGACAAGCTTGTTAATAGGTTCAGAACCTTTAAATGCCAATGATGCTTATTTATCTGTTAAAGATAATAAAACATATAGATTTAACTATGCTCCGAATACTATTGCGGACGGTCTTAAAACCTTGAGTATATCAGCTCGTACATTTGAATATCTGAAAAAACTTGATGATTTTTATTTAGCAGAAGAATATGAAATATATTACTGGACTGCGTGGCTTACTCATTTACTTAAAGTAATATGCGAGCCGTCAAGTAGTATAAACATGATTTCAGTGGTAAATTTTTTAAAAACACAATCCAAACCTCAAAAATTACTAGTACTAATCTCAGGCGGTAATATCGATCCTATTCTTTATAATGAATTATGGAAAGAAGAGTATTTAAGCATCTCACCTAAATCTTTATGTTCTGAGGTCATTTCTGCGAAAGCAGCAATCTAGTAACCTTTAATGTCATACCGCGACTTGATCGCGGTATCTTAGGACTCAGCTGGTGATACAAGACCCCGTGGTCACGCCACGGGGTGACAATAAAAAATCTAGATTCCCGCTTTCGCGGGAATGACATAGAAATAATGTAACAAAGCCTCCTCACAATGATGAAGTTATATTAAAATTTAACCCTTTCTTCTTACTGCTTCTTGATTTTTAGTAGAAGTATTAGGAGTGATTTGCGGAGGTTTTATATTAGAACTTCTTAGTTTTATTGAATCTTCAAATATGGTTTTATCAAATGCTATTGGATTGATTTTTCTGAGTTCCGCTAAATTAAAATTATTCATTTGTTGCGGTTGAACTATAATAGGCTCACCCGTAACAGGAATTAAATTTTTAAATTCAGGATTAGTTGCTACTTTATCTTTATTTTCATTTAAAAATTTTGTTAGACCTGCAGTAATTTCAGGATTTGTTAAAGCATTTGAAAAGATTTTATCATTAATTGTCTTCACTACATATCCATCACTCAGAGTAATATATTTATCTGCAACTTTTCCTAATCTTTTTTCCAAATAGTTTCTACCTGTAAATATCTGCTTAAATTTTTCCCATAAAGAAATACCTCTATCATTAACATCTTTTAATTCAGTGGCTATTTTAGTACTATTCTCAGTTAGATAAGTAGAATCTAACTTATTTAATTCCCTTATTATTTCAGGATTCTTTATGCCTGATGAGTTAGTAAGTATAATAGTTTGTTCTAATTGCTTACTAATTTCATTATTTTTTTCTAATCTATTACTAATCTGCTGCACCGTATAAGTGGCTGCCTTTTGTAATTCCTTAAATTCCACTTGAGATAATTGATTTACTCTTGGGATAAACTGCTTACTATCTTCATTAAATTTCTGGTTTTTATCCCCTTGCATAATAAATTTTTCATATTTCTCAAGTTTGTCTGGAGTGTTTTTAGGATCTTGTTTTAAGATTTCTATAGCTTGATCTTTTACAGCCTGTGCATATTGCTCTTTAGGTATAGACTTTCCGCTTACGGCTATTAATGCTTCTTTAGTTGCTCTTATAGGATTGGCAAAGATTTCTTCTTCATCTTCTATACCCATCAATAATAATTCATCAAAAGGTCCCCCTTTATTTAGAGGAAGTACAAAACCCTTAAGTGCTGCTTCAGCCCTTGCGACATCAAACTTTAGCTTATCTGCTACACTAGGTATTAGTTTTATATCTTGTCCTAAATTGATATGCAAGTTATCTACTAATTTTTGTATATCTTTATTTTCTACAACTTCACTAATAATTTTACTGGCAAGTACTTCGAGCGTACTAGTGATATATTCTTCAGATTGTAAATATTGTTGAATAGGATCGGTAGTAACAATATTTTTATTCAAAGTATCTAATCTACTATCTACGTTTTTTATATCAACTATTTTATCTTTTACTGCAGCCGATATCTCAGTCACTTCATCGTTTTTTTTAATAGTATCATCTATGTTAGTTATAATCTCTGCCATATAATACTCATTATTAAGTTATTTGATATAATGAACTAAATTATCAAACTTTTTAAAAATTCGCAACTATATTATCATATAAATCACTACTTACTATGCCCTGACTGTTGCCCACTCTCTCTACTTTTATTAAGGTTTTCAACATGAGATATAGGGGGTGATATAGAAGACTTATAGCCTTGGGGTATTGTTTTATTTTGCTTTACAATATTTGGTGCTTGTTTTTTTCTTTGTATTTCTTCCGACAAATTTTTCGTTTCTATATGTAGACTATTACTTTTTTCAAAGTTAGCAAATGCTTGATCTATATTTTTTTGAGCATAATCCGTACCGGTA
Source organism: Rickettsia japonica YH (assembly GCF_000283595.1). Classification (NCBI taxonomy): domain Bacteria; kingdom Pseudomonadati; phylum Pseudomonadota; class Alphaproteobacteria; order Rickettsiales; family Rickettsiaceae; genus Rickettsia; species Rickettsia japonica. The sequence goes on along the minus strand of NC_016050.1, from coordinate 619,216 downwards.
AAACTGCTACTATTCTTTGCAATAGCTTAGGTTTGGTTACTCTTTGTAATTCTAATGCTATACTTTCTCCCTCCATCCGTGTGTTCCTTAAATATCCAGGATTTAACCCTGCTAATACTCTTTTAGTACCGTTAACAAGTGCAGAATTGCTGCTCTCAAGTAATGGGGCAAAATTCTTGATAATTTCTTTACCTTGCTCTATCATTTTTTCAGACGGTCGTTTACTTATCGCTGGTAATAAAGTTTTAATTATATTAGGCTCATTTACTCCTAACTCATTAATAGACAATAAAGCTTTTGCTTCTTTTTCATTTGTTTGAAAAGTAATTTTTAAAAATTCAGCTATCTTTAATGCTGCTTGTGTTAATGCTTCTACTTGTTTTGGATCATTAATTTGCTCTTGTTTATCAAGTTTAGAGGTAGTATTTTTAGTAAGAAATTTTCTATAGTTACCTAATGTTGTTTCTGAAACATTTTCTTTAAGGTTATCTAATGTTTTATCTATTAATTTCTCTCTATATTGTTCTTTATATATTTTTTGGTTAGCTAACGCTAACATAGCTTTTTCTAATGGTTTTTTAATATCCATCACTTCATCTTCGCTTAAACCATTACGTTTTTTGTCGTTCATTTGCTCTACTTGAGACTCACTTAAATCTATGGCAAACCAATTTAAAATTTATGAATGAAAATTAATTAAAACTTATAAAAAGAATTGTATTTTTTCATAGAAGAGGTCCTGATCGTAATTTCATCAGGGATTTCAGTTATGAACCTTGAAGGGTAAGAACGGACTATTTCATAAAATATTTTTCTGCTTTCAGCATGAGTAATGTAGAGGTCTTTTTTGGCTCTCGTAATGCCGACATAAGCAATGCGACGTTCTTCTTCTAAGCCTTTTTCGCCGTCTTCGTCTAGAGATCTTTGAGACGGAAATACCCCCTCTTCCCAGCCCGGTAAAAATACCACGTCAAACTCAAGCCCTTTAGCTGCGTGCAGGGTCATTATAGTAACAGAGCCACCGTAATTGGTTTCAAGCACTTCATTTTCCATAACTAAGCTTGAATGTTCGATAAAATCATGAACATCGTTAAATTCAGTAATAGCTCTAAGCATTTCGTTAATATTTTCGATTCTACCGAATGCTTCTTCGGTTTTTTCTTCTTGAAGCATTTCAAGATAACCGGAATCATCAAGTATTGCTTTAACTACGTTTATTGGAGCATCTATACTAAATCTTTCGTACCAATTATCGATTTTAGTAATCAAATCTTTTAGAGTTTCATATGATTTTGCTTTAATCTCACCTATTTCTAGCATTTCTTTAATGGCTGCGAAATTAGAAATATTTCGCTCAAGTGCATAGACTCTAATTTTATTTAAGCTAGCTGCACCTATTGCCCTTTTCGGCACATTTATAATACGCTCAAGTGCTAGATTGTCATTTTGATTCAAAGATATACGGATATAAGCAAGCACGTCTCTTATTTCCATACGTTCATAAAACCGCAAACCGCCTATAATTTTATAAGGCATAGCACTATTTATAAACGCTTCCTCAAAACTTCTTGTTTGAAATCCGGCTCGTACTAATATTGCAATATTACCGGCATTATACCGGTTTTCTCGCACTAACTTATCTATTTCACCGGCTATATATCTTGCTTCTTCTTTATCACTCCAACAAGAGATAATTTTTATCTTTTCACCGTTTTCCCTATCCGTCCATAACGTTTTACCGTGACGGTTTTTATTATTATTGATAACATTGGAAGCAGCAGCAAGTATTGGCAAAGTTGATCTATAATTCTGCTCTAATTTAATAATTGTTGCACCTGCAAAATCTTTTTCAAAACGTAATATATTCCCGACTTCTGCTCCTCGCCAACCATAAATAGATTGATCATCATCCCCTACACAGCAAATATTTTTATATAAACTTGCGAGCATTCTTGCCCATAAATACTGGACAACGTTAGTGTCTTGATATTCATCGATTAAAATATATCGATATTTTTCTTGGTAATATCTTAGTATTTCAGGGTTTTTAATAAAAAGCTCATTATTATAAAGTAGCAAATCTCCAAAATCTAAAACATTAGAAATAAGTAAATTTTTCTGATATTCTTCGTATACAAGTTTTGCAACCCTCTGTAGCGGTAAATTAGTATCTGATACTGATAGTTTAGTTGGTAATAATCCTTGATCTTTCCATCTAGAAATTATGATATGTATTAATTTAGGAGCATATTTTTTAGTATCAATATCTTTTAGCTTTACTATATCTTTCACTAGTTTTAATTGATCATCATGACTAATAATAGTAAATCTATTATTTAAACCAAGATTTAAATTCTCAATCTGGTCACGTAATATCCTAGCTGCCATTGAGTGGAAAGTGCCTATATTAAGACCATAGCAATTAATTAGACTATTAACTCTTTCAGCCATTTCTTTAGCAGCTTTATTAGTAAAAGTAACAGCTAGAATATTTTGAGGTGAGGCTAAATTTTGGTGAATAATATTAGCTATTCTTGAGGTAAGTACCTTTGTTTTACCTGTCCCTGCACCTGCAAGCAATAAAAGCGGTCCTTCAGTGTGAAGAACTGCTTGTTGCTGCTCTGGATTTAATGTATGTATGAAATCTTGATTTTGCATTTGTTTTAAGGATGTTGTGCTATGGCTCTACTATGTCATTCCCGCTTTTGTGGGAATGACATTAAAGCATTAAAATATCACCTTATTCTTCTTAGATTTTTAATAATATATGAAATAGTAATTATCGGACTACAAATAATTATTTTCAATAACCTAAAATAAGAGCTTAAATTTCTATCTTCAATAAACCAATTATATAAATCATTTATAGGTTTAATCTCAGCAGGAATAATATATTGATCTTTAAATAATTCTTTTAAAACTCTTTTTGCCTGTTTTACTTCTACTTTACGCTCTATTGTTAAGCTTTGATCATGTACTCGGTAGAAATATAAAGATTCCGGTATATGAGCAAATTTCGTAACAAGCCCAAACCTTAGCCAATATTCATAATCATCCACTAACTGCATATTTTCATTATATCCACCTACTTGCCTTGCTAAATCGGCTCTATATAAGAAACATGCACCGACGCAATCTCTAATCGGTAAAAACTCAGGAGGTTCTTGATAAAGTCTTATTCCTACTTTACTGTGGTCATCGATCAAAGTATAATCAGTATATACAAGCCCTATCTCAGGTGAATTATCAAGTATCTTAACCATTTTTTCTAAAGCATTTTCATGGAAAAGATTATCATCTGAAGTCCAAGTAAAATACTCCCCTTTGGCCTCTTTAAAAGCAATATTAAGACTTGCCGGTAATCTTTTATTGGTCTCATTTACTATTACCTTAATACGTGAATCCTGCTCTGCATATGTCCTAGCTACTATAACGCTATTATCTTTTGAGCAATCATCAATAATAATAAGCTCAAAGTCTTTAAAGCTTTGATTAAGGCAACTCTCAATAGCAAAAGGTAATAGCTTCTTTCTATTATAAACCGGTAAAACTATTGAGATTTTTGGAAGATTACTATGCATGTCCTCCTAACATATCAAGAGTATTTAAACTATTAATTATATTTTCTATTAGTGATGATTCTTCAGCTTTACATCCATCTTTAAGGATTAATAATATATTGCTTAAAGCATTATTAAGCATTTTGGGTATTATAGTATTTTGCTCTTCAAACCTTTTAATTAGTTGCATCAAAGGATCAACATATTCAATTATTAACGATTCTTTATATTGATCTAATAGCTTGGCAAGACAATTAGATACTGCTCATAACAAAAGATCAGCTCTTTCATTATCTATTAAATCAAATACTTCATAAATTTTTTCAATTTGTACTTCAATATTATCTACAAGCACTAGCATAATTTTTACTATTTAGATTATTATATTTTCTATGTCATTCCCGCGAAAGCGGGAATCCAGAAAAAAATAATCTTAATACTGCTACAAAGAATTATATTTTTTATAAAATAAGCATATAAAATAATTTTTTATATTCTTTACTAGATTCCTGCTTTCGCAGGAATGACATAAAAGGAACCATGCGGGCATTCTTAATTCTGTAAATTTATATATTTCGTATTTAGATATTCAAATATCCCTTCAAATGAGCCTTCAACTCCAAAACCTGAAGCTTTACGTCCTGCAAAAGGTGCTTTTGCATTTGCAGGTAACGGGTCGTTAATCGATACCATACCAAAATCAAGCTTAGATGCTATCATTTGTGCCACGGATATATTATTTGAATATACATATCCTTGCAAGCCGTATTCGGTATTATTTGCATGTTCTATTACTTCATCTAAATCTTTAAACTTATAACAAGCAACTACCGGACCGAATATTTCTATTCTAAAGATATCCATATTATCCAAACAGTCAATAATAATAGTAGGCTCAATAAAATTATCAACAGCTTTACCGCCGCAAATTAATTTAGCTCCTTTACTTTGTGCATCAGCGAGTAACTTTTGTATTTTTTCTATGGCAGCAGAATTAATTAACGGACCTACATCCGATTCCTTATCAAATCCGTCACCGGCTTTAAGCTTAGTAAATTTAGCCTTTAGAATTTCTATAAATTTTTCATATATAGATTCTTCTATAAATGTTCTGTTAGGTGAAATACAAGACTGTCCACTATTTCTAGTTTTAGCGATTACTAAATCACTTACTACTTTCTCTAAATTATTATCTGCCGTTATAATGAAAGGAGCATTGCCGCCAAGTTCCAAAGATAAACGTTTTAGAGTATTTGCGGCATTTTGATATAGAATTTTACCGACATTTGTAGCGCCGGTAAATGATAATTTCCGAAGCCTAAAATCTTCACAAAAAGCCTTACCTATAATATCTGAACTACCTGTAATTATATTAAATACTCCGGCAGGCAAACCGGCATCGTTTGCAAATTTCGCAAGTACTAAAGCTGATAGAGGCGTAAGACTTGACGGTTTTAATATAACGCTGCAACCCGCAGCTATTGCAGGTACTACCTTGCGAGTAATCATTGCATTTGGAAAATTCCAAGGAGTTATAGCAGCAGACGGTCCTACAGGCTCATATTGCGTAACAATTTTATGAGTTTTACTATTACCGGGTTTAATAGTCGAATGAATATTATGTATAGCATATGTATACCAATCAATAAAAGAGGCTCCATATAAAATTTCTTTTTTTGATTCAGCAAGTATTTTACCCTGCTCTAGGGTTAATATATGACTTAACTCCTCAATATTTTCGATTACTAAATTATACCATCTTCTAAGAATCGCTATTCTCGCTTCAAATGAGCTTTGTGACCATAAAGAAAAACTAGTCACCGTATTATTAATCGCTGAATTAACCTCAGATAATCCTAAATTCGGAACTGTAGCAATTTCTTTTAAGGTCGCAGGATTAATAACGGATATTTGCTTCCCGAACTCTATAAATTCACCGTTTATATAATTCTTTCCCGTAATGTTTTTAAGTAAGCTCATATATTTTTACCTGCGTGGATACTAAAATCGTCATTGCGAGCAAACATTGGCGTTGTTGCATGGCTCGAGAAAAGTGTTACAAACTTATCTTAAAATTATACGGCAATACTAGCAAGAAAAATATTTATAATGAATTATTTATACCAAAATCTTCACCACCCATTTGGCTTTCTAATACATCATAAGAAATATTTTCCAAATTAGCATGTTTTATAATATTAATGATATCTTCAGGAGCTATTGCGTTTAATATAAGATTCAATATTTCTTGAGGAAATTTATATCCAATGTCAGATAATATAGCAGAGTTTTCAGTTATATTATAATAAAGTCTATACACCTGCATTGTTTAAGTCTTCTAGAATATTTTCTCACAATAAATTTGATACTTTCCCTACCTTTATAGCCTCAGCTATTTTAACCCATAACTCAGAGGGACTTAATTTCTTCTTTGCCAAAAGCTATTAAATTCTTGAATGGCTCTAAATAATTACCTTTAACTCCTTTAATATTTCCCCATGCATACTCAATAACCTCAGATGAAATCTCAGAGTAATATTTTTTCTTAGGATTTATTAATTGTGACTATAAAGAGATCACAGCTGAGAGAAATACTTTTTCTAAGTTATTAAATAACCGCCTTTATTAAGATTTATATTTGCTAACAGCCAACCACTTGAGTCATCTCCATTAAAAATCCAATTCTGATGTAACATTGAGTCAAAAGTCAAATTTTTAAATATATTAGTAGTCGTAGGCTTATCAGTAGCTAACCTAATATCAGGAGCCTTTATTACTTGATCATATCTAACTCCGGTTATTTCTAGCTCTGTAAATTTTTCACTTTGGCTATTTGGATAAAAATGATTTAAGTAAAATTTTATTGCAGAATATATTAAAAATTTTTGTAAAAATGCGGCTTCTGCTAGCTCTATTTCTAAATTAGCATTTTTCAATGCTTCTAAATTTTGTATGTTAAAACTACCTCATCCAACTAAAAATTCATAAGTAATGGATATGTATAAATATTTTGTTTTTGTGGTGGTATATTTATTATGTTCCAAGTCATTATATATTTGTACCTAATTAAATTAATACACAATGACTATAATAAGTATCTTACTGAATGCAACAATTTTTTATTAACTTATATGTTAATTTACAGCTAAAAAATCTAAATTATTTATTTAGAAATTTTTCAGCCTCAAGAGCCGCCATACAGCCTGTTCCTGCAGCAGTTACTGCTTGTCTATAAATTTTATCCTGAACGTCACCAGCAGCAAAAACACCTTCTACACTAGTTCTAGTAGTGCCTGACTTCGTAATGATATAATTATCGTCATCCATTACAATTTGTCCGGTAAATAGCCCCGTATTCGGTGCATGCCCAATAGCTATAAATACACCACTACAATTCAATAAACTAATCTCTTTGGTGTGAACATTTTGAATTTTAACTCCAGTAACGGATTTTGGTTTATTGCTACCTACAACCTCATCTACTACATGATCCCAAATTACTGATATTTTAGAATTTTTAAATAATCGATCCTGTAATATTTTCTCAGCTCTAAAACTATCTCTTCTATGCACTATAGTGACTTTGTTAGCATGATTGGTTAAGTATAAAGCTTCTTCTACTGCACTATTTCCTCCCCCTACTACAACTATTTCTTGATTCTTAAAAAAGAAACCATCGCAAGTAGCACATGCCGAAACACCAAAACCACGAAATTTCTGCTCTGAAGCTATACCAAGCCATTTTGCTTCCGCACCAGTACAAATTATTATGCTCTCCGCGTCATATTCATTTCCTGCTCCTGTAAATACTTTAAAAGGTCTTTTTGATAAATCCACCTTTTCTACGTAATCACTAACAATTTCCGTACCGACATTTTTAGCCTGCATAGACATCTGCTCCATAAGCCAAGGTCCTTGCACCGTTTCCGCAAATCCTGGATAGTTCTCAACATCGGTGGTAATTGTAAGCTGCCCGCCTGGCTGCATACCATTTATTAATATTGGTTTTAAAGCAGCTCTAGCTGTATAAATAGCGGCACTTAAGCCCGCAGGTCCTGAACCTATTATTAGTACTTTAGTAGTAATTTTCATAATTATTATTTATTAATTTAAATAATGCCTACGTCATTCCTGCGAAAGCAGTAATCCAGAAAAACATATAAAAAACAGTTTATTTTATTAAATATGTAATTTTTATACCAAGATTAAGGTTATTTTTCTGGATTCCCGCTTTCGCGGGAATGACATCCTGAACGTTCGTACAATACAAGGTCACACAATCTAAGACTTCTTTTCTAACCAAGATTTGACATAGTTAATTTCTTCAGGGTTCATTAGAGAAGGAGCATGACCGGCATATTTTATTTCATAAAGATCAAAAATTTTTGTTTCTTTCATCTTTTTAATAGTAGATTTTGTTAAAATTTGAGATTTCATCCCATGAATTACTAATATTCTACATTTTATTTTATTCCATACAGACCATAGTTTAATATCTTCCTGGTTACTAGCATTGTTCATGCCTTTTGTTATAGCAGGATCATAATTCATTTTATATTTTCCGCCGAATGTAGAAATTACACTATATTTTGTTAAATAATCCCAATCTTCTTCATCTTTAATACCGCTTTGTGCATAAATAAGTTTTAAATGTTCTTTTGCACTAGCCAAATCATCTAAGAGTATCGTTTTTTTAGCATAACCTCCAATTTTAATTAAAGGAGCAGCATCAATAAACGCCCCTACATCATTTAATATTAAGGCTTTAAAAATATTTTTATATTTACTGGCAAGCACCATACCTATAATACCACCCATTGAAGTACCAAGCCAAATAGGATTTTTGATATTGAGCCTTTTTAAAAAAAATAACGTATCTTTAATATAAGTCGTATAGTTATAATGATTAGCTTTTTTTAAATTTTCGCTATCACTGCGACCGGGATAATTTATTGCAATTACTCTATAATTTTTACTCAACTCTTTAGCTATTTTATCAAAATCATGAGCATTTCTAGTTAAACCGTGAGCACATACTATTATATTTTTATTTTTAGGATCACCGAATTCCAAATAAGAAATTTTATGTTTCGGTATATATTGAAGAGGTAATAAATTAATATAGGGACCAATTTTTATTGAATTAATTTTCATATGAACCTATTAATACCAATTTAGAATAAATTGTAAAAAAATCATTGTCATCATGTTATTAATTTAAGTCACTTAAAAATATACTGACCATGGTCGGCATATATATAACTACAAAAAGCAAAGATAAAAACACAGTAGCTGCAACTTTTTCAGGGTAAAATTTCTGTAAATTCGCTATAACTATAGTATTTGCTGCGAGTGGTGCCGTAGAAAGTAGTTTTAGGGCATTATAGTAATCATTGTTATACCATTTTGTTACAAAATGATCAAACATGATAAATAACCCTACTCCCAAAGGATAGAATAGAAATTTAGCAGCAAAAGTAGCAAGAGTAAATTTGATATCGACTTCAAATTTTTGTAGAGACGAAAGAGCAAGACCCACCATCACCATACCGAGTATCGAAAAAGAGCCTTTCATATTATATATAAAATCATCTAAAAAATCCGGTAAAGTAAAACCGCAAAAACTAAATAAACATCCCAAGAAAAAAGCATTTAAAATCGGTAATTTTACTACTTTTAATATACTATCGGTAGTATTAGCAAAGCTCCTCATACAAATATAAAAGCCGACGGAACATTCATAAATATTCACTCCTATAACAGCCATCATGTAAATACTTAATGTATAATCATCAAAAAGTGCTGCAGCTATAGGCAACATAAAATACCCGCCATTTGCCGTACCTGCAGACAAAGCTATAATATTACGTGTATGATCCTGCCAAAATTTACCAAAAAAATAATAAGAAAAGAGCGATAAGAATGTTGCAATTACAAATGTTACAACCGTAACGCTTAATGCCGCAAGTGTTAAGGTTGTACTAGCAGGTATCGTAAAAAATACTATAGGTGATATAAAATAGAATAGTAACGAGGAGATACTATCTTTTTCAACATTTGAATATTTACCTGCTAAAAATCCTATTACTAAACTTAATAATACCGAAACGGTTTTAAAAAAAACTATACTAAAGATTATCATGTAATGAGCTAAAGATATAATTACTTATAATATATGAGGTTTTATTTTTTTTCACTAAATTTTGTAAAGATTTTTAATTCATCAGACCAAAATAAATTTCTAATTGAAACTTTAAAAATTTTATGTTATTTAAGGTGTCTAATTTAATATGAAATTTTCATATTATTTATGCAAAATCTATTATCCTTATTCATTATATTTTTTTGTTTAAATATCTATTCTAATCCTATGCCACTTGGGCTTGAATTAAATAAAACTACCAATATAGATCTAACAAAAAAAATACAAAATCATCAATAAAGAACCTAATTATTGGCAAGGATATAATTATTATATAGTGATATAGAACCAAATACAAAAACTATATATAAAGCTTTAGTGATATGTAATGATTTTAAAGCCGTTATTTTAACTATAGATCAAAATAAATTTGAAGAGTTTTATAACATTTTAAAAGATAAATATAGTTTAGAAGAAGAAAATGATAAAGTGGTTACTTTCAAGGATGGTGCATGTGTAATCATACTTAAATCTTCTGAATTAAATACCGAAATGGAACTTGTATATATAACAAACGGTTTTTATAAAGAATTTTTAAACAAACTAGATAAAGAAGAAAAATTAGAGCAAGAACAGATGAAGAGATTGCTGTAATACTTGATTGGTATTGCTCGCGTGGAGTCATATGTCATTCCTGCGAAAGCAGGAATCTAGCATAAAACGAGATGAATCGAGCTTTTAATTTCAAAAATTTGCTGTATTTATACTTTTTTCTGGATTACTGCTTTCGCAGGAATGACATAAGGAATAACACACGAAGCTACTTCGGAAATTATAGGCATATGTAAATTATATTTTTTTATCAAATCCAAAACTAATTTTAATGCTTCTCTTCCCTCTACTAGCTCTTTATATTCCTGTAAAAATTTCTTTTTATCGCTACTAATTCCAAGTTCATAACCAAATTTTGTATTACGTGAACCTAACGAATAACAAGTAAGCACTAAATCGCCTACTACACCCTCTAGTAAAATATCAGAATTTTTTTGCATACCACCTAAAGCTTTAGACAAAATAGCAATTTCTTTTAAGGCAGCTACTATAAGCGTTGCTCTTGCATTTTCGCCCTGCTTTCTTGCTAAATCAATACCGCTTTTAATAGCAAAAATATTTTTTAAAGCTCCTGCTACCTGTAATGTTACAATATCGCTTGACACATTAGTAGTAAAAATTTTTGAACTTAGGTTATAAGCTATTTTATTTGCTATATCTATATCTAGACTTGCAATACTTGCCGAAGCAGGTAAATTTTTAGCAAGTTCTTTTGCTAGATTCGGACCTACAAAAAACGCTGTAGGGTTATGCGGTAATAGAGTTTTTAACCTATCTGAAAATAATGCGGTAGGATTACGGGCAAAGCCTTTTGTTGCAATTAGAAGAGTATTGTTTTTAGAAATGCTGTGAGTTTTTAATAATTTTATTGAGTCATCAAAAGCGTAAGACGGCACTGCAATAATAATTAGTTCAAAATCCTTAATTATATCTAAGTTTGTAGTAGCCTGTAAATGAGAAGGTAATTTAATATCCCCTAAATATTTTACATTAGTTTTGTTATGTAAAATTTCCTTTGCTATTGCCTCATCACGTAAAAATAAAGTAACGTTATTACAGTTTTGTGCTGCTAAAGAAGCAAGGCTAGTACCGAAACTCCCTCCCCCATAAACCGCAATATTTTTAAATTTGTTCATGTGCTTATTTTTTCTTTGTCACTTGCAGGTTTGTAGGTATCGTTGCTTGGCTTGTTTATGTCATTCTCACGAAGGCGGGAATGACATCGAGCGAATTTCTCGAGCCATAAAACAATACTACTCACAATAACAATTTCACTACTCCACAGCTTTCTCAAGATTTACTATTATAACGGGTGACTTATTAATTTCTTGTTTTAAGGTTTTACGGATTGTTCCTTTTATTGCCTCGATTACTTGTTCATCCGACAATGCTTTTTTTGCCTGTTTATTTTGAATGGTAACAAGTTCTTTAATGTCGTTTTTAATGAGGTTCACTAATGCCATATCCTCTTTCGGATCAAGCAGCCCGGGCATAGACAGCATTGGGTTTGCAGCAAGCAGTCCTTTTTTATTAATGACTACTGATGCTACCACAATACCCGATTCACGCATACGTCTTCTAGCTTTGAAAATCGGAGATTCAACGGACAGCAAATAATTACCGTCAACAGCTAAATAACCGTTTTCAACCTTTGAAATTACTTTTGCATTATTAGGTTCAAGCAGTACTACACTACCGTTTTCAACCTCTACTGACTGTTTTATGCCGTTTTTCTTAGCAAGCTTAACATGTTCATGAATATGTACAGGCTCGCCGTGAACAGGTATACAAATATTCGGTCTAATTAGAGAATACATTTTTTGTAGCTCGTCAATCGATGGATGTCCTGAAACATGTACAAAATGGTCTCGCTCGGTAATAACTTCTACACCGGCTTTAACAAATATATTAAATAGCCTGAATATTTTCTTTTCATTACCCGGAATAATTTTTGAAGAAAAAATCATTGTATCCTTAGGAACAAGCTTTATAGACGGGTGAGAATTACTAGCCAGTTTTGCGGTGGCAGCCATAGGCTCACCTTGACAACCGGTAGCAATTACTAATAATTCTTCTCTTCTAAATCTGCTAACATCACGTTCACTAATTAGAGGAGCAATATCTTTCAAATAGCCGCTTTCCTGCGCAGCAAGCATCATACGGTGCAAACTTCTACCGGTTAAGACTACTTTTCTACCCGCAAGCCCTGCAGCATGAATTATTGTATCAAGCCGTGCTAAATTAGAGGCAAAGGTTGAAACTACTACCATTTGAGGACAACCGGCTATAATATCTACTAAACTTTTTCTAACATCCCCCTCAGAACCTGAGCTTCCTTTATTAAATACGTTAGTTGAATCACAAACAAGTGCAAGAACCCCTTCATCTCCGTAAGATTTTAAAAGCTCCTCATTGGCTTTTTGTCCAAGTATCGGATCGTTATCAAATTTCCAATCCCCCGTATGTAAAATATTACCTGCATCCGTACGGATCATAATTGCTTGCATTTCAGGAGCCGAGTGAGTCAGTGGCACCATCTCTAAGGAAAAAGGATCTAGATTTATTTTACTACCGGGTTTTACTTCATGAATTTTTATATTTTTAGCAAAATCATATTCATTTAAACGAATTTTTAAAAAATTTGCTGTAAAAGTAGTAGTATAAATAGGACCCTTAAGGCTATTCCATAAATATTGGACTCCACCTAAATGATCCTCGTGAGCATGAGTTAAAATCAGACCTACTATATCTTTTTTATATTTCTCGATAAAGCTGCTATCAGCAATTATCATATCAACACCGGGTAAATAATCATCGGCAAAGCCGCTACCACAATCAACCATTAACCATTTACCTTGATAATGGTAAAGATTAAGATTCATACCTATTTCATTAGATCCCCCTAGCGGTACAAATAGCAGATCATTTTTATGATTTTTGATGTTGAATGATGACATAATTTAACTTAATATTTATTTTATTACTTTATTCTTATAACTTATTATTAGTTAAGCGTCTATATATTAAAAAAGAAATTCATATAATGAATATAAATAAAATAGCATTGATTTATAACCAAAATTCCAAACATTTAGCTATTATAGAGGAAATAAAAAAACTCTATAATTATTGTAAAATAGAGGAAGCGGAGGTCATTATCGTAATAGGCGGGGATGGAGAATTACTACATAATATTCACCGCTATATGCATCTTAATATACCTTTTTACGGAGTTAATTTAGGAAGCCTCGGCTTTTTAATGAATCCTTTAGATACCAAAAATTTATTACAAAATATACACGAAAGTACGGTTTCTATCCTAAATCCTCTTCTTATGCAAATCGAAGATACGAGCGGTCAAATATATACGGCACTTGCTATTAACGAAGTATCGATATTTCGTAAAACTAATCAAGCTGCTAAATTTAGAATAGACGTAAACGGGATAGAGAGAATGAGCGAATTAGTAGCAGACGGAGCTTTAGTTGCAACACCTGCCGGAAGTAGTGCTTATAATTTATCTGCCAGCGGTCCTATTTTACCGCTTGAGTCAAACATGTTATGCCTAACCCCTATCTGCTCGTTTAGACCGCGTAGATGGCACGGTGCTTTACTGCTTTCATCTGCTACGATTAAATTTGAAATACTTAATACAAATAAACGACCGGTAAATGCTACTGCCGACTTTCAGGAGTTTAATAATATCACAAATGTTACCGTTAAATCTACTAAGGATAAGCCTGTCAAACTGCTCTTTAATAAAAACCATACGCTGGAAGATAGAATTATTAAAGAGCAATTCGGTGGGTAATTATTAAAAAATATTAATAATTTTTTTACTAAGAATTAAACTAATGTATGATGCCTTGTTAAAAATAACTAGGCATCATATATGAAATCAAAAAAGTCTTCTATTAACTTCTCTGAAAATAACCATATTTTATGGTTATAACTTGAAGCTCCAATATTACCTTAAATACAGCTATAGAATTGTACTCAGCAATAGTTAAGGATTTTGATATAAAAAATAATTATTTAAGAACTATTGAAGAAATAAAAAATTCAAAATTAGCTCCAGAATTTGCTAATTTAGCAATTAAGAAGATACAAGAGATAAAAACCCCAAAAAAGCTATTGGAATGTGTACTAAAAAATACAGTTACGCAGAACTTACAAATCATGAGTTATTTAAAGATTATGAGATTAGTGAATATAATGCTTTAATTAATAAAAATTCTAAAGTAGAAATATTTTTTGAATACAAACCTAGCTCCAATTCTTCTAACCCTATCACTAAGATTATCAATAAATTTATCGTTAAGGAAAATATTTTTCGTTTAGCCGTAGTAGAAAAGAATATTGCATTAATTGAAGAAGTAGCTAAAGATATACTTAAATCAGCACCTATAGTTTTAAATTTACTCAAAACTCAATGAGAATGGTATCAAAAATATCTAAATTTTATTGCAGAAATTTTATTATTTGTAAAACCTGAATTTCAACCTGATATTATTAAACAATTAGCAAATATAGAAGATTTTGCTATTCTAGGCTCTTTTTCTGAAATATTGCTTGCTACCAAAAAATATGATGAAATAATAACATTACTTGCACCACGACTAGCGAATCTAGTAAACAATGAGCAAAAACAGGAAAGTAAATTCATCTATTTTTGCCGTTATAATCTATTAGTAGCCTATAATAATACAGGAAAATTATCATTAGACGAAGAGCAATTATTACGCATTTTAAAGGATCGACCAAAAGATAGCGATTCAATCTATAGCTTATTTAATATTTATTTACTTAACGAAAGGGCAATAGAAACAAAAAATTTAATCAAAAATACTCCTACAGATATCAAAACTTTGACAGCAATGAGTTTTAATTTAGCTGAAATTGCTGAAGCTAAATTAAATCTAATTAACCAAGACAATTTATCTAAAGATAGTAAAGAACAGTTTCGATGTTTTCAATATATTGCCAAATACAATCAATATTCTGCTGCTGAGAAAATTGTGAATGAAGAAAACCTAAAGGATGAGTGAATCGAAATTAGCAACTCTATTAGTGGTGTTATATTACTATCTACAACAGCCTTACTAAACAATATGAATTAGCTAAACAATTTATACAAAAAATACCTAAAAATAAAATAACTCCATATCTCAGTAATATCTTCCAGGCAATAGAATTTTTATTAAATCCTGAAGAATATATTAATCAAATTCATATCGAAGCTCTTGTTAGCAACCTTAATTTTGCACAAGCACAAGCTATAGAAAAAATTAATAAGATTATCAGTTGTTTAATCGCAATTAAGAAATACAACTTAGCGTTAAAGAAAGTTGAGGAAATTTTACCATATGATAATAAAAATCAGGAAGCCATTGAGAATGGCTTCACAGCTGCAAGGCTAACTAATGATCACGAAAAGATACAGGAATATATTGGTTTATTATCACTTAAAGAAGAGCTAGAGCAGTATGAAAATCAAAATCCTATAGAAATTCATGAATATTATCAATCAATAAAAAATGCACATTTACTTCATACTATCGGACAGGTTATTCCTAGTTACAGCAGTTGGAAAGTTAATCAAGAAGGAGAAATTACAAAGGCAAATATCAAGGACTTGAATGTTATGGAAGAATTAGCGCAAAATTACAAGAAAAATTAGATAAGAATAAATGTGATAAATTTATAAATGCCTTAAAGAAAGATATAATATATAGACAACAGGGGGATAACGGCGTTAAATTTATCGGTAAAAAAGTAGTTGACATTAAAATTGATGGTGACCAGCGTTTATTCACAAATATATTACATTCAAACGAACAAGGTGAATTACTGATACATTTTGATCATCAAGGAAATCATAATGATGTAATAAAATTCGCCGGCGAACATCATCTAGAATTTCATCAAGATTCACTATAACTTTAATAAAATTATTAATTTTTACTCAAAAGGTTGGCGTAGGTTAATAGCGGCAGATACGGTACCCTCGTCTAAATAATCAAGTTCACCTCCGATAGGTATACCGCTAGCAAGGCGAGAAATTTTAGCAGGATGCTCTTTTAAATATTCTGTAATAAAATAAGCAGTAGTCTGACCTTCTAAAGTAGAATTAGTAGCAATAATAACTTCTTTAATATTTTCTGCAAAACATCTTGTGCGTAGTTCAGGTAACCGAAGTATGCTAGGGTTTTGTCTACTAGCTGCCGATAAATTATGACCGAGTACATGATATAAACCTTTAAAATTACCGCTACGTTCCATTGCCCATAATTCAGCCACAGTTTCGACAATAGCAATAATTGATTTATCTCTATATTCAGAAGAACAAATACGGCAAATATTTTCCGTATCCATATTACCGCAAATCTCGCATTTTACTATTTTCTTATCTATCTCTACAAGATTATTAATTAGGCTTTTTAACCTTACGTCTTTATCTTGCAATAGGTAAAGCGCTATACGCCTTGCCGATCTACTACCAAGACCGGGTAATTTTGAAAAAAGATAAATTAGCTGATCTATATCATTATCATTTGTTTCATTCATAAATATACTCGTTTAATTTGAAAAATGAGCTACGTCGTATTATAAGAACTGCGGTACTCACCTATTAAGTGTATACGCTCCGCTCCTCGCCTTATAACTCCTTGCTCCTTTCCAAATTAAACTTCGTCTATTACTTAGGAGTATATTTAAGACTTAATAACGACGGTTCCAGCTATTTTATCATGTAATGCTTGTTTTTTAGAAGAAAAAAGTATGAAAAAAATACCGATAGGAAAAGTCATATACCCTAAAAATCTTTTAATTAACTGCTTTAAGGTCGGACGATTTAATGTTACGGCATCTACGATTTTCATACGTAAAAACATTTTACTAAGCGTTGCACCTTTATAATACCAAAGCGTTATGAAATATGAGCCTATTACTAATATATTAGTAGCAAAAATTGAAATATTAAACAAAATATATTTATTAAAATTTCCTGCTTTAAGATATTCATAAAATTCCTGACTCATAAACGAGTTAAACATTTCATTGGGATTATGAAGATTAATGTTATTGCTAAGGAAATAATCATTAAAGAACAACCATAATAAATTAAAAGAACAAAATTGTGATATTGGGATTGCTATAAATGCAAAGACTGATAAATCAAGTGCCGTAGAAAAAATTCGTGCTATAAAATCAGGATAAATAATTTGCTTTTTCATTGCCAGTTACTTTATTTTTGTGTTAGATAGTAAGGGTTATGGCAATCTCAGGATTTTAGCATGAGATTGCTTCGTCAAAACTTACAGTTTTTTTCCTCGTAATGACGATTAATACCCCTAATCAAAATTCAATATATTACATTCATGAATCAATTTGAAGCATATAGTTTATTATTTGTTGATAGTTTTGTTTCAAATCTTATTATAGGTTTTCAGAATGAATTAATATTTCATTCTATGAAAATGTTCGGAGGCTATAATAGTTTAATAATGCTGTTAGTAGCTATTTGTGCTTCTCTTAGCGGTAATGCAATCAATTATATTGTTGGAAGAATAGTTTTAAATATCTTTTATGCTTCCAAAAATGCACAAAATATTTTAAGACATAAAAATTTAACAAAACTATATTATAAATATGAGATATTTATAATTTTCTTAATGGCATTTTCTTTTTGGGGAAGCTTTATTTCTTTGTTCTCTGGTTTTTTTAAAACAAAATTTCTAAAATTTTTAGGTATTGGTTGTTTGGCAAAAGCATGCTATTATGCCTTAGAATTGTATATATTTTAACGCATGAAAAAATTAACCAAAACTAATTCTCATAGACAACAAAAATTAGCAAGCATTATAAATGAAGCATTAATAGAAATTCTAAGGCGTGGCAAAATGCTGGATAGCAGACTTTTGGATTGTCCTCTCACTATTACGAAAGTTATAGTTACTGCTGATCTCAAAATAGCTAATTGTCATTTCTTGCCTTTTAATACTAAACTAACAATAGATGAAATTATGGATGCATTAAATAATTCTAAAAATGCTATCAGAAAGTTTATTACTAATAAAATAAATATGAAATTCTCGCCTGATATAAGATTTCATTACGATCACGGATTTGATAATGCTATAAAAGTGGCACACTTATTAAAAGATCTCTGAATATAAGAATCTAATAATTTATTAAAAAAATTATTATCATGCCATATTTTAATCAGTAATGTTATAACTTAAATATGGCATAACAAAATAGATAACTTAAAAGAAATAAAAGGATTAACAGGTTTACGCGGGTATACTGCATTATGGGTATTCTTCTTACACGCCACATATAATTTGGCCAGGTAACTCAATTGGAATGAATATAGCAAGATTTGGCAGTCTTGGGGTTGTAATATTTTTTGTGTTATCCGGCTTTATTTTATGTTATGTATATAATACTAGATTTTATACGCATACCGTTAGTTATAAAAGTTTTTTACGTATTGCCAGAGTTTATCCCTTACATTTATTTATGCTTTTATGCGTATTAATGCAGAGTCGATTTTGTCAGAAATTCTTTCACCCTAAGATAATTCTTATACTTTTCTTCTTAATGTGTTCCTTATTCAAGCATGGGGGTTCACGGATTTAGTATCTTGGAATCAACCTTCATGTTCAATAAGTACGGCAATGTTTGCATATTAATTATTTCCTTTTTTAATATCATTGATGCAAAGATTATCAATAATTAAGTTATTGATAATCTTGTTATTTATATCTTATGGGATAATTCCTGCTCCTTATGCTTTTCAATGGCTGCAGACCCATATTAGTATAACAAAAGAGTACAATTTGCTTACGGTAAAAGCTTAATAATGTTTTTAGGTGTATTTATTTTTGGTTGTATAACATTTTTTATTACAAAATATATAAAATCTTTGAAACTTAATTATATTATTTATGATATTATTACATTTGTAGGAATTGCTGTTTTTGCTTATATTTTTATTATAATTAATGCAGAAACACTTTGGTGGCTTGCAGTTGGCTCATCCTTAATAATTATTGGAACATCTAATGATTCAGGATTAAGTAAACTTATTTTCGGTAATCCAATAACATATTTTCTAGGTCAAATTTCATATTCTTTATACCTTTCTGCTTTAACTACAGAATTTTTTGTAGCATATTACTGGATTTATCCAACTCCTTTATGGCTTAAATTTGCTACTTCGGTTACAATAGCTACTATTTTGCATTATATAATTGAATTACCAGCTCGCCAGTTCATTCGTCAATTAAAAGTGAGTAGATAGATAGGTGCTAGGGGATAAACTCAATCATTGAAAACAATAATTATCCATTATACTAAAAACACTTAAAAATTAAGCTTTAGTACAACAGCCCCCTAGCATAAATGGACTAAAGGCTATAAATGTTTTGCAATGATGGAGTTTAAATATCATTTACAAAACGATAATATCATAATAATTAAAATAATCAAGATATTTTAGTTATTTTTTAAATTTTAAGTATAACTCAAATAAAAATAAATCCTTATTTTTATTAAATAACTTTAAAAAATTATTTTTTTATATTAAGATATAATATAAGAATAATCTTTTAATAAAAATAAATAGAAAATGTCTCCTCAAATAATAGAGTTATTAATTTTTGCCGTTATTGCCTTTTACATTATCAACAAATTAATGACTACTCTCGGTTCTACTTCAGAAGAGGAACAGACAAAGCAAAAATCTTATTTTGGCGAACCGGTTATTAAGGACGTAACTTACAGTACATTTAAATCTAATAAAGAAGAAAAAAATATTCCAACAGCCCAAGATATTAAAGCTTTTAAAGATATAATAGTAGAACATAATATAACTGCGGTCGTAGATGGAATGGAACAAATCTATAAACGCCTTTACTCCTTTGATCCGGTTAAATTCATAAATAATGCTAAAACTGCTTTTCAAATGATTATAGAAGCTGCTTATAAAAAAGATGCTAAAGAATTATCCGAGCTGATAGATAAAAGATACTTGGAAGAATTTGAAAAAATAACACCGTCCTATGGTGATTTTTTTGACTCATCGGCTTTAAGTGCAAAATATTCAGAAATTTACATGTTCGGTAATAACATATTTATTAAATTACTATTTCAAGGTAAAAATGTAGTTGACAAAATCGAAGATTTAAAAGAAGAATGGACATTTACACGTAATGCTAATACCAAAGAAGTTGATTGGTTTTTAAGCAATATTGAGAGAGTGTAGCAATTATATCTTATGACCTGAATGTCATTTCCGCGGAATCGGGCATGACATAAAAAGACTATAAAACTAAATCACAAACTATTAGTAATGAGTAAAATTTTCTATATTATAGGCACTATATTAATAATAAGTGTCGGTATTTTTATGTTTCAAACGCAAACGATAACGGATAACAATCAAATAATCCCCAGAAAAGTTTTATTCGGTAACCCTGATAAAGCAAGGGTTTCTCTAACCTACGACGGCAAATATATTCTATATGTTGCACCGAAAGACGGTGTATTAAACATTTGGCTAGCACCCTCAGATGATATTAGTAAAGCAGAAGCCATAACCCATGACACAGGACGCGGTATTTGGTCTTATGCTAAAGCTTATAATAATAAAAATATTTTATATACCCAAGATTTTAACGGTGATGAAAATGACCGAATTTATAGCTATAACATAGAGACAAAAGAGACAAAATTACTTACTCCCGAAAAAGGAGTTAAAGCCGGAATAGCTGGAGCAAGTCATAAGAAGCCAAATGAGATATTAATATATTTAAATGAGCGTAATCCTGAATATTTTGATATTTACAAATTAAATCTAGATACTCTAGAAAAAGAACTGATTTATAAAAATGATAGATTTACTGATTATGTAACTGATGAAAATTTAAATTTAAGATTCGGTAGCTTACTAGATAAAGACGGAGCTGTTGAATATTATGAATTCAAAGACGGAGAACCAAAGTTATTTACTAAGATATCAATGGAAGATTCTTTTAACACTTCCATACTTGGTTTTGATGCTAGCGGTGAAACTTTATATATGCTAGAGGGACGTAATCGTAATACCTCCGCACTTAAAGCTATAACACTAGCTACAGGTAGTGAAGAAATATTAGCCGAAGATGCAAAAGCCGATATCGGCTTATTTACAGTTCATCCCACAAAACAAACTCCGCAAGCAGTATCTATAGATTATGATAGAGTCTCATATAAAATATTAGATAAAGATATTGAAGATGATATTAAATATTTGCAATCTATTGATCGCGGTGATTTAATTATTAATAGTAGGACGCTAGACGATAAAACTTGGGTCGTTGCTTATATGGCTGATAATGCACCGGTGAAATATTATAAATATGATAGGGCAAATAAAAAAGCTGAGTTTTTATTTACTAATCGCAAAGAACTTGAGCAATATAATCTTGCTAAGATGCTACCGATAATTATCAAGTCACGTGACGGGCTTGATTTAGTTAGCTATATCACTTTTCCAAATGATGTAAAGCTCGATAAAAATAATATACCCGATAGAAAAGTACCTCTAATTTTAAATGTCCACGGCGGTCCGTGGGTACGTGATAGCTGGGGATACAATCCTGAGCATCAGTGGCTTGCAAATCGTGGTTATGCAGTTTTAAGTATAAATTACCGTGGTTCTACCGGTTTTGGGAAAGATTTCTTAAACGCCGGTAATTTAGAATATGCCGGTAAAATGCACACCGATTTAATTGATGGTGTTAACTGGGCTATTAAGAATAATATAGTTGATTCTGACAAAGTTTGTATTATGGGTGGAAGCTATGGAGGTTATGCAACGCTTGTAGGTCTTACCATGACGCCTGACGTATTTGCTTGCGGTGTTGACGTTGTCGGTATGTCTAATTTATTAACTCATGTGCAATCTAAAGCTCCTTATATGACACCATTGTTAAGTATATATAAAACACGTATAGGACCTTGGGATACTGAAGAAGAAAAAGAGTTTTTAAGACAAAGATCACCGATTAATTTTGTTGATAATATCAAAAAGCCTTTATTTATAGCACAAGGTGTTCACGATGTGAGAGTCGTGCAGGCAGAATCAGAACAGATTGTAAACAGCATGCAAGCAAAGCATATACCGGTAGTTTATGCACTTTACAAAGATGAAGGCCATGGATTTGCAAAACCCGGTAATAGAATCTCATATTACGCTCTTGCCGAGCAGTTTTTAGCTAAGATTTTAAAAGGAAGAGCGGAACATATAGGAGATGACTTAAAGAATGCTAATCTCATTCTGAATGATAAAGAAAAAATTAGCGGTACAGAGGCAGAAAAGATTATAGATATGGCAGTTGGGCATTAAGAAGAAACTGTCATACCGTGACTCGGGGTCCCCCCGTGGCTTGTCCATGGGATCTAGTTAAAAATACTAATAATTTTAGTATTTTTTATTGTTTTTTAGATTCCTGCTTTCGCAGGAATGACATAGAAGAGCGACAATGACATTAAGTAAGTTTGAGTACTATCATACTACTTACAAATACTGAAAATTCTTACGGCTTAACTGCAAAACTTTTTCACTGGATCATGAGCATTATAGTTATATTAATGCTCGTTGTCGGTTTCTTAATGGATAATTTCGTAGAACTTCCTTTAAAATGGCAATTATACGGGATACATGAAGCAACCGGTATAGTTGTTTTATCTTTAGTAATAATAAGGCTTTTATGGGAATTCTATAATGCTAATGTTTTGCTACCGGAAGATATGCCAAATTGGCAAAAAAAGCCGCTAATATTAATATAAATTTGCTATAGCTTTTAATGTTATTAATGCCGATAAGCGGCTTTCTAATAACTATTTTATCAAACCATCATATTGATTTTTATGGTTTGTTTACTATAAATTCTTTTGCTGCAGATTTACAATTTGCCAAAATCTTTAAAAAAAATCCATAAAAAGGCTGCTTATTTACTGCTTTAATTATTTTTCATATACTAGCTGCATTATATCATCACTTTATTAGGAAAAATAACGTATTAAAGAGAATATTGAATGAGTAACCTCATTATAAACTTATTGACATATAATAAATTGTGTTTTATATACAAAGTAAGATCAGATAACTTACTATATTAGTATTATGAGTAAAAGTGCCAGAGTAGTAATCTCATCGAAAGGACAGGTAGTTATCCCTAAATATATAAGAAATAAACTTGGTTTACATTCAGGTTCTGAGTTAATAATTAACTACAAAAACAATGAAACATTAGAATTGCTTCCTATAAAAAAAGATATCTATAGCTTTTTTGGTAAAGGTAAATATAAAGCTAAAAACGGTCCAGTGGATGTAGATGAAGCTATTAGTATTGCGGTTATCGAAAATGATAGGCATTGACACCAATATCTTAACTCGTACTTTTCTTGCAGATGATGAAATACAAGGTAAAGCAGCTCAAAATTTCTTAAAAAATAACATCACTAATAAGATTTTTATTGCATCATATGCATTACTTGAATTTGTATGGGTGCTAAAAGTAAATAAATTTACTCGCCAGGAAATTTATGAAGCAGTAATTAATCTTATTGATAATTCCAGCTTTATCATTGGACATCAAGACATAATAATATCAGCTTTAAAGGTAAAGCAGACTTTGCCGATTATATGATTATTGCAGAAGGAGAAGTCAATAGTGCTAATAAGTTTATCACTTTTGATAAAGACATAGTAAGAGAAGTTAAAAATGCATCTTATCCATAAAAATTAATAGCAATTTAAATAAATTATTTAAAATGAATATTCATGAATATCAAGCAAAAGAGATTTTAAGAAAATACAGCGTACCTACTTCCACCGGGCTAGTTGTTACGAAAACCGAAAAGATTAATGAAACCATAGATAAATTAAATACGGAAGTATATGTGGTTAAAGCACAAATACATGCTGGCGGTAGAGGTAAAGCAGGCGGTGTTAAGGTTGTTAAGAGTAAAGAAGAAGCCAAAAAAGTTGCTCATGACATGTTTGGTATTAATTTAGTAACGCATCAAACAGGACCTCAAGGACAAAAAGTAAACCGTCTTTATATCGAGTCAGGTTGTGATATTTTAAAAGAATATTATTTTAGTATAGTATTTGATAGATCGGCTAGCTGTATTACTTTCATAGCTTCTACAGAAGGAGGAGTTGATATTGAAGAAGTAGCAGAAAAAACTCCGGAAAAAATTATTAAATTTTCCGTTGATCCTGCAACCGGTTTACAAGATTTTCATATGCGAGGCATAGCTTATGAGTTAGGCTTTAAGGATAACCAAGCCAAACAGATGAAAGAAATAGTAAAATCAGTCTATAATGCTTTTATTGAAACCGATGCAGCACAAATTGAAATCAACCCATTAATTGTAAATAGCGACGGGAACTTATTAGCTTTAGATGCAAAAATTACTTTTGACGATAACGGCTTATTTCGGCATCCGAATATTACGGCAATGCGTGATCATGATGAAGAAGATCCTCTAGAAACTAGAGCAGCAAATGCAGGACTTAGCTATGTAAAAATGGACGGTAATATCGGTTGCATGGTTAACGGTGCCGGTCTTGCCATGGCCACTATGGATATTATTAAACTTTACGGTGCTTCGCCTGCTAATTTCTTGGATGTCGGTGGTGGAGCTGATCGTGAACGTGTAAAAGAAGCTTTAAAAATAATTTTATCTGATAAAGAAGTACAAGGGATTCTAGTTAATATTTTTGGCGGTATCATGCGTTGTGATATTATAGCAGAAGGGATTATTGCAGCTGCAAAAGACATAGGTATAAAAGTACCGTTAGTAGTTCGTTTAGCCGGTACAAACGTTGAAAAAGGCGAAGAAATTTTATCAAATTCCGGTTTAGAAATAATACCGGCACATGATTTAGCAGATGCGGCAAATAAAATAGTTGAAGCGATACGGTAGATAACCGTCATGAGCTATGCAGGCATTGACCTTGTTGTATGGCTCGAAAAACCAGTTCAGTGTCATACCGTGGCTTGACCACAGTGTCCATCAAAAAATTCAAAAAGGACTGGATCACGCGACCAAGTCGCGGGATGACATCAAAGTAAAATAAAAACAATAAACATTATTTAACATGGCAATATTAATAAATAAAAAAACACAAGTTATCTGTCAGGGTTTTACTGGTTCACAAGGAACTTTTCACTCTGAACAAGCGATAGCGTACGGCACTAACATGGTTGGCGGTGTTACACCTGGCAAAGGCGGTCATACTCACCTTGATTTACCTGTATATAATACCGTACATGAAGCAAAAGCAAAAACCGGTGCAAATGCAAGCGTTATATATGTTCCGCCCGGCTTTGCCGCTGATTCGATATTAGAAGCAATCGATGCCGAAATTGAAGTAGTAGTATGTATAACGGAAGGAATTCCGGTGCTTGATATGGTGAAAGTAAAACGTGCTTTAGTCGGTTCTAAAACTAGATTAATCGGTCCTAACTGCCCTGGAGTTATCACACCGGGTGAATGTAAAATCGGTATTATGCCTGGGCATATTCATAAAAGAGGAACTATAGGTATTGTTTCAAGATCAGGTACTCTAACTTATGAAGCAGTAGCACAGACAACAGCAGTAGGACTTGGACAATCTACGTGTGTCGGTATAGGCGGTGATCCTGTTAACGGCACTAATTTTGTTGATTGTATTGAGATGTTTTTGAAAGATGATGAAACAAAAGCAATTATTATGATCGGTGAAATTGGCGGTAATGCAGAAGAAGATGCAGCTGAGTTTATCAAGCAGTCAAAAATCAAGAAACCTATAGTAAGCTTTATTGCAGGTATTACAGCACCTCCAGGTAAAAGAATGGGACATGCCGGAGCTATTATTGTCGGAGGAACAGGAAGTGCAGAAGATAAGCTTGAAACTCTACAAAGTGCCGGCGTAACTATCACTAGATCCCCTGCCGATATCGGTAAAACTATGTTAGATTTACTAAATAAAGGCTAAAGTTATTCAAGAGCAATTGCTGTCATTCCTACTAGGCCTTGTTGCGTGGAGACTGAAGGTCGTCATTGCGAGGAAATTACGTAAGTAATTGACGAAGCAATCTCAGGATGCTTGACAAGATTGCCACGTCGCTTCGTTCCTCACAATGATGATTTGGTATCCATGCAACAATGCTTTCGCGGGAATAACATAAAAAGCATTTACTGGTCTACACAACAATTCTTAAAAACTCTTATTATACCTAATTTCTTTAACTATATTTAATAATTGTGAGAAATCTATTAACCCAGGTATTAATTCTGAATCGATTATATACGCAGGTACTCCTTGCATTCTCAGACTTCTAGCTATTTTCATATTTTGAGTAATTAAATCTGTAATCTCATTGCTATCGGCAATTTCTTCAATTTCCGTAGCATTTAAGCCATTCTCAGTTAATAATTCTTTTATAGATTCCTTAGAAACATCTCTTATTTTTATTAATTCATCATGAACAGCTTTGAATTTACTTGGATTAACCTTATAAACGGCTAAAACTATTCTTGCAAGATATTCGGAAGCATCTCCCAGGATAGGAAGTGGTCTTAATACAACTTTAACTTTTGGATCGTTTTGCAATAATTCATTTATAGAAACATCGCCTTTTTTACAATAAGAACAATTGTAATCATAAAAAGCAATTATTGTTACATCACCGTCTTTATTTCCTATAACAGGAAAGCTTGTGCTATCTTCAATACTTAACTTATTATCTTTTAGATAGTTATTAACTTTAGTCTCATTTTCCTGTACTTTACGTTTTTGCAACCCTTCTATTGATTCTATTATTATTTCCGGAGTTTTAAGCAAATAATCTTTGATTATTTCTTGTACTCTTTCCTCTTCACATTTTCTTGCATCTTCGCTTTGTTTAACCTCAACGGAAACCGGATTTGTAGAATAAGTTTTCATTGTTTTGAAAACAAATAAAACTCCTATTACAACTATAAATATAACCAATATTTTACCTATAATATGCTGCATAAATACCTTTTTTAAAAATTTTATATCTTCCTAAAGTCTAAGTAATTCTATATGTCATCCCGCTTTCGCGGGAATGACATAAAACGAGCTATGTAACAAAGCCGGCTTGTCATCCGGTGTAGCAAAGTCCATTACTTCTGTCTTATTAATCTGCTCTGATCTCTTTTCCAGTCTTTTTCTTTAATTGACTCTCTTTTATCATGTAATTTCTTACCTTTAGCAATACCAAGTTCAACTTTCACTTTATTTTTTTTATTAAAATACATAGAAAGAGCTACTAGCGTATAACCTTTTATTCTAATTCTACCGATAATTTTCTTTATCTCTTTAGTATGCAACAATAATTTACGCGGTCTACGAGTAACATGATTAAATCTATTCGCTTTTTCATATTCTGCAATATGGCAGTTATACAAAAATACCTCATGTTCGGTATCTGCCGCATAACTTTCTTCTATAGAAGCTTTGCCTTGACGCAGAGACTGTACTTCACTACCCTTTAATACAATACCCGCTTCTAATCTTTCTTCAATAAAATAATTAAAAAGGGATTTCTTATTTTGTGCAATAACTTTCTTATATTCGGTCATATTTTTATAGATAGTGATGTTATGATGTTTTCAATTTGTTTTTTGGCACTATCGCTTGCTTCAGTTAATGGGGGTCTAATTTCATTTTCACATAAACCTAAATAATGTGCAGCATATTTTATCGGAATCGGATTAGATTCTACAAATAATGCTGTATATAAAGGTAGTAATTTCTGATGGATTTCTAATGCTCCTTTAGTATCGTTCTTATTCCATTTTTCTAATAGCTCTTTACATATATTAGGAACAATATTAGAGGCTACAGAAGTCCACCCTACCCCACCTTGAGCGTTAAAAGCTAAGACTACTTCATCATTACCGGTTAAAATATTGAAATCCTTTTTAACTGTTGCTCTGATCCGCAATGGACGTTCTAAATCTACACCACAATCTTTTAATGCTAAAATACGCGGTAGTTTGCTAAGTCTCAATATTGTCTCATCAGAAAAATCTACTCCGCTTCTAGTTGGAGCTGAATATAACATAATAGGTAGATTACACGCTTCATGCAATGCTTCAAAATGCTTATAAATCCCGTGTTGGGTAGGTTTGACATAAGATGGTGGACTAGCCATAAAACCATCTACGCCGATTTTTGTAGATTCCGCTGCAAGTGCTCTTGCATAAGTAGTATTATTTGATGAACACCCACTTATTATAGGAATACACTTATTAACGATTTCTACGCTAGTTTGCAGTAATAATTTATATTCTTCAAAGCTTAAACTACTACTTTCTCCCGTTGAGCCTGCAATTAATACTGCATCGACTTCATGCTTTATTTGATGTTTTACAATTCTCTCTAAAGCATATAAGTCTAACTTATTATCTTTAAAAGGTGTTATAAGTGCGGTAATTAAACCTTTAAATATGTTATGCATGATTTTTTTGATTTTAATTGTTTAGCTTATTAAATCGTCATTGCGAGAAGAATTACGTAGTAATTCGACGAAGCAATCTCAGGAGTTTGTTATTATTTCATGAGATTGCCACGCAGTCTACGACTGCTCGCAATGACGACTCGGTATCCATACAAAGACAATACCTCCTCGCAATGATATTTTTTCTACTCCCTAACAACACGCCTATACTCTTCTTTCAAACGATCTGCAATTTTATGATCATCAAAAATAATCTTTTTATTGCCAAGATCTATAGAATCAATATTTTGTACCTCAATTGCCGTGCCTGTAACAAAACATCCGGTAAAATCCTCTATTTGCTCTAATTTTAAACGCTCTTCTTTTACTTCTAGACCTAAATCTTTTGCAATTTCAATAATAGTCTGTCTTGTTATACCGTTTAAAAACCTATCGGCAATTGGAGTATATAATATTTTATCTTTAACAAAGAAAATATTTGTTGTAGTGCATTCAGCAATATACCCTTCATAATCAAGTAATAATGCATCATCATAGCCAAGAGCCTTAGCTTCTTTTTTACTCGTTATTGCCATATTATATTGAGCTGCAGATTTAGATTGTACCGGGGTGCTATCAGGCATTGCTTTACGCCAGCGGCTTACATGCAAATTTATACCTTTCTCAAAAGACCTCAGCATAGATGGAATACCAGCAATCAAAAGATTAGTAGATAAATACTGATTAGTGATATTTAGCGACTCGTCTCCGCACCAAATAAGCGGTCTTATATATGCATCCTTAATATTATTTTGTTTTATTACAAGTTCATGAGCTTTTATTATCTCGTCTACATTATAAGGTGCTTTCAAACCTAATGCTTCTGCTGATTTTATTAATCTTGCCGTATGTTCTTTTAGTTTAAAAACTTTGCCGTTATAAGCTCTCTCACCCTCAAATACCGATCCTGAATAATGCAGGCTATGAGTCAAAACATGAATCCTTGCAAATTGATAAGGAACTAAATCACCGTTAATCCAAACATGCCAAACAATTTGCTCTAGTTTTATCATTGTCATTAACCTATATTTATATTAAAGTATTGTCAATCGTCATGAGCTATATGGCCGTAGTTCTTATGTCATTCCTGCGAAAGCGTAAATCCAGTAGTATTTAACGTCATCCCGCGACTTGATCGCAGGATCTCAGAACACAGCCTGCGACATAAGATCCCGTGGTCAAGCCACGGGATGACAATAGTGAAATACAATTTTTTAAAATTAAACGAGTATACATGCATACATACAAAGCACATATTTTAATCGTTGATGATGATAGCAGAATATTAGCACTTTTAAAGCAATTTTTAAATAAAAATGCATTTTTAGTATCAACGGCAAGTTCAGTCATAGAAGCTAAAAATCTATTAAAAACTTCTAATTATGATTTAATTATTTTAGATGTTATGTTACCTGAAATAACAGGGCTTGATTTTGCTACTACTATAAGGGATGCCGGTAATAATATTCCTATAGTTATGCTTACTGCTTTATCGGAAGCCGATGACCGTGTTAAAGGACTTGAAGCCGGTGCCTCTGATTATATAACTAAACCTTTTGAACCAAGAGAATTATTACTTCGGATAAATAACTTAATCAATAATTATAATAACTTTAAAAAAGAAACGAATATAATTAAATTCGGCAATAATTTTTATAATGCCGATACAAAAGAATTTACCAAGAATAATCAAATTGTATCTCTTAGCTCTACTGAACAAAAATTACTTGAGATATTAATAAAAAATTCCGGTAAATCTACTAGTCGTTTTGAACTGTCAAAAATAATGGGAGGTCTTAGCATACGTTCTATCGATGTACAAATTACAAGAATAAGAAGCAAAATAGAAGACAACCCAAAAGAGCCGAAATATTTAAAAACCGTGCGTAATGAGGGCTATGCACTTTATATCTAAATTATTACAGCATATTTCAAAGAGCTTCAGACAGGATGAATTTAAAAGCGAGCCTACACAGCGTATAAAAATACGTGAGCACAGACGAGTCTTGAAAAATTCGCTTGTATCAAGCTCTTTGAAATATGCTTTACCGAGAACATTATTTGTACGGTTTATGTTTATTATAATCATTCCGATTTTAATAGGACAAATCGTTGCTATATTTTTGTTTTACGATCGTCATTGGTATAATGTTTCATATTATACTAGTACTATTATTATCAATGAAATAGAATCATTGATTAAAGAACATAGAAATAATTCAAGAGAGATAACCCATTTATCGGAAAATTATCTTAATTTATCTTATCAGTTTCAGCTTAATAAAAAGTTATCTATAAAACAACCTAAATTAGGTGAACCTTTAACTATATTCAAAAATATTTTAGCTACAAAAATCCATGAAAAAAATATAGTTAAACTAAATAAGGAAAATAAAATTGAAGTATTTTTAGAATTAAAAGATGGAGTATTATATATTACTTTTCCTGCAAAGTTACTACTTAATCCTACAGTATATATATTTGTTTTATGGATTATATCTTTAACTGTTATATTACTTTCTGTTTCTATTATTTTCTCCAAAAATCAAATTAAATCAATACTCACTCTTGCGGATAGCATGGATAAATTTGGTCGAGGTGTTTTAAAAGGCAAAAATTTCAAACCTTCAGGAGCCTTAGAAATAAGAAAAGCAGGGCTTGCTTTTTTAAAAATGAAAGCTCGTATTGAAAAACAAATTACTAAAAAAACCACTATGCTTGCTATGATTTCTCATGACCTTAGAACTCCTTTAACAAGAATGAAGCTACAACTTGAATTGATGGAAGAAAGCGAAGAAATCGAAGGGTTAAAACAAGATATATTAACTATGCAGCAAATGATAAATTCTTATTTAGATTTTGCTAAAGGTGAAAGTAAAGAAGAATTTGAAGACATTTTATTATTACCTTGGATGGAACGTTTTTTTAACAAATGGTCACATGTAAATATTGAATTTATAAAATCTACTAATTTAGATAAACTAGAAGTATGCATTAAGCCGAATTCTTTTGAAAGAGCCTTGTCTAATTTAATCGGTAACGCTATAAAATATGGAACTAAAATTAAGATATCCTCAAAAGATAATTCATCTACCGTAGCTATAATTATTGAGGATAACGGTCCCGGTATAGATGATACGGAAACACACCTTGTATTTAAACCGTTTTATAGATCAGATAAAGCAAGACAGCTTGATAATGCAAGTAACGTAGGACTTGGGCTTGCTATTACTAAAGAAATAATAAACGATCATAAAGGCTCTATTTATTTAGAAGATAGCAAGGATTTAGGCGGGCTATCGGTAAGAATCGAAATACCTAAAATATGACTACCGATGTCATTCCCGTGTAGATACCAAATCGTCATTACAAGGATAGGCAAAGCCAAGGGCGTGACAATCTCAGAAATTTTATATTGTTTCATGAGATTGCCACGCTCCTTGCAGTTGCTTGCAATGACGGAAAAATCGATCCATGCAGCAACATCTAAAATATAAAATAATGACTAACATAAAACATTTAGCAATAATAATGGACGGTAATGCTCGTTGGGCAGATCAGCATAACTTAACAAAATCTGAAGGGCATAAAGCAGGAGCCGATAAAATTCGTGAATTACTGCCTGAGTTTATTAACCTTAACATACCTTATATAACTTTATATACTTTCTCTTCCGAAAATTGGCAACGCTCAAGCACGGAAGTAGATTTCTTAATAAAATTATTAAGTATTTATTTAAAAACCGAATTAAATAATTTACATAAAAACGGCGTTAAAATAAAAGTAATAGGTAGGCTTAATTTATTAAGTAGCTCATTGCAAAAACAAATAAATAATGCTATAGCATTAACAAAAAATAATAATAAAATAACGCTTTGTATAGCTTTTAGTTATGGAAGTCGTCAAGAAATAGTTGATGCCTGCACAAAAATTATTACAAGCGGTAAAAAAGCAGTAAGTGACAGCGATATACAACACGCTTTATATGATCCTGAAATGCCGGATGTAGATTTATTAATAAGACCGGGCGGGGTTTATCGCATCAGTAATTTCTTGCTTTGGCAAGCAGCTTATGCTGAATTATATTTCTCACCCAAATATTGGCCTGATTTTAATAAATATGATATACAAGAAGCTATACATGATTACTCAAAAAGAAAAAGAACATTTGGTAAAAGATAAACAAAAATCAAACATATATTTAAGAATCCTGTCCGGTATAGTTTTAGTTCCGTTATTTGTCGTAGCTATATTATGGTGTAAGCCTTTATTCTATATTCTAATGATATTAGTAGGTACGGGAATGTTAAGTGAATGGTATAATATGACCTACTCTTCTATTCCTGATCTATTAATCGGGCTAATTATTATTCCGATTCCTATAAGCCTATTAATATTTTTAAGTATGGAAGATACCAATAGATGGCTTATTATGCTTTATTTTTGCATAATGTGGTCGGTAGATACTTTCGCTATGATTGGCGGCAAAACTTTTAAAGGAGCAAAACTTGCTCCGAAACTTAGTCCTAAAAAAACCTGGAGTGGTTTAGTGACGGGAGTATTATCAGCAGGTTTAGTTGCGGTATTAGTTAGTTTTATACCAAACTTTCATATTGAAAATTACTATTTTTCAAATAAAATTTATTTGTTTATAATTAGTTGCATATTAGCATTAATAGCTCAATTAAGTGATTTATTTATTTCATATTTTAAGCGAAAATTTAATATTAAAGATAGCGGTCATATAATACCCGGTCATGGAGGAGTGCTAGACAGATTTGATAGTATTATTTTAACCGCTCTGATATTATTTCTTATGAATATATATTTATGATAATATATTTAAATAATCATTCTAAAAAAATAATTTTAAATATCTTTTTAGCTTTACTGCTTGGATATTTTGTTTTTCATTGCATATATGGTAACAAAGGGATTATTGCATATTTAAAAGTAAATAGGCAGCTTGAAAAAGCTTATGATGAACTAAAAGGCTTACGAGCAGAAAGAGTAGAACTTGAGCATAACGTCAAATTACTTCGAACGGAATCTCTAAATAAAGATATGTTAGAAGAACAAGCAAAGAAAGTTTTAGGAGTAGCTGCTCCAAATGAGCAGGTGTTTAATCACCAATAACAAAACTTTGTTGTCATCCAGCTACTTGATCGCGGGATCCAGTCTTTTTTAATTTTTTTTTGGATACCGTGGTCAAGCCACGGTATGACACAGAACACGTTTTTCGATCCGCACAACAACATTATTGATTAAAAGGAATTAAAAATCATTTATGACTATAAAAATTTATCAAAACGACCTACCTAATAATTTTGAACTTGAAGGAGATCTAGCTATAGATACCGAGACAATGGGACTAAATCTACATAGAGATAAACTATGTTTGCTACAATTTAGTAATGGCAATGGTGAAGCTCATCTTGTTCATTTTACAAATCAAGATTATACAGCTCCTAATGTAAAAGCATTATTACTAGATAAAACTAGATGCAAGATATTTCATTTTGCTAGATTTGATCTAGCATCCATAAAAAAATATTTAAATATAGATTTAGAAAATATCTTTTGTACTAAAATATCTTCAAAACTAGTTAGAACTTATACCGATAGTCATGGGCTTAAGGATTTGTGCCGAGAATTGCTTAATATAAATATTTCAAAACAACAACAATCTTCCTATTGGGGTGCGGATAATTTATCTTCAGAACAAAAAGAATATGCAGCAAAAGATGTGCTTTATTTGCATCAGTTAAAAGATATTTTACAAAAAATGCTACTTAAAGAAAATAGGTATGAACTTGCCCAAGATATTTTCCGTTTTTTACCGATAAGAGCTAATTTAGACCTTATCGGTTGGAATGAAATCGATATTTTCATGCATTAATTTATTAATACCATTTATTGACTTCAGGTATAAAATCGGGCGCACTATTTAATAGTCTATCTGTAATAAATTTTAATTAATAATTGAAGATTTTTGCAGAAATAGCAGTTCCTATTCCAAAAAAATCTTATAATTTACAGCAAAAAAAAATTAAATTACCGGTTAAAATTTATTACAGACAGTCTATTAGTAGCTAATTGATTTTTTTAAATTACTGAGCCTACAATAGACTTATTGCATAATGTAGCTAATAAGGAAGAATTTGAAGGAAACACGGAAACACTTGCCACCGCAGCGTACATAAAATACGTGAGGATGTGAGTACCGGATTGACATACAAATTTACCCTTAGACGCAAGTTATACAAAAAGTTTAATTAATTAGTAACTAAAAAGGGATCTTTATGACTAATAGAAAAAAATAGAAGTGCTAGATTCAGAGTCAGATTTAAATCTAAGTCTAGATAGTATAGCAAACCTCTGTTATACTAGGATTATAACTTGTGAAACAGAAGCAGACACTTTAAGTATTGATGGCGGTGTTTTTGCCGCATTTTGGTAGGCAGCCAATTATATAATAGATAAAGTATTAATGCTAATAAACAATATTTACTATTACCTTAGAGAAGAGGCATTATGAAACTTCATCTTATCAGAGTTATAAGGGTGCTTCAAAAGGTACTTACCATAATAATTGCAGTAATTTCTTCATTAGATAAACATAAGGAGGTCGTTTTAGGTCATACTACTACTTTTTTTGGGTTAGTATGGTGGTAATACAATAAAAGTCAGCTAGGTGTCATACTGCAGCTTGACCACGGTATTTAAAAACAACTTAAAGTACTAATAATTTTAGTATTTTAAACTAGATCCCGCGATCAAGTCGCGGGATGACAGATTCAAAAAATAATATACTTAAAACAAACTGATAAATGAAAAGTAGATAGACGCAGTTTAATTTGGAAAGAGCAAGGAGTCTGTAAGCCGAGGAGCGGAGCGTATACTTAATACGTGAGCATCCGAAGACTTACCAAAACGACGTAGCCAATTTTCCAAATTAAACGAGTATATTCACAATTTTACGAGGAACGAGGATAATCTTCTTCGGCTCTTTCCCTTCTAAGAACTTCTGTACCTTTGGCAGACTGACGGTAACTTGCTTTATTTCATCTTCACTTACGGACGTTTTAAACTCATAGGTATCACGGAGTTTGCCGTTAACCTGCACTGCAATAATATATGTATCTAACTCTAACATTGATTCATCAAATGCAGGAAAAGACAAATTATATAATCGCTCTTTATTGCCAAGCTTCTGCCAAATTTCTTCCGTAATATGCGGGATAAAAGGATTTAGTAGCTGTACTAAAACATTAAAGCCATGCCTTACGGTTTTAACATCAATTTTATCTTTGGATATTTCAGCAGATATAACATTAGAAAGCTCGCGCATACGTGCTATTGCTCTGTTTAGGGCAAAATGCTTTATATCTTCGGCGACGTGCTTTATTGTAAAATGTACTAACCTATTAAGCTCTTTATTAATCTCGCTATTCACATCATCTTTTAAAGAATCTATTGCCTTAAACATATACTCAAGCTTATTAATAAAACGTGAGCAGCCTTCAATACCGCTTGTCGACCATTCTAGATCTTTCTCAGGCGGACTATCGGACAGTACAAAAAGCCTAATAGCATCTGCCCCATATTGCTCTTGCATTGTCTCAAGATCGATGAGATTCTTTTTAGACTTACTCATCTTTTCAATGCGCCCCTGCACTACTCTATTATTGCTTTCTTTATGAAAAAATTCATTACCCTTTTTCACTACTTCTTCAGGATATAACCAATTATTATGTTCATCTTTGTAAGTGGCATGCAGCACCATACCTTGAGTAAATAGCCCTTTAAAAGGCTCTCGAACGCTTACGTAATTCTGTTCGTTCATTACTTTTGTGAAAAATCTTGCATATAATAAATGCATTACCGCATGTTCAATGCCACCTATATATTTATCGACCGGTAGCCAGTAATCACAAGCTTTTTTATCAGTCATCTCTGTAGCATTGCTATTGCAATATCTCGTAAAATACCAAGATGATTCAAAAAATGTATCAAAAGTATCGGTTTCACGCACAGCCGGCTTATCGCATTTCGGACAATTAACATGTTTCCAACTAGGATGATGATCAAGCGGATTACCGTGACCATCAAAATTTACATCATCAGGTAAAGTAACGGGTAAGTCTTTGTAAGGTACGGACACTATGCCACAAGTTTCGCAGTGAATCATAGGAATAGGACATCCCCAAAAGCGCTGCCTTGAAATCCCCCAATCTTTTAGACGATAATTTACGCTGCGTTTACCTATGCCTAGTTTCTCAAATTCTCCGATGACTTCTTGTTTTGCTTCGTTACTAGTTAAGCCGTTTAGAAAATCCGAATTAATTAAAATGCCATCTTCCGTATAAGCGGTCTTTTGTACATCCATATCTGCTTTAATTACTTGTTTAATAGATAAATTCATTTTAACAGCTAATTCATGGTCACGTTCGTCATGAGCAGGACAACCAAATATTGCACCAGTGCCATAATCCATTAGCACAAAATTAGTAATAATAACCGGTAAAACTATATTTGAATCGAAAGGATGAGTAACAAAAAGACCGGTAAATACACCTTCCTTTTCAGCCTTTTCTAGTTCGCTACTTCTTGTAATATGCGAGCATTTAGTTATAAAAGCGAGTATTTCAGGTGTTTTAGAAACTAACCGCTCTATTATTGGATGATTAAAGGCAATTCCTATAAAGCTAGCACCAAAAATGGTTTCAGGTTTGGTTGAGAATACTTCTATAGTAGTCTCTTCATTATCCTTAATTTTGAAATGAAAATTAGCACCTATCGATTTACCTATCCATTTCTCTTGCATAGACCGAACAGCTTCAGGCCACTCTTTTAAATTCTGAATTTCGTTTAATAATTCTTCAGCATAATCGGTGATTTTTAAGAACCATTGCTTTAAATAACGTTTTGCAACTATTGCACCTGAACGCCAACCACGCCCGTCTACAACTTGTTCATTCGCAAGCACGGTATTATCAACCGGATCCCAATTAACAAATGATTCTTTTTGATAAGCAAGATTTCGTTCATAAAGCTCTAAAAAGAATTTCTGCTCATGTTTATAATACTCAGGATCGCAACTATTTATCTCTCTAGACCAATCATAAGAAAAGCCCATAGATTTTAGCTGCTTTTTCATATTCTCGATATTAGAATATGTCCATTTTTTTGGGTGAGAATTATTTTTTATTGCGGCATTTTCGGCAGGTAGCCCGAAAGCATCCCAGCCCATCGGATGAAGCACATTAAAACCTTGCATAGTCATAAACCTTGCAATAACATCACCTATAGAATAGTTGCGTACGTGACCTACATGGATTTTACCGGAAGGATAAGGCAGCATTTCAAGTACGTAATATTTTGGCTTGCTACTCGCGTTTGATACCTCAAAAGCTTTTTCTTCTTGCCAAATGTACTGCCATTTTTGTTCTATTTGGTTCATATTTTTTTAATTTATATACTGCATTGTCATTGCGAGCAGTCGTAGACTGCACGGCAATCTCATCAAATATCCTGAGATTGCTTCGTCAATTGCTATGCAATTTCCTCGCAATGACGGCAATACTGTTATTACCTCACACTATTAATATATATATCTCTAGCTTTTCTTAAAATTTTATCTTCAAGCATGATAGCAAGATTTGAGGTGTTTTCATTAAGTACCCATTGTTTATTTTTAAGCATTTCTTCAAATACTTTCACTTCGATTGAATCAGGGCTGATTACATCGTCTTTAATAAATATATTTATTTTAAATCGAAAATTAGGATTAGAACGTGGGCTATACCATTCCGTAATAATCACGCCGCCGTTTGAGTCGGCTGATGCAAGAGGCGCAACACTTATAGTCTCTAATGCTGCTTGCCAGAGATATTTATTAACTGAACCTCCTACAGCTTTAGTAGATTCATTCTTAACCCTACCCGGTCTAAAAACTAATCCTTCTTCACCTGCTATAGAACCTACTTCGTCCCATTTCTGCTCTCGTTCTGTTTTGGGATAATCACCCGCTAAGATACTAGTACTTATTGCACTAAGTATAATTACAAAAAATAATCCGATAATTTGCTTCATAACCAATATTTAATTAGTGTGCTTGAAGTAAATAATAGAGAAGCTTTAACTATTAGTCAAAAAATATTTCTTCCCACCGTTCTTTGGCATTGTTATATGGCTCAAAAAACCCACTCGATGTCATGCCCACCTACGCGGGAATGATATAGGGCAGATTTAATTATTTCTCAGAAATAAATTCAAAACGTGGAATATTTTTGCCGTGTAATAAAACCTTTTCATTAAACATTTCAAGCGGCCTTACCCAAAAGCTGGAAATTATCATATAACTCTTGCAAAGTTTATGTTTTACAGTATCTATAACTTAATATAATTTTTCTTTGTAATGCTTATATATTCCGGTTCTCATAAAACTTACACCTTAACAGGCATGACGACAAAAGTATCTTTAGGATTCTCAGGAAATTTAATAAGTACCGGTGCTGAAACATCTGAAAAATATAGTTCTACTAAATCCGATTTCACTACTTTTAAGACATCTTCCAAATATTGCGGGTTAAAGCCTATAGCTAAAGACTCATCACTATTATATTCATAAAAACTTTCCTTATCTTGTGAAGAATTAATAACCTCTTTTGCGTTACCTCTTGCTTCACCGACGGCACTAATCTCTAAGGTTTCACGAGATAACGATAATTTTACTGCTCTAAATTTTTCAACGGTTATTATCGCTATCCTTTCTATACTATCTGCAAACATTTTTCGATTAATTACTAATTTTGAGCTGCTGCTTTCCGGAATAAAAGTACTATAATCAGGGAAAGTACCGTCTATAAGCTTTGATAGCATAATAGTATTTTCGTTACATATAAATTTAATCTTATTGCTATTTAATAAAATTTCTATATCTTCATTTATATTTTTAGGATCTTTAACGATTTTTAAAATTTCCTCTGCACTTTTTTGTGGTAATATAACTCCAAAATTCTTTATTTGTTTTTCTAATGTTACCCATGAAATCGAAAGTCTATGCCCATCGGTACTTGCCGAACAAAACTCTTTGTCTTTTATGTGTAAATAAACACCATTTAAATTATAACGAGTTTCATCTAAAGAAATCGAAAATTTTGTCGATTCGATTATTTTAGCAAAATCCGTGCAGGAAATTTTAAAACTTGCTTCAGGATTAATACTATCCATTGCAGGAAAAGAACTAACCGGCAAAGTAAATAAATTAAATTTACAATTTTTTCCTTTGATCTCAAGTCCCGTTGTACCGAGATCTGTTAATGTAAGCTCGGAATCCGGAAGTTTTCGGACTATATCATTTAGAGTTTTTGTAGAAACGGTACATTCACCTTCACTTACTACCTGTACTGCTATTTTTTGACTTAAGTACAAATCCATATTAGTAGAACTAAGCT
Source organism: Rickettsia japonica YH (assembly GCF_000283595.1). Classification (NCBI taxonomy): domain Bacteria; kingdom Pseudomonadati; phylum Pseudomonadota; class Alphaproteobacteria; order Rickettsiales; family Rickettsiaceae; genus Rickettsia; species Rickettsia japonica. The sequence goes on along the minus strand of NC_016050.1, from coordinate 578,871 downwards.
CTAGATTACCGTCTTTTGCCGATAATTTAATGTTTGCATATTCAGGTATTACATTACGTTTTTCAACAACGGAACTTGCGAACCCTAGGGACTGAACTAACGTTTTTGTTTCAACTATTAATTTTAACATATTGTTATTCTCTTAATGTTCCTTGAAATTTTTGTGAGATGGCAGCAACTAAATCTTTACTGAACGAATTTAAATCAGTATCAGATAACGTCCGATCATCTGCTTGTAGCTCTATTTTAACCGCTATAGATTTTTTACCTTCAGGTAATTTATCACCGCTATAAATATCAAATAATATAACTGATTTGACAAGCTTTTTATTAAAATTATTTATATATGATATTATTTCACCGACTCTATGATCTTGATCAACAATAAATGCGTAATCTCTAAAATTAGCTTGGAAATCCGATACTGCAAATTCGTCTCTTTTACCAAATTTAGCTTTTATCAACGGCAAATTCGTAATATTTAGCTCGAATGCAAATATTTCCTGATTAATATCGTAATATTTCAATATTTTAGGGTGTATCTGCCCAAAATGACCTAATAAATTTTTACCAAGCCCTATATTTACTGCTCTAGTTGGATGATAATATTGTGGCAATGCTGTCCCATTTGTTGCTATACATTTATCTATAGATAGTCCTGCATAATCAGCTACCAACTCTAAATCGCCTTTAAGATCAAAAACATCATAGCCTCGTCCAAGCGAATGAGGATTTTTATTATTATATGAACCGCTTATAATTGCTGTCAAATAAGTTGCTTCCGTATTTAAATCTATAAAACTTGGTCCAACTTCAAAAAAAGCCATATCTTTTATAGAGCGTGCTAGATTTTTACTTACTATACTTAACAAATTCGGCAGTATAGTAGGACGCATATAATTGTCTCCTATACTAATAGGATTAAGCAAAAATAACTCTTCTTTTAATTCAGCAAACAACTTTGCATCTTCACTACTCATAAAAGAGTTAGTTACTACCTCATCATAGCCTTTGCTTGCTAATATCCTTTTAAAACTAGATATTCTTTTATGCGCTCTTAGCTTATTATTATCTTGATCTAGTTCGGGTAATTTGATACTCTCTATTTTATCATAGCCGTAAATACGAGCGATTTCTTCAGCTATATCTTCTAAAATAGTTATATCGTGACGCCAAGAAGGAGCTATGACCTTTATAATCTTACCTTTAACATCCGTAATAAATCCTAGTTTATTTAATATGGCTTCTATCGCTTTGATATTTAGTTTAATTCCTGTAATTTTTTCTAAATAACATGCTGAAAAATCTAAAGGTTTTTTTTGTGACTCTTTTTCACCGACTTTCACTACTTCCGATACTTCACCGTTTCCGCATATTGACAAAATAAGATTAGTTGCTATATCCAAAGCCTTTTCAGTAAAATTTCTATCGATATTACGCTCATTACGATATCTAGCATCCGTATCAATTTGGAATCTTCGCCCGCTAGCTGCAACCATTTTAGCATTAAAACAAGCAGCCTCGAGTATTATATTAGTCGTACTATCAGTACAACTACTATCAGCCTCGCCAATGATACCGGCCAGACCTTGAATACCGCTTTCATCTTTTATAACTAAATCATTTTCTGTAAGTAAATATTCTTTGCCGTTTAGGGCGTGGCATTTAGCTACGTCATTGCGAGGCTGCAAAGCAGCCGTGGCAATCTCATTTTGTTGTCCTGAGATTGCTTCGTCGCTATGCTTCTCGCAATGACGTGCTACAGTAATTCCCCCTTTTATCCTATCTGCATCATAAGCATGCATCGGCTGCCCAAAGCTATAGGAAATATAATTTGTTACATCCACTAAGCTTGAAATAGTTTTTACCCCAACATTTTTTAATAATTTCCGTAACCAATCAGGGCTTGGTTTATTTTTTAAATTTCTTATCTCTCTAAAAGTAAATAACGGACAGGCTTCTTTATCTTGCACTTTAAGCTTCATTTTAGAAATAAATGTACTCTTTATTGCCGAAATTTCTAGCTCTTTAAGTATTCCTATTCCTTTAGCTGCTAAATCTCTTGCGATGCCGTAAACTCCAAGTGCATCACCACGATTAGGAGTAACGTTAATAACAAATATAGGATCATCTAAACCGTAATATTTAGTAAAATTCTCTCCAACTACGGCATCTTCAGATAGCTCTATAATCCCTTCAGACTCTGAAGCTAGCAGTAATTCCTCTTCAGAGCAAAGCATACCACAGCTTTTTTCGCCTCTAATAACAGATTCCTTAATCTTAAATTTGCCGTTTGGTATTTCTATTCCGATATTTGCAAGTACTACTTTTATACCTGCTCTTGCATTACGCGCACCACAAACTATTTGCAGCATACCGCTTTTAGTCTCAACATCACAAAGCTTTAATTTATCAGCTGACGGGTGAGGTTTAATATTTGTAATATATGCTACTTCAAACTTTTGTAATTCCGCCGCTTTATCTATCACCTCTTCCACTTCAAGGCCAATAGCTGTTAGGGCTTCGGCAATTTCAGTAACTGAAGCCGATGTCTCTAAAAATTGTTTTAACCATGATAACGTAAATTTCATTTCGTAAGCCCTCCTGCTAAATTCGGTATATCAAAGCTCCCAAAATTATAATGTTTAAGCCAACGCATATCTCCTTCAAAAAATTGTCTTAAATCTTTGATATTATATTTTAACATTGCAAAACGCTCTACTCCCAGCCCAAAAGCAAAACCTTGATACTCGCTGCTATCAATACCAACATTTTTAAGCACGTTTGGATGAACCATCCCGCAACCGAGGACCTCAAGCCATTTATCGTTTTTATTCATCCGAATATCAACTTCGGCAGAAGGTTCGGTAAATGGAAAAAAGCTGGGTCTAAAACGTAATTCAATATTAGAATTTTCAAAAAAGCTTTTTATAAATGCCGTGATAACATATTTTAAATGTCCCATATTGATATTTTTATCCATAACAAGCCCTTCTATTTGGTGGAACATTGGCGTATGCGTCATATCCGAATCCGATCTATAAGTCCTACCCGGTGCTATAAACCTAAAAGGCGGTTTGCCGTTTTTCATAGCTCTAATCTGCACTGTTGAGGTATGAGTACGTAATAACAGCGGCTTATTATTTTCCTGACTTTTCAAATAAAAAGTATCATGCATTTGCCTTGCGGGATGATCATCTTCAAAATTGAGAGCGGTAAAATTATGAAAATCATTCTCGATATTCGGTCCATTTTCTATAGTAAAACCAAACTGCGAAAATACTTGTATTAACTCCTCACTACATTGTGTTATTGGATGAATAGAACCTTGTTTATATCTCCGTGCAGGGATTGTTAAATCAATTTTATCGGCAGCAAGTTTAAAATTTAGTTCCTGCTCCTCTAAAATTTCTTCTTTTGCTTTTATTATATTCTGTATTTTATCTTTTAATTTATTGATTTTTAAGCCAAATTCTTTACGTTCCTGTTCATTTAAACTACCTAATTTTTTAAGCTCACCGGTCACTATACCGTTCTTGCCTAAAAATTCTACTTTATATTCTTGCAGAGCTTTTAAGTTTTGTACTAATAAGATTTTGTCCTCAGCAAACCTTAATATTGTTTCTATATGTTCCATGATTGTTTTTTTGTTTTTGATTTTTTATTGTACGGTAGAACGTCATTGCGAGCGGGCATTGTTGCGTGGACCTATTTATCCGTCATTACAAGGAAATTGCATAGCAATTGATGAAGCAATCCAGTTAAAAATTCTGATTTACAGAATTTTTTTTAATTATTTTCTGGGTTGCCGCGTCACCTACGGATCCTCACAATGATGACCTTCAGTATCTACACAACAATACCTCCTTGCAATGACGTTAAACCAACATACACTTCATATAATTCTCTTCTATCCCCACCAACTTCGCTTTAAATATCTGCCCTATTTCTAAAGGTTTATCTAGCTTTACCGGAATAAAATTTTCGGTATGGGCAATATTATTATTCTCTACTAATAACTCCACTTTCTGTCCTATATGTTTTTTAAAGAATTCGGTCAACTGGTTTTGCCCTTCTTGCCTTAAAATTTCTGCCCTTTCTTTTCTTATATTTTTAGGTACTTGTGGCATACGTGCTGCAGGCGTTCCTTCTCTTTCCGAATAAGGAAAAACATGTAAATATTGTAATTCTGCTTCTGAAATTAATTTTCTTGTATTTTCAAACATTTCAGGGGTTTCAGTCGGAAAACCAGCTATAATATCCGCACCAAAAGATACTTCCGGTCTTATTGCCCGCAGCTTCCGACAAAACTCTATTACGTTCGCTCTATTATGACGTCTTTTCATACGTTTTAATATCATATCGTCGCCTGCTTGCAAGCTAATATGAAAATGCGGCATTATCCTTTCACTATAAGCTATAAGCTCAAAAAGTTCATCATCTATTTCTGCAACATCTATTGAAGATAATCTAAGCCTCTTTAATTCAGGGACTAAATTCAACACTCGTTTAATCATTTGTGCGAATGTTGGACTTCCTGGCAAATCACTACCGTAAGCCGTGACATCGACACCGGTAAAAACTACTTCTTTAAAGCCGTTTAATACCAAATGCTTTATCTGCTCTGCTATAGCTCCTATTGCTACTGATCTACTTTTTCCTCTACCATAAGGGATAATACAGAAAGTACAAAAATGATCACAACCGTTTTGTACCTGAATAAAAGCACGAGACTTACCGTCAAAGCTACTTACTAAATGACTTGCCGTCTCTTTCACCGACATTATATCGTTAACTGTTATTTTTGTATCGGTAATTTGGTAGTAATTAGGTAATAACTTCTCTTCATTACCTATAACTTTGTCAACTTCCGGCATATTACCGTACATTTGCGGACTTGTTTGAGCACTACAGCCGGTAACAATAATTTTTAAATCAGGATTATTTTTTTTAGCCTTGCGTATAGCTTGTCTTGCTTGTTTCTCAGCTGCTTTAGTTACCGCACAAGTATTGAATATTGCTACATTATCGATACCCGACAATTCCAAGTTTTTTCGTATTATCTCACTTTCGTAAATATTAAGTCTACAGCCAAATGTTACTACGTCTTGTCTTAAATTATTGCTCACAATAATATTCCCCACGTGCTACAAGCGTAGCTGCACCTTGCATTATTATATTACCGTTTTCTTCTTTCATAGTAAGGTTACCGTGCTTAAAGACTATAGTACTTGGTGAATGGATAAAACCGCGCTTTAAACCGGCAGCAAAACTACCGCAAGCTCCACTTCCGCAAGCAAGCGTTAACCCTACCCCCCGCTCCCAAACGGATAAATAGATTTTATTATCTTTTACTTCAGCAAAATTAACGTTTACCCCATCTGCGAATAATTCCTTAGCCTGCAATTGTTCACCGACAATTTTTTGATCTTGAGGTTCTAACTTACTAAAAATAACTACATGCGGATTACCTATATCAACGCAAATAGTTTCCTTTAAATCAATCATATAACGCTCTGCAAATTCCCAAACTTTATCACGACTTGGCATCCAAGCTTCATTAAAACTAACGCTTCCTACATTAACGCTAATATTATTTTCATCATTGACATTACATAGCAATTTTTTATTGCCTACCATTACGGTAATATCTTGCTTTCCCGTATCAAGATAAATTAACTTGGCTAAACATCTTGTAGCATTACCGCATAATTTAGCACTAGAGCCGTCTATGTTATATATAATCATTTCATAAAAATCATTATGCTCTTCATAAATAATGAACTGATCGCAACCGATACCTGTATGACGCTCAGCCATATTTTTTGCTAACTGCGATAAATCATATGAACTTGATAAATCTCGTTTGTTAACAATAACAAAATCATTACCGAGACCATGCATTTTTACAAAATTAATTTTACTAATCATAATGTTTTACATATTAGGAAATTGTATTATAGCAAATTTCTTGGAATTTGCTATAATGAAGTGATGATATATAAAAATATAGACTATTATGCTAATTTCACGTTTCTTAGACCCTAAAAATAACTATGAATTTTTAAAAATTTTCGGTACAGAAAAAAAATAAGGATATACTTATTCATTTTCTAAATAACATTTTAGGTTATACGGGAAAAGAAGTAATTACCGCAGTTACTTTTTTAAAAACAATCTAAGATCCCGATATCGCTACTTATAGACAATCTATAGTTGATGTATTATGTAGAGATAAATACGGTACTCAATTTATTGTAGAGATGCAGGTCAGCAAACATCCAGGTTTTGAAAAACGAGCTCAGCTTTATACAGCAAAGGCCTATTCAAGATAAATAATAAAAGAAGATGAAGATCATAAAAAAAATGGCAGTATATGCAAAACTTCGAGGAGTAATATTCTTAGCTATTGCCGATTTTATTTTATTGCCCGATAAAAAAGATTGGAGATCAGATCATAGATTACTTGATACTAAAACTTATGAGAACGACCTACAAGATTTTTATTTTATCTTTTTAGAGCTTGAGAAATTTAATAAAGAATTAGATCAATTAGAGAACCTTCAAGAAAAATGGGCATATTTCTTTAAACATGCACATGAAAGCACTCTAGACGAAATGGAGAATGTGATAGGTCATGATTTTATTATTAAAAAAGCTTTTTATGCTTTGGATCAAGCTAGTTGGTCTGAAAAAGAGTTAAATACTTATGAAAAAATGATAAAAACCGAAATGGATAATCTAGCCGTAGAAGAGCAGAAAATTATAGATGCTGAAGCTAAAGGGGAAGCAAGACACAAAATTTCTATAGTTAAAAAAATGTTAGCAAAAAATAAACCTTTAGATAAAATTATAAATTTTACCGGTTTAACAGAAAAAGAAATCGAGCAATTAAAGTAATGAAGATCCTTAATATTATGCTAAGTCGTGACCTTGGTGGCATTCAACAAGCATTTTTAGATTATAGCACTGCTTTAGAGATGCAAAAAATTGAGGTTATAAATATCACTTCTTACAAGGCAAAAATAAATTCCTTTCTACACAAACAAAGCTTAAAACTACCTAATATAGTACCGTTTGCTTTACTCTCGGTACTTATTCTTAAGTATATAATTCATAAGACTAAGCCCGATATAATTATAGCACACGGTAATAGAGCAATAAATTTTAGTAAATTTGCTAAATCACAAAATATAAAATTAATCGGTATCGCTCATAATTATAGTTTAAAAGGATTACGTAAATGTGATTTTGTTATTGCCTTGACGCATCATATGAAAGAATTTTTACTAAAAAATAACTTTGCCGAATCTAGGATATGCATCCTACCGAATATGATAAATATTGCTAAAGACTTTATTCCAAATAAAACATATAGAAAACCTGTCATAATTGGTGTACTCGCAAGATTTGTAGCTAAGAAAGGTGTTGATGTGTTTATTAAAGCTATCAAAATTTTAAAAGAAAAAAAATATGATCTTCATGCAATTATAGGTGGAAGCGGCGAGGAAAAAGATAATTTAATTGCTTTAGCACATAAACTTAATTTACAAGATCAAATATCATTTACGGGATGGGTTAACGATAGAGATAAATTCTTTAAACAAATAGATATTTTTTGCTTACCGTCTCTTCATGAACCGTTTGGAATTATAGTGCTTGAAGCAATGGAGGCAAGCATGCCTATCGTTAGTACAGATACTGAAGGGCCTGCAGCAATCTTAAACGACATGCAAGATGGGCTTATTTGTAAAGCCGGCTCTGCTGAAGATTTAGCAGCAAAAATTGTCTATCTAATAGAGAACCCTATAAAAGCAAAAGAATTTTCTAAAAACGCCTACCTTACTCTCAAACAAAATTATGACGTTAAAGTTGTTTCTGAAAAGTTACAGCATATTTTAGAAAGCTTCAGATAAGATGAATTTAAGGGTGAGCCTACACAGCTTATAAAAATACGTGAACACAAGCGAATCCTGTAAAATTCACTTATATCAAGCTTTCTAAAATATGCTGTAGCAACATTATTACGTAATTATAAAAATATTTAGTTGAAAAAATAATAGTCTATATTGACATAACGGTTTAAAGATTCATAATTAATATTAAGTAATATGAATTTATTTTAATGAACCTAATCTATGAACTTCGTATGCCGATTTTTCATTTACTTAAAATATATTCTAGTTTTATCGATTTCATCATTTCTTCTATGTGTTTGTAATGCAAAACACGATAATATTCCCCCTAAACTCTCATTACCTACTACTTGGAATAATTATTCTCTAGAACAAAATAATAATGCATCCTCCAAGTGGTGACTGCAATTTAACGATCCGGTGTTAAATAACCTAATCGAAGAATCTTTAACCGGTAACTCCGATATTGAGCTGGCAATAAGTAATGTGCTAGCAGCGCAAGCACAGCTTACCCTTATTAATTCTTATAGATTTCCACAAATCAATTTACAAGGCGGAACAAATCGAACAAAAAACAGTAAAGAAACAAAAGCACCGAATGAACCGAAATTCTCTAATAATTTTGGGCTAGCAAGCGTGCTTAATTACGAGCTGGATTTATGGAGGCAGCCGCCAACGCTAACGAATCAGCTAAAAAAACTTTCCTTGCAAGTAAGTATAGCAAGGCAGCGGTAAGTTTATCAGTTATAAGTAACGTCACTATAAGTTACTTTAATCTTTTAGCATTAGACAAACAAATCTATCTCACTGAAAAGCTAATTGAGGCTCAAACGGAAATTTATAAATTAAATCAGAAATTATATAATCTTGGCGTAGGTGATTTAATATCGGTTAGTGAAGCTGCTTCCGAGTTTGCACTTACTAAGTGATCATTGCCGCCTTTAACACAACAAAGACATGAGCAGGAAACCGCTTTAAAAATTTTAGTAGGTAGAATTCCTAAAAATATAGTAAACGGCTTAATTTATCGTGATAAACCAATAGATTACTTCCCTGCTCTACCGGTATTACCTAAAATATTACCATCAGAGCTTTTAGAGCAAAGACCGGATATTAAAGCAGCAGAGCAGAATTTACTAGCAGCAGATGTAAACTTAAAAACAATAAAAGCTACTTATTTTCCACAAATTTCTTTAACAGGCTTATTAGGATTCGGTAGCAATAAACTTAATACTCTGTTTACTAACTCAACTGAGACTTGGCAGGTAGGCGGCAACATAGCAGGACCTATTTTTGATTTTGGCAAATAACAATGCTTAAAACAATAATGCGGAATTTGATATTGATAACATTACTAGTACTAATAGTAATACTAGTGGTTTGGGTAATAACACATCATTATAAAAGCAGTAAACAAATCACTATAGCAGCTCCGGTTGAGGTAACACCAGTTATCAGAAAAGACGTACCTGATGTGATAGCACTTGCAGGAGTAGCTGAAACTTACCAAAGTGCCGATATTCAATCTCACGTTATGGGCCAAATATTAAGTGTAAGTTTTGATGACGGACAAGAAGTAAAAACAGGTGATTTATTATATGAAATCGATTCTCGTCCGTTTCAAAATCAATTACAGCAAGCACAAGCAAATTTACTAAGTGATACTTATAACCTTGAAGATGCTATAAAAGAAGAGGCAAGATATCGTGCTTTATACGAGGAAAAAGCCGTTTCGGAGGAGCAGTATTTACAAATGCTAACTAATATGAATATGCTTAGGGCCACCGTGGAACGCGATAAAGCAATTATTGCAGACGCTAATTTACAAACCGAGTATTCAAAAATAGTAGCTCCTTTTGATGGTAAACTTAGTGAGAGTAATGTGGATATAGGTGATTTAGTATCGCCGGATTTTGTGCGTCTAGTAACTATCAATACTAGCTCGCCTATTTATGTCAGCTTCTCTATACCTTAAAAATATCTCGATCGTATTAATAAATCTCAAAAATCTAATGATTTAGCTTTGACGGTTAGAACCGTAAGCGACCAAGAAATTAAAGACGGTGAGATCGTTTTTGTCGATAATTCGATTGATCCAAATAGCGGCACTATCAAAGTTAAAGCAACACTACCTAACCAAAACGAAATATTATGGCCGGGACAGTGTGTTCGTGTATCCCTAACGATTTACATCGAACAAGCGGCTTTAATAGTTCCATCTAAAGCCATGCAAACTAACGATCAAGGTCCTTATATATTTGTTGTCGATCAAGATAATAAAGCCGTGGTCAAGAATATAAATATAGTGTTTTCTAATGATGATTTTATTGTTATTAAAAGCGGTATAGATGAGGGAGAAACGGTAATCACCAACGGGCAGCTATGATTATCTAACGGAGCAGAGGTGAGTGTTAGGGAGGAGTAGTGTCAAATCGTCATTGCGAGGAAATTACAAAGTAATTGACGAAGCAATCTTAGGAGTTTGTCATTATTTCATGAAATTGCCACGCTTCTTACAGTCGCTTGCAATGACAATATGTATGACGGAAAAAATCCATAAAACAGGAAAAAAATAATTGGGCATTTCAGAAATATTTATTAAGCATCCGGTTCTTGCTACTTTATTCATGGCAACTATTTTGCTGTTTAGAGCATGCGGTTATAGGATATTACCGGTAAGCGTTTTACCTGACATCAACTGCCCGACTATTCCGGTTTCAGTAAACTTGCCTGGAGCTGCTGACCTTACTACTATGGCGTCTTCAGTTGCATTACCGCTTGAAAAGCAATTCTCGACGATATTCAGATATTGACTCGATGAGTTCGGTTAATAGTAACGGTACTACTCAAATTACTTTGCAGTTTAATTTAGACCGAGATATAGATGCAGCGGCACAAGACGTACAAGCAGCTACCGAACGACTTACCTACCCCGCCCTCATATCGTAAAGTAAATCCTTGCCGACGCACCTATATTTTATTTATCTTTAACCTCTGAGACTCTTCCCCTTATATACCGTGGACTATTACGCCGAAACAATTATGGCTGAGCGTTTATCTATGCTGCCAGGTGTTGCACAAGTACAAGTTTACGGCTCACAGCAATATGCAGTGCGTGTGCAGGTTGACCCTGTTAAAATGGCAGCAAATAATATAGGGCTTGACCAAGTATCAAACATTATAAGCTCTGCTAACGTTAATTTACCGACCGGAGCTTTATACGGTACAGATATCTACTCAAGCATTAGAGCCCCTAGGCAATTACAAAATGCTAAAGAACATAATGAGTTAATATTAACTTATAAAAACGGTAATCCACTTTTTCTTAAAAATATCGGGAAAACCATTGATAGCAATAATAAAATAGCCGCTTGGTATAGGGATAAGCCGGGGGTAATACTTGCTATTCAAAAACAACCAGATACTAATACTATTGAAATAGTCGACTCTATAAAAGAAGTATTGCCGTTGCTTCGCAGGCAAATCCCTAAAGGCATTATTAATATCATATTTGATAGGTCAATTTCTATATCAGAGAATTGGCAAATGATGCCAATTTTACTATGCTACTCGCTTTAATACTCGTAGTGAGTGCTATATTTCTCTTTCTACATAACTGACGGTCCGTGATTATTCCGACTATTGCCCTTCCTTTATCAGTTGTCGGTACTTTTGCCTTTATGTATCTATTCGGTTATAGCATCGATAATATGTCTTTAATGGCTCTAACGCTTCGATGGGTTTTGTAGTGGATGATGCAATAGTAGTGCTTGAAAATATCACACGACATATGGAAAAAAGCGAGAGTAAAATAGCAGTATGTATTAACGGTACTAAAGAAATATGATTTACTATCGTCTCAAGGACTTTATCCCTAATGACGATATTCATCCCAATATTATTTATGAGCGGAATTTTAGGAAAGCTACTGCACGAACTTGCCGTTGTTATTACTACCGCTATTTTGCTTTCGGGAGTTATCTCGATAACCGTAACTCCTATGTTATGTAATGTGTTTTTGAGGGATCGTCATTGCGAGGAACGTAGTGACGAAGCACTCTCAGGGCAACCAACCGAGATTGCCACGGCGTCTTTGACGCCTCGCAATGACGACCTACCACTAACCGAAAAAGCCTTTGAATATGTCAAACAAAAATATGGTAGCAGTCTAAAAACAGTAGTAGAACATTCAAAAACTACTATGCTTATATTTTTCTCTTAGTAATCATCGCAACGGCTTATTTATTTGGGAAAGTATGCAAAGGCTTTATGCCTTATTCCGATACGGGACAAATCTTAGTTTTTACCGACACCACTCAAACTATTTCTTTTGATGCGATGGTGCAAGAACAGCAACAAGTAAGTGATGTATTACTTAAAAATCCTAATATAGATTCATTTTTTTCTGCCGTAGATGTTTCAGGTAGAAACTCTGCCGTAAATCAGGGTACGATTTTGATTAGCTTAAAACCTCGTGATCAAAGAATAGGAGCTGACGCCGTTATAGATCAGTTACGTTCAAAACTAAATCATTTAGTAGGTTTTAAGGGTATATATCCAGAACGTACCTACTATTACGATCGACGCACAAGCAACCAAAAGCCAATATCAAATACTATGCAAGAACTCGATCAAGATGTGCTATTTAGCTTTGCACCGAAATTAAAGGACAAGCTCGCACGGCTGGCTGCCAGGTTTTATTGACGTCACTTCGGATTTACAAATAGCACAGCCATAAACTTTAGTGCAGATTGATAGATATAAGGCTGCAAAACTCGGTATATCAGTCGAGCACGTCCAAAATATCTTATATGCAGCTTACGGTACTGAACAGATTTCCACATTATATACCCCAACAGCTCAATATAACGTTATTTTAGAGCTAGATCCTAAATATCAAACAGATTCATCAATGTTATCTTTAGTCAATATTAACTCTACAAGCGGCAATTTAGTACCGCTAACTACCCTTGCTAAAATTGTTAATACTGTTGGCCCGCTTAGTATTTCACATTTCGGGCAATTACCTTCAGTTACGGTATCATTTAACCTGCAAGATGGATATTCAATTAGTGAGGCCGTTCCAAAAGTTAATCAAGCAATACGAGAGTTACAAATGCCGGCTACGATTACGGGAAGCTTCCAAGGAACAGTGCAGGCATATCAGTCGTCTTTTTCCAATCTTGGCTTATTGCTTGGACTGGCTGTTATAGTTATTTACATAATCCTTGGCATGTTATATGAAAGTTTTGTGCATCCTATAACTATACTTTTAGGACTACCTACCGCTATATTGGGAGCATTACTCACTCTACTAATATTTAATAGCGAACTTGATATGTACGGATTTGTCGGACTTATAATGTTAATCGGTATAGTGAAGAACAACGCTATCATGATTATCGATTTTGCCTTAGAACTTGAGAGAACTGGCAATAAATCTTCGGCATGAAGCAATTTATGAAGCATGTATAATACGATTTCAGAACGATTACGATGACTACCCTAGCTGCCTTAATGAGAGTATGCCTATTGCGCTTGGAGTCGGAGCAACAGGAGCAGAGAGAAGATCACTAGGGCTCGCAGTAGTGGGAGGTTTACTCAAATTGCAATTACTTACTCTTTACATCACACCGATAATTTGCCTATATTTAGAAACAGCTAAGAAATGGTTAAAGCACAGCAATTATAAAGCTGAAATTAGAAACTATCCGGAATTAAATTGGAAATCTTAATGTTGTTGTATGGCGCGAGAAACTCGTTCGGTGTTATACCGTGGCTTGACCACGACATCCAGAAAACAACTAACAATGCTAATAATATTAGTATTGTTAACTAGATCCCGTGGACAAGCCACAGCGTGACAGTGGTATCAAGCGTATTCAGTATTCGGCATCGTTTTCTCTTCTCCAGCAACCGTAATTTCATCACTCTCATAATTAAATGTGTCCGTTGTAGAAGGAGTAGACGGTACAAGCGATGTGCTTACTAACTCAGAAGACTTTTGATCTAAATAGTCTCTTACTTCTCGTTTACCAAGCAATTCCATAGCATTATTTTCTTTCTTTTATATATGCTCCAGAAATATATACCTTAATATATTCCATATCAGATACGTTTTTTAATAAATAAGGTGATACAAATTCTAGTATGTCCTTACCGCTTCTTTTATAATTAGCAAATGAGTAAGCAACACAAATACCATAGTCATTTCATAAATGCTTGTGTCTTGTCTGTTGAATGTTGTTTTGCAGATTCCACAGCTCTTAAAGCATATAATATCTGTTCTCTTGTTGCTTGAATAGAACTGAAGCCATACCGTAAGCTTTTTCAAGCTCTTGATCTTTAAAAATGTAATTTTTTTGTTAATTCTTTTATTTCAGTAACAATAGGGTTTTGAAGGCCTTTTATAAAGGTAAGACTAGCAGTACTTGCTGAGAGTTTACTTTTCATAATATACCTATTAATAAATTTAACATATTTCTATATTTAAATATTAATTTTTATTCATAAATAATAATCTTACTTAAAAAATAATAAACCTATTGATAGTGATAAATATATCACATCAGAGATTGCTGTATATATCTAAAGACTGGAGATTTCTGCTTTTAGCTAAGAATAGGCTTATTATATCGAACAAGCATTACTGCCGTTATCATCATCTTCACGGATAAATTTTTGCTTTACCTTAGAATTGTTATTATACGGCTTACTATTTTTTACCGGTGGATAATTTACAGGCTCATAATTTGTAACGGGCGGGGCATAATTTTGATTTACTACAGCATTTGGACAAGTATATTTTGATATATCACGCTTAGTTTCTCTAAGCATGGCTTTTATCTGATTTAATTCCTCTTGTATCTTTTTTTCTTTATCGCTATCGTCTTTTCTAACCTTTTTATTCGCTCTACTTAAAGTCATATCATCATCGGATTCAGCAAAACCGGCTTCTGCTTTTTGCCTTGCTATATCCCTTTTAATCATCTTAAGATACATTTCACGATTTCTCTTTACAGGATCGATTCTTTCTCCTCTTAAAGGACTATCGCTATCATAGTCATCATCATCGTTATCATAATCAAGATTATCTTCTACTATATTCTTTTTAGCCAAAGTAATATATTTATTATTATATACAGGTTTTCTCTTGCCGCCTTTAGCACCTTTGCTATCAACCAATCTGTTATTTGCTGATCTTTGAAAATAGCTTCTAAAATTATCTGTACAAGCTGAAAGTAAAAACATTCCTAAAAATAATATTATAATTTTTTTTAACATATATTTATATTATTCCAAAACTTTTATTAGACTTCCTGTACAACTTAGCTAATAAGGAGGAATTTATAGAAGACACGGAACGCAGCACCGCAGCGTACACTTTGGTACGTGAGGATGCGAGTACCGGATCGACGCACAAATTACCCTTAGAAGCAAGTTATGCAGAAAGTCTAATATGATTAATGCCACATAATAGCCAAACTTGCAAGGATAAAGAGCTGAACTGCTATGTGCTTAATTAAATTATTGTTATTCTGAGGTATTTTTGGTATTGTTGTATGTCTCCACCCCGTCATTGTAAGCAACTAAAAGGAGCGTGGCAATCTCAGGACTTTAGCACGAGATTGCTTCGTCAAAACTTACAGTCTTTCCTCGCAATCACCTCTTCTATGAGGTTACTTAATAGCTTATGCCCTTCTTTTCTGCTTTTTAATAAATTTTGTGAAGCATCCTCTAATATTTTTGGATTACTTATCAAATCAAGTATTTTATTTGCTAATTTTCCTGCAGAAATATTATTCTGCTCTAAACACCATCCTGTTTTTTTATCTTCCAATAATTGTGCATTGTAATATTGATGATTATCCGCAGCACTAGGCAGTGGAATAAAGATTGCCGGCAACCCTATATAGGTCAATTCTTCTATAGTAGATGCTCCTGCTCTTGAAATCACTAAATCGGCTTCTTTATATTGCAATGCCATATTATCAAAAAATTCAGCAAATTCATAAGTAATGTTTAATTTCGAGTATATATCTTTTATTTTTACTTGATCATCTAATGCTGCTTGCTGGATTATATTTAATTCAAGACTTGGCTGTTTTTGCATCAAAATTTGGATACTTGCAGGTATCAGCTCTGAAAATAACTTAGCTCCTTGACTACCGCCAAAGATGAATATTGTAAAAAGCTTGTCATTCCGTGGCTTGACCACGGAGTCCAGTGCTTTTATTAAAGACTTTTTGGACCCCGTGGTCAAGCCACGGGACGACATTTCTATAACCTTTAATTCCCTAATATTCTCTCTAACTACCCCACCGGTAACTACTATTTTACTTTTTGCAAATTCCGGTAAATTCTTTATTTTTTCATAAGAAATAGCTATCTTTTTAGCAAAGCTTGCAAAAAATTTATTAACTTTTCCAAGGTAAGAATTCTGTTCATGAATTATAATCGGTACTCTTAAAAAAATTGCCGCAAACATTGGAGCTATAACAGGATAACCGCCAAACCCTACAGTGACGGAAGGCTTCATATTATATAATAATTTAATAGCCTTTAAAACTGCAATTGATAACCTAGGTAAAAACAAGAAAATATTACCTGAGCGTTTTAAATCTAGGATATGAAAAATTACTTTCATATCCTGCTTTATATATTGTTTGCATCTTAAATCAGTAATAAAATGAACTTCATAGCCACGTTTGATTAATTCTTCTCCAAGAGCAACTGCCGGAAAAAAATGTCCCCCCGTCCCTCCTGCTACCAAAATGATTTTTTTCATATTTCAATATTACGAATTTTGTATGAATTTAAAGGCGTTTGGTGTTTTGTAAAGCCAAGAAGCATACCGGTAGCGATAGCTATTGCAAGCGTTGAAGAACCACCGTAACTAATAAACGGTAATGTCATACCTTTAGTAGGAAGTAAATGTAAAGTCACGCCCATATTAATTATTGCCTGAAGCCCTAATTGTGCAATTATACCGCTAGCAGCGAATTGTACAAATTTATCTGTTTCGTTTAATAACTTAATAAGACTTCTTAATACTATAAAAGCAAATATACCTATAACAATAAGGCAAATAATAGCTCCAAACTCCTCACCTGCTACAGCAAAAATAAAATCCGTATGCGAGTCGGGTAGTACCTGCTTTACTGCCCCCTCCCCTGGACCTCGTCCATATAACCCGCCATGCTCAAACGCCTTAAGAGACTTACTAACTTGATAATTCTCGCTACTATCTGGATCTAAAAACGAATTAATTCTTTGCATTACGTGCGGTAACCAAAAATAAGCAATAGTTACTCCTATCATTCCTAAAAAACCGACTAAAACAATACAAAATATCGGCATACCCGCAATAAACAGTTGAATACCGAAAACTGCCGTAATCATTACAAGCATTCCAAAATCCGGCTGAATAATTAAGAGAATAGCAACAATAGAATAAAGTATTACACAAATCGTAAAACTTGGAAAATCATCATTAAATTTTAGCGATAATATCCAGCCCGTAACAACTGCAAAAAACGGTTTGATAAATTCCGAAGGTTGAATAGATAGACCTAGAATATTAATCCATCGCACTGCGCCTTTTACTTCATAGCCAAAAAATTTAACTGCTATTAATAAAACTATACTAGCAATAAATCCAACTATTGCAAAACGCCTTAACCATTTTTTATTAAGACATGAAAATAATAATATAAGTCCTGAAGCGGCAGCTAAATAAAATATTTGTCTAGATGCAAAATAACTTTCTTCAAGACCTATTCTACTTGCTACTACTGAACCTGAGGTAGTAACAAGCATTAGACTAAAAGCAAATAAGATAATTAAAGAAATTATTATTTGCCTATCGGTACTCCGCCACCATAATTTTATAAAATTATTAGATATTTCGTTATTCATATTATAGTTATTCAATTATGGCTATATTTATAATGTTATTGCATGGATCGGAAAACACCCTCGATGTCACCCCGTGGCTTGACCACGGTATCCAGAAAAACAATAAAAAATACTAATATTATTTAGTATTTTTAACTAGACCCCGTGGTCAAGCCACGGGGTGACAGGATACTACACAATTTTATAAACAACTCGCCACGCTCTTCAAAATTTTTAAACTGATCATATGAGCTACAACTAGGTGCTAACAAGATATTTTTTACCTCCGCGTTATCACCTACTGCATCCTTATAAGCAAGATCGAAAGCCTGCTCAAGATTATCACATATTACAAAATCTACTATATTCTTAGCAGTATTTGCAAATATTTCTTTAGCTTGACCATAAAAATAAGCTTTCTTAATTTGACTGAAATAAGGCTTTATTTCCTCAATACCACCCTCTTTAGGGATTCCTCCCGCAAGCCAGTAAATATTATCGAGTGCTTTAATTGATTGCACGGCAGATATGGCATTTGTCGCTTTACTATCATTGTAAAAACTTATATTATTTATACTACCGATATATTGCATTCTATGAGGTAAACTTTGAAAACTACTTATAGATTCAAGTATTTTTTTAGGTTCTACTCCTATTATTTTAGCGACTGCATAACTTGCTGCAATATTCTCACAATTATGAACTCCTTGCAGGTTTTTATTAAAAGGTACAGCATAATGCATAAAGCTTGATACAAGCGAATTTTGCAGGTCTCGCCTGTGCTCACGTATTTTTATACGCTCCGCAGGCTCACCTTGAAATTCATCTTGTCTAAAACTTTCTGAATTACGCTGTAATTCAAAACTTATATCATCAAAAAAATTAGCGCTAATTTTATCATCAACTACCGAAATACCGTTTTCAAGAATTTTAGTAACCGAAAAAGGAATTAGCTTTATACGCTGCTCTTGCTGCAATTTTATAAAGACTTCACGACAATAATCATTATCAATATTAATTACCGCATAACTCTCTTGATCCATTCGATCAAAGATCTTAGATTTTGCTGCAATATAGCAGGTCATATCCTGATGTCTATCTAAATGGTCGGGAGTTATATTAAGAAGCACGGCTATTTTAGCTGTAAAGGTTTTTACTAGATCTAGCTGAAAAGAAGACAATTCAAGTACATATCCATCCTTACTTGCTTTAGCTTGCAAAGCAGAAACTCCAATATTACCGGCAACCGGATAGTCTAAACCGCTACTATTTAAGATATGGCTTATTAAAGCAGTAGTAGTACTTTTACCGTTTGTACCGGTTATAGCTATAAATTTTAAGTTTTTTGATTTTGCAAATAATAAGTCTATATCGGAAGTGATTGGAATATTAAAATTTTTTGCAATATTGACTATCTCATGCGTTAAAGGAATTCCAGGACTTAAGACAATTGTATCTAAATTTTGCCACCTTGAATCAGATAAAGCAGCGATAGCGGTTTTACTATATAATTCTTCAGGATCAGGTAAATAATAATGAGGTGGAACTTCTAGTGCTTTAGCACGCTGTACTTGATACTCATTAGGTCCAGCTGTTGATATACCTACGGTTTCTTTTAACTTTTTACTACAAGCAGAAGTAATTAATAAAACAGTAAATAATAAAAAAATCTTTTTCACTTAAACACCTATAAATTAAAATTATAATAGCCTCCTTGCAAAATGAACTTCTAGAGGTAATTTGTACGTCAATCCAGTACTCGAATCCTCACTTAGGTCTACTATGTTACGGTTCTGCGTTCCGTGTTTCCTTCAAATGCCTCTCTATAAGTTTAATTTTGCAAGGAGGCTATTTTATCGTTACCACCCTTATCGTCGGTATTACGAATTTTTTCAGCCATAGCTTCAATTTGAGCATTATCATAATTCCCTTTAGCCTTTTCTTCAATAACTTTTTTAGTACTATAATAATCTTCTATTAAGATAATTACTCCTATTGTAATAAAGCAATCAGCTAAATTAAATACGGGGAAGCTATAATTCTGATAATGAAAATGGATGAAGTCAAAAACTGCTCCTCTAAAAAATCTATCAATTAGATTACCAACAGCTCCACCGATTACAAAGCTATAACCGGCAAAGCTTCCGATCGTTTTTGAACATATCATCAAATAATATAAATAACAGACAATAATCGTGTTCGTTATTAAGAAAATAGTATTGCTATATTGATAATATTCACGCATTAGACCAAAGCTAATACCGTAATTCCAAGTATAAACCATATTTAAGAAAGAAGTAACCTTAAGCATTAAGCCCGGCTTCCATCTCAAATTATCAATAAACCACCATTTACTTAACTGATCAATAATCACTAAGGTTATTATTATACAACTACTACGAGCAAATGTGAGATATAGTTTTTTTAGTAGTGGGAGCATAATTGTAAATGTCATTCCCGCGAAAGCGGGAATCCAGAAAAAACAACCTTAATATTAATACAAAATTATATATTTGATAAAATAAACCTATAAAAAACAAGTTTTTTATAGATTTTACTAGATTCCCGCTTTCGCGGGAATGACATAAGAGTCGTACAACAAGTTGATTACGGTATGACAAGGATTCACCCTACAATGAAACTGTGGCTGCTTTATCAGCTTGCAATTCCTTATCAAGCTTAACACTTAAAGTTTTTATTTCTTTTTTAAATTGTTTAAATTTCTCTAAATTTTTTCCATTTAATTCTATACCCGGTGTTGTTTTAACTGACATAGGATTAACATGTTTACCATCAATTTTAACTTCATAATGTAAATGTGGAGCTGTAGCTCTGCCGGTACTTCCGACATATGCGATGATTTGTCCTTGTTTTACGATACTTCCCACTTTTAAATTTTTTGCAAAATTTGAAGCATGCGCATAAGCAGTAGATAGCGTACCGCTATGTTTTACCTGAATAAATTTTCCATAACCCGACTTCCAACCTATTTCTGTTATAACTCCGTTTCCTGCGGAATATATAGGCGTACCGGTTGGAGCTGCAAAGTCAACCCCCTTATGCATTTTAGTATAACCGAGTATCGGATGCTTTCTATTACCGTAATGTGAAGAAACTTTTATAACTTTTAGCGGAGTTTTAAGTAAGCTTCTTTTTACGCTTTTACCGTCTTCGGAAAAAAATGCATGATTATTTGCGTTATTGTCATGAGAATAACGATATATATTATATTCTTTCCCTGAAAGATTTAATGAAACATATAGAATTTTACCGTGGTGGGAAAATTTACCGTCTTCCGTTACGTATTTTTCTGTTATTACGGTTGCAGTATCACCGCTTTTTATTTGACGCTGAAAATCGATTTGATAAGCATAAGCATTAATCAGCTCTATTATACTGTTATCCGATAAGCCCAGTTTTTTAAGAGCTGACATAAAATTTGCTTCAATACTTACCGACGATTTAGCAACTTTTTTACTTAAAGGTACTACAATTTCTTCAACTTTAAAATTATCACCTTCTCTAATTACTTCAATAGTTTTTAGCTTATCGATAATTATAACGATTTTATTTAAGAATGCTACCTCTGAGGTTAAATCTTCATCCTCGTTTTCAGTAATTTTTGTTTCATATTCAAAAGTAATTTGCTGCCCTATTTTAAGAGCAGAAGATAATTTTCCCTCTTTTATTAAACTTATAATTTTGTCTATTTCATTTTTAGGGATACGTTGTTCTATCAAAATTGACTTTATAGTATCGCCTTTTTTTACTACTACTTCTTTAAATGAAATTGTTTCTTCTTCACTATTATCAGGTTGTACTAAAGTTATGGATAAAGTGTCGTTAACATAATTATTAACGGCAAAAGAGACAAAAACAACTAATCCTATAAATAATAATAAGGAGGCAGAGGTGAGGATTTTCCTGAGACGTACACTAATAAAAGATGATGGCAATATGCCATTAAAATCATAAGATAGTGCGGTATCATTCATTAAAATTGCTCTGAAGATTATATTTGAATCAATTTTTTATTACTAGTAATAATATGAACTACATACAAACAAATTACAATAGAAAATTGTAAAATTTTGTTTTATTTCTGTCTTATTAGTTTTTTATTGATTAAAATTTAATTTTTTATATAAGTTAATTCTTATTAACTTATATAGATAAATATTATGCCTAGACTTTTCATATTTTTATTAATTTTTTATTAATTTTTATCAATCTTATGTCCTACTCATCTAGCCATAATACTGTCAAATTACCCAAAATAGAATATTATGAGAATATTTCTTTAAATAAAAACTGTCCTATAAATAGTGAAATAGTTCTAGTAGGCGGTTGTTTTGATTTATTACATTATGGTCATATAGAATTTCTACGCAAAGCTAAAAAACATGGTAAATACTTAATCGTTGCTTTAGAGCCGGATGAAACAATTATTAAATATAAAAAACGTCAACCTATCCATAATCAATTACAACGAGCAAAAATTTTAAGTTCTTTCACATTTGTTGATAAAGTACTTATATTACCTAAACTAAAAGATTTTAATGATTACGCTCGGTTAGTGCAAAATATTTGTCCTTCTGTAATCGCCGTAACAAAGCACGATCCTCAGTTAATAAATAAATTCAAGCAAAATTAATAAATGCGAAAGTAATAGAAGTTATTGACTTACTGCAACATCCTAATATAGGTACACTTTCTAGCTAAAATATTATTAAAAATATGTAGTTTTTACAAAAATTTATCGATTTTTACTTTAATAAAACTGTATATCCATTTATATTAAATATAAATAACTTTATATGTGCTATGAAAAATATTATTAGACATCTTGCCAAACCAGCTTATAGAGAGGAATTTAAAGGAGACACTTCTCCTCGAACCGCAGCGTACAAAAGCGTACGTGAGGATGCGAGTACCGGATTGACGTATAAATTACCTCCAAAAGCGAAATTTGGAAAAATGTCTATTGCTTTAATTTGTTTTTTGATTGTTAGCAA
This sequence comes from Rickettsia japonica YH, assembly GCF_000283595.1. Lineage (NCBI taxonomy): Bacteria > Pseudomonadati > Pseudomonadota > Alphaproteobacteria > Rickettsiales > Rickettsiaceae > Rickettsia > Rickettsia japonica. The sequence continues at coordinate 556,043 of NC_016050.1, read as the reverse complement.
TAATTGCTTTGCTTCCGAGCCGTTACCTTGGCAAGTAACGTTCCAGCCGCCGGCAAGTCCGATTATGGAGGAATTACATCATTTTCATAATTTTCTGCTTTATATCTCAACAGCTATTGTTTTATTTGTTGCCGGATTACTTGGCTTTGTATGCATCAGATTTAATGCAAAAAATAATCCCGTACCAGCAAAATTTTCACATAATGTTTTAATAGAAATAATTTGGACTGTAATACCTATAATAATTTTAGTTATTATTGCAGTGCCGTCTTTTAAAATATTGCGTCATGCCGAAAAAATACCCGAAACGGATTTAACTATTAAAGTAGTAGGTTATCAATGGTATTGGCATTATATATATCCTGATCATGATAATTTAGAATTTGATAGCGTAATGATCTCTGATGAGCATTTAAAACCTAACCACAAAAGATTATTAGATGTTGATAATCGAATTGTTATCCCTGAAAATGCTACCGTAAGGTTTCTCATTACCGCAGGTGACGTAATACATAGTTTTGCCGTTCCATCACTTGGGTTTAAAATAGACGCAGTCCCAGGCAGAATAAACGAAACCTGGACAAGAGTGGCTAAAAAAGGCGTATATTACGGACAATGCTCCGAACTATGCGGCATCCATCATGGCTTCATGCCGATTGCTATAGAAGTAGTAAGTAAAGAGGATTTCGACAATTGGATTGCAAGCAAGAATAAGACTGCTATGAATGGCAAGAAGCCAAAATTGGCAGCTAACTAATTATATTTAGAAGTTCTATGGGAAATTATAATACAAAAATATCTGAACTAGATAAATTACTAAACGATATAACCGATTCTAATCGACATCAAGAAATTATTCAGTAGTGATGATTCAGCAGGTAAAGAAGCAGGGTAATTTATAACGAAAGTATTTTATAAACTAAAACTATTACTTTAAATTTTTTAATATGACTAACCACAATAACCCTTATCCCCAGCTTTTTCCTAAACAAGCGAAAGAAACGATATTTTTAAAACATTTTATCCATAATCCAAATATAATAGTCGGAGATTACACTTATTACCATGACGCTAATCACCCTGAGAAATTTGAATATGAAAATGTTAGAGGAGCTTATTTTGTTAAATTGATTATAGGAAAATTTTGTGCTATTGCTATGGGTACTAGTATAGTATTGTTGTCGGTAATCCTGCAAAGATAGTACGCTATAGATTTCCTGATGAGATATTTGAGCAATTACTTGAAATTAAATGGTGAGATTGGGATTATGATAAAATCACTCGGAATATTCCGGCAATTGTTGGAGCAGATATCGAAAAATTAAAACAGGCAGAATAATAATTATGGATATAACTACTACCGAAATTTATCACGATGACCACCACACCCCACACGGTTGGAGGCGATGGCTTTTTTCTACCAATCACAAAGATATCGGCATTATGTATATCATATTTGCCGTTTTTGCTGGAATTGTCGGAGGTTTGTTCTCACTGCTTTTTAGGTTAGAGCTTGCAATGCCCGGCGGCACTTTCTTAAATCATGATTTCCAGCTATATAACGTGCTTATCACAGCACATGCGGTTATTATGGTATTCTTTATGATTATGCCGGCTTTGTTCGGCGGCTTTGGTAACTATTTCGTACCTCTGTTAATAGGGGCTCCCGATATGGCATTTCCACGCCTTAACAATATCAGTTTTTGGCTACTAGTTCCTGCTTTTCTTTTACTTATGGGCTCAGCTTTTGTTGACGGTGGGCCAGGAACGGGCTGGACGCTCTACCCTCCTTTAAGTAATTTAAGCGGTCACCCCGGTGCAGCCGTTGATATGGCTATTTTCAGTTTACATTTAACCGGTCTATCGTCAATCCTTGGATCAATTAACTTAATCGTTACTATCTTTAATATGAGAGCTCCAGGAATGGGGCTTTTCAAGATGCCGTTATTCGTTTGGTCTATTTTAGTTACCGCATTTCTAATAATTCTTGCGATGCCGGTACTTGGTGGAGCTATTACTATGCTACTTACAGATCGTAATTTTGGAACTACTTTCTTTAAGCCTGACGGCGGCGGTGATCCTGTATTATTTCAGCATCTATTTTGGTTTTTCGGTCATCCTGAAGTATATATCGTAATACTTCCAGGCTTTGGTATAGTAAGTCAAGTTATTTCAACTTTTTCACGCAAACCTATATTCGGCTATCAAGGTATGATCGGGGCCATGGTGATAATAGGCTTTGTTGGATTTATCGTATGGGCTCACCATATGTTTACTGTTGGGCTTTCTTATAATGCACTTATATATTTCACTGCCGGAACAATGATTATAGCAGTTCCGACGGGTATTAAAATATTTAGCTGGATAGCGACTATGTGGGGTGGTTCGATTACATTCCCAACTCCTATGCTATTTTCGATAGGATTTATTATATTATTCACGATCGGCGGCGTAACCGGCATAATCCTATCAAATTCGGCACTTGATAGAGTTCTGCACGATACATATTATGTTGTTGCACATTTCCATTATACGATGTCGCTCGGTGCTTTATTTACGGCATTTGCAGGCTTTTATTATTGGTTTGGCAAAATATCCGGTAAACAATATCCGGACATTTTAGGCAAAATTCATTTTTGGATTACCTTTATAGGCGTTAATTTAACTTTCTTCCCGCAGCATTTCTTAGGTCTTGCGGGCATGCCAAGAAGAATACCGGACTACCCTGAAGCTTTCGCCGGCTGGAATATGGTTTCGTCGATAGGAGCAGGTATTTCTATGTTTGCTGCCCTTTATTTTGTATTTATCGTTTTCTATACGCTAAAATACGGCAAAGATTGTCCAAACAATCCTTGGGGAGAAGGAGCAGACACATTAGAGTGGACACTTACCTCACCACCGCCGTTCCATACTTTTGAAACACCACCACATATTGAGGGGTAATAGTGACTTTGCTGCGTGGATGCCAAGTCATCATTGTGAGGAGTTACGTTAGCAACGACGCGGCAATCTCATAAGATAATATAAAAAAACTCCTGAGATTGCCACGTCAGCATAAATGCTGGCTCGCAATGACGGGACCTTTATGAACTGTCCGGTACTATGAAGAATGACATAGCTGACCGAAAAATAATAAAACGATAATCAAATGTATAAAAAACCGATAATAGGTGTTACACCTGATTTAGCTCAAAATTGTGAAAAATATACTTACGCTGCTTTTCCATGGTACGCCTTGCGAAGAAACTATACCGATGCGATTATTGCAGCCGGCGGTGTACCGCTATTATTACCTTATCAAAGTGATACAATAAATCAGCTTATGGAACTTGTTGATGGTGTTGTAATGCCAGGCGGTGATGAGGACATACATCCTAAATTTTATGAGCCGGAATACACCGAAGATATAGTAGTTTCCAATGAAGAACGTGATAATTTTGAGATATTAGTTTTAAAGAAAGCATTAGAGAGAGATATTCCGGTTTTAGGAATATGCCGAGGTATGCAGTTATTAAACATTATTTTTAAGGGTACGCTTATTAAACATATTCCTGATTATATTGAAACTGTAATTAATCATACACAACCTTCGCCTAAAAACATCGTTTCGCATGCAATTAATATAGAAGCAAATACTAAACTTGCTAAAATAGCTAATAATCAGCTACAAACTATGGTTAATTCGACTCATCACCAGGCTGCTAAACAACTTGGTAATGATCTTATCGTATCTGCAACAGCAGAAGACGGTATAATTGAAGCCATTGAATCAACGAAACATAAATTTGTTATCGGCGTTCAATGGCATCCTGAATATCTTAACGATAATGGAGTAGATTTAGAATTATTTAAAGAATTCGTAAAAGTTAGTAAGTAAATATTAGTTTTTCACATCATTAGATGAACATATTACAAACGCTTTATTATATTCATATCCAAGCGGCCAACAACATACGGAATTTTTAGAGCGTTCATATACGAAAGTAGAAACTCTACCATTGTCTTCTAGTTGATACTGACCATAAATTACAGGTCCACATTGTTCTTGCCAAGCAATTGAATATTTTACCCGATTATCTTGCACATCCCATTATGGTAAACAGCCGCTAATAATACAATTCATTTCAGTCACAAATAGTTTAACCAATTTTTGTATTACAAAATCTTCGTGTTGTTCTACTTGTATATTATCACAATAAGCTATATGTGAGTTTAAATTATTAGCATAAGCTCGTGATGTTATAGAGATTATAATAGTAAATAATATAATAAAAATTTTATGATACCTTATTTATTAAATTTAAATTAATATATTTAAAGATATTTAATAAGAAACTAATAATCAAATATTATTTATTTGTACTATATTATCATTTTAAATAAGATTTCGGACCTTTGATCTGCTATATTATCATCAAAAACATTATTTATGACTGCTGATTATTCTTTTTTGAAAAGTTTTGCTGAGTATATCATTGATAAATTAGGTAAAGATACAGAAGTTCAAATAATATTGCCTAATAATTTCTCATGCCTAGAATTAAAGAAGATTTTAACCGATAAATATAAAATTAAATTACCTATTATTATTCCTTTTAATTCTCTTATTTCAAAAAAAACCGATTCGGATTATATATCTAAAATAGAAGAATTACTTATTTTATCATCCATTATCACCGAATATAAAGAATTACCTTTTAATAAAAATGAATCATTAAAAGCTGCAGAATTTTTAAGAAAATTGTTTAATGATCTTATAATCAATAATATCGATATAAAATTAATTGAAGTCTATAACAATTCTAACTATTGGCAAAAGATTTATAAATTTCTAGCATATTGCTTTTTAAGATGGCAAGAAGAAATATCGTTTACTCAAAAACAAACTAAAGCAGTTTATAAATTAAAGCTATTACAAGAAGAAATAATAAAAATAAAAACGGGACATAAGCAGGTAATACTCGCTGGAATATTCAAGCCTAATGTTTTTTTAAAAAGATTTGAAGAAGAATTAAAAGATTACATAATTCACTATAATCCTGCCTCCAAACAGATTAGCTATGGTATATCTTATTATGAACCTAATGACATTTATGAAGAAACTAAACAAATAGCTTATATATGTAGCCGTAATAAAGACAGACGGATTGCAATCGTTACAAATAATAATAAGCTTAAAAGAGTATATTGTAATTTTTTAGACAAATATGAAGATCTACTAGGTAATGACTTAAGGCTTACTAATATAGGTGAATTACTAACTTCCATTATTAAAATATTATGTAATAATTTTGATTTAAAACTTCTATTTTTATTACTTAAAAATCCTTTAATTAACTGCCCTACTGTGCAGCAGTTAGAGTTAATGCTATCTAATAAAAACCGTTTTATATCCTCACCGAAATATTTATTGCAATTACAATTTGATAATGAGGATATACGAGAGTATTGCCGTAACTTAATAGATATTTTATTTACCGATACTCCACATAATATACAAGCTATTCTAACCTTAACTAAAGAAATAACTGAAAAACTTTTGCCTACTATTTGGGAAAAAGAAGGAGGAGCAGAACTACTTGAGTTTTTAACAAAATTAACCATATATAGTAAATATGTAAATTCAACGGATAAAAAGGATTTTCCTAAAATTTTTTCTTTTTTACTTTCTAATATCAAATATTACAAAAATACCGACGCTGCTAGTATTATTATAGGACGGCCTGAAGATTTAGCATTATGTGAATTTGACTTAATTATATTACCGCATTTTAATAATGAAAACTGGACACTTAGTGCTAAAGCTCACCCATGGCTTAGCAAGAAAGCCTTGCAGATACTAAATATAGATTACGATGAAATCGCCCCTACTCTATATTCAGATTACTTCAATTTATTTCTACAAAATAAGCAAATAGTTATACTGAATGCTAAAAAATATGATGGGAAACTGTCAGTGCCGAGTAATTTATTTTTGAAGCTAGAAAAAGGTTCTGTGTCACCCCGTGACTTGATCACGGGGTCCAGTAATTATATGGATACCGTGGTCAAGCCACGGTATGACAAGAGTATTGAGATCCACAGCCCCTCTTTCCCAACCACCTTATCAGTAACCGAAATAGAAACATTAATAAGAAACCCATACGGTTTTTATGCTAAGAAAATTCTTGGACTACGTAAAAAAGATCATATATGGGAAGAGCCTAAAATATCGGATTTCGGTCATTTGATTCATAAAGTTTTAGAGGAATATTCTAAAAATTACGACAAACAATATATTAATTTAAATTTGCTTGACAAACAAAATGCTTTAATAAATATCGGTAATCATATTTTATATAGCACTATTTTACCAAGCTACACAAAAAAGACTTGGCAAATAAAACTCATGGCTTTCAGCAAAGCTTTTATTTTATTTGATATAGAACGCCGAAAAAACTGCAAAGAAATCTATTTTGAAACTAAAGGGGAGTTACGGCTAAATATTGTAGGTCAAGATATAAAAATAATCGGTATAGCTGACCGAATTGAAATAAGTAAATCAAACAATATAACTATACTAGATTATAAGACCGGTACTATTCCGACTAAGAAAGAAATAGAACTTGGACTCTCTCCGCAACTTATCATAGAAAGTTTGATGTTACTAGAAAACGGATTTACGAAATGTAATTCTCTGTCCCTTTTATGTCATCCTCAGCCCCTTTTGTGTTATTCCTGCGAAAGCGGGAATCCAGTTATGAATAACAATATTACTATCGCCTACGTAAAAATAACTAGTACCGAACCTTATGTGCACACAACGGAAATAGCTTTAAGCATCGAGACTTTAAATAGACATAAAGCAGGATTAGTAAAATTACTTGAACATTATATTACAAATCAATTCTTTTCTTATGATTTGAATTTATCAAAGTATAATGATTATTTGCATTTGAGTCGATAGGCTAATTATGTCATTCCTACGCAGGTGCATGGGTGTCAGACTCGATGTCATTCCCACGTAGGCGGGAATCCAGTACTTTAAAACTGTTTTTAAAGCTCGATTTATCTCGCTTTACCCTAGATTCCCGCCTACGCGGGAATGACATAAACAAACCATGCAACAAGGCTTTCAGTCGCTCACAATGACGACTTAGCAACTGCTCAATAGTGCTTACAACCCCATCACTAACTTAAATTCTTTACTTTTAATAATCTTACTATTCGTATTATAAATAATCGGATCGTTAATTTTTTCATGACCGAATCTATTTGTTTTAAATACCGGTATATCTAAACTATCTGCAAAATTACGAAGCACTAACATTGTGGCATCAAGATCTTTACCAAATGAACCAAATATTATAGCCTTAACATCCTCAAGTAATCCTGCTTGCTTTAAGTGTAAAAGCTCACGATCTAATCTAAAAGGAGCTACATTCACATCTTCTAAAAAAAGAATTTTGCCCTTAGTCTTTATTTGCCAACTCGTTCCTATACTAGTCTGCACCATAGTTAAGTTACCGCCTGTTAGTTTGCCGTTAACAAGATCACTTGATTTTGCTATATCGTTAAGAGGCACTAAATTATCTATAGTAACCTGCTTTACTTTACCTTTTAATATTTCAGCAAGCTTGGTAAAATTACCTTGATCTTGTTCCGGCTTTAAGAGATCGGCTATATTACTGCCGTGAATAGTTTTCCAACCCCATTCTTGTGATAGAAAAAGATGTAACGCCGTTATATCGCTATATCCTATAAAGAATTTCTCTTTATTTGGTTTTGATAGCTTTAGTAAATCGGGAATTATTCTCGCAGAGCCGTAACCACCTCGTAAACTCCATACTATATTATCAGACTCATCAAATAATGCATCCCGCAGGCAATTAAATCTTACTTCATCGCTACTTGCAAGAAAGGGTAGCTTACCTTTAGCAAAACACTTAGAAGAAATTTGTAAATTTAGTCCATTAATATTTTTTAAATCCGACAAGGTTTTATTATCCACTCCTGTTGCCGGAGCAACAACAGTAATAGAGATATTTTTTAGACTATGACCAGCAGAAAAAGTTGATATTGAAAAAAATAATATTATTAGTAAAGATATATTTTTAAGAATCATGAATATAATTGATAGGTATTGTTATATGAACAGGTAAACCTACTATGTCATGCCGTGGCTTGACCACGGCATCCAGTCTTTATTTTATTTTTTCTAGATACCGTGGACAAGCCACGCTATGACAGAGGCAAGCACTGGATTCCCATTTTAGCTAGGGATGACATAAAAGGGAACAGAAATGACATAGAAAATGAGAATAACCTTAAGAAACTATTCTAAATAAAAATCAGCATCATCACCGGTAATCTCTACTGCTTTAGCCTTGATTTGGTCAATAGTAAGGCCACTATATTCTACAAACCAACCTAATAAAGTATCGTCCTGACCAAAAAAATTAATGTTCTTAACAACAGTTGCTTTATCTATATTACCTTTCCTCATATCATATACAAGCTTTAATGCTTCTTTTTGTGCTGGTAGTTCATGAGTATTAGATAGTGCTAAAGTCTTTACTTTTGCTCCAAGTTTATTCGCCGAAGCCTCTGATATTTCATCATCTTCAGATTTATCAGTTGAATTTTCGCTTATTCTAAGGTTTTCTATTATAGGTTCAACAAGCTTTGTCCATAGCTGGTCAGTTGAACTACAATCACAATCGGCTAGATATTTTCTACCTTCTTCTCCAGTTTTTACAGCATTATCAACAAACTCTTTAACTAGCCACGTATTGTTAAATTTGTTATAAGCAGCTTTTATGAATAGTTCTAAATGATTAGAACCTAAATCTAAGAATTTTTGTTTAAGGTCCATAGGGATATGACTTTTTGTATCGAGCCATGTTTGCATTCCTGATAATATTTCTGACATTACCTTATTAGTGTCTTGTGTCGGTATAGTAATATTATTACTCTTAATAGTAACCTCAAGTGCATTTTTAGTACTAGCATCCAAGTTAGATACTAAGTTTTCATACTGGGCTGGGTTACTTTTAGCTTCTTTTAAAATGCTTACTATTTTCTTAAATCTTGTTACTATTTCTGAATGACTACCTGTAATGCTTGTCATCCAATCCCATTTAAAATATTCAAACCCGCCGGTAGCATGGTTTGGAACTGCAACATGTGCAAATTTATGGTCATATCTAATGCCGATTACATTAAGATCGTTTTTATATTTCTTTACTTGAATATCGGTATCATTACGATATTTTTTAAAGTGTTGCTCTAATTTTTTCATACTCTCCTCCTTAATTCATATTTTTAATTAGTGTCCATGTTATACTTATATATTACTGTATGTTAAAATAAAACACTAATAGAAATTAACTTTTTGCTATATCACAAGCATGTAAATCACGCTTAAAGTACAAACTACTATTCTTATTTAAGATTACCCGATAAATCTGAACATTTTCAAGTACTCTTTGAACGTAATCTCTTGTTTCTCGATAAGGTATAAGTTCTATCCAGTCAATAACTTTTCTTGTATCTTTTATATCCCTTGGATCACCAAACCTATCTATCCATTTTACTACATTATGACTTCCGGCATTGTAAGAAGCAATGGATAGAATATAAGAACCTTTATGATCATCTAATAATTTTTTGAAGTGATACGAACCAAGTTTAATATTATATACCGGATTTCTAGTTAAGTCTGCTACATTACATTTAACATTTATGGATCTTGCGGTATCACAAGCAGTACCTTTAATAAGTTGCATGAGACCCATAGCATTTGCATAACTTACTGCTTTATGATCAAAAACCGATTCTTGTCTAATTATTCCATAAGTTAAATGAGGTGGGATAGGCAAACCTACTAGATTATAAGGCGTTGGAAAAGCACAATCCGGAATAAAAGCATTATTTTGGGCGGCAATTTTTGCCACCTCAACTATATGATTAGTATTATTATTTGCTTTAATAATATTCGCAATTATTTGAATTTCTGCAGAATTTTTAGTGTTTTTCATTGCTGCTTTGGAATATATCAGGGCTAAGTAGTTTTTATTATATTTAACCAATAACCTTATTGCTTTAATAATCTCTTTATTTTCTATAATTTTCCTTTCTTCAGAAGTTATTACAGGAATAGGAGGTAAAACTAACTTTGTCCTATTTAATTCAATATTTGCTACCTGCCCATAAAAGGTAAAAGAATATTTAGCTGCCTGCTCGTAAAATTTTCTAGCCGTTTGCTTATCGCCTTTTGCTGCATAAGTACGACCGAGCCAATAAAACCCACGTGCCAAACTAATCGGAGTCTTAACCACTTTAATAAACTTATTAAAATGTACTAATGCTTGATCAGGCTTTTTTAAAAAACTTAAAGAAAGCCAGCCCGCAAGCCACTCCTGCTCCCTTATAGTTTCAGGACAAGTAGCAAAAGGAAGCGTTGCCATTCTATAGCTATTAGCAAAATCTTTGTAATCGATGAATGCACGAGCATAATAGGACTGAATCCGACACCATTTAGCAAAATGTTTACGGTTATTTTTAGCTTTCTTAAACAAAGTAATAATTTCCTTTGTTGGCTTTTGCATTTTTTTAAAATCTAAATAATGATATAATAAACCGGAAGTATAGTATTTTTCAGGAACACTTTTAAAAAGCTTTTCAGCATTTGGCGATTTACCTATAATCGCAATTTGGACTTTAAAAGAATTACGGTAACCTTGCTCTACATATTTCAGGGATTGCTCAGCAGATCTAATATCATTTTTCCATAAATGTTCTTCTATTCGCTCTAAATGATCACTCGCAGTTAAATATTTATGCCACTTATTGTAATATGCATTTTCTTCTTCAGGAGTAAAATTGGCGTATACCCAAGCCTCTTTAATAATAGGTAGTAATATCTTCTGATCTTTGATTAAACTACTTGCAGCTGCCGCATAAAATTTATAACCTTTGCCGGTAAGAGGAGGATGTTTACTAAACCAATCAACAATTACTTTTTTATTTGTATTATTATTTAGATATTCTTCTGCTCTTTCTTCAAGCAGCTTATTTTGAGGCCAATCCGGGTTATTGCATAAAAACCTTATTACATGTTCAAAACTATTATCTGCATATTTATTATCTAAATATTTCTGAGAAAGTACAATTTTTGTTAAAGTTTTATTATTTACTTCTAGAGCTAAATCTTCGGCTTGTGACCAATTTTTTTGATCTATATAGGTAAAAACTTGCTTAACATTATCTACAGAATCAGAATTAGCATGTACTTTCAAAGCTAATAACAATAATATAGAAGTTAATAATTTTATTGTGATTTTCATAAGTTTTATGATTTGTTGCGTGGATACCTAATAGTCATTACGAGCTACTAAAAGCGTTGTTGCATGGCTTGTTTATGTCATTCCCGCGTAGGCGGGAATGACATAGAGACCCACTAAACACCCGTAGAACCAAAGCCACCGCTACCACGCATCGTTTCTATAAGACTATTACTTTCTTCCCATAATATACGTTCGTACTTTGCGATTATCATCTGTGCAATTCGCATGCCTTTTTCTATAATAAAATCTTCTTTACCGAGATTAATAAGAATGACCTTTATTTCACCTCGATAATCTGCATCAACAGTACCGGGTGAATTAGCAACCGTGATACCGTGTTTAACGGCAAGACCCGAACGGGGTCTTATTTGGGCTTCAAACGAATCCGGTAGTGCTATAGCGATGCCTGTTGGAATTAGCTGTATTGCGCCTGCTTTTATTGTTATAGGTTGCTCGTTTGCGGCTATTAAATCCATCCCTGCACTATGCTCTGTAGCATATTCCGGCAGACTGCCGGAAAAATTTTCTAGTTTTTTAATTTTAACTTGTGTTATTGTCATATTATTTCATATCAAATTTATCGTTAATAATTTTATTTTCTACCGCATCAATTAAAGAATTAGCAAGATTATCGGTTAATATCTTACTTCCTATGCCAAGTTTCTTTTTAAGCCAAGGTTGCTTAGCACACAGATATTGAAACTTAACATTATCACCAAATTTTTCTTTCATTACGCTATACATATCACCTATGCCGTCAATTAAGCCGTAATCAAGCGCTGTTTGCCCTGCCCAAAATTCACCGTTAAATAAAATTTCGTCTTGCTGAGTTAACTTCCCTGCTCTTCTTGTTTTTACATATTCTATAAAATGTTCATAAACCTGCTTTTGCAAATCTTTGATAATTTTAAGATCATCTTTATTAATAGGTTTAAACGGATCCAATACTGATTTATTCTTGCCTTCCGTATAAACTCTTCTCTCTATCCCAAGTTTATTAATTGCTTCATGAAAACCGAATCCGCTTGATACTACTCCGATACTACCGATAACCGAACTCGGCAAAGCATATATCCGGTCACCGCTGCAAGCCAGCCAATATCCGCCTGAAGCCGCCATATCTTCAATAAAACTATAAATTTTTATTTTATTTTCTTTAGCAAGGTCACGAATACGTTTTGCAATAAGTTCAGATTGTACCGGAGAACCGCCGGGAGAATTAATAATTAAACATAATGCTTTTAATTTCTTTATTTTAAAAGCTTTTTCTATTAGTTCATTTAATGATTCTAACGTAAGTCCCGATTGCATAGTACTTACTTTACCGATAACACCGCTAAGGCGTAAAACGGCAATCACCTCTTTAGAATTACTAAAAACCGAAGCAAATAATTGATCTAATTTACTTATCTGCCGTTTGGTTATTATCTGATCAAATTCAGCATTCGCCATAGTTGATTTATTTACTTCATTCATTAATTTTACTCATTTTTAATTTAATATACTCGTTTAATTTGAAAAATTGGCTATGTTGTCTTATAAGATCTGCGGTACTCACCTATTAAGCATACGCTCCGCTCCTCGCCTTATAGACTCCTTGCTCTTTTCCAAATTACACTTAGTCTATTTACTTGGAGTTACTATAGAGCATCCTTTTTTATTGGCGGCAAAGGCTTAGCCGGTTTATTCAGAGATTGCTCGTTATAACTATTTTTAGGTTCAGGATAATTTCCGGAAATGGCAGATAAAATAGTATCTCTAACTTTTTCGTCATACCAATTTGTATTACCGATAAAGCTAGTTACTATTTTGCCGTTTGGGTCTATTAATATACTAGTCGGTAAACTAACAACCCCTAAGGCTTTAAATAATTCATTTCTATAATCATGATAAATCGGCAAATATCTTATTTGATAGCTTTTAAAATATTCTTTCACAACCTTTATGCCTTGATAATCTTCTGAAATCGGAATTACTGAAAAAGGTAATTTCCTAAAATCTTTTTGCAACATATCAAGGTCAGGCATTTCTTTGACACAAGGAGCACTCCAAGTAGCCCAAAACACTAACAATATAGTCTTTCCTTCAAACTGATCAAGAGAATATTGATTTTTTTCTTCATCAAAAAAAATTATATTATCAGGAACACTTGAACCTCTTAAAAATGCTAATTTATCCTTAGGCTGCTCATAGAGCTTGGCATGAATTTTAGGAATAAAAATTATTATAGATAATAAAAATACTATAATATATATAAGATATTTATTATACTTTCTTAAGGTCATATAATAATTTATAGTAATGAAGACATTTTATTTATTCGTATTAGCACTTACATTATGTAGTTGTGGTATAAAAAAGCCTTTAGAAGCACCGCAGAAAGAGGCAAAACGTCATTGCGAGCAGTCGTAGACTGCGTGGCAATCTCATCAAATATCCTGAGATTGCTTCGTCAAATTACTTCGTAATTTTCCTCGCAATGACGTACTGTATCAATACCTCTTAAGTGTCGTACCTTGCAAAACTAAGTCAAAACAATAAGATGGCATATTTTCTTGCGGTTCGATCAATATCGGATTTACTTCACCGCACTCATTATCACACATATTTTGATCAGATAAGTCTAAGCGTGTTTCGAGAGTAGTAAGACTAGGATGCTCTATTCTTATATTTGCACTTCTCAAATAACGAGAAGATTTATAAGGTAACATGCTAATAAAGTAATATTCTCCTTTATTATTAGTAGTAGCAATACCGGAACCGGTAAAACTTGAATCGCTTTTACTTGTAAACCTTCTTTTATCAACTCTAGTTTTTAAAGGTTCGTAAGGATATTTACCACCGCTTCCTGCTTGCCATAAATAAACTTTAGCATCCGTAACCGGTACACAATTTTGATCTAATACTTTTCCTTTAATTAATATCCTTTCACCGTAAAATTTTGATAATCTTCCTGTTTTACGTAATAAATTATTAGTAGTTTCAAAAACTTTTGGTTCATAATCATTAAATATATTTCTAGTAATTTTACAACGATTAAGCTTATTAGGATAAGTTTTAGAGGCAGCAAATATGTTTAATGTCCATAAACATAAAAAACAAAATATAAATTTTTTCACTTTTCACCACTATATTTATAAAATTCTGCATCTAAATTTAAATCAATTATTTTTATTAATCAAATTATTTTTATTCTCATTTGATTATTAAGTAATTGATTGTTATAGTAAACTTTGTTATACTAAAATATTATATATATGCAAAAATTTTTATCTTTAATAATTGTAATTCTAATACTTTACAATATAGTAAAGTTAAAAATATCTCCCGACAACAATAATCTTACAACTGTAGAGCAAACGGCTTCAAATAATTCATCTATCGATGAAAACCAAATTAGTATAAATAATGAACCTCCTATTTTATTAAACGGCAACTTATTTGAACGTACGGTTTCAAAAATAGTAATCAATGCTCTTAAAACCGAAGAAGGGAAAGCATTTTTTGAAAATATTTTACAACCGTTAAATGGACCTATCAATCCTAATGATTACACTATTGAAGTACGTAAGGATTTAGTAAAAACACTGTTCAAAATTAATACGCTCGGTAGCGGTAATATCGGTCCCGCTTCTTGCGGACATGTAGTTACCGTATTTTATCAAATATCAGATATGAACAATACTTTAATATCTGAAGATACTAAGACTTTTACTTTAGGCTCTGCTCCTGTAATGCTTGGCTTAGATAATGTAATAATCGGTATGATGGTAGGAGAAGCACGAGAAGCTATTATTCCGGCAAAATATGCCGTTAATAATAGTAATAATATTATCTTCGATGATGCTTATAATTATAAAGTTAATGTAATTTTAAAATCCATATTACCGCAAAATTTTGTTAAAAGTAATAAAGTGAAAATTTATGACGATGAGATAGCGTATCGTGTGCCTTTATTATGTGGTGAAAAAGTAAGCTTTAATGCGAAAATTACTCGCTTATCAAACGGTAAAATACTATATGATTCAAAAGCAAAAGGACAACAAATAGATATGAAAATCGGCGATATTACATATCCTTTAATTTTTTCTTACGCCTTGCAAGGTAAAGTAAAGGTTGGAACACGCAGTGTTATTGCTGAAGGCAAAACATTTAAAACTTTAGGTTCTAACATAAATAAAATTATTTCTCATGAATCGTTACCGATAAATGAATATCTTTTGCTTGAACTAAGAGACTTTAAACAAAATTAAATAAATATGAAACAAAATAAAATTCAAAGACAAAAAAATTATATTTTATTATCTATCCTTGTCATAATGATAATAATTGTATATCTTATAGCATTAATAAAAATTGCAGGATAAATTTTGTAATTATTAAAAATTTAAAACTCAAATTAAACGAGTATATAAGCATCTTACTTTAAACTTTAATTATAATATGGAAATTATTAAAAAAAACAAAAATATTATTATATTAGTAGGTTTAATATTTTTAGCAGTAATTATTTATATCTATACAAGTAAGAATTCCTATAATAAAACAAACGATAATATATTAGAAGTAAAGATAGCTATACAAGATCATAAATTTGTTCCGAATATAGTTGAAGTACCAAAATCGACTAAGATAAGGTTAATTGTTCATAATGAAGATGATACGGTAGAAGAGTTTGAAAGTCATGATTTACATCGTGAAAAAATAGTTATGCCAAATGAGTCAATACATATTATACTTGCACCTCTCAAGTCCGGAAAATATGATTTTTTGGAGATTTTCATCCAGATACAGCTCAGGGTCTTATAATTGTTAATGATTAGATAAAAAATATGTTTAAAATTGCTTTAGTAGTGTTTCGTGAATGTTTAGAAATATCCTTATTACTTGGTATAATACTCGTCGTAACAAAACAAATAGAAAAATCTCGTCTTTATATTATTGCTGGAGTCATGCTTGGAGTAGTATTTGCTTCAATTTTTGCATTTTTTACACGTAAATTATCTTTATCTTTTGGCGGAATAGGCGACGAGTTATTCGATTCCGGAATTATGATACTAATAACAATTCTGATTAGCTGGACAATAATATGGATGCAAGGTTACGGTATAAAAGTAAAGCAACATATAAACGACTTATCAGTAAAAATTCATGAAGGTAATGCCAGTTATTTCATGTTGTTTTTTTTAGTTGCCACTACTATATTACGAGAAGGTGCAGAAATTATTATTTTAGTATATAGCATATCTTCAGTTGAAACAATATCAAGCAGTATTTACTTGCAAGGAGTGATAATAGGTGCTACAAGTGGCTTCTTACTTGGTTTAGTAATATATTTCGGTTTCATTAAGATTGCTAATCAAAAATATATTTTTAAAATCTCTACCGTATTATTAATGCTAATAGCAGGCGGATTTGCAGCAAGTGCTGCAGGTATTTTAACCTCTTCCGGTCTAGTTATGTTTTTATCCGATCAACTTTGGGATAGTTCATGGTTAGTAGCAGATAGAAGTATGATAGGTAAAATCTTACATATTGTTACCGGTTATATTGCAAGACCTAACGGGCTACAAGTACTGGCTTATTTTACTACTATATTACTGATAAATATTGTCATACAAATAAAATTAAGATATTCCCAAAATAACTTAATATCAGTACAAAAAAATGAATCAAATTAATTTTATCAAAGAGAACAATTAAATTAAATATGTTAAAACTTTTATCAGAAATTGGTCCGGTAATAGCATTTTTTGCAGGCTTTTTTTATGGAGGCGGTATACAACACGCTACTCTTTATATGCTTATTACCTCTGTTATTTGTATTACCCTTTGTTATGTTATAGATAAGAAAGTATCCAAGCTTTCTATTATTTCTACGACTGTTTTATTAGTTTCAGGAAGCATTACTTTAATTAGCGGCGATTCAATGTATATAAAAATCAAACCTACTATATTATATGTTATTTTTGGAATAATATTTCTCATGAGCGGTATAAGAAAAAATCCTTTTATCAAATATGCTTTAGAGAGTATAGTACGTCTTAAAGAAGAAAGTTGGATAACCTTAAGCTATAGAACAGCGGCTTTTTTCTTTTTTATGGCTGTAATTAATGAAGTAGTTTGGCGTAATTACTCAGATGAAACATGGGTAAAATTCAAAGTATTCGGTGTAATCCCTATTACTTTTATATTTATTTTACTGCAATTACCTCTTTTATTAAAGAATAAATTACCGGATAGTAAGATATGATATATAATACCTTACTATTTTTACTTTATGTCATTACCGCGTAGGCGTTGTTGCATGGACCGGTAAAATCCACTGTATCACCCCGTGGCTTGACGACGGGGTCCATACAAACAATTTAAAATACTAATAATATTAGTATTTTAAGCTGGATCCCACAATCAAGTCGCGGGATGACACAGAAAAGCACTGGATCCCTGCTTTCACAGAGATAACACCGATG
The DNA here is from genome assembly GCF_000283595.1 of Rickettsia japonica YH. Lineage (NCBI taxonomy): Bacteria > Pseudomonadati > Pseudomonadota > Alphaproteobacteria > Rickettsiales > Rickettsiaceae > Rickettsia > Rickettsia japonica. The sequence continues at coordinate 538,243 of NC_016050.1, read as the reverse complement.
GCTTTTTAAAAATTGTCCGGTACTATAATAAACAAACAGTTAATTCTTGAACAAATACAATCTTTTTAAAAATCGTATGGTACTATTGTTATGATATTACGAGTTCTAATTTTTATAGCTCTTTCTTTTAGTCTATCTGCTTGTTTACCTGCTATTTTTACCGTAGCAACCACTACCGGCATTGTTGCTTCAAAAGATCAACCAATGTCTGAAACATTAAATGATGCAAGGATTTCTGCCAACATTAAAGCTGATTTAGTAAAAAATAATTTTAGAGATTTAGGTGCTAAAATAAAGGTTGAAGTATCACAAGGAAGAGTATTATTAACAGGAAATATTCAAAAAGAATCTGATGCGTTAAAAGCCGTAGAAATTGCTTGGAATCAAAAAAGCGTAAAAGAAGTTATTAATGAGTTGAAAGTAAATAAAAACAGTAATAATTTTGACTTAGCCCAATATACTAAAGATAGTATGATAACCACGCAAATTAAAGCTAAAAATTTAGTCAGCAAAGACATTAAATTTGCTAATTATACTATTCTAACTATAGATAATATTGTTTATTTATTTGGAGTTGCAAGATCAGAAGAAGAGCTAGAAAAGCTTGCTTCTATTGCATCAAAAATAAAAGGTGTTGAAAAAGTTGTGTGTTACGCTAAAATAATGAATAACTTTAACACAAATAATGATAATAGTGAAGAATCATAAATTCAAATTAGACCTCTTGCAGAATGAAGCTAATAAAGAGAAATTTGAAGGCAACATGGCATGTAGCACCGCAGCGTACACTTTAATACGTGAGGATGCGAGTACCGGATTGACGTATACCGCAGATGTTTCAAAAGTTGGAAATCAAATAAGTGGTGAGCCTGCACAGCTTATAAAAATACGTGAACACAGGAGAATCCCGAAATGTGACGTACCAAATCTTGAAATATCAAAGGTATACAAATTACCTTTAGGAGCACGTTATGCAAAGGGTTTATTACTTTTGTTAATTTTTTGTTTCGGTCTAAGCGGTTGTAATACCTCAAAAAGATTACCTTATTCCCACAAATATTCTTACAAAGAATTATCAAAAGATGATCCTCATAATCTCACTTATAAAGGACATTATAAAGTCGGTAAAAATTATAAAATAAAAGGAAAGACTTACAAACCTCATAACCCTAAATCTTTTACCGAAACAGGTTATGCCTCATGGTACGGTGGACATAAAGACGGTTTTCACGGCAAAAAAACAGCTAACGGCGATAGATTTAATAGAAATTTATTAACTGCTGCACATAAAACTCTGCCGCTCCCTTGCTTAGTTAAAGTTACCAACAAAGCCAATAATAAAGCAGTAATTTTAATGGTTAATGATAGAGGTCCTTTTAAGAAAAATCGTATAATAGATGTTTCTCAAAAAGCGGCTGAAATTTTAGCATTTAAAAATCAAGGTATAACTAAAGTAAAAATAGAATATTTACCTAATGAAACTGAGAAATTTCTAAAAAATATTAATCTAAAAAAACCACAAAGTAAAACTTTAGCTAAAAACTCTAAAAAATCTTCATCTAATAAAGTTACAAAAAACAATAAATGTAGCATTAATTGTCATATAAAACTTGTAAATTTAAAGTATAAATTGGCAGTAACTCCTTAAAAGATGTGTGAATATTAAATCGTCAGTAGTCGTAGGCGTTGTTGCATGGCTCGATTTTTAACGTCAGTGCGAGTAGCAACTTAAGTTTCGACGAAGCAATCTCAGGAGTTTTTGCATTACCTCATGAGATTGCCACGACCACTTTGTGGTCTCGCAATGACGATACATATCAACTACGCATATTCTTTTTCTTTATTATTTTTGATTTAGCTTTTGTAGTAGATTTATTATTAGAGGCAAGCTTGATTGAAGGTTTAGGGACTATAGGCTTAATATTAAAATGCTGATCTAGTAGCCCCATCATCTTTTGATCACGAGATGCGGCACTTTTACCGCCTGTAACAACGGCAATCAATGATTTACCGTTCCTAGAAGCAGTAGTTACTAAATTATAACCTGCCGGTGTATGAAAACCTGTTTTCATCCCTTCTGCACCTTGATAATTTTTAGTAACCCTATTATGTCCGTTTACTACGTTTCCACGAAATACAAAGCTGGTTTTAGCAAATAACGGATAAAATTTAGGATAATCTCTCTTCAAAGCCATAGCAAGTTTAGCCATATCTCTTGCGGTAGTTTGCTGCAATGGGTCATGCCAACCTGAAGCATTTTTAAAATAGGTATTCTTCATACCGAGCTGTTTAGCTTTAACATTCATTAAATGAGCAAAAGCTTTCTCTGAACCTTTCATGCCCTCAGCAACCGTTACAGCAACATCATTAGCAGATTTTATAATTAATCCATTAATTGCCTCTCGAACGGTTATAGTTTCCCCTGCTTTTAAACCCAGCTTACAAGGCGGCATTTTTGAAGCTTTTGCTGATACAAGTAATTTTTTATCTAAAGGTAACTTACCGGCTTCAATTGCTTCAAACATTAAGTATAGAGTCATTAGCTTAGTTAAAGAAGCGGGGTAAATCCGAATTTGTGAATTATGGGCCTGCAACACTTTACCGCTTTTTGCATCAATTACTAAACTAGTTTGAACAGGAGGTTTAGGGGTATTTTTTACGGCTTTTTTTGCTTCGCTTATAGGTGCAAAGAAAAATGTTACGACAAAAACATAAGGTAATAAAAATTTCCTAAACATTTTAAATAAATAAAATATTATTCAAATTAAACCAAGTGTGATTTTTCGTCATTGCGAGGAAAATTACGAAGTAATTTGACGAAGCAATCCAGTAAAAAATGCATAGCATTTTTTTATTATTTTCCTAGATTGTCACGCTTCCTACGGTCGTTCGCAATGACGATGAAAATAATACTTACTACACATTAACCTTTTTATTAAGATACATTAATATAAACAAAGCAGGCAAGGCTAAAATTATAGTAAAGAGGAAAAAAACGTCCCAGCCCATCATATTTACGAGTTTTCCAGCATAAATAGTGACAGTATTGTTACATAAACTACTAGTACTACTAAGTAAAGCATATTGTGTTGCGGAATATTTTTTATTACATAAATTACCTATATATCCGACTAAAGCAGTAGCACCCATAGCGGCAGCAAAATTCTCTATAGTAATAGCAATTAATAAAGCTTCAAAAGAAGGAGGCTGATGATTAAGCCAAATAAATGCAAAATGCGTTAAGCTTTGGGCAATACCGGTAATAATCAAACCTTTAAAATTCCCTACCCTATACATTACAATACCACCGACAAAACCGCCGACTAAGGTTGCAATCAATCCATAAAGTTTAGCTATTATTGCTATTTCGCCTTTTGTATAACCAAGCTCTATATAAAAAGGTGAGGCAACCGCTCCAAGCATAGCATCACCTAATTTAAAAAATATTACCGCAAGTAAAATAGTTGCAGCAAATTCTCTTTTGAAAAAATCCTTGAAAGGATTAATTACTGTAGAAATCCATGAAGTAATAGAAATAATATTAATTTTTTCTCTTACTAATTCTTTTTCGTTTACGGTTATTATAAATATCGTTGCAACGACAAATATTATAGCTATAACAAAGAAAGTTAGTTGCCAATTATTTCCAGTTATTTCTGCAAGGTACAAAGCACCTGCCCCTGTAATAAGCATACCGATTCGATAACCGAATACGGCGGTTGCACTAGCTATGCTTTGTGTTTCTTGATCAAACTTATCTATACGCAACGCATCAACGGCAATATCAAACGTGCTAGATAAAAAGCCTAATAATATAGTCAAAAAATAGAAAGAAGTTAAAGAAACTTCAGGATTTTCCTTGCTCATAGCAATTAGTACTAAAGCCATTAAAGAGCTACATAATATAAGCCAGCTTTTGCGATGTCCCCACCTACTTAAAAAAGGTATTTTAAAATTGTCGACTAGAGGCGACCAAAATACTTTTAACGAATATGATAACCTTGCAACCGCAAAAGTAGTAATAATGGCGATATCTATACCGGATTCTTTTAACCATACCGCAAGAGTAGAAAAAATTATAACCAGCGGCATACCGCTCACTATTCCTAAAATAAATATTTCAAATAATCGATAGTCTTTAAAAATCTTGGTAATGCGCATTGTGATATTTCATTAAACCGTCATTGCGAGGAGGGGCATAGTCCCGACGTGACAATCTTGTTAAGTATCTTGAGATTGCTTTGTCAATTACTTACATAATTTCCTCGCAATGACGAAAATATTAGTGTTGCAATAATAATTAATAAATATAAGCTATTTACTTTATAAATCAACCATTTTCTCTTAACTCCTTATTATACAACCTATAATATTCATCTTTATTCTTAAGTAATTGTGTATGAGTTCCTTGTTCACAAATCTCACCGTTTTTCATGACGATAATATTATCAAGATCGGTAATACTGCTTAAACGATGCGTAATAATTAAAGTGGTTTTTCCTTGGCGTAATTTCTTTAACGATTCTAGAATTTTCTTTTCGGAAGCTTGGTCTAAGCTGCTTGTTGCTTCATCCCAAATTAAAATAGGAGCATCTTTTAAGAAAGCTCTAGCAATAGATAAACGCTGACGCTGACCGCCTGAAAGAGTCGTCCCCCGCCCCCCTATCTGCGTGTCGTAACCATTCGGCAGATGCATAATAAACTCATGAGCATCGGCATATTTTGCTGCTCTAATTATTTCTTCTCTTGTAGCGTTTTCCTGACCGTATGCTATATTTTCTGCAACGCTTGTATCAAATAAATGAGTATCTTGAGTAACTAAGGAAATCTGACCTCTAAGTGAAGTAAGCTTAATATCTTTAATATCATGATTATTAATTAAAATTCTTCCTTCATTTGGATCATAAAAACGCACTAATAAATTACTAAGCGAAGTCTTAGCACTACCTGAACGCCCGACAAACGCAATAATTTTATGAGGCTCTAACCTTAAATCTATATATTTTATAGCTATTTTACTCTCAAACCTTAAAGCTAGTTTTTCAAAAGTAATTTGTGGATTATATAAATCTACGTCTTTAGCATCTTCATGATCTTTAATAAGAGGCTCGGTATCCAAAATACTAAATACCCTCTTAGCTGCTGCTATTCCTTCTTGCAAATTAATATTTAACGATACCAAACTTTTAAACGGTCTATAAGCCGCTGCAAAAGAAGCCAAGAAAGCAAAAAGAGCCCCTGGCGTACTTTTCCCCTCCAGGACTAGATTACCTCCATACCATACCATCCCTCCAACTGCAAGACCGCTTAAACCCTCCATAATCGGTGAAACCATCGCATCTAGCTTAGATGTTTTTTTGTAGAACTCTAAAATATTATTAATAATCAACGATGCTCTATTACTTTCTATTTGTTCGCCTACAAAAGATTTAATAATCTTAATTGACTGAAATGTTTCATCAAGCCGAGAGGTATAATGCCCAAGCTCTTCTTGTGACTGTGCAAATATTCTTCTTATCTTTCTACCCATCCTTTGCACCGGATAAACAGCTAAAGGAAAAACAAGAAAAATTACGCAAGATAATAGCGGTTCTAAATGAAACATTGTTGCTATTAAACATACTACAGTTAGGAAATGTTTAGCACATCCGACAAGTAAGTTAGAAACAGCTCCACGCATCAAAGAAATATCATTAGTAAAACGAGATATTAAACGTCCTGAAGATTGGTTTTGAATAAAAGAAATATCGGCAAATAACAAATGCTCATACATTTTTATCTGTAAATCGTTTAGTACCCTCTGCCCAACAAATTTTATTAGATAATTCTGATAATACTCTGAAATTCCTTTTATAACAAAAGTTACAGTAAGCACTATAGGCATTATTATAAGCATTTTCTTATCATGCGTTAAAAAAACCTTATCAATAATAGGTCTAGCTGCATGTACGATCACTGCCGTACAAAGTGCTGCAACAACCATACAAAATATCGAAAAATATATTTTATTTGCGTAAGGTTTAACATGATCTTTTATCAACCTTTTTATAACATCTACGGCTGTGTAGTTATCATTTAAATTATTGTTATTCATTCTCGTTAAAAATATTAAATTGATGATGTGATTGATTCGGTACAGGCATTTTCAAATGCTCAAAAGCGGCAATCGTGATTACCCTACCTCTAGGAGTTCTTTGTAGTAAACCTATCTGTATAAGATAAGGCTCTATGGTTTCTTCAAGTGCATCACGTTGTTCAGATAAGGCAGCTGCAATCGTTTCAATTCCGACAGGACCGCCGTTATAATTATCCGCTATGAATTTTAGATAACGATAATCATTGCTATCAAGTCCTATGCGATCAACTGCCAAACGATTTAACCCAAAATCAGAGATTTCCTTATCTACTCTTGATTTACCGTCAACTACTGCAAAATCTCTTATACGACGAAGCAATCTTAATGCAATTCTTGGCGTTCCTCTACTTCTTGTAGCTATTTCTTCAGAACCCGAATCAGTCAAATCAATATCAAGTAGTTTACTTGCTCTATTTAGAACTTTCTTCAATTCCTCGGTATTATAAAAATTTAGCCGCATAGGGATACCGAACCTATCACGCAAAGGATTACTAAGCAGCCCGAGGCGTGTGGTAGCGCCGATTAAGGTAAATTTCGGCAAGGTTATTTTCACTGACCTTGCGGCAGATCCTTCACCTATAATTATATCAAGCTCAAAATCTTCCATAGCAGGATATAAAACCTCTTCAACCGCAGTATTTAAACGGTGGATTTCATCAATAAATAATACATCGTTCTTTTCAAGATTGGTAAGAATAGCAGCAAGATCAGCGACCTTAAGTATAGCAGGACCGGAGGTGGATTTAAAATTACCGCCGATTTCGTTAGAGATAATTTTAGCAAGCGTAGTTTTACCAAGCCCAGGCGGACCATAAAATAAAGTATGATCAAGATGCTCATTTCGAGATTTTGCAGCCTTAATAAATACCGAAAGATTTTCTTTAATCTGCTGTTGACCGACAAATTCTTGCAAATATGACGGCCTTATCGGCAATTCTTGATCATTTTTACTTTTTTCGGGTGATAATATATTAGTCATTATTTTAAATCGAATATAATGACTAATAATAGCCAAAAAATAGTTTTATGCTATAAATTATTTTAGACTTTTATATTAGCCCTCTTCATAGACACTAGTTACCCCTTCTCTAAGTTTATCTACGGTTTCAAAAAATTTTTCTGTATCAGTGACGCCTAAGTTTTGTAATTCTTCTTTAAGGTAATTTTGATTTAATCCTTTATATAACTTGAAATAATGGCCAAATATCTCATTTGATAATATTATATTAGGATTTTCATAATAATTTTTCAAAATTTCTGCTACATCTTTTAGAGTAAGGTTATTTTCATCAGTTATTTCTGTAATTTATGCGTCCAATTCTTGTCTATCTTGAGATTTCATTCCTATCTTATAACCTAAAATATTACATCCAATTAAGCTTTTATTCTCTTTTATAGCATCCGATAAGGCTTTCTTTGATTCCTCGCTTACTTCTGTACTTAATGAAAAATTCAATCCGGCAAGTTTAGTATTGTTAACAAATGAGGATCAGGCAGGAACATTATTATCAAAAAATATCCCACTTATATCTAAATCGCTTATTTTTGTTTCGTTTACTCTTAAGGTATCTAAAAGAACATGCTATCTTATTAACATTATTCAAAGCATTTATAAAACTAATGTCGGTAATTCGGTATAGCGGATCTTTAAAAAATTCAGCAAATAACTTTATTGATTTTAAACTCCACTCAAAACTATCAGTGCTTTTAAGTACTTTATAGTAGCGTCTCCTTGTAAAGCATTAAATAACCCATTTTTAAAAAATCTTCAGGAATTTTAGAGTATCCAGCAGCTGCAAATACCGATGATTGTGGTACAAAATTAACTTCGGTAATAATTAAAGTAGCAGGGTCTTTCTCTAGCTCTTTTAATATTTTCTTCAGCCTGTATTTTTCCTAAATATTCTATTAACTTGGACATATATTTTACCTATTAATTTTAGTAATTAAAATTAATATAAAATAACTGCTAATTTATCAACTAAAAATTAGAATTTCGATTTTTCAAGGCTGTTTTGATTAATTCATCAATAGAGATTTCGGGATTTTGGGTAATGATGCCTTGAACAGCGTTTTGAGCTTCAAATCTAGAAAATCCTAGATTTACTAGAGCTTTTATTACTTCATTACTTGCAACGGGTGTGATATTCTTAATATTTAAGCCCTCTTTAATAATAGCTGAACCGCTTGATATTTTCACTACTTTACCTTTCAGCTCTAGCACTATACGTTCAGCAAGTTTAGCCCCTACTCCGGATATTACTTTAAATATATTTTTATCTTCACTATTTACAGCAATTTGAATATCTGAAGGCGTAAGGTTTGATAAGATAGATAAAGCCATTCTTGTACCTATACCGTTTACTGATTGTAGCAAATTAAAAAAATTCTTCTCTTCTAGAGTCAAAAAACCGTAAAGATGAATATGTTCCTCTCTAACATGGGTTTCGATAAATAGTTTATAAAACTCCCCTTCAGCAAGTTTACCTAAAGTTTTACCTGAAGCATAGACTAAGTACCCTACCCCGTTTACGTCAATTATAACGTAATCATCGCCTTGGAAATCAACTTTACCGCTTAATTTACCGATCATATATTTACTTTTTCTTTTTACTATACATTAAAATTAGTATCGGTAAAGCGGTAATAATTGCTGCTAAGATGTAATGAATAACAAACGGTCTATCCATCATATGACACTGCCCATCATTAGGAATAGTTTGAGCCAAAACCATATAAGCAACTATTATCGTCACTACTATATATAGACCGGTAAAAAACAAATATTTTATAAAATTTTTCATGTTAATCCCTTTTTGAATCAGTGATATGATGTTATTCCTGCGAAAGCAGAAATCTTAGGGATAAAGCAAGATAAATCAAGCTTTTAAAAAGCTTTAAAGTGCTGGATTCCCGTTTTCGCGGGAATGGCATCAGAGGTTTTTTCTTCTCTTAAGTTAACCCTCATACACGAAAGCGGGAATGACACATTAAAAACTACACAAACTTATAATAAGTTTGATTCTTATCCCCTTTACTTATTAAAAGTTTACGCTCTAAACCATATAACAAATCTCTACTAGCCGTTGCCGTAGAAATATTTTTATGTACAGTAATATAATCTTTTCTAGAAAACCATTGATCTATTAAATTAACCTTAGCAAATTCCATTCTAGATAAAGGCGTATTTGCCTCATATGTAATATTATTACTATATAATCTTAATGCTGCAACTATTCTATCAAGCATAAACTCGATAAATAAGGTCGATTCACCAAGCCTATCACACTTACTTAAAACACTATAATATTCACTTTGATTATTCCTTATCAAACTTTCAACGGAAATATACTCAAAAATTTTATTAGCTTGAATTAGTAATAATTGTTGCCATAATCTACCGATTCGTCCGTTACCGTCTGAAAAAGGATGGATAAATTCAAACTCATAATGAAATATACAAGCTTTAACTATTCCAGAAATTTGCTTATCTTGTGCTATAAACTCAAATAAATCCTGCATTAATAAAGATACACGGCGTGCCGTAGGGGCAAAATGTATAATCTCTGTGCCTTTAAATATAGCGGCATTACCTTTACGCCACTTTCCGTTATCTTCTACTAATCCTTGCATTAATATCTCATGTGCTTTTAATAATGATTCAATTTTGAAGGGATTAAATATAGTCAGATTATTGTATAGTTTTATAGCATTTTTTACTTCTACAATATCTTTTTCAGGTGCGAGTACACGCTTGCCATTTATTATATCGGTTATCTGCTCTACGCTTAAACTATTTCCTTCAATTGCTAAAGAAGAATGTATGGTTTTAATTTGATTATTTTTTCTAAGTTTTATAGGTTGAGAGTAAAGCTTGCTACCGGCTAAAATACCAAGCTCATAAGAAATATCTTGTGATAACTCCAAGATTTTATTAGTTATTTGAAAAGACGGTTTGCTATTCATTATATGATAGTATCATATGATACTATCATTGTCTACGAAGAATATTTTTGCTATATCATTCCCATAGGGTATTAGCCTTATTGCATGACTCCAAAATCGTCATTACGAACAGCCGTAGACTGCGTAGCAATCTCATGAAATAATAACAAACTCCTGAGATTACCTCATCAATTGCTATGCAATTTCCTCGTAATGACGTATATCTCTTTATTTTACAATACACTCATTAGACTACCTACCTCAATATCTTCTATAACACCACTTTTACGATCTTTTAATTCAACAATATTATTTGCAGCTTTTTTAGGACCAATTATAATTTGATGAGGTGAGCCTATAAGATCATGCGTTGCAAATTTAATGCCTGGACGTGCTTCGGTATCGTCATATAACACTTCTATATTTTTATCTGATAGCTCTTTATAAGCCATTTCCGCAAGCTCTACGCATTTACTATCATGAATATTTAAATTAATTAGAGAAACTTTGAAAGGAGCAACGCTAGAAGGCCATATGATACCTTTCTCATCACAATTTGCTTCTATGATAGCAGCAACTAACCTTGAAATGCCTATACCGTAAGAACTCATTTCTATAGGAGTTAGTTTACCATGCTCATCATTAATAAGTGCATTCATATTAACCGAATATTTTGAGCCTATATAAAAAATATGCCCAACTTCTATTCCTTTACTGCTGGTTATTTCTTGTTCAGATACAGGTAATTTATTTACTTCATATTTTTCTTCAGCTGCCGCGTACCAACTTTTAATTTCCTCTACATCGATATCAGGATTATCTTTTAATGTCTTAAATTTTTTATCGTAATAAATAGTACTTTCACCAGTTTCAGCGATTATATGAAACTCATGGCTTAAATTGCCACCGATCGGACCGTTATCGGCAATAACAGGGATAGCAAACACGCCTAAATCCCTGAAAGCATTGATATAAGCCTTATACATTTTATTATAGGTTTTAACAGCATTTTCTTCATTTATATCAAAAGAATAAGCATCTTTCATTAAAAACTCTCGTCCTCTCATAACACCAAAACGAGGTCTAATCTCATCACGAAATTTCCATTGGATATGATAAAGATTTTTCGGCAAATCCTTATATGACTTAATATTATGACGAAAAATATCCGTGATCATATCTTCGTTAGTAGGACCGAATAGTAAAGTATTATCGTGGCGATCTTGAAATTTCAGCATTTCTTTACCGTAATTATCAAAACGTCCCGATTCCATCCATAAATGTGCCGGCTGAATGCAAGGCATTAGCACTTCCAAAGCTCCCGCTTTATTCATATTTAAGCGTACTATATTCTCAATATTCTTCAATACTTTTAAGCCAAGCGGAAGCCAAGTATAAATCCCTGCTGCTTGCTGCCTAATCATTCCACTTCTAAGCATTAATTTATGCGAAGTTACTTGAGCTTCACTTGGCTCTTCCTTTAACACAGGTAAAAAATATTTTGATAATAACATATTTTATTTACTTTCTTGCTATATTTATAATCATTTATTTTGTCATACCGCGACTTGACCACGGGATCCAGTTTTTTTAATTTTTTTTTCTGGATACCGCGATCAAGTCGCGGTATGACAAAATGACTGGATTCCCGCCTCCGCAGAAATGACATTAATAACGTATCACCTTTTAGCAGTAAGGTTTAAAAACTCATGACGATATTTCTGCTGTTCGGCAAATATACCCGTATAATGCATGGTATTCATAACGCTATTATCTTGCATTACACCACGCATTGACATACAGCTATGTACGGCAGAAATCTTAACGGCAACGCCAAGCGGCTTTAAATTCTCCTGCACGCTTTCTGCTATCTGTACCGTCATTTTTTCTTGGATTTGTAGTCTTCTAGCAAAAATATTTACTATTCGTGCTAGCTTACTTATGCCGACAATACAATTATCAGGAACATAAGCTATATCTACTGTACCGTTAAAAGGTAATATATGATGTTCACAGAAAGAGGTAAATTTTATATTCAGTAAGATAAAATCTTGAAAATTACAAGTTTCATAAAACTTGGTATTTAATATTTCTGCTACATCCTTTCCATAACCAGAAAATATTTCTGCGTAGCTATTAATTACTCTATCAGGCGTTTTAAGCAACCCTTCTCTGCTTGGATCTTCACCAATGAATTTTAGTAACGTTCTTACTGCATCTTTAGCTGCTTCTCTAGTTGGTTTACTCATGTGCTAGTTTTATACTTTTAAAAAACATTACTTTAACACAAATATATACAAACATCAAGCCGCCTACTATAGCAATAAACCCTCCTCCGCCCATCATTACCATTAATAGCTTAGCTGACATCGGCATTACACTATTTGGGTCTTTCCGCATAACACCGTAACCACCGGCGAATGCTAGACCTAGTATGTGCAGAATCTGCCCGAATGTTAGGAGGTAAAATGTAAAATTAATAATATTGTCATTACGAGGAGGCACGAAGTACCGACGCGGCAATCTAGGGAGTTTTTGTATTACCTCATGAGATTGCCACGCTCTTTTTAGTCGCTCACAATGACGTTGATACCTCCCAATACCTAAATAACTAAACCCCATACAAGCAATGCTAATCCCTACTATAGACCCGTGATAATGAGCAGGAATTACTACATTTATACCTGTGATATTCATTGCTATAAGCCCGCCAAGTAAGAATAAAGTAATAGAGCAAAGTAAGATAGTTTTGATTACTCTGTCATTTATTGTAACCGTGTCATCCCGCGGCTTGACCGCGAGATCTATAACATTATTCTGATATTTTGTTTGGATCTCGCGGTCAAGCCGCGGGATGACAAATACCCACACCAACTCAACCCCCATACCTATTAAACATAAAACAGGAGCAATGCCGCCTAGATATTTCATATGATTTGTATAAAATACTTTGAAGGCTCCATCGATAATATCATAAAATATATGACCGAAAAGTGTAAGAATTCCGAAAATAAAATTTAAATAAAGCAAGAAAAGATAGAATTTTTGAAATTTCAATTCTCTAGCTATTAACTCTCTAAATAAACTAACCCAAATAAATATTAATATTTGAGTATATATAAATTGCAGTAAATGACCTCCGCTCCAAAAAAGTAATTCATAATAAAATTCTATCTCGATTGGAATAATTTGAATGAGGTTTTGCAAGCCATTATAAGACCATCCAAAACAAAAAAAACTTAAAATAAACATTATAATAGTCGATAATACGGTAAAATTAACTAAACTATTTAAGTTCGTCCAATCGAAGAAATATAAAATATTTATAGCGTACAATAGCAACGTAACACCAAATAAGCTTAACCCCACAATAAATACGATATTTTCAAGCATCGGTATATAATTATTCATCACCGGATTATGCCCGGCTATTGGGGAGATGGCGATTAGAAGAGTAGCTAGAAAAGCAAGTTTGGGGTAAAGGCGAAACACGTCATTGCGAGCGAACGTAGAGAACGTGGCAATCTCAGAAATTTTGTATTGTTTCATGAGATTGCCGCGTCGAGGATTGGCCTCTCCTCGCAATGACGTTTCCCCCCCCCAAACACTAGCCGTAACGGACAATAACCAAATCAATACCGATAAATTAACATGAATAATTAAAGCAGATTTGAAAATATGTGGATTTGGGAAAAAGCTTGATAATTGCGGAGTACGTAGTACCACCAAAATAATTGAATATAAACCCGCAAATCCCAAGGATAAAATACCAAGCTTAAGCCAAGAATTAGTTAAGCTATTATTTTGTAATTGATTGGTAGAATTCATAACTACAGGTAAATATTAAATATAATCTACAAATAGCTCACGGTATTTAAATAAGCAATATTTTTTTATTTGCTTTAGAAGCTAACATACGATATTAATAAGTCAATCCAGAGTTAATAGTTAGATATTACTAACCACCTACGCATCGGTATCGGTATTTTAATCTTAATAGGAATGAAATTTTATTAGGTAAACGTATTAGTTCCCATAGTGAGTCTAGTTATGCTCCTGTCGGTGGACATTTAGAATTTGGAGAAACATTTGAAGAATGTGCTATCCGTGCAGTTTTAGAAGAAACAAATCTGATCATTGAAAATCCACAATTGATAGCGGTGACTAACGATATTTTTGAAAAAGAACAAAAGCATTACGTCTTGATTTTCCTTAAAGCTCATTGTTTAAATGAGCATGAATTACAGAATCTTGAGGCTCATAAAGTAGAAAGCTGGTAGTGGTTTGCTCTTGATAATTTACCCTCTAACCTTTTTCTACCTCTAAAAAGACTCATTGAGAAAAAATGTTATTTATATAAAAAAAGTATTGATTAAATAAGTTTATCTAATTTTAAATATCCGGACGCGTATTTGTGTAAAACACTAGCAATAAGAGTTTGATAAGACATTCTTTCTTGTGCTGCAATTCTTTTTATATGATTTAAATCGTATAACGGCAATCTAATATTAATTCTTTCCGATTTTTTAAAAAAATTAGCTGCGGCAATTTTAGCTATATTTTTTTGGCTCTCTAGTTCTTTTTTAGGTAACTCTAAAAGCTCATCTTGTTCAAAATAATCTAGTATTTCTTGTTCTTTTTCAGTAAATTTGTATTTTTTCATAATCTAAGCATTAGTTTGACAATATCATCCTAACTTAGCAATATTAATAAATGATCACCTTGATATAATTATGATAATACAGATTTTATTGTTGTAGTGGATTGAATGGTGGGTTTGAGAAGACTTGAACTTCCGACCTCACGCTTATCAGGCGTGTGCTCTAACCAGCTGAGCTACAAACCCACAGTGTAGAAATATGGTGAGCTCGCCGGGATTTGAACCCGGGACCCTTTGATTAAAAGTCAAATGCTCTACCGACTGAGCTACGAGCTCTTAAATATTCTTAAAATATTGCATATATTCAAAAATTATGTTTTACTTTATCGCCGAAAAAGGCTAATCTGTCAACAATTATTTTTTAATTTAAACTTAGAAAGTTTATGCGGCATCAGGACGTGGCTATAATTATCCCCTCAAGGCTAAGTTCAACTAGGCTTAAACAAAAACCGCTGCAGCTTATCGGCTCTATAACTTTAATCGAGCGGGTATTCAAACAAGTAAATCAAGCGGGCCTTGAGCATACATATGTTGCAACCGACTCGGAAGAGATAGCAAGCATTATTACAAAAGTCGGAGGAAAAGTAATATTCACGGATAGTGCTATCCCAACCGGTACTGATCGTACTTATGAAGCTTTTAAATTAATTCCAAATAATCAAAACATTAATTACATAGTTAATGTACAGGGAGATATGCCTTTCATTGAACCTAGCTCTATTTTGAAAATTATAGAATATTTAAAAAACAGCAAATACGATATTGTTACACCGATAGTAAAAGTAGATAGGGAATCAGTGAAAGCTAGTAGTAATGTTACCGTAGCAGTTGACTCGGCGGGAACAGCATTGTATTTTTCGCGTAGTCTTATTCCAAACGGTGCAGAAGAATTTTTATATCATGTAGGCATGTATGGTTTTCGCAAAAACGCTTTAGAAAAATTTGTATCTCTTAAGCCAACTTTTTTAGAAAAAACAGAACGTTTAGAACAATTACGTGTCCTTGAAAACGGCATGACTATAGGTACATGTTTAGTTGAGAATGTTCCTATTTCCGTAGATACGGAAGAAGACTTAAAAAAAGCAGTAAAATTTTACGAAAATATTAGTAAACTAGGTTTATAATAATGGTACATTTCATTTTTGTTACCGGCGGCGTTGTTTCATCACTCGGTAAAGGTCTAACGGCAGCATCTCTTGCTATGCTATTGCAAGCGAAAGGTTTTAGAGTAAGTGTACGAAAACTAGACCCTTATCTTAACATTGACCCGGGAACTATGAATCCTCACGAACATGGTGAGGTATATGTAACCGATGACGGAGCAGAAACTGATCTAGATCTTGGACATTATGAACGTTTTACCGGAGTTTCTGCATGCAAATTTGATAGCATCACAACAGGTGCGATATACTCAAAATTACTTAAAGATGAACGTTTAGGAAATTACGCCGGCGTTACTGTTCAAGTCATCCCGCATGTTACAAATATAATAAAAGATTTTATACTTTCAAACACCAAGGGTTTTGATTTTATTATTTGTGAAATAGGCGGTACAGTCGGTGATATTGAAGGTCTACCGTTTTTTGAAGCTATAAGGCAAATTGGTAACAAATTAAAAAGCGAAAATTGTTTATTTATTCATTTAACATTATTACCTTATGTTAAAACCGCCCGTGAATTAAAAATAAAACCTACCCAACACTCAGTTAAAGCATTACGCGCTATAGGTATTTCACCTAATATACTAGTGTGTCGTGCAGAACGTAACATTTCAAAAGGCGAAATAGATAAAATAGCTTTATTGTGTAATATAGAATCTGAGTATGTTGTTCCGGCAATAGATCAAAAAAATATATATTTAGTACCGATTGCATATCATAATTCAGGTCTTGATAATAAAGTATTAAAATTTTTTAATATTAATATAATGCCGTCTAAATTAGATAAATGGCATGATATAATTAATAGGATAAAAGATTCTAATTCAAAAGTAAGAATCGCTATAATAGCTAAATATCATAAATTAAAAGATGCTTATAAATCAGTAATCGAGGCACTTGATCATGCAGGTATTTATTACAAATACAAAATTGATTTAGTATGGATAAATGCTGAAACTCTAACTGAAGAGAATATTAATAAAAAATTATTAGATATAGATGGGATTTTAGTACCAGGCGGATTTGGAGAACGGGCAACTAAAGGAAAAATTATAGCAATAAAATATGCCCGTACTAATAACATACCTTTTTTTGGAATATGTTTCGGTATGCAACTTGCGACGATCGAAATAGCTCAGAATTTAATCGGTATTAAAGATGCAGTAACGGAAGAATTTAAAGTAGACGGTACAAAAATTATTGAGAAAATAAATAAAAACTGTGAAGACTCAAAAATAACAATTGAAAATGTAAAAAAGACTATGAGGCTCGGCTCTTATCCTTGTAGTTTGGTCGCAAGTACCATTGCAGCTAATGCTTATAAAAGCCTTGAAATAAATGAGAGACATCGTCATAGATATAAATTTAATAATGAATTTCAAAATATTTTTGAAAAACACGGAATAGTATTTAGCGGTTTTTCAAAAGATGAAGAGATTGTAGAAATAATTGAACTACCGCTACTGCGTTGGTTCGTAGGAGTACAATTTCATCCGGAATTTAAATCTAAACCTTTTGAAGCTCATCCGTTATTTATTCAGTTTATTAAAGCAGCGATTGAGTATAACAAATGTAATTAACAATAATATATGAGACTATGTTAAAAAATCTTGACATAGTTTTTATTATAGTCTAGGGTGCATAAAAATAATATAGCCGGACAGTTTCTGAAAAGCGTTATAGGTCATTCCCGCATATGCGGGAATGACCTATAACGCTCTAAGCCTTGCAAAAACATAACATTTTTCAAAACTATCTGGTACTAAAAAAATAAGCTCATAGTAAATCAATGGATAGCGTGGATTCTAATTTCACAATTTGGAATAAAGCCAGAAACAGTAAATTTAGACATATAGTATGGCCGATTAGATCGTATGAATTAACCAAGTTCATCCCGATGACTTTACTAATGTTTTTTATTCTACTTAATCAAAACTTAGTTCGTAGTATTAAAGATAGTTTTGTTGTTACCTTAATTAGCTCAGAAGTATTGAGTTTTATCAAACTTTGGGGCGAAATGCCGATGGGAATTTTATTTGTTATTTTTTATTCTAAACTCTGTAATATTATGACAACAGAGCAAGTTTTTAGGATAATTACCGGTATTTTTTTATTTTTCTTCGCAATTTTTGGTTTTATTTTATTTCCGTACAGAGAGTTTTTTCATCCCGATCCCGAATTAATTAAGCACTATATCACTGTTCTTCCTCACTTAAAATGGTTTTTAATAATTTGGGGACAGTGGAGTTTGGTATTATTTTATATTATGGGAGAGTTATGGCCGGTTATAGTCTTTACTCTTTTATATTGGCAGCTTGCAAATAAAATTACTAAAGTCGAAGAAGCACCAAGATTTTACTCATTTTTTACTTTATTCGGACAAACTAATTTACTCATCTCAGGAACCGTAATTATTTATTTTGCTAAGAGTGAGCATTTCTTATTACCTTTATTTTCTCATCTCAACGATACAAATGAAATTCTTTTAAAATCATTTATTACGGTTATTTTAATATCCGGATTAATTTGTCTAGCTCTTCATAAACTTATTGATAAATCAGTCGTAGAAGCTGACAAAAATATTAAATTTAAAAACCAAAGAACGGATATATTAAAATTAAACTTGGTCGAAAGTGCAAAAGTAATATTAACTTCTAGATATCTCGGTTTTATTTGTCTTCTTGTAATGTCTTATTCTATGAGTATTAGCCTAATAGAAGGATTATGGATGTCCAAAGTAAAGCAACTCTATCCCGCGACAAAGGATTTTATGGCCTATCACGGTAAAGTGTTTTTTTGGACGGGAGTACTCACGTTAGTTAGTGCGTTTTTAGGCAGTAGTTTAATTAGAATATACGGCTGGTTTTGGGGAGCTATTATAACACCGATTATGATGTTTGGAGCAGGTTTTATGTTCTTTTCATTCACGGTTTTTGAAAATCACCTAGGAAATATCGTAAATACTCTCGGCTATAGTACGCCGCTTGTCGTTATAGTTTTTATCGGCGGACTTTGGCATGTACTTTCTAAATCCGTAAAATATTCACTTTTTGATGCTACTAAAGAAATGGTATATATTCCGCTCGATAGTGAAATGAAGACCAAAGGTAAAGCTGCAGTTGATGTTATGGGTGCTAAAATCGGTAAATCAATAGGTGCTATTATTCAATTCATATCCTTTAGTATTTTCCCGAACGCCATACATAACGACATAGCCGGTTTATTGATGTTTAGTTTTATTATCGTATGTCTATTATGGCTATATGGCGTGAAAGTTTTATCGAAATATTATAATAAGATGATACAACGTTGATAAGGATATCCATGCCTGCGAAGGCTTGCTTGCGTTGATACCTAATCTTCATGAGCTACGTAGGCGTTGTTGCATGACTCAGAAAAGGCGTACGATGTCATTCCTAGCTCAACATTGTTGCGTAGACCGGTAAAACCCCCTGTGTCATCCCGTGGCTTGACCACGGGATCCATAAAAACAATAAAAAATACTAATAATTTTAGTATTTTTAATTGGATCCCACGATCAAGTCGCGGGATGACATCGGGAAAACTGATCCACTCAACAAGGCCCGAAAGCGGGGATCTAGCATAATAACCTCAAATATCGATATAGAGAAGTTATTATGCTAGATTGCCGCCTACGCGGGAATGACATAAAACGATCCATGCATACAATGCTGAATAGGAATGACCAGTGCTTTTCAAAAATTGCTTGATGCTATGAATCAAACTACTGTATTTTGAATATCCTCTCCTATTAATCCTTGATCAAGCAAATCAAAAGCCTCATCCAAACACTTATATACTGCATTTTCTTGAGCTACTTCCGAATAATCTTCGATTAACCCTAGATTTTGACAATAATAACAAGTTGAGCTTTTAAACCATCACTCTATTGATTTTTAATATAATCTAATATCATTTTTAAAACAGCTTGGCTTACTATCCTTTGCTTTTTCATATTTATTTTTTAAGCTCTGTAATCTGTCAACATATACTCTTAACGTCTCTACTTCTTTACTTTGATATATTAAGCCCTCTATTTTTTCAATTTGTTTTATTAACCGCTCTGCCTCCTTCATACGGTTCTTTACATTGTCTTACTAAATTTGCTTTTGTAAAATTAGTATTGTTATGCATTAATAGTGAAAGAATAATTTTGTTTTCTACTGAGTTACGACCACAGTAATGTAATACTTCACCCATCTGTTTATAGTCATTCACCGTAGCACCATATTCAAGTAACATTTTGGCTTTTTTAAAATTACCTGTAATCTCTAAAGCAGTATCACCATTCTCATCTTATATATTAAGATCAATACCTTTTTGTAGTAACTCTTTAAGGTCTGCTAAGTCAGTTACATAATGTAGGGTACTTTTGTTTTCTGGTCTATCTACCGTATCAAAACTAATATCTTTACTGTTTTACTATTAAGACTATTGTTAATACTAATGCGTAAATCATGAAACATTTCTGGAGCGGTTTTACATTCTTTTGTATTACTCCCCTTTCCTATACAAGATTTAAAAATATTTATTAACTTAGAAATTTTAGGCATAATTATTTTTTTTAGTTATTTTATTAAGATTCCATGTTTCATGGTATTTTTGACTCGGCATTATATTAATCTATTTTAATAAAGTCAATGTGAATGGTTAATTTTTATGAATTAACCAATTAACAATATAATTTAAAAATTCTTTTTTCTTGAATCTATTTGTAATATAGTAATAGGCATATTTAATATTTGTAGAGGGAGTAATGAAACAAAATCCAAAAATCTCATTAATAGGTAGCGGTAACATAGGTGGTACACTTGCTCACTTAATTAGCCTTAGAGAACTCGGCGATATCGTGTTATTTGATGTGACTGAAGGAATACCGCAAGGAAAAGCATTGGATCTCATGCAAGCCGGTACAATAGTCGGGTCTGATATCAAAATAAAAGGCACAAACGACTATAAAGATATTGAAGGATCTGATGCCATAATTATTACTGCCGGTTTACCAAGAAAACCAGGAATGAGTAGAGACGATTTAATTAGCATTAACACCGGTATTATGAAAACGGTTGCAGCAAATGTTAAAAAATACGCTCCTGATGCCTTTGTAATAGTCATTACCAATCCACTTGATGTTATGGTATATGTCATGCTTAAAGAAAGCGGATTGCCTCACAATAAAGTAATCGGTATGGCAGGAGTACTTGACTCATCAAGATTTAATCTTTTTCTTGCTGAAGAGTTTAAAGTATCAGTTAGCAATGTTAATAGCACGGTTCTCGGCGGTCACGGTGATGCTATGGTACCTCTTGCAAGATATTCTACAATATCAGGCGTGCCGATACCTGACTTGATAAAAATGGGCTTATCAAGTAATGAAAATATTGAAAAAATAATCGATCGTACTAGAAACGGCGGCGGTGAGATTGTTGCATTACTTAAAACAGGTTCTGCTTATTATGCTCCCGCAGCCTCAGCAATAGAAATGCTTGAATCATATTTAAAAGATAAACGTCAGATTCTAACTTGTGCCGCTCATTTACAAGGTGAGTACGGCGTACATGATTTATATGTCGGAGTGCCTATTATGATCGGTAAAGAAGGTGTTCTAAAAGTAATAGAACTGCAGTTAACCGCAGAGGAAAAAGCACTATTTGATAAATCAGTCGAGGAAGTTAAAAAACTCATTGAGACGATAAAATAAATGATAAAATTATATTATTGAAGCACAAATGCAACAAGATTTAAAATATTGAATTAATACTAATTATTAATATTGTTAATTGAACATACATGGTATTACATTTTGGTTTATTTTTATTAATAGAGGGAAATTATGAAACATAAGAATGAATTAGACCGGCTAAATTTAAATTAATATTTTAGAAACAGATAAACTAGCTATAACACGCGGTCAACAAAAAGTAGAACTTAGCCTTAAAGAAGAAATAATCAAGTTAAGGGAAGCAGTTCAAGAAACAATCAAAAATCCAACTAATAATGAAGAATTTAATAAGACATCAAAAGAAATTTTAGGTTTGATTAATAATATCAACTCTCATCAACCATCTAGATTACAGGCAGCTAGAAATAAAATCCTGAGTAGTGGAGAAAGCCCTAATACTAAAAATACAGAAATAGAGGGATTTTTTCTTGAACAACATGAATGGGATAAATTTCAAGAATTAAGAGAAAGATTACAAAAAATAAAAGAGTCTAGAGAAAAATTAGATGAAATGAAAAATTTTTATACCTTGATAATGCCAGGGATTTTTCAGATGGTTTACAAAATTTATTTGAGAAGTTAAAAAATAAAGAAGAGACAGGGGCAAAAGAACTTATAGAAGCTTCTAAAAATATACTCAGCAAAAAAGTATATCAGTAAATAAAAATTACTTCCGTAATACTAATAATTCAAGCGAATTAGATTTACAATATAAGATGTTGTTAAGATAATATCTCGCCAAATATCAAGGAGGCTCTAGTCTTATATGCCAGAAGTAATAACAATATTGATATATTATCTGAAGAATTAGCAAATAAATTTAAAAATATATCAAATTTAATCAAGCAAAATGAATCAGTACTACAAAAAGAAACAGGTAAATATTCTCCTTCTTCAGAAACTATACCTGAAGATTCTATACCTAAGTTATCACCGGCAATAGTACATTACTCAACAGAACTTTTTGCAAAACTAGAAAATTCATTCAATGCACTAGCACAATTCACTGATAAAATATTAATAGATACCGGCAAATCTTATGTACAACAGGCAAATATTAATCCTAAATCTACCGTTTCTAGATCTTCTTCTATTGATTCAGGAATAGGCTCAAGTCAAGAAGAATTATCTACCACATTTGGAAAAAGCAGCTCTACTAATTTAATTGAAGCTCTTGATTTAGCACAAGCGAAAATTTTATCAAATTCAAATACAGCAAAAGATACGTTAACGGCAACACAAGAACTACAAAAATCTATCCAACAAAAAGAAGTAAGCAATGAAAGACTTACTCAAGAAGAAGTAGATAATATTTATAAGACACTAGGTATATTTGAAGAAATTAAGGAATATGAAAAGAGCGACAATTCACGTGTTCCTCGTTTACTAAATAAAAATTACTATAAGCTAACTGATCCTCGTGAGGAGCGTAGAAGCGATAATATCGCTTTAGAGCAGGATGATAATGGAATGCTAACTACTGATACTGATTTAGAGTGGGATGACACCGGAATGCTGCCTCCTGCCCCAAATAGTGCCGTTTCAGATAAATTAAAAGAAGCAGTAGATGATTATATATCTGAGCTACAAAATGAAAAGCTATCTAAAGATACATCCCCGAAACAAGTTGAGGCAATAACTCATCCAATGCAGGAAGCAATACCGACTCCTCCTGCTCTTTCCTGGAATACTCATCCTATATTCGATGATACAATAAAGTTCTTAAAGAGGTTTAAAGAAGAGATCGATAAATTTCCACAAGATTATACCTCTACCATACCTCTATATTGAAATAATGTTAATAGAAATTTAGGAAGAAGTGAATTTTTAGCCAGTATGGTATCGACTTCTTAACAAGATGAGAGAATTAATGATATATTAGATACACTTCAAAAAATTTCTACTAATTGTATTAAGATAAGTAATAATGATGATAAATTTAATAAAGAGATTAAAAAATCTTTTGTAGAAATTAATACCACATTAAAAAATATAATAGAATATTTAAATTCCAATATAGAAAAAGTTCAAAAGAATTTATCTAATTTAGAATCTTTGACTTATGAATTATCTAAAAATACATCTCTGAAACATATTAAGCAATCAACCCAAGATCAACCTAAAATATCTACAGGAGCAGTTACCGGTATAAAAGATAGAATAGCAAAATTTGAAGCAGACTCTGACAGCAAAATCAAAAAATACTGAACAGAAGAAAAGAAACAGACTGTAGAAAAACAACATGAAAATACTCAATCTGACTATATAACTCCTCAGAAAAATTTTGAGTTTGAAAATCGAGGTAAAGAAATTAAAGAAAATAGTACCAATTGAAAAAGGCTTTGATAGTAAAACAACAAGATACTGGACATCACCGGCGGGATGGGATAAATGGGAGGAAGAAAAACAGAAAGGTATAGGAAAAGAGAATGAACTAATAAAACCTCGTACAAAATTTGCAATAGAACATTCTAAACATACTCAATCTAAAGAGCCTATATATCATCACACTCCTGAAAAATTGAATATTAACGAAATAACTCACGATTTAAAGCTAAAAAGCAATGCAAAAAACTTAAAAGACAACTTTGAAAACTTAGCAAAAGAAGCGAAGCAAATTGGGACACAAGCACAGCAAAGCTCCAAATCTTCAAGTAGTCCTAGCATAAAACCTACAGGTTGCAGTAAAGACGAAAGAAATATCTAAGGCAATTGATGTTATTCTTGTTTTTGGGTCTTGTTGCATGGCTTGTTTATGTCATTCCCGCGGAGGCAGGACTCCAGTAAAACACATAAAAAACAAGTTTTTTATGTGTTTATTTTGTCAAATATGTAAATTCTGTATCAATATTGAAGTTATTTTTCTAGATCCCCGCCTTCGCGGGGATGACATTGAGTAGGTTTTTCGAGCCATACAACAAGGCTTTACTGTTGTGAGGATGACATCCTGCGTAAAACTAACACTGTACTCATTAATATTATAAGCAAAAATATGAAAAAGCTTAAAGTGAGAGATAGTGACTTAAAAGTTTGCCATAACAACATACTAAAGAAAGGAGTAGTTGAGGATAGAATAATACCTCCAAAAGAATGTGATAGACTATAAAGCCTCATTTTAACATTAGTCTTAAATAAGGATTGAACAATAATTTGTAGCGGTACTGCATAAAATGCTGCAAGTCCTATTAATATAACGGGACAAAGAATATTAAATATTTGTTTGTATAACATTATTTGCATTCCTAAAGCAACAATAATGCTGACAAATAAAGCCCATGTAATCTGTCTTAAAGGGTTTATTTTATCGGCAAACAGCCCTGCAAAAACAGCTGATATTCCATAGGTAGTAGTAAGAGCTATATTCATAAATCTTATTTCAGGATGATTTATAAAAGCTATTTTTGTTAAAAAAACTCCTAAGAAAATTACTAAAAAGTGATACACTCCTCCAATAGCACCGTTTATTAGTAATGCTATTATAACGGATAGTTTATTATTCCATATAATTTGCCGCAAGGTACTTTTTGATGACGTTCTTAAAAATTCGCTACTTTCTTTAAAAAAATTTCTCATCAAAATAGCAAATAAACCAAATATTGCACCAATAAAGAAATTAAAACGCCATAAATATTGGATATCGGAATTACTAGCGTAATAATAAGCTATAGCCGCAAGTAATGCACCTATTTGGCTACAGCATGAAACTATTCCTATATTTAAATTTTTCTGATTATCTCCTGTTTTTTCAGCTACATAAACCTTTATTCCGTCAACTTCTCCGGCAAGGCTTGCTAAAAAAACCATTCGACATAATGTTAGTATTACCGTAGCAAAAATACCTATTATCTCAAAGGAAGGAGTAATAGCAATTAATCCGGTAGAAATGCTACTCATGCACATTGATATCTTGATAGATTTAGTACGCCCGTATTTATCTCCGATAAATCCAAAAATTAAGGACCCTAAAGGTCGTATTATAACGGCTGCACTAAGAATAGCAAAAAAACCAAGTAGTTGTTTATCCTGCTCTATATTAGGTAAGAAATTTTGTGCAAGAATACTAGCCGATAAACCGAATAGAGCATAATCATAATAACGGATAATCGTTGTAAAAAATGCAACTAAAAAAGCTGAATTAGACATATAATATTTTCTTTTTGTGGCCACATCATATGATACCAACTATTTAGGCTGTGTGAAAGAAAATTAATTTAATCTATTTTTACTCTTGGTGTCTACAAATTATAAGATTTTTTTGAAATAGGAACAACTACAGCATAATTTCAATATAGAAATCTTTTATATTTATTTTACTATTGTAGTTTTAATTATAAAATTTTATATTTGGTATATATTCAATTTTTAACTGTTTTAAAAATATGCACTTAGAATATAAAGTTACTATATCTGAAAATGGCAGAATAAATATTCCTGCAAAAATTCGTGATCAATTACATCTTGCTTCAGGAGATCAGTTAATGCTAATACTTGATAAAGAATTAACATTGATTCCTCTAAAAAATAAAATTAAAGAATTTCAAGCATTAGTAAAATCTAGAAATAAAGATAATATATCATTAGTTGACTCTTTAATTGAATCAAGAAGAAAGGAATTTAATAATGAATAAATATATTTTAGATTCATCTGCTTTACTTGCATTATTTAACTTAGAAACTGGTAGTGACAAGGTCGAAGAATTATTACCGTTATCTATTATGTCTACAGTAAATATAGCAGAAGTAGTAGCTGAACTAGATAAAAAATTGAACATATCTTTTACTCAAAGTAAAGAAATGATCTCAGTTTCAATAAATAAAATTGTAGCCTTAGATTTTGATCAAGCTATAGAAATTGGACGCTTAAAGAAAGAAACAGAACAATTTGGCTTATCTCTTGGTGACAGAGCTTGCATTAGCCTAGGATTAATTACAGGCTATCCTATATATACTGCAGATAAAATTTGGGCTAAACTGCAATTAAATTGTAAAATCGTTCTAATTCGCTAGGCTCTATGAAGATTTCTAATTGATTTGCTATTTTGAGGTATTTTTTAGCGAAAATTAATAAAATTTTTGAAAGAATAGCTACTCCTATTTCAAAGAAACCTTATGATTTGCAGCAAAAAATAACCAAAATTAAATCTTCTTAGAAATCTTCATAGAGACTAACAGCTCATTTTATGATAAAATTCGAAAAAAGAGCCATTATAATACTATAATAATTACATTCCTCTTCCTAAGTTTTGCTTTTCTATTTTTTCTCTTCGTGCTTTTATAGCTTTTGTTAGTTCTTCTTTATGCTTATCTCCTCCTTGAGGCATTTGCTTACCAACATCCTTTGCCTCTTTTTTTATAGTTTTTGGAATTGATATAGGTGGTGGCGGAGGCGATGGGGGAATAGGAATACCGCTTCCAGGCATTAGAGGCGGCATCGGTATAGTACCACTAGGCACAGTTGGAGTATTTTTTGAAGATTGATTAACAGCTTCTGCTTGCTGCTGCTTTATCTTCTCTTCTTTCATACGTTTTATAGCTGCTAATGCTCCTTGTTGCTGTAAATCTGCAGCTGTCGGCTCTCTTTTTGTAGAAGTTAAGTATTTATTTTTATTATCAAACTTTTGTTCTCTATCGGAAGCACTATTAATAGTATTATGTTCTTTTTCTATAGCCTTAAATTGATTATTAATAGCTTCTAATTCTGCAGCGATTTTCCATCTTTCTTCTCTAGTAATATTAGAATTAGCTTTTTTTTCTTCAAGCCCCTTTTTCCTCTCTTCTAGTTCTTTCTGTTTTTGCTTTAATTCTTCTATACGTTTTGCATGATTATCTATTTTTTCTTCTGTACTCTTTGTTTGCTGCTCGAAAGAATCCTGTACTTGTCTGCTTTGAACTTTTTGCTTTAACTCTTCATCAAAAGAAAGCGGTTCATTTCGTACAGGCTGTCCTAAATCAGAATGTATTAGACCGTCAAAATTTTCTCTAGAAGCTAACAGTTTTTTACTGGTATCAGGTATTTGAGGATCATGTTTTCGTAAACCTTTTGTAATTTCTTGTATATTTTTATTAAGTTCTGTAATCGACACCATTTTACCTCTCACAAGTTAATTGATTTTAAAGACATAGTAATTAAACCTCTTTTATAGCTTCAACACAAGCAAAAATTGCTATTTTTAGTATTTCATTAGCTGTTGCTGTAGCTTGAAGTATTTGAACGGGTTTTTCAAAACCGTTTGTTATAGGACCTATAAAGCTGTTTGACGAAAATTCTTGTAACAACTCAGTAGAAATAGCAGCTGAATTTAAACCAGGCATAATTAATACATTTGCAGATCCTGATAATCTACAAAATTTATATAATTTACGTAAATCACCATCTAAAGCCACTTTAACCGACATCTCTCCGTCATATTCAAAATCTACCTTCATGCCGCTCAGCTCTTTTTTGTCTTTGCTAAAATTATCTAGTATATTTACTGCTTCACGAATACAAGCTGTTTTTGCCTTAGAAGAATTACCGAATGTTGAAAAAGAAAGAAGTGCAACACGAGGCGTGATTCCCATATTTTTAGCAATTTCTGCAGTTTGGGTTGCTATTTGTGCAAGTTCCCAGCTGTTTGGATGTTCTGTAATACAATTATCGGCAATAATAATATTATTATCTTTAGCAATCATAATTGAATAACCAAGGATGCTACGATTAGTTTTTGGTGAAATGACTTTCATGATATCTTCTAAACTATCGATATAACTTTTCGTAACACCGGTTAGAAGAGCATCACCGTCACCGCATGCTAACATACAAGCAGCGAAAATATTCTTATCAGTTTTAACAAGCTTTGCACAATCACGGTATAAATAACCTTTTCTCTGAAGTCTTTTATATAAATAATCAGTATATTTCTCTAAACTATCGCTTAAGGCCGCATTCATTATTTGAATTCCGTCTAAGCTAATATCTTGACCTATCTTTTTTAACATAGCCTCAATTCGTTCAACACGACCAATTATAATCGGATGACCGTATTTCTTGTCTCGCATCATAAGAGCGGCAGAAATTACTTCTTCTTCTTCACCTTCAGCAAAAACAATCCGTTTAAGCGGTGCATTATGAATTTTTTCAGCTAAGAAATTCATATAGTTAGCAGTAGGATTTAATCTGCTACCTAATTCTTTCTTATATTTACCTATACTAAAATCTTTAACCCTAGCAACGCCGCTTTCTATTGCAGCAACGGCAACCGCCGCTGCTACTACGGTAATTAAACGAGGATCAAACGGTACAGGAATGATATATTCCTTACCAAAAACCATCTTACGCCCTGAGTAAGCTTTATACACCTCTTCCGGTACAGGTCTACGGGCTAAATCTGCAATGGCTTTTGCCGCAGCTATTTTCATTTCCGTATTAATAGTCTTAGCTCTTACATCTAATGCTCCTCTAAAAATATAAGGAAATCCCATAACATTATTAATCTGATTATTATAATCAGATCGCCCTGTTGCTATAATCGCATCATCGCGCACAAGTTTTATATCTTCCGGAGTAATTTCCGGATCAGGGTTAGCCATAGCAAAAACAATCGGATTACTTGTCATTCTACTCACCATATCTTTAGTTACTGCCCCTTTTACCGATAACCCTATAAATACATCAGCGTTATTTAAGCTTTCCGCTAAAGTTCTAAACTTGGTATCACTTGCATATAGCTCTTTCCATTTATTCATACCTTCTAGGCGTCCTTTGTAAACAACGCCTTTAGTATCACATACAATAATCTTTGATTTATCGGCTCCAAGAGCAATTAATAAATCAATACAAGCAATAGCTGCTGCACCTGCTCCGTTAACTACGATTTTTAAATCTTCAAGCTTGCGATTAGTAAGATACGCAGCATTTATTAGCCCTGCGGCGGTAATAATCGCTGTTCCATGCTGATCGTCATGAAAGACCGGTATATCCATTAAAGATTTTAATTTTTCTTCTATAATAAAACATTCTGGAGCTTTAATATCTTCAAGATTAATACCCCCAAAACTATAACTGAGATACTTCACAGCATTAATAAATTCTTCAGGATCTTCCGTATTCACTTCCAAGTCAATTGCATCAATATCAGCAAATTTTTTGAATAGTACCGCTTTACCTTCCATCACCGGTTTTGAAGCGGCAGCTCCTAAATTACCAAGCCCAAGTACGGCAGTACCGTTAGAGATTACGGCAACTAAATTACCGCGAGCAGTATATTTATATACATCCTCTAAATTTTTAGCAATTTCAAGGCAAGGAGCCGCAACCCCTGGGGAATAAGCAAGTGATAAATCTTGCTGAGTAACTAAAGACTTTGTTGCAGAAATAGCAATCTTACCAGGCTTATTTTTTTCATGATATTCAAGGGCCTCAGCATAATTTATTTTATTCATTTCATCCATTTTAGAAATTCCTGTTTTATTTGTTTGTTTTGGTTTTTCGTCATTGCGAGCAGACGCAATAGGCATCGACGAAGCAATCTCAGGCAACATTCCTGAGATTGCCACGCTCCTTTCAGTCACTCGCAATGACGTGGTAAATTCACCCCATTATATACATAATAATTGATATAGTAACTACCGAGAAAAAAGTAGTAAATGTTATAATCGACGCCATAGAATCAGGATCACCGTCAAGTTGACGAGATAAAACATAAGCCGTACTCGCACATGGAAGGCAGCTATATAATATTCCTACCGATCTATCTAATCCGTCAATAGACATTAACCATAGTACTACTACACTAACTAGAGGAAATGCAACTAATTTAACAAAGCTTGTAAACATTACATTATGTAAAAGCTCTTGTCTAATAGTAAAATTAAGCCCTGCCCCAACATTTAGCATACCGATAGCTAAAGCGGCATTAGAAAGGCTATCTAACGTTTTCTTAAGCCCTAAATGTAATTCAAGATTTGAGTAATTAAAAACGAATCCTACTAAACTTGCGATAATTAATGGATTACGCACAATTAATTTCATCATTAAAACAAAACTAGTGCTAATAGTATTAGTAACGGATTTATTAGGGATATAATAAGCGAAAATCATTACCGATAAAATATTGGTAAAAATAATCATATAAGAAGAAATAATGGCAACGATTGAAAGCCCACTAGAACCAAGCAAGGGGCTACTTACCCCAAAAAAAATGTAGCTATTATAACGAATCGATCCTTGAAAAATAGAAGTAAATTGGACTTTATCTATGTTGTATTTTTTTTGGTAAATTATAAGACCGATTGATACAAGAATAGTGGATATAATAAGAGCCACTACTAATTTAATTATGGGTGCAATACTTAAATCTGCAGTAGATACGTAACTAAACAACATGGCAGGAAATAGTACAAAATACGATAATTTCTCAATACCACGCCAAAATTCTTCTGAAGTTAACCATTTATTTTTGATAATACTACCAAGCAGCGTAATTAAAAAAATAGGTAACGTACTACAAAAAATTTCATTCATTTGTTAATAGTTTTTATTTTAACGTCATTGCAAGGAGCGAAGCGACGTGGCAATCTCGTCCAACTTCCTGAGATTGCCACACTCACTTCGTTCGCAATGACGCTTAGATACCCATGCTGGAATGATATATAGGCTACAACTGCCCTTCAACCAGCTTTTTCATTTCCTGCACCCCGTAAAGCTTTATAAAAGTCCCAAGTCTTGGACCTTCATTCTGTCCAAGCAATATTTGATATAAATCTTTGAAGTAATCACGCAGATTTTCATATCCTGCTTTCATTCCTATATCATATATTGCTTTCTGAATTGCTTCAGCTTCGGTTTGATCAGCTATATCAGATAACATATCTAATATATCCTGCAAAATAACCTTATGCTTTTCAGAAGGAGATAAATATGATTTATGTGCTTTAATAAAGTCATTATAATATCTTATAGCAAATTCTGCTAAATGGTCAAGATAAGGGTTAGTATTTGGAGTTGCTTTTGGCTCATATTTGCTAATAAATCCCCAAAGCACCGATTTATCCGAAGGATTACACACAGAAGTAAGATTTAAAAGCAACGAATAGGTAATTCCAAAAGTCTCAATTTTCGGTACATTTCCGTGATGGATGTGATAAACGGGATTTGCAAAACGCTTTGCCATATCCTCTTCTAAATGATATTTCTGATTAAAAGTAATATATTCATCAACATTTTTAGGAATTACATCAAAAAACAAACGTTTAGCTCTAGTCGGATTTTGATACATAAATAATGCCATACTTTCAACAGGAGCATATTTAAGCCAATCATCAATGCTAATACTATTACCTTTTGATTTGGATATTTTCTCACCGTTTTCATCTAAGAATAACTCATAACATAACTGCACCGGCGGCTTTCCTCCTAGGATTCGGCAAATTTCCGAATAAAGACGAGCATTTGCCAAATGGTCTTTGCCGTACATCTCATAATCGACTTTAAGCGCAGCCCAACGCATACCAAAATCCGGCTTCCACTGTAATTTGCAATGCCCTCCCGTTACCGGTACTTCTATATAATTACCGGCTTTGTCTTTATACGTTACAGTGCCTGCTTTAGCATCCCATTTCTCTATAGGTACTTGCAGTACCTTACCTGTGTTCGGACATATAGGCATGAAAGGTGAATAGGTAGCCTTGCGCTCTTCTCTAAAAGTCGGTAGCATTAGCTCCATTATCTCATCATATTTCTCAAGCACCATTATCAGCATCTCATCAAACATACCAGCTTTATAACAGTTAGTACTGCTATAAAATTCATACTCAAAGCCGAATTTATCAAGGAATGAGCGAAGCTTTGCATTCATATAATGCCCATAACTTTCACATTCACCGAATGTATCAGGGATAGAAGTAAGCGGCATATCCATATACTGTGCCACCATTTCAGGATTTGGGATATTGCTAGGTACTTTACGAAGCCCGTCCATATCATCGGAAAAGCAAATTAGTTTAGTCGGAATATCGGATAATTGCTCAAATGCTTTCTGTACCATCACCATACGGGCATTTTCACCAAAAGTACCGATATGAGGTAAACCTGAAGGACCGTAACCCGTTTCAAATAATACATACCCCTTCTCAGGAATTTTACCGTTTAAGCTATCTAATATCTTCTTAGCCTCAACAAAAGGCCACGCGTTTGACTTAATAGCATCTTTCCAAATTTCTGACATTGATTTTTCTTGCGCTTTAATTAATAATCAGTGACAATATACTAAATTTATTTATTTGTAAAATATCAAATTAAACACCGTCATTGTGAGGAGCGAAGCGACGTAGCAATCTCATCAAACTTCCCGAGATTGCCACGCTCCTGGCAGTCGCTCGCAATGACATTAAGAACAAAAAAACCATGCCATTTAATACTATTATAAATTACATCAGAAAAGATAGCTATAAAGTTCTACATTTAGGACTGATTGCAATTTCTATAATAGCACTTGCTACCTCTTATATTACTGAATATATCTTCCATTATACACCCTGTCCTTTATGCGTTTACGAACGATTTCCCTATTTAACCCTAATCAAAATTTGCTTAACTGCTTTAATCATCCGACAGTTAAGTAAATATACTTTAATATTCATTCTCCTAACTATCCTTAGCTCTTGTATATTATCAACCTATCATAGTTTCGTAGAAAGAGGCATAGTACAACCAAGTGCTCTTTGTTCATCAATGCTTCGTATCCCGAAAGGCTTGTCTATACAACACATCAAACAAATGTTCTACTCGCAGCCAATCACGTCCTGCATGAAACCCGCCATCAAAATCTTTGGTATTTCTATGACAGAGTATAATCTACTCTTAAATATCGGTCTTCTAATCTGTTTACTCCTCGTTTGGTTTTATACAAAATCTAATAAATAGTTAAAAAATTAACTATTGGCTTGCTTAAATTCAAAATATTATGTATAATGCTCGCACGACAAAATAATATTTAAACATAAAGGAATATTTATATGATGAATCAACCAACAAATAATGCTAATTACAGACTTCAAGACGGTAGTACGGTTTTACATAATGCAGCACGTATAGGGAATGTAAATAATGTTAGACTTTTACTTTCACAAGGTGCCAATGTTAATGCTTTAGATGCTAAAGGAAAAAAACTATAGATTATGCATCTAAACCAGAAATTAAAGAAATACTAACTGATTCCGCTAATGCACGCTCAGCACTGCCTGAATTCAAAGCAGAACAAAAGCTTGCTGAGATGAAGAAAAATATTAAAAATGAGGATGATAAAAATAAAATTATCAACGGATTAATTATGAATCCTGAATTTTATTCTGATATAGATGATGTTACAAGAGAGAAATTAATAGAAAAACTTTTTAATTATAATATTAACTATAATAATCCAGTAATAGCTCCGGTAGCAGCACCGGCACCAGTAACAACCACTACTTCTACAGAAATAGCAGCAGAGGACAATGTACGTGCACCAAACCATGAAATATATGACACCTTAATTGAAGCTGAAGACAACCGTACACCGTTTAGTATAGAAGCCTCAGCCAGAAATGCAAATATTGTTCAAAAATTAATTGAGCAAGGTTATGATGTCAATGCTAAGGATTAACAAGGGAATACGGCATTATTTTATGCAAGCACTCAAGAAATAGCTAAAATTTTATTAGACAAAGGGACAAGTTTTGAATTTGAGCATAAATATCTATACTAACCTATACATTATGCGGCAACAATAGGAAATAAGAAGCTTTTTACTTGAAAAAAATGTGGATGTTAATACTAAAGATGGAAAGGGACGTATACCTATACATTATGCAACTTATTCTAAACAGCACGAAATAACTCAAATTTTATTACAACCCGGCAGTGAAATTGATACAGTAGACAATTATGGCGGCACACCTTTTTTCTATTTGCTACTAAAGCATGAATCAGGTCAAAATAAAACGTTACTGGACTTCTTTTTAAATAATAAAGTTAATCTTAACATTAATGCGTGTGGTGAGTCAATTTTTAATCACGCATTAACATCAAGAGATAAATGGTTACTTGAGAAGTTAATATCTAAAGGTGCTGATATAGGACAAGGCGTTCTATTGCATAATCCATTCGATCACAGTATAGCAGAACTTGTAAAGATAGGTGTTGATAAAGAAAAGATAATTTATGCATTAAAAAATATAATTCTCATATTAATGAGCAATTAAAAATTAACACCATACAAAAATACTTGGGTGCAAAATCAGCCAACTATTATAAAGACATGGATGTTAATGATTATAATTATGATTTACCGGATGAAGAAGGGGTTGCAAAAAATACACACGAAAAATTATTAAAAGATGTTATGCAACGTCTTAAAAACGGTGAAGATAAAGATGGCATTATTAATACATTAATTGAGATTAGTATTAATGAAGATACAAGAGCAGAGTTAATAGAAAAAGTTTTAAATTATAATGTTAATGATAATAATCCTGTAGCCGCTCCAACATTAGTAACTCCTGTAGCAACCCCTATAGTAGTGCCGGCTCCATCAACTTCAACAGAAGAAAAGTTATCGGCTGAAGTGAAGACACGCCTTACAATAGAGAAAATAAGAATGATCTTATTAATTTCGTACTTCTTTATCAGACTACTAACAAGAATGTAAAAAGTGAGTTAATAGATTATATTTGTGAATATTCTTTCGGTACTGAATTAGCTGGACAGATAGGTGCAGATATTCAATTCTAATTTAAAATCTCTTTAAGTTCTTTTAAAGAAAAACCCGGTGGTTTTAGGTAGTCTA
This sequence comes from Rickettsia japonica YH, assembly GCF_000283595.1. Classification (NCBI taxonomy): domain Bacteria; kingdom Pseudomonadati; phylum Pseudomonadota; class Alphaproteobacteria; order Rickettsiales; family Rickettsiaceae; genus Rickettsia; species Rickettsia japonica. The sequence continues at coordinate 502,797 of NC_016050.1, read as the reverse complement.
GTACTACCTTACCACTATCTAGGACTATAAGCCTTTTGCCGTAATTTACGGCATCTTCTAAATTATGCGTGATCATAACGGAAGTGATCTTATGTTTCTCTATAATCTCTGCTGTTTTTTTCATCACTTCCAAAGAAGCTTTCGGATCTAAATTTGCCGTATGTTCGTCTAGAAATAATATTTTAGGTGGATGAGCTATGATAAGTGCCAACAGTATAATCTGCTTTTCTCCACCGGAAAATTTACCTAATGGCTGTGAAAGTAAAGGCAAAAAGCGTTTAGGTGCACCTGTAAGCTCTAACAACTCACTACTTGCTAACCGTTCATTACTAGAGAATCTACTTTCCCACAAAATGATATTTTCTTCAAGGGTTAGCTCGGTAAATAGTCTCTCTTCAGCTTTTTGTGTTAATGTAACTAATGTAGAAGCTTTTTGTCCTTTAGGTATTTTATCGATTCTGACTTGATCTAGACACACTTTCCCGCTAGTAGGTTTTAAATAGCCGGCAAGTATTTTAGCTAAAGTAGACTTACCGCTACCGTTATGACCCAATATTACAACAAACTCTTCTTTAGCGATATTTAAAGTAGTTTCAGCAATTATAGGTTCGATTCTTTCTTTAACTTTGAACTGTATATTTTCTGCATATAAATAAGGTTTCATAAAGCCTCTCTTTTTACAGAACTCAACGAAATAAACAATACTATCCCTAAAATAAGCTTAAGATTTATGGGATCGATGCCAATTCGGAGTAAAAAGCCCAGAGCAATAAAGTAAAATAATATACCTATCAAACAAGAAAATATCTCTTTAAACACATTAAAATTATTAGCATGGATTAAAATATGACGCCCTATAACAATTGCACCAATACCGACTAGTGCCACCCCGAAACCCATATTAATATCGGCAAAACCATTTACTTGTGCAGATAAAGTACCGGTTAAAGCAGCCAAACAATTACTTATGCTAAAACCGATAGTACGGTAAAGCTCGGCAGGTTTTCCTAAATTAATCAATAAATCTTTATTAAAACCAAAAGCACGCAGAAATAAACCGAGCTTACCTTTTAATAAAATTATAACTGAACATATAATAAGACAATTGATTATTACTAAAGGTATTAACCAATTTTCGAGATCTAATACAGATAATAGAGTCGGCATACCAAGAACCGATATATTAGGACGCTGCATAATTTGTAAGTTAACCGAATAAAGCATAAAACTTGCAAGTATTCCGGCTATAAGCCCGTTAATGCGGTTATTCTTCTGCATAACACTAACTATACTGCCTATAATTCCGCCTGCTATTACGGCAAATATTAATGCAGGAAATAACCCAAATGAAAGGCTGCGGGCAAACACTGCCGCACCAAGTACATAAGTACCGTCTACGGTAAGATCGGTAATTTTGAGGATCCGATAACTTATATATATCCCTAAAATAAGCGGCAGCATTATTAAGGATTGCTCAAGAGCAGTAACTAAAATGTTCATGTTACTACTCTTCAAGTTCTTTACGCGCGAAAGGAAGTACGGATAAATTTTCTTTAGTAAGAATATCTTGTTTAACAAATGATTTAAGGTTAATAAATAAAGTTAAGTCTTTCATATCCCCAAATGGAATATCTTTCGGTTCTATTCCTTGTAAGATTTTTTTTGCCATTAAACCTGCTTCTACGCCTATTTGCTTCTCTTGTACTCCTACCGCAATAGTTGCCCCGCTAATTACCGAACCTTCATCGGAAGCAATTATCGGAATACGGCGTTTAAATGCTTCTTGCTTTAAAATATTAATCCCACTGACTATTAAATGATCTTTCAAAATTATAAAACTCTGCGTATTTTCAGGAGCATTTTTTACAGCCATAGGCATATCATTGAAATTTTGTATCATTACCGTATGCAGAGAAATATTGTTTTTTCCAGCATATAATTTTAACATTTCTACTTCAGGTATAACTTTCTCGCTACTGCTATAAATTAAAGTGATATTCTGTAAAAAAGGTAATTTACTAATGGTGTCAGTGATTTGTATCTCATCGTTAACACCGGTAACTAAAGGTAGGTTTTTACTATTAATCATAGCAGCAGCACACACAATCGGTTTATTTGTTATATGAGAAATAACAGTTTGACTGGCTGTCGTGCCTATTGGAATTATTATATCAATATCCTGATCTTTTATTTGCTTTATAATGGCAAGTAAAATATTAGAATCAGCATGAGCATTTTTAACTATAATTTCTGCATCTATATCTTTTAGCGACTCTTTAATTCCTGATATAATCTCAGTCATTGCGGCATGTTCAAGTGGAACAATGACTGCTACTTTTTTTTGATCCGCATAAACTGCAGCTGTGATGAATAAAACAAAAAGAAAAGAAAAAAATTTTTGAAAAATATTAGAGATAAACATTTTAATATCCTGTTATAAGTTATAATTTAATAATCAAAATTTAAATTTGCATATAGCAAAAACATAAACGCAAAAAATTATCTACGCCAACGCCAATTTTGTATTAAACTATTAACCTTTAAAGATATCATAAATATTTTTAACTGTAGAAATATAAAGTAAAGATAAAAAACTTATCTTGCTTTGACTAGAATCTAAATAGTCAAGAAAGCTCTACCTTAGAGGCTATCTATAAATAAATTTTAAGGCTAATTAAAACTTATTTACAGATAGCCTCTAAATTTTTAATGTTTAGCACTATTTTTAGATTATGTCAATAACCAATAAATAGTATTGCCTAAAAGAATTACTTGAGATAGCCTATACTTCGATGTCATAACCGCTTTTACAAAACGTTATTATTGCATAAAGTTGTTGCACGGCTACAAAAAACCTACTCGATGTCATACCGTGGCTTGACCACGGCATCCATAAAAGTAACTTTAAAATACTAAATTTTTAGCATTTTAAATTGGACCCCGCGACCAAGTCGCGCGGGATGACAGGGGTGGAATCGATCCACGCAGGAATGACCTAAACAAGCCATTCATCCTCTTAATGACGATTCAGTACCCATGCAGCAAGACTTATAAAATGAAAAAGGAATTCATTTCTTAAACTATGCATTTTCTGTTTGTTCTAATACCGTTTGCCCTAGTAATTGCGATAGAACATCTTGACCTGCTTCAGTCCAACTTATAGGTGGCTCTTCGTTTGGTAAACCTGTACCATAACGATCATTAAATACTCTAACTGCTTGCTGAGTAAATTGATCAAATGTACTTGTGGATTCTACTCCATAGCCATATTCTTTTAAATTTTCCTGTAAAGTATTAACTTTTTCTCCAGTACTATCAAGACTTAATAATAATTCACTCTTTTGCTCTTGCGTAGTCTCAAAATATCTACCAAAACCAGCTTCAGCTAATTCTTTCCAAGGAAATTTTGATCCAGGAGCTATATGAGCATTGCCTTCTCGGTTTACAGTTACTTCACCAAGACCGACTAAATCATGTTTTAAATCTAAATTTGGATATCTTTCTGCTACATCCTTAAGAAATTCTTTTAATTTCCCTATTTGCTCTTCAGGAAAATCACTTTTTGCATCATTAATAAGCATGACTCCAATACCAAACTTATTAACACCTACTTCTCCTTTCCAACTACTCTTGCCTGCATAAAAAGCTTGATCTGTTAAATCATTATGATATTCTTTTTGAGTCCCATCCTTATCAATTATGTAATGAACACTTGCACCTCGCTCATCCAATACTTCAAGAACAGCCTTAATATCCTTGCTTACAGAATAAGTAATTACTACACAGGTAGGTTTTACTCCTTCCGGTCTTGGGGCCATATATTTACCATTTGGACTATTGGTATTACTAATACCGTTATTTTCAATAGCCTTACTTTTACTCATAACCTTCCTCCAATATATTTAATAATTGTTGACAGCTCAGAATTTACTAAACCTTAACCAAAATTAATACTTTGGTAATGCTAAGTCAATGAAAATTTAAATATTATTCACAAGGTATCTATACTGATCTGACAAGTTCAATGATTATTTTTCTAATATTTGGATTTTGTACTCTAGTAAATGCTCTAGTTAACGATAAAAGTGCTCTTTCCATAGTCCTTGATAATTCATTTATAATCAAAAGAGACGTCATGTTCATATTGCCCTTCTTCTTCAGCAATATTATTTAAGAAATCACTTTCTATTTCTTTGAATAGATATTCAATTTTATTATTATGAGTATTTTCATGGTCAGCTTTTAACTTTTCTTCTTCAGAACTATTAAAGAAATATTTTAAAGGCGTATTTAAAACTTTTGCAAAAACATATAACCTACTTATAGGTATATTACTTAAACCTTCTTCATATTTTTTAACTTGGAGAGCACTAATACCGAAAAAGCTTGCCCTAATTCTTTTTGGGTAATACCTACAGCAAGACGTCGTTCTTTTAAACGTTCACTTGCGAGTTTGTCTGGATGTTTTATTGAATCATTCATTTTAACAATAAGCTTTAATTAATTATTAATAAAGGCTATTCAACTTTAAATGTAGTATATATTACTTTATATTTAATCAAGCAACTTTATTAAAAATTTAATATAATAATGCTAAAACCCTTTGATTATCAAGAATCAAGGCTAATAAATAATTAATTAAAAGTATAAAAACGATGAGTAATAAAATAGTAAAATTACCGAATTGCGAGAATATAGTGGGAGAGATTAATTTTTTAGGAATTAAATCTTGAGTATAATTTATTTCATTTAGATTTAGTTTTTTTATTGTTCTGCCAAAAGGATCTACTATAGCTGAAATACCGTTATTAGCTACTCTAATCATAGGTAAACCATTCTCTACGGCTCTACTTCTACTAATATGAAAATGCTGATATGGACCGCTGGATTTACCATACCATGCATCATTTGTAATATTAATTATTACATCGGCTATTTCATTATTAGTCCGTACAAAATCAGAAAAAATAGATTCATAACAAATCAAAGGTTTAATTTTAAGATTATATTTTTCAAGATAAACAAGCCCTCCGTTTCCTTCTTTATAATCCATTAAACCATGAGTTAATTTTTTAAACGGTAGTATCTTTTTAAGGGGCATATACTCACCGAAAGGTACTAAATGTGATTTATGGTATTCAAATAATTTATGATTATTTTTATCAAGAGCATACATAGCTGAGTAAAGTTCAAACTCATCACCTTGTTTTTTATTATCCGAAATTCCTCCTGTTATCAAAATAGCATTTGTAGAATTTAGCATTTTTAATAATTTTGATTTAACTTGCGGTATATCATCAGGTACTACTAATGCTGCCTCAGACCAAATAATTAAATCGGTAGGTTCCAAATTTTCCGATAAATTAATATGTAGCATTAAATTATGCCAAAATTCTTCTTCATTCCATTTTTCGGTTTGAGGTATTGAAGGTTGCACTAATCGTACTTTTATATCCGTGAAATTTGTATGGTTATTACTTAGCCTTACTGCTCCGTAAATGACAATGATGGTTAATACTAGGACTGAACTAGCTAGTAATATTTTTAACTGAGTAAATTGCTTGCTAAATAAAGGATAAGCTGATGTAGAAATATATATAACTATAAAACTAAGCCCATATATCCCTATTATACTTAAAGGCTGTATTAAAATATCTGAAAACGAAAAAGCATAACCGATCAAATTCCAAGGAAAACCGGTAAAAATCCACGAACGTACCCACTCAAATAATACCCAACATAAACAGAATATAAATTGGTAATATTTATTATTTTTAGCAAAAAAACTAAGCGTGCAGCTTGCTGATATAAAGCAAGCTAAAACTATAGGTAGTCCAAATAACGCAAAAGGAATTGCCCACCAAAAATCTGCAATATAAACGCTAACACCGATACTTATCCAATATATTCCACTTAAAAAATGCCCAAAACCGAATAAATAACCAAATTTTGTGGCTTCGTACCAATTTTCGGATTTTTGAACTATATAACATAAGTAAGATAACGTTAATAATGCCGGTATAAAGAAAGTCGGAGCAAAAACTAAACCGCTTAATATCCCTAGCAGTAAACATATGATTTTAGGTTTATACATTTTTATCGATTATTTGTTTACAAAATAATACATCATGCTATCATTTCAGCAAGTTTTAATATAATGAGTAAATAAATGACTACAGGATTACTACAAGGAAAAAAAGGCTTAATTACAGGTATTGCAAATAATATGTCAATATCGTGGGCGATTGCACAGCTTGCTAAAAAACACGGAGCAGAGCTATGGTTTACTTATCAATCGGGAGTACTAGAAAAACGAGTTAAACCACTCGCTGAGGAAATAGGTTGTAATTTTGTTAGCGAACTTGATGTTACGAAGCCAAAATCAATTAGTAATTTATTTGATGATATAAAAGAGAAATGGGGTAACTTCGATTTCTTACTTCACGGTATGGCTTTTGCCGATAAAAATGAATTAAAAGGACGTTATGTTTATACTAGCTTAGAAAATTTTCATAATTCTTTACATATATCATGTTACTCTCTTTTAGAACTCGCAAGGTCTGCAGAAGCCTTAATGCATAACGGCGGAAGCATTGTGACATTAACTTACTACGGCGCTGAAAAAGTTATACCTAATTATAACGTTATGGGAGTAGCCAAAGCTGCACTTGAGGCTAGTATAAAATATCTAGCAAACGATATGGGAGAAAATCATATTAGGGTAAATGCTATTTCGGCAGGACCTATCAAAACTTTAGCATCTAGTGCAATAGGTGATTTTAGTACTATGCTTAAATCTCACGCTGCAACCGCACCGTTAAAACGTAATACTACCCAAGAAGATGTAGGAGGAGCAGCAGTATATTTATTTAGTGAATTATCTAAAGGTGTTACCGGTGAAATCCATTATGTAGATTGCGGTTATAATATTATGGGAAGTAATAAATTATAAATTATCATCACAATCCATGATTTCTTTTTTTGAGGTGTTCAGGTTTTGGAGGAACAGGCGGTTTTTTAGATTTTGCCTGAACTTTTTTAGCCTCTAACGGCAATACCAGATTATTTAATCTATTTAACTCTTTTGAGATTTGTTTTAACTGTTCTTGTACTTCTATCTTTAAAGGAGTATGAGAATTTTTCATTTCACTATTTATTATTGTGCCTATTTTCTCAAGATTTTTTTTAGAAATGGAATATGATTTTATACCTATATAATTAACAATCTTTGACCACCAAGCTTGTCTTTTATCTAATCCTTGATATATTACATCTACTAAAGCATTTTTTTTGAATGTTAATATATAATCAGAAGCTCCTTCTAAGGATTTAGATAAATGCCTTTTTATTGCTCCTTGTCTCTTATCTTCAATATTTACTTTTTTGTCTTTCTTGAGTTTTGTTATTGCTTTTTCAATTATTGAAGATATCTTAGTTTCTTTTCCTTCATGTGCTTTATTTTCTAAATTTTCTTTGGTATTAAAATTTATATTAGTTCCTATTTTAGCATCTACTAATTGTTTAGCATACTTACCGTTAGGATCTTGTATTTCTCGCTCTATCTCAGCAGATTTTAAACCTAATGTTGTATATATATCTGATTCTCGGAAAAGTGGAGCATATAATAAAAAATTAATACTTTGAGCTATTCTACTATCTATCAAATCTATAGAATCTCTTTTGGGATAAAATTTTTCTTGTAAAATACGATAGTGATCTAATATTTCCTGTGTTATATCTTTTACATCAAGAGATTGTAATTCTCCTTTATCATTAAATTTTGCTTTCATACCTGAACGTTTGGCTTCCAATAATAATATTTCTTGAAAAACTTTATTATTAGGAGTACGACAAACGAAATTAGGATCGTTATCCGGCATTAATTCATTTGCATTTTCCATTATTGCTTGATTGAGTTTATGTAATTGCTCTTTATTAAGCTTTTTATCTAACAAACTTATAAAAGCTTCTCTTTGTTTTTGCTTACTTGCAGTACTAAAAGCCTGCTGCATCTTTTGCAAAACAACAAAATCAAAATTTTTGTTACCTATTTCTTGGATAACTAAATTTGCTAAATTTTTTGTTTCAGTATTCACTGTTTCTTTTTTATTTTTTGTAGCCATATTTAGTATTAATCTCACTTATAATTATTTAAATATTAATGATAGATTAAATTAATTTCTAGATGTTTTTACTATATTTATAATCAAAACTTTAAAACAGTATCTAGCAAGTCATACTGGTCCTGAGCTATCACCCAAAATTTCTATTGATTCTATTGTTTCATTATTCGATTGACTATGCATTACTAAATCTAAAATATTCGAAGATGCTAAATTGCTAATATAAACACCTTGTACATCATTTAATACATAATCAACTACTAATAATTTAGAATCAGCAGAAGTTCCATATAATGACATTTTTGCCTCAAATAATTTTTTAAATGTATCTAATTCAAGTAATTCTTCACATACAGCATGTTCTTTAATATCTCTACTTACAAATAAACTCATTATGCTTCGTGCTAAACTATTTTTAATATATAAGCCTTTTAAGCATTCAATAAAATTTTCAAAAAAATTTAGTTCTTCAAAAGGAATTTTGAAATCAGGTAATAATTCTTGATATAATTTTTGCTGCAATTCCTTTTTTGCAATTAGTTCTTCAAAAGGAATGTTTAGATCACTGAACAATTCTTGATATAATTTTTGCTGCAATACCTCCTGCTCAAATTTTTTCAAATAGAAATTATCAATTAATAGCTTGTAAAGCTTAAGTACCCCACTAGGAAGGTTAATTTTCAAAGTTCCTTTTTTATCAATTTCTACAGTAAACCTGTTTTCTTTTGCTTCTAAATATATTAGATCTCGAAATATACTATCCTCTTTTGTTCTACGAAGTAAAAAAGCTGCATCTTTAGAATCAACTAAATCTAAAGCATGTTTCATTATTGTTGCATTAAGCTCATGTAACCTATTGTTAGATATAATCTCTTCTACATCTGCTAGAAAAGATTTTTTATCATCTATTTTTAATTTCCTTAAATTTTCTAGAACTTCTAAAGTTATTTCTCCTTGTTGAATTTTTTTAAGTAACTCATAATAGTTGCTAAATTTTACTTCTTGATTTTTGCATCCTAACCCGGCATAAACATTGCATCCTGATTCTTTCTTTTGAGCTAATCCAGGATATTCTTCTTCAATTTCTCTAGGTTTACTAATACAAGAACTCATCATGTCTTTTAGCTTCATATAATTTATTCCTTACATTTAATAAGAAGTATTATATTTAGTTAAGAAATATTAACAAGTACTTTATAGAAGATTAAGATAAATTAATTTTTATTGAGAGGATGATGCAACAATGCTTTTTTGAGATGATTAGTTTGAAGATGAGTATATATTTGGGTAGTAGATATATCAGCGTGACCAAGCAGCTCTTGAATTACTCTTAAGTCTGCTCCGCCCTCAAGCAAATGACTTGCAAAACTGTGACGTAATATATGCGGAGAAATATACTCAGGGTTAAGTCCTGCATAAAGGGCAGCAGATTTTAACAGAATAGCAAAATTTTGCCTAGTCATATAACCAGCTAAAGCTGATGAGGGAAATAAATAAATTAGATTGCTTGGTTTAGCTTTATTCACAAAAACATCTCTAATTGCAAGATATTTAGCAATACTGATAACTGCCTGTTCATTTATTACTATGACTCTTTCCTTATTACCTTTACCAAGTACCGAAAATATTTTTCTTACTTCTCCTTTAGACGTTTTATTAGTCAGAATATCAGCAAGCTTAAGACTAACAAGCTCCGAGACTCTAAGACCACTAGCATAAAGCAAATGAATCATAGCATTAAGCCTGATACCTTCAGGAGAATTATTGTGAGAGCAATGTTCAAGTAACGATTTAATTTGAGCTATAGATAATATTTCGGGAAGTTTATTTTGATATTTGGGCAAATCTACGTTAAGAACCGGATTAAACGCGGTATGGTTTTCGCTAATTAAAAATTCATAATAACTTTTTATAGTTGAGATTTTTCTGTTGATTGAGCGTGCTTGCAAATCATTACTTGCTAGATACTCAATCCAGTCTCTAATATTCTCAGTAGTAATATTTAATTCGGATAATTTTTGTTTAGCAAGATAATTTTGAAAATCGAATAAGTCACGCTTATAGCTAAGTATTGAATTTTTTGACAATGCTCTCTCGGCTAAAAGCATTTCTAGGAATTGCGCAATAAATGCCATAAGATGTTTTAATTTCTATAATGGAGGCCAGGGTCGGAATCGAACCGACGAATAGAGGATTTGCAGTCCACGGCATTACCACTTTGCTACCCAGCCTAATCATTTGTCATACCACAATCCTATGTCATTCCTGCGAAAGCAGGAATCCATAAACAGATAATTGTATTTGTACTGGATTCCCGCTTTCACGGGAATAACATAAATACTACCAACATCCATACAAAAAAGCAACTATTTTTATATTAAACTCCTAATCCTTGCAGGATATTTAAACGATTTATCCTTCATAAAATTCAAGAACTGGCTAACTGAATCTACTATATCGTCATTTTTAATATGGGGAAAATTCAGTAATTCCTTTAAAATTATGCTTGATTATTTAGGTATTAGAACACTAGCTGATTAAAATAAAAGAACTACCGAGGCGAATCTTGTAACTTTATCAAAGCTTGGCTTAATCCCTATCACTCTAAATATTACCACCTAAAAATCCTATATCTTGAATCAATTGTTGACCACTTGCTTTATCTTCGATTAATATAAATTTTGGCTGATATTCTCTAGTTAGTTTTTCCGTCAAATTCTTAAGCTCAGGATAATTAATTTTTTTCCGTACTAATGATACTAGATAATATTTCTGTTCAAGAATCCCCCATATATTACAAACACTATAATCGGAATCTTCGGAAATCTTAATTGCCGTATCCCAGCTTTGCACAAAATAATCAAATCTTGAAGGTAGATTTTCATAAAAGCTAATATCTTCCATATTCAGTAACGATGACCTTTGTGCTATCGGTTCTTGTAAATATTGAGCATTATCATTATAGCTACCTATTTCCTGCTCTAATTTCATTAAACAATCAGGAGGTTCTTTATATCTGTCTAATAACTTTACCACTAAGATATTGATATTCTTTATTCATTAATTTAAAGGAGTAATCTTGAATGCTAATCGCCGGAATTTTTAAATGATGCCATGAATTGCTATTATTAAGTAGATAACCGGATAAATCATCCGTATGCAGACGCTGCATAACTAAAACTATCGCTCCCTTATTACGATTATTTAGTCTGCTAACAAAAGTTTGCTCAAACCAATCTATAACTTTCTTACGTATTTTATAAGAATGAATTTGCGTGGGGTTATGAGGATCATCGATCATTAAGATATCACCGCCCTCACCTGTTGCTGATCTTCCAACCGATGTTGCAAATCTAAAGCCATTAGCTGTCATTAAAAACTTACTTTTTTGATTATGGGGTTTACTAAGGATAGTACTTGGGAACAGTTCTTTATACCAATCAAAATTTAAAATGAACCGACAATCTAGTGAGTGTTTAATGCTAAGTATTTGAGAATAGCTGGCAACCATAATCCTTTTGGTAGGATTCACCCCCAATAAATAAGCAGGCCAAGCAACGCTAACACAAATAGATTGTAGTAAGCTCCTTGGCGGTATATTAATTATTAAACGATTAATATCACCGCTTTACACGGCATTTAAATAATCGGTAATTATTCTTATATGCTTACTTGGATAATACTCCGCTCCAGGATTAATAGTATTAAATACCTTAATTATAAAACTATGAAAATCCTGTCGTAAAATAGAATTTAAGAGTTCTTTAGAGTGGAGCATATTGTACCTACATCGTCATTGCGAGAAAAAATTGTAAGTTTTGACTAAGCAATCTAAGGCAAGATTCCTGAGGTTGCCACGCTCCTTGAAATCGCTCGCAATGACCTTAAAATCTTATCATAAATTATCATTGCCATTAATCCCCTATAGTATATAATTTTGAAAAATAATATATTTATCTATGAAATTACTAAAAATTATTTTTATCATCACTATATGCATTAATTTTCCTATATTCGCAGAAAATTTAGAGTCGGTTACTACAACCGAAGATATTGAAAATGACGTATTTATCCCTCTTGATGAAAATCATCCTATTTTAAATCCAAACGATAATATTAATGATAGTTCTGAGTTTAAGAATTATACAAATGGCAAAATTATTGCTCTAAATAACATTACTGCTACTTCTGAAGAGATAGATTTTAAAGTCGGAGAAGAAAAATATTTCGGTAATATAAAAATCAAATTGCACAAATGTATAAAAAACCTTGATCCATATAATGAAGATAATTATTTGTTGATGACCATAACGGAATATAAAATAGACGAAGATCCTAATTTACTCTTTCAAGGATGGATGATTTCTTCAAGCATTTCACTTTCAACGTTTGAACACCCAATCTACGAAATTTTTGCTAAAGATTGTTTTTAGATGCAATATTTAATTTCAAGTTTAATATTTTTAATTCCAAGCCTTGGGATGCTGGCGGGCTTATCCACTGCAGCTACTGTTACAATTTTTTTGCTTATATCATTCCTGCGAAGTATTAATAGTCATTGCGAGCGACTGAAAGGAGCGTGGCAATCCAGTAACAATGTCATACCGTGGCTTGACCACGGTATCCAAAAAATAAAAAAAGACTGGATCCCACTACAAGCTCACGGGATGACAATGTTATTCACCGCTTGGTGCTTTATATCTTGTTTATTCGCAATTCATCTTATTAATAGCTTAGCTACTTTTACTCAAGTTTTTATACTCTTATTTCTTGGCTTTGCAGTTAGTAATTCTTCTCCTTTTCAAAATCGCTTACAGCTTAAAAAAGCCTTAATATTCGGAATTCTCACAGCAATATTATTATTCTTCATCGAATATTCTTCTCATGGATTTTTAACAAGAATATTCAAAACTAGTTTTGGCTTATATATGCTAGATCGTGGTTGTGCTTTACTTTCAATTACCGCTTGGGTAGCGATTATAATTTTACTTTCTAACGATAAAAAACGACATGCATTAATGCTATATATATTAGTACTTTATTTACTAAGTATTTCCGATAGTTTAGCAAGTTTTTTAGGCTTTGGTATAGGAGGAGTAATATTTATTTTAACAAGATTTATGAAGCCGATATTTTTCAAATTAATCGCAATAAGTTTAATTACCGGCTCGTTACTATTTCCTGTGATAGCTAAACAAATAGAACCACAAGATTTATCTGAACAATATTTAGCTACACAACCTTCCGCTGCTCATCGTTTATTTATTTGGCATTTCGTCGCAAACAAAATCATTGAAAAGCCGATTTTAGGCTATGGCTTAGCTTCTTCTAAATATATCGAAGCTGATGATAGTGAAATGATCGATTACAACGGAGAAAAATGGCATCCTTTGCCGCTTCATCCTCATAATAATATATTACAAATTACTCTTGAACTCGGTATAATAGGTTTAATATTATTTTTATGCTTAGTTTATAAATATCTCAAACAAATTAGTAATCTCAAAAATAAAAATTTCAAGGCAATTTCCTATGCATGTTTTATAAATTACTATATTATCGGCATGATTTCATATAATATTTGGCAAATATGGTGGATATCAAGCGGTATTTGGGTACTAGTTTTAATGAAGCTACTAGTTAAACCTGATATTGTCATTGATAATTGATGCTATTTGAGGTAAATATAGAGTTAAGTGTCATTAAATCTACGTCATTGCAAGCAGCCGTAGGCTGCGTGGCAATCTCATCAAATATCCTGAGATTGCTTCGTCGCATTACTGTGCAATTCTTCTCGCAATGACGGAACAATATAATAAAAAACATATGCTACAAAACTCAGAACTTTTACAAGAATATCTACCGATTGCTATATTTTTCTGTATTGCGGTATTGGTTTCCGGTTTAATAATGATTCTACCTAACCTATTATCGACAAAAAAATATAATAAAGATAAGCTAGAACCTTATGAGTGCGGTTTTGAGCCTTTTAGCGATGCAAGAGCAAAATTTGACATACGTTTTTACTTAGTTGCTATTTTATTTATTATCTTTGATCTTGAAATTGCATTTTTAGTGCCTTGGGCTATTAGTCTTAATACGATAGGTAAAATAGGCTTTTTCTCAATGATGTTTTTCTTATTCGTACTTATTATCGGGTTCATATATGAATGGAAGAAAGGAGCTTTAGACTGGTAGTAATATGAAAAATAATTTTTATCAAGAAGACGAATTATTAAGTAATGAGCTTTCTAATAGAGGATTCTTACTCACTAAAGTTGATGACGTTATAGGCTGGGCGAGAGCTAATTCCTTATGGCCTATGACTTTTGGGCTTGCTTGTTGTGCTGTTGAGATGATGCAGGCAGCAGCAAGTAGATATGATATGGATCGCTTCGGTATGTTATTTAGACCAAGTCCAAGACAGTCCGACCTTATGATAGTTGCAGGAACGCTTACTAACAAAATGGCACCGGCTCTACGTAAAGTATATGATCAGATGGCTGAACCTAAATGGGTGCTTTCAATGGGTAGCTGTGCCAATGGCGGCGGCTATTACCACTTTTCCTATTCGGTAGTGCGTGGCTGTGATAGAATCGTACCGGTTGACGTATATGTCCCTGGCTGCCCTCCTACCGCTGAAGCATTAATTTACGGGCTTATGCAGTTACAGAAAAAAATTAAACGCACTACAGGTTTTAAGTATGACGCTAGACAAACTCATTGAAAGACTTGCAGCTAAATCTAGCATTTTAATAACTCCGATCACGGTTAAAGATTACCTAGCTTATAAAATCGAGCCGAATTTTTTATTGCCGTTTTTAAAAGTTCTAAAAGAATCGGAAGAATTACGCTTCACTTTACTTACTGATTTATTTGGAGCTGATTTTCCTCAGAATAACGTAGTCAATTCAGTTGGGCTTGGCCACAAGGAGCAAGACGCGAAGCCTATAACTAATAGGAAAGCGACGAGCGACAATGTAGGCAAGTCCAAATCAATTGACTATAAAAGGTTTGAAGTAGTATATAATTTATTAAGCTTAAAATTAAATAAGCGTCTTATAATAAAAGTATATATATCTGAAAAAGAAACTATACCTTCAGCAATGAATATATTTAGTGCCGCTTGTTGGTATGAGCGTGAAGTTTATGATATGTACGGGGTAAATTTCGAGGGTAATGACGATAAAAGACGCATACTAACCGATTACGAATTTGAGGGGCATCCATTACGTAAAGATTTCCCGTTAACAGGCTATACACAAGTTAAATATGATGAGAAGCTAAAGAAAGTAGCTTATGAACCGGTCGATTTAGACATAGAATATCGTGATTTTGATTTTAGCTCGCACTGGCATAGCCCGAGTTATGTATTGCCAGGTGATGAGAAGGCAACCGATGTCATTCCTGCGAAATCAGGAATCCAGAAATAAAATGAATGTCATCCTGTGACTTGATCGCGGGATCCAGAAAAAATAAAAAAGACTGGACCCCGTGGTCAAGCGAACTAGGTGACAGTAGGAAAAATACTATGACTAACAACACCAAAACTATAACTCTAAACCTTGGTCCACAGCATCCGGCAACTCACGGAGTTTTAAGGTTAATCCTTGAGATGGACGGGGAAGTAGTAAATAATGCCGACCCTCATATTGGGTTACTTCATCGTGGTACGGAAAAGCTTATTGAGCATAAAACATATTTGCAGGCTATACCATATTTTGATCGTCTTGATTATGTTTCGCCGATGTGTCAGGAACATGCATTTGCTTTAGCTGTCGAGTCGTTATTAGAATGCGAAGTCCCACGAAGAGCTAAGTTTATCAGGGTACTATTCTCAGAGCTAACAAGAATTTTGAACCATACTTTGAATATTGGCAGCCAAGCTTTAGATATCGGTGCTACTACTCCTTTATTATGGCTCTTTGAAGAGCGAGAAAAGATCATGGAATTTTACGAGCATGTTTCCGGCTCTCGTATGCATTCAAACTACTTTAGACCGGGCGGGGTTGCAGCAGATTTACCCGAAGGTTTACTTGAGGATATAGATAAGTTTATAGAACAGTTTCCTCCTAAACTTCACGATATTGAAAGTCTACTAAATGAAAATAGATTATGGAAACAACGTTTAGTAGATATCGGCGTTGCGTCTCAAAAAGAGGCAATGGACTGGGGGTTTTCAGGACCAATGCTTAGAGGTTCGGGTATAGCTTGGGATTTACGCAAGTCAAACCCTTATGACGTTTACGATGAAATGGACTTTAAAGTACCAATCGGCAAAAACGGTGATTGTTACGACAGATATTTCGTTCGTATGCTTGAAATGTACGAATCAATCAAGATAATCAAGCAATGTATAGAAAAAATGCCGAAAGGTGCAGTTAAAACCGATGATCCTAAATTAACACCACCGACAAGAGCCAAAATGAAAGAATCTATGGAAGCAATGATTCATCATTTTAAGCTCTATACGGAAGGATATGACGTCCCAGCCGGCGAGACCTATAAAGCCGTAGAAGCCCCTAAAGGCGAATTTGGTGTATATTTATACTCGCAAGGAGGTAATAGACCTTATAGATGTCGTATTAAAGCACCCGGCTTTGCTCATTTGCAAGGACTAGATTTTATGTCTAAAGGTCATTTAATGGCAGATGTTATTACCATTATTGCAACGCTTGATATAGTATTTGGTGAGATAGATAGGTAATATATTTGTTATGCCGTGGGCTTGTACTTGCGTTACTCTGTCATTCCTACGAAAACAGGAATCCATAAAATAAAACTAAAAAACAAAAAATGTATTGGGTATATATATTATGCTCTAATAAGCATGGTACTTTATATATTGGTATTACTAATAATATAATACGTCGTGCTTATGAACATAAACAAACAATAATAAAAGGTTTTACCGCAAAATATAATATTATAAAGCTTGTTTATAAAGAAGAATTTACTGATATTCAAGAAGCACTTACAAGAGAAACAAACTTGAAAAAATGGCAAAGTAGTGTGAAAATAGAACTGATAGAAAAAACTAATCCTGAATGGAAAGATTTAATTAAATAGTTCTATGGATTCCTGCTTGCGCAGGAATGACATAAAACTATACCGTACTAAAAATATATATATGAATACAAAAATTACAAATTTTACATTTGATAAGAAAAATTTAAATCTAGCAGAAGAGATTATAAAAAAATATCCACCGCATGGAAAAAGAAGTGCAATACTTCCGCTGCTTGATCTAGCACAACGTCAAAACGGCGGCTGGCTACCTGTTCCTGCTATCGAATATGTCGCAAATATGTTAGCAATGCCTTATATACGGGCTTATGAGGTTGCAACATTTTATACTATGTTTAACTTAAAGCGAGTTGGTAAATATCATATCCAAGTATGTACTACTACTCCTTGCTGGCTGCGTGGTAGTGATGATATAATGAAAATTTGCGAAAAGAAATTAGGTGTAAAACTCAAAGAAACTACTGAAGATCAAAAATTTACTTTAAGCGAGATAGAATGTTTGGGAGCATGCGTTAACGCTCCGGTCGTACAGATTAATGACGATTATTATGAAGATCTAACTCAAAAAAAAATGGGAAAAATAATAGACAAGCTTCAAAATGACTAGAATCTTATTATTATTACTTAGATTTTATCAATATTTCATTTCTCCACTACTTGGCAATAATTGCCGGTTTCACCCCACTTGTTCTGAATATGCCAAAGAAGCTATATCAATGCACGGCAGCATAAAAGGCTTGTGGCTTACCTTTAAAAGAATCATCAAATGTCAACCGTTTTGCGACGGCGGATATGATACCGTTCCAATCTCTATAAAAAATTCTAAAACACTTAATAAAAAAATATAAATTATGTTTATTGTAAACCTTAAATATACCTTAGGCTTAGACCTTTCTTCTGTTGAAAAATTTATTACGGAACATAGAAAATGTTTAGATACATGTTATGATAAAGGATATTTTATTAGGTCCTATACATCCAAGAATTGGCGGTATTATTTTAGCTAATATAGAAAAACTAAGTCAGCTTAAAGATATATTAAGAGAAGATCCTTTTTATATAAATAATATAGCTGAATATGAAATTACTAACTTCACGCCTACAAAATGGCATAAGAATTTAAATATTTTTTTCAAAAACATGAATAAACTAATCCCTTTACCTCGTGAATTTTTTGCAAGAGATACTAATGTAGTAAGCACTGAGTTAATCGGTAAAGCTCTTTATTTCCAAGGTAAAACAGCTATCATTACTGAAACTGAAAGCTATATAGGGCAGAATGATCCTGCTTGCCATGCAGCAAGAGGGCGAACAAAAAGAACGGATATAATGTTTGGTCCTGCAGGCTTTAGCTATGTCTATTTAATTTACGGAATGTATTATTGTTTAAATTTCGTAACCGAAGCTAAAGGCTTCCCTGCTGCGACCTTAATAAGAGGCGTACATGTTATTGCGCCTGAAAATCTATACCTCAACGGTCCGGGTAAATTATGCAAATATTTAGGAATTAATATTTCTCATAATAAATGCGATCTTATAAATAACAACGAATTTTTTGTCGGTGATATCGGCTTAAAGCTACCCTACTCTACTACTGCTCGTATAGGTATTACTAAAGGCATGGATAAATTATGGCGTTATGTTGTTACAGATATCACTAATTTAATCTCTCAATATAATGTATAGCCTTAATAAGGTCATATTGATTTACGGCGAAAGGACCTCGAAAAGGTTTGTCTAATATAAATAATAACAAAAGCATTGATGATGAAGTGATACAAACTAAACCAACCGAAATCTTATGTAAATAAAGCTTGGTGCCAAGCATACAGACAAAAATTACATTAATAGCAGTCATTATACATACAACTATCCAATATTGAATATTTAAGGGAAAATAGGACATTTCTGTTATACCTTACTGTATAAAGCTCTTTTATCTACTCAATGATGATTTCCTGCTTAGTCAATAGCTGAATTTGCTCGCTTGCTTTATAAGCTTGTAGTCTCTTATTAATATCTTGGAGGACACTAAGAGCTTCATGACCGATTTGCTTGCCGTCTTTCATTAATTGCCATTCACGCTGCATTACACCTTTGGTATAATTTTTAATATCTAGATAAATTTTAGGTCTCATTTCATGAGGAAGCCAACCTACACTATCTGCAAGCCTTATCAACACTATAGATTCTGCTGCCACCCCTTCTTGTGCTTTATTAAAATTACCGAGTCAATAAATTAATACAAAACCGGTTGATACCGCATACATACTACCAACTATACCCGATAAAAACCCACCAAAACTTCCAAGCTCTTCTTTTTGAAAATTATTAGGAATAATGTATTTTGTTAAATATAAACATCCAGCACAAAAACTCATCAAAACAATATTAGGAACGGTATAGATAAAGTCAATTATATGATTACATAGGTATTATTAACCATGTCCTGCTGAATATTTATGTAATATACTAGAAATAAGAGTTTGATAAGGTAATCCCTCATAAGCAGCTTTTTGTTTTATTCTCATTAAATCACTACTAGAAATACGAATATTTATTCGAGTATCTTTTTTTAAATAATTAGCTGCTGCCACTTGTGCTATATGTTTCTCTTGTTCAAAATTTTTAATTCTTTGCCATTCATCATTTTCAAAAGACTCCAGCAATGCGTTTTCTTCAGCATCTAGTATTATATTTGATATATTCTCTTTATTTCTCATTACTTTTTCCTATTTTTAGATATTTCTGAGTAGCTTTGCGACGTGGAATAATAGTCTTTAAAAAAACTGTTCCATCAACTTCAATAATAAAAGGCACTAAATAGGCGTATTCATTAAATTTAACTATATACATTTTTTGCTTTGAATATTTATTAGGATTTGGATGTTCTATTATATCCAATAAACAATTACTTTCTATAACTGATATTATTTCTTCAAAACTTACCTTGCGCTCACTTATTAACTTATAATTTTTTTCAGCAGAAAAGCTATAATTATATTTCTTTGTCATCTTATGATGTTAGTACAATGTATGCTTTATGTCAACACTACACTTCCGTCTCTTCTAAGACTACTGTAGAATCAGCAAGTTTAGTAATTTTTTCAATTTTTAACCGAGCTTCTTTTAGTTTTTTCTCACAATGATTCTTAAGTAAAATACCTCTTTCAAAGCTATTAACTGCCGTCTCTAGACTCTCTTGTCCGTTATCTATTTTTTTAACAATTTCCTCAAGCTCTTTTAAAGCTTCTTCAAAGCTAATATTTGCTTCTAAAGTTTTAGTATTAGTCATTTATTTTTATTTTTTAATGGTTATCTGTAGTGGTTGTGTCTTCAGTTGTTTGGGGTATAAGTAATTTTTTTAGCTCACTACTATCAAAAGTTTTCTTAGGAGCAAAAATACTCCCTTGCATTTTTATATTAAGATGTGCCAAGCTATCTTTATCAGAACTTGTATTTGAGGTATTTAACTTAACAAGCCTTGCCGGCACGTAAAATGATAAAATGCTAGATGCATCCATATCAAAATTATATATATTAACTGCAAAAGAGGCCGCACCGCTACTATATTGTGTTGCAAATTTTACTTTCTTTAAAAGGGCAATACCTTTTTGCAGTTCAATATCACCGCTTATACCTCTAATATTTTCTTGTCCTGTGGTTATAGCACTATTTATATCTTTATCTAAATTTTGTACCTTATAATCAGCTGTATCAATTTTTTCTATAAAAGAATCAATTGCAAAATTATTAACATCTATATTGTTTATAGCAAATTGTGATTTTGTAGTCAGGTTATATAGCTGGCTTTGAAGAGTGTTACCGTTAGTTCCTAAACTACCGCTTATACTTATTTTTCCACCACTTGCAGTAAATATTTTAGGCATAAGAGCTGAAACTTTGTTTAAATCTATTGCATTTAAAGCATATACGAAATTTATAGCATAAGGTTTTAATAAAATATTGCCGTTACCTTGAAGCTTACCGCCTAATAATTCTGCTTCAATATTATTAAATTGTAATAAATTATTATTATTTGCTACATAAAATTTAACATTTTTCAATATTAAATCATTTTGTAATAATGTCGACAATGTACCGGAAACTTG
Source organism: Rickettsia japonica YH (assembly GCF_000283595.1). Lineage (NCBI taxonomy): Bacteria > Pseudomonadati > Pseudomonadota > Alphaproteobacteria > Rickettsiales > Rickettsiaceae > Rickettsia > Rickettsia japonica. The sequence continues at coordinate 481,535 of NC_016050.1, read as the reverse complement.
TAAGGTAGCTTTATCTAAACTATAATCATTTATTAATTTATTTCTTAAATTAAGCATTCCTGCCGGTGATAATAAATCAGTCGTAAGATTACCGTCCTTAATTTCTACGGTTAAAGACGGTAATACACTCGATGCATCTAAGTTCCAGCTAGTTGATAAATAGCTGTTAGCAGTTTTAAAATCTAAATTACTAATTTTTATATTAGCTGGTAAGATTTTAGCAAGCAAATTCATTTTGTCAAATACATGATCGTTATACTTAACGCTATCTATCAGAATATCTAAATGAGCTAAATATCCTATTGTTCTAATAGGGATGAATTTACTTGGATAATCTAGAGCTTTCATATCTTTAGTTAAATTTTTTGTAAATTCGATAAGCGGCGAAATTATTGGATACGTTCTACTGCTTAAGTCAAGCGAAGATATATTAAGCGTAGCGTCTAAACGAGGTGTTTGAGCAATAAATTTACTAGAAAAATTTCCTGATAAATTTAAATTATCTGTTTTGAGTAATAAATTTTTAAAAAATAAATCTATTAAAGTGAGTTTTAAATCCGATGACAAGCTAAAAGGAATAGCTTCTTTAATAGTAACGTCGTTAAATCCTAAAATATTCAGTAACGAATTTATATCGTTGTGCTTTAAATATAGCTGTCCATCAAACATACTTCTAACGGCATTCTGTGTTACATTACCTGTAAGCTTAAATTCTCCACCTGATTTAATATTACCTGAAAATTCATTTATCTTTAAAGTACCCTTTGATAAGTTAGAAGAAAAGACTATTTTTTCTAGTGCTTCATTATTACTTAAAATTATTTCGTTAATTGCCACGTCTGCTTTAAGTAATTTATCGGCAAAAATAAATCTAATATTTGAAGAAGAAGTATTAAATGTTACCTCTGCATTTGGAGAAATTAATGAACTTAAATCTATTTTAGGAAAATCTAGTTTTACATTAGTAGTAATATTATCATTTTTAGCAATGTTAACAAATCCATGACCAATAATAAAAGACGATGCTATTACTATGTCTTTTAGCTCTATTTCATCTTCATTATTTGAAATATTAAATTTAACGTTTACTGCCTCATGTTGATTAAATTTATTAAAAAGATGCTTTAAATCCGGTAATATATTATACACTACCGATGCTAAATTTTTAATCTGATATTCACCACTACCGCTAGTAAGCTTAGAATCTTTGTAAATTTGCGATAACTTAAAACCATAATCATTATTATCAATATTAAGACTAAAATCTACTATATCGTCACGTTTATTAATTGAACCTGAAATTTTACCTATATAGTTACTTGTAGTTTTAAATATGTAATTAGACGATAAAGCATTTTCTTTTTTTAATATACAATTATTAAAATTTAAAATAGAATAATCTTGTTTATTAATAATACTTAGATTAGTAACATTTAGATTTATATTTTGTAATTTATATTTAAAGAAATTCTTTATTAACTCTTCATGATTATAAATATTTAATACATGAGAATGTGAATAAAATTTAGCATCTAATATATCTATTTTATTAATTTTAGGATTAAATTTTATAAGCGACCACAACGAAAAATGAATTTTAATCTGCTCTAAATCTAACTTTCCTTCTTCTCTTATCGTCTCAATAACTAAATAGGACAAAGGAAATTTATTCATCTTTATTTTTCCGATATTTTCTTTCGCAATTCCTAAATGACTGGTAAAATTATTAGTAACCGAATTATAGTTAACAAACGATAATGCACCAAACATTATAAATAACAATAATGAGAAACAAATTATGACGCCGGCAGCTATTTTTTTTATCATGTCTGTAAAAAAGTTTTTAAATATATTATTATATATAATTATCAAAATTTAAAGGCAAATTCATGAATTCTTTAGAAAATTTAATTTTAGTCGGTGTAATAAAATCATGTCATGGAATTAAAGGTCATGTAATGTTAAAATCTTTTACCGACCCTGCTACAAAAATACTTGAAAGAAATTTAGTAAATGAGTCAGGAGCAAATATACATATTAAGCTAATTAGCCAAAATGCAAAAGGAGAATTAATTTGTACATTTAATGATATAGCTACTCGAAATGAAGCTGAAAATTTAAAAGGTTATAAAATATTTTGCTTAAGAGCAAGTTTACCGGAACTAGAAGAAGATGAATTTTATATAGCGGATTTAACTCATTTACCGGTATTAAACCAAGATCATAAAGAAATAGGCAAAATTAAAAATATTCTTAACTTTGGTGCCGGTGACATAATTGAAATAGAATTTTCAGATCAAACAACCGAATTATTACCTTTCAATAAAGAATTTTTTCCTATTATAACTAAAGATTATGTGATTTTAAATTATCAAAGAGAAGCTTGAATAATTTACCGTAGTTTTCAATTTCTTTACCCTACGATTCTTAATTCACCACTGTCTCATCCCGTGGCGTGATGACCACGGGATCCAGTTAAAAATACTAAATTTATTAGTATTTATTGTTTTTATGGCCCCCATGGTCAAGCCACGGGGTGACACAGTGGGTTTTACCGGTCCACGCAACAACGCCTCGTGGGAATGACATAGAATATAATTATTTCAATCCTTAATTGAGTAAATTATATAAAATTGACAATTAATTCTTAAATACTATAATTAATATATGTATATAAATAGAAGATTAAGCTCTATGCCTAAAACTTTAAAATACTCACTTATTATATTTATAAGTATAATATTATTATTAATTGTTATTCCTTTCTTTATTCCTTTAAATCATTATAAAGGAATAATAATAGATAAAGTTAAAGAGGCTACAAATAGAGATTTAACTATTAACGGCGACATAAAATTAGCTTTACTACCGAATCCCGCAATATCACTATCAGAAATTAAATTATCATCAATAAACGGTACAAAAGAACCTCATCTAGTTTCCATTGAAGGTGCTAAAGCGTCATTGCGACTTTTTCCTCTTTTTAGAGGAGCAATTGAAGTAGCTTCTATAGAACTGCAAAAACTGATTATAAATCTAGAAGTTTTAAGTAATGGACAAAAAAATTGGCAATTTTCTACACCTAATAATGCATCCAAAACAAATGAAATTAGCCCTGTAGAATCTACCGATACTAAAACTGAATTAGCACTTCCTATTTTGATTAGTCATTTTAAAATTATAGACGGCAAAGTAATATATATAGCAAAAAACAGTGAGAAAATATTTAACGATATTAACTTAGAGACTAAAATTAAAAGCATTAAAGGTCCTATAGATTTGACTTTAACTTTAAAGGCTTTGGAACAGCAAATTAATATAGACGGAAATATTGAAGAAATCGGTAAAATAATTCCATTAAGTGCCAATATTAATCTTGCCAGTGAAAAAATTAAAATCAAAGGAAAATTTGATAGCAAAAATAATTCGTTCATAGGTAACGCAAATATTAAAGGTAATACTAAAACTTTAGGTATGCCTGCTGATTTACACAATGACTACGAGCTAACTACAGCAATTACTGCCGATAGTAAAAATATAGCTATTAAAGATGCTAGACTTAATTATCCAAATATAGAATTACTAGCAAATGCAAATTATGATATAGAGCGTAATAACCTAAAATCAAATATTATTATCAATCCCGGTAACATTATAACCGAAATTAGCTCTAATTTAGATAAGACAAATATTATTCTACAAACTGATAGTTTAAAACCTATACTTGATGCTCTAAAACTAAAGACCGATAAATTACCGTCTATTATTAACCAAAAACTTATACTTACTTCTAATGTAATTAGTAATTCTCAAGCAATAAAATTACAAAATATTAATTTATCGGCTGCCAATAGTAATCTAACGGGAAATATTGAGCTTAAAAATTTAGCACAAGATATAACTATTTCGCACAATCTAAAAATTAATAATTTTGAGTCGTTTATGTCTCTTATGGGAGTAAGTAATTTAAGTAAGATTGGAGTATTGCAGTTAAACGGAGGAGTGCAAAAAATTAAAGATACTTTCCATATTAATAATAAAATATCCGCTTTTAATACTAATATATCTATTAAAGGAGATATTAATTTAGCAACTCAGAAGCCCAATTTTAATCTTAACTTATATAGTCCGTTAGTTAATTTGGATAAAATTCTTACAAGTAATAGTCCTACTCCTGCTCCAAATAAAACTAATAGTCCTGCTACTCAAAACATACCTACAGATAAAAATAATTCTCGTTGGTCAAATAATCCTATTAATTTAGGTTTTTTAAATGAAATTGAAGGGCAATTATCCGCAAATATTGATAAATTAACTAACGACTCATTAATCATAAATAATTTAAAAGCAAAATTAAATATCACTGGCGGCACGCTGAATATTACTTCAGTTAATGCAAGCATTTACGGTGGCGAACTAAGTAGCACCGGTTATGTGAGTTCAGCCAAAGATCAAAACGCTGCAATTAAAATCGATTTAAAAAATGCCTATCTCAAAAGTTTCACTCCGCAATCGGATAAAATAAAAATAACTGATGGGCGACTAAGCTTTAAAGCCGATCTTACTTCTCACGGTAATAGCGTTTATACATATGTTAATAATCTAAATGGACAATTTAACGTAAATAGCGATAACGGGGAAATAAGCGGATTTGATTTAAACCGAATCGCAGATGCGGTAAATAATGCTAAAAATACCGAAGGAGTATTGCGACTTATTAGCAGCTCCTTTAGTGGCGGATCCACATCTTTTAAAAATTTAATTGCCAGCGGAAATATAACGCAAGGCAAGCTTAATTTAAATGAATGTAGTTTAGATGCTTCACCTGCCACAACAAATGCAAGAGGTCAAATTAACTTACCACAATATATGATGGATGTTAGTGCAAGCGTTACTATTGCGGATTTACCGCCTATAGCCGTTAAATTATACGGATTCATAAATAATCCGCAGCATAAATTAGACGTTCAAGCCTTTCAAACATATTTAGTTAAAAACGTATTTAATAGCGTTATTAAAGACTTAAAAAGCGGAGAGAAGAAACCTGAAAATATTATTAAAGATGCTTTGGGTCTCAGAAAGAAAAAGGATACAAATACAGAGGAACAAAGCAGCCCTCTGCAGGAAAAACAACAAGCAGATCCTGTGAATAAGCTTCTACAAAAAGGATTGAAGAAACTGTTTTAATGTGACCGTCACGGGTGTTGTGTGACTTATTATTCCTCTCTATGTCATCATCCAGCACAACATATAATATAGTGTAGTAACAATGTTGAAGTTATTTTTTCTAGACTTAGTTAGCAAGCAAACTAGATGACAGTGCAAAACTCATAAATACCCACGTTTTGATACAGTTATTCCTGTGCCAAACCTAATTGGATACACATCCTTTGTTTCCTCAGTATCTAATACCAAATTAGATATGTTTTTAGGGAAATCTGGAATTACTTGAGTAATTTTTGCTGCTTCTTCATCATAATTTGCCTTTTTCAGCAAAATAATAAGGGCTTCATATAATGATTTTCTATTTGGATTTAACCCTATAGCTCTTTTGATAGAAGCGAGTGCTTCCTCCGGATTTATTTTATGTAATTTATTAAAAAACTCTTCGTGATAGTATGCTTTACTTGGATCTAGTTCAATAGCTTTCTTTAATGATTTAGTTGCATTATCTTGTTGTTTTTCCATTAAAACAGAACTTAAACTATGAAAAATTTCAGCTTCTCTATTGTTATATTTTTCAGTTTTATCATAAGTTTCAATAAAATTTGAAAGTTCTTCAGGATCAATTTCAATGAATTTTTGTAGATTGTCTTTTTCTTCTTGATATTGGATATCTGTTATGAAGATCGCGATATTTTTTCACTACTTTCTTTAGCAATTTCAGAAGTTTTAAACTTCCAATAAGGCAAAATTTCATTTTTATATGGTTGACAAATGCATACTCCTTGCTCACCTTTACCTACTCTATAGCTTTCCGGGCATTTACGATACTCAATATCATTTTTCCCTTTATAACTTTTATTATCAAAATTTAGATAGCTTGGCTTTTCCATAACTTATGATATATTTGTAATTAATAATTTATAACTACAATTTCAATGTAAGTAAATAAATCTGAAGTTTGTAAAGCTAAGTAAGTATTTTAAATAAACTTTAATTTAAAATCGTATGATTAAGAAAATAGTACAAAATACGAAAGCTTTGCACGTATGTCCTAATGGAAGATCAGCTGATTACATAACGCCTAACTTCATGTATGGCTGTGCCGGAGGTTGCAGCAATAGTTATTGTTATGTTATGCGTCATAACTATGAGACATTATATATCAATGAAAATATAGATCAAATATTTGACGTATTGGATAAACATATAGCAAATTTACCGACTAAAATTTCCAATCAAACAGATTCTAAATATTGGACATATGATATAGGTTGTTCTACCGATGTACGTTTGCATTGGAAACACACTAATTGGTTAAAGATATTTAATTTCTTTAAAGAAGATCCACGTGCTAAAGCAACTTTTGCTACTAAATATGTCAATCCTAAATTACTTAATTTTAATCATGAAAACAAAATAAGGATTAGATTTAGTTTGATGCCGGCAAGAATGAGTGAGATATTAGAGCCAAAAACGAGTCCAATTATCGAGAGAATAAAAGCGGTGAATATTTTTATTGAAGCAGGTTACGCAGTTCATCTAAACTTTGCTCCTATTATTGCTTATGAAGGCTGGCTTACCGAATATGCAAAGTTATTTGAAGATTTAGCTCAATACATAAATAACCAATATAAACCGTTGATAAAAGCGGAATGCATATTTTTAACGCATAACGATAAGCAGCATGAAAGAAATATTGCCCCAAATAGATTAGAGAGTGAAGCTTTAATTTGGCAACCAAATTATACAGGAAAATAAAGTAAGAGAATATGGAGGCAAGGCGGTACGTTATAAAGCCGGTATTAAGAGTAGTTTTCTCCAACGATGGAGTGTGTTGCATGACAGGTTGCTCCCATGGAATAAAATACTATATGATATTCTAACTCTTCCTACTTATCAAAATTACGAAACAAAAGCATAAAATTTAAAAACTACAGTTATAAATAAAAAATCACTTGCATGAAAATACACTTATGATATGTTTCTTCAAATTGGGTTTCAATTTTATCTTCCATAAAAGTAACCCAACACTATTTATCTCTCAGCTAATAGTGGATATAGTGTTAGTTGAGTACAAAAGTAAAAATATACAAAACAAGTAAAATATCGAATAGACAAAAAATCGTTTAGCTTGTTTGTTATCAGGGGTGTCATAGAATAAAGAACCGGCATAATATAGAAATACTACCCCAAGAATACCAGAAATTATTAAATATATAAAATTATTCATTCCAATAAAAAAAGGCATTAGCGAAACAATAAATAAAAGAATACTGTAAATTAGAATTTGTTTTTTAGTATATAAAGTCCCTTTTACTGCAGGCATCATCGGTACTTTACAGTTTTTATAGTCATCGTTACAGAATAAAGCAAGAGCCCATGAATGCGGCGGCGTCCAAATAAAAATAATCAAAAATAATATAATCGACTCTAGAGATATAGTATTGCTTACCGCTGCATAACCTATCACAGGAGGTAAGGCTCCCGATACTCCACCAATAACGATATTTTGTATAGAACGACGCTTTAACCAGATAGTATAAATACATATATAATAAAAAATAGTGAATAGCAGTAAAAAGGATGCAAGTAGATTAACACATAAAGCCATAAAAAATACTGCAAAAAATCCCGTTATCAAACCAAAAGATAAAGCTTCATCAGATTCTATAACTCCTCTTACTATCGGTCTTTTTTGGGTACGTTTCATTAAGCTATCGATGTCTCTATCGTACCACATATTAATTGCCCCTGCACTACCTGCCCCAAGAGCTATGCAAACAACTGCAATACCAGCAATAAACGGATGCACGGAATAAGGAGCAAGCCACATACCTACAAAACCCGTAAAAATCACAAGCGACATTACACGCGGTTTCATAAGTAAAATATAGTCTTTAACAGTACTTTGTGAATGATTGATTTTACCTAAATTGATTGGTCTTACTAAAGAACTCATATGAAATATTTTTTAATTAAATATAAAAAGTTTTAGGTTAAAAATCAATGATTGACTTTGATGCAAGAAATGTATATATTTTTTTGTAATTCAAATAATAAATAATAAGTTAAGGATATTATCAGTGACAAAAATTGTTCGTTCTAAATATAAAGCTAGTAGAAGACTCGGAGTAAGTCTATGGGGTGATAGCAAGGATGCTTTCAATACACGAAATTATCGTCCCGGGCAACATGGGCAGAATACCATGATTAAAACTTCAGATTATGGTTTACATTTAAAAGCTAAGCAAAGATTGAAATGCCACTACGGTCGTGTCACTGAAAAACAATTTAGAAATATTTTTGCACTTGCTCAAAAAATGAAAGGTAATACCGGTGAAAATTTCATTGGGTTACTTGAAAGTAGACTTGATACTGTAGTTTATAGAATGAATATAGCTCCAACTATTTTTGCTGCAAGACAGTTAGTTTCACACGGGCATATTAAATTAAACGGTAAGAAAGCCGATATCGCAAGCATACGACTAAAGGCAGGCGATGTTATAGAAGTTAAAGAATCCGTAAAACAAATACCGCTTATCCAAGAATCCGTTTCAAAACAAGGTCAAACAACACCGGGGTATTTATCATTTGATGTACCTTCATTAACCGGTAAATATTTAAGAGTTCCTGCTCTTTCTGATGTCCCATATCCTTTTGAAGCAGAAGTGCATTTAGTAATCGAGTTATATTCCCGTTAATAATTATAAAAAGGCAGGTTTTATTTATCTGCCTTTTTACTTTCTTCCCTACACCTACGTTTTTTCTTTATACTATAATACAACTTATCACCTAATTCAGTAGCGTTTATTAAAGATAGATTAGTTAAGAATTTAACGTCTGAGCTAAGAAAAAACTGTAATTTTTGACGAAGCAAGGAAGTATAAAAATGCTAATTTTTAGCATTTTTTTATTATTTTTATGGAGGTGCCACGCTACTTTCAATCGTTCGAAAGGTATTGCTGCGTGGATCAGTTTTTCAGTTGTTTTTGGATACCGTGGTCAAACCACGGTATAACACCGAGTGCCTTTTTCGATACACACAACAACGCCCACTCACAATAACGATATCTATTTTTAATAAAAATAATGCTGATTCTACCTTTTCCAAGAAGTTAGCATATGGAACGCATTTAATAATTAAAGGTATAACTGGTTTTATTGTAAATGGGACAACAGGAAGTAGTCTTTTTGTTTCGGCAACTCTTGCTGATGAAATCTTAATAACCAAAGGATATTTTCAGAAACATTATCTTACTTCTGCCACATTTAAAGGAAGTTTAATCTACCCTATTACTACAAATCTCATCACAACTTTTCCTAATTATTCAGTACCAATTTATTTAACTTCTACAGCTGTAATAGTAGGCTTAGCATATTATGGGACTGATTTCTTAAATTATCAGGAAAATTTACAAGCAATTCAGATAAACTTAACTCCTAATATTAGGGTAATTGATCCTAATATACTTTCTAACAATTTTAAAAATGATTCAAAAAATGAAATTAAAGATGTAAACCCAAGGATTTTAAATTTAATTGAAGCATACATAAATAGTAGTTTTATTAACTATACCGGAAATGATGGCAATACATACTCATACAGGACTCTAATGCTGCTATAGGACCTCTTGTTTCTCAAGGAGCAAAAATCAGTATTTTATGGTGTGGAAAAAATATAATCAGCACACTATTCCAATCATATAAAGCTTCTTTAACACAAAATACTCAAGATTTAATCGAACAAAAAACTTTAGAACTGTTACTAAACGAGGAATATAAAAGTAAAATCTTCTTAATAATACTTTCACTATTGGAATTTTACAATTAGGGAATTTAACCACTCAAAAAATTATACAGCTTATTGCATTGCAAGATATAATGAATTTAGTTCCAGGAGCTATTATATTTAATGCGTTTGAAAATATTAAGCAAGGATTTTTAAATATATTATATCAACTGGATATTTCTTACAGGCAAGAAACAGAGAAAATTAACGAAAATAAAGCTTCTATAGTAAGAAATATATCCTCTAATACTTCAAATATCTTGTTAACTGATTCTGCTCAATTTGTACAAAATCAATATGCCAAGCAACTTAAAGCTAAAAAAGAAATATCAAAGAAAATGTTGTTTTTAGATAGCACAAAAAATACTATAACTACTGTACTAGATATCTCCGATAAATTCAATCACTTTACTATATTTATAAAGTAAAAAATGGAGAGATTACGACTGAGCAAGCTCTACTACTTAATCCTTGGCTTGAAACCTTAAAATCATTCTTAACAAGTTCCTCATGAAAAATAATCTTTAGTGGAGCAGTTATATCACAAGCGAGAATTATAAAATTAATAGAGGCAATTTCTTCTGAGAATAAAAAAGGAATAACATGGTCTACTAATGATACAAACGATGAACTTGTAATTGCTGATTATAACCTAATTATAGAAGAAAGCACTATTTTGAGTTTTGAAAAATTAGTATTCAAACTATGAGCACATGATCTTCTTTCAGCTTCCTTAGGAAAAGGCAACACTACTTTTTTAAAGAGTTTAGTCAATTGTATTGCTGATCCATGCCATAGCGTTGGTGAAATTGCCATACCTACCCATTATCAAAATCCAAAAATAATATTTATTGATCAGAATAGTTACATACCGATTTAATCTACTTTATTTGAAATAATAACCTCCGGCCTTGATCAATCAATAATTAAAAGTAATAAGCAATTATTAGAAGAAAAAATTAACACACTATTTATAAAATTAGATCTAGGTATATTAATTACGCACTTAAGTGATAAAAATTATGATGTAATAAATGCACCAAGTGGCAAGTCAAAAGAAAAAAATTGGAATCATTAAAGCTATAATTTCAAACCCTAAAATATTAATTTTAGACGAGGTATTTGCTAATCTTGATAAAATATCTATAGAAAATGCACAACAAACTTTAAAAGAATTTTTACCGGAAACTTTAATGCTTGTAGTGAATCATGATGGTAAATCTCATGACTATAATAATTTTTATGATCAGTATATAAATCTTGAAGATTTGTATGCTGAAATAAAATTATTAGGAGAATAGCTATTCTATTCAACCCTATATACTTGACTACTTTTCATTTATCATGAATATATACTAAATCTAGATGTTCAATTATGGGAATTTTTTAAGATTTCTTTATAGATTTCAAGGTTTTTTCTTAGCATCAGATCAAGAGAGAAATGATTAATTACCGTATGTCTGGCCGCTTCTTGGATTTTCTTAGCAATATCAGTACCTAAAATCGAGAAACAATAATCGATTTTCTGTGCTAACGCTTCGGCATTATTTGGTTCTACGTGGAAACCAGTTATATTATTATTTATTGTCTCTACTGCCCCGCCGATATTAGTTGCAATAACAAGCTTCTCCATCGCCTGCCCTTCTATAATAGTACGCCCGAAAGCTTCAGGCTCGATTGAGGCAGAAATGATAATATCGGAAATCCCATATAGGTTTATTATATCCGAATCATTACCGAAAATTTGAATTTTATTTTGAAGTTTTAGATTAGCTATAAGCTCTTTTACTCTATTAGTAAAATTGGGATGTCTAGATATATCACCGACCATTAAACAATAAAAGTCTCTATGTTTTAATTTACTTAATGCTTCTACTAGAACAAGATGTCCTTTCCAGCTTGTCATTCTAGAAGGCATTAATATTATCGGCACGTTACTCGGTACATCATATTTATCACAACATTTTTCAAGTTTTTCCGACGTTAAATTTGCGGGATCGAAATAATCACAATTCACTCCACGCTCAATTACTACTATTTTATCTTCATCAATTTTATAGTTTTCGAGCAAGTGTTGTTTTACAAAATTAGACACGGCAACAACTTTCTTGCCTTTTAGCATTATGCTATTATAATATTTTTTAAAACTATTCGGAATATTATAAACCCCATGAAAGGTAGTCAAAAATTTAGCATTTGTCCATTTTGTTGCTAGATATGAACTCCATGCCGGTGCTCTTGATCTTGTATGAACTATATCAACATTATATTTTTTGATTATTTCTGCTATCAATTTTGCATTATTCAGAATTACAAAAGGATTTTTACTGTTACTATTCATGTCAATATGCAATATATCTTCCTTATCTAACTCTTTAACTAGAGTACCGCCTGCTGAAATTATGATAGGAGTATGACCGAGAATTTTAAGATATTTTGCAACTTCTATAGTACCTCTTTCAACCCCTCCTGAAACTAGAGCAGGCACTACTTGCAAAATAGTATATTTATTGTATCGTTTACTTGACTTTAATGAAGGCATTAAATCTCAATCTATTAAAATAATTATTTAAAATGCACAAGCTTTATAATAAAACACAAGACAAATTTATTGTCTATGATAATTATAGAATAATTAATACAAATATTCCATCTGTAATTTTTTTACACGGCTTGATGTCTAGTATGCAATCAACTAAGGCTATCTATTTAATAGATTATTGTAAAAAAAACAATTATAATTTTATTGTTTTTGATAATTTCGGCCATGGAAACGCATCAGGACAATTTAAGGATCAAACAATTAGTGATTGGTTAGAAGGAGTATCACTAATTTTAGACAAATTAATTAATACGGAGGCGATATTAGTAGGTTCGAGCATAGGAGGATGGCTAGCACTTCTTGCGGCTTTAAGATTTCCTGATAAAATAAAGGGACTTGTGTGTGTAGCCCCTGCTCCAGATTGTACTGAAAATATTTGGCAAAATATATCTCTAAATGATCAAAATAAGATGCAAAAAGAGGGAATACTAGAAGTAAGCGGTAAAAATTGTGAGCATAAATATCCTATAAGCTATAAACTGATAGAAGATGCAAAAAAACATTTATTATTGACAAAGAAACAGATTGATATAAAGATACCGGTACATCTAATTCATGGGATGTTAGATGAAGACGTGCCTTATAATGTTTCAGTAAAATTATTGGAAAAAATAACGAGCAAACAAATAGTAATGAAGCTAATTAAAGACGGTCACCATAATTTATCTAGAGAAGAAGATTTAAAGGTAATGACAAATTCCTTAGAAGAAGTAATTAGACTCTTAAGTAATATTAAATAAACAATAAATATGTATAGCAAAATAAATAAAGTTCATGATTTTAAAGAAGTTATAGAAGCGGTAAAACAAGCCGATAATACTAGCTTGGTGCTTTTTGATGTAGATGAAGTAATTGTAATGGATAGTGATGAATCTAGGTTAACACATGATTATAGAAAAGAATTAATGAAGAACATTGAAAAAAGACTTACTAGAAAAGAATGTGAATTATTACTTAGTATTGTTCTTAAAGATAGGAAAGCTAGATTTGTTAACCCAGATATCTTAACGATATTTGCTCTACTTACGGAAAAAAATGTACCGGCAATGGGTCTTACTAAACTTCCTACCGGTAAATTCGGCGTAATTGAAGATATGATCGAATGGAGAATGCGTGAACTCACTGAATTAAAGGTAAATTTTCAAGAATTTTCACCTTTAGAAGATGAGATAATAATAGAAGATTTTAATGCCGGTTACGGTAAACCTACATTACAAGACGGAATAATTTACACTGCGGAATATGATAAAGGAATCATGCTTGAGTATGTATTACGAAAAACAAATTATTATCCACAATCAATAATATTTATCGATGATATAGAAGAAAATTTATTATCATTACAAGAAATTTGTAAGAAACTAAAAATTAACTATCAAGGATTTGAGTTTACCGGTTCTGCTATCGTTCCTGAACCTGTTCTTGATGCACAATTAGAAAAAATTAGATTTGAAATTCTAGAAAAAGAATATAAATGGTTAACGGATGAGGAACTTAAAAAGCATACTTTGTCATCTAGTAGCTTGTCCACAGTATCCAGCTAAAAATGTTACAACAACATACACTTTTAGTTGCTTTTCCTAGATGCCGTGGGCAAACTACTATGATGACACCTATTCACCTTAGAGTATAATATGATGTCTGCAAAACTTATTGTTCTTTTTACCTTACTTATCTCGCTTTCTACTATTGCAAGTAAAAAGGAAGAAGAAAAAATTACAGGAGTAAAAGCAACTAAAGTACAAATTGCCGAGCTTTACGACATATTTAATATTGTAGGGCAATGCCAGAATGATAATAGTCGTGATTATTATGCCAATGCCACCGGAGTAGTTGAACAAGTCTCAGCACATCAAGGAGAAATAGTAAAAAAAGGGGATATATTGCTAGTTATAGATAAAAACATAGCAGAAACCACTAAATCTAGAGCAGCATCGTTATTAAATACAAAACAAGAAGATTATAATAGAAAAGAAGCTTTATTCGCTAAAAAATTTGTAAGCAACGAGGAATATAAAAGGTCAAAAAGCGAACTTGAAGATGCAAAATTTAATTATTCCAAAGCTCTAAAAACATATAATGATATGATAATTACTGCACCCTACTCTGGTAAAATAGGCGTAATTAAGTCTATGGTCGGCGATGCAGTAAAAATAGGTGACTATCTCTTTAGCATTACCGGAACAGAAAACTCACAAAGTATTTTTATTGAATTGCCGGAGTCTTTAAGCGGAAAAGTTGGCGTCGATACTGAAGTTTTAATTGCAGGAAAAATTAAAAGTACAATCGAGGCAGTATCGCATTACTTATCAGATAATGGTACTTTAACAGCTAAAATTATTTTACCTATGGGTACAAAAATCCTGCATAATAGCTTTGTAGATGTTACGCTTATAATTAACCCTCATAAAAACCTAACCGTTCCTGAAAGTTGTATTCAACGAAATAATCAAGGTAATTTTATTTATAAAATAGACGGTGATACGATAAAACAATTATATGTAAAAATCGGTACACGTACAGAAGGTCTAATTGAAATTATCTCTGACGATATTAAAGCAGGTGACTTAGTCGTTACCGAAGGTATGACTAAAATTGGTGACGGCTCAAAAGTTAAGATACTTGAGGAATAGTTATTTATATATGCTTTTTAAGCCATCTCTGTATTCTAGAGATTGTTGCAAGTACTCCTTCTTGCCTTATAGAAGTAATAGTTAATAAAATCAAAATTTTTGTCACAAAGCAATAGGTTCGTATTTTTTGAATTACACAGTTATTTTTGAAAAAAGAAATATTACTTTTTTTATAGTTTTCATTTTTATTTTCTAGTAATCTTAATTGTGTAACAGCTGCTAATAACAAATTAATAGTAAACGGACTAAATTTACTTAAATAAGAATCATTCAGAACATAAGAAGTAATATTTATTAAACCTACTGAATATTTATTTGGGTCCATAAACGTATTAGTACCACCGCTAATTCGTACTTTAGACAATTCTTTGTCTATACCGCCTATTGAGTTTTTACTAGCAATAGATATCCATAAACAACAATCTTCACCGCTTCTTATATTTTCAGGAAATAAATTTTCTTGGAATAATGTCAAAGTTCCCATAACTGTCGGCATTGCTATTGGACAAGTTTGTATGACTTGAGGAAAAACATTGCCACTAAAAAGCCCGGAATGAACAGATTCGATATATTTGCCTTTTTCATTTATTTTTTGATATGAAGTATGAGAAAATATAAAATTATTTTCTTCCATAAACTTTAATTGGATTTCTATTTTATCCTTATAAAATAAATCATCCGAATCAAGGAAAGCAATATATTTTCCTATAGCATTTTTAATACCTAAGTTACGTGCAGCAGCAGGTCCTTCATTTTTTTTATGAAAATATTTTATCCTTTTATCTTTTCTGCATAGTGCAGTTAATTCTGATATATCATCAGTCGACCCATCATCTATTATAAGTATCTCAAAATTTTTGTGTGTTTGAATAAGTACACTTTCTATAGCTTTAATTGCCCAATTTATTCTATTATATACCGGTATAATAACACTAATTTTAGTATCATTTAGTACTTGTTTAGCCATAGTATTTGCTAAATCACAGGCTTTTTTATACGGAGTATTATTGGATAAAAAAGTAGCTGTACGAGTTAAAAATAAATAAGAAGAACCTTCCATTTTGATCATTTCTTCTTCTGTTAACTCATGAAGAAACGATGACCATAATACATTACATTCTTCGTTATGATTTGATATTTTTTTACTACCTTGCTCTGAATGAAAACGAGATTTAATTAGGATAGATTCGTCAAAATGAATAGGGGCAACACGGAACATTTTAAACCATAAATCATAATCTTGCGTTGTCGGTAAAGCCTCATTAAATATACCGACTTCATGAAAATATTTAGCAGGAATCAATAACGAACAACCATGTATTAATCCTCGTAATAAAGGTAATAAAGAAATATTAAGTTTATTTATAGGTAGCACACTATCCGGTTTAATATAACGTAGAGAGTTGCCTTTTTCATCGATTAATTCATAACCACCGTAAATGATAGTATCTTTATTATCTAATTTATTTAATATGTCAACTTGATGCTCGATTTTATTAGGATAATATATATCATCATGGCTAAGCCACGAAAAATATTCCCCTTTCATGTTTTTTATACCGTAATTTAAGGCCGAACCACAACCTCCGTTTTCTTTATGAAAATAGCGTATTTTATCACCATATGATAATGCTACACGTTCTGTCTCTCCATTATCTTTTGAACCATCATTAACAACAATAATTTCAATATTTTTGTAAGTTTGTGCTAAAGCACTATTTATAGCTTCTTTCATATAATTAGCCCCATTATAGACAGGTATAATAATGGAAACTAAAGTATGATAAATATTTAGAGGGTTATCTTTTCTAGTTGTCATAACTTTTAAAATAATTTATAAAATGTTAGTTTTATTGTTTAAATTTTCTATAGAGCTTTAGAAAAATAGATTTTTCTTCTTCACTAATAATTAGTTTATTTTTAAGAATTTTTATTTCTTCTAAAGCATTATTTAGCTCTGTTACAGTATTATTTAATTTAGTTTTTCTCTTCGCTATTTTTAAATGCATCTCTAGTTTGCAGCAATTGTTTTAATATATCTTGGGATTGCAAACCTAGCTTTTCTAAAAATTCCAGAGTCCAAGCTGAGATTGGATAGTTAAATAATTGTTTTATAGGCTTTAAATCTGAGTTACTAGATATACAGATTATAGAATTAGGAGGATTTTTTCAGAATGCGTGTCGTTAGTTACACCATCTACTCCTTCATAAAAAAATTCTTTGTTCGGATATGATTCAAAGTCTTTTTCAGTAATTCAATTAACTAAATGATGTATATTACCTTCCGGTTCATTAAAAGGTACATTTACTATTAATCGTTTTTTATATTTAAGATTAAGTGCTAACCCACCTTCAATATGCTCAAGTGCATGTCGTGATACAATATAATCATATTCTTCTGCCTTTTTAATAAAACTAACTAAATCAGATTTAATATATTGTATATTAGATGCTCCATAATTTTGTTCAGCATAAATTATAGATTCTTTACTGATATCTATTGCTGTAATTTCTACTCCTAATATATCGCTAAGCATGAAAGTTCCGTGTCCCGTTCCACAACCTATATCTAAAATTTTTATTTTTTGATTTAGCATTAATGGACTATTAAGTATATCGGCTTCTATAATTTTTTTAAAAATCTTATAGCTACTTTTATGACGCATTACCTCTAAAACATCATAAGTTTCCCCAAGAATTAATCTTTCTCCATCATTATAAATTTCTTCTAACATAAATTATTTAAACTATTATAATTTTAATAAATATTCGGCGATAAATGCAGCAGGGTTTTCTACAGGATCAAGCATCTTTTTAAATTGATTTCTGCCACTACTATTTTCATAATAAGGTAAATAATGATTTTGCTTAATAAATTCTATATAGTTAATAATATCTTGCGGCTCATAAGCAAAATACATATATTTTTTTAATTCTTTAGATAGAGCATTGCTATTAAATTCATTATTCCAACCATTACTTAAGTAAATTATAGGCTTATCGGCAACTACTACTTCAGCAAGAGATGAAGTACCGTCACTTATTACAATATCTGACACCATTATATCATCCAGTAACGACCTGAATGCATGTGCAGAAACAGTAACATTCTTTAAAGAGTTAAATCTACTTAATATATTATCCATATCACTTTGGCTTAAGTAATTTTTACCGACCGCATAGGTAAATAGTGTAACATGCGGTCTTATAATAAAATGAATATTAGGATGTTGTAATGCATAATTATAGAAAAAATAGTGATAATTTAAGAAAGTAGAACCTCCTTCATATAAATCTCTATTTTTAAATGATAATTCCCATCTAGGAAGCCATAAAATGGTTTCCGAGTTTGGTTTTTCTTTAATATTATAATTTCTTACTTCATAGTATGGTTGATAACCTGAAACAATAACTCTATCCTTAGGAAATTTATAATTACTAATAAAGATATCCTTTGTACTTTCTGAATCAACAAATACCGTCTCTATGCAACTTGATAACTTATCATCATCAATATTTTTTTGATGAAAGATATGCGGACCATAGACTATATACATAATTTTTGTTTTAGTTCCTCTAAAGCTCTTATACAAATTAGCAGCCGTAAAAGGTTCTGATATATAGCCTTGAAAATTTTCGTAAGGATTTTGCGTAAAGATAAAATCCGGCTGATAATTTTTTAGTTCAGAAATTTCACATTTTGTATTAACATTTGAATAAGAAGCATACTTACCACATGGATATATCACATCTTGTGTATCAAATTTACTAATAAACTCGGTATCTATTCCTCCTTGAATATTGGGATGAGGATGAGGTACTATTACAATTTTGACATCATGACCTATTTTTTTCATCTCATTATACATTGCGTATACGCCTTTGCCGCCGAATGTCTCTGTACTAACAAGGAAAACTATTTTTTTATAAGAATTTTCTTTGGAATAACAAAAAAAAGATATAAAAGTTATTAGTAAAAAAACACTTAAAAATAAAGTGTTAAGTTTTATTAATTTAAAGAATTTCATGTTTTTGATATGATAATAATGAATAGGATTATTTTTTAAACCATACTGTATGGTTAACATAATCCACATAACTTAAAACTATACGTAATATTTTCTTTGATACAAGTCCTGCTTCTGCATAATCCGGCACGATATCTTGCAAGCGTTTATTATTCTCGTGTTCTTCCGTAATAGCTTTCACCGATTGTAGTACCCGTTCAGCCTTAAAACCCGACATAATAAGTGTTCCGGCGTCCATACCTTCAGGACGTTCATGTGCTTCTCGAATATTTAAAGCAGGTAAATTAAGTATAGATGCCTCTTCAGTGATAGTACCGCTATCGGATAAAATACAAAATGCATTCATCTGAAGTTTGACGTAGTCCGTAAACCCGAAGGCCGGCAAAAATCTTATTTTATCGCCAAGTTCTTCAAACTCCTCTAAATCCTCAAGCCTTTTTTTAGTCCTTGGGTGTGTTGAGAAGATGACAGGAAAATTATACTCTTTAATAAGCGTTTGTAAACTAATTAATAATTCTTTCAGATTATTTTTGACATCAACATTTTCCTCACGATGTGAGCTAATTAAGAAATATTGCTTTGTGGTAAGTGACAATTTATCTAAAATATCAGACTTTAATATTTTAGGCATAAAGCGATCAAGGACCTCAGGCATATGCGAACCTGATTTAAAAATAAGCTCAGGCGGTAAACCTTCGAAAATTAAATAACGTCTTGCATGCTCGGTTAACGTAATGTTAACGTCACTAATATGATCAATGATTTTACGGTTTATTTCTTCAGGTACACGCTGATCAAAACAACGATTTCCCGCTTCCATATGAAAAATCGGAATTTTACGGCGTTTAGCAGCAATTGCCGATAAACATGAATTAGTATCACCGTAAAATAAAACGGCGTCGGGCTTTTCTTTCTCAAGTACTTCATCAACTTTTTCGATAATAAGCCCGATAGATTTTGCCGTATTATCTGCTGCTACTTCTAAGAAATAATCGGGTTTTCTAATTCCCATATCATCAAAAAAAACCTGATGTAATTCATATGCATAATTTTGACCGGTGTGAACTAGTATGTGATGAGTATATTTATCAAACTCGGAAATCACGCAGCATAGTTTAATAAGTTCAGGACGAGTACCGACAATCGTCATTACCTTAAGCATTTTTTAGCTCCTCTTGTACGTAATCAAGAGTCAGTAATAACTCTTTTACTTCTTCTAAATTTAAACGTTTTGTATTATGGGAAGTGTAATCCTCTAAAAGTGCTACTTTCTTTTCACCTTCAACAAAATATTTTGCATAATTAAGATCGCGCCCGTCCATAGGAATACGGTAATAATCCCTTAAATCATCAGCTTTTGCCATTTCTTCTGATGATACTAATGATTCGTAATGTTTTTCGCCGTGACGTGTACCGATAAAACGTATTTCATTTTTACTATCGAATATATCTTGTAACGCTTTTGCGAGTACTTCAATTGTGCTTGCCGGAGATTTTTGTACGAAAATATCACCCTGATGACCATGCTCAAACGCATATAAAACTAAATCCACCGAATCTACAAGCGACATTAAAAAACGTGTCATTGACGGTTCTGTAATGGTTAATTCCTTACCTTGTTTTATTTGATTGATAAAAAGAGGAATGACCGAACCTCTAGAAGCCATAACGTTACCGTATCTAGTGACGCAAAGCACAGTCTCACCTGGAGAACGCATACGTGCTTTTGCTATTGCTAACTTTTCCATTAATGCTTTAGATAATCCCATTGCATTAATTGGATATACAGCCTTATCGGTACTCAGTACAATAACTTTTGTAACTTTGTTATTAATAGCAGCACTTAAAACATTTTCAGCACCTAAGACGTTAGTATTTATTGCTTCTATGGGATAAAATTCACAAGTCGGAACCTGCTTTAAAGCAGCGGCATGGAATACATAATCTACACCGTGCATTGCCTCATCAATACTTTTATAATTGCGTACGTCCCCGATATAGAATTTAAGTTTCGGATTATTTAAAGCAATACGCATATCCTCTTGCTTTTTTTCATCTCTACTGAAAATACGAATTTCCTTAATATCGTTAATAATATCGGATTTAAGAAAACGAGAAAGCACCGCATTACCAAATGAACCGGTGCCTCCTGTAATCATTAAAGTTTTATCTACAAACATTATATATAAATACCTATTTTGTTATTATTCATTCTGTCATTGTGTCAATCGAGAAACACTCTAAGGTAGTCATCCTGTGGCTTGTCCACATGGTCCAGTTATAAAAAATACAAACATAAAAAGCTCGATTTATCTCACTTTATGCTAGATTCCGTGTACAAGCCTATATTCGCAATGACAATTTACTTAAACTCACACATACGCTTTACAAGCTCACGCCATTCAGGAGGCGTATATCCCGTCACCTCATTAAAACGAGTGCTATCTAGTGAACGATCTATTACAAGCTCATCTGATGAAATAATATCGATTTCTTTATTATATATTTCTGCTACTAATTTTAACAATTCTAACTTATTAATCGGTTTTGAGGCAACATGATAAAGCCCGTGCAACTCTTTATTAGGTAACACAAAATCCCTTATTATTCTTGCAAGCTCTACTGTCGGGAATCCTGAATAAATAGCTTTCTCAAACCCTTTCACTGAACCTTCTGCACTTAAAAACCAATTGATTAAGCTTCTATTGCCTGCTAGCTCATGACCTATAATGGAAGTACGCAATGTGATAGCATGCGGATAATCTACCTCACCAAGAAATTTTGAACGACCGTAAAGATCATAACAGTCAGAAAAATCGCTTTCCTTATAACTACCTTTTTTTCCTGAAAACACACAATCAGTACTAATATGGATTAACCTTGAATTAGCTAGTTTACATAAATTAGCTAGCCTATGAGGCAGCAAACTATTTATCGGTAATGCTTTTAACGGGTCATTAGCATCTGCCAATTGTTTTACAAGCCCTACACAATTTATTACTATATCGGGTTTTGTGTGATTAAATACCTCAACTAACGCATCATGGTTCTCAACATCTACATTTGTAATTAATTTATCGGATAAATCCTTAGAAAAGTAAGAACGAGCTGAATTATTTCGGGCTGTCGCAAAAATATCAAATTTTTTATCACTACTTAAAAACCTGAATATGCTATTACCTAGCATACCGGTAACACCTAAAATTAATATTTTCATAGTATATTTTATTTATTTTTACCGAATCGGTTCTATCATAAATAACATATCTTTACAATAGTGTTTTGAGTGCGTAACAATATTGAGTTATAAATAATTAACTTGCCATAGAAAAGGTTCTTATTCTATCTTCTGTAATTTTCCAACCTTCATCTTCTGCAAGCTCTAAATCATATTGGTTTTGCATATTCATCCACCAACGAGGATTAATATTAAAATACTTACCCAAACGAAGGGCTGTATCAGGGGAGATTGAACGATGATGCTTAATTATATTATTGATCCTAGTAACGGGTACATCAATATCACGAGCAAGTTTGCTTTGACTAATCCCCAGAGGTTCCATAAATTCTACTAGTAAAATTTGTCCCGGTGAAATAGGAGGTAATTTATTCTGGGCTTTGTTGCACGGACCGTTTTATGTCATTCCCGCGTAGGCGGGAATCCAGTAAAACCTATAAAAACTTGTTTTTATAGGTTTATTTTGTCAAATATGCCACTTTTATATCAATATTGAAGTTATTTTGCTGGATCCCCGCTTTCGTGGGGATGACATTGAGTAGGTTTTTCGATCCATGCAACAACTCCTCAATTCTTTCCTAATTAAATATTTTTTATAGAATCAAGCACGGTTTCAAGAATCATACTAGCAGCTACTGCATCATCGTTATTATTACGGTCTTTTCTGTTCACTCCAAACGATTTAAGAAAATTATTTGCAGCTTTGGTAGTTAATCTTTCATCTTGTAAATATATAGGCAAGTTTATAGATTTTGCTAGCTCTTCAGCAAATTTCATCACTATATTTGTTTGCTCCGTTACTGCTCCGCGCATATCAATCGGTAGACCTATTATAACACCGCAAACTTTATATTTCTCGATGATATTAAGCAAGGAAGTAATAACAATTTTTTTATTTATCTCGGTTATAGTATTTAAGGGCATAGCAATACTACGTTCTTGATTAGATAATGCGATTCCTAATTTTTTGCTTCCGTAATCAATAGCGATAAGCGGAGAATTTGGTATTAAAAGCCGATAAAATTCTTGAAGATTTTTTTTGATCATGATAGTTATAAAAATTACTTTATTAATTATTATTTATGCTAAAAACTATTCAGAAACATTTAGATACGAAATTAATTAAATTATCGGCGATTTTAGCCTTTATTTATTGTTTATTATTTAATACCGCAATATTGATTTATAAATTTGATTATTATAAAGCAACAATCTTTAGAGGGATATTAGAGTTATCAAAAGATTTTTGCTATATTTATATATTTTCTTTTATAGCATTTTTCGGTCTTAGCGTACATAGATTAGTGTTAAAAATCGGTGTGGGATTTTTATTTATAACATCTGCTATTGCTAGTTATTACATTTATTTCTTCAAAATCAATCCTACTAAACAAGTAATAGGTAGTTTTTTCTCAACTGATTTAAACGAAGTTTATGAATTAACCAGCATTAAGTTAATAATATGGATAATTTTTTGCCTTTTTACCTGTTTTTATACTCTCAAATCTTTTGCCGCCGAAAATTCTAAATCATTCGTAACAAAACTATTATCTGCCGCTTGCTTACTTATTTTTGTATATAATATTATTACTCCTTCATTTAAGATACTAAAAAATTATTTTCCCATTCAGTATTTACATAATAGCTACCTTAATTTTGCCGGAAATTTCGGTAAAAAAAATTATGCATGTATAGATATTAGCAAACAATATAACTTTATAGATAAGTCAGATAAAGATATTATCGGTGTTTTAGTTATAGGAGAATCAGCAAGATTTGATCATTTCGGTATTAACGGTTATGAAAGAGATACAACTCCTTACTTAAAGACTACTCAAAACCTAATTTCTTTCAAAGCTAAATCTTCTTCTAACCTTACCTATCTTTCCGTACCGTCGTTACTTTCACGTTATCCTGCAAGTCAAATTGAAAATAGTAGACAAGAAAACAGCTTTTTATCAATTTTAACAAATCTTGGCTTTAATACTACCTGGATCGGTACTCAAACTTTAATGAGGCGTTTTGCAAATTTTGACCTCAGTAATATATATAATGACGTTAATTTTACTATAGTACCGGGCGGCTCTGCCCTATTTTCTTTAAATGATCATGATGAAAAAATATTGCCTTTTATAAAAGAAATAATCACAAACTCAGAGAAACAATTTTTAGTAGTGCACACTTCCGGCAGCCATTGGAACTATAATGCGAGATATCCAAAAGAGTTTGAGTATTTTACCCCTACCTGTCCTATTAAGGTTAAGGGCGATGCAAGTGATTGCGATAAGCTTGCTTTAGTTAACAGTTATGATAACTCTATTTTATATACCGATTTTTTTTTATCTAATTTAATAGATTTGCTTAAAGATAAAAATGCATTTTTATTATATGTATCTGATCACGGCGAATCCCTCGGAGAAAATGGTTATTACGGTCACGGCGGTTCACTACTTGCAGAACAAATAACCGTACCTCTTATAGTTTGGGTATCAGATGCTTTTCAAGCCAAATATCCTAAATCAGTATCTTCAATTAAAAATTATGCTAATACCGAAATTAGCCATGATTATGTATTTCATTCAATCCTTGACTGTTTAAATATAGATTCCGACATAATAGATAAAGACTTAAGTATATGTAAATCTAGTTAAAAATTATTGAATTATTAAAAAATTTATATATAAATTAAGAATTCAATAATTATATGATTTATTATTATGTCTGATATACATAAACTAGACGACTATTATTATAGATTTTTACAAAGTATTTTACTTAAAACACTAGAACAAAATAAAGCTGCTGAAACGTATTTATTGCAGAAAGATTTTAATAGCGCTTTAAATGAGATAAAAAATGTAAATGAACAACTTGAAGAATATTCAAGCATTCTTTCTTTACTCAAAGTAATTAAAACCCATTTTAGTGATAAAAAAATATATAATTAAGTACCGTTTAACTTAAATCCTTTTTTTATAATTAAAAATAATATAGAGTGGAAATAAAAAAGGTATTGAATTATGGAATATGCATTATTAATTTTCAGTATTATAGCGATTTTAGTTATAATACAAATGGTTAAAGTTGTACCGCAACAACAAGCATGGGTAGTAGAAAAACTTGGAAAATTCGATAAGGTACTGCAACCTGGCTTAAATTTACTCATCCCTGTTATTCAGAGAGTAGCATACAAACATACTTTAAAAGAAGAAGCAATAGACGTTACCGCTCAAACAGCTATTTCAAACGATAACGTAACATTATCTATAGACGGTGTTTTATATGTTAAGATCATTGATCCAATGGCAGCATCTTATGGTGTTAATAATCCTTACTATGCCATAACACAGCTTGCTCAAACTACTATGCGTTCGGAAATCGGTAAACTCCCTTTAGATAGAACTTTTGAAGAGCGCGAAACTTTAAACGTAGCAATTGTAGCAGCTATTAATCAGGCTGCTATAAATTGGGGCATACAATGTATGCGTTATGAAATTAAAGATATTCAACCTCCGCAAACTATACTCAAAGCTATGGAATTGCAGGTAGCAGCAGAGCGTCAAAAAAGAGCTCAAATTCTAGAGTCGGAAGGTAATAGACAAGCAAAAATTAACCATGCAGAAGGTGAAAAAGCACAAATCGTACTGAATTCAGAAGCTTCTTATACAGATCAAGTTAACAGGGCAAAAGGTGAAGCTGAAGCAATAGGCTTAGTCGCTACCGCTACGGCCAATAGTATTGAGATTGTCGCAACTGCCGTACAAAAAACGGGAGGAAGTGATGCAGTAGCTCTTAAAATAGCCGAGCAATATATTAGTGCGTTCGGTAATTTGGCTAAAGATACCAACACCGTAATTTTACCCGCAAATCTTTCAGAACCGAGTAGTTTTATAACCGGAGCATTAACTATATTTAACCAATTAAAAGCTTCTTCGGGAACGAAAATAGATAAGTAGCAATTTATAACGATTTATTATTGTAATAATAATTAGTTTTATATATCATATCAGATTATTAATTAATAAAAGGTTATGAATATGTCAGTATTTGTCGGCAAAACTGCTCCAGATTTTACAGCTCAAGCTATTATGCCTAATAATAATATAGACGATAAGTTTAAACTTAGCGATTATGCTGCAGGGGATAATATAGTGTTATTTTTTTATCCCCTAGATTTTACTTTTGTTTGTCCATCGGAAATTATAGCATTTCACAATAAGCTTGGTGAATTTACCGAAAGACGTACTAAAGTAGTAGCTGTTAGCGTTGATTCTCATTTTAGCCATTTAGCTTGGAAAAATACTCCGCATAATAAAGGCGGGCTTGGACAAGTACAATTCCCAATGGTTTCCGATATAAAAAAGGATATTTCTTCAAAATATAATGTACTTAATGAAGACGGTGTTGCTTTGCGTGGAACTTTTTTAATCGATAAGAATTTCATAGTACGTCACATGCTAGTTAACGACTTACCTATCGGTCGTGATATTAATTATACATTAAAAGTAATCGATGCTTTAACTCATCATCAAAAGCACGGCGAAGTTTGTCCTGCCGGCTGGCATAAAGGTGAGGAAGCAATTACCCCATCACATGAAGGTATAGCACATTATTTAAGCTCACATGCAGAGAAGCTGTAATATATTACTACTGTGTTATTAAAGTGGAAAACTGTCCTACCGTGGCTTGTCTAGTGTTGTTGCATGGTTCGATGTCATTCCCGCGAAAGCGGGAATCCAGCAAAAAATAACCTTAACATTGATAAACAATTACATATTTAACAAAATAAACATATAAAAATACAAATTTTTATATGCTTGACTGGATTCCCGACTAGGCAGGAATGAAATACAGCACTAACGCAATATCAAATAACCCTAAATAATGTTGAAAGAATTATTTTCTGCTCCTAAAATATCTTATAATATTGAAACAATTAATATTTTACATCTTATTAGGAGTGAAATATCGGTCCTAAAACTTTCTTTAGTTTAATTAAATTATTTGGTGATGTAGCAACTGCCATAGATAACATTCCGGATTTTTCATTGCGAGGCGGAAAGTCAAAACCAATTAAAATTTTCAGTAAAAGCGATGCTGAAAAAGAGTTATAGCTTCTCGAAAAAGACAATGCTAAGATCATCACATATAAATCTCCGGAATATCAAAATTATTACTTGAAATTTATGATCCACTGCCAATATTAAGCTATAAAGGTAATATAGAGTTATTAAACCATAATAAATGCGTTGCAATAGTAGGCACAAAAACGCTGCTGCAAACGGAAGAAGCTTTGCGCATAAAATTGCAAATGATTTAGTAAAAGAAGGTTATATAACCGTTTCAGGGTTAGCACGAGGAATAGATAGCAGCGTACATCAAGCTGCAATTTCTCAAACTATCGAAGTTATTGTAGGCGGTATTGATCATATATATCCACCGGAAAATAAAAAACTATTTGAAAATTTAGCAGAAGAAGGTTTAATATTAGCTGAGTTACCTATCGGCTTTACCCCGCTTGGAAAACATTTCCCACAGCGTAACAGGATAATATCGGGACTAGCCTTAGGAGTAGTGGTAGTAGAAGCAAGCTTAAAATCCAATTCATTAATAACTGCAAAATTTGCACTTGAACAAAATAGGGAAATATTTGCCGTTCCTGGCTTTCCTTTAGATCCAAGATGTTAAGGTACAAATAAATTGATTAGAGATGGAGCATATTTAGTGGAATCAGTAGACTATATTTTAGCTAATTTACCACAATATGAAGAATTTATGAAAAAAGATGATGGATTATTTAAGGATTTTGTTGAGCTAGGAACAGTAAGTAAATACGAGATATGTTAAAGAACCGTCACAAAAGGAGCGTACTGCTTGCTATATTGGAATTATTATCGGCAGTACCCATAAGACTTGGAATATTTACCAAAAGAAATAGAATTACCGCTTCCTATCATATATACGGTAATATTAGAATTAGAACTCGCCGGGACAGTAACGCGTCACGCCGGTAATAAAATATCATTAGTTTATAATAAGTAGATGAAATTAGTAATAGTAGAATCGCCGGCAAAGGCAAAAACGATAAATAAATATTTAGGTGATGAGTTTAAGGTCATTGCATCATTCGGTCATATTAGAGATTTACCTTCTAAAAAAGGCTCGGTGTTACCTAATGAAAATTTTGCAATGAAATATGATATTTCCGATAAAGCCGGTAAATATGTAGATGCCATAGTGAAAGATGCTAAAAAAGCTGATGCAGTATATCTTGCAACCGATCCTGATCGTGAGGGTGAATCTATCTCATGGCATGTTGCAGAGGTAATAAAAGAAAAGAATCAAGTTAAATCCGATGATTTTTTCAAAAGGATAGCATTTAACGAAATCACTAAAAAAGCAATTATTCATGCCGTTGAAAACCCTAGGAAACTTGACAATAACTTAGTAAATGCCCAACAAGCAAGAAGAGCTTTAGACTATTTAGTCGGCTTTACCCTTTCACCTCTTTTATGGCGTAAGTTACCGGGATGTAAATCGGCAGGACGTGTGCAGTCTGTGGCTCTGCGATTAATATGTGAGCGAGAAGATGAAATAGAGCGTTTTAAGTCAGAAGAATATTGGGATATTAGCCTTAAAATGCAAAATAGTAATAACGAACTATTTACTGCTAAATTGACTCACGTAAACGATCAGAAGTTAGAAAAATTCTCAATTATTAACGAAAAAAACGCCAAAGATTTAACCGAAAAATTAAAATCTCAAAAATTTCATGTTGATAAGATAGAAAAAAAACAACAAAAACGTCAACCACAACCTCCTTTTATTACTGCATCACTACAACAAGAAGCAGCAAGAAAATTAGGTTTTAGTGCTAAAAAGACTATGCAAATAGCACAAAAACTTTATGAGGGTGTTGATATAGGTAAGGAAACTATAGGGCTTATTACTTATATGAGAACCGACGGCGTTACATTATCAAATGATGCAATAGCAGATATACGTAAGTTAATCGATAAAAGTTACGGCGATAAATATTTACCGACTAGCCCTAGAATTTATAAATCCAAAGTAAAAAATGCTCAAGAAGCTCATGAAGCAATAAGACCAACAAATATTACTTATACTCCTGATAGCTTAAAAGAAAAGCTAGAAAAGGATTATTATAAGCTTTATGAGTTGATTTGGAAAAGAACTATAGCCTGCCAAATGGAAAATGTTATAATGGATTTGGTAGTTGCAAATTTAGCTTCGGAAAATAAAGAATATTTGGCACAAGCAAACGGATCGACTATAGCCTTTGACGGATTTTATAAGGTTTATCGTGAAAGTATGGACGATAAAGCTGAAGAAGCAAATAAAATGCTGCCGCCTTTAAAAGAACAAGAGCCGCTTAAAACTAAAAAAGTTATTCCAAATCAACATTTTACTGAACCGCCTCCAAGATATTCAGAAGCAAGTTTAGTGAAAAAACTTGAAGAGCTTGGGATCGGTCGTCCTTCGACCTATGCTAGTATTTTATCGGTTTTACAAGATCGAAAATATGTTGCTCTTGAGAAAAAACGATTTATACCTGAAGAGCTTGGACGTTTGGTAACGGTATTTTTAGTCGGTTTCTTCAAAAAATACGTTGAATATGATTTTACTGCAGGACTTGAAAACGAATTAGACGCAATAGCAGCCGGCAAACTTGAATGGAAAGCTGCTTTAAATAATTTTTGGAGCGGTTTTAACCATAATATTGAATCAGTAAACGAGCAGAAAATAACCGAGATTATTAGCTATGTACAGAAAGCCCTTGATTATCACCTGTTCGGTGAGAATAAAGAATCTAAAGTTTGTCCTTCATGTAACACGGGCGAACTTAGCTTAAAGCTTGGTAAGTTCGGAGCGTTTTTAGCATGTAGTAATTACCCTGAATGTACTTTTAGAAAATCTATTGTTAGCGGTAACGATAACAACGAGAATGAAGGCGAGCCTGCCGCTATGCCTAATGAGAATAAAGTTTTAGGTACGGATAAAGACGGAGTAGAAATATATCTGAAAAAAGGACCTTACGGACCTTATATTCAACTTGGCGAACAAGAAGGCAAAGTAAAGCCAAAGCGTAGCCCCGTGCCTGCTAGCTTGAACCAAAATGATATTACACTTGATATAGCATTAAAGCTTCTAAGCTTACCGCTAAAAATAGGTATTCATAAAGATAGCGACGAGGAAATTATGATAGGATACGGTAAATTCGGTCCTTACATAAAATATATGGGTAAATTTATTTCAGTGCAAAAAAAATATGATTTTCTAAATTTAAGCTTAGATGATGCGATGAAGCTAATTGAAGAGAATAAAGCGAAATTAGAGAAGAAACCGGCGTAAATGGTTTAGTGTCATCCCGTGACTTGATCACGGGGTCTCAGGACACAGGCTGTGATACAAGATCCCGTGGTCAAGCCACGGGATGACAATTAATAAAATTACTTATTTATGACAAAAGTTATAACACGATTTGCTCCGTCACCGACCGGTATGTTACATGTCGGGAATATCAGGGCAGCATTGCTTAACTGGCTATATGCAAAGAAGCATAACGGACAGTTTATTTTAAGATTTGACGATACGGATTTAGAGCGTAGTAAACAGGAATATAAAGACGCTATCGAGGAAGATCTAAAATTTTTAAATATTAATTGGGATCAGACATTTAATCAATTAAGTCGTTTAAGTAGATATGATGCAATCAAAAATCTATTACTAGACAAAAAAAGATTATATGCCTGCTATGAGACTCCTGAAGAGCTAGAATTAAAGCGTAAATTTCAATTATCTAAAGGTTTACCACCAATTTATGATCGAGCTAGCTTAAATCTAACTGAAGAGCAAGCAAAGAAATATATAGAACAAGGAAGAAAACCGCATTATAGATTTCTGGTAAATCATGAACCGATTAGCTGGCATGATATGATCAAAGGCGAAGTTAAATATGACGGCAAGGCTTTAAGCGACCCAATAGTGATAAGAGCAGACGGTAGTATGACCTATATGTTATGCTCAGTTATTGACGATATTGATTATGATATTACTCATATTATTAGGGGTGAAGATCACGTTAGCAATACCGCCATTCAAATGCAAATGTTTGAGGCTTTAAATACTACTCCTCCGACTTTTGGGCATTTAAGTTTAATAATCAATAAAGATGAGAAAATTTCTAAAAGAGTTGGAGGGTTTGAGATCGCAACTCTTAGAAAAGAAGTTGGAATCGAAGCTATGGCAATCGCTAGCTTTTTTAGTTTACTTGGTTCATCAGCACAAATCTTGCCTTATAAATCAATGGAGAAGCTAGCAAATCAATTTGAGATAAGTAGTTTCTCTAAAAGTCCAACTATCTATCAGCCGGAAGATTTAGAAAGATTAAATCATAAATTACTTATAAGTTTAGATTTTGATACAGTAAAAGAACGCCTTAAAGAAATAGATGCCGAGTATATTGATGAAAATTTTTGGTTATCGGTAAGCCCTAACTTGCAAAAATTACGTGATGTAAAAGATTGGTGGAAAATTTGCCATCAAACTCCGAATGTAGAAAATCTAAATTTAGATAAGGAATATTTAAAGCAAGCAGCAGAATTATTACCGAAAGGTGAAATCACTAAAGATAGCTGGAGCATTTGGACTAAAGAAATAACAAATATAACAGGCAGGAAAGGTAAGGAGTTATTTTTACCTCTTCGCCTTGCTTTAACCGCCAGAGAATCAGGACCGGAAATCGCAGGCGTTTTACCTTTGATTGATAGAGAAGAGATAATAAAGCGTTTAACTAGTGCGTGACTCTCTATGTCATTTCCGCGAAAACGGGGATCCAGTAAAAATAATCTTATCGGTACAAAAATTGTATATTTGGTAAAATAAACATATAAAAACAAGTTTTTATATGTTTTACTAGATTCACGCTTTCGCGGGAATGACATAGAAGCCATGCAACTCCTCGCAATAACGATTGAGTATGACAATGTTTTAACTATAATACTCTATCATGTTAGTATTAATAGCACCGGAAGCTCTGCGGTATCACCGTAAATATTATCGGCAATAAGAGAAACTATACCTGCTGTTCCTGCTACTAAACCTTCCCACAGTTTCATAAACTACATATCCTGCAGTTAGTCCTGCTTTTACTGTATTTTTTAATCGGACGGCGAAATTAAAATTGCTCCTAAGGTAAAAGCACCGATAAGAACCGGAGGATTGTAATAAACCAAAGTTGCAAGGCTTGCTACGGTTACTTAAGCAAATGTAGATACAACAGAATAATTAGAGTTGTTCACATCAGAAACAAAACCCTGAACGGAACATACAGTTTTTGCACCGTTTTCTATCACATTAATAGCATGTTCCGTTGCTAAGGTAGCACATACATTGTGAAATCTGTCGCAGCTTTGGTAGCATTTTGAAAATGAATTGTAGCACTGTCAAAGTAACTAGATGTTTTTTTTGAAGTTTGTGGCTCTGTATAGTTTTTTGTCATGATTTTTCCCCTTAAAATTAAATCGTGACGCAATTATAACTTAAATGTTGGGTTGTATCAATGGGCATTATTAATAAATAATTAAAAATTGATAATACATTAAGATAAAAAGAAGGTTTAGCTGTTAAAAAACTTTTTGATTTTTAGCTTATCTTCTTTAGACAAAGTAGGCTTGAACCTTTATATATCTTTTTTATTAGTACTTTCAGGTCTAAATTGAAACTCGCCTTTAATTGTGTTGATTGTAACTATCTGATCAGAAGAACCCCATTTAGGAAAATCATATTTTATAACTATGTCCCTGTTTCTAAGTCCAGATTTATAAGCGTTACTATTTTCATCAATATCTTTTATTGTATAATTATTTATGAAAGCATCTCTATCAAAACCACGATCATATGCCCACATTGTTATTGTCTCGATCGGCAGCACTTTAGCAACATTAGCTAAATCTATAGTTTTACCTTGTTCTATATATTCGTTTATCTCTTGATCTATGCCCTTTGGAAGATAATTTTTAACTATTGTTTTAAAATAATCGCTTGAAAATTCTTGTTCTTTTGAGGTTTTAAATAAATCAAGCATAACATTATCCAGCGATTTACTCTTATTATTCTCTTTAATGAAATTGTCCAAATAAAGTGCCAAAACAAATCCATGATAATATGGCAATCTTTGTACTGCATAATCTTGCCAATAATCTGTTTCAATTAAATTATTAGGTTCATTTATAACAGGTGATAAATAATAATTCTCAAAGAATTTATTAAATTCTTCTACAAATTCCTCAAGCGTTATAACACTAGAACGTAAGGCTAAAACCCTGCTATAATAATCGGTAAATCCCTCGCTCCACCAATAATTTAATCGTTCTAAGTTATTACGTATTTTCTTCCCTGTCCAATTATGTAGATGTTCATGAGCAAGTAACGTTATATAATCCTATTTGTCCAAACCTTGAGGAATAAATGCAGTAAAACTATGAGTTAAGCCCGTTCTGCCCATATGTCTAGGTTGATTCCCCTCGATTAAGCTTATTAGATAATAAGGAAAATCATTATCATGGAAAAATGTTCTTTGTCCCTTGATAATTTTATTTATATAAGAAGCTATTTCTTCATCTTTAAGATCAAATTGACCATGTAACGCAAGATATACAGGATTTTTTTGATCGACAATTTTGTAAACACGTAAATCACCCGCTGCATAAACTGCACTATATAATTCAATCGGCATAGCTTTAAATTTCACGCTTTTACCAAGACCATAATCTGATATTGTGTCCCAGCTATCAGGAATATTATTCCATTCAATGTTAAACGCTACTATATCATTTCCATTTAGATCACCGGGAGTAGCAAAAAGCCCATAACCCGGTGAATGAATTAAATTTTGTCTAATTATTGCTTCGTGGATATCACAAGGATTACCGGTTTTTTGATATATTTCGTAGCTTAAACGAATAATATTGATTTTTCCCGTATTTAAAATAGCTTTATTCGAGTCTTGATTTCTAAACTGTAATTTTCCAATAGGATATTCTAGCTTAACATTTTTGATTTGCTTGTAATATGTAGGCATTTGCCCATGCATAGGGTAAATCTAAAACAACCTCACCACTCATATTGCCGATTATTTCTGTCTCAACTTTGATAGCTGAAACAGACGTATTAGACTACGAATATTATCAAAAAATTTTTTAGAAAGTACATGTTTAAAACTCATGGATTTTAGGGATTATTTAGAGTGTTGTACGACTCTCGACACCATTCCTGCGTGGCATTGTTGCGTGGATACTAAGTCACCATTGCAAGGAAATTATAAAATAATTGACGAAGCAATCTAGTTAAAAATTCTGATTTACAGAATTTTTATTATTTTTTATGGATTGCCACACCGCCTATATGGCTGCTCGCAATGATGATATCTATGTAGGCATGTATTCTATTTAATTATTACTTCCTGACCATTAGCCCATAAGCTTCTATGTCTTCAAGCCATTTAGCGTTTTCTATTAAATATGATTCTTAAAATTCGGCAAGTGTAGGATCAGGTTCGCCTGTTAAATTTTTAAGCCCGTCAAATAAAATGTCTAAAAAACCTATTTTATTCTTTTTACAATAATCTCCTACCTTCGCACGATCATCAACAAATACAATAAAACTAGCATTTAGCTCTTCAGAAAATTTTGATAAAGTACCACTGTTTGAGTGATTACCAGTTATAAATATACCTTTATAAAAAATAGCATCATCCTTTTGTCCTGAATTATAAATTGCTAATTTTTCATTATCTGAAAATTTGAGACCCAGCTCTTTTAGTTCTTTATATCGCCAATCTTGCATAGAAGGAATATTGCCGAATGCTCCCGTATTCATTTGTGTAAGACCATAAACCGGAAACTTTTCCTTGAGCTTGTTTATAACTTCTACCCACTCTTCATCAATTAATATTACTTTTCGCTGCAAACGCCAATTACTGATAATTTCCTTATAATTGTCATAACTACTTTTATTTTCCTTAATTCTATCAATTATTTGATTATAAGGCGGCTGCTTAAAAGTTTTTGATTTAGGAGTTATAAGCGTATCGTCAACATCAATGAATATAGATGCACTAGTAGGAACATTTTTTATTATTAAATCATAAACTTTTTCAGCACTATCGGCAGTTTCAAAATCTTTCATATATACTCCGAAGTAAAATGAAGAGTAGTGATACGAAGTTTAACTTGGAAAAGAGTAATAGGTCTGTCAGCCGAGGAGCGGAGCGTATATTAAACGTTCAGCATCCGAGGTCTTACAAAGACATTGTGGCTAATTTTTCAAGTGGGGCAAGTATCAAAATTTAATATTAAGTTCTTCAGTTAAAATAGCCATTAATTCAAGCCCTGCTCTATTTGTCCATGCGCCTTGTTCATACAAAAAATGATAAGGACCGCTAACCGGCGACGACAACCAAATTTCTTTGGCGGCACTTTGTTTATTTATTACATATACCCCTTTATCAGTATCAAGGTTTAATATATCGCCTTGTAAATCTACATCTATACTTGCTTCTTTATCCTGCTCTTCTATCTTTTCTGCTATATATGCAATTGTTGTCTCAGCTATTTTACTAAATTCACTATTATTCATGATAACATCCCTTAAGTAGATAAAAATATACGCAAATCAATTTCAAAAAGAGCAAGGAGTCTATAAGGCAAGGAGCGGAGCGTATACTTAATACATGAGCACCACAGCTCTTATAAGACGACGTAGCCAATTTTTGAAGTTCATCGAGTAGATGGTTTTTCAGGATCAATTGCCGGCTCAGGTACTTTAATCAAACTTTTTCGATAAGTTTCAACAAATCTATTATGATCATTAAGATTGTTAGAAAAATTATGCCCGCCTTTACCATCAACTACAAAAAATAATGCATCCGTTTTAGCAGATTTTACCACTGCTTCTAAAGATTTTAACGACGGACAAGAAATCGGACCGGGTGGTAAACCTTTTATATAATAAGTATTATAGGGTAGTTCTTGCAATAAATCTTTTTTTGTTAAAGCTCTTGCTAATTTAAATTTTCCTTCAGTCAAAGCATATATAGTAGTCGAATCGGCTTGTAGCTTCATATTTTTCTTTAAACGATTAATGAATACTGCTGCTATAATAGGTTTTTCTGCATTTGAGCCGGCTTCTTTTTCAATTATTGAAGCTAGCGTTAATACCTCAAGTCTAGTTTTTAATGGAGAATCCGGTGCAAGATTTTGCATTACTTTATCTAAATTAGCAGACATTAAATTTCTCATGTGATCAATTATCTGCTCTTTTTGATCACCGTAAGAAAAAAAATACGTGGAAGGCATTAAAAAACCTTCAGGTATTATCCCTTTTATTTCTCCAAGTAATCGACTTTCTTCATTAATTTTCTTTATAACCTCACTAACTACCGTACCTTCCGGGACAATTATCTTGTGTATTATAGATTTACCGCTTGCTAATATTCTTAAAGTTTGCAGAGGTGATATATTACGAGTAAACACATATTCACCACTTTTAAGGGGTCTTTTTATAGAATAAATTTTAGCAATTACCTTAAAAATTCTTGGATATTTGATTACTTCATTAGAATAAAGTTTTGTAACTATTTGATTTACGGATAATTTAGGTTCAATAATTATCGTTTTATTTTGAGTAAGATCACCCGGCACAAAAATATAAAATATACTAAAATTTAGCAAAGTAATAAATATAGTTAGAGATACTATAACTAAAAAAAGTTTAGTTTTTAATAGGTTGTTTAACATAATAACTATTATTTTTATAAGGCTTAGAAATATTGATAAAAAAATACCACGAAATATGGTTTTTTCTTGACATTTGAAATAACATATAGTAAAACTAACTTTTTGCTAAATTTAAATTATATAGTTTGTACTAAATCAATCAATAGTTTTAATATTTGGTAATTAAAATTAGATGACTAATGAGCAACAAATTAATAACGCAAACCAATTTACTATAACAATAGTATACTCCTGTAAAATGAAAAAGTTAGAATTTTTGTTACAAACAAGAAATATAAATCTTTATTCATAGTACATATTACTATACCGGCGTTAATACTGATCTTATAATGGGCATTATATATTATGATACAAGATCACAATACAGATCTAAAACACGAAGAACATACTGAAAGGTTAAAAGCTTTACAAAATAAGTTAGGAAACTTATCCGGTTTCTTGACAACAATGCGTTCTGATAACAATGAGGAATACAAAAAAATTTCCAATGATTTAAAAATTTTAATGAAACAAATTAATACTATAAGAAAAAACATGGAAATATATTTTGTTATTATATTAATATTAATGTTTATTATAATTCAGAAAATGTTGTGGACCACCGGTTTCAAGTACTAATCTTTCTCTTTTAACAACTTTATTTTAGGTTCTAAGAACTCCTGTTTAATAATTTCTGCAGCTATATAAGAAGGTACAGCGTCATCTCGATCACTTGATACAAGCGAATTTTCCAAGCTAAGCCTGTGTTCAAGTACTTTTGTACACCTAGCTAGCTTACCTTTAAATTCATCGTGTCTAAAACTTTCTGAATTTAGCTGTAATCGGTTTGACTTAAATCCTAATTGCTGCAAAATTTTTTGGCTTTCTATTACCTGCTCACAAGCTTTCTTAGAATTAAATAATAACTCTTGAAGCTTATTACTAATAAGATTAGCTAGGCAATTAAATTGGATAAA
Organism: Rickettsia japonica YH; assembly: GCF_000283595.1. Lineage (NCBI taxonomy): Bacteria > Pseudomonadati > Pseudomonadota > Alphaproteobacteria > Rickettsiales > Rickettsiaceae > Rickettsia > Rickettsia japonica. The sequence continues at coordinate 443,304 of NC_016050.1, read as the reverse complement.
TTCCGGAATTATTTCTTTATCGGCTATAATATTTATCAACGTAACATATTTTATTTTTATCAATAGCCTGATAATAAAAAAGCTTATAAGATTAACTTTATAAGCCACAATCATAGGAGTACCGGAAGCTGCTATCTCTAAAGTATTAGTACCGGATTTTGCTAAAGCTACATCCGCAACAGCATAAGTTTTAAGTCTCTCACTTGAAAATAAATAATTAAACTTAACATCTTCTAGAAACGGTTTTATTATTGCCTCATGAGCAGGATTTGCAAGAGTAAATATAACTTTAAGATTATTACAACTCTTGAATACTTCTTCAATAGAAGAAACAAAAACCGATAAATGCCTTAGAATCTCATCCTTTCTACTACCAAGAGTAACACACAAAACTCTCTCATTCTCATCTATTTTAAACTCTTCACGTAAAGCTATTTTATCACTATAAAACTCTTGCTCCATAATCGGATGACCTATATATCTACAATCAAGACCGACTTTAGTAAAATATGGAGGTTCAAACGGTAGTAAAGCAAATAAACAATCATAAATTTTAGCGTATTTTACTGCCCTACCCTCTTTATATGCCCAAACTGACGGTGCAACGATATGAATCATTTTCAGCTTTGGTAAAAGTTTCCTTACTCGCTTTGCCACACGATAAGTAAACCCTGGTGAATCTATGGTAATTAATAAATCAGCTTTACTATTTATTATATCCTCCACAGTTTTATCAATTAATTTTTTAAGCTTAAAAATATGAGGCAAAATTTCTACAAAACCCATTAAATTTATGGAAGTAATAGGAAATAAGCTTTTAAAGCTACCGGCTTCCTCCATATATTTGCCGCCAACACCAACAAACTGTACAGCGTCATTCACAAAGCTTGATAAAGGTGAATTGAGTTGTACTCCTGTATTGTTTTTTAAATGCTGCATTATACGACCACCTACAAAGTCTCCCGACACCTCACCAGCTATAAAGTAAATTTTTGTCATTAAAGATAGTTATTTTTTAAGGTTCTCAATTTCTGTTTGTAATCGCTCTATTTCTTTTATAGATACTTCAGTAATCTCATGTATTTTTTCTATCGAGTTTTTTTGCATTAACATCTTTTTTGCTATTTTTATACTTTTTGTCACTTCGCCTTCTTGTATACCTTCTTGTTTACCTTTTTTCCTCCCCTACTCTATTCCTTTTGCCATACCTTGTTCTCTAACTTTTTCTTCAGCAGAAACTATATAATCACACGCTTTATAGCTTTTATTCATATAGGCACGATAAATTATTTGCTCTTTAGGAGTCATCTTAAGTATATCAAGACGTTTTGCTACTTTCTTCATATATGGTGATTTAAAATCTTTCTTAACTTCATAATGTTTTACTACATATAGCCATCCAATTCATCTCTTATAACATCATTAAATAATGGTACTGATATTACAATATATTCTGGAAATACATTATATAAATCAAATATTTTACCTCTCATATCTCCCAAAGAAAATTTCATAGGGTGTTTTTTATCAACTTCTCTAAAAATAGTCTTACCGTGATATAAAGGTGCTTTCATATTATCAAAAGGAAAATACAATAAATTAATATGAAATATTTTTTTATAGTAGAATAATCCTCGCTCTTAGAAATACTATCAACTATTAATCTACTAGAATTAAAACAAGCTTTATGCATTAAAAAGATTTGTATAGGATTTATCTATTTCTACTATATATTTATGCCCTTCTTCATCTTCCACAATGACATCTGCTACGCTAGATTTTAAGCTATCATTTTCTTTATTACTGCCACTTTCTAGTAGGGCTTTTATTTTAACAGAACTATAACCAGCATCTTTAAGAATAGCCGAAATAAATCCCTCGACTATTTTATAATCCCCTTTATCTTTTAATAAATATTTTATAGCGTAATCAAAACTTATTATAGCCCTCATATCTCTTTTCTTGAATTAAAAGTACTTTCTCGGCTATATATTCAGATTCTTCCTCAGACAATCAAATCATAATTATAAACATTAATACTAGATACTTCTATATACAAATCAAATCTATCCATAATAGGTCCCGATACTTTCATTTGATAGTCGCTAGCACATTTTGGAGCTTTCATACATTCCTTATAAGAATCGCCTCAATAACCGCATTTACAAGGATTCATAGCTGCTATTAACTGGAAATTTGCCGGATATTTTATATGAGCATTTGATCGTGAGATTAGTATTTCACCGTTTTCAATAGGCTGTCTTCATGCATCAATAACATGCTGTGGAAATTCAGGTAGTTCATCTAAAAATAATACTCCGTTATGAGCTAGCGTAATTTCCCCAGGCTTTACTTTTTTTCCGACACTGCCACCGACCATGGCGGCCAGTGAGCATGAATAATGTGGAGTTCTGCACGGCCTTGCTTTGGTAAGTTTACCGTCTAAAAATTTTCCTGCAATACTTGTAATCGTACTACATTCTAAAATTTCTTTTGTAGACATTTTAGGTAGTATACTGGGAAGACAGGCAGCAAGTCTTGATTTACCGGTTCCGGGAGAACCGAACATTAAAAATTAAAAGGTTATGCCACTTGATGCTGCAATTTCTAAAGCTTGTTTAGCAATTGTTTGACCTTTTATATCTTTAAAATCGGGATAATTTATCGGCTCATCTTGTAGCTTAGCTTCTGGATGAGTTAAAACTTGTGAACCTTTAAAATGATTTACTAGTTCAATTAAATTACCTGCAACAAGTATATTATCATTACCCGACCAAGCAACTTCTGAGCTGTTTTTACTTGAACAAATAAGACCTTTACCTCTAACAGAAGCCCCAATCGCTGCAGGTAAAGCTCCACTTACCAGTCAGCTTGAACCGTCTAATGATAGCTCTCCTATTATCAAATATTCCGCAATTTCAAGTTCAGATAAAATATTCATTGCGGTAAGTATCGCACAAGCAATCGCAAGATCGAAGTGGCTTCCTTCTTTTACTAAATCTGCCAGAGCTAAATTTATTAAAATCTTTTTAGTAGGTAGTGCAAACCCTATAGAAGATAACACTGCTTTAACACGTTAGACTTGCTATATGCCTTATCATGAAATTTTTCTTAAAATGCTATTTTGCTAGGTTGTAGATGTTATTGCATGGATACTACTAAATCGTCATTGCGAGCAGCCATAGGCTGCGTGGCAATCTCATGAAATAATAACTAACTCCTGAGATTGCTTCGTCAATTACTGACGTAATTTCCTCGTAATGATGAAAAATAACAATCCTATCTTAACCATTAATTGAAAAAAACATACTATAGAACAAACTTAGCTAAGTCAAGATTAGTTATTATTTTTGATAATTGATTTTCTACGAATTTATCATCGATAGTTATTTTTTTGCCTTTCATTTCGCTAGCTTCAAAGCTTATATCCTCAAGCAAATTCTCAAGTATAGTATGCAGCCTTCTAGCCCCTATATCTTCGACTTCTAAATTAACGGTGATCGCATAATCCGCTATCTTCTCAATAGCAGAAGCAGCAAATTCAAGATGTACGTCTTCAGTACCTATTAACGCCGAATATTGTTTTATTAAACTAGTTTCAGGCTCAAGCAATATTTTAATCATATCATCTTTGGTAAGCGAATTTAATTCTACTCTAATCGGTAACCTTCCTTGTAACTCCGGTAATAAATCAGAAGGTTTAGCAATATGGAAAGCACCGGAAGCAATAAATAATATATGATCGGTTTTAACCGGTCCATATTTAGTATTAACCGTCGTGCCCTCTATCAAAGGTAGCAAATCTCTTTGCACTCCCTCTCTACTTATTTCGGCATTTTTTGCTCCAGAACTACCAGTTGAAGCTATTTTATCAATTTCGTCAATAAAAACTATACCGTCATTTTCAGCTAAATTTATAGCTTGCTGAATAATTTTTTCTTGGTCTATTAATTTTTCTGATTCTTCAGGTATAAGAATAGCCATAGCATCTTTAACTAGCATTTTTTTTGTTTTAGTCTTACTGCTGCCAAGGGCTCGTCCAATCATATCGCCAAGATTAAGAACGCCCATAGATGCTCCCGGCATACCCGGTATTTCAAAACTTCCACCGCCAACAGGTGTAGTATCAGCTACGCTAATTTCAATTTCCGTATCATCAAGTTCGCCGTTTAAAATTTTTTCTTTGAACTTTTCTCTAGTCTCACTACTAGAAGTTTTACCTACTAAACTATCTAATATTCTCTCGATCGCTTTTTCACGGGCATGAAGATCTACTTTCGTTTTTGCTAAAGTTTTTTCAGTATTAACGGCTATTTCGACTAAATCACGAATTATTGATTCTACATCACGCCCTACATATCCGACTTCGGTAAATTTAGTTGCTTCAATTTTATAGAAAGGAGAATTAGTCAGCTTTGCAAGGCGTCTTGCTATTTCCGTTTTCCCGACACCGGTTGAACCAATCATTAAAATATTTTTCGGTACTATTTCATTACGTAAATTACCTTCTACTCTTTTACGACGACAACGATTTCTAAGTGCAATAGCAACGGCTTTTTTGGCCTTTTCTTGACCTACGATAAATCTATTAAGTTCATTCACTATTTGAGAAGGGGTAAGCCCCATAGGGTCTTTTTTATAAGTAGTTTTAGTAGCTTTCATACAACTTTTTCCATTATAATATTATGATTAGAAAATACACACAAATCTGCAGCTATATTCATAGATTTTAAAGCAATTTCTTCAGCAGTTAAATTATTCTCATAAGACATTAGAGCGCGAGCGGCAGATAGCGCAAATAAACCGCCTGAACCTATTGCTGCCACATTATTTTCAGGCTCTACGACATCACCGTTACCGGTTAAAATTAATATATGACTACGATCAGCAACAATCATCATTGCTTCCAAACGTCTCAAATATTTATCGCTACGCCAATCTTTTGCAAGCTCAACTGCACTTCTAAGTAAATTATACTTATGTTGCTCTATCTTTACTGCAAGTTTTTCAAATAACGCAAGACCATCAGCCGTAGAACCCGCAAAACCGGCAATAATTTTATTATTTGCTATAGTCCGAAGTTTTCGTGCTGTAGATTTTAGTACGGTATTACCATGCGAGACTTGTCCATCTGCTGCTATAATTATTTCTTCGTTCTTTTTTAAACAAAGTATTGTTGTACCATGTAAGGCTAAATTATCTGACATAATATAAAATTTATTGATATTAAGTTGTTAATTAAGTACTATTAGAATGACTGTTAAGTAGACGAATAGACGAAGTTTAATTTGGAAAAGAGCAAGGAGTCTGTAAGCCGAGGAGCGGAGCGTATATTAATACATGAGCATCCGAGGACTTACCAAAACGACGTAGCCAATTTTCCAAATTAAACGAGTATACTTGACTAATCCAATTTAATTAATTATTGTCCCTTGAATTTTCAAGGCTTAAACTTAAATAATGAATATATACGCAATATACATTAACTCCACACAAAAAAATAATAATTTTATTGTTATTGCAGAAGGCTTTTCATGGATAGCGGCTCTTTTAAGTATATTTTGGGCATTATACCATAAAATGTGGTTAATTGTTGCTATTACCGTAATAGCGAATATAATCGTTACAGCAATTAATATCGAAGAGTTAAAGTTTATATTTAAGATAGTCTTAATATTAGGCTTCGGCTTTTTTGCTTCAGATATTAGAGAAAATTATTTAAAAAGAAATAATTACCGACTAGAAGATATAATAATTGCCAACTCTCGAATTGAAGCTGAATTAAAATTTCTAAAACGTAGTATGCTTGTTTAACAGAAACGTGGTTTCATAAATATTAAATCGTCATTGCGAGCAGTCGTAGACTGCACAGCAATCCAGAAAAAAAATTAAAGAAATGCTAAAATTAGAATTTCTTACTGGATTGCTTCGTCAAAACTTACATTTTTTACTCGCAATGACGGAAAATCAAGCCATACAATAAAGCTTTTAACAGGAATAAAATGATGTATAACAAAGAAAATGTTTTTGCAAAAATCATAAGTAAAAATCTTTCGGCAGAAATAATTTATGAAGACGAACAAATTTTAGCATTCAAAGATATAGCACCCGTAGCACCTGTACATATTATCGTTATACCTAAAAACGAATATATAGATTATGCCGATTTCATCTCTAAAGCTTCTATAGACGAAATAAAACATTTTTTTGCTAAACTTTCTGATATAGCAAATGAAGCGGGTTTAGATAAAGACGGTTATCGTTTAATAACTAATAAAGGCGAGAAATCGGGACAAACTATTTTTCATTTCCATTTCCATATTATCGGAGGTGAAAAACTCATTGGATTAATAAATAATGACTAAAAAATACAATATTGCAGTAATCGGAGCTACAGGAAATGTAGGGCGTGAAACTCTCAATATTCTAGCTGAGCGTAATTTCCCCATTAATAAAGTTTATGCTATAGCTTCAGATAACTCTCTAGGACGGGAAGTAAGCTTTGGAGAAAAAATACTACAAATTAATAGTTTAAAAAGTTTACATTTTGACGATATCGATATTGCTTTTTTTTGTGCAGGTTCAGAAGTTTCAAAAGAATTTATACCAAAAGCTACTGCTAGTAATTGTGTAGTTATCGACAAATCCTCACTTTTTAGAGTTGATAATCAAGTGCCGTTAATTGTACCTGAGGTTAATTTATCAACACTTAAAAAGTTTAATACTAAAAATATCATAGCTAACCCTAACTGTATCGTCATTCCGCTTGCAGTAGCATTAAAACCGCTAGATAATGAAATAAAGATAAAAAGAGTAGTGATATCTACTTATCAATCAGTATCAGGAGCAGGTAAAGCAGGAATGGACGAACTCTACGACCAAACAAAATCTAAATATGTTTTTGGAGAGAATGATCCTAAGAAATTTCCAAAACAGATTGCATTTAATCTTTTTCCTCATATAGGTGATTTAAATAAAGATGGCTATACAAGTGAAGAAGCAAAAATTGCTTCTGAACTAAACAAAATTATAGGTAATCACTTTAAAGCTAGCGTTACTTCTGTTAGAGTACCAGTATTTATCGGTCATTCTATATCGGTTAACATAGAATTTAAAGACAAAATTGATGCCAAAGAAGTCGAAGAAATATTACAAGATGCCGATGGAATTGTTACAATTTCTAATAATAATTACCTTGCGTATATCTCACCCGTTGAAGTGGTAGGCGAAGATGCCGTATATGTCTCCCGAATTAGAAATGACGTAAGTAGAGATAATACGATAAATCTATGGATCACATGTGATAACTTACGTAAAGGAGCAGCTTTAAACAGTGTTCAAATTGCTGAAGAATTAATTAATAATTATTTATAATATAACTAATATGGATAATAAAAATAATAATCTAAATAACAAAAACCCGCTAGTAATAGCATTAGGCGAATGTAGAACAACTTTTTGGATAGTCTTTTGGTTTGCTTTTGTAATCAACTTACTAATGTTAATTACTCCTCTTTACTCACTACAAGTTCTTGATAGAGTCCTTGGAAGCGGTAATCTACAAACATTATTATTTTTATCAATAATAATCGCATATATTTATTTTGTTTACGGATTATTACAAATTGCTCGTTCTTTTACACTTATAAAGGTAGGAGAATGGCTTGATAGAACAGTAGCTCCCGTAATTTTTGCTTCTTCAATTTCTGCAGCTGCAACACGAGCAAATATGGGTTCTAGCCAATTATTACGTGATTTTCAAGCCGTCAAAACATTCCTAACAAGTACCGGAATTAATACTTTATTCGATGCCCCTTGGAGCCTTATCTATATTGTGGTTATTTTTTCAATTCATCCATATATCGGTCTTATTACCGTTTTTGGTGCAATTATAATAGTTTCAACCGCTTTCTTTAACGCTGCAGCTACTAATAAAACACTCGGTGAAGCTACCGAATTTTCGATAAAAGGTATGACACAAGCCGATATTGCAAACAGAAATGCAGAAGCAATTGAAGCAATGGGAATGATGAAGAATGTTACAAAAAATTGGCATAAATTTAACATATTAGCACTTGATAAGCAATCGGTTGCTAGCTATCGTAACGGTGTTATTTCTAACTTTTCAAGGTTTATCCGTAATATAATGCAAATGGCTGTTACCGGAGTCGGTGCTTACATTGTTGTCAAATCTCACAGTGCAGATATGACTCCCGGTAATATGATTATGAGTTCTATCATAGTCGGTAGAGCTCTTGCTCCTTTCGATAATGCTATTGATTTATGGAAAAGTATGAGCGGTGCTATTAAATCATACAAAAACATTAATAATTTATTTAACACTTATTCTTCTAGAGACGAAACGATGCCAATTCCGAACGTTGATGGTCATCTTACTGTTGAAAATATTTATTATGCTCACCCTATACCGAAATATTTACCGCAACCTCCCGTACCGAAATATATCTTAAAAGGCGTTAGTTTTGCAGTACAACCGGGCGAAGTTTTAGCAATTATCGGTCCTTCGGCTACAGGAAAATCAACTTTAGCTAAAATCATAGTCGGGGTATGGAAAGAATCATCAGGTTCCGTACGTTTAGATAGTGCTGAAATTTATCGTTGGAATAGAGAAGATTTCGGTAGACATGTCGGCTATCTTCCTCAAGGAATAGAACTTTTTAGCGGTAGTATTAAACAAAATATAGCTAGAATGGAAGAAGATGCCGATCCGCAAAAAGTTATTGAAGCAGCTAAAATAGCCGGAGCTCATGAAATGATATTAAGATTCCCTGACGGTTATGATTCTGATATTGGTCCTGCAGGCTCGAATCTATCAGGTGGTCAAAGACAGCGTATCGGGCTTGCTAGAGCTTTTTACGGTAATCCAAAACTCATCATTTTAGATGAGCCTAATGCTAATTTAGATGAGGCAGGTGAAGTGGCCCTTGCAAGTGCCTTAAAACAAGCAAAACTTAAAGGAATAGCAGTTCTTGTAATTTCACATAGACCATCCGTATTATCCGTTGTTGATAAAATTCTAATATTACAGGATGGAGCCGTTGCAGTTTACGGAACGGAAGAAGAGATTCAAAAACACTTTAAAACTTTAAAAAGCGGTACAATTCATATTAAATCGTGACTTGATTGGCATTGTTGCATGGCTTCCAAATCATCATTGTGAGCGAACGTTAGTAAGCGTGGCAAGCTCATGAATTCTATCAAGATTGCTTCGTCAATTACTACGTCATATCCTCGCAATGACGCAAAATACAAACAATGCTGACTAAATATAATAATGATTAAATATTATGCAGGACTTAAAACACAATAAACCTCAAATTACTCCGGCACAATTAAAACAATTATTGTCCTTAAGAGAAGATGCGTTAAACCTTAAAGGTCAAAGTTCTAAACGTAAAGCTTTAATAAATACTGCATTAAAGAAAATCTCTCATACTATAGAACTCTTATTAGTAAAACTTGATAGGTTTGTTAATTTTATTACCAAGAAAACCGATAAAGATCGTAATAACGTAGCCCAAGCTGCAAGGTCACCTATACTTTTCGGTATTTATGTTATTATCTTTTTAGTATTAATGGGCGGATTATGGTCGGCTCTTGCTCCGCTTGATAGTGGTGCTGTAGCTGTCGGTATCGTAATGCCAAGCACAAATAAAAAAACGATTCAACATCATGAAGGCGGAATAATCAATGCTATTTATGTGAAGCAAGGTGATAAAGTCAAAGAAGGCGATAAATTAATAGAGCTTGAAGAAACTAGAATAAAAAGCGAACATGAAAATATTCTTAGTCAGTACCGTAATTTTTTGGCAACTGAAAATCGTTTAATTGCCGAACGTGATCATTTAGAACAAATCGCATTCTCTGATTTTCTAATGCAGGATATCAATTTACCAGAAGTAGCTAAAATAATTCATACGCAGGAAAATTTATTTAGATCTAGAAAAGAAGTATATAACTCAGAGAAAGATGCATTACATCAAAATATTGCTCAACTTGAGAAAAAAATTGAAGGTTTAGAAGCCAAAAAAGTTGCCGCCTCCAAAACTGCTGAAGTTTATCAAGACCGTTTAAAAGCTTTAAGAACGTTAAAAGAAAAAGGCTTTGTACAAAAAGCAGCCTTATTAGACCAAGAGGCAAAAGTCGCCGCTTCAAAAAGCGATGTTGCAACAACTGAAGCCGAAATAGCAGGAATACGCCATGCTATTACCGAAACTCAAATTAAAATTATAAATCAACAAAATAAATACACTGAACGGACTTTAACAGAGCTTCGTGAAGCTCAAGTACAAACCGCATCTCTTAAAGAAAAATATAATGCCCTGACGGATTCGCTTAATCGTGTGATAATCAGATCACCTGTTGACGGTATAGTTAATAATTTAAAATATCACACAATAGGCGGTGTTATAAGTCACGGACAACCTATTATGGAAATTTCGCCAACTAATGACCCATTAATAATAGAGGCAAAGGTATCTCAAAAAAACATTGACTCAGTACATGAGGGATTAGTTGCAAAAATACGTTTCAGTGCATTTAAATCAAGAACAACTCCAACATTTACCGGTAAAGTAGTAAGCATATCTCCCGATATCGTACAAGATGAAAGACAGCATCCAGGACAACAGCAAGATAATTATTATGTTGCAAGAGTTGAAATCGATATGGATGAATTTAACAAAGTTGCTAAAATTAAAAATCTTGAATTACACCCCGGTATGCAAGCTGAGGTACAAATCGTAACAGGTACTAGAACACTACTTAGATATTTACTTGATCCCGTTACTGATACTGCATTTAAAGCTTTCAGAGAAAAATAGATAATTTGAAAATTTTAAGTTAGATAACTTTACAAAACCTAAATATTTACAATATTTATTAAAAATTCTTAATCCTTTATTGACTTTGAATCAAAAGCAGTATAGCTTATTTTGTAATCTAATTAATATATAAAGGTTATGTTAGGCTACGAAAAAGAACAAAGAAGCTTAAATACAGAACAAAAACAAGCAGTCGGATTACTTTCTATAGGTACATTTCTAGAGTATTTTGACCTTATGCTTTATGTGCATATGGCGGTGCTTTTAAATAATTTATTTTTTCCGGAATATGATCCTTTCACTTTTTCGTTGCTTACTGCCTTTTCTTTCTGTTCTACCTATTTGCTAAGACCTATAGGAGCATTAATATTTGGGTATATAGGCGATCATTTTGGACGTAAGATTGTAGTTGTTTTAACTACACTATTAATGGCTATTACTTGTGTGATTATAGGTAGCATGCCAACATATGCACAGATAGGTATAACAGCCTCTTGGGTTCTTACTATATGTCGTATAATTCAAGGTATGTCAGCAACTGCAGAAGCACGAGGTGCAGAGCTGTACTTAACCGAAAATTCATTTCCTCCTATACAATATCCATTAGTAACAATTATAACCGTATTTTCTGCCGTAGGCACTACGGTAGCACTAGGTATTGCATCAATTTTTACTAATCAAAATATTTATCACCATGAGTCAAGTTGGCGTATAGCCTTTTTCGTTGGTGCAACTATCGCTTTTGTAGGTACTATTGCAAGGACTAGTTTAAAAGAAGCAGATGCATTTTCAAATAAAAGAAACAAATTAAAACTAAGACTTCAAGAAAATAATATTATGCTTGAAGAAATTGACAAAGATATTCTAGATCAAAAAGTTCCAAACACCACCTCTATTTGGTATTTCTTTATCCAGTGTGCTAGACCACCGTGTTTTTATTTCGTATATATATATTGTGGTGATATATTAAAAAGAGAATGCGGATTTACTCCAAATCAAATTATAAATCAAAATTTTTGGGTATCTATAATAGATTTACTCGGTATTATCGGTCTTGCATTTATTAGCTATAAAATCCATCCTTTAAAAATCCTAAAGGTAAAATTATATCTATTTTTTACCTCTCTCATTTTTTTTCCTATAATGTTAAATTATAACCCTACTCCTTTATATATTTTTATTTTTCAATGTTTAGCTGCATTATTCGTATTTGATCACGTACCAGCAGCTCCTATATTTTATAAATATTTTCCGGTTTTTAAGAGATTTACATATACTAGTATGATAAGTGCAATAGCAAAATTATTTACTTATATTATAACGTCATTTGGTTTAGTTTATATTACCAATTATCTAGGATATTGGGGATTATTTTTAATTTTCATTCCGGTAGGTATAACTTTTTTTATGGGAGTAACTTATTTTGAGAAAATGGAAACGAATCGAAATTTATAATTTTATTAAAAGTAGAATTTATATTAAATTTTAAATTATTTTTATAACATTCAGCATATATAAGCTCTGAAACTGAAGGTATTTCAAGTATTTCACTTAACACTAAAAAGCTTTTTAATGTCTCTTTAATTATTTTATTAGCTTTTTCAGGCGATTTTGCTTCCAAAGTTTGTAAATTATGTATTCTATCAAAAAGTTTTATAAGAGCAGTATCGTATCTTTTTTGTTTAATTAATAACATAAGACTTTTCTCGCTACTTATTTTGCCCCAAGGTTTAATTCTAGTTAGACCTGCTACATGCTTTGCTACTTCTTCATCAAAAAGATTGCTAATCATTTCTTCAGTAAGTTCAGTATCTTCAATAGTATCATGAAGTAATGCAGCTTGTAGCATTCTAAAAGTAAAGAGTTTAGGCACTTCTTTTGCTACAAATTCCGCTACCATAATTGTTACTGCGATTGGATGAGAATAATAAGGGTCACCTGATTGACGCACTTGCTCACCATGATATTTACGAGCATAATAAATACCTTTTTGAACTTCTCTAATATCGATAGGTTGTTTTACTTGGGTATTTAAAAATAAAAGCCTTTCGATTAATTGATCTGAATATTTACAGCTTTCAAAATTTTTTTCCCAATATTCTATATCTTTCATAAAATCGTCCCATTATATATATATATATTATTTTATTGGTTTTTTTTATGATTATCTTTTATATTTTCTTTTTAAAATCCAATTATTATTTATTAAAAATCTCTATATTTAATAAATTTTCCATTTTTAATGCTAAAAAATAACTATATATTAAAAATAGTTTTTTACAAAGGTTTATATGTCATCCTTAACTATCACCTACATTTTTCTCATTACAACAATATTTCTTTTTCGTCTGTATGGCTGAGGAAGTATTCTTTCAAGGGTTTTTACAAAGAACATTACAAAATCTTTTACCAAAACAGCAGATTTTAGCTGTTATTATAGCATCTTTAATATTTGGGATCACATATTTTCAAGGCAGACTAATATATAGCTTTAAGCACTATATGCGGTTTTTTCTATGGTTATGCATATTATAAAACAGACAAAATATTATGCTCTGTGATAGTTCATTTCGGTCTAAATTTATGCCATGTATTATTATTTACTTATCCTGCTCTTAAAAACTTTGTGAAATAAATGTAATTTTAATAGACAAAGTTATAGAGTTTTTTTATTTACAAATAGTAAATATAATAACTAAGTTTTATGAATAAAGACATCCCTACGGATTTATTACCTTCAGAATATGAGTTAGCAAGCTCTAGTAATGCTGCTTTGACCCTATTTTTAATGGAAGCAACCTTATTATTCTTGTTTGGTTATTGCTGCTACTGTTGTTTCAATAATGAGCAAAAAGATATGGGGCTTGAATTAATCGGTGATCACCACGAACATGATGAATAATATTTTTTAATTATTGCATGGTTCTTAATGTCATTCCTGCGAAAGGCTTGCCTACGTGGCTCGAAAATAGTTATTGCAAGGAAATTATGTAATAATTGATGAAGCAATCTAAGAAGTTTGTTATTATTGCATGAGATTGCCATGCAGTCTACGACTGCTCGTAATGACATGGTGGTATCCACGCAGGCAATACTCAACCTACAATTTACTTGGATCAAAGCTAAAATTAATCTCTTTCCAATAGTGAAAGCGTGCAGAGTCAAGGTTTTCGATAGGGCTTGCTTGCCATACCGCTCTAATTGCATTATCTGCCAAAGCTTCACAAACACTAGCCGGAATATTAGGACAGATTTTTTTGTTAACCTTTGCCTGCTCAACATTACCTGCTTTATCTAGCGTAATACTAATAATGACTTTTACCTTATTATTACCTCTAACTCCTGCCGGTACATTACTCCAATGTCTTTCAATCTGTCTTTTTATCAAAGATGTTTCACTATCAGAAAGAGGCAGCCCATCCGTATAAACCCCTTTAGCTTCTTTTGCATTATCAGCTTTTTTTGACCTTTGATGCTTATTGGATTTTACATTATCCCCTTCCGAAGATTGCTCTAAATGCTTCAGCAAAGAATCAAGCTCATCGGTTTTAGGCTCTTTTTTCTTCACCTCTTTAGATTTCTCAACCGGTTTCGTTTCCTCTTTCTTTTCTTCGAGCTTCTTCTTTTCTTCTGCTTGTTTTTTTTCTTCTTCTTTAGGTTTTGCTTCCTTTACTTCTTCTTTCTTCGCAGGTAATGCTTCTTTTGCTTCTTCAGACTTTGGTTCTTCTATAGGTTTTTTCTCTTCTATTTTAGGCTTTTCTTCCATTGTTTTAGCCTCAGGCTCTTTTGATTTTTCTTCTTTAGGCAAATCTTGCGGCTCTTCTTTTGGCTTACTCTGCTCAGATTTTTTAGCGTCTTCGTTTTCTATAGGGGCTTCTTTTTGCTTTGTCTGAGTGATAATATTTGATTTATCGCTAACAGGTAACATTTCAAAAGTTATGGTTTGCTCTTCCGGTAATTTTTCAAAAAGTGACGGCATACCGAATAGAAAAAAATATAAAAGAAGTAAGTGCAGAACAACAGAGAAGCTAAGGAAAACCGTAAAATTATCCTTATTTTGATTACTTTTCATTATTTTTAATATTTGAAATAAGAGCTACACGAGAAAAGCCGGCAGCATGAATTTCGGCAACTATCTCTACTACCTGCCCATAAGAAACATTTCTATCGCCTCTTACAAAAATTCTAGCATCCTTTTTTTCTTTAGTGATATTTGCAAGCTTGTCGGTTAAATGCATTCTTTCTATTGGAATTTCAAGTAAGAAAATTTTGCCTTTATTATTGATAGTAACAACCAAAGGCTCATCCTGATCTGAAATCGGGCTTGAATTTGTCTCAGGCAAATCCACATTTACTCCTGACACAAGCATTGGAGAAGTAATCATGAAAATAATTAATAGCACAAGCATCACGTCAACAAGCGGCGTAACGTTAATTTCGCTCACTACCGCTCTTTTACTTTTTCTATTACTTCCGGCAAGCTTTATAGCCATTACATTTTCTCCTGATCAATTGCCTTAGAAAGTATAGAGTTTAACTCACTAATAAAATCTTCAATCTTATTATTGATAAGAGTAATACGGGAAATCAGATAATTATAAAAAATTACTGCCGGAATAGCGGCAAATAAGCCTATCGCAGTTGCAAGTAACGCCTCAGCAATTCCGGGAGCTACTACGGCAAGAGAAGTATTTTTTGAAGTAGCAATCGATTGGAAGCTATGCATAATCCCCCAAACGGTACCGAATAAACCTACGAAAGGAGCACTTGATCCAACAGTTGCCAAGAAGCTTAAATTTTTCTCGAGCTTTTCGACTTCCCTATTTTGAGCTAAATACATTGCACCCGTTATACGCTCTTTATGGTTGTTTTTTAAGCCTTCAGAAAGCCCTTTAGTGCTTAAGCTTTTACACTCATCCATAGCTGAGACAAAAATTAAAGCTAGCGGATTATTAACCGACCTCTTTATGCTTTCATATAATTGCTCTAATACTCCACCGGACCAAAACACATTTTCAAATGCCCGCATGCTTTTCTGCACTTGCACTAGCTTAAATATTTTATCCAAAATAATAGCCCATGACCAAATAGAGGCAATAAGCAACATCAGCATAACTGACTTACCGATAATGTCGGAGGAGCTTATTAAAGAAAAAATCGATAAATGATCTTGCGTCATGACTTCTAAACCGTCGCTAATATTAGTATCTGCACTCATTGAATATATATTATTTAAATTATTCTAAAATTAAATAATATATTCATATTTTATTTTTGTCATTAGGTTATGTGAAAAATTTTAGTAATCAATTTAGTATGGCTTTTGAAAAACACTTCAGTGTCATACCGTGGCTTGACCACAGTATCCAGAAAACAACTAAAAATACTAATATTATTAGTATTTTTAACTGGATTCTGTGAACAAATCACGAGGTGATACATATTTTTATTAATTTAATACCTCTTGACTTATGTCAATTTTTCATATAAAATACTGCTCTTAAATTTAATCTAAAGTTGTACATGAAATTAATTCAATATTTAAAAAAACTTGAATCTATAGCTTTTGGTCCACGGCTCATTATTTACCTCAGACGAATTAGAAACTGAGCTGTTTGATATAATCATTCAAACTCAAGAAAATAAAAAACATTTTAATAAAGAGTTATTTATATTATCTAATAACGTTATTGAAAGAGAAAAGAGAAGAGATAAAGCAATCAGAAGTTGCTGTTATTTTTTCTTCGGACTATAGAGCAAATTTATATTCTATATTTACTTGGTTAACTAACTTTCAGTTAGAACAATATGCTAGATTTATATTAAATCTTTCAAAGAATTATAAGGACTATGAAGATTATTTTTTACAAGAAAAACAACAAGACAGATATTCAAAAATCAAAGCTTTTAATAATGTTCAAGATCAGAAATTCTTGGCGAGAAAATATTTCAATTTATCAAAGCACGAACAATCAAGTAATTACCCATTGTTTCAAAAAAATACTTTAAAATTGCAAAAATATTTAGAATATCCTTATGAATATAATACTGCAATTGATAAATCTGAATTTTTAGGTTCTGTAGATAGCTATTAATTATTCTTGTGATAATATATAAAATTATATATTAATAAAACAATCATTTATTAAGAAAATTAATATGCTGAAATCAGAAAATATACAAAAATCCGATAAAACTCCTAAAGTTATAAGTAAAGACACGTTTTTTAGACCTTATGGCCTTCCATCTTATTCTATTTACTATATGGATAACGACACAACTATATATCGTGAATCTGAATCACCTCATCATTATGATAAAGTTAAAATGATAGGTCATGATACCGGATAATTTCATAAATATTTTACTGGATTTGGGTTTGAATAGACATTACTTAGAAAGAATTGCTTTGTGAGTTAATTGAGCCTCTCGATGTCATTCCTAGCTAGAAGCAGAAATCCAGTAATAAAAAGTTCATACACTATAAGTTTTTAATAATAATTCTATGTAAAATTTTAAACCTTTCCTATCACATTGTAGCAGTTCTTAAGCCCAACTAATACTAAATTATATTCATGAACAATGCAGCGCCTTCAATTACTTTTAAGCTTGATATTATCACGGTTTATAACACCCTCAATATATTATCAGAAAGTAACATAAGAAATTTTAGAAAAAAACTTTTCCAGTCTTGATTTAGTAGAAATGGATAAAAACTTTTCATCTATACCAACTGTTGGTGCCGCTATAGAAGTAATGCATTATATATTTGGACATTTAAATAGTGCAAAATCTACAGTAAGTAGAAAGAAAGCTACAGAAATTAAGCATTCACTAATACATAAATTAATGCCTAATTATCCATATGAAAGTTACACAAATCATGAATTGTTGAAAAATTATGAAATAATACAGAGACCAGGCTTTTTTGAATATCAATTAGATGATGAACTCATAAAATGGATGCCGGATAAAATCATTTTTATACCACCTGATACGCTAACCAAAATTCAAATAATGAGTCTCGCCTTTCAATGTAGTATATTAAATAGACACAATGAAGCTGCTAAAGAGATATTTAAATGTATAATTGCAGCAATAAATCTATATTTTAATTACTTTGCAAAAGAAGTTGAACAATATAGCAAATGTGCAGAATATCTACTCCCCGTACTAAAGCTTATTGAACCGGAATCTAAGCTTAAAATTACCCAAGCACTAGTACCGTATATAAAATCCAGCTTAGATTTGTCAGGTCAATTCTCTGATTTATTAATGGAAAATAAAAATTTTGAAGGGGTAAAAGCTTTACTTGAAGAATCTATTTTTTCGTTAAATACTAATACTGAAAATCAGGTTTTAGCCTAGTGGTATTATAGAACAGGGCGTGTTTATGAAGAAACCGGGAGCTATGATATGTCCACTAAATGTTATGAACATGCTTTTGTGCTTCTACCTACACATCCAACAGCAGCCTATCATTTATGGTCTAATTATAGAATACAAGGCAAATGTGATAAAGCTAATGACTTAATACAATATGTGCCGATAGAATATATAAAATACATTCTAGAAATAACTAATCTATATGAAATTTCTTATAAGACGTTAGATGTAATAAAAAAAATCCCTTAGTGCCTTTCTATTCATCAATATATGATGGCTGTGAATACATGGCTTTTTATAACAGAATTTCCAATAAAAAAATTAACAAAAACCAGCAATCAATATTAAGCGCAAAACTAACAGCAATTAGTGATACCCCAAACAACATACTTCTAGCATTCTCACTTGCCCTATGTAGTAAGCAATTTAAAACGGCTTCTGATCTTTTAAATAAGATACCTGAGCATCAAATAAATTTGTATGAAAAGGCTATTATAAAACTTCGGAGTTACGTGGACCCAAATTATACGTTACCGAAAAATAATACTCTAACGTCCAATGAAAAAGCAGAGGTTCTTAACGCCGTTAATACCGGTTTAATAGCAGATAACGAGACTAAATTAACTTCTGAAAAATCTGAAAAGATTTCCCAAAATGTTGAAAATGCTCTGCAAAATGATTCTTGCAATGAAAACACTTTAGAAATTGGAGTAGTTACCGCCTTATTAAATAATAACCCAAAAAAGTACAAGAATATGCAAGTAAATGAAGTCAAAAAAACAAGAAGGGATTATTGCAAGCTATTCCCCCGATAATAAGCCAATAGAAAACTTAGAACAATTAACCCTTCAATATGATACAAAAAAAATCTATCAATATTATCAACTAAAAAAGAAACATGAATTTTATCTAGCCATTCAAAAGATTAGCAACTTCAATAATAATTCTTGGAATATTCCTAAAGAAGGTCAAATTAAAATTGATAATCAGGAAATAACAAAAGGTACAGATAAATTTCTTGGCAAATATAGAGGATTTGATTGTTACGGTACAATGTCTAAAAAAATCTATAACACCTTTTATAAAAGTAAAGTTACCTCTTTCGTTTCTGCTTTAAAAAAAGGAATAATATATCACAAACATGGAGTAAACGGAGTGAAACTTATTAAGGAAAATGCTTTTAAAGCTAAGTAGGACTGTGATGACTGATTATTTACGAATATATTATATTTTAATGAACAAGGGTTATTATTAAATGTTGATGAGTATGGTAACCATGCTGAAATAAAAAAGTTTATTAGCGGTCATCATTTGGAGTTTTATAATGTGGAGTGATTAACTTTAAGATTCTGCTTTGTTGTATGACTCGATTTTTATCGTCATTGCGAGGAAATTGCATAGCAATTGACGAAGCAACCTCAGGATATTTGACGAGATTGCTACGCAGCCTATGGCTGCTCGCAATGACGATATCTATATTTAATGAGCAATGCCTAAAACTTAGGATAATTTTGTAGTAGAACTTAAATAATCGTTGCCGTATTTCTCAATATAATCATCATATTTACCTTTAAAATCAACAATCTTTTTCCTATGGGAAAGAGCAATAATTCCGATCGTGCGTTACTAATATTACCGTACCATCAAAATCAATTAGAGATTTTTTAAGAGCTTCTCTTGACTCTATATCAAGATAATTTGTCGGTTCATCAAGAACCAAAATATTACTTTTTTCTAGCATCATTTTAGCAAGTAATAATCTTGCCCCCTCACCGCCGCTTAAACTTAAAATATTTTTATTTACTTCATTACTACGAAATAATACTTGTCCGAGCGTATTTCTAATTGTATTTTCCATTTCTTTTTCAGATTGCCTTTTAAGCCAATCAATAATACTAATATTTTCATTAAGTAGCTCATGATGGTCTTGAGCGAAATAAGCTATTTGCGATTCATATCCCCACTCATAGCTACCTTGATCTGCTGATATTTTATTCATTAAGATTTTTAATAAAGTAGATTTACCGATATCGTTTACACCGATAATAATAATTTTTTCTCCTCATGATACGTTAAAACTAACTTTATTTAATATTTGCTTATTCTCAAAATCTTTAGTTATTTGATCAATTTTTAATACTAATTTTCCTGAATTGCTTAGCTGCTTAAATCTAAATAACGGACTAATTCTTGAAGATTTCTGTATATCCGATTCTATTTTCTCTAACTGCTTTTCTCGGGAGGCACTTTGCCTTGCTCTCGTCCCTACTCTAAATTTATCAACCCAAGCCTGCATATTTT
Organism: Rickettsia japonica YH; assembly: GCF_000283595.1. Lineage (NCBI taxonomy): Bacteria > Pseudomonadati > Pseudomonadota > Alphaproteobacteria > Rickettsiales > Rickettsiaceae > Rickettsia > Rickettsia japonica. Next base: position 422,773 of record NC_016050.1, on the reverse strand, counting down.
CTATTTTCTTTTCTAAGAAATTGCGCTTGCTTAGCTTCTGAGCAGCTATTATCTGCTTTTCTTGAACAAAATTATCATAATTGCCCGTATACAGTTTTATTTCTCCATAATCTATGTCCAAAATATCCGTTGCGACATTATTTAAAAAAACTAAATCATGCAATATAAAAATTAATATTCCTTTAAAAGAGTTTTTTAAATAATTCTCAAGCCAATATATTGCAATAATATCAAGATGGTTTGTCGGTTCGTCGAGTAGTAAAATATCGGGATTATTAAATAGACTTTGTACGAGTAATACACGAAGCTTATAAACTTCTGACAACGCAGACAGCGGCTCATAATAGTATTTTTCGGCTATTCCAAGACCTACAAGCAAGCTATCTGCAAAAATTTCAGCAGTATAACCGTCATTATCGTATATTACCTGTTCAAGTTCACCAAACTTATACCCATCTTCATCGCTACATTCCTGCCGATTTAATATCTCTTCTTTTTCCTGTAAAGCTTTCTATAACTCCTTCTTCCCTGCTATTACCGTATCTATAATTGTGGTATTTTCATAAAGAAACTGATCTTGTTTTAAACAACCTATTTTAGAGTTTTTTGGTATGTTAATCTCACCGAAAGCTGGCTCTTCTTCCTTAGTTAAGACTTTGAAAAAAGTTGTTTGACCTGCTCCGTTGGCACCTACTAAACCATATCGTTTATTGTTTTTAATATGCAAATTTACATCGGTAAATAGTATTCTTGTACCATAACTCATGGCTAAATCGTTTATAATAATCATATTTTTAGATGTCGTGGTTAATTGTATAGACACCTAATCACCATTGTGAACAACTGCAGGTCTTGTTGCATGGCTCGTTTTATGTCATTCCTGCGAAGGCGTTGTGGCATAGATACCGCCCCATCATTGCGAGCAGTCGTAGACTGCGTGGCAGTCCAAAACAATAATAAAAAAATTCTGTAAATCAGAATTTTTTACTGGATTGCTTCGTCAAAACTTACAGTTTTTCCTTGCAATGACGACCTTCAGTATCCACACAACAAGATCTATGCAGGCATAACATAAGAGCCATGCGGGCAATGCCGAGTTTGTGGCAAGATTCATAAATGCTTATTACTTAAAGTTAGTTTTGATGGATACCATGGAAGGTTCACGGTATAACAATAAAAAATCTTATTTCTTCAATAGCTCAAGAGCTTTTGCAAAATCTACTATATATTCTTCTTCTTTTTGTAAGTCTTTAATTTTTAAGTTATTATTCGCCTGCTCTTCGTCACCTATAAAAATAATAAATTTAGCATTTTCATTAAAAATGCGTTGCATTCTTTTAGCTATTTTACCTAGGGATTCTATGATAATAGCAATATTTTCTGTTCGCAATTTATCTACAATTTCTAAAGCATAGCAAATATTATTTTTGCCTATAGGTAATACAAATACCGGCTTAACTTCAGATATATTATATTCCCGCATTAAAGCAATTCGCTCAATACCGGCAGCAAAACCGATAGCCGGCACATCATAGTTATTACCCATGATTTTAGCAAGCCCGTCATAACGTCCACCGGCTAGAATAGTAGATTGGCTCCCTAGCTTTTTTGTAGTGAATTCAAAAGCAGTATGGCAATAATAATCAAGCCCTCTAACCAAGCGTGGATTTATACTATATTTCACGCCTAAAATATCTAGATACTTTATTAACTCCTCAAAATATTCTTTGGATTCATCAGTGTAATATTCAGATAAAACCGGTGCGTTTGCTATTATTTTCTGATCGGTCTCACTTTTAGAATCAAGTATCCGCATTGGATTTTTGGATAACCTTATTTTGCTTTCTTCTGATAATTGATCTTTAAAATCATTTAGATATTCTACTAATTTTTGCTGATAAACGCTTCTTGATTCATTACATCCAAGAGAGTTAAGCTCTAAGGTAGTATCCTGCTCTATTTCGAGTGCTTTTAATATATCAACGGCTAACTTCAAAGTATCAGCATCAGTAATTGCTCCTTTAGCACCGATATACTCATAATTTAGTTGGTGAAATTGTCTTTGACGCCCTGCTTGCGGTCTATCATAACGAAAAACAGGACCGGTAGAGAAAAACTTTAATGGTAATTTATGTTGTAATCCGTTTGAGATGAGGCTTCTTATAATACATGCTGTAAATTCAGGTCGTAATGCTACGGAATCATTGCTTTTATCTAAAAAACTATAGATTTCTTTGCTGATTACGTCAGAGCTTTCACCCATCGAACGGTTAAAGACTTTAGTATACTCCAAAATAGGAGTACTCATTTGTTTATAGCCGTACAATACTCCAACATCTCTTGCTTTGTTAATTATATAGTCGTGAACTTTATAATCATCCGGCAAGAGATCTTTCATTCCTCGGAGTGGTTGCAGTTTTTCAGTCATTTGGTTAATTTTGTTTTGTTGCGTGGATACTACTAACTCGTCATTGAGAGGAGAGGCAAAGCCTTGACGTGGCAATCTCAGGAATTTTGTACTACTTCATGAGATTGCCATGCTCTCTACGTTCGCTCGCAATGACGGATAGCCCCCTCTTAATTCTGCTCTTTTTGCATAAAAAACGATCTTATAATATATAAAACAAATATTATAATAAACCAATATATTAATGCACGACCTGCGGTTAATAGATTAAATTCACCGTCATATATTTGAATAAATAGTAAATATGCACAAGCAATTAAAATAAACGGTACGATAATAAATACTAAAGGACATCTAAAAGGTCTTTGAGCATCAGGTAGCGTTACCCTAAATAATACCACTATTATTGTAACGGTTATATAATCAATAAGAGCTCCCATTGAAGTTAATTGCGTTAATAATTCCGTAGAACAAAATCCTCCGAGAATAGCGGCTAAAGAAGCAAATATTATAATCGTAATATACGGACTATCATATTTTGGGTGCAGCTTTGCAAAACTTTTCGGTAGTAAACCGTCACGTGCAATAGCATAAAAAATACGAGAAGTACCGTAAATATTCATCATCAACACCGTCATCATACCGCAAACTGCTCCGGTTGCAACAATAGCAGAGCCGATCTTGCTATTATTGATAGTTAAAGCATAAGCAAGCGGTTGATCGTTATTTAACTGATCAAAAGGTGCAATACCGGTAACAAGCCCTGCCATCGTTACATAAACTATAGTAGTTAGAACAAGTGAGCCAATAATACCGATCATTATATCACGTTTTGGGTTTTTACACTCCTCAGCTGCGGTTGCAATCGTTCCAAAACCCGTAAAAGCTAAGAATAAAATAGACGCACCTACTAAAACATTACTAAAACCGAAAGGCATAAAATTACTCCAGTTAGTAGCATCAAAATGAGGGGCAGCAGCGATTATAAATACAAATATTGCAGCCATTTTTATGAAAACTAAAATTGCATTTAGTCTCTTACTATCTTTAGTACCTAAATATAAAATAAATCCAATAAATCCCGAGATTAAAAATGCCGGTAAATTTATTATACCGCCGTTTGTCGGTACAGTAGTTAATTCTTTCGGTAAATTGATTCCACCTGCTGCTAGTATTCCTTGTACGTAGCCCGACCAGCCTGCAGCTACTATTCCTGCAGCAACACCAAGTTCTAATATTATAACACTACCGATCATCCAAGCAAATACTTCACCAAATGCTACATAGGAATAAGTGTAAATACTTCCTGATGTCGGAAGCATTGCAGCAAGTTCAGTATAAACAAGCGCTACAAAGATACAGGTAATACCTGCAATCGCATAAGATAACATTACTGCAGGTCCTGAATACTTAGCAGCAATTATACCGGTAACGACGAATACGCCTGTGCCGATCATTGCACCAAGACCCAGTAATATTAAATCGCATGCTCCAAGCGTCTTGCTAAGACCGCTTGAGCTGCCTATCTCTTTTACTGATTCAAAACTTTTCTTCCTTAAACAACTCATTAGTTTCTCCTGTTTTAGTGAGCTTTTTTTTGTGAATTGTGCCTCATTGCGAGCGACTAAAAGGAGCGTGGCAATCTCAGGAAGTCTAACTAGATTGCCATGTCGCTTCGCTCCTCGCAATGACGCAATTACCTTATCTCTCTAGTAATCCATCCGCCGCCAAGTACTCTTTCACCGGCATAAATAACGCATGCTTGCCCAGGGGCAACGGCTTTTTCTTCGCATAAAAATTTTACTTTCATTTTATCATCACCGAGTTTACTTATTTCGGCTAGACGCGGCGGTCTTGTCGAGCGGATTTTAACTGCTACTTCTAACTTTTCGTTATCTTTAATCTCATCTGCAAGCCAATTCACATCTCTAATGATAAATTCCTGCACGTTTAATGCGGACTCCGGTCCTACATATACTATATTGTCCTTAGGATCAATCTTTACTACATATAAAGGCTCATTATAAGCTATACCAAGACCACGACGTTGCCCTATGGTGTAGTTAATTATACCGCTATGCTCTCCTAGCTCAAACCCGTTTACGTGAATAATTTTACCGCTTGCACTGCTATTTGGACGTATTTTATTTATTACGCTCTTATAATTTCCGTCAGGTACGAAACAAATATCTTGGCTGTCGGGCTTATCAGCTACCTCAAGCCCAAATTTACTAGCAAGCTTTCGTGTTTCATCCTTAGTAAGCCCTCCTAGAGGGAAACGTAAATATTCTAATTGTTCTTTAGTTGTCGTAAATAAAAAATAACTTTGATCTTTTGCTGGATCAAGCCCTGTATGTAATTCCGCTCCGTTATCACCGTTTATTTTTCGTACGTAATGACCGGTAGCAAGCTTATCTGCTCCAAGCTCTCTAGCCGTTTTAATTAGATCCCTGAACTTTACCGATTTATTACATTGCACACATGGAAGCGGTGTTTCACCTTGTAAATAGCTATCGACGAAATTATCTATTACTGACTCTTTAAATTTGCTCTCATAATCAAGTACGTAATGGGGAATACCTAGCTTATTTGCTACCATTTTAGCATCGTAAATATCCTGACCGGCACAACAGGCATTTTTCTTCCCTACTGCCATACCGTGATCATATAGCTGCAGGGTAATACCTATAACATTATGTCCTTGTCCATGCAGCATTGCGGCAACCGCCGAACTATCAACCCCGCCTGACATTGCGACAACTATAGTAGACTGCTTATCCCCTAAATTAATCATACCAACCTTAAACAAGCAGTACATTATACTAAATTTATAATTAAATTACAACACTATCTTTTAATATATTAAAATGCTATATTGGCGTTGTCTAATAATTATCGAGTTCGTCATTGCGAGCAGCCATAGGCTGCGTAGCAATCTCATGAAATAATAACAAACTCCTGAGATTGCTTCGTCAATTGTTATGCAATTTCCTCGCAATGACGATTTACTAATCCACCTGGGAATGACAAGATGCTTCAAATAATGCAAAAATTATATGTTATTTAAAATATTATACAAAACAGTTATTACATTAGCTCTAATTTATTTCATACTGATTATTTTAGAATATGCACGTCAAGGTTTTATTAATGACTTATCGTTACAAAAAGTAGATTTATCTATTCAGAATTCCATAAAAGAACCAATTTATTTAGTTTCTTATGCCGACGGTCCGGAGTATGTTTATCGTAATCAAAATGCAACCACTCATTATGCAATTAATAAAGGTATAGACTTCATATTTAACTATAAGAAAAAGCACATAAATCAAACGTTTATAGAAAAAAACCAAGAAATTTTTAATGAACCTGCAGGAGCGGGGTTATGGCTATGGAAGCCTTATATTATACTTGAAACAATGAAAAATGCACCAGAAGGAGCTATTATAGTATATTTAGATTCAGCATTTGTTATTAAAAAGCATATCAGTAATTTAACAAATCTTTTAGGCGATAATGATATATTACTGGTACATGATCGCAATCGTAAAAACGGTAGTTTTGTTAAAGGCGAAACTTTTGCTTTAATGGATTGCCTTACAGATGAATGCAGAAATGATGATCACATTTGGAGTGCCGTTATTATTGTGCGTAATACCAAGCTTTCTCGTTCTTTCATTGAAAAATGGCTAAAAAGTTGTGAAGATATTAGAATTCTTTCAGGTAAAGATTATAATATCCATCCTAATTACGATGAATATAAATGGCACCATTCCGATCAATCGGTACTGAGCCTTATATATCATAAAAATCCACAATCGGTTAAAGTAATAGAATATGGAGAAACAACACCTTCTTTATCTTGGTTCCACCGTAAATATTCAAATAGCTCACCGTTAAAACCTTGGTATAGCATATACGGTATAGATCCTATAATTAATTTTAATACTAACGGCAAAATTTTACCTGCTACCGCTCTTATAAATACTCCGCCGATTGTTAGGCTTCGTAAATGGGTTATCGAGTATACTCAATGAGCCGGTGTTGTTGCATAATTCCAAAGCCGTCATTGCGAGCGAACGTAGAAAGCGTGGCAATCTCATGAAATAATAACAAACTCCTGAGATTGCTTCGTCAATTACTTACGTAATTTCCTCGCAATGACGACATCTCTCGTACTTTAAAAAAACTATAAGATAAAGTAAGTACTTTAATGTCTTGCATTTCAGGGTCAAGCTCAAAATCCTTATCTATATAAAATGTAACCGGCATTAAGACTTTTTCGCCGGCTTTTAATAATTGTTCTTCAAAACAAAAACAATGAATTTTTACGAAATATTTTCCTGCTTTATTTGGAGTAACATTATATACGGAAGTACCTATTATATCGTTATCGCTTAGATTCTCCGTTTCATAGAACACTATAGTATTCTGCCCCGGAACAATTTGCACTCTTTGCTGCCTTGGAATAAACCGCCAAGGTAAATCTTTATCAACATTAGCATCAAACTCGATAATTATAGGTTTAGTGCCTTTTACCTTAGAATATACACTCACCGTTTCTTTTGCAGTAGTACCGCCATATCCTGTAACTTTACAAAATAAATTATAGATAGGTACGGAAGCAAAACTGAGTAACACCATACTAATTATTAATCCCAGCAAGGAAAAAGCTAAATTTTTATTGGATTTTTTAGACATTATTTGATTTTATTTAAAAATACTCTAGAAAAAGTTTATTTTAGATCATATATGTGTTAGTATAAAGTTAGTATAAAAAAATAGTTTTTAAGGTTAGTATGACTAATAATATTAATTCATTAGCAATTTCTAGCGAATCAGGATTTTATAGCTACTTACAGAAAATCAATAAAATTCCTTCACTTACGCAAGAAGAAGAATTGTTATTAGCAAAATCCTATTTAGAAGGGAATGATTTACAAGCTGCACATAAATTAGTAACAAGCCATCTTAAACTTGTCGCAAAAATTGCAAGCGGCTATAGGACTTACGGTCTTCCTATTACCGAATTGGTTTCAGAAGGTAATATAGGTTTAATGCAGGCAGTAAAAAAATTCAATCCCGAACTTGGTTTTCGCCTATCAACATATGCGATGTGGTGGATTAAAGCAGCCATACAAGAATATATATTAAAATCTTGGTCATTAGTAAAGATGGGAACAACGGCCGCACAAAAAAAATTATTTTTTAGTCTTAATAAAGTTAAGCATAAAATTACTAATTTATACTCAAGGGCTATTACTACCGATGATTTTGTACAAATAGCAGATGAGCTAGGTGTGTCGGTTAATGAAGTTTCTGAAATGAATACTAGAATTTCAGGTCCTGATTTATCGTTAAATAACTCTATAAATAGTGACGATGCAGAATCCGGAGAATTAATAGAACTATTACCGGAAACACGCCCTACTCCTGAAGCTATGGCTATTAATAAGCAAAATTCTACCAGTAAAAGGCAGCTACTATCAAATGCTATGAAGATTTTAAACGACAGGGAACTTCGTATTTTAACAGAGCGTAAATTAACGGATACTCCTAAAACTCTAGATATTCTAAGCAATGAGTATAATATTTCTAAGGAACGTATTAGACAAATAGAAAATACGGCTTTTGAAAAAATAAAGAAGTTTATTTTAAACCATAGTAGAAAAGTAGCTTAAGCCTTATTGGACTGTCATCCCATGTCTTGACCACAGGATCCAAAAACAACAACAGTATTTTTACTGGATACCGCGATCAAGTCACGGTATAACAACGGAAAAACGATCCACTCAACAATGCTTTCGTAGAAATGATATTAGTTCAGTACACCTGACCATTCTGGATCAGAAGCATCTTCCGGTGTCATAATTTCTCTTTCATTATGACCTGTTAGATCAATTGCAAAAATTTTGTTTTTTCCCGGAGCTTTAGCTCTCGACGGCCAACCTTTAGCAAACATAATAACTCGTCCGTTAGGCGACCAACAAGGACTTTCGACTAAATATCCGCTTGTTATTATCCTTTCACTATTCTCATCATCTTGAGGACATGCTTTCATAATTCCGATATTAAAAGTTTTGCCTCCGTCTCCTCTAGTAATCTTAGTAAATGCTATATAGTCTCCTCTAGGCGACCAGCTAGGAGCTGCGTAAGAACCACCGCCAAAACTAATACGCTGAACGTCACTTCCGTCTGAATTCATGATATATAATTGAGGCACACCGTTTCTATCGGAATTATATACAATTTTTTTACCGTCCGGTGAATAGCTAGGAGAGGTATTAATACCGAATCCATCAGTTAATTTATGAAGCCGTTTAGTAGCAAGGTCGATTTCATAAATATGCGTCGAGCCGTTTTTAGCTATCGACATTACAGCTTTTCTACCGTCCGGTGAGAATCTAGGAGCAAAAGATATACCGGGAAAATCACCTACTACACTTTCTTTGCCTGTTTTTAAATCTTTTTCATAAACGAGCACTCTTCTTTTAGTAGCATATGAAACATAAAAAATCTTATCCGCCGAACGAGCAAATCTTGGGGTTAAGACTAGTGACTTTCCATTGGTAAGGTATTTATTATTAGCCCCGTCATAATCCATCAAAGCAATTCTTTTTATTTTCGGTAAAGAGCTGCTTTCTGATACATACACTATTTTAGTGTCAAAATAACCAGCATCACCGGTAATTTTTTCATAAATTTTATCGGCAATTTTATGTGCTGCTCTTCTCCATAGATTTTTCGGTACTTCAAGAATTTCACCGGCGAGCTGTTTTTCAAGCAACGTATCCCATAATATAAAGCTAATTTTAAATTTACCGCTTTCTAGTTTTTTAACTTCACCGTTTACTAAAAGACTAGCATTAATTTGACGCCATGCAGCAAAAAGCGGTTTATATTCTATTCCTGTCTTCTCTTCTATAAAAGAGGCAGCAGAAATAGGACGGAATAACCCCGAAAGCTTTAAATCATTAGAGATAACTTTAACCATATCGTAACCTAATACATCAGCGACAGAACTATCGGCATCAAATTTATTGACCGCTATAGGTGTCGGGTCAGCCCGCCCATGCTCAATGTTTATTGTTTCAAGTGCATAGCTGGTAACGCTAAATAATAGTGATAGTATAAAATATATAATATTTCGCACTTAAAATACTCCTTTTTATCAAATTCCGTTATGGTTGTTGTATGTCATTCCTGCTTTCGCAGGAATGACATACATTACCCAAAAATCTTCATCAGTTCTTCCCATTCTCTCTTAGTCATATCACTAGTTTCATGGGTAACTTTTTCACCGTTTATCATTCTTTTAATTACATCCAAACCTTTACGTGAAATATTTGCTCCCTGCAAACGATATTCTTCAAAAGCTTCGTAAGCAAAAGGAACCCAAGCTTTGACTATCTCAAGCATCTTTTCAGCATAAACTCTAATTTCATATTGAGCGTGAGGGTCGGCTCGCAATCTTAAAAAATGAAGTAAATTATGTAAATTAATCTTCCAATACCATTCCGTATAATAATTTAAAGTTAAATTCATACGAGCAAGCTCTCTTGCTATCCCTGTGGCGTTCTCATCTATAATATTACCCTCTTCATCGGCATTCATCAGTTCCTTATAATGCCCGTAGCACTGTCTAGCATCTTCCTCTAAAATTGCAAGGACCTTTTCAGCCACTTCTTTCGGTAAGCTATCCCCTTCCCTACATTGTTTATTTACAGCAGATTGGGAAGCAATATTTGCCGGTTCAGGTAGATAAAATTCATTACCTAAAATAGAATACCTTGCCGAATATTCGTTAACGCTAGCTGTTCTATGTCTAATCCATTGCCTTGCAATAAATATCGGTAGTTTAATATGGAACTTGATATCACACATCTCAAAAGGAGTGGTATGATAATGACGAAGCAAGTAGTTTATCAGCCCTTTATCTTGGTTTAATTGCTTCGTACCCTTACCGTAAGAAACACGAGCTGCTTGTACTATAGCACTATCATCCCCCATATAGTCGATAACTCTAATAAAGCCGTAATCTAACACTTTTATAGGCTCATATAAGATTTCTTCAAGTGCCGGGACTGTTACTCTTTTTGTGGTGTTATGCATTCTATTTGTCCTTTATGTTTTTCTTTAAATTAACCTTTCCAATGTCATTCCTGCGAAAGCAGGAATCCAGCGTAAAGCGAGATAAATCGAGCTTTTAAAAAGCTTTAAAGTATTGTATTGGATTCCCGCTTTCGCGGGAATGACATAAAGTTATGGCAAATAACTATATAAATTCTTACCGTTTCTTTTTAGCCATAATTTTGCCGGTTGGTATTCGGGATATATATCCTCAACTAGCTCCCAAAAATTTTTACTATGATTCATTTCTTTTAAATGTGCCATTTCATGAGCTACTAAATATTTCAGTACTTCAAAGGGGGCAAAAACTACCCGCCAATTAAAAACAAGATTCCCTTTGCTACAACAACTCCCCCAACGGCTAACATTTGCCATTATTCTAATATTGGAATAAGTCAAATTATGTTTTTTAGATATATTCTCTACTATTATTTTTATTTCTGCTAATAATTTCTTTTTAAGGAATACTTCTATACTAAGTTTTTTTAGTACCTGACTACAACAATACACTTCTAACGTAGAATCATTTAATTTTATCTGATTTTTAGACGAATCAATATGTATTATTTCATAAGATTTACCCAAAATAGAAATCTTATCTTCATCTTTTGGTATCGCAGTTACATTACGACGTAATTTTTGCCTAACCCAATATTCTTGACTTAACAAAAAATTATGACCCTTTTCGGCTTTTACCTTAAGAGGTAATACAAGCTCTGCACCTTTAGACGTAATGCGGATGGCTATATTTTTAGCTTTGCTACTCCTTCTTACTATAACATTTTGAGGTTCACCATATTTGGTAAGAGTAATAACATCTTCCATTTAAAATTCTATATACTTATTAGGATCAACTGCTATTTTATTTTTACGCATAGCAAAATATAATTTATGTTCTACATGTCCGATAACACTATTTCTAGCAATTTTATCACCTTTTTTCAGTAATAAATCATCTAAACTCGCATATGCTACTTCTAGATCGTCTTTATCTAATTTAACTATTACTAAATTACCGAATTGCTTATTATAACCTGAATATATTACCGTTCCTGCAGCTATCGATTTAACTTCACTATATTCTTTAGCTGCAATATCTATCCCTTTACTTTTACCAGCTTTAAACTCGGTAATAATTACCCCATTTAACGGTTTTACAAAGTTTAATTGTTCTATCGCTTCTTCATCTTCGTCTTCATTCCGAGACATAGGAATCTCAATATCATCATTATCATCTTCTATAATTTTTGCCTTTGGCTCTTCGAGTCTACCGCTAACTTTTTCTGACGCGGGATTGTCTTCCATAGTTCTTTGAACTATCATACCCTCATCGTGATCTAGTGCGGTAGAATTATTATTTGCAGTAACATCTCCCACTTTATACTCAATTGGAGCCGGTGGCTGATCAACACAAGCAACTAAACAAAAACATATAACGATACTAAGTACAACAGGATATTTCATATATTTAACAAAACTATTATTTACATTAGAAAACAAATCTTACATAGTATATAATTTTTATCATTATTTTCCATCAAAAAATTAACTATGAAAACTTATAATATTGTCATCGCTAGTGATCATTCAGGTTATGAGCTTAAGTCTGAAATTATCAATTATTTAGAGCAGAAATCTCTAAAGATTTATGACTGCGGAACAAATAATACACAAACCGTTGATTATCCTGATTATGCTAAGAAAGTAGTAGATATGATTATTGAAAAATCAGCACCTATCGGTATTTTAATTAGTGATACGGGGATTGGTATGTCTATAGCTGCGAATCGTAGCTCGGAAATAAGAGCCGCTTTGTGCAACAATATATTAACTGCCGAAAATGCTAAAGCTCATAATGACGCTAATATCTTGATACTCGGAGCAAAAACCATAGACCCAAAAATAGTATTTGATATTATAGATAAGTTTTTAACTACCCAATTTGAAGGCGGCAGACATAGCACCCGCCTATCAAAGATAAAATAGTTGTATAAACTGTTAAACATTGTTATTATTCGTCATTGCGAGAAGAGGCAAAGCCTCGACGTGGCAATCTCAGGCATTTTGCACTATTTCATAAGATTTCTACGCTCCTTGCAGTCGCTCGCAATGACGATTCGGTATCCATGCAATAAAGCCAAACTATAATATAAATTATGCTGCTTAATATGAATCTTCAAGAGTTGAAACAAAAATATAATTACGATGTTGCAACGAAAATGATGCAGCAATATCTAGACATTAAATTTGCTCATTTAGATTGTTTACTACTATTTAGAATGGGTGATTTTTATGAAATGTTCTATGAAGATGCAATTCTAGCAAGCAATGTACTTGGCATTGCTTTAACAAAGCGCGGCAAAAACGGCGAAGAAGAAATTGCGATGTGCGGGGTACCTTATCATGCCCTTGAGAATTATTTAACTAAGTTAATTGAAGAAAATTATAAGGTTGCTATTTGTGATCAACTAGAAACACCTGAAGAAGCAAAGAATAGAGGCGGTTATAAAGCGGTAGTTACTAGGGATGTTACACGTATTATAACTCCGGGAACTATAATTGAAGAAAATTTAATTGCTTCAGCCGAACCTAATTATTTAGCAAGTCTCGTAATACCGAAAAATAAAAAAACAGCTAGCCTTTGTTATGTTGATCTTTCTACTTCCGAAATTGTTGTAGTTAATGTACCGGAAACGGAAATTCTTAATGAGCTGGCTCGTTTAAAACCTCGTGAAATTCTGCTTAGCGAAAATCTGAGATCTTCTAATCTTGCGGATAGTATTTTCAAACAATTAAATTTTCGTATTACCTATCAAGTTGATAGTTTTTTTGCGATTAATAAATGCGAAAAAATCATTTTAGATTTTTATAAAATGAAAGATATTAAAGGAATTGGCGAGACATCTAGTAGTCAAATTTGTGCCATAGGTAGCGTTTTAGAATATTTATCGTTAACGCAAAAACAAAATATTCCTCATTTGCCAATCCCTAGAATTATCAATTTTCATAGCTATATGACTATTGATTTCTCTACTAGACGCAACCTTGAAATTGTAACAAACTCACAAGGCGGCTCGCAAGGAAGTTTATTAAGCACCCTTAATCATACGGTTACTAAACAAGGCGGACGTTTACTATATAATTTTCTTTCAAGTCCTTTAACCAACATTGCGAAAATAAATCATCGTTTAAATATTACCGAGTTCTTTTATTCCAACTTAGAAATAGTCAAAAAAATTAGAGAACTTCTAAAAAAAACTAGTGATATAGAACGCTGCTTAACACGTATTACGATGAACAGAAGTTCAGGTCGTGATTTACTGAGCATTAAATATACTTTAGAAACGGCAACGATTATTAAAGGAGTATTCTTTGACGCTTACGGTTTTAATTTACCTGATTTTATCGAAAAAATTATTAAACCTCTATCAGGCGATGCAGAATTATATAATTTAATAGACGAAACAATACGAGAAGATGCACCAAATAATTTAAATGACGGAGGTATAATAAAACATGAATATCATCCGAAAGTAGCCCAATTACATGATTTAATTAATAACGGAAAATTATATATTGAAAAGCTAAAAGATCAATATCGCAAAGAAACGGGAATAGATAGTTTAAAAATATCTCATAATAATGTTATAGGGCTTTTTATCGATATCACCGCTAAAAATGTTAATAAAATCCTTGATCCCAAATTTATTCACCGTCAAACAACGGTTAATCATGTTCGTTACACTACTGCTGAACTACAAAAGCTTGAAAGTGAGTTAGTCAACGCTAAAACCTTAGTAATAAGCTTAGAAAAAGAATTATATGCGGATATTTGTAGCCAAGTAATCGAAAAAGCTTCCTATTTACGAATGCTTGCAAACTCCTTAAGCGGGCTTGACGTATTTTGTAATTTTGCTTACATCGCTGATGAATATGATTATGTTAAGCCTGAGTTTACCGATGATTTAAGCTTTGATATCATTAAAGGACGGCATCCTGTAGTAGAGAAAGCACTACAGCAAGAAAGCAAAAGCTTTGTATATAATGATTGTCATTTATCAGAGCTTGAGCGTATTTGGTTAATTACCGGTCCTAATATGGCAGGTAAAAGTACTTTTTTACGTCAAAACGCCATTATTGCAATCATTGCTCAAATAGGTTCGTTTATACCGGCAAAAAGTGCTAAAATAGGGGTAGTCGACAAAATATTTAGCCGCATAGGTGCTGCCGATGACTTAATTAAGGGACAATCGACCTTTATGGCAGAGATGCTTGAAACCTCAGCAATTCTTGCTCAATCTACAAAAAACTCACTAATCATACTTGATGAGGTAGGTAGAGGCACATCCACTTATGACGGGGTATCTATAGCATGGTCGGTGCTTGAATATATTCATGATAAACTGAAATGTCGCTGTTTATTTGCAACGCACTATCATGAGCTAACCGTTATGAGTAATTTCCTGCCGGCTTTGCAAAATTATACTATTGCTATTGAGGAGTCAGGTAAAGATATTCTATTTTTACATAATATTATATCAGGTGCTGCCGATAGGTCCTACGGTCTTCATGTTGCGGCTCTTGCCGGTCTTCCTGCGAGTGTTATAAACAGAGCTGAGCAGATTCTGCTTAAATTTGAAAAAACTTCTACAGGTAAAGGAAAAAATATTTTATCAACGGAATCAAATAATTTGAGTTTGTTTTATCTTGAACCTAATAAAACTACTATAAGCAGCAAATTAGATAAAAAATTCAGCACTATCGATCCTGATAAACTATCCCCTAAAGAAGCACTTGAGTTAATTTATGAGTTAAAGAAGTTGGTTTGATGCGAGTTTGGCAGTGCCTGCGTGAATCAGTTTTTTCATCATTGCGAGGAAAAACTGCAAGTTTTGATGAAGCAATCTCAGGAGTTTGTTATTATTTCATGAGATTGCCACGCAGCCTACGGCTGCTCGCAATGACGACCTAGTATCTATGCAACCTTGCCTCCCTTTCCAACCAATATTTACTACAGGCGAAAAAATTAGGATTAGCGAAACTTTCTTTACCGTAAGTAATTTCTTGTCCATGCGTATCTAAAATATTACCACCGCCGGCTTTAATTAAAGCATGACCTGCCGCTATGTCCCATTCCATAGTTTGACCGAATTTTGGATATATATCAGCTGCTCCTTCAGCAATTAAGCATAGTTTAATTGAACTGCCTATTGCATTTATTTGACCGAATGAATACTTACTTAAAAATTCTTTAGTAGCTTTATTTGAATTATAAAAACCTATTACCGCATTAAGCTCTTCATGTTTAAGTTCATGATTAACAAATATTTCTTTAGAATTCTGTTCGATTTTTAACCGACCGTTTACATCGGTATAATATAGCTTTGCTGTTTCAGGGTGATATATCAAGCCGATGGTTGGAAAACCGTTTTCAATAAGCCCTATATTGACCGTATATGTACATTTACCATTTACATAGCTCCATGTCCCATCAATAGGATCGATTAACCAAAAAGTATCACTGCTGAATATAGGTAGCGGCTGCTCTTCACATACTATAGCTATTTGAGAGGTTAAGGTTTGTAGAGTTTGATAAATTATTTTACTAATTTCCTTATCGGCATTAGTGACTACTGACCCATCTGATTTAATATTAGTCAATATTCCTGCCTTTTTTATATCTAGTGCAATCTTGCCGGTATTAATAATTAAATCTTTTAAAGCATTAATTAAATTGTCATTCATAATTATTTATTTAACATCTTTGCAGCTGTATCATCTTCTAACCACTGACCGGTATTTAAAAACGTAGATTGCTGCAACTCAGCGATTTGATGATCAGGTGACCCCGGTAACATTTGCCACCCCAAATATTCAATTCCATAATATCCTATATCAACCATACTTAAATAAGAGTCCATATTTTCTAAATCTTTTTTATTATTTGCAAAAATTACTATTTTTTTAGGTTGTTTCGGCATAATTTTTAAGAACTCTACAAGAGCTTTTACTCTATTTATATTACCGGTAAATATTATACCTAAATAAAAAATAGGAGCTTCAGCATCGCTTGGATTAAATCTAAATACATCTTTATCATTAACTTTATTAGTAAAATGAATATTGAGTCCGTAAAGTAAGGTATATAACCATCCTTCATAATTTTCAATTAAATTACATGGGGCTGTTATTTCCTGAAGACCTAAAACCGTTGCACCTTGCTGTTTCATCTTATTAATTAAATCTACCCATTTAGATTCAACAAGCATCATTTGACGCTGCACTATCAATTTTGCAATAGTTTTATTAACTGATGCGTTATCCGCTGCAAGACTATATAAATATTTAGTAAAATTTATATAAGAATTATCCTGATATCGAAATAATTTGGATTTCGGTGTTATGATAGTATTATCTATATTTATAAGTACCAGCGTATCTGCGTCTATCTTCGGTAATAAGTTTTTCATTGTTACTGAATCTACGGAGTAAGTAGGAATAATTTGACCGTAGCCCGCATACGAAATAACTAAGCAAAGTAAACTTAATAAAACTTTATTTATTCGTGTCATAAGGATTTTTACCTTTTGCATTATTATTCTTTAAAGGTGGATTATTTCTTTTTAGCTTATTTATTTGAGATATTAAATCATTAATCAGTTTAGTATAATATGCAACATCTTTATTTTTCAGAGTATTTTTATTATTATAATGATAACCAATAAATAACATATTAGAACTATAACTACTAAGTTGCAATTCCATTGAGCTTAGCAATTCTATGCTACTACTAATCATTATAAAGCATTTCGGTATAAAATTCATTTGAATAAGGAAATTGAGTATCATTTCCGCTTCCGATATATTATTACTCGTCAATATACCCTTATAAAATACCGGATAAGTATTAGCAAAACTGTCTAAATTATTAAAAATAATATAATTATTGTTTGGAAAACTATTTGAAAAATCAATATCGAAATTTTTCTTTAAATAATCGGCAAACCATATCTCAAATTTAGGAATATTATTAAAATTACCGGTAAACCCATCATTTACTGCTATTATGGGGATTTTACTATTACTCATTTCATTTACAAAATTTGGAAAATCAGATTCTTGTAATTCTTTCTTATAACTATCATTAGTTAAAATCAATTGCTTTATATAAATAGTTTTTGAATTTTTATTAATATTACGTAAAAGAGGCGTTAGTGTAAGATAAATGTCTTTATCAAGCTGTGCAACGATAGGCACTAAAGACTTAAACAAAAATTCATCTAGAACCGTTACTACTAATAAATCCTGAGGTACATAATTTTTATTATAATTTTCTTTAAAATCTTGTTTTATTTTATTTAAACTATCCACTTCTATAATTTCTGCACGAGCTATAGAAGCAATAAATAATATTAGAATAAATATATATTTTTTAAACATTTATGATTTCCATTTTTTTAAAGGCAGCATATCACCTTGTGATTTTCTATGTCATTCCTGCGAAAGCAGGAATCCAGAAAAAATAACCTTAATAATTGGTACATGTTTGACAAAATAAACATATAAAAGCTTGTTTTTTTATATATTTTCCTAGATTCCCGCCTACGCGGGAATGACATATATTAGTGTTACCACATCATACTGCTAATATCAATCCATATTAAATTATAATATGGTAAATATGTTTGGAAGTTTTTTTAGTTCGCTTGTCGGTACTGTTGGAAATGCATTTGGCGGTGGCATATTTTCAAGCGTGGGAAGATTTGTCGGCAAAATGCTTGGTGAGTATTTAGATCAACTAAATCACGAACCGATAGAATATGACAATATTAAAAATTTCAAAGAAAGTTTTAAATATGTAACAGCTAATTACGGCGAACCTATACCGCTCATTTTCGGTACTGCAAGAGTTAACGGACAAATAATTTGGGCAAATCAAAATAAGCAACTAAATTGTTATGTTCTATAACCAGTTCCGTAGCAAGAGCCGGTAGTAAATAAATCTCTTTAGGGTACGAGTCTAGAGCTGATAAAATATAACTATTACCGCATAATAATTTGCTTGCAATTAGCTCACTAACAAAATCCGCTCCGGCTTTTTTGGGATTCGGTTTTTTTAGTAAATAATGCACCGGATAGTCTAATATTACTTCTCTGGTTTTACTTTTAAGCACTTTCCACTGAACATGTCCCGCCGATTGTGCAATTAAATTAATACATCTATATACTATAACATTTTCTCGATAAGCTTCTATGCCGACTCTGATTAAATTACCATATGCAATGTCGTTTAGTTCAATAAAATTTTGTGATTTGGTAGTACTATTCTTCCAAAACTTTTTCCAATAATTTTTTATCATATATCCTAATATATTTGTTGTTTTCAGGATTATATAATGATTTGGGAGGTAGACTAAGAGAACTTAATAAGATGTTAATGTTCGTTAATGTAATTAAAATTATTTCTTTACAAATAGAAAGATATACTATTTATTATAAAACATATTACCATGAAATATAGCAACTTGATAGGATATAAAACATGTCTTTACCATCTGAATATTATTCACAATGACCCACAACAGCTTTGAATAAGCTAAAAAATATGACGAAATAAAATCAATTTTAGCATCTAAGAACAGCTATAATAGGGTTACATCATGCCATTACGTCATTTGATCTAGAAGCATATAAACTTATTATTTCTTATGCTAACCCTAGCCACTTTACTTCTGCTGAATACGATAGATATATACATAACATCGATGATACATCTATACTTGATGTAGCAGCATTTATAAATTTTGATACTATACAATATAGAGATACAAAAAGCAGCATGTTGCAAGAGTTGATTAAGTTTAAGAAGAGAGCGATTGAGGAGCAAAATAACAATGCAATTAGTGAACTTAAAATAGAAGGATTTGAATTAAAAAATTAGCTAGTTATTTAAGTTTTCAAGAGTTTAAAAACTTTATTGAAGATAATAAAATTGAGATAAATATTGAAGAACTTAATATTGCAAAATTTAAAATAGAAAAATTATCACCAATTGCATATAGCAAAAACTCTGATATTACTATTTTAATGACAAGGACTTACAATGTAAGCGATTTAAATGACAATATAATTCTTCATAACTATACAAAGCTTTTGCAATAGGGGCCTACAAATAAGTTATTAGCCTATATAACGGCTAATATTAAAGTGCAAGATAGCCTAAAAATAATATTTGATAATAAATCATTTGCTCATTATGATTGAGACAATAACCTAATATGTATAGGTGCAGAAAAATTAAATTTAGAATCAATAATAGCACAGGAATTTGGACATTATGCAATAGAGAAAATTTTTTACAATGCAAGTATCCCACTAAATAATAGTTTTCAAATTTTGAAAACAGATTTCGTAAAAAATGTACCATATCAAAATGATGATAAAATATTTTTGCCTAAAAATTTTGAAAGCTTAAAGCGCTTAATTAATAGTGCATATGAATATTAGTAGAGCGGCAAAACCAATACTTGATTTAACGGCAAGTTTAATATTAACATCAGAGGAAAAAAATGAAATTAGTAGTAAATATAACGATAATAAAGAATTGATTAAATATTTAAAAAACGAGACTATATTACCTATATTTTACTTTAATAATTATAGACCGGACAAAACAGATACAAGAAAATTAGAGGAAGTTATAAAAACTAATTCTCATGCCCATATTATGACCAATTTAATTATTAATTTACTAAAATTACCTTGTGTAAAAGAACAGGATTATTATGAATTATTTGCAACTGATCAAAAAGTTCAATTGCAATGTATATTAACCAAAATTCTACCGCAAATAATAAAAGATAAAGATCTTACTAGCAAGCAAGTTTACTACTTAGAAAGCATTGGAAATCTTATACACAGAGAATCAGATGATAGAGCTGCAGAGTTCATAGTTAGGTATCTAGAAATTAGTATAGATAATTTATTGCATTCCATCGAAGATTCACGTATTATTAATGCAATCCAACCGCTGGGCAGATTTTTGGGAGGAACACATAGTTCCTAAAATGGAATCTACTATTATAGGATGTACAAAGGAATATAATTGTGACACATTTGATGGAGCGTAATTAATTTAGCTATTGTTGTGTGGCGCTTTTTATGTCATACCTGGCTTTTCGAAAACTATCCGGCACTATAACAAAAAAACCCTAATCACTAAAATTATACCTAATATTTTTTCTAGCAGAACTTATATCTTTTAAACGTTCACAAACCTTTTCAAAGACTTGTTTAGGCAAGATATTTGAAGCATTAATTTGTAAAAATTTATCGTCTTTTAATTTAATCGAAAAAGAAGGCTCTTGAAATTCTGGCCCATCAATTTCTCTAGCAATTTTTATATAATAACCGATTATATGACTGTTGTAATAATCACTTTTACTAATCATTTTCTTAGCTATTTTATTAATCTGCATGTCAGTTTTAGCAGTATAAGTAACCGTAAGGGCAATACCTAGCATAAGACGCTGTCTATGACTAAAAGGAATATCTGAAGATAATATAAATTCCGAAACAAAATTTGCTCTAAGCGTTTTATCAATATTTTTATTATATTGTGCTAGCATTATAGCGAGTTCAATAATAATAACAGTCGTGGCATCGGCATTAATTAAAAGATATTGTACTGCTTCAATATATTTTTCAATTTTACATATATTTCTATCAAATTTTACTAATCTCTTCACCCTCTCATAAATAATATCTTTTTCTGTTTCATGAGACGGCAACGAGTCAAATCTTACTCCTTCTTTTAAACCGTAATTTGAGATAATAATTTTTTCCGGTGAAAATACCTTAATCATTGCTTTTATTACTAAAACTGCATTATAATTTATGACTTTCTGCTCGTAATAACTCAGCTTTAATTTATCGATTTGCGATAATTTCTCTAAATATAACTCAAACTCTACACGATTTATTTCAAAATTATGTAAATTTTTAAGGGGATAATTTATAGACTCCATGTATATACGGCTCATTAGACGTAATGCACCGCCAATTAAATATAAATTAGGATAATGTGCAGTTCCAAATTCTTCCTCTAGCATTTTAGTAATAAGCCCGACATCACCAAAATTGCTACTAACAATAATTTTTGTACCAAGCGGCAATGATTTTAATTTACCGACTTTTTTATTTCCAATCTGTGCAAGCTCAAGACTTCCACCTCCAAGATCAGCTACAATACCGAAAGCATCACTAATACCGGAAATTAATCCGGCAGCAGTTAAATAAGCTTCACGTTCACCTGAGATAATTTCAATATCAATATTGAATCTCTTTTTAATTATAGCTTTGAATTCATCTGCTTTAGGATGCCCCCTAAGTATAGCTGTTGCAACACATCTAATATTAGTAACGGACAGTTTGGTAAAAATATGAATAAGATATTGTAGAGATAAATATGTTTGATGTTTTACGTCTAAATTATCTAAATTAAGTAAATTTGTAAGATAATTTCTAAATTTATAATTAAAAATTTCCGGCGCTCCAAGCTCATCACTTTCATAAACTACAGCTCTTAAAGCATTTGAACCGATATCAATAATAGCTGAACGCATTTTACTCATTATTTTCCGGAACAGTTATTGTTTCGGTCTCTTCAGAAGCCTCATTATTATTTGCCCTAGGGTCAAAAGGTACTTGAGTAGGTACAAAAGTCGGCGGTAATAATCTACTAGTAAAAAACTTATCTTCGTAATACTTAATTTTACGAGATTTTATAGGCGGAAAGGATTCTATTAAAACAATTTGCTCATCTCTCGGTAACTGTATTACTTCTTGAGGTAAAAGTAAAGCTCTTTGAACCTGAGAAACGTTTTGAGTTCTAGTAGAAATATTAAGATCAAAAAATAAAGGTTTACTAAATGATCTTTGTTCTACCGTCTTATTACCGACAAGCTGTGATATTAAATTTGCCGTTTCATAGTTATTAGCGGCAAAAGTAATACGATATGTTGCATTAGATAAGAAAGAATTCATTCCTGCATCTTCATATGTTCCTTTTAACTGCTGTGTATCTTGAATAATTAAAAATAAACGAACTCTATAACCTCTAAAATAAGCTATACCGGCTTTAAAAGTATCCATCTTCCCGAGCGTCGGGAACTCGTCAAGTAAGAACATTACTCCATACGGCTCTTCCTTTAAATCCGGCATTTTGCGGCTTAAAAATTCTGTCGCCTGCTGATAAAACACCTGCATTAATTTTTGTAAACGCTGTATATTATCGGGTGTTAACCCTACATATACGGTTGTTTTTACTTTTTTAAATTCTTGTATATTGAAATCAGAAGATGCTGTAGCTGAATCAATAAGTGGATTTGCCCATAATTCAAGCGATGAGTTCATTGTAGATATTACGCCGGAACGCTCTTTATCGGCTTTTTGCAAAAATGCAGCAATATTCATATATGCAACAGGATGTATTACACCACCAAGCGTATCGAGTACGACCGCTAGATTATAAACTACGTCGTCACTCCTCATAGTACGCACTACTTCACCGAAAGATTTAGTTTTAGTAGGATCGGCTATTAAATATAGAGTTACGCCTAAAAATAAGCTTCGTGCCTCATTATTCCAAAAATCCTTTTCCGGCATTATAAGATTTGAAATTTTTTGAACGTCATCAACCATTTGCCCAGGCTTAGTACTAACCCAATCAATCGGATTATAACAATGAGTAATACCATCAGGATTAGAAGGCTCCCATACAAAAACTTTCTGCCCTTGCTTCTCACGCCAACCACTTGTCAACCCGTGATTTTCGAGCTTTATGTCATGCACTACTACCGAATCACTCCAAAATAACAAGTTAGGTATCACAAACCCTACACCTTTACCTGAACCGGTAGGAGCAAATAATAAAGCATGCTGGAACCCGTCTGCAACAAAATATCCACCGGCATCAACACCGATCAGCATACCTTTCTTAGATCTAAGACCTGCAGCCTCTATATCTGACGGATTAGCCCAGCTTGCATCTCCATATACTTTTTCATCTTGTTTGAAAAATTGTAATGATTTTATTCTTTCAAAATTTTTAATGTAAAATATTATAACAATAATAGCTGGACTGAGAAGAGAGGCAAGTAGCTTCAATTTTAAATAATTATAGTCGGCAATTTTTAACTGCCCCCAAACGTTAATAAGCCAGTAAGCCCACTTATAAGCAATATTTATAGCATTTATATTTACACCTAAAGCTCCAACCTCATTAGTAAAAATTGCAACAAATGCACCACTTATCCAAATGGTACAAAAAATAACAACCGGATGAATTATAGCATGACCGAATATATTTCTAGTAACTTTAAGTATCTTATGCCATTCCATGAATTGATATTCCTAGTTTATGCTTATATATTAGTTTTTGCGTGGAGTCATTTTTACGTCATTACGAGCAACTAAAAGGAGCGTGGCAATCTCAGGATTGTGTCCTGAGATTGCTTCGTCAATTACTTCGTAATTTCCTCGCAATAACGTTTTTAAATCATCCCCTCAGCGTTCTTGTTCTTCTTATAATATACTTCCGAAACATATCTTTTCCCGCCGCTACCGCGTTTTAACTGCACAACGATATCTACAACGGTTAAAATATACTTCTTTACTTCTTCAGGCGGCATACCAAGATCTGCTTGCATAACCATAAGCTTTAACTGCTCAATAGCCATAGCAGGACTATCAGCATGCAGTGTTGATATTGAACCGGGATGGCCTGTATTAATAGCACGCAAAAAACTAAAAGCTTCCTTACCTCGAAGCTCACCTACTATAATCCTATCTGGTCTTAAACGCAAACAGGCCTCTATTAAATCTTGAGTAGTAACATTTGCACGCCCCTGTCCTCCTTTGGAAGCCAGTAAATGCACTCTGTTAGGATGGCTTGATAGCACAACCTCACGAGCATCTTCTACAGTAATTAATCTTTCTATTGCAGGTATTTCAGTGAGTGCCGCATTAGTAAAAGTAGTTTTACCGGTTGAAGTACCGCCGCTAATTATGATATTTTTCTTTGAAACAACTGCATGTCTAATAAATTCTTTAATCTTTTTTTCAGCTAAGAAATTATTTAAAATTACTGCATCTTCATCTATTAAACTCTCTGTTGCAGTATCATCAAATGCCCCCATTTTAGCATATTCATCTAAAGTTAGATTCATACCGCTAGGCTTTCTTATAGCATAAATGATTTGTCCTATCTCACAAGCAGGAGGAAATACTATTTGAATACGGTAGCCATTCGGCAAAGTTGCCGAAAGAAGCGGTTTTTCTTCTGAAATCATCTGTTCGGTAGATTGAGCTACTAAACTCCCTAATGCAAGTAGATGTTCGCTATCCAGTTCCGGTATTTGCTTAGAATATATATCGCCTTTTTTTTCAACCCATACTTCTCCGGGCTTATTAACCATAATTTCGTTAATACCGTCTTCAGCAAATAAATTTTTAAAAGGAAGTAAAAACGTCTCTAAGGCTGCAAATTCTTCACTCATTTCACTACCTTCGATTTTAATAAAACGGATTTTGGGAATTTATAATCCTTATTAACGTATATTCTAACCGACGTACCTTGATTAACCGTTGTCGTCGGCTTAAACTGCTGCTGAGTTATCATATTTTTTACAACATTCGTTACATCCGTAAAAGCTTGAGTAGAAGCTTGTTGTGCTTGCGTCGGAGTTGATGCTATAGAGGTAGTAGTAAGCAAACTTGAAGCTGCCGTATTAACTGCCTGTACTAAGGTTTGAAGTCTCTGCTCAGCAGTATTCGCTGAAGAAGCAGTTTGTGCGGTTGTACATGCTTGAGTCATAGTAGTATAAGCAGTCGAAGTTTTATCGGTAATAGCAGCAAGTATATTAGTACAAATTGTAACTATCCTAGTATTTGCATCCATAGCGGTATTAGACGCAATAGTTTGAGCAGTATTTAATAATTGTTTTGCCGTAGCACTATTGGTAGCCGCTGCCTGAGAAGCTATAGGAGGCGGCACTAACTTATCAAGGACTTTAGCAAGCCCTATATTAAAGCCGGATTGTAATACGGCATTTGCAAATTGTTCTTTATATTTATTATCAACTCTTCCTTGTAATCCCGGTCTACCTAAATTATCAACTGCAGGTGAGTCGAATTCTATAGTATAACCGTTAGTTAAATCGATTCTATCCCATATTATAGAAACTCTACCGTAACTATCTGAAGAAGTTGAGGTTGCATATTTACCGAATATTTTTGATCCTTTCGGTATCAATATAACTTTATCTTTCTCAGAAAATACGTCTCTACTAATAATGGCTCTTATTTCACCGCCGAGATCACTATTTATTGCCGTTTCAAGAACTGCATCAATTAATTTACCGCGTCCGAGAACCAAAGACATATCACCGCGATCTTTAAAGGTTGCTTCTGCCGTAATCTGTTCCGGTGTTTTTTTAGGCTCTACACCACCAATTAACACTATCGCTGATTTTCTTTTTGCTTCACGACGTTGCTTCTCTGCATCACTCTCAACTAACGTTCCTGAAGTCGAAGGCAACGAAACCGACGGCAATGGAAGTGTTTTATCTTTATTCTCTTCTACAGGAGTAGTAGGAGGTAAGACCGGTGGAACTTTTACTACCGGAGGAGGAGGCGGTGGAGGAGCAGTGGGCATCTCAAGCTTAGGCGGATCAGGTAACTTTGGAATCTCCGGAATATTATCATCAACCTCCGTAACAGGTTTTACAATATTACTTGGCATCTGAGTCTCCAGTACTTCTTCTTTTTCAGTACCGAAAAAAAGAGTATAAAAAATATATATAAAAATACCACAAATTACGACTACTATCGCAATACTCTTATTAAAGCTAACCGAAACTTTTGATAATTCTCTTTGTACTTCAGGAAAATCTGCTCCTGATAAAGAATCGGTATTATGATTGTTATTTTGCTCTTCAGCCATATCTAAATTATATTAGTTAAAGTATTTTTATTGTCATTGTTGCGTGGATTGGTTTTCCGTCATTGCGAGGAACCGCAGAGCAATTGTAAGTCCGCAATCTCAGGAGTTTGTATTATTTCATGAGATTGCCACGCAGCCTACGGCTGCTCGCAATGACGTATCTACACAGAAATGACATCGATTAAAATCTTACCATGTAATTACTATTTTTCTTAGGGTAGTAAAATTTAATTACATATACTAAATCCCTTTCGTTACCCATCATAAGTTCCGTAGAAGCGATATCAAATTCATATATTCTTTTATTAGTGATAATAGTCATATTTGTACGAATATCTTTTTCAAGAGGCTTAATAAATAATCTATTTGCCAAAGGAGTTATTTTCCAAGCATAAGCATCCCCAAGAATTATATTTTGGATTTCTTCGTTTTTAGCAAATTCTATATGCGATTGAAAGCCAAAATGCAAAACTAATAAATAAACTTCATTTGGATTATATATATAAGTTTTTATCCTATTATCTTTAGTTATAGATAAATCATCTACATAATTATTACTACTATTACATGGATCATCTACAAGTGGACATTCTCGTTGTACTGTAAAACCGCTTAATAATATAAAAACTAAAAAATAAAATCTAACTATTGTCATCGTCTACCCTATATCCGTTCACTTGAAACCCTACAGGATTTACATCAAGTTCTGAATCTGTTAATTGCATAGGCACATAAGCATAACTTACTACCGCTATTTTATTATAAACTAATTGGTTTCCTGATGTTTCATTTACGGAAAATCTAACTATATATTTATCTGCTGCGATTTTTGACCATGATTTTATTACTAAAAATGTAGTATTCTCTTCTTTATATTTTAAAGTAGGATCAAAATCTTTATTTCTTATATAGCCAAGATAATTGTAATAAACACTGCTTGTTGAAAATAATCTTATTGTCGTACGAGCTATCGTTGCAAAATCAACCGGATTATATGTTTCCCGTGCCGTTATGTATTTCTTTATAAAATACCTTGTAAGAGACTCATCCGCCGTTAACACTGGTGATGAAATAGGTTCTACCACCGAGGCACGTCCGGTACTACTATTAAGCTGAATAACAAAAGGCTCAAACTGTTTAGATTTTACTACAAAGGCTATTACTAAAGTTGCTATAACCATAAAAACAGTTAGTAGTATTATTAATATGATAAGTAAGTTACGTTGAACAAGTAACTTATCAGATCGCTCTTCATACCAATTCTGAGTAATTTTTAAAGGATTAGCCGATTTAATACTTTCTTGTGTTTGTGCATCTCCTGAACCGACTTGCGAGTTATTCCTTGATTTAAAGAAGCCAAATATATTATTCATATCAAAGGTATTTTTATTATTACATTTTTATTGTGTAAAACTATTACTTTTATACTATATTTACTGAATTAACAGGTCTTCTTATACAAGGATTTACGCTTACACTCGAGCCATCATCTATATCAGCAGAAACACACGGGCTTTTAATTTCATAAGGAGCTGAAGGGGTACATGACAACAATTGAGCAAGCATAATTAATACTAATAGAAGCTTTAATGATTTTAACATTCTAATTATACATTATTAAATTATCTTGTTACTATTTTAAAATTACCTTACTATACAATAGTTCACAAGCATTTTTTGAAAAAATCTATTTATAAATATAAAAAAATATTAAAAAGATTGTAAACTATTATACTCTGAAGTAAATAAAGAGTAGTTATACGAAGTTCAGCTTAGAAGAAGAACGTATACTTAATACGTGGCTACCTGCGGACTTATAAGACATTGTCGCCAATTTTTCAAGTAGGACGAGTATAACATAATAACTACCATCAATAATTGTTATTGTATAATTTTAATTTATAATTTATTTATTTTAATTTTAAAGTTAAATATTTGGTATTGTAGCAACAATATAAACTTATTTTATAGCTTAAATAACATTAAATTAACAAATCATAATCATATTATAATAATTATGATAGAGTTTTAAAACAGAATAAAATTAGATATTAATCTAGTAATTATGGACCCATTAACCAACGCAATACAAGAATATATAAAATCCGGTGAATATTTTATTGATGCAAGAAAAATGGTATAATTTTAAGTATATCTTACCATTAAGTCATAGAAGTCTTCTGCTTTTAATATGCACGATTTTTACCTTATTATTAACCTTAATTTGTATAAATATCAATATATTGCTACCTATAAACAAAAAAGTAAGTTATTTAATAAAAGATGATGCTGCAAAACAAGCTGCCGTTACTAATACTAAACATTCAACATTAACAAATCCTTATATCTCTATTGCAAATATTATGCTTCAGAATTATGTAAAGCAACGAGAAGAATACAATTACGATATATTAAAAGAACAATTTACCTTTATCAAAAATGCTTCTACGAGTATTGTTTATATGCAATTTGCTAATTTTATGAATATTGATAACCCATTATCACCGGTCATAAGATATCAAAAACTATATAGACGCTCAATTAATATATTATCAATTAACAATATAAACGATAACGAGGCAGTTGTTACTTTTGAATCATTGGCAAAAAATAGTACGGATGCAATTTTAGAAAATATGGTATGGGAAGCAAGAATCGGATTTATAATGGATTCTATCAGTACAAATACATCACCTGATATGCCGTTCAATTTTACCGTTACTAGTTACAAGCTAAAGTTATTAAGGAATAAAAATCAGAAATAATATGAAGCAACTAATAATATTTTGTACTTTTATAATACTTACATTAGATGTATTTGCTCTTACTATATCACGACCTCTAGGTCGAGACCCACGTCT
Source organism: Rickettsia japonica YH (assembly GCF_000283595.1). Taxonomy (NCBI): domain Bacteria; kingdom Pseudomonadati; phylum Pseudomonadota; class Alphaproteobacteria; order Rickettsiales; family Rickettsiaceae; genus Rickettsia; species Rickettsia japonica. The sequence continues at coordinate 393,372 of NC_016050.1, read as the reverse complement.
AAGAGTTATGACTTATAACCCTGACGATGTTTTCAAATTCACAGGATATTACGGCTATCAAGCAAGTATAGAACTAGCAAGAGACGAGGAAATAGTAAGTATTTCTATGGGAGATACTACTTCATGGCAAATAGTACCTGCCGGTCATAGGATTTTTATTAAACCGATGGAACCGGATGCTACTACTAATATGACTTTAATTACTAATAAACGGACGTACTTCTTTGAACTATATGCCGCCGAAACTCTTGATATGCGTGATCCTGAAATGGTCTTTAACGTAAAGTTTCTTTATCCGGATGACGAAAATGACAATATGAGCGGTCATATGCAAACTTTTTCTACTGCCATAGCAAGTCCCGACCTGACTCATCCTGAAAAATATAACTTTAATTACTATATTAGCGGCAGCGAAGAAATAGCTCCTATTAAAATTTTTGATGACGGTGAGTTTACTTATCTGCAATTTAGAGATAAAAACGCTGAAATTTCCGGTATTTTTGCTGTAGATGATTCACTTCGAGAATCTTTAGTAAATTATCGCCTTGCTCAAGATAATCCTAATATGGTGATCCTTGAACAGGTTTTTCCTAAGCTCGCTATACGTAAGGGCAAAAAAGTCACATGCGTATTTAATCAGTCTTTCAAAGCGTATTAATTTCTACCAACGTCATTGCGGCAATGACGATGAAACTGATTCACGTAACAATGCTTTTCTTACAATAACAATATAATTATGCATCATTTAATATATTTCTTTGCCTTGATTTTACTAACTAGCGGCTTATTTATAATGCTTACAAGTCGTAATTATATTCATAAAATTATCGGGCTTGGAATCTTTCAAAGTTCGGTGTTAGTATTTTATTTAAGTATCGGAAAAATTAAAATAGGCGGTGTACCTATTTTCCAAGAGGGCGTCACTACTTACACTAGCCCTTTGCCTCATGTATTAATGCTAACTGCTATAGTAGTTGGGTTTGCTACTCTTAGCGTAGCTTTAAGTTTAATATATCAAATTTATAAACATTTTGGTACAATATCAGAAAATAAAATTAATTTTGATAAATGATTCTAGCTAACCATGTCCCTATCATACAAATATTATTCCCTTTATTTGGGGCTTTACTCTCAATAATATCTTTTCGCTTTATTACCTTTGCACGAATAATTACTACGATTTGTATTTTATCTAGCCTTTTGGTCAGTGTTTATGGGTATAGCATTATACAAAATACGGAGCTATCTTACACCATGGGAGGATGGACTTCAAAAATAGGAATAGAATATCGGCTAAATGCACTAAACCAAGCTATTATTATTTATCTTAACTTGGTTTTATTATTCTTCTTAGTTTTTTGTCATAAGATTACTAATCAAACTATCTTAAAATATATAAACCATAATAGAAAATCTTTATTTTACGGTATATTATTATTCGCTCATACGGGCTATTTAGGGATGATTGCTACTCACGATTTTTTTAATCTATATATATTTATAGAGATTTCGGCACTTAGTAGCTATGTCCTGATAGCCTCAGGTAATAATCCAAAATCTTTAATCGGAGCTTTTGATTATTTGATAATAGGTAGTATCGGTGCAACTCTTATTCTTATATCTATAGGATTTTTGCTAAGCATTACGGGTAGTTTGAATATGGCAGAAATTGCAGCGTATTTACAAGAACATACTAATTCCCGTATAATTACTATAGCTATCGGTTTTTTCTTAATAGGTGCTATTTTAAAAACAGCTTTTTTCCCTATGCATTTTTGGATGATGAGAGCTTATAATAACACGGCTTCAGTTATTTTAGTATATTTAGCAGGGATTTCTACTATAATAGGAATATATATAATATATAAATTTACTTATATTATTATAGGCTATGAGACAATTAAAACGGCTATTACAAATTTTATAAAACCTATCGCTTTAGCTACTCTTATTATAGCCCCGTATTTTGCTTACCAAACAAAAGATTTCAAGAATATTATAATTTATTCATGTTGCACTCAAATAGGTTACGTATTTTTATTATACGTAACCGAAAACGGTATAATAGTTTTACCAAGTTTATTACTTGCGGATAGTATAAATAAAATAGCTCTTTTCTTGATAGAGGCTTATAATGAAAGCTATAAAAGAGAGCCTAACAAAGTTTTAATAATAATTGCTATTATGTGCAGCTGTGGCTTACCTATCAGTCCATTATTTTTTATCAAAGTAAATATTCTTGAATTATTATTAACACAAAATCTACTATTAGATTTTATTATAATTTTACTTAGCTCCGTAGGATCGTTATTTTACCATTATAAAATGGTACTATTGTCATTCCCGCGAAAGCGGGAATCCAGTAATTAAAAAATATAAACACAGTAAGTTTTTAAAACTAAAAGCACGATTTATCTCGCTTTTTCTGGATTCCCACTTTTAGCTAGGCATGACATAGAAAGCCATACAGGTAATGCTCTAACCATACTATCAAAAAAAGTCAAAAAAAGTATAACAGCTTATCATGATTACACAATTTACTACTCCGAGTCTTTTGATTCTATCAACTTTGCTAGTTGGTGCATTAAACTTAACTAGCCCGTATGCCACTCAAAAAGATAGCTTTATACGTAATTTTTTACTTATTACTATCGCTATTTTTTTCTTCGGTAATATTTTAATTATAGACTGGTTGTTTTTAAAAGGTATTAGAGCAGGATTTGAATTTAATATATTCAGTAATTACTCTATAGGATTCCATCTTGAACCTTTAGGGCTTATTTTCTTAAGCTTAATAGGCTTTTTATGGATTTGTGCTTTACTTTACACTCCCAAATATCTTGCTATTAATAATATAGACTATTCTTCTAGATTCTTATTTTTCTTTAACTTAACTATTATAATCGGTGTTTTAATTGCTTTATCCAGCAACTTATTCACGATGTTTATTTGCTATGAGCTTTTAACTATTTCTACAGCTTTTTTAATAGGACATACCAAAAATAATATAGTACTTAGAGGGTTATATAAATATCTAAAAATTCTGATGATTTCTGCCACAATATTATTTTTACCGGCAGTAATAATTATTTATACTAAAACCGGTAACGGAGATTTTGCAAGTGGGAGTTTAGTAGAAAATTATTTTTCCAAAAACCAGTCAATTATTTTATTGTTAATGTTTATTTGCGGTATTGCTAAAACTGCAATTTTTCCGGTGCATTCATGGCTTCCTGCTGCAATGGTTGCACATTACCCCATTAGTAGTTTGCTGCATGCCGTAATAGTGGTTAAAACCGGATTATTTTGTATTTACAAAATCCTATTATATATATTCGGTTTATCATATTTACAAATGATATTTGCCGAGTTTAACTGGTTAATTTTTATACCGATAGTAAGCATATTTTATAGCTCAATCAAAGCCCTAGACACGGATAATATCAAAAAAATACTCGCCTACTCCACTATGAACCAATTAAGCCTTGCATTGCTTAGTGCTTTCATGTTAACACCTAAGGCACTTGGAGCCGCAATACTCCATTTAGTTTCACATTCTTTTACAAAAATCTGCTTATTTTATAGTATGGGAAGTATTTACAGTTTAAAGAAAACCGATCAAGTACAGAATTTACATGGTACATCCAAAGAATTTCCTTTAATTTCTTGTATTATATCTATCTCTTCATTATCATTAATCGGTATACCTATCTTTAGCGGATTTATTAGCAAATTCTCAATATTACTTGCCGCAAGCGAACAGAATCAAATCATTGTTATGATTGTCGTAATAGCTAGTAGTATATTCTCAAGCCTTTACCTGCTCAAAATATTAAGCTCTATTTATAAACCTTCTTTAGTAGAATCTAGCGTAACAAAACCACTCCCCTACTCTATACAAATTAGTATAATAATGTGCTGCTGTGCCGTAACTCTTTTCTATTTTATTCAAATCTTAATCAGAGAATTTTTAGCTTATATTACATAAACATATTTACATAATCTACACATAATCATATAATATGTATACCTTTGATACTTCAAAAGTTGGAAGTCAAATAAGCAGTGCGCCTACACAGCGTACAATAGTACTTGAACACAGGCGAATCCCGAAATTTGATGTACCAAATCTTGAAGTATCAAAGGTATACATATGGTAATTATTTTTGAGTATAAATATGACACAAATTATTAGAGCAACAGAATTTGTACGATCTTTTTCAGATATTATGAATAGAGTTTACTATAAAGGCGAAAGCTTTGACGTTCAAAAAGGTAATCATATCGTAGCAAGGATTACACCTGCAGAAATCAAGCCTTCTGTAGCAGTAAGAGACTTAGAGGAAGCTTTTAAAAATGGTCCACATCTTGATCCTGAAGATGCTGATCAATTCATGAAAAATCTCGAAGAAATAAGACGCAATACTAAACAAGATATTAAAAAATTGGTTGAAAGATGGGATTAATTATTGATACTGCTATAATCATAGCTTTAGCAAGAGGAAAGGTAAGTACTAAGCAATGGTCACATTACGGTCAGACTTATATTAGCCCTATTGTGTTAACTGAACTATTAATAGGAGTAGATAGAGTCAAGAATGAGAATAAACGTATAAAATGTTTAGCTTTTATAGAATACGTAAAAAGTCTGTTTACTATATTACCTTTCGGTATTGAAGAAGTATATACATATGCACGTATTACTCATGATTTATACACACAACGTATAACTATAGGAACTCATGATATGCTTATTGCAGCAACGGCTATTACAAAAGGTTTTCCGATATTAACTCTAAATGTAAAAGACTTTAAAAGAATCCAGGGACTAGAGGTTTTAACAGTTTCTTCTAAGGATTAAAATGTTTATTCAAAATACCAAGTGTACATTGCCGCTTACTAATTTTGAGCTTATGTTTGATTTTCACCCACAAAATCAGCTAATAGCTCTAGCATTTCTAATTGTTACTACTATCTTAAATCTTTATACAATTTCCCAAAATAGAAAATTAGAATGCTTAATCGGTAGTTTATACTGTTTATCCTCTATTATATGCGTATTTGCAGCTGATTTTATTGCCATGATAATCTCGCTTGAATTCATGACGATTTTTGCCTGCATAATTATTTTTTGTGACCAATTAAAGATAAAACCGGCACGTCAATATTTCCTCACTCATTTATTCAGCAGCGGACTAATCTTAATCGGTATAACTCTTCTAATCCAAACAACAAGTAATACGACTTTTACTTCTTTAACGGAATCAGTAAATAATTTTGAGTTACCAGCAGTATTCATACTTGCAGGTTGTTTAATTAATGCCTCGGCTATTTTTGTAAACGGCTGGGTGGTTCATTGCTATCCTATAGCTTCAAGTAGCGGTATTGTATATTTAATTAGTTTTACTACTAAAGTTATTTTAATTATCATTTTAAAATTATTTAGCGGTCTTGAGATATTAAAGTTTTTTGGGATATCAATGATCATTTACGGATTAGTATTTTCTCTAATTGAAAAAAAACTTAAACGATTAATATGTTATCTTACCATATCACAGCTTGGTTTTATTTTAACGGCTATTAGCATAAACTCTCCAAATATAGCTTATCTTATTACAAGCTTTATATTCATACATATATTATATAACGGATTATTTGCTTTATATTTCGCTTATATAGAAGATGAATATGATATTAAAAATTACCAAGATCTTCAGAATACTCAAATTAATTTTATTTTATTAAGCGGATTTGTTATTAGTATATTGATCTATACATCTATACTGCCTATTAGTTCTTCTTATATTAAAGATGAAATAGCTAATATTTTAAACGAGAATAGTGTAATGCTATTTTCCAAGATAGCGACTTGTACCGTATTATTTGGGTTGTTGATGGAGAGTTCTACGCCATTCCTGTCTCTCTTTATGTCATTCCTACGAAAGCAGGAATCCAGTAAAAACCTTAAAAATAAAAGCTTTATAATATTTCTGGATTCCCGCTTTCGCGGGAATGACATCAGAACTATAACCTACCTCTCTTTCTGCATCATAACTTTATGCATATGTTTATTCTACCCTATTCAAATATCACATACTGCTAACTTTAAGCTAGTAATCCTTGCAATCTCACTGTTATTGGCTTTAATATTTAGAAAAATACCACGCATTTCGACAGAAAACATAAACCTTGACCTATACCAATATATTGAAAAATTTATATATTTCAGTATCGATAAATATAAAGAAACGGCAGACAATAACGAAGATGCGGCAGAATATCTTAATTTTAAGGTTATTTGGGATAATATTTTAAGTAAAATATCTGCTTGGCATAATCAGCAAACTGCTATATTGATTGTATTATTCCTATTAATTAGTTTGATTTTAACACTACAATAATTCGATGTCATTGTTGTATAGATACCAAAATCGTCATTGCGCGAAGAAACTGTAAGTTTCAACGAAGCAATCTAGTAAACAATTCTGATTACAGAATTTTTTATTATTTTACTAGATTGCCGCGTCGCCTACGGCTCCTCACAATGACGACTTTAGGCATAACAACACAAAAAAATAAAAAACATGAAACCACCAATAACAGACAAACAAAATTACAGCTTTGAAGTTCACGAAGCAACAATAAACGATGATTATCACTGGCTGCGTGATCCTAAGTGGCCAAATGTAGAAGACTCTAAAATTTTAGATTATTTAAAAGCTGAGAATCAATATACCGAAAATTTCTTTGCTGATCTGCAAAATGATAAGGAAAAGATTTTTGAAGAATTAAAAGGACGGGTTAAATTAGACGATGAATCGGTTTATGTTAAGAACAAAGATTATTACTATTACCATAGAGTAGAGGAGAATAAAAATTATCCGATATATTGCAGAAAGCATAATAATATGGATTCAGCGGAAGAAGTAATATTAGATGTCAACCTTCTTGCTCCAAATAGCGGTTTTACTGATGTTGCTACAGTTGCAATGTCACCTGATCACAATTTAATGGCTTATAGTGTTAATTTTACAGGTAATGAACAATACAATATCAAAATATACAACCTTAAAGAACAAAAATACTTACCTGATGAATTAGGCAATGTACAGCTAAATCTCGATCGCTTCAGACAAGATGAATTTCAGGAAAAGCCTGCGGAACGTACAAATGTACGTGAGCATAGGCGAATGCCGCAAAATTCGCTTGTATCAAGCGATCGAGATTTAGCTGTAGCTCCTACTATAATTTGGCATGAACACTTAAACGGCTTTTTCTATATTACTATTAATGAGAATCAACGCTGGAATAAGGTAATGTTTCACCGTCTAGGTGAAGAGGTCACTCAGGATAAATTAATATTCAAGGTAAAAAACCCTCTTCATTTTATCAGCTGCAAGAAATCAGCAAGTCATGAATATATTTTTATAAATTCAGGCGATCATAATGAAAATGAAATTTACGTAATTTCTATGCAGGATGACAGTTTTACGCCTAAATTAGTACGAGCTGCAGAAAACAAAATATTCTATGAAATAGAATATAATGGCGATTATTTTTATATTAAAACTAATTATAAAGCTAAAAATTTCCATGTTATAAAACTGCCGGTAAATAATTTTGAAAATACTAGCTGGGATGATTGGGATGATATTTATATTAAGGAAGAACAAGACAAATATTTAAAAAGCTTTAATGTTACAAATAATTATTTAATCTTAAACTATCGTGACCAAGGTTTACCGCTCATTAAAATAAAGCGGTTTAAAGATTTACAAGAAAACACAATTCATTTTCCCGACGAAAGTTTCCAAGCAAGTAGTTTTTCTACAAACTTTGAGGAAGACGATATCAGAATAGATTACTCTTCTCTAGCAAGACCCAATACCACTTATAGCTACGATTTTAATAGCGATAAATTAACGATATTAAAGAGCCACGAAATACCTTCAGGCTTTAACCCGGAGGAGTATAAAGTAGAGAGAATATTTGCAGATAATGAAGATGTAAAAGTACCTATAACCTTGTTTTATAAAAAATCTTTATTTAAAAAAGACGGTTCAAATCCTTTATATCTAATGGGTTACGGTGCTTATGGCATCGCTATGCCCGTCAATTTTAGAAATACAGCAGTGACACTTGCCGATCGCGGTTTTATTTACGCAGTTGCTCATATTAGAGGTGGCGATGATCTAGGTCATGATTGGTATGAAGCTGCTAAGTTTTTAACCAAAAAAAGAACATTTGAAGACTTCATAGCCTGTAGTAGAACTTTAATTAACGAGCAATATACAAGTAACAACAACATAGTAATAATGGGCGGTAGTGCCGGCGGTATGTTAATCGGTTACATACTCAACGAAAAACCGGAAATCTATAGAGCAGCAATCGCGCATGTACCGTTTGTTGATGTTTTGAGTACCATGCTTGACGAAAGCTTACCGTTAACTCTCTTGGAATATAATGAGTGGGGTAATCCGAAAGAGAAAGAATATTTTGAATATATTAAATCATATTCCCCTTATGATAACGTAAAAGCACAAAACTACCCTGCTCTATTCGTTACTTGCGGTATATCCGACCCACGTGTAGGTTACTGGGAACCTGCTAAATGGGTAGCAAAATTACGAGCACTAAAAATGGACAACAATCCCTTATTATTAAAAACAAATATGGATACGGGACATAAAGGTTCTGCTGGTCGTTTTGATTATCTGAAAGAAATAGCTGACGAATTAGTATTTATTTTTAAGGTGTTTGATGTTGAGGTTTAGTTAGCAGATTTATTGCAGGAATGACATACAACACCTCTACTGAATACAAAAACAATGCATAAAAATTATCTAGAACAATTACAAAAATTACCGATTACTTTAATTTTACTAATTAGCTTAATTTGCTGTATTGGTTTCATTGTGCTTTATTCTGCAGCAAATAGCAATTTGCAGCCCTGGGCTTACAAACAAATTATAAATTTTTGTATATTCTTGCCTTTAGCTATTATTATTGCATTAATTGATTTACGCATAATATTTAGGTTATCGTGTATCTTTTATTTGTGCGTACTCGCTTTACTAGTAGCCGTGGAGCTTTTCGGCTCAACTGCCATGGGCGGTAAAAGATGGATTGATATCGGTATAGTTAAGCTTCAACCTTCTGAACCGATAAAAATCGCCGTTGTACTAATGCTTGCTAGATATTTCCATTCACTAACAATTGATGATCTTACAAAATTTCATAAAGTTATTATACCGATTATAGGAGTTTTCATACCGGCTTTTCTAATAATTAGAGAACCAGATTTAGGTACGGGAATGATTGTTTTAATTGTTGCGGCAATTATATTTTTTGCGGCAGGTTTTAGAATAAAATATTTTATAATACTAGGTCTTGCTGCTCTTATTAGCCTACCTATCGCTTGGAATATGATGTATGATTATCAAAAAAAACGGGTAATGGTTTTTTTAGATCCCGAACATGATCCGCTCGGTGCTAGTTATAATATTATTCAGTCTAAAATCGCTATAGGTTCAGGTAGCCTATTTGGACGCGGTTTAAATCAAGGTAGCCAAAGCCATTTGGATTTTCTTCCCGAACATCAAACTGACTTTATCTTTGCTACCTTCGCTGAAGAGTTCGGCTTTATAGGAGGAATATTTTTACTAATATTATATTTTGCACTTATAACTATTTCTTTATTAATTGCCGCAAATTGCCGAGAGATTTTTAGTAAATTAATGGTAATAGGTATTACCTCAATCTTATTTAGTCACGTATTTATTAATATAGCTATGGTTATGGGCTTGCTTCCCGTAGTAGGCGTACCGCTACCGTTTATTTCTTACGGCGGAACAATGATCGCATCCATGCTAATCGGCTTTGGGCTTGTGATGAATGCTCAGGTACACGGACATACCACTTTAAACTAGTGCAATTATATTGACAAAATGGATAACATAAATTAATAATAAGTTGCACTTCACTTTCTGATTTTCCCTATTGACTTTTATATAAAACAGTATAGATTTCTTTACAATTTAATTTTTTATAAAGAATTTATGCTCGGCTATGAGAAAGCACCAACAAGTTTAAATAGAGAACAAAAACAAGCATGAGGTATTTTGTCTATTGGAACTTTTCCTGAATATTTTGATTTATATTTATATGTACATATGGCAGTGCCTCTCAGCGAGCTTTTCCTCAAGCTGATCCTCAGACTGCTCTAATCTATGAAGCAGCTGCATTATGTTCAACATATATATTTAGACCGATAGGAGCATTAATCTTTGGTTGGCTTGGTGATAATATAGGAAGAAAATCAACTATAATAATAACTACTTTGCTTATTACTATAGCTTGTTTTATTATGGTAAATCTTCAACTTATGATAAAACAGGAATTGTAGCTACATGGATTACGATAGCATGCCGTATGGCACAAGGCATGTCCTCAATGGGAAAAGTAATAGGAGCAGATGTATATTTAACTGAATTTATTAAACCACCTGTACAATATCCAACTGTAGCAACTTTAGATAGTTTTTGTATATTAGGTGGTTTTGGAGCATTATGCTTAGCTTCTTTAGTTACTTCATTTGGTTTTAGTTGGCGTATAGCTTTTTTAATCGGTGCTGGAATCACTATAGTGGAATCATCGGGAGAACTGCGCTTAGAGAGACACCGGAGTTTGTGTATGCTAAACGATATTTAAGAAAAACTTTAGAACAAGTTAATATTGATCCTAAGAAGATAAAAGTAATATTAAAACTATTATAGCGTTTTTTTATTAGATTGTACAGGTCCTGTAGCATTTTATGTATAATATATTTATTGTACTAATATATTAAAAAATACTTTTAATTATAGCCCTGCAGAAATTATTCATCAGAATTTATTTGTAGCACAGTTTAATTATTGTTGTTTTATTTCATGTGCCTCTATATACACAGCAATTTTTACAAAACTCATTAAACTTTCCTCATTTTTTCAGGTGATTTAGCACCTAAAGTTTGTAAATTATGCATTCTGTCAAAGAACTTTATTAATACTATATCATATCTTTTTTGTCTAACTAGCAAATTCAGACTTTCCTCACTACTTATTTTTCCGTAAGGTTTTATTCTAGTTAAACTCTCTACGTGCTTTGCTACTTCCGGTCCAAAAATTGTAGTGATTACTTCTTCAGTCAGTGCTGTATCTTCAATAGTGTCATGCAGTAAAGCAGCTTGCAGCATAATAGCATTATAAAGCTTAGGAGCTTCTTCGTCTACAAACTCTACGAGCATAATCGCTACTTCAATCGGGTGAGAATAATAAGGATCGCCTAATTGACGTATTTGTAAGCCGTGATACTTGCGAGCGTAATAGATACCTTTTTTCACTTCTTGTATATCAACAGGATTTTTTACTTTAGCGTTTAAATATTCGATGTTGTCTAATAGTTTTTTAGCGTAAACGCAAGTTTCAAACTTTTCTTTCCAAGAGCTTAAATCTTCCATAAAAGTCATTTCTTATTTTTATTAATAATAGTTGATTACAATTAAAACAAAAATTAAAAAATTGTAATAATAAATGGCTTTTTAATCCTAAAGAAGCATAATAATTTTAACCTTTTGGTATTTAAGCAACTTCATTATGTTTTATTAGTGCTGTTATTGCTTATCCCGTATAAAGCTTATCTGCCAAAAACTTTCTTCTTTATATTATCTTCTTCTAAAAAATATATCACTTTTTTCATTCAATATATAATCACGGTTTGTATATAAAGATTCAATAAATAAAATAGAGTCCTTTAAAGCTAGTTGCACAGCTATATTGTCCTGATCATGTCTTTCTATAGCTTTAGAAAGCCCAAATTCTTTAACTACATTACCTAATTCTTTTATATTAGCTCGAAATCTAGTAGAATCAGAATTTGATATAGGTGTTTTTGAAAGATTTATTATTTCGTTTCTACGTTCTTGTGTTTTAATAATAACTATTTTCTTTAAGTTATCGTCTAAATCTTCTATTCCAATTTTATTGCGAATAATATCGTTTATACTAATTACTTTATTTCCATGCTTTCTCTCATGCCTTGCTGCTACTATACTGCAAGCCAAATCTGTTAATATATCTATCTAAGAAACTTTGCGTTATTAAATCTATACCTTTTGCTAATATTTTTATTATACCCTCTTGCTCATTAATATTATTTTTAAATATTTTAGTTTCAGCAATACAGCAAGCATTTATGATATTTTTATATTCCAATAAAATGCATTACAGTAATCGTATAATAATGGGCTTGCTTGTGCTAAACTTTCAATTTCTCTAAAGATTTCTGCTTTTTGTATTGTGCCACTAGCTTTTAGTGTTTTATTGTGGCTATCTATCTTAATGTCATAGGCATCTAATCTTTTATTTGCCCCGGCATCTAGTAATTTAAAATTACTGGTTTTCAACCTTATTTTTGCATCTTGAATTATTTCACTTGCAAACTTCAGCTTACTACTATGTTTAAATATCTGTTTTTCTTCTTCAGGCTTAAGCTTTTCATTCTTAATAAAACAATCACATTGTTCTTGGGCTGCTAATTCGTTAAATAGTTGCCCTCTTAGTTCTGTGTTAATTTCTGCTGGATAAATCGTGGCTATTTTCTTTAAATGATCCTCACCAAATTTATATATTCGATGATCACCGAAAATACTTCTTTTTTCTAACAACATTACGAACTGATCTTTATTATCACCTGCATAAGATAAAAGATATTTTTCAGTAAAAAATTTGGTATTTTAATTTGTAATACTACTTACGTAATTAATATCACTTGCTGCTATTTTAAGAGCTAATCCTTTGTTTAGGAATATAGGTTTATGTGTTTTATATCATTCTGCTAACGGATCGTCTGTTTCTGCAAGTAATTTAGTTACAAACTCCTCTAAACTTACTATTTTGCTTGCTGAATTATCGGTTGTAAATGTTTCATAGTTTCTATCTTCAAATATTATCTTGCCTTCTATTCCCGGTGCTTTACTAACCGATACTGTAAAAGTAAAATTATATTTCTTTATACCATTTAAAATAAACTTACTCTCTAACTCATTTATCACACCGCTCTTTAATATGCTTTTACATATTTCTTTTAAAAAGATTTGCGTTTCGCTTATGTTCGGTAATTAGTTAAAACTCACAATAAACCATTCTATTACTTCAGGATTTTTACTTTTTTCATATTCTTGAGTGATGTAATCGGTTATTGTGTAGAGTGGTGTTTGCCTTTGTGTGTAAATCTTCATCAAATTGGAATGCTTCAATTTTAGTTAAGTAAATTATTTTTAATAATTCATGAAATTGTTTATGACCTCCTTTATTAACTAACATTACTTTTAATATTTCAATTAAATTCCAAGTAGCTTCATACTTAGGCATATCTGTCAACATAAGGGTCACTGAGTATATCTTTGAACACTTTAAATGCTTCTTCTACCGGTTTTACCTTTCCTAATTCAACTAAACTTAAAGCAGACTCAGATTTGTCAGAATTACTAAATAGATTTTTCAGTATTTTAGATGCGTCATGTGATATATTGGGGTTTATTTGTATTATCCAACCTAGGATTTTGGCGATTGTGAATTCAATATAATTACTAGGGTTATTAAGTAGTGTATTCAATATTTTTAATGTCTCTTGGGCTAAACTAGGATTTATACGTACTGTTTCAGTTAAGCTCCAAATAACTACAATTTTGACTTCGTTGCCGGAATCGTTTAATACTTCTTTCAATATACTAAATATTGCTAATGTTAAACTTGACAATATATATTAACTCTAAGCTTAAAACAGCCGTAGCCTTAATATAAATATTAGAATCATTTAGTAGATATTGCAGTGTATTTAAAGCTTCTTGTTCATGCATTACACTTAGCATTTCAGTTAAGCTTCGAGTAGCTTGATATAAAATTTCATTATTAGAGTTACCAAATAGTTATTCTGATTTTAAACATTGCACAGTATCAAATTTGACATAATTAGCATTACGGATTAGTGTTTTCAATATGTTCAAAAATTCTTTTACTAAACTAGGCTTTGCTTTTACTATTTCAACTAAAACTGAAACTGCCTAGAACTTGAAATTTTCTATAGGATCATTAAATAATCCTTGCAGTGCATTAAATGCCTTGGGTGCTTAGGTGTTGTATTTACTATCTTAACTAAGCTTTTAGTAACTCAGTATTTGTTGTATAATTTTTTTTACCTGATTTAATATTTTTATATCTAAATTAGGCATAATATTAATTATTTCAATCAATATTATATTTACATATTCATTTAATACCTTTTTATTTAATAATGGTATTATTTTTTTAAAGCTTTCCTGTAATACTGTCTTATCTATCGTCTCATCTAATATATGTGCCAATTTTTGTAATACTAGCTTCTTTAATTGCGTATCATCAACTTTTAATAAACCGATTAATCTTTCATAAATTTTTGTTTTATTACCCGAAGTATTTTTATTTATTAATTATTTCTATAGCTGTTTTAAATACTTGAAATATAGTTTCTTTGTTTCGTAATTTCTCATTTATTAGCTTAGCAATCTCTGCCGATAAATATCCGCTATCTATTATATGTTGTTCCCAATCTGTAATATCTTTTAGTACGATCTCATCTATCAACTCTTGTATTTGTTTTAAATACGGTATTCTACTATTAAATTGTCCCTTAATTTTGCTTTGAGCTAATAAATGCATTAAGAGTATAATCTTTCTTTCAATTCCTAGCTCTAATATTCCATCAATATTACATGTTACAACTTCCCAAAATATTTCTATTAACTCTTGATTATTTTCATTACTTACCACCCCTGCTAGAAACTTCAGATTCATTAGATATTTCGGTTCGTTTCTATGCGCACCTATAAAGCTTGCTGCTTTGTGTTTTGTATTATTATCTGTTAACTGATTTTTTAAATAACATGCAGCTAGATATTCTTGAAATGTTAAATGAATAAATTGAAAATTTTGCCCTTCTCTTCTTAATAGCCCTTGTTCTATAACTTCATCTATATCATTAGCTTCAGTTTTATTTTTATATTTATTTTGGTTTTGTTCTAGATGCCTATTATTAAGCCAGTTTATTATTTCACTATATAAACGACTTATATTAAAATCTTCATCGCTGTTTTTGTGCAACTGATCCCTTATATCTTGATCACTCCAAACCAAACATATTAATGCAGTATTGATAGGAACTTCACATATTTCTTTTATTTGGCTATGAGTATCCAAAAAGCTTTTTAATTGCACTCCTAGCTCTTTATCATACTCAAAATTTTTATGTACATATTGGCTCTATTCCCTCACTATCCCAGCCTGTATTGTCTACTTTCTGCTCAAATCTGTTGCTCATTTCTTCTATAACCGCATTAGGACTAGAACTCATTACGATATTTTTATACTGAAATACCGAATCCATAATATCTCGGTAATCACGATTACTCTGTGACAAAAACGCTACCTCATCATAACCATCCAGTAGTAATAATATCCTATCTTTATCTTGTATACTTTTTATATCTTCAAGTTTTATATCTTTAGAATCTAAACAATAATGGACAAAACAACTTAGTATATCGTCATCTATATTAGTACCATAACGTACTGTCCAATTGCTTAACAATTCCTTTAACCTGATTCTAAATACATAATCAAATTTGTTGTTCCACAGTTTGTCTTTTTCCCATTTATAAGATAGATAATGCATTAACGTGGTTTTACCTATTCCTGCACTACCGAGTAACAATATTTTACCTATATCAACTTGCATTCTGTTTATTTTCTCAACTATATTTTTTATTTCTGAGGTACTTTTATTAGTTAGATTTCTGCGAAGTATCGCAAACTTATTTTCTTCATTCAGTGACTTAACTATATTATCAATTTTTTCTTCTTGAACTTGATAATTTTTATTAAATAGCTCTCTTATCTTTCCGTATCTATGGCTTTAAAAATATTCTCTATTTCTGCCGGTGATGAAACAGAAGTAGATTTCGGTACGTGGGCTAGTCCTTTTGTCGGCAATAGTACTCAAAAGGCACAAAATAATCTAAGCGGTTATAAATCTAACTCAACCGGTAGTACTGTCGGTTTTGATAGTTGAGTAGGCGATGATTTCTTACTTGGCGTTGCTAGTGCATGGCAAACGAACTCTTACGGCTGATATGGCACTAAGATTAGGTAAATATTTTCACACTTCAGCCCAGTTATGTAATTTACAAGCAAGATATGATTTAAAATTAGCCCAGCGTAATGAATGGCCTCATATTAAAATCGTATTCGTACTATGGAAGTAGCAAGAAAAGCTAGTTTATCATTTCCTAGCAACGGCAAAAAATTCAGGATGTCTTATGGCAATATCGATATCCTGCATAAATCTTATTCTTATACTGTAGCTTGTATCAAGTGCATAAGGGTTAACTAACACATCTAATACGCCCCATTGCCCAACATAAAATATTAAATAATACTTTTTATCACGGAGTAATACATTATAAAAAAGGCAACAAATACTACCCTCATATTTACAAGCCTATTGTTACTAAAGAATTATAGAACAAATAGAAAAAGTTTTTGCATCAATGTATATTGAGCCTGATTTATTGAGCAAAATAATTAAAAGTGTTAAAGAATCGGCAAAATATGAAAAAGATTATTATAACACAAGAATAACAGAATTAAATAAAGAGCTTATCAGTGTAAAAAATAGCCTTGATAAGCTTAGAATTAGAAGTAAACTTTTAGAAGGTATATTTACAAATGAAGAATACGAAGAAGATAAATATAAATTAACAACACGTCGTGATAAAGTAATGTTAGAGATAGCAGAGCATAATAAAGGTGATGATTATTTTACGGAAAAAATGATAGATGTACTAAATTTAGTTGCCAATGCACATCAATATTTTGTTTTGTCGAATGCTGAGGGAAAAAGACGCCTAATAAAAACTGTGTTTTCAATTAAATTAACAGGCAACAAGCTTGACTTTATGCTGCATTCACCGTTTGATGCATTCGTAAAGTTGTCAAAAATCGAGAAATGGCTCCCCGGGCCGGACTCGAACCAGCGACCGAACGGTTAACAGCCGTTTGCTCTACCACTAAGCTACCGAGGAACATTAGAAGCATCTGGAAGATTCAGATACTTCCTTATAACAAATCTTTATTATAACGTCTAGCGTTTTCTTTATATAAAATAAAAAAGTTTTATTCATCACCTATTTTTAAAGCTGCAATAAACGCAGATTGCGGAATTTCGATATTACCGTACTGTCTCATTCTCTTTTTACCTGCTTTTTGTTTCTCAAGTAATTTACGTTTACGACTTATATCACCGCCGTAACATTTAGATAAAACATCTTTACGTAGGGCTTTAATAGTCTCACGAGCGATAATACGACTACCTATACTTGCTTGAATTGCTATATCAATCTGCTGTCTCGGTATTAAATCCTTTAACCTTACGCATAATGCCCTCCCCCTTTGCTCGGCACGTGAGCGGTGTACGATTGTGGATAGTGCATCAACCGTCTCTGCGTTAACCAAAATCCCAAGCTTAACAAGTTCGGAAGGTTTATAAACATCCATTTGCCATTCAAAACTTGCATAACCTTTAGAACAACTTTTTAAACGATCATAGAAATCATAAACTATCTCATTTAGCGGTAATTTATAAATTATTTTAGCCCTATTTGCTATATAGCTATGATCAAGCTGCATCCCTCTCTTTTCCGTACAAAGCGATAGTACCGCACCTAAAAACTCATTAGGTACCATTATAGTTGCCTTAATCCAAGGCTCTTCCATTGATTCGATTTTTTGTAAATCAGGCAAATCTGCTGGGTTATGTATCTCTAAGTTCTCACCGTCCCGCATATGAATTTTATACACCACACTTGGAGCGGTAGTGATTAAATCTAAATCGAATTCCCTACTTAAACGTTCTTGGATTATCTCTAAATGTAACAGCCCCAAAAAGCCGCATCTAAAGCCTACTCCGAGTGCCGAAGAGCTTTCCATTTCATACTCAAAACTAGCATCATTAAGGCGTAATTTAGCTAGTGAATCCTTTAGATGCTCAAATTCCGAGCTATCCGTTGGATAAAGACCACAAAACACTACAGGTAAGTTTGGTTTAAAACCCGGTAGAGCTTGCTCACAAGGTTTTTTTTCATCAGTGATAGTATCCCCAACTTTACAATCCGCTACTTGCTTTATAGCCGCAGTAAAGAAGCCGATTTCGCCTGCATGCAGAACATCCGAAATATGTTTTTTCGGAGTAAAATAGCCAACATTCTCAACGGTATAAACTGAGTTAGTAGCCATCATTTTAATACGCATATTCTTACGTAAGTAGCCATCAATAACACGTACTAAAATAACCACGCCAAGATATGGGTCATACCAACTATCAACAAGCAAAGCTTTCAAAATATCAGAACTACTTTCTTTTGGCGGAGGTAATTTATTTACTATAGCCTCTAAAACTAAATCAATCCCTATACCGCTTTTAGCAGAGATTAGCACAGCCTCACTTGCATCGATTCCGATTATATCCTCTATTTGCTGCTTAACCTGTTCAGGTTCTGACGCCGGTAGGTCAAGCTTGTTAAGCACCAGTACAATCTCATGATCGTTCTCGATTGCTTGGTAAACATTGGCAAGCGTTTGTGCTTCTACTCCTTGCGTACTATCAACTACCAATAACGAGCCTTCACAAGCAGCAAGTGACCTACTAACTTCATAAGCAAAATCGACATGCCCGGGAGTGTCCATTAGATTCAAATAGTAGGTGTTACCGTCTTTAGCTTTATATACAAGCCGCACGGTTTGTGCCTTAATAGTTATACCTCTCTCTTTTTCAATATCCATCGAATCTAGCACTTGCTGGCTCATTTCCCTAGCCTGCAAGCCGCCGCAATGTTCAATTAACCTATCGGCTAACGTAGATTTACCGTGATCAATATGGGCGATTATTGAGAAGTTCCTTATATATTTTTGATGATTCATAATTATTGTGATATAATTTGCATTTGTTTATTGTCTGTCATCCCGCGATCAAGTCGCGGGATGACACTAAACCACGATAATATATAACAAAATCGAAATTTATAACAGGAAAAAATAATGCGAGCTGAAATAGAAAATTATGTAAAAAAAATTGAGCAGTCTTTAGAACTACTTTGGAGGTCACTTTGACGTTGAAACATCAACTGAAAGACTGAACGCGTTAGAAGAGTTAACAGCCGATCCTAGTTTATGGAATGATCAGGCTAATGCTCAAAAATTACTGCGAGAAAAAAGTAATCTAGAAGAAAAACTAAACGCTTTTAATAAACTCAAATCCAATTTAAAAGATGCTTTAGAACTTGAAGAAATGGCTGAAGCCGAAAACGATTTAGAAACACTTTCACAAATTGAACAGGACTTAAAAAATTTAAGCATAATTGCTGCCAAATTTGAAACGGAATGTTTGTTTTCAGGTGAAGCAGACGGTAATAATTGCTTTTTAGAGATTAATGCTGGAGCCGGGGGAACTGAAAGCCATGACTGGGCGTCTATTATGATGCGTATGTATTTGCGTTTTGCCGAAAGACTCGGCTTTAAAACCGAAATAATCAATATGATTAACGGCGAAGAGGCAGGCATTAAATCATGCACGATTAGGATAATAGGAAAGCGTGCTTACGGCTGGTTTAAGACCGAAGCTGGCGTTCACAGATTAGTGCGTATTTCTCCGTTTAATGCAGCCGGTAAAAGAATGACTAGCTTTGCAAGTAGCTGGGTATATCCCGAAATTGATGATAATATAGCAATTACTATTGAGGACAAAGATTTAAGAATCGATACTTTTAGAGCATCGGGAGCCGGCGGGCAGCACGTTAATACTACCGATTCAGCTGTACGTATCACTCATATACCGACCGGTACGGTAACACAATGCCAAAGCGATAGATCGCAGCATAAAAATAAAGCTCAAGCTATGAAAATGCTTCAAGCCAAACTCTATGAGCTTGAAATGCAAAAACGTACCGATAGCGTTAACGAGCAGAATGCTACTAAAACTGATAATAGCTGGGGACATCAAATTAGATCATATGTTTTGCAACCTTATCAAATGGTAAAAGATTTACGTACCGATTATGAAACTTCCGATACTAAAGGAGTGCTTGACGGTGACCTTGAAGAATTTGTTTCCGCAAACCTTGCTATGAATGCGGGTGGTAAGAAGTAGTGAAAATCAATGAGCAATACTTTAAGTAATGAATCATATACTGATTTAATTAAAAATTTAAAACACGAAATTAGCAAAGCTCTTATTAGAGCCCATTTAGCAGTAAATAAAGAATTGATAGTTCTTTATTGGAATATAGGAAAATTAATTTTAGAACGTCAGAATAAAGAAAAATGGGGATCAAAAGTGATTCAAAATATTTCTAATGATTTGCGTAAAGAATTTCCTGAAATAAAAGGATTATCATATCAAAACCTTTCTTATATGCATCAGTTTTTTGCAGAATATAATAATGACCAAATTCTCCAACAGGCGGTTGGAGAAATCCCATAGAGTCATAATATTATTATTTTTTCAAAACTAAAAAATATAAATCAAAGAATTTGGTATGCACAACAAACCATCGAAAATGGTTGGTCAAGAAATGTATTATCTTTGCAAATTAAAAGTAATTTACATGAAAGGTCAGCGAAAGGTATAAATAACTTTTCCAATACTCTACCTGAGCTACAGTCTGATTTAGCCAGGTCGATTATAAAAGAACCGTATAACTTAGAATTTTTAGATATTCAAGGTAAAATAATAGAACAAGATTTAGAAAATAAATTGATAGATAATATTAAAAACTTTTTATTAGAGTTAGGACAAGGTTTTGCATTTGTTGGCAATCAGTATCATATAGAACTTGAGGGAGAAGATTATTATTTGGATTTAGTTTTTTATCACATAAAACTCAAATGCTATGTATGTTGTTATTGAATTAAAAACCGGCAAGTTTAAGCCGGAATATGCCGGTAAACT
The DNA here is from genome assembly GCF_000283595.1 of Rickettsia japonica YH. NCBI lineage: Bacteria > Pseudomonadati > Pseudomonadota > Alphaproteobacteria > Rickettsiales > Rickettsiaceae > Rickettsia > Rickettsia japonica. The sequence continues at coordinate 372,297 of NC_016050.1, read as the reverse complement.
AAATTTTTCTCTTAATTTAATGGAGCGCACAATTAAAGATAATTCGGACAATCCTACAATTGGGTTAATTTTGTGTGAAGAAAAACAAGGTATTACTGTAGAATACTCTATAGAAGGCATCCAAAAACCAATAGGAGTATCACAATTTAAGCTTACAGCAACATTACCTAAAAAGCTTGAAAAATTCCTGCCTACCCCTCAAGATCTAGCAAAGCTAAAAAGCAAATAAATTACTAAAAGTTATTTTTCTTGATATCATGGTCAAGCTTTGGTATGACCTTTTCATATTTCAACCTTATTATTTTTATCGCAACATGAAAAACTAGAAAAACTTTACTACTGCTATTTCTATATTTATTATAGCTATAGCCTCGGTTCTAGGATTTCAGAGTTATCAAAAATTTACTCAAGATAAATATTTTGAGCAGGTAATAACCGTAAATAATCTAGAGTTTGATCCTGCTAATGAAACAATCCACAAGACATTCTTATACCAAAATACCTATCAATTCCGATACTCAAAATATAGAGGCTGCAGATAAAAAGGACGGATATAATAGGATGAGGCTTGGCATAGATAGAGATTGCAAGAGAAGTAGCAGCTAAAAAACTTGATAAGCAAATATCTAGCCTAACATATGAAGAATTGAAAAAATACGGACCGATGATTTTGTTTAACGGCGGAGCGTATGATAATAAATTACTACAAGAAGCGCTTGATAAAAATATTATTACCGATTATCCAAAAGAAAATTTTTATATTTTTACGCTGCCGGAATACCAAACCAATACCGGCGCGGACAATTTAACACTCTATATAAAGAGCATGAGAACAGTAATATTGACTTAAGTAACGCCGAAATTGCTATTGTTACTCATGCTTATCATTTTCCTCGTGTTAATCGATATTTTGATAACAAACCGAATTTTGACTTCTTCTTTATTCATAACACTAAACCTATAATTTTCTTAGTCGATCGAAAATTTGAAATCATAGGAGTAGATAATGAACTAAAGCAGGAGCTAATAAAAATTACCTAACTATATAGAGAAAAGGTTTTGTTGCAGAAAAATTAAATGCTAATATTTAGCAAATGCTTAATTAATCAATGACTATCTCTCTTGCTGCTTGTTCTTTAATCTCAATACGAGGTAGAATAATAGTAAGTATTCCATTCTTAAGGCTTGAAGAGATATTTGCCTGATCTACATCTTCATATAATGATATTACATAATTAAAATTTTTATTCATATAATTATCTGAATCATCAGCTTTATTTTTTTCTTCTATATTCCCTGTAATAAATAATTTATTACCGTTTACTTTAACCTTAATTTGATTTTTATCAAAGCCAGGTACTTCCATAACAATAATATACTGCTTATCTTTAGTAATAAAATTGCTTTTTATGCTATTAGATTCATAAAGCGGCAATCTATTTTTAAATAAATTATCAATATTTGTAATTTGATTATCTATTAAATCTGCTACCTGACGCAGTGGCGTTGCATTACCGGAATCATAATTCTTATTAGCTATTGCAATATTACTAGATAAAATCATAGCTGCTATAGACGGAATATATAATCTTACGCTCTTTAACATAAAACCACCATTAATTTTGTTAGTTATATATTTAAATATATAAAATTATCTATTTAAAATTCAAGTCTTACATTTCCATAATTTACTGAAAGTACGCTGCCCAAAATAAAAACTAATAATCTCCGCAAAAATAGTTTGATCTTCTATGCTCCATAATATATCTAGATATTCAACTAGCAGAGCAGAACTTTTTAACGATTTATATTGAACATATTTAACTCCTACATACATTGCAAAAAAGCTATAGGCAAGCACGGGTCTTACCAAACCATTTAAAGCATCAACCCAACTAACACCTGATTTATAAGTGGAGTAAAGAGAATATTGCTCTGCCATTTCGTGTGATATGGTAAGCTCTGTAAAAGTTTTAGACTGATTAAGTTTTTGTTATTAGCAATTTGACGGTCTAAAATATTTATCTCGTGTTTTTGTCGTTAATATCTTTATATATTTTCAAAATTTCAGGAATTATTGAACTAATAAATCCTGTTATCGCCGCAAGTAAAGTAATCATAAATATCTATCTATATAAATTTTAGGATAAGTATAGCAAAGATTAAGTCATTATACTAAGAAAGAGGCAAAAAGGGGCAGCATGGACTGATTATTTATGTCGTTCCTGCGAAAGCAGGAATCCAGCTTTTTAATCTAATTATATACTAAATTTTTATATAGTTTGCTGTGTTTTTATCATTTTTTACTGGATCCCTGCTTTCACAGAAATGACATCGAACATGTTTAATGATCCATGCAACAACGCCAATAATAGGAAAACTGATCCACTCAACAATTACTTTAAATTAGACCAAATACGGTTTTTTGCAATATAGAAAAAGATAGTAAATACTGCTAAAAACATCATAACTTTAAGACCCATAGATTTACGATGTTCCATTTCCGGCTCAGCTGCCCATTGTAGAAATACCACAATGTCTTGCGACATCTGCTCTACACTTGCGTTAGTACCGTCCATATAGGTTACCTGCCCGTCTGTAAGCGGCGGCGGCATTGCTATTTGCTCGCCAGGGAAATAGGGATTATAATGAGTTCCCTGCATCAGCTTAAAATCTGCCGGCGGTTCAGTATAGCCGGTAAGTAGCGAATATATATAATTAGCTCCGTCATGACGTGCTTTTATTATCAACGATAAATCAGGAGGATGGGCACCGTTATTAGTTGCTCTTGCTGCTTGCTCATTAGGGTAAGGAGGTACAAAACGATCAGAGGGAAGAGCGGGGCGGTCAAACATCTTACCGTCATCATTAGGTCCGTCTTGTATCGTATAGCCTTTGGCAATCTCTTTTATCTCGTCATCCGAAAAGCCGATATCTTTAAGATTACGGTAATATAAATTGTTTAAACCGTGGCAGACACTACAAACTTCTTTATAGACCTGAAAACCTCTTTGTGCTGCTTCACGATTAACTGTACCAAATACGCCGCCAAACGACCATTTCATCTTTTTTGGACGTAATACTTCTTCGTTGGCTAAACTTAAGCACGACATTAGTAGTATGATGATAGAGATAAGTAGTTTAGTTTTCATAAATTTTTTTGAGTCGTCATTGCAAGGAAAAATTGAAAATGTTGACGAAGCAATCTCAGGAGCTTATATATTATTTTATAAGATTGTCGTGTTGAGATTTTGTCTTTACTTGCAATGATGTTTTTATTACAGAATAATTTCATTATACAAATCATCCCAATTTATATTTGTTTGTTCTATTAATTTAATTTTTTTGTCTCTTAAACCGGCTTTAATTTGTTTTTCTCTATTTATTGCTGAATTCATAGTTGATGAATCTCATAAAATACTAAAATTTTGCAATTTTTACTAAACCCCTTAATTGTATCATTTTTGTGTTGATATATTCTTTTTATTACATTAAAAGTAACACCAGTATAGCCATTTTTCTTGTTAGTTACTATAATATACTATTGGTTACTTCATAAATTTGTATAATACAAAAAACGTCATTGCGAGCAGCCATAGGCTGCACGGCAATCTCATGAAATAATAACAAACTCCTGAGATTGCTTCGCAATGACTTAACTCTTACAACTCCTCCGGCAATGGCAGCGGTTTTTCATATTTACCTATCAGCGGCAGAGCTAATAAGACATGAAAAAAGTAATAACAAGCAGCAAAACGGCTAATGGTAATATACGGCTCTTCTGCCGGCTGCCCGCCTAAATAACCAAGCAATAAACAATCTGCCATAAATAGCCAAAAAGCCATGCGGTGTATCGGTCTATAATTGCTACTTCTAACTTTTGAAGTATCAAGCCAAGGTAGTAAGAATAACACAAATATACTTCCGAACATTAATAGCACCCCACCAAGCTTAGACGGCACGGCTCTAAGTATTGCATAAAACGGCAGAAAATACCATTCAGGGACAATGTGGGCAGGCGTAACTAACGGATTTGCCGGAATGTAATTATCGGGATGTCCTAAATAATTAGGTTCGTAAAAAATAAAATAGGCAAATATTATGAAATAAACTCCGAAACCGACAAAATCCTTTACGGTATAATAAGGGTGGAACGGAATAGTATCTTTAGGGCTTTTAACATCTATACCTTTTGGGTTATTTGAACCATGCTGATGCAAGGCCACTAAATGCAGCATCACTAAAGCAACAATAATAAATGGCAATAAATAATGCAGTGAGAAGAACCTATTTAATGTCGGGTTATCAACAGAAAAACCACCCCATAACCACGTAACTATGAATTCCCCTATTAACGGAATAGCGGAAAATAAATTAGTAATAACCGTTGCTCCCCAGTAGCTCATCTGCCCCCAAGGAAGCACATAACCCATGAAAGCAGTAGCCATCATGGTTAGAAAAATGATGATACCGATATGCCAAAGCAGTTCTCTAGGTGCTTTATAAGAGCCGTAATACAAACCTCTTGCTATGTGTAAGTATACGGCGGCAAAAAACATCGATGCACCTACCGCATGAGTATAACGCAGTAACCAACCGTAATTCACGTTACGCATGATTCGCTCAACACTATCGAAAGCATGATCAACATGCGGAGTATAGTGCATAGCAAGTATGACGCCGGTGATTATCTGAATCACTAACGCAATACCAGCAATAGAGCCTAAATTCCACAAATAGCTAAGATTTTTCGGAGTTTGATAATGACTAAAATGCTTTAGGAAGGCAAAAATAGGAAGACGATAATCTATCCATTCTATAATAGCATTAGGCTTTTTAGGGGTAATATCTTCATTCATAAATAATTACCCTATTCTAATTTTTGTGTCGCTAATAAAAGTGTAAGGCGGCACAGCTAAATTTAAAGGAGCAGGCCCTCTTCTAACTCTACCTGAAGAATCATATTGTGAACCATGGCACGGACAGAACCATCCATCATATTCACCTTGATTAGCAAGCGGTACACAACCTAAATGCGTGCAGATCCCGATCGTCACCAGCCAATTATCATGCCCTGCTTTCACACGTGCTTCATCTGCTTCAGGATCAATTAGCTCTGACATTTTAACGGCTCTTGCTTCAGCTATTTTGTCAGGCGTACGGTTAGTGATAAAAACCGGTTTACCTTGCCATTTAACCGTAACTGTTTGACCTACCGCAATATTTGATAAATCAACCTCAATTGATGATAAAGCTAGCACGTCCGCAGAAGGGTTTAAAGAATCAACGAGAGGCCAAAGAGCACATGCTGCCCCAACTGCTGCAACACTACTAGCCGTTAGAACCATAAAATCACGACGTGTTGTTTGTTTGTTTTTATTCTCTTCAGTATCCGACATATAATATTAAGGTGACATAAATTAACGATTATTATTACTACCGCTTGGGGTATTATTAAGATTATTTGGATTTTCTAGTGCTTCATAAGGATTTATTATAGGACGTTCAGCGTCTGCAGCACTATCTGCTTGTTTTGGCGTAAGCTTATTTATTTCATCTTCTAACACTTTTGCTCCTGTCCCTTCTTCATGCTTATATTCGCCAGGATCACTTAAGCAATTCCAAAAACTAACTAAACGATTCCAATTAGGACCGAGTTTTGTAGTACAATTTTGAGCAACTGCTTTAGTTGTATCTAATATCTCGACTGTAGTTTCAGTAAAATAATCTATAAACCCAATTTTTTTTAAGCCCAATACTGTATAATATAAAGTAATTAAGGAAGCAAATGCTATAATTAAATACCATTTAGTGATAATAGACCACAGAAAAAATCCCATAGGATTTGCTGCCATTAACCTTCGTAAAGCCTGCCACATATATTTTGCTCAAAAAAATTTATTAATAATATTCATCTTATTTTATATCACTACATTAGTAAAAATAAAGCAAAATCACGTAATATTATAAATATTTTTAATTAAACAGGAACTCAAGAAGAATGAAATCGGTAAAAATACTAAATTAATTCCTATCATAATAAAAATTAATTGTAAGTTATTATCTTGTAATATTAAACCTGTCATTATAATATTCGGAATTAATAACGGCATGATAAACGTACCGACAAAGTTAGCATTCTTCTTAAAATAACATTGCACGCTACCGGATAACACTACTAAACTACTTGATAACACTAATATCATCCATACACTAATAAAGAAAAATATTATCTCAAGCAAAGTTTGATCAAACAAAACATAAATAATGGGTAAAACAAAAACCAGCCCTATCGTACTGCTGATAAATATAGCAAAAAATTTAGCCAATATAATTTTTTCATGACTAACAATTGATAATAATAACTCTAAGCTTCCGTCTTCCAAATCAGATTTAAATATCACCGAAGAAAAACCGATTAATGAAATTAATAAACAAATTACCGAAAAAATTAAACCGAATTTGTTAATATCCCTTTCACTGTTAATTAAAACAGTACTAATTATGCAAAATAAAAAAAATATAACTAGATATTTAATTATATTATTAATACGATTCTGCACTATCAATTCACGCTTAATTAGTACAAATAGACTATTCATAATTATTAAATACGTTGTAAATTAAGTACATAATAGCTGCAACAGTTAAACCTATACCAATTTCAACAATAACTATCGCAATATGCTGAGCAAGTAGCCTATCATTGATAAAATTTGTTAGTGAATAATAATTTAAATAATTATCGTTAAAAAAGAGTGATATTGTTCCTACAATTGCATATATTGCTACACCTAAAACCGCAATACAAACTAGCACGTTAGATCGGCTTAATTTTCGATTACCGTAAACTAAATCATAAGCAATAAGGCTAGATGCAAATATAACACCTGCTTGAAACCCACCACCCGGCGAAGACTCACCGTTAAGCTGAATATATATACTATATAAAATTATATAAGGTATTATAAAACTAGTAATATATTTTATTATTGGATTTGTCATCCCGTGGCTTGACCACGGAATCTTGTATCGCCTGCTGTGTCCTGAGATACCGCGATCAAGTCGCGGTATGGCATCATCAGACTTTCTTGAAAATATCAACAGCACGGCAATTCCTGCAATTAAAATTACGCTAGTTTCACCTAAAGTATCATATCCACGATAACTTGCAAGAATAACCGCAACAAAAGAAGGTATACCTATATCTCTAGAGGTATTTTCGATATAATATTTACTTGAATGCATATGAATAGGAGCATTATCATCACCGTAATTCGGTAATTCTAGCCCCATATAAGCAAGAGTTACTACAAACAATAAACATATTAAACTTGCTGGAATAATATTAGTTCTCTCAATATTCTTTAAATCCGAAGGTAATTTACGCAACAAATTCAAATATACGCATGTTGATAAGCAAGCTCCAAGTGCTGCCTCGGTCATTGCAACATCAGGAGCATCCATAATAAGATAGGATACACCAATTAATAAGCTAAATACAGAAGCAGCAATCACTGCATTTAGTAAATCTTTAGCAAAAATTATTTTTATCGAGATTAAAATCAATAAAAAAGCAATTAAGTTAAGTAGGTAATTGCCGAGATCAAAATTTAAAGCTGTCTTTACTGTCATATGGTTGTTAAAATTTAACGTCATTGCGAGGAGAAACGTAATTTCGACGTGGCAATCTTATCAAGCATCCTGAGATTGCTTCGTCAATTACTTCGTAATTTTCCTCGCAATGACGGTACTATCAGCTCTAATTTTCATAAATAAAGATGCTTTACCAAGTGCATGAGTTGCTACCGGATTTAGTATCAAAATCAATAAAGCCGCTAAAATTAATTTAATAGAGTTCACAATATCTGCTGCAATGCACGCAAAACCTATTAAGCAAATAGGCACGCCGAAACTCTCAATCACACTTGCTGCATGTAATTTAGTATAAAAATCAGGAAATCTAAAAAAACCGATTATCCCTGAAAATATAGCAAATAATCCAATAATTACTAATAAAATTCCTATATAGTATAGTGTCATTGTGTTTATCCTTTTTTCATCATTGCGAGGAAATTATGAAATAATTGACGAAGCAATCTCATTCAAAAGTCCTGAGATTGCCGCACGAACTAAAGTTCACTTGCAATGACGTTTTTACTCACCTTGAGCCAAGCTATAACCTGCAATCCCGTCAAATTCAAACAGATTCTCTACTTTGATAAAATCGATATTTGCTGTGCTTAAAGCTTCAAGCAATCTTGTTATATCTAAATGCTTTATTTCTGTGCCGTCTTTATTCATAAAACGACAACACCAATGATCGGAAACAGTTTCAAACCTTGTACCACGAGGCCACAGCTTTAATCCTTTTGACGAGATTGTTTTTAACTCAAAATTACCAAGATCAAGTTTATTAATTTTATCTGCTATATCATGAGCGGAAGATACATTCATATTCACAAATATATCCGTACCGACCAATTTCTTAACTTCTTTAGTATCAATTTTATAATCTATATTGCTTTCTTGCTTCTCAGCAATTAAGGGATAATCTGCTTTAGGTAGCTTTGTCGGTAACTGTCCTAATCTTTTCGTTACTTCTTCGGCAAATTCTTTTGTACCGACTTTTTTACTAGAACTCTGCTCGTTATATATATCGGCTGTATGAACGCCATCCTCTATAGTTTTTTTCCAAGCATTTTCGATTAATGTAGCGATATCACCCTGCCCTATATGTACTAGCATCATTATTGCAGCATTTAAAAGCCCTGACGGATTTGCGATATCTTTACCGGCAATATCGGGAGCACTTCCATGTACCGCTTCAAACATCGCATAATGCTGCCCAATATTTGCAGAACCTGCAAGACCTACCGAGCCTGAAATTTCAGCAACTACGTCAGATATTATATCACCGTATAAATTAGAAGTTACGATAACGTCAAATATTTCTGGTTTGGTAGCAAGCCTTGCCGTCCCGATATCGATAATATAATGCGCGTTATTAATTTGCGGGTATTCTTTTGCAATCTCATTAAATACTTTATGCAAAACCCCATCGGAAAATTTCATAATATTATCTTTGCTTAAACACGTGATTTTTTTACGGTTATTTTTTACTGCATATTCAAAAGCATATCTAATAATCTTCTCACATCCTGTATGACTTATCAACTTCATTGACTCATACATATTATGCGTTTGACGGTATTCTATACCTGCGTATAAATCTTCCTCATTCTCACGTATAATAGTTAGGTTCAAATTTGGATGTAATGTTCTAGTAAAAGGATGAAACGAAACGGCAGGACGAATATTAGCAAAAAGCTGTAATGTTTTACGAATCGTGACATTTAAACTTTTATATCCTCCACCTTGCGGAGTAGTAATCGGGGCTTTAAGTATAATACCAGTGCGTTGTATTGATTCCCAGCTTTCCTCACTTATGCCTGAAGTATAATGCTTCTTGTAAAGCTTTTCACCTACTTCAATGGTTTCTAAACGAATACGAGCCTCGGCTTTACGTAATATATAAAGCACTGCCTCCATTATTTCAGGACCTATACCGTCCCCGTATGCAATTGTAATCGGTGTAAATTCTGCCATATTAAATACTCTCTTGTTTATATCATTCCCACGTAGGCGGGAATCCAGTAAAACCTATAAAAACTAGTTTTTATAGATTTATTTTATCAAATATGTAACTTCTGTATCAATATTAAAGTTATTTTTCTGGATTACCGCCTACGCAGGAATGACACACAAAAATCCATACAACACTATCAATAGTTTATCGTTACTTCTTTTAATCTCTCATTCAACATAAAAGTCACTTCGGAAGTTATATTCAAATTATTTTTGGCATATAAGACTTGAGCACTTGGAATTACCAAATTAAGGTTATATTTCTCGGCAAGTTCACTAATTATTGTAATAGTTGTTTCATGGACTCTACTCATAGCCTCAGCGTGGGCTTGTTCAAGCTTTGTTTTCTTAATCTGAATTTCTTTTCTAACGTGGCTAACTTTTGCATTAAATTCGTTTACTTTATGCTCAAATTCGGTTTCACTTAAATGAGAACGCTCATTTAGCAGCTTCTCTTCCAGCGGTTTAAATTCTGCTTCTTTTGCAGCAATATCCTCTTGAATTTTATGATTAAGCTTTTCGATTTTATTACGCAAATCTTTTATAGCGATCGAACCTTCCAATATAGATTGTACATCAGCAACAGCTACTCTAACTTTAAAATTATCTTCTTTAATTGTCACATTTTGTGCCTCCGTAATCGTTGAGAAGTTTATTATGAATATGTATAAACATAATCTTCGGTACATCATCCTTGATCCTTTTAGGTTAAACGGTGTCGGCTAGGATTGTCATCCCGTGACTTGACCACAGGATCTTGTGTAACAAGCAGTATCCTGAGATCCCGCGATCAAGTCGCGGGATGACATTCAAGATTACTGGATTCCCGCCTACGCGGGAATGACACTGGAGCAACACCCGTATTAATCTAAAAATAAATAACATCAAGCAATTTGTCTACAATTAAAAACTTAACCTTTACCTAACATTGGCACATTCCCGCCTCTCCATGGTGTATATTCGCCATCCGAATAATAATCACTAGAAATAGGTTCAAACGCAATAGATTTTATTGCTTCAGTACTGAAAATAGGTACTCTCTCCATCACTAAGCAAAGGTTCAGTAGCCGGTTCTTCTAGCTCAACATAAATTTCATGCTGTTCATTAAATTCATATAAAAAAAAGCTTCATGAATATGCTCTGTTCCTTTGTTCTTAACCAAAACTACTGTAATACCATAGTCTTTTGCAGCATTGACATGTTTAATATCATCATCCATAAAAAATACGTTTTTTTATTAGTTATTTCGGTATTATTAATTATTTCTCTTATATATTCTTTTTTAGTACAATTTTGTATTTCTTCAAAATTATTAGAAGGTAAAGCTGATTTTATATAAATTTTTGCTGCATCTTCCTTTCCTAGTAACCTTTCTAATGCATATTTTACAGCATGAGGATAATCATTAAATGATGCTATAGCTATTTTATGACCGGATAATATAATATTCTTAAAAAGGCGTGCTATTTGCTCTTCATTTTTCCAACCTAAATTTTCATTATCTAGGAATTCTCCATCAGCTCTATAGAAAATTTTTGCTCAAGCCTAACTTTTTCTTGCTCTCGTTCTTCATAGGAGCTAAAAAAGCGATTTTGTATATTACGTGCTATTAAACCTCCTAACCTCTCTCCGATATAATTATGCGAATGTCCAACTAAAGTATTGTCACAATCAAATATAAATAAAGCTGTATTATCGTTCATTAATTTCTCTTATTTTAAAGTTTAAAAATTCTTAGTAATTTTTATTCTGCAGTTAAATCAATTTCTTTTTTAAGAACTTATATTCCAATTTTTGGTATTTTAGTGTATAATACGAAAAACTATTGTAAACTTGTGAGAATTTTTAAAGATGACATCTATTCGTAATATAGCAATTATTGCCCACGTTGATCATGGGAAAACTACGCTTGTTGATAACATGCTTAAACAAAGCGGAACATTTAGAGCTAACCAAGCAGTTGCTGAGCGTGCTATGGACTCTAACGATCTTGAGCGTGAGCGTGGAATCACGATACTTGCCAAATGCACTGCTCTTATGTGGAACGATATCCGTATCAATATAGTTGATACGCCAGGACACGCCGATTTTGGCGGTGAAGTAGAACGCATCCTTAGCATGGTTGACGGTGTAGTGCTACTTGTCGATGCATCGGAAGGACCAATGCCACAAACAAAATTCGTGCTTTCTAAAGCGTTAAATCTCGGCTTAAAACCTATTGTCGTTATTAATAAAATCGATAGAGATGACCAAAGAATTAAAGAAGTTATCGATGAAGTATTTGAGCTATTTGTGGCACTTGAAGCAAACAACGATCAGCTTGACTTCCCTATAGTTTATGCATCAGGTAGAGCAGGTAGAGCATCTTTAACCTTTGATGATAAAATTAATCCTTTAGATAATTTAGCAGATGATTTAGCACCGCTTTTCGACCTTATAGTACAGCATGTACCAAAACCCTTAGCCGATGACAAAGCACCGTTTTCTATGCTTGTTACTACTAGAGAATATAATTCTTTCTTCGGTAGGGTTTTAACAGGTCGTGTACAAAGCGGCACTGTTAAAATTAACCAAAACGTAAAAGTATTAAATCGTGAGAATAAAGTACTTGAAACCGGACGTATCACTAAAATATTAGCCTTTAGAGGCTTAGAACGAATCGCTATAAATGATGCTACAGCCGGCGATATTATTGCCGTATCAGGCGTTGAAAACGCCAACGTTGCCGATACTATCTGCTCCCCTGAGGTAACCGAGGCCGTACCGTCTCTACCTATCGATCCGCCGACTTTATCCATGACTTTTAGCGTTAATGACTCACCGCTTGCAGGAAGCGAAGGGACAAAAGTTACGTCGAGCTTAATTGGAGCTAGGTTAATGCGTGAGCTTGAAAGTAACGTTGCCTTAAAAGTTACTGAATCTGCCGAGAAAAATGCTTTCCAAGTTGCAGGGCGTGGTGAGTTACAACTTGGTATCTTAATTGAAACTATGCGTCGTGAAGGGTTTGAGCTATCTATTAGCAGACCCGAAGTATTATTCCAAACTGATGAGAAAGGTAATAAGCAAGAACCGATGGAAGAAATCCAAGTTGACGTTGATGATAATTATGTTGGAGTAGTCGTAAAATCTTTAGCACTGAGAAAAGCTGAAATGACTGATATGAGGCCATCAGGCGGCGGTAAAAGCCGTGTTACGTTTATCGGACCGTCGAGAGGGTTAATCGGCTATCACAGCCAGTTTTTAACCGAAACACGAGGCACAGGGATTATGAATCGTATTTTCCATGGATATGCTGATTATAAAGGAAATATCGAGAGAAGACGTAACGGCGTGCTTATCTCTAACGGTGAAGGGGCAGCGGTCGCATATGCTCTATGGAATCTAGAAGAAAGGGGGAAAATGTTTATAAACCCTAGTGACAAAGTATATAGAGGCATGATTATCGGCGAACATAATCGTGATAATGATTTAGAGGTAAACCCACTAAAAGCGAAACAACTAAGCAACGTTAGAGCGGCAGGTAAAGACGAAGCCATAAGGCTAACTCCGCCAATGCTTTTAACGTTAGAGCAGGCAATCAGCTATATACAAGATGACGAGCGAGTTGAAGTAACACCGAAATCTATTCGTTTACGTAAAGCTCTACTTGACCCTAACGACCGTAAAAGAGTTGCAAAGTAGGTATGCCTAAAAAAGTTGACATCGTCATTGCGAGGAAAAACTGTAAGTTTTGACAAAACAATCTCTGGAATCTTGCTTTATGAGATTGCCACGCTTCTTTCAGTTGCTCGCAATAATGAAAAAACTAAGCTAATACATTAAATACTATAATAACAAACCTTTTTAACGGCTTCTATTACATCGCTCTCACTCGGCAGAGCTAGTGTTTCTAAATTAACAGCATAAGGAAGGGGAAGGTCTTTGCCGCTTACCATCTCTATCGGAGCATCTAAATAATCAAATGCTTCTTTCATAACAATAGAAGCTATACTTGCACCAACACCTGCAAAAAACCACCCTTCTTCCACTACAACTAAACGATTAGTTTTTTTCACTGATTCTATTATTGTCTCAGCATCAAGCGGTTTAATAGTGCGAAGATCAATAACCTCACAATCAATATTATCATTCTGCAAAACATTTGCAGCATCTAAGGCAAGTTTTACTTGAATCGAGAAAGTTACTATAGTGACACTACTACCCTCTCTTAAAATTTTTGCCTGACCAAAGGGTATAGGCTCGATTGTTTCCGGCACGTCAAAACTATGACCGTATAAAATTTCATTTTCTAAAAAAACAACGGGATTATCGTCCCTAATAGCTGTAAGCATAAGTCCTTTATGATCTTCTGCACTATAAGGAGCTACTACTTTTAATCCTGGAATGTGGGAATAGCAAGCTGTATAATTTTGGCTATGTTGTGCAGCTACTCTACTTGCTGCTCCGTTTGGTCCTCTAAATACTATCGGACATTTGACCTGCCCGCCTGACATGTAATGCGTTTTTGCAGCTGAATTAACTATGTGATCGAATGCTTGCATAGCAAAGTTAAAGGTCATAAACTCCACGATCGGGCGAAGTCCTGCAAAAGCTGCTCCGACTGCAAGCCCTGCAAAACCATATTCCGTTATCGGTGTATCAATTACCCTCTTAGGACCAAATCGCTCTAGTAACCCTTGAGTTACCTTGTAAGCTCCTTGATATTCTGCAACTTCCTCGCCTATGACGAAAACCTTGTCGTCTCTTATCATCTCTTCTTGCATGGCATCACGCAACGCTTCACGTACCGTTATTTGCATTTTTCTTTTTTATTTGATTAAATTAAACGTTATTGCAAGTAGGCTTGCCTGCGTGAACGTCATTGCGAGCAGCCGTAGGCTGCGTGGCAATCTCATAAAATAATAACAAATTCCTGAGATTGCTTCGTCAAAACTTACAGTTTTTCCTCGCAATGACGCCTTAACAGTACACCTGTGTATACAACTCCCCTTCATCAGGTAGCGGTGAATTTTCTGAGAATTCTACTGCTTCTTTCACAATTTCTTTTACCGACTGTTCTATTTCTTTTAAATCCGCTTCGGTTACATATTTATTGTCGAGTATCGTTTTTCTTATTATTACCAACGGATCACGCTCTTTATATTGCTCAACTTCTTCTTTACTGCGATATTTTGCCGGGTCGGACATCGAATGCCCACGATAACGATAAGTTTTTACCTCTAATATCAGCGGAAAGCTATTTTCTCTAACATACTCGGCTGCTTGCTTAGAGCCGTCATACATTTCTTCAAAATCCATACCGTCTAGCTGAAATCCTTTAATCCCAAACGATGCCCCTTTCTTATATAAATCACGCATAAAGGTAGAACGTGCTAAAGACGTCCCCATCGAATATTCGTTATTTTCAATAATATAAACTACCGGCAAACCCCATAAAGCAGCCATATTAAAAGCTTCATATACCTGACCTTGATTAACGGCACCATCACCTAAAAAAGTAAAACAGATATTATGTGTATCGTTATATTTTTCAGCAAACGCAAGCCCTGTGCCTATCGGTACTTGAGCCCCTACTATACCGTGTCCACCGTAAAATTTGTTTGGTACATTAAATAAATGCATCGAGCCACCCTTACCTTTCGAACAACCTGTAGCACGCCCCATAAGCTCGGCAAGAACATACTTAGGCTCAGTTCCTGCTAAAATAATATGAGCATGGTCACGATAGCTAGTAATAGTGCTATCACCTTTTTGTTTAACCATATCTACTGCAGAAATTACTGCTTCTTGCCCTATATATAAATGACAAAAACCACCGATTTCTCCCATTCCGTATAACTGACCGCATTTTTCTTCAAAACGACGCAGTAGGAGCATATCTTTAAAGCTTTTTATATATTCTTCCTTTGTCGGCTTATATTTTCCTAACTTAATATCCACTAATTACTCCTTAAGACTATTGTCATCCCGTGGCTTGACCACGGGATCCAGTCTTTTTTTTTATTTTGAACTGGACCTCGTAGTCAAACCACGGGGTGACATTTGTAAATTAAAAGTCACAAAATATGGCACATGATCCGAAGGTGAAGGCCAATCACGTGCTTCTGGTAGTAAATGCATAGAAAATAATGCACCTTTTAAATTATCGCTAACCCAAATATGATCAAGTCTTCTACCTCTGTTAGATTTTTTCCAATCTATATTTCTATAACTCCACCAAGTATAAAATTTTTCGTCAAGCGATACGAAATGTCTGCTACTATCAATAAAACCTAACGCATTTTGTAGCTCTACCAATAACGAGCGTTCAATATCAGTATGGCTGATAACATTTCGCAACTGCTTACTAGACCATACATCATGTTCATGCGGAGCAATGTTCAAGTCCCCGACAATAATCATTTTATCGTTTTTAGTACGGTTAGTCGTTAACCATTCCTGCATTAACCTTACATATTCGAGCTTATGCTTAAATTTTGTATTTACCTCGATATCAGGTATATCACCACCGGCAGGAACATAAAAATTATGTATTTCTATATCATTAACTATAGCTGCTATATGCCTTTTATCACTATTATATAACTCCAATGAAAAAACATTATTCAAAGGAAATTTTGAAATAATAGCAACACCGTTATATGATTTCTGCCCTGAATATATTACATGTTCATAGCCTATATTTTTAATAACTTCAAGAGGAAATAATGAGTCAGCTACCTTTGTTTCTTGAAGTAAAATAATATCCGGCTGATGTTCATATGCTAATTTTCTTAATAAATCGATCCGTAGACGCAATGAATTAATATTCCAAGTAACTATCTTCATTAGACTTGTTGTATAACCTCCTTCTAAAGGTAATTTGTATGTCAATCCGGTACTCGCATCCTCACGTACTAAGTGTACGCTGCGGTACTGCGTTCCGTGTTTCTTCCAAATTCCTCTTTATAAAATAGCTTACACAACAAGTCTATTCAATTTTTTATAGCTGCCCCTATTATTGCATCTCTAAAATAAATTATTCCAAGTTGATTTAAAGGATTTTTCATATCAATTTTATCTTTTTCTTCTTCAGGAATTTTTATCATAGTATTACTAAGTATAGCAAAATAAAGATTATCAGGCAAAACATATCCTGCTTCACTTTGTATTCCAAGGGCTTTTCCCGTATAATGAATCATTAAACGCTTAGAATCAAGATCAGTAAGAAAAATACCGTAACCCATATAAGACTTACGACCTTCTATATCTTTTGCTAAAAAATATTTAGTAGTCATAAGTTTATACGACTTCTTAGAAAGAATTTTCTCCTCATTTAATGCCCTATACCATCTAATAAGATCAACCGGTGTTGATATTATACCACCGTCAGCACAAGGAACTGCTAAAAAATCAGCAGTTACAGGAGTAAATATAGGTTTATTACTATTATTAGGCGTTAAAAAATATCTTACCGGATAATTAGAACTAATAACGTTTTTTTGGATTCTAGCGGCTTCACTATATGAAGCAAAACTAGTAGATTTCATATTAAGCGGTTTAAAAAATTCATCATAAAAAAAGTTAGCTAAATCTTTTTTAGCCACCTTTTCTATAATCATACCGAGTATAACAAAATTAGTATTACTATATTTAAATTTTTTCCCTATAGATATTTCTAAAGGCTTAGAAGAAACAAATTGTAATATTTTCTTGTGAATCTCTTTCTTAGGCATATTTAAATCAAGTTTAACAAAACTAAAATATTCAGCAATACCACTACTATGCGTTAATAAATTATGGATAGATATTTTATATGCCCAATCCGGCACTTTTCCACCCCACATTTCCGGATCAAGATATTTATAAATTTTATCGTTAATATTTAATAATGCCTGTTCTTGTAATTTTAAGATTCCCGCTGCTGTAAAAGGCTTTGTAGCAGAAGCAATAGGCATCATTTCATTTGCTTTTAATTGCTCACCATTTAAAGCAAAAATTCCTTTAGCACCGGTTAACAAAGGTTTATAATCATCGGCAAACATAAAAACGGCATTTAAAAATCTATTACTTATATATTCTTTTTCTGCTTCATTGATTCTTTGCTGTATATCTGCAAAACAATCAATACAATTAGTCATAAAAAAAAGCAGCAATAAAAAATATCTATGAATCATAACTGCAACACTCCACAAACTTATCAATAGACGTCTTACATAACGCAGCTAATAAAAAGAAATTTGAAGGAGACACGGAACGCAGAACCACAGCGTACACTTGACATGAGGATTCGAGTACCGGATCGACGTACAAATTACCTTTAGAAGCAAGTTATGTAAGACGTCTATTAAAATAAAACGGTAATTTTGCTTCTAACTTAATCTCTTGACCAAAAATTTTTTCAGATAAACATATAGTATTAGCATGCAAGAACATATATTTACTATACGGCATTATTTCTTTATTACCATATTTATCATCTCCAAGTATCGGACAACCTAATAATTTAGCATGCAACCTTAATTGATGCATTCTACCTGTAACCGGCGTAAATTCAATTAAAAATAAGTTATTATCAAGTGATTTAAGTACTTTGTAATAAGTAATGGCAAGTTTACCATTTTCACTATCAATATCAGTAATTTTAGGTGTACTTCCTTTACTCTTTTCTATATTACTTCTAACTTCGCCTACATTTTTAATTGGCTTCCCATAGGTTACGGCAAAATATGTTTTTACAACCAATTTTTCTTTAAAAGCATCATGAAGTTTTACACTACTTAAATAATTTGTGGCTATTAAGAGCAAACCGCTTGTTTTTTTATCTAATCTATGTACTAACTTAAAATCAGCACCTTTATAATTCAAATATTTTAATGCAGAGTCAATAGATAAATTTATTTTACTGCCGCCTTGAGTAGCAAGACCTGCAGGTTTATTTATAGCTATTAAATTATCATCTGCATATATCAAATAATCGGTAGTAATTTTCTTCGCTAGCTTAATTTCAGCGTCGGTAAAAACTAACTTTTCAGGTTGCTTAACAGGTAAATTAAACTTATCGTTAATAAAAATTTTATCGCCGCCCTTTACTCTTAAACTCGCTTCTGCTTTCTGAGAATTAACGGTAATTTGTTTTTGACGTAATGCTTTCTCTATTACTCCTTGAGTCAATAAGGGATATAGACGTTTTAAATATTTATCTAATCTAGAAGAAATAGGAGTATTGAAATCGATGATCATATTTTTAATAAATTAGGAACTTTTTATTAAAAAATAGCACCAAATTATTATAGACAAAAGGATTATAGCAAAAAGCTGATGTATAGAGGCAATTATTATAGGTACAGAGTATAAAAGAGTAATTATTCCGGTAGATACCTGCATAAATAATGCAATCATTAAAAAATACGCTATCTTATTTAATTTCGGATGTTCTATTTTTAACAAGCAAATTATCAAAACTACAACAACCAAAAATACGCTATAGCCGCCTAAACGATGTATGAATTGTATAAAAACCGGATCATACCAATTTTTAAGATCAACGAAATTATTTTTTATCTCCATCGGGATAAAACTATCATCCATTAGCGGAAAACTATTATATATCAGCCCTGCATCAAGCCCTGCAACTAAAGCACCTAAAAAAATTTGCACATATACTACAGTAATAGCAATACCGGAAAATATTAATGGTAATTTAAAATCTGTTTGTGACGGGATTAACAAAATATCACAACGATTTTTTATTAGTTGATAAAAAAGTATGTGATAAATAATTACGGCGATAATTAAATGAAAAGCAAGTCGAAAATGACTAACATACGGGCTATTCAACAAGCCGCTTTTAACCATATACCACCCCATAAAGCCTTGTACGCAAAATAACAACAAAACAATTATATAAGGTATGTCACGATTTTTTATAACATCTTTAAAATAAAAATATATTAAAGGTACAATATATATTAAAACTGTAATTCTACCGAGTAATCGATGTATAAACTCTAACAGATAAATAAACTTAAACTGTGATAAAGTAATTCCGTAATTAACGGAGTTATATTCAGGAAAAGCTTTATATTTAGCAAATTCCGCTTGCCAGCTTTCAAAACTAAAAGGCGGCAAAATACCAGTTACCGGACGCCACTCAACTATAGATAAACCAGAACCGGTAAGCCTTGTTATCCCCCCTATAACAATCGTCGCTATGACCATTATACAACTTATACACAACCATTTTGTAATTAAACTTTTCTGCACTTTTATTTTAAGTTTATGTTTTTTATCGCGTCATTACGGCATTGCTATGTCATCCCCGCGTAGGCCTTGTTGCGTGGATAGGTTTATCATTTATCATCCCGCGACTTGATCGCGAGATCCAGCTAAAAATACTAATCATATTAGTATTTTTTATTATTTTTATGGACCCCGTGGTCAAGCCCACGGGGTGACATTAAAGATTACTGGATTCCTGCTTTCGCAGGAATGACATATTATAACCCTCAAATCAAGACTCTGCATTCTTTTCCGTATCTTCGACGGTATTAGAAGGACGTTTCTTATTTGATGTTTTATTACGATATCTACGTTTTGTCTTTTTTGGAGTAGCTTGTGCTGCTTCTAAGCCGGCATTACTTTCTACAACTTTCACCTCTTCCACAACACTTATGGTTTGCTCTACCGATTCTTTTGCCTCTAAACTCTTATCTTTTACTTCATTAGCAATATTATTACTATTATTAGCTGTTTTCCATTTATGTTTATTTTTGCGTAACTGTTCTTTTTTCAGCTCTTCTTCAGTATAATCGGCATTATGATTCTGAATTACCGGCTTAACAGAATTAACATTATTGTTATTTTTCTTGAACAGCTTCACTTTTTCAATAGAATAACTATCTGATGTAGCATTAGGATCGGAATAAAAATTAAGCTTTATATTATATTTTTCTTCAATAAATTTTATCTCAGCACGTTTATTATTAAGTAGATAAATAACTGAAACGATATTGGTAAAAACATTTATTACATCAATTCTTTCTTCAAAAATTTCATTCTCTATAGTACGTAAAATTAACATAGCATTAGCGTCACTTGCTCTAATGACTCCTTTACCGTTACAATGAGAACAAATTGCCGAATTAGTTTCTAAGAAAGAAGAACGTAATCTCTGCCTTGAGAATTCAAGTAGTCCAAACTGACTAATATTACCGGTTTGTATACGAGCACGATCACGACTTAAAAACTCTTTAAAGGATCGTTCAATAATTTTACGATTCTTAGCTTCGCTCATGTCTATAAAATCAACAACTATCAAACCTGATAGATCTCTAAGCTTTACTTGCTTTGCTACTTCTTTGGCTGCTTCTAAATTAGTTTTTAGTGCCGTTTCTTCAATATTTTGTTCAGAAGTTGATTTACCGGAATTTACATCAATTGAAATAAGAGCTTCCGTAGGATTAATAACGATATATCCTCCTGAAGGTAACGTCACTACAGGCTGATATAATTTAACTAATTGCTCTTCTACTTGAAACTTAGTAAATATAGGAGTTTTACTTTTATGCTCTTTCAGCTTTGCAAGCTCTGAAGGTAATAAATCCTGCATAAATTTTGAAGCGTCTTCATAACCCTCTTGTCCTTGAATTACCACCTCTTTAACATTGTGATCGCACATATCACGTATGGTTTTACGTATTATACTATCTTCCTCATGAATAAAACACGGAGCCGGAAATTTAATAGTACTTTTACGAATTTTATTCCATAACCTTGCTAAATAATTATAGTCTTTCTTTAAATCTAAGGTGCTACTTCCTCTACCTGCGGTTCTAACAATGACGCTATAAGCATTTTTGTCACCGCTTACTATTTTATTTAAAATATCTTTCAGTCTTTTTCTTTCTTCCCCGTTTGATATTTTACGCGATATACCGTTTTGCGAACCTTTATTAGGCATTAAAACACAATATTTACCAGCCAAGGATATATAAGTAGTAAAAGCGGCGCACTTATTTCCTCGTTCTTCCTTAGTAACCTGCACTAATAATATTTGGTTTTTTCTTATTACTTCTTGAACTTTATATTGTTTATATTGCGGAATATTTGACTCAGAGGTACCGCTTTGAATCATTTCAATATCATCAGCCGCTTCTAAATTAAGTTCTGACTGGCATTTACTCTCTACTAAATCTTCTATGGTTTTTAGGTCAATTTCTTCACTATCAATCAAAGAATCATATATAGCAGCCGGTTTCTCTTCATCATCCTCAACCGTAATATTTGAAAGAGCTATTTCAGGAAAAGCATTAACTGGAAAATTTCTCTCCGAGGTAGGCAAATTGTAATAGTTAGGATGGATTTCACTAAACGGTAAAAAACCGCTTTTATCCATTCCGTACTCTATAAAAACAGCTTGTAACGACGGTTCTATTCTTGTAACTTTTGCTAAATAAATGTTACCTTTATTTTGTTGTCTTACGGTTGTTTGAAATTCAATATCTTCTATATTGTTGCTTTGTCCTAATAAAACTACTCTTGTTTCGCTTGGAAAATTAGCATCAATTATAATCTTTTTATTCATTTATCTTGCTCACTAACTTGAAGAACAAATAATTAATATAATGCTTGTATCTTAAGAAAAATCATTGTTTATCTTGTATTAATTTATTTAAATAGATAATTTATCTATGAGTAAAGAGCAAAAATGAAATTCTAGATAAACTTCAAATAATACCTCTTTAAAATACTAAAAAATATATTATTATTTTTCTTACATTAAAATATTTTCATATTATTTAATTCATTAATTTTTTTAAAATTCAACAATAATTATATACAAATTATAAATAAGACTACCATACTTGATTAAAAGCTGATAATCTAATAACTATCCATATATACTTAAATAATGGAATTACGAATCTCTTTAATTTTTAAGATAATAATCTTAATCATTATAATTATGAGTTATATACAATGTATTTATGTTTAGCAAACACTTAATTTATGACTTTAAAAAACGATTACAAAACTATTTTTTTCTCACTTTTGGGAATATTTATTTTTTCCTGTATCAATGCTATAAATTTTTATAATTTTAAAATCTTTTTACTGCTAAATAAAAATCTAGGTGGAGAACAAATAAATCATATAAATCAAACTAAATTTATAGGTTCGATAATCGCAGGCTTTGCCTTAACACAGTTAATTAATAAGTTAAGTAATCAAAAAATTATTTTAATTAGCTTATCTTTATTAATTATTTGTACAATAAACCTAATTTTATTAAATAATTATACTCTAATTAAAATTAATTTTATTGTAATTAATTTTGGAACATTTTCATATTTCACTTCTATAACATTAGACATTATTGAGAGTAGCAAAGAAAAGAAATATTTTTTTTTAGCTTGTATAATGTTGTTATGGGCGGGTGGAAACTTAATGGTAGATTTATTAAATCCATTTATAACACCGACAAATAATACTATAGTAATTTGTGCATTATTATATTGTATCAATATACTAACCGAATTTCTGCATTATAATCCTACATCTCATAAATTAAATTTAAATTCCAAATTTTCATCCTTAATAAAAAATGTCGAATTACAATTATTGACAGGCTTCGTAGTTGCTTATGTCACCTTGGATATATTATGGTATTATGAAGCTTTTGCATTAAAGAAAGAATTAGCATTAATTAATTTAAGACTTATACTAAAATATATTTTTCTAGCAATATGTTTTTCTATAATTCCTATATGCTATATATTAAGCAAAGTAAATAAATATTTGGCTAATTTATCACTAACTATAATTCTGCTCGTCTGCTTTATTTTACTACCGCTTCATGGAACTAATAAAAACCTTAATATATTATATATAATACTAATCGGTAGTTGTTTAGGATCCATTTATATTTGCAATATTTTAATACTAATTGATAAATTTAGGGATTACGAACTTAGAACAGCTTTATTTTCGTATTTTTCAATGTGCAGCATCGGTACATATGCCGGAGCTTTATCATCTTATGTACCTTACGGCACTATTAACGGCAGTGATTTCTTATTTTCTGTTTTTGCCGTAGTCGGTAGTTTTGTAGCTTATCATTTTTGGTATTTTATTAAGTATACATTATATAGATTTTAATAAGACTTCTTGCATAACTTGCTAATAAGGGTAATTTGTACGTCGATCCGGTACTCGAATCCTCACGTTACTTGCGTGTACGCTGCGGTTCTGCGTTCCGTGTCTCCTGCAAATTTCTCCTTATTAGCAAGTTATGCAAGAAGTCTTATACTAACATAGACGAAGATCAACTTCAAAACGAGCAAGGAATCCACAAGGTGAGGAGCGGCGCGTATACTTAATACGTGAGTATCGCAACTCTTTTAGGATGACGCAGCCAATTTTTGAAGTTCATCGAGTATATGTGTAATATTCTGTAACATAATATAACTTGTATAATTTGGCATTAAATATTAATATTTAAATATATTTTTACAATGCCTAAAATGCAGCAAAGTACATTATTAAAACCGGTTAGTTGTTACGGAATCGGGGTCCACTCAGGAAAACGTACCCAGTTAACTATAGAACCCGCTAAAGAAAATACCGGAATTATATTCATTAGAACCGATATATCTTCTGAAAATAATTATATTGAAGCTAACTATTTCAATGTTTCCGATACCTTGTTATCTACCACTATCAGTAATGATCATAAAGTTCAAATTTCAACAATTGAACATTTAATGGCAGCACTTTGGGGATGCAGCATTGATAATGCAATTATTAAAATTGACGGTCCTGAAGTACCAATTATGGACGGCAGTAGTAAACCTTTTGTGTTTATGATTGAGTGTGCAGGAAAAAAATTACAAAATGCTCCTAAAAAATATCTAAAAATTTTAAAAGATATAAAAGTAGTGCATAAAGATTGTGAATTATATTGTACTCCTTCCGATCACATGACTGTAGATTTAACCATTGATTTTAGTAGTAAAGCTATAGGCAGACAAAATCTAAGTTTTAGGGATCAAGAATCTTTTACTAAAAATATTGCGGATGCTAGAACTTTTGGCTTTATAAGAGATGTTGATTATTTGAAAAGCAAAGGGCTTGCCCAAGGTGCCTCATTTGAGAATGCTATAGGAATAGATGAGCAGGATAAAATCTTAAATCCAAACGGATTACGTTATGAAGATGAATTTGTTCGCCATAAACTATTAGATTTATTCGGTGATTTATATACCAACGGCACTAGCATTGTAAGTGCAATTAAAGGCTACAAAACCAGCCATGCTCTTAATAATGAACTATTGCATAGAATATTTAGCGATACTACCTCTTACAAATTTGTAACTAGCAGTGAGTTATAATAATCATTTCATATTGTTAAATTTCGCTTGCTTTTTTGCATCATTTTTAAATTTTCACTTTTGGTCCTTTTTATTTCAGCATTATTAACTTTATCTTTATCCATAGCTTTAGTTAAAGGATTATATCCTTCGGCTTTACTAGGATTTTCATAAAATGGATTCATTACATTTTGAATATCTTTAACATAGCTCTCTTTGCTATTATCCATTGTTATTTTATTTTCTCTAAAAAATTCTTCTAAACCGTTTCTTTTTATTTCAGAATTAAAACTGCCTATTATTTCTCGAAATTTTTGTATTTTTTGGTCTTTATTCATACTCCAATAATTCTTATCCGTTATTAATTTTTTTAAAGCTAATGTTTGCAATACTTGATTTTTAGTATAATTCTCTAATTGTTCTAAATTTTCATATATAGGAGTATCTTGTTTTTTATATTCTTCATTTATATTTAATTTAAATATTGCTTTTATTTCTATTTTTTCCTTTTCAGTCAGACCGTCGATAATTAATGATGCGGTTGTCACTACACCGTAACCCGTAGCTTTTAATATATCAAGCACATTACCGCTAGCACCTTTAATAATAGAAGCGACCAAATTTGCGGCTCCACCTAAATTATTTCCAAATATTCGTCCTGTACTTTTCAATTTATTTACATTTAACTCATACTTATCTTGAGTAGCATACTTACCTGCCGTTTGCGGCGTATATAATTCATTTTTCAAAATATCTTTTAAGCTCGGTTCTAATGATAATATATAATCTTGCTGACTTTTAGCATTTCTGTTATGTACTAATAAATTATTCTCTTTATGAAGTTTACGCAAATCATGCACTTTCAAAGTCTCATTTACAGCTTGAATTCCTAAGCTAACTCCTGAAACAACAGCTACAGCTATAATTATCGGTGATATAGGAGTAAAAAGTCCAGAAACTGTAATTGCTATAGAAGCTATGGAAACTGCATAACTTAAACTATTGCTAAATAATATTTTACCGATTTTACTTTGTCTAAAACTAGTCCAATAAGATTTTAACTTATTAAATATTTTTCTAACCCTTGATTTTTTTGACATTTATTTTTCTCTCCAAAGAACAAATATTTTTATAAATTTTTCTTTTATTTATTTAATTAACTTCTCTTACAACTTAAATTATAGTATAAATTCTAATAAAAAAAACAAAATAAATGTCTGGAAAAGAATTAAATAAAATTGTTGCAGCCATCTTATTGGCTAGTTTAATTGCTATGATGGTTGGATTTGTTGCAAATATATTATACAAACCCACTCTAGAGTTACAACATCGCGGCTACAGTGTTGCGGTTCAAGAATCATCAGAAAATCAAAATACTACTGCACTAGAGCAAGCACCGGTAAATATACCAGAATTAATGAAGACTGCTAACGCCGATAACGGTCGTGAAATAGCCAAGAAATGTTTAATGTGTCATTCTCTTGATAAAGACGGTCCAAATAAACTAGGACCGCATCTTTGGGATGTAGCAGGCAGACCAAAAGCAAGCATAGCAGACTATAAATATTCCCCTGCTCTATCAAAACTTGGCGACGTATGGGATGATGATAGTTTATTTGCTTTCTTACATAAACCAAGTATCTATGCACCAGGAACTAAAATGTCCTTTGCCGGTATCTCAAAACCACAAGACATAGCTGACGTAATATTATTTTTAAAAACTTATGTTCATGATAAATAATTATCTCACCGAAATATGGTTAATAATAGGCATAATTTGCATAGTTGTTGAATTCTTTGCAGTTCCAAGTATTGGATTCTTATTCTTTGGGCTTGGAGCGTTATCAAACACTCTTGTGGTATATAACTACCCTCTAGTTAGCTTAACAAATCAAATAACATTTTTTGGTATATTATCGCTTATTTGGTTTTGCATATTATATTATCCTCTTAAAAAATATGTTTATAATAAAACTGATAAAACAAAAAATTACTCGGATATGATAGGCAAAACGGTAGAGGTTTATAGTTCTACAGTTTCTTCTGATACTATAGGACAAGTAAGATGGTCCGGTGCTATTATGAATGCTTACCTTGTTCCAAATGAAATCGATGCAAAAACAGGCGACCGACTTTTTATTATCGAAGTTAAAGGGAATGTACTAATTTGTTCTAGAGAAAAACCTAATAATAATTCTTAGCAAAATATTTCTAAATGACATTGCCCGCGTAAATACAAGTACTCATTGCAAGTAGGTATTGTGTTACGTGGATCATTTTATGTCATTCCCACGGAAGCGGGAATGACACTAAATGCATTTTCCAGTCCAACGCGGGCAGCCTCTCTAAATATTCTCTTTAAACCAATCAAAAGCTTTTTTAAAGAAGCTACTATTTGCATCAAGTCTAGTATGAGCAAATTCTTTTTGCTGTTTTAGAGCATGAATTTTTAGCATTCCTATAGTTGCTGAATACATGGCCGGATTATAGTCTTCTATAAAACCGGCAATAATCTCCGGTTTACCGATTCTACTCTGTTTTTCAAAAATTTTATTTGAAAGCTCTTTAAGTCCTCTAAGCTGAGACCCGCCGCCAGTAATTACAACTCTAAAAACTTCAACCTGCCCTTTTGTTGCTTTATCATATTCGGCTTTTACTATTGATAATATTTCTTCGGCTCTTGCTCTTATTACCTCCGCCAATTTATAAATTGTTACGGAAGTATTTAAAGTATGATGAGTATCAACCTGAAAATCCTCCATATTTATAATACTATCTTTTTCAAATAAAGGTATCATTGCATTACCGTATAAAATTTTTAATTTCTCTGCCGTAACAAGATCAATACCAAAGACTTTAGCAATATCCGAGCTAATATGAAAACTACCTATATTTACATGCCCCGTATATATTAATTTACCGGCAAAAAAAATGCCGAAAGAGGTAGTTTTATCCCCCATGTCGATGATAATCGAACCTAGATTTTTTTCATCATTCGTAAGACAGCTAATAGCAGAAGCATAAATTGCTAGAGTAATATTTGTGACTTCAACATGACATTTAGCGAAGCATTGTACAATATTTGATAACATATTTGAACTAGCAGCAATAATATGTAATTCACAACTAAGTTCTCTACCGTACATACCTATAGGATTCTCGACTGAATTATTATCAAGGGTAAATTCAAGAGGAAAATAATGAATAATTTCTTGGTTTTTAACTTTAAATTCAAGTAATGCTTTTTGTAGTAACTTTTTAATATCCTGCTGCGTTACGGTTTGCCCGTTAACTTTAATGGTATAATTAATATAATAAGATTTAGTGTCGGCACCTGATAACGATAATATAACTTTTTTTATATTTTTACCGCAATCTTTTTCAAGTGCGTAAATTGCTGAAACAATGCTAGTTTCAGCATTTTTTAAATCTGATATAACTCCTGATTTAATACCTTTAGAATGATGCAAATTTTGGCTAGCTACTTTAATTTCACCTTTTTTACTAATATAGGCAGCAATTACGGCAATCTTACTACTACCGAAATCAAGTGTAACAAAATTTGATATTTTCTCTTTCATTGTTTTATGCTTGTTATTCCAAAAACGTCATTGCGCGAAGAATTACAAAGTAATGCGACGAAGCAATCTCAGGATGCTTGATAAGAGTGCCACGTCGCAACTACGTTTCTCTTCGCAATGACGATTCTCAGTACTTCTCTATATAATACTTATGCTTATCCCTTAAATCCAAAACCTTATAATTTTGGTTAAATAGCTTATTAGCTTTATTTAGTGCATCGACATATTTTAATGCTTCTTCAAACTCTTTTTCAGGTAACTTAATACTTATATTACCTTTAAGATTTAAATCCCACCTTCTATCTCCGAGTCTTACAGCAGCTGAAGTTTTATTCATTAATGCCGGATATTTCTGCAGCTCTAATACTAATGTACCTGCATAGATATTCGCCCCTTCCCCTACAACATGTAATAAATGAGGAAAAGGTTGAATATTTTTACTAATTTCGTAACCTTCTTCATCGACTAAGAAAAGCTGATTATTAATTTGCCAAATAGCAATAGGTTCTCTTTCAAATAATTTTATATATACCGTATTTGGTAATCTTCTACTAACATATACTTCCTTGATCCATTTATTTTTCTTTAAATTATTTCTAATTTCGTCTAATTTAAGAGCAAAAATAGGACTGCCCTTATTCGCATTTAAAACCTTTAATATTGTAGGCTCATCGACATTTTGCTGTCCTTCAATGATAACATTCTCAAGTTTAAACCCAAGTTTTGTTGTTGTTTGGTATATATTTGTTGTTAAGTAGGTTTTTATGCCGGCAAAATATTTTGTAAAAACAAATAGACATACAAAGATAATTAAAGCAATCTTAAGCCCTAATATTGCTTTTTTGTAAATTAGTCCTAATTTTCGGCGTAATGAGATATTATTAGTTTTTTTTGTTTGTTTTTTTTTATTGGAGCTTGTTTTTTTTCTCATGATTCAAAGCTTGCCGTCTTTATAATTTCTTCAATTAAGTTAGTAAAATTTATCCCTGCATAAGCTGCAATTTCCGGCACTATTGATAAAGGCGTCATACCTGGGTGAGTATTTATCTCCAAAGCATATAACTTGTTTGTTTGCTCTTCTAAAATAAACTCTGCTCTAGCAGGACCTTTACAATTCATTGTTTTATAAATTTTTTCTGATTCTATAAGTAATTTCTCATATAAATTAGCAGGTAGCGGAACAGGACAAAGATGATCAGCAAATCCTTCGGTATATTTAGTTTCATAATCATAGAAACGATTCTTTAGTAATTTAATCTCTAAAGCTCCAAGAGCTTTGCCGTTTAATACCGCTACTTGTAATTCTCGCCCTTTTATATATTGTTCTATTATTACCTGATCACCGTAAGGAAAATCATAATCGGCAAAGTTAAAATCATCTTCTGCAAATATCACCTCAACACCAATACTTGAACCTTGTGTAAGAGGCTTAATAACGTACGGTCGTTTCATAGGATCATTTTTTATATTATCGCTTTTATTTACAACAATGCTTTCTGCCATATTAATATTATTCGTTAAAAACCAGCTCCTAGAATGTATTTTATTGAATGCTAAAGCTGAAGATAACACGCCGCTATGAGTATAAGGAATCCGCATTATATTAAGTAATCCTGGTAAACAACCGTCTTCACCATATGTACCGTGCAGACAATTAAAAACGATATCAGGTTTTATTTCTTGTAATCTAACTGCAATATCCGCTCCCATATCAATAAAGGTAACTCTATATCCTAATTCAATTAAAGCTTTACTAACTCCTTCGCTTGACACTAACGATACTTCACGCTCAGCAGACATACCGCCCGCCATTAATGCTATATGCTTTTTACCGGTACTACTTAATATTTTGACTATAGAGTGTTCTACCCAATGTGTTTGATATTTATGCATGTTTTTTCCTTTCTTATTAAATCCATTGTAATTCCTAACTAAAAGCGGCCTTGTTGCATAGCTCGAAAAACCTACTCGATGTCATCCCCGCCTTCGCGGGAATGACATAAAACTAGCTGCAACAACGCCATTTTTAATTAGGAATGACGTCCGATTCTCTTAATCTCCCACTCTAACTTAACCCCGCTATCTTCAAATACTTTCTGCCGGACGAAATCACCTAAATCTTCTAAATCCTTAGCGGTAGCATCACCGTTATTTATCATAAAATTACAATGAAGTTCTGACATCGAAGCACCGCCTATTCTATAGCCTCTAAGCCCCGCTTTGTCAATAAGTTCCCAAGATTTACGCCCTTCAGGATTTGCAAAAGTACTACCGCCCGTACGCTCTTTAATAGGCTGTGTAGATGATCTTGCATTATTTATTTCATTCATCCGTAATAATATATTTTCACTATCGCCTTTATTTATTTTAAAAACAGCTTTGAGAATAATTAAATTCTTTGGTAAATTATTACTGCGATATTTAAAACCGATTTCTTCATTTGTGAATGTTAAAAAGTTTCCTGCAAAGTCAATCGCTTCAATCTGCACTACAATATCTTTAAATTCAGAGCCGTAAGCACCGGCATTCATAGCAATACCGCCGCCGATAGTCCCTGGAATACCTACTAAAAACTCAAAACCGGAAATAGCATTTGCTTGACAAAATTTTGCTAAATTATAATTAAGGCAGCTGCTACCTACTATTAAATGATTATCTATAAACTCAATATTGCTAAAATTCTGACCAAGTTTTATAACGACCCCTTCTATGCCGCCGTCTCTTATAATAATATTTGAGCCTGCTCCAAAAGTCTTTATAGGTAATTTTTGCTTATTTTGTATT
Organism: Rickettsia japonica YH; assembly: GCF_000283595.1. Taxonomy (NCBI): domain Bacteria; kingdom Pseudomonadati; phylum Pseudomonadota; class Alphaproteobacteria; order Rickettsiales; family Rickettsiaceae; genus Rickettsia; species Rickettsia japonica. The sequence continues at coordinate 340,933 of NC_016050.1, read as the reverse complement.
AAGAAACTTTTTAAATCTTCGCTATCTAAAGGTTTAAAGAAATTTTCAGCATTACCGCCTACTTTAAACCATGTTAAGTGTTTTAAATTATAATCTTTTTTATACTCGCCTTTTACTATCGGTAAAATTAACATATTTAGTCCTGCTATTCGCTTTACTGTTATCTTCACTCTTTTGTCCCCTAGTTCGCTTGACCCTATGTTATACGAACAGATGTCATTCCCGCGAAAGCGAGAATCCAGTTTTTTAAATAAATTATATAAAAATTTAGTATATAATTTTCTTTGTTTTTATCATTTTTTTCTGGATTCCCGCTTTCGCGGGAATGACATAAGAGCTATGCAACAATACCAGTCAAACCACGGTATGACAGCTAAAGCCACGGGATGACAATCTCCCATCTAATTCATTAGCAAAACTTGAAATATTACCTGCTCCCATCATAATTATCATATCACCGGAAGCTGCATTATCTATAATAACTCCAACCGCATCATCTAGCTCTGCTAGAAAATTTGCTTTATCGTGATGTTTATGCTTAGTAATCTTATCAACTAAACTTTGTCCTGTAATTCCTTCTATAGGGTTTTCACCTGCAGCATATATATCGGTAATATAGAGTATATCGGCATCAGCAAAGCAAAGCATAAAATCATCAAATAAATACTGCATTCTTGAATATCTGTGAGGCTGAAAAATAGCAATAACTTTACCGTTTTGTTTATTTGCTATATTTTTAGCCGTCGCAAGCGTTGCTTTGATTTCCTCAGGGTGATGAGCGTAATCATCGATAATTGAAGCCTTATTATATTCAGCTACTTTAGTAAATCTCCTCTTCACTCCTTTAAAATTATTAAAACCGTTTTTAATAGCTTTAATACCGAAATCTAATTCTATCCCAACGGCAATTGCAGCAAGACTATTTAAAATATTATGTCTTCCGGGCGTTGGAATAGTAATTTTTTCAATAATCGTTGTACCTAGTACATTTGGTAGACTAATTTTTACGTCAAAAGTAGAGGAGGCAATATCAGTGTTAATATTAAACGCTATAATATGAGCATCTTCCGAATCGATGCCGTAAGTAACAATCTTCCTTTCAGTAATATCATCTACTAACTTACGAACTATTTTATGATCGATACAACAAACGGCAAAACCGTAAAACGGCAAATTATTAATAAAGCTTCTAAAAGCACCAATTAATGTTTCAAAATCTCTATAATAATCTAAATGTTCAGGATCAATGTTAGTTATTATCGCAATAGTTGATGGAATATGAATAAACGTTGCATCCGATTCATCGGCCTCCGCAATTAAATAATTACTTGAACCAAGATATGCATTAGTCGATTTATTATTGATGATCCCACCGTTAATAACCGTAGGACATAAACCGGCTGCCTCAAATAAACAAGCAACTAAAGAAGTAGTAGTGGTTTTACCGTGCGATCCCGAAACTGCTACTGAACATTTTAATCTCATAAGTTCAGCAAGCATGTCCGCACGTCTAATAATTGGAATTTTACGCTCCAAAGCTTCTTTTATTTCAGGATTCTTTGGATTAATTGCCGATGAAATAACAACATACGACACATTGGTAATGTTCTGCTCGGCGTGTCCTAAAAATATTTTAATGCCGTATGACTCAAGCCTTTTTGTATTATAATTTTCTACTAAATCGGAACCTTGTACTTTATAACCTAGATTATGTAATATCTCAGCAATACCGCTCATGCCAACGCCGCCGATACCTATAAAATGTATAGTTTCCAAGGTTTGATTAGTTTTTTTTAATTCAAGTAACAGCATTTAAGTTTAATCATTTAAAATTGAGTTCTGCATATAGGTTTTAAGTAACATTGTCAAGCACTAACTGTGTCATACCGCGACTTGATCGCGGTATCCAGTTTAAAATATTAAAATCATTGATATTAAAAGTTATTTTTATGGATACCGTGGTCAAGTCACGGCATGACATCGGAGTCTTTTTCAAGAGCCAGGCAACAAAACCGGTTCAGTATGACAATCATTAAACCTCATCCACCCTGTCAAATTTTGCTTCGGAATAGAAGTTTCCTTGTAGCCCACCGACTTTTAGATCAATTAAAAATTTAGCTATTTCTCCGTTTTCTACGAATTCAGCTACCGTTGCAATACCTAAATCTTCTGAAATTTTAATCAATCTTTCTACGAAATACCTACTTTGTACATCACTTGTAATACTACGCACATATTTACTGTCAATTTTGATAATATCAATTGGTAAGCTTTGAAGTTGTTTAAAAGAAGTAAAACCCGCACCAAAATCGTCTAATGCAAATTTACATCCGTACTTACGTAGTTTATTAATAAATAAAGTTATTTTATCGTAATGCTCATTGAAAGAAGTTTCCGTAATTTCAATAATTAAACGATCCCGAACATTATGAGCTTTTAATAAGTTTTCTGCTATTTCCCATAAAGCTTCATCGCCTGTTCCTATATTTGAAATATTAACGGCTAACATTAAGTTTGGGTTGCGGGCAAGTTCATTAACAGTCATTTCTAAAACAATTTGATCAATTATAAAAATTAATCCTTTATTTTCAGCAATAGGGATTATAGGACCTACGGAAACATAAACACCGTTCTCGTCAGGTATACGAAGCAGACATTCATAATAATGAATCTTCATAGTATTGCGATCTATTACAGGCTGATAAGCAAATCGCATAGTCTTTTTTGCTAAGGCTTGTCGTAGTAAGTTAAGCTGAAGATTAGATTTTCTTATATTTTCCAAATCATGTTCTGTACTGCTATATTCACGGTAATAATAATTATTATTTTGTGAAAGTAACATATTTAATGTTTTTTCAATTTCTTTAGCATTATTACTTACTTTTGGAAATTTAATACTAGCAATATAACAATTCATATAAATTGCCGGCTTCTGTTCATTAATATAAAGCTGCAAAAATAAATATAATTTTCTAGCAAAATTTTTAATTAAGTCAGAATCAGTAGTATTTAGGATAAATAATATTCTATCTTTCTTTATTTTCTTAAACTTTGAAAAAATATTAAGTTCTTTGCCTACATCTTCAATGATTTGATCTAAATCTTCAATTATAAAATGCTTACCCTGCTCTATAAATTCTATTTCATCATAATTAACTAATCTACAAGCAAAACATACGCCTTTTTCCAATTTATCTATCGCATCTTGTAAATCTTTATAATCCGTTATTAATTCTGACATTGCCATGTGTATCATAAAATTATATACTTAAGAATATTAGGACATTTTTACTGTAAATGAAATAAAAATATGAACCGCATAGAAAGGATACAAGAAAAATTAAGTTTGTTAAAACCACATTTTCAAGAAATAATAGATGAAAGCTATAAACATGCTAGTCATTATAACGGAATTCACAGCCATATAAAAATAAGAATTTCTGCAGAAACATTACAGGGGAAAAGCCTAATTGCCAATCATCGCACTATTAATAACTTACTTGCCGATGAATTTAATAGCGGCTTGCATGCTTTATCGATAGAGGTACTATGAAAACAAATAATATTTTAAAAGTAGCCGTTGGAGCTAGCAGCGTAGCACAAAAAGCCTTAAATAGTATAACGGATAAAAGCTGTGGCATAATTGAGGATAAAATACTTAAAGGGAATTACGTCACTCGCGAAGAATTTGAAAAATTACAAACTTTAGTAATAAAACTCAAGAAAGAATTAGCAGAGTTAAAGAGCAAATAATTAATCAACTGGTTTCAGAATTTTCTATTTTTGCTTTTAGCTCTTCTATTTCTTCTATAGTTAGTCCTGTTGAATCTGCTATTATATTGACATCTATATCTTTAAGTAACAAGTTCTTTGCTATTTCTATGCTTATTTCAGCTTTCCCTTTTTCACACTGTTCGTCTAAAGCTATTTCCTAGGCATCTTCCATTAATTTCGCTCTTATATAGGAATCATATTCTTCGGCGGTGAGGTTATGCATTTCTATTATATTGCATCTAATACTTTCTCGCTCTTTATATTTGCAGGTGAGCTGTTTTATGTTTCTGCACACTTAAATAAATGTAGCCACTCATCTATAGTAGTTTCAATCTTATCTTTATCAAAATTTTTAAGCTCTATAAATACATAGAAAAATCAAATAAATATTGCTTATTTGTTTTAGTTTCAAGCATTTTATGAAGACTTATACAAGGTACTTCATCATCAAACATTTTAGTCTTAATAAGTGAAATAACTATTACCGGTAATAAATCTTTATGCTTTATTCCTTGTGTAAGTTGCTGTACGTAAGAATGAGCAGAATAATATTGCACTCTTTTTAAGTAATCGCTTTCATTTCTTTTTTGCATCTCGATTATATACCAGCTACTGGCTTCATCTTTAACCTTTAAATCAAATATGCTTTTTGTTCCCTTTATCGAGCATAGGTACTTGCTCTACAGGTATAAATTCTATTGCTTTAATTCTAAGCCCCTCAGGTAGTGCAAGAACTGCATTGATAAATTCCTTGAACCTCTCTAAATCACGAAAGATTTTTTTAAATACACTATCATTAGTGGGATCTAAATATCTTTGTATATTAATTATTACTTTTGGTATTACTCATATTATATAGCTTTTTAAGTAATCAGTAAATAATACTAGAATATGTACTTTTAATAGAATAATTATTGCTATTTTTTAACAAAAATTACGTACTTTGATCCGTTCTAATGGATACGATTGCTGACATGCCGGGAACTAGATTAGCATTTGGGGATTCAAAATCTATTAAAACAGGTACACGTTGTACGCTTTTAGTAAAATTACCGGTAGCATGATCTGGTGGGATTAAGCTAAATTTAGAGCCGGTAGCAGGAGCAATATTACGAATCTTCCCGTAAATTACCTTTTTAGGCAAAGCATCAAATTCAATTTTGACTTTCATGCCGGACTTAAATTTCTGAATTTGTGTTTCTTTAAAATTAGCCTGAATATACATAGTATTATCTTGAACTATAGAAAACAACGCCCTACCCGGTACTATGTAATTTCCGACTTCTAAACTACTATTACCGAATATACCGGGTACCATAGCAATAAGTTTAGTATTTTGTAAGCTCCTAAAGGTTACTTTTTTATTTTCTGTTAGCTCTTTAAGTTTTTCCTGTTCTGCTGCTTTTTCAAGCTCAAGAAGCTGTAAATGTTGCTTAGATATATCTAAATCTAATTGTGCTTGTTTATAATCTGTTTTGGCTTTTTGATATGCGTTTTTAGAATCATCTAACGTTTTAGAGCTAGCAAATTTTGCCTTATTTAATTCCTGCACTCTCATAACATCTGTTGCAACAATATCAAAGCTTATTTTATTAAGCTTTAATTTTTCAGCTGCTTGCTCTAGGCTAATCTGCCCTATTGAGATTTTTTGCTCTATAATTTCTATATTTTTTATGCAAGCTTCAATAGATGCTTCAAGTGCTGCAAGCTTTGCCTTATAATCTCTATCGTCAATTTCACCTATCAGATCACCTTTATTAACTTTAGTATTATCGGTAACAAATAACTTTGTTAAAACACCGCTAACTTCAGCACTAACATTTGAAATATCTGCATCTATGTAAGCATTATCCGTGGATTGTGTATTTGCCCAAACATAAATTCTATATCCCAAATAAATACATATGATTAAGGCTATAATAATTACATATTTAGTAAATGGATGATGTTTATATTTGTCGATAGCTTGTTGTAATACACTCGGCATAATTAACTTCACCAATACCCTCTATGTTTCAGAAAATAACAAATTGGTATAGAAAGAATATATATAACTGCAATTAACGGCAGTGAATACCATGGATATATGATAAGATTTATAATAACAATAGCAACTAAAATCATTGCAAGCGATAAATATTCAGGTTTAATACTCAAATTTTTTGTTGAGATTGTAGGCAGCCTACTAGCAAGTAGAAAAGCTATAATAGCCAAATATATATTAATTGTTATAGTGTGAGTACGGGTATTGATATTTAATAACGTACCGATTTCAAAATCTATCATTACAGGCATTAAAGCAAGTAAAGCACCACATGGGGCAGGTACACCGGTAAAAAAATAGTCAGTTTTTTTATCTTGTTTCGGTTGATAAATACCAACGTTAAAGCGAGCTAAACGTAGTGCCATACACACTATAAATAATAACATTACCGCTGATGAAAATACCTTATACTCATATTGTTGAAAAGACCATAAATATATCAGATAGGCAGGAGCTATACCGAAATTAGCAAAATCGCATAATGAATCAAGCTCTGCACCAAATGGGCTAACTGCATTTAGCATCCTTGCTATTCTACCGTCGATACCGTCAATAATTGCCGCTACTATAATGCAATATACCGCAAGTTCCCATCTGCTATCCAAAGCAAATTTTATAGAACTCATACCGGTTACTAAACCAAGCAACGTAATAAAGTTGGGAATTAATTTTATTAGAGGTACAGGCTTAGTTATTATAGATTTACGAATTTTTAACAATTTTTATACTCAAAATGTATTTATCACGTCATTGCAATGAAAAAACAGTGTGGTTGCATGGCTGTCAATGTCTCATTCCCGCTTTCGCGGGAATGAGATAAACAAACCATGCCTACGGCTGCTCGCAATGACGGTTTTAAAGTTATGAGGCTACTTCCTCTCAAACTTAAATTCTGTTGTCTTTTTACGTCCAAAATCAGCAATGATAGTTTCACCGCCTATAGCAGTCTGCCCTTTACTCACTAATAAAGCTGTTTTCAACGGTAGATAAACATCTACTCTGCTACCGAAACGAATTATACCGTATCGCTCGCCCGTTTTAACTTCATTACCCTCTTCTAAATCACAAACTATACGCCTTGCTATAAGTCCGGCTATTTGAACAAAAACAATTTTCTGACCTTGAGCAGTTTCCATTAATACTGATTGACGCTCATTATAAATACTAGCTTTATCGAGTGAAGCATTAAAAAATTTTCCTGGATTATAATGAAGTGCTAAAATTTTTCCGTTTGCCGGGATTCTATTAACATGGACATTAAAAATATTTAGAAAAATACTAACTCTAATCATTTCCACATCACCAAGCCCTAATTCCGGAGGCGGCAATGCTTCCTTAATTTCTTGAATTATTCCATCTGCAGGACTTATTACCAGATCATTACTTATAGGCACAACGCGATCAGGATTACGGAAAAAATAAATACACCAAGCAGTAGCAATACATCCAATACAGCCAAGTTTTTCATTAAATGATGCTAATAAAAAACTTACTAATGCAAAGCTAGCAATAAATATATATCCTTCGCGGTGAATAATTTTAAATAAATCATTATATTGTTTCATTTTAATCTCTATGAATCTCCTTATTATTTTTAACTATGCCTGCTCTGCTTTATCCTCTTGGTTCTCACTCTCGTTTTCATCTTCGTCTTGAGGGGTAGCTTGGACTTCTTGCGCAGAACCAAGAGCATATACGCATAAATCCGGGAGTGGAACACCGTTTTTTTTTGCAAGATCATTTAGCTGTGATATTGCTTTCATAACATCATCAGAAATAGTACCGCCTCTTTCGTCAGATAACCATTTTGCTTGAAATTGTAGCGGATGATGCCCTTCTTGAGGCGTACCTATATAAAACTTAAACTTGGCTCTTTGTCCACTAAAATCGCAGTCAAATTCAAACTCTTTATAATGTGCCATAACTTTATGAAATAATTATATTAATATTATTATAATAATAAAAATGCAAATCTAAAATAATTTCTTGTCTAATATTTTTTAAGTTTTTTAGCAATATAACGATTTGAATATAGAAATTTATCGCTAGAATCTATAATTATCCCGCCTGCTTCCTTAATAAAAAGCTCAAATGCATAATATAATGTAAAATTTAATAATGATAAACATATTAAATCCGCTTTACCTGACGCTACAAGCATAGCCCCATAGCAAAGAGAACCAAAAGATCTAATATTATCTACCTCTATCTCCTCCAAATCATTATGATTTACATCTTCAATAATTGCTAAACAGTTTTTTAAATCGGCATTATCGGAAACTCTAAGTCTTAATCCTTGATAATTAGAGTTTAAATTATTTTTTTCTATCCAAGCTCCCTTACCTTTTTCAGCATAATAAATTTCATTAAGAGCAGGAAAATATATTACTGTAGAAGTAGGAGTTAAAACTTCTTGATTCCTTTTTAAATAAGTTACGGATATCGCAAAAAAAGGTATGCTTCTGGCAAAATTATTTGGGCTATCTATAGGATTAATTAAAAAAACACTCTCATAATTATTATTTAAATCGAATTTATCCTCCGGAAAAAATAAATATTGTGTATGTTTTTGTAATTCTTCACATAATAAAGTTTTTAATTTTACATAAGATCGCTTACAAAATTCTTCATTTCTTACAGAATTTTTTTGTAGCATTTCGAGTTCTAAAAAATCTCTATGCAAAAACTTAACAGCTTTACGCAGGGCATTAATTAATAAATTAGTTATAGGTTGCATTTGATATTTTTACTTTAAGATATTAGTTTTAGCAATTATGTCGTATGGCTTTAAAAAATTGATACCATTCCTCGCTAAAAGCATTGCCTGAGTGGATGCTGAAAGTCGTCATTGCGAGGAAAAACTGTAAGTTTTGACTAAGCAATCTCAGGATATTTGACGAGATTGCCACGCAGCCTACGGCTGCTCGCAATGACGGGGTGGTATCCACACAGGCAATGCCTTCGCTGGAATGACATCCATAGTTCAATAAAACAGCTTACTTCGCTCTCTCGACATATGTCATATCATCAGTTTTAACAACAATTTTTTCTCCTATTTCTAAATATTGCGGGACCTTAACTTTAATACCGTTTTCTAAAATTGCTGGTTTATAAGAAGCGGTAGCGGTTGCTCCTTTTATTACCGGATCAGTTTCACTAATTTCAAGTATAACAGTTGTAGGAAGCTCAATATTTAAAGGCTTATCATTATAAAATTCGACTTTAACAATCATATTTTCAGTTAAGAAAGATAATTTTTCTTCTAACATTTCCTTGGAAATATTTATTTGATCAAAATGTTTGGTATCCATTAATACCAAATCATCACCTTCAAAATATAAAAATTGATATTCTTTTTGTTCAAGTGCGGCTTTTTCTAAATAATCGGCAGAACTGAATCTTTCGTTACGCTTTGTCCCTGTTTTTAAATTTTTCATCTCAACTTGTACATAAGCTCCACCTTTCCCGGGTTGAGTATGTTCCGGTGTTTTGCTGACAACCCATAAAGCATTATTATAAACTAATATGTTACCTGTTCTAATTGAATTTGCTGAAATTTTCATATATCATACATTTAAGACTTAAAATTAAAGTATAAATATACAAATTATTTCCTTTAAAAACAAGAATTTAATCTTATGACCACAATATTAGTAGTAGATGATATAGAACCCAATATTAAGTTACTAACAGCCAAACTTTTAAAAGAGTATTATACGGTTCTTACTGCAAATAGCGGTAAAAAAGCACTAGCAATTCTTAAAAAGGGAACAATTGATATTATACTACTTGATGTTATGATGCCGGAAATGGATGGATTTGAGGTATGTAAAACAATAAAAACCGATCCGGAAACTACTCATATACCGGTTGTAATGGTAACTGCACTTTCCGATATTGATGATCGAGTTAAAGGTCTGGAGGCAGGAGCTGATGAGTTTTTAACAAAACCGATTAACGATACTGCCCTATTTGTAAGACTTAAATCGCTATCTAGAATGAAAAGCTTAATTGATGAGTTAAAGCTTCGTAATAGTACTAATGCATTATTAGGCGTAACAAATATCGCAATACATGACACTTGTGCAGATAAAAAAATATTACTAATTAATGATGATGTGGTACAAGCTAAAAATATAAAACAAATATTACTTAAGCTTACCCAAAACGTAAAGGTAATAAGTAATTCCGATGAATTAGATATTATAAATGAATATACCCCCGATTTAGTAATTATCAGTAGTACGCTCGAAAATGACGATCCTTTGAGGATCAGTGTTATTTTAAGAGGTAAAGCAGAAATAAGCGGCGTAGTAATAATTTTACAAATTGATGAAGACTGTATGCCTTTGGTTGTGAAAGGTATTGAACTCGGTATTAATGATTATTTCGTTTATCCTATAGAGGAAAGCGAATTGCTTGCTAGAATTAGAACACAATTAAGACGTAAGCAATATCAAGATAATTTACGTAATGATCTTGAACAAAGTGTCAATTTAGCAGCTAAAGACGGTCTAACCGGCTTATTTAATCGTCGCTATTTCGATATACATCTCAAACAAATGATTGAGAAAACTAATAAAGAAAGTATTAAATTATATTTACTTATGTGCGATATCGACAATTTTAAACATATAAACGATACTTACGGTCATCAAGCAGGCGATAAGGTTTTAACAATTGTATCCCGTATTTTGAAGAATACTCTCAGAGTCACAGACTTAATAGCAAGATTCGGCGGTGAAGAATTTACTATACTCTTAACGGATATAGATATTTCTAAAGCAATTGAAACTGCGGAGAGAGTTAGAGTTAAAATAGAATATATGAATTTTCACATTGAAGATCAAATTGAACCTTTAAAAACAACTATTTCAATCGGAGTTACGAAATATAAAAAAGAAGAATCAATAGAATCTTTCATTGAACGTGCTGACAAAGCTATGTATGAAGCTAAAACAACGGGTAAAAATAAAGTAGTAAAATTATAATTGATTTTTTAAAGTAAAAAAGTAATGAGCAATTCTTCCAAAAAACATCTTGATTTACCATATAGACCAGGGGTCGGCATGATGATATTAAATGCCGATAACCATATATTCGTCGGTAAAAGAATAGATACAAAAATATCTGCATGGCAAATGCCGCAAGGTGGGATAGTTCCCGGCGAAACACCAAGTATTGCAGCAATGCGTGAGATGTTAGAAGAAATAGGCAGCGATAAAGGATATATTATTGCCGAAAGCAAATTCTGGTATAGTTATGATGTACCAAGCTTTTTAATACCTAAACTGTGGAACGGTAATTTTCGTGGACAAAAACAACGCTGGTTTTTAATTAGGTTTACCGGAAATAACGAAGATATTAATATAAATACCTCTAATCCGGAATTTGACCAATGGCGTTGGACATCACTTGATGAACTCTTATCTATTATAATACCGTTTAAACGTAAACTTTACCAAGCCGTCGTAAAAGAATTTGAATCATTAATTCAGTAAAAATTTTATATATATAGTACTTGTAGAGCAGCACTATTTACCTCTTTATCACCTTCAATTCATTCATTTATAGCACTAAATAATGAAATATCCATATCATTGCCTAAAGTAAATACAGCACACTCATTTGTTCTTCTAAACAATAAACTAATATCTTTATCGCAACTAGATTCAATCATATAATATGTACTATTATTCTTTATTAGGTTATAATTATTATCACCGATTATATGTGCAGTAAATGCATTTGCTAGATTAGATATAGTTATATTAGCAATAAAATCTTTTACTTCTCTTATATAAAATAAGTTTATAATAAAATTACTTAGACAGTGATTTGTTGTTTCAGTTTCCCAATTAACCGTATCAATTTGAGTTTCCGGCATTAAAAATCATGAATTTATATCTTCAAACGCAAATTTTAGCTCTCTAACCAATCCACATAAAACATATTTTTTATCAGCAATATGTACAAAGGTATGATCAGGATGCTCATCTAAAAAATATGGAGGTATTAGAAAAAGGTTTTAAATGTACAGAATATACCTTATTTCTATCAAGACTTTGGTCATAACTATTTTCACTAGAATCAGCTGGTATTAAATTTGGTAATAAGATAAGTCTACAAAAATAACCGATTAAATTAACTATATTTGGTAAAAATTTAATATGATAATTTGGCATAACGTTACTTTATGTTTATTATAACATGTCTTATTATTAAATATTATTAAGATTATTATTATAATTCAATTAATTTAATAAGAAACCATCGTTTAGCTGTTGATACTTGTGTGATTTTTGCTATTATTCTTTTCACTTAAGTAATTCAACTTGAAAATAATTAGCTTTTACTTTCTATCTTTGCAGCCAATATAAAGTCGTTTTCCATAAGACCGTCGATTTTATTAGTCCATATTTCCACACTACATGCTCCCCAAGATATACTTAAATCGGGATGATGTTCTTCCTACTCTGCAATGTCATTTATCTTATTTGCAAAAGCTTTTATAAAATTAGAAAATTTATATTTTTTATAAAGAGGCCCTAATGCATTCACTTGCCACGCACTTTGTAATTGATTGAACTAATAACTTATCAATTTCTTTTTTCTCAAGTGACGGAACTCCACCCTCACATGGTACGCATCTTTTCTCACTTAATACTGTCATAGTTTTTTTCTATATCAAAGTTAAAATATTGATCTTTATAAGGCTCATCTGCAAGTTGTATAATGCCACCACTCAATTTTACATGCTTTAAAATTATGGTTTTGCATCTTAGAACGTAAATAATTACGTTTTGCTAAATATTGCTTATCAATTAATTTACTGTCATGAGGTAAAGCTTCATCAAATAAGTCAAAAGAAGTATACATGTCTACCGTATTGTCATCTAAAGAGGATTATAACACGCGCGTCTTTCAGCTTTCTCTTAATAATGACTTCAGGATTATTATTAACTGCCTTTTGAAGCTTTATTATTGATCAATCTCAGGCTCCTACTATGACTAGATCTTTCAGCTATATAACCTAATATAAAACATTTAGACTTATCTATATATGGGTAAAAACTTTCCTTATTTTTTTGATCAATATTATCTTTGCTCCATCTTAAAAAATGTTGTACAGCTTTTTGTGGTCTATATGCATATAATCAGTGAATAACCATCGTTTTGTATCTCAGCTTGTACTGCTTTAAGAGCCTTAACAGCTTCTATGGTTAAAATTGCGGTGCTTTATAACCATCTACCTTTTTACCAACAAAATTTTCATCTGAATAATAATGCATATTTTGAATAATTGTAGGGTCGATATCTTTCAAATACACGAACCCTTTAAGTAAAGATTTAGCATATATTGGAAGAAAGCTCATAAATATAAAAACTAAACTTGTTAAAATCAATTTCATAAAATACTAGGCTTTGTAAAGATTTCTAATTGATTTGTTATTTTGAGATATTTTTTAGTGCAAATCAAATCGTTTTAGAGATCTTCACAGAACCTAATATAAAATAGACTCCTTGCATAATCTCTTTCTAAAGGTAATTTGTATGTCGATCCGGTACTCGAATCCTTACATAGATTTGGCTACGCTCCGGTTCTATGTTCCGTGCCTCCTTCAAATTCTTCTTTATAAAATAGGTTATGCAAGAAGTCCAATATTTATCTTATACAAAATTTTATTAAAAACTATGGGACTGTTAACAGTACTATAGTAAACTCACCCCCATTTTGTGACAGGCACGAAGGTAGAGCCTATATATATAATAGACGAGAGGATGAACAACGAAGCACAAAGTTCAAATCAGTTTACTATAAAACTGTCAAAAAGACGGATGAATGGTAGCGAGGGAGGGATTTGAACCCCCGACACACGGATTATGATTCCGTCGCTCTAACCAGCTGAGCTACCCCGCCAGGGGAAAAGTGTTTATATAATTTGTTAAGAAGTGTTATTCTAGATAAAAGCGGTTGCATGGCTTGGAAAATGTACTTAGTGTCATACCGTGGCTTGACCACGGTATCCCAAAAAAAATAACTTAAAATACTAATTAATTTAAATATTTTAAGCTGGATTCCACGATCAAGTCGCGGGATGACAATAAAAAAAATTGATCCATGCAACAATTGATTAGCAACTTCTCAAATTTTATCTTAACGTTTAGAGAATTGTGTTTTCTTACGTGCTTTACGTTGTCCGTATTTCTTACGCTCTACTACCCTAGAATCACGTGTTAAAAGACCGCCTTTACGCAAAATAGCATGAAAATCCGGAGCAGCTTTATCTAAAGCTTTAGAAATTCCATGTAAAATAGCACCTTTCTGTCCTGAAATTCCTCCACCTCTAACAGTACAAATTACATCATACTGATCAATAGTTTTTGTTAAGACAAACGGCTGTAAGATAGTTTTTACATAAGTTTCAGAAGGAAAATACTGGGCTATTGTTTTTTTATTAACAACTATTTTTCCTTTTCCTACTTTAAGCCATACTCGTGCTATAGCATTTTTTCTTTTACCTGTAGCATAAAACTTGCCTAAATTATCTATTTTTTCTTTAGGAGTTTTTAATACTAAAGGTTCTTTAGTTAACTGCTTCTCTACTTTTTCTGTTTTAATTTTTAACTCGGGCATATTCTATTACTTTTTATTTTTTGGATTTTGGCTTGCAAAATCATAAACAGTAGGTTGCTGTGCCATATGAGGATGATCACCATTTGCATAAACATACAAATTACTCATTTGCTTAGCACCTAAAGCATTTCTTGTAATCATTCTTTTTACGGCCATTTTAATAACTCTCTCAGGGTGTTTACCACTTAAAATTTTACCTGCCGTAGTATCTTTTATCCCACCTGGAAATCCTGTATATCTGTAATATATTTTTCCGTCTTTGGGATTTGCTTTTTTACCTGTTAATTTTACATGCTCCGCATTTATTATGATTATATTATCACCACAATCTAAATGAGGTGTAAAGCTAGGCTTATGCTTACCGCGTAGCATATTAGCAACTCTGCTAGCGAGTCGTCCTAGTACAACATTTTTTGCGTCTATGATCCACCATTTCTTTTCAATTTCCGATGGCTTTGCCGAGTAAGTTTTCACAATAGTATCTTTTTAATTAGAATTTAAAATTAAAGAATCAAACAACATATTTAATAGCATTAATACCCGCTATCTGTCAAGCTAAATATAATTTATTTACTTCCGAATATTATTTTTCTATCGGTAGAAAAATATAAATTATTATTTGCTCTTAGCCCATAATAACGAATATTTTTTATAATTTTGACAATATGAGGTATCCTGTTTAATCCATTATTATCAACATCAAAACTATATAAAACACCGTTAACGGAAATAATATTTAAACTTCGCTTATTGTTATTATTAACTCCAACAAAAGGTACTAAAAAAGCAGCAGATTTTAGTTTCTTAGGATCTTGTCCATCATTTAAATCAGCTACAAACTTTACTTTCCCTGTTTCAGGATTAAATGCTGCTATTTGTCTAGCATTATTTGTTACAAATAGGCTATTACCGATTAAAGACATTGATTGAATATCCTCGGCATTTACCTGCCAAATCACACTGCCGGTTGCTACATTAAGCTTAATAAGCTTACCAAGACCGGTTGCTATATACAGATTCATATTATCATGAACGGGAGTACATAAAATACTTGATTCGTCAAAATTCGGTATAGCTGTACGATCATTAAGATTTGCAAACTCAAAATTCCATTTTACTTCACCGTTTGTTATATTTAAGGCAAGTATTTGCCCGGAATTATAAGTTACTATTACATTGTCATACTGTACTATCGGCGTCATAAAATAACTAGCCGACAAAACTTCTGCTAGGCTTTCATGTTCCCATACGGTTTTTAAAGTTTCTGCATTTAAAGCAATAGTTTGATTACTGATAGTTTGCACTAAGACAGTATTATCATTGAGCACAATAGGCTTAATTCTAATAATATCCGGAAGTTCTTTTCTAATTATTTCATAACCTGATTTTGCATCTAACACTACTAACAACCTTGAACCGTATGTTACGTATAATTTTCCGTTATGGTGTAAAATTCCGCCGCCTATATAATTATCTTTTTTATGTCTACTTAAATTATAAGACCAAATAATCTTATTTTGCTCTATAGAAAATGCAGAAATATTCGATCTAATATCCAATGCATAAATCATATCGCCTATAAAAACCGGCTCGGTAATCGTTTTACTTCTAGCGAAACTATACTGTTTATTCTTAAGCATATTTGCATTAAATGCATATATATTTGCATTAGAATCTAAATATATAGGCTCATGAGTCTGAATTGCTAATTTAGGAGTCAACTCAACAATATTTTTTACCCTTTTTGGTCCAAGCCCGTTACATGAAATTAAAATAAACGGTAATAACAGAAGTGCTATTTTTTTTGTCATATTTTTCCTTAAGTACGAATTATTATTTATTTAAATTTACAAGCAATGCTTTAGCCTGATCTTTTATTAGATCAGATACATTATTTGAAATTAATAAATTTTTTAGATTTTTTTCTGCTTGCGGTTTCATATTATTCTTAATATCCCACATAGCTTTGATAATAGTTGCTGTAGCCCAAAAAGGTTTTTTCTCGTCATCAAAATAGTTTAAATATTTGGTCAATTTCTCTTTATCTTGAATATCTAGATTGTGATCATCAATAACAAGACTACACCATGAAATACGTGCATAAGAAGTAGAAATTTCGGAATATTCTTTATTTTCAATAATTTTATTAAGCAGGTCTTTCGCTTCTGAATATTTTTTTTCTGAAATCTTTATGGCTACTTGTTCTAATGCAGCTATTTCTTTGATTTTAGTATTACTAGTAGTAACTAAATTCTCTAAAGTATTAAAAGCTAATTCTTCATTATCTTTTGTTGTTTCCAAACCAACAGTCTTAACAAGAATATCTCCGTTTTTTTGGTTATTTTTAATTCTTTTATCTTTATTATTATTAATAACAACCATTATAGCAATAGCTATTATAGAAATGATTATTATTATAGGTAAAAGCTTTTTGAAAAAAATTAACCTTTTTTCTTCATTTTGATCACTCAGTACTTCATCCAAAATATCAGTCATATTTTATTATTTTTATTTATTTTTACAGCCAAATTTAATCTTAGCATCTTCTGCCATTTTCTTGGATGCAGCAGTTCTATTAGTTGGAAATTCCTTATCAAACTTAGCAAGCATATTACATGCTTCCTGAGTTTTTTTTAGTTCGCCTAAGGAAAGTGCTAACTTCAATAACCCATCAGAAGATTTTGCCCCTTTCGGTAACTCTTTATAGCCTTTTAAATAGTTAACCGCTGCCCCGTTATAATCTTTTTGTTTAAAAAAGCATTCCCCATACCAGAAATAAGCATTACTAATTAGCGAACTGTTAGGATATTTCTGGATAAAATTTTTAAACTTATCTTTTGCTTCAGTAAGTTTATGATCTTTATAAGCAGCAAGAGCCAAATCGTAGGCTTGCTTATCAGGAGCTATATCCTTATTAACCGCAATAGATTTTTTAGGCGTATTATCCGGCATATCTTTAAGCAAAGCTATATCAAAAACATCTTGTTTTTTTGAATCACCGGCTTCTAAAACTTCAGTATTTTCTTCTTGATTTAAAATATTTGAGTTCTGCGTTAGCATATCAATTTTATGCTGTAAAACCTCAACTTTACCGATTAGCCTTCTGATTTCTTGTTCCTGTTCATCTAGTCTATTTTCAAAATCATTATTTGCTACATATTTTAAAGGCTTTCCTTTAATAGTTTCGCTTTCTCCGAAAGAAAACATAGAAAATAAAAAAGTAAATAATAAGACAATCAGTTTCATATATTTTTTAAAAATTTATAATTTTTTTTATAATACCGAAATTTTTTTAATATTCCACACAATTTTTTATATTTCAATACTACCGTCATATGTAAAAGTTATTGTTATGGTGGTACCTTCATTTATCTTACTTTGCAAATCAAATTTACCGTCCATAAGTTCAACCAGCTTTTTAGTAAGCGGCAACCCAAGACCGGTACCTTCATATTTTCTACTAAGCTCACTATCAATTTGACCGAACGCCGATAAAGTTTTTGGGATATCTTTTTCCTCAATACCGATACCGGTATCTATAACTTTTATATATACTAATTTTGCTAACTCATCTTTTTCAAGTGCAATAGTAACACTGCCTCCGGAATTTGTAAATTTCACGGCATTTGATAAAAGATTTAAGAATACTTGTTTTAGCCTTTTTGGATCAGCCTTTATAACCACATGCTCTTTCGGTAATCTACTAATTAAAGCCACTTCGGCTTGATCGGCACGAGGCTTAACAAGTATCAGCGAAGAACTAATTAATTTATTTAAATCAAGATCTATACTATCTACTTTTAATTTATCGGCAGAAGCTTTAGAAAGATCTAAAATATCATTAATCATACTAAGCAAATGCTTACCAGCATCATTTATATCTTTAATATAATTTTTACTTTTTTCTGCATCTCTTTCCGACATAAGAATTTCAGAAAAGCCTATTATAGCATTAAGCGGTGTACGCAATTCATGACTAATATTAGCAAAAAACTTTGTATTTGAAGAGCTGGTTTTTTCTAATTTTACTATTTGAGCTTTTAAATTTCTATTTGTTTCAAGCTGCTCCTCAATAATTTGTCTAGCATAGTTAGTATTACTAATAATTATAGTGCAGAATATTATAAAAATAATGATAAAAGTTATAAAAACCTTTTGCTCAAGAGAGGTTATATTTTGCCATTGGCTGGTAATATTAGTGTTAATCTCAAATACTGCATCTACGGGAAAATCTAAATTATTATTTATAACAGGGATATAGCTAGTAACAAAAGAAGCCTCTTCCACTGTTAAATCACTTTCATTTTCTATTACTACCCTTGGTAATAATATATGACTTGTAATACCTTCAAAAGCATCTCGAAGCGGAGCTTTTGAAGTAAAGGATTTTAAAAAAAATTTATCGATTTTTGCGGTAACTATCTCAACCAAACTATCATCTTTATAATTGTCTACACTATACATATGTAACATATTACTAGTGATGAATTTATTACCTTTGAGATCGTAGAGAGAAATATTAATATTAAGATTGGTGAACCATTGAGCGGTAATCTTTGCAAAATTAATAAAATCTTGATCTTGTAATAGTTTTAAATAATCGAATTTGTGTAATTTACTGATTACGTTCTGATGAGTATTCCAAATATTATCAGTGTAAAGTTCTACAATTTTAGTATGTTCCAAAGCCACTTGTTTTACTATCATTTCTTTTATCATAAAATAACGATAAAACATCATATTTATGACAATATTAAGAAACAATATAATGAATGACAATCTTACTATATACTTATTATGGTTCATTATAAAACCTAGTAGTTATTTTTAACTCAACTGATGTCATCCCTGCGGAAGGCTTGCTCGCATACCAAATCGTCATTGTGAGTGGCTAAAAGGAGCGTGGCAATCTCATAAACCAGGGTTCCTGAGATTGCATACGTACAAAACTTACAGTTTTTCCGTAGCTTATGACGAAGAATCTATCCATGCAGCACAACCGAAAATGATATTATCCTCTCTACTTATCTTCTTGTTTAACTCTCTCTTTTGTTTCCAGCTTCTTATTAAGAATCAACCCTGTAATTACATCATAAGCACGAGCAAATTGATAATCTTTTTTGTATAATTCCGATAATTCATTCTCTTCTTGTTTATTATTTTTGGCTTTTGTTTCTTTTTTGCTATCTTTGTTTTTAGATGAATTATCTTTGTTTTTTTCATTATCATTCTTCAAATAATTTTTTAAAGAACTCTCAGAAAAACGCTTATCTATTTTTTTCACTTCTGGATACTCAACTTTCGCCGGCTCAATTAAAATATCAGGATCTATTCCTTCTGCTTGAATAGAACGACCGCTTGGGGTGTAATATTTAGATATAGTCAGTTTTACGGCAGCCCTAGAATTGATTTGCGTTAAAGCCTGAACTGATCCTTTACCGAAAGATTTAGTGCCAAGTATTATTGCTCTTTTATGATCTTGCAAAGCTCCGGCAACTATTTCCGAGGCAGATGCAGAATTACCATTTATTAAAACTATCATAGGTACTTTGGGAGCTTTTAACGAAAACTCATTTGCTTTAGTTTCGCTATTACTTGATGTAGTTCTACCTTTTGTTGTTACAATTACACCGGAATCAATAAAATAATCACTAACAGCAATAGCTTGATCGAGTATACCTCCGGCATTATTACGTAAATCTAGAATTATACCTTTAAGGTCATCTTTACTCTCAGTTTTTAACTTCTTTACTGCTGCCTTCAGCTCAGAAATTGTTGACTCATTAAAAGTAGTTATACGTATATATGCAATATTATTTTTTTCTAAATGTGCTTTTATCGGCTTGATTTTTACTATTTCGCGAGTAAGCTCTAGCTCTTGCGGTTTTGCCTCTTCTTCCTTAATTATCAACAATTTAACCTTAGTACCAGGCGTACCTCGCATCTCTTTTATAGCTTTATTAGGACCAAGCGTAGAGACTAACTCGTCATTCACGCCTACTATATAATCCCCACCTTTAAGCCCTGCTTTGAAAGCCGGCAAATCGTCAATAGGCGATATTATCTTAATTACTCCACTATCATACATTATTTCAACACCGATTCCGCCGAATTCACCTTTTGTAAAAGTAAAAATATCTTCTAAATCTTCATCGGTATAATAGCTTGAATGAGGATCAAGTGAGTTTAACATACCGTTAATTGCTTCATCTATCATTTTTTGCCTATCGGGTACCTGTACATAAGCCTTTTCGATACGTTCAAATACGTCTTGAAATTGCTTATAAGCTTCCTGATTTGATATTTTATTTTCAGTTTCTTTTTCTCCTTCTGCAAATGCACAAATAGAATTTATAATAAAAAATAGTGTTATAATTAAACGTAATAACATAATACTCCAAATATGTGTGTTTTTTAAGCAAAGCGTCATTGCGAGGAAAATTACGAAGTAATCTCAGGATATTTGACTAGATTACCGCGTCGCCTACGGCTCCTCGCAATAACGATTAAATATCCAGCTCACTAATAATTTTATCCATTTTAACTAAAGCCTGTTCATAAATAAATTGAAATCTTTTTTCCGGCTTTTTACCCATTAAATCATCTACTATTTTATCAACATTTTGAAAATCTTCTAAAGTTACCTTTAAAAGCGATCTTTTTTCCGGATGCATAGTAGTTTCCTTTAATTGTGCAGGCATCATTTCACCGAGACCTTTAAACCTACCTACTTCAATTTTAGCTTTACTAGCTTTTAATAATTTATCCGTTAACTTAGCTTTTTCCTCTTCATCGCCTGCATAATAAGTTTTATTAGACTGCGTTAAACGATAAAGCGGAGGCTTAGCTAGATATAAATGCCCCTCTTCTACCAATTTCGGCATTCGTAAAAAAAAGAAAGTCATTAATAGCGAAGCTATATGAGCACCGTCAACATCTGCATCAGTCATAATAATTATTTTTTCGTAACGCAGATTTTCTTTTTTATAATTCTTTAAACTACCGCAGGCAAGCGCTATTTCTAAATCTTGTATTGCTTGATTATTAACGATTTTCTCAAGCGTAGAACTTGCAACATTTAGAACTTTACCCCATAGCGGTAATACTGCTTGCGTTTCTCTATTACGTGCTTGTTTTGCAGAGCCTCCTGCCGAATCACCTTCTACAATAAATAATTCCGTCCCTTCAGGTGAAGTGCGTGTGCAATCGGCAAGTTTACCGGGTAAACGTAATTTTTGAGTGGCATTTTTACGGGAAATATTTTTTTCGTTTTTCTTACTGATTCTAAACTCAGCAATGCTAATTACATGCTCAAGTAAATTAGTAGCTAAAGCTTTATCGCTACTAAGAAAATGGTCAAAATGATCTTTTATTATACTCTCGACCGGTTTACTTACACCGTTTGATACTAATTTTTCCTTAGTTTGTCCTTGAAAAGACGGCTCAGCTATAAAAATAGAAAGTACGACACTTGCGGTTTCTAAAATATCCTCAATAGTTAGATTAGCAGCTTTTTTATTCCCTATCATTGCACCATATGCTTTAAGCCCACGTAAAATAGCCGACTTAAGTCCTTGCTCATGTGTTCCTCCTTGAGGAGTCGGAACAGTATTACAATATGATTGAATAAATGCCGAGCTATCGTTATTTTGCCAACAAATCGCCCATTCAAGTTTTATCCTGTCTGGCGTAGACTCTATATTACCTGCAAAAATTCCCGGAATAACTAAATTATCTAAAGTTATTTTTGAACTTAAATAATCTTTTAAACCGTTCGGGAAACTTATTAATGCCTTTTTAGGTATATCTGACGGTACTTCTACTTCGCATACCCATTCTATAGTAACACCGCGATATAAATAAGCTTTTGACCTTGCAAGCTCATAAATCTTTTTAGGATTAAAATGTAATTTTTCACTAAAAATTTCCGGATCGGGAGTGAAATTTATTGATGTACCTCTTAGCCTTTTAGATACTTCTTCACATATTAAATCAGTTAATTTTTCTCCTTTAGAATAACTTTGGCTATATAATTTACCTTGTTTATAAACCTTTATTTCTAAATGTTTAGATAAAGCATTTACTACCGATATTCCAACACCATGCAATCCACCTGCAGTATGATAAACATTATTTGAGAATTTACCTCCTGAATGAAGAGTAGTTAAAATTACTTCTAAAGCTGATTTGTCAGGAAATTTAGGATGATTATCAATAGGGATACCGCGACCGTTATCAAATATAGTAATACTATGATCATGATGCATTTTTATCGTGATGATACTTGCAAAGCCGGCGACTGCTTCATCCATAGCATTATCCAGCACCTCAGATACTAAATGATGCATAGCATTTGAATCGGTACCCCCGATATACATCCCCGGTCTTTTACGAACAGGCTCAAGCCCCTCTAATACTTCAATATCTTTTGCACTATAGTTATTATCGACTAGCTTATTTTTCTTTTCTTTGTTAAAGCTGAATAAATCGCTCATATATTAGAGATTTAATGAATTATTTTCTCTCCTAAATTAAACTATTTAACATAGAAAAGCAATTAAGCTTTAAAGAAATTGTTTGAAAATTCTACGTCATTGCGAGGCAAAACTGTAAGTTTTGACGAAGCAATCGCAGGATTTTATACTATTTCATGAAATTGCCACGCTCCTTACAGTCGCTTGCAATGACGATAAAAATAATCTTATCAATATCCCTTAGCTTTGATTAACATACAAGTTATGTTAGCGTTTCCTTGAGCTAATGCAATATCTAATGGATATTGGCACTCATCATTTAGAGTAGAAATTTTAATACCTCGTATGACCAAAAATTTTGCTAAATAGTAATTATCGTTATAAATAGCAGCAGTTAGTAATGTCTCACCGCTTCTACCTTTTTCTTGCAATATAGGATAAACGTCAAGTAACGCACGCAACCCAAAAAGATTGTTTCTATCCACTGCTCTAAAAGCATTCTCTACTGCACTACAATAAGATAGATTGGCATAAATATCTTTCTTTTTATTTATATCATTATCATATTTAATAAAACTCTCTACAACTTTTCTTCTTTCGGCACTTGCTATCCATTCTTCTTTCTTTTGGAACAGCTCTATATATGCATACATATCCATCTGCGCTAAAGTCGCCTGCTCTGTTAGTTTACCAAGAACTATATCATCATCAGGTAAAAGTAACATTTGTGTTTCATCTTTAACAAATTTTGTTACCAACTCCGATGTTTCATTATTTACGTTATTATCTTGTTTTTGAATCGTGACATTTGGAGAGCTTACCGGAGGTGATTTCTCTTGATTATTTGTAGTTTGATTATTATTAATTTGCTTCTCTAAAGGCTGAAATTGCTTCAGCTTCACTACAACAACGGGTATAAGCGGCGTATTCCAATCTTGTTTTTTTGGGACATCTGAAACAGCTACAAATGTCTCTTGCGAGTTATTGAGTTCCGCCGAAGAATCGGTTGTAGGAATTACTTTAGACGGAGTAGTAACGGGTGTATTTGGGCTAGTCGGTGTTATAGGCTGTGTAGAAGGTTGATTTGTAGGCATTACCGAAGGTGCAGGTACATTACTAGGTACTGCCGGAGTTCCTGCAGGAGGTACTGTTGTCGGCATAGTGCTTGATGTAGTATCTTGGGTTACCGGCGGGTTAACCACAGGCGGAGAAACAGCAGGCATATTAGGTATAGAGGGCGGTGCTATCGGTGCTACGCTTTCTTCCTCTTTATTAGCATCAGGAGTGGGATTAAGCGGAATAGGCTTATGCACAGGCGGCAAATTGGTTGGTTTATATATTTGCACCGGTCGCTGCGGAGGCACTACATAACTTCCTGCTTGAGCCGGAGGCATAGATACTATCGGTCTCGGTACGTTAGGAGTTATAATATTAGAAACTAAATTTGTATCATTATGCTCATTAGAAGCAACTTGTGCTTCATGCATTTCATTACTTGTAACACTAGGTAACGTTGCACTACCAATATCTATAAAAGGTTCAGATGCCTCGGCTTCATTAGATTCCTGAATGTCATGATAAGCTAAATTTACACTACTTTCATGACTGGAATTTGCATGAACGTTATCACTTGTAGCACTAGGCAATGCTGTATTACCGACATCTATAAACGGCTCAGCTTGTTCATTGTCATTAGGCTCTTGGGAAGCTAGCTTTGGTTCTTCTTGATGGGCTGCTTTAGTTTGTTCATTTGCTTGTTTAGGGGGTATATCTTTCTTTTTTGGTTTACTAAAAAATTGCTTGAATTTATCAAAAAAAGAAACATCGGCACTAGAGCGAACATCCTTATCTTTAGTATCTACTTCAGCAGTCGGTAATGATGGCGGTAAGGGCGGAGGTGAAGCATAACTTTGAACTATCACTAACAATAGATTTATAAAAAATAATATCTTACATAATTTATTTAACATATAATGCCTTATTAAATAATTTATTTGATAGCAGGAGGTTGTTCGATGTCATTCCTGCGGAAGCAGGAATCCAGGGTAAAGCGAGATAAATCGAGCTTTTAATATTAAAACTTACTGTGTATATACCTTTTAATTGCTGGATTCCCGCTTTCGCGGGAATGACATAAACAAGCAATACACCTCCCCCGCTTTTAGCTAGCAATGACATTCACTCCCCTACCTCTTACTATTCTGCACCAATTTCTTTATCTCAATCTCTACTAACTCTTTAACAAGTACAGATAGATTTTTATCAAGCCAAGCTTTAAGTTCTGGTTTTAACATCTCAATGACTAATTCTTCAAGTGCATTTTTAGATGAGATATTATTATCCAGCTTTTTATCTTTAATAGTATCGGTAAAATTTTTAAAAATATCACCTACCTCTTCAGCAGATTTAGTTGATATTAACTTTTCTTCTTCATCTTGATTTACTATTTCCGTTAGCTCTAATACATCTTCATCTTCGCTATCATTTTCATGAATAGGATTTTTACGCTCGTTTATTACTCCTTTAATCGATTTTAATATGTCTTCTATCGACATATCTTGGTTCTTTTTATTTTCCTTACTCACGTTAGAAACCTATAAACATTTTCTTTTTAATAGTCTTAAACTCTTCTTCAGGACTAAAATATTTTACTTTAAGTTTTAAACTTTGAGCCGTTAGCTCGCCGGTTAACAATTTCATTTGATATGCCGCAAGTACTGAAGATTTATACGCATCCACACGAGTTATTTTTGCTTCGTATAATTTTTCTTCGGCAGTTAAAACATCTAATATTGTTTTAGATCCGACTATTTCCTCTTGCACAGTACCGTCATATGATATTTGAGCAGCATCCACTCCTTGATTAGCGGCAACAATACGAGATTTTGCTGCTTCAAATCCCTCCCACACGCTTACAACCCATGCTTGGGTCTGCTTTATCACACTATCAAGCTGAACTGCACTATTTCTTGTTTGATTTTTAGCCGATCTGATTCTTGAATATTGAGCTCCTCCCTCAGGATAAATAGGGATATTTACCGAAAGAGTAGTAGTATAGCTTCTATTATTTATAGCATTTACATTTCTAGCATTTATATCATCTTGTGGATTGTAGTATGTTCTACCGGATTGCAGTTGCACACTTACTTGCGGTAATAATTTCCCTTTTTCTGCCATTTCTAAAGCTTTAGCCGCAGTTACATTATGCCTTGCCGAATCAATATCAGGATTGAGCTTAGCAGCTCTTCCAGTTAACTCATCTAATGAAGCAGGTAACATTTTAGGTAACTCAGGCATAGTTATATTAGTCGGCTCTATTCCAAATACTCTAATAAAATTTGCTTTTTTTCCTTGAAAATCGGCATAAGCAGCTAGTTTATTCGTTTCTGCTGCTGCAAGCCCCGCTCTTGCGGTTGCTATATCTACTTCCGTTGCTTCTCCAAGTCTTAATTTTTCCTCAACGGTGTTAACTTGTTGTATGTTAGTGCGAACTCTACTTTCGGAAATATCATATTTCGCTTTGCTCTCAAAACAATCAAGATACGCAGTTATTAAATTTAATAATATTTTTTGTTCACCGGCATAATATGCACCCCGTGCAGCTCTAAATCCTGCTTGAGCAGCTTTAAGAGCCGCAACGCTAGAACCACCATTAAATATAGACTGTTGAATTGTTAATGCACCTTGATCACTATCTGTTTCCCTTGGAGTAAGACCAAGCCTATCAGCATATTTTTTATTATATTTAGTCTTATTATGTTGTCTATTAATCTGTAATCCGGCACTAGGCATAAACCCCGAAAAAGCTCGCGGAAACTGCTCAATCGAGTCTAAAAACTTAATTCTAGCAGCTTTCAGCTCCTCATTATTCTTATATCCTTCAGTTAAAGCTCCCTGCAAATCAACTGCTGCAACCGAACTAGTTAGTAATAATGTAACAATAAATGTAGTTAATTTACGCATAAATTTCTTGAATAATTGATAATATGTTAGTGAGATTAGTTTAATCTTTCAAGAATATATCTATATCCTAATAAAACAATATAAATCTATTGTAGCAATGTTAGCACATAATATAACAAACATTAATCTCAAGGGCAATGATAACTATTTTACATTTTATTTTACGGTTATAAAGCTTTAAGATTAATTAATATTTGATAACAAAATAAAATTTTATGTCTATAATTGATTTTTCTAGTTTCAGCGGATTAACTAAAGAACAATAAAGACTTTTAATAACATTAAAAGGTTTTACCAAATCTTTGAAAATGAATGTAAAAGATTTAGAAGATCATTTATTTTATATTTTACAAAATTCTTTAAATAAATTATCTCACACTGAAAATATCGATGTAGCGAAAATAGAAAAACTTTTTAATAGGACAATCCAAGAATCTATAACTACTTTATCTGAAGCGCTTGAGAAAGCATATCAAGAACAGTTAAAAACAAAAGATATCTTTTTATTTGACAGGATTATTGTAGAAAAATGTTTAAATGTTTTAGAACACATTTTAAAATTTCAGCAAGAATTAGATAAACTCTATCCTGGAGCTTCTAAAAAAATTATAGAATCATTAGAAAATATATTAGTCGGGGTTATACGACTCAAATACCGATGCTTGGAATATTTATACAAACAAGCGGAATACTTGAAAAAGCAAATAATCTTATTGACTCTGAAAAAATTATTGCCAAAAATAACAAAATTGCATAATGATATAAAAGAAATAAGGGAAGAAGCTAAATCTCATGAGAAGCTTGAAAACATCTATGAAAAAGCCAAAAAAGTTGCCACAATTTCAGAAATATCAAAAGAACCGACTCGAAAAATTATTGAAATAGCAAATAAAAACCCTAATAACCAAGCTTCACTAGAGAATGTTGTAAAAGCTGCTAAAGCTATACCAAAAAGCAAAGATGAAGTAGAAGAAAAAATAACAGAACTAAAAAGTAATATTGAAAGTGCAATTCCACAAGATATAAATATTGACAAATTAAACTCTGTAAAGAATACTATTTCTTGTAATCTAAATGAAGCTAAAACAGAATTATTAAAAGTATTAAATCCAGAAGCTTCTTGTAGCGAAAAGATAGAATCCTTATGTAAAGCCGCAGAAAAAGCTACGAAAATTGCAAGCGACATAAAAAAATAGTAAGAGTAATACCAGGAAGTCAAGAACTCGGAAATGTTATAAGTCTAACAATAAAAACTAACTTATTACCGCCTCCGGTCTTAGCAATTGCAAAGCTAACTCCTGATATAGCTAACTTAGTTAATATAGGTCAAGCAGTGGTTACTATACTTTCTAAAACACACAACTTAACTCAACAACAAGAAAGAGCAAAATAATGTCTAATTCTAATACTCATATTTTAATTGCCATAGGTTGCTTAGCATTATTATTAATATTTTTTAATGTATAAGAAAATAGCAGCACGTAAAAAAAATATATTACCTGCTGAAGGAGGTAATATTGATGATTCGCCAAATGTGGCCCTTAATAGTCAAAAACCAGAAAATAAAACGCTGACATTACAAGAAAGAATAGAACTATCTTGGAAATTCCTTTATAATATCACGGAAGTTATTTTAAATAAATTCTCTAAAGAAGATGTTATTCAAGTGAATAAATGCGGTCAAGTTTTATTTGAAAATGGCGTTAGATATGAACATGTAGTCGATCTTGCAATTCCTCAAGTTAAGTCTCATACTCAAACAGTTGAACAAGAACAATCTAAAGGAAAAAAAGCCTTAGGGGTATAACTCTTTTCTTTGAAAAGTAGTATTTTATACTTTTCTTTAAAGCATGTTTAAAATCAATTATGTTTTTTACTTATATACTAATATAACTATTTAAGAGTTTATTCCTAAATAGTAAGCTTTTTTAGGAATAAACTCCAAGTAAGTTAGATTATAAAAGGCAGCATTCTTAGCTAAATAGATAAATTTTATTTAAACTATGTCTAATATATATCTTGTTACTATATCGTTTAATAAAAGTAAGCAATTCTTATTAAATGATTACGGAAAAGCTTGGCATTTACTTTGTAGTTTTATCGGTTCTTTATACCAAAATGGTAATATATTAAATAATGGAGAATTTTTAGTCCTACAAAAAATAAATTGGTTTTTCATGCAGTAATTCCTAATAAAGATGCTTTGCATGCTTCAAATTTAAGCTATAATGCATTGAAAGATAAAGATGAATTATAGCAATTGGCGTAATAATTAGTTATAAAATAACAGCAGACTATGTTAGTGAAACACCTATTGATATTGAAAATGCAAAATTTCTCTATTTATATCCTATTTCATGGTCAAAAGCTTATGAAGAGCAGCTTGTATTACGTACAGATGAGGGGAGATATCTACCTTTATATATAATAAATGAAGACCGATATCTCAGAGGAACAATTACTTCTTGGCAAAATGATTATGCGGCAGCTTACAGCTTATGGCTTTCAAGCTATAAACATTAGAACCTTTAATGGAAAAACAATTAGCAGAATTAGATAGTGATATTTCTATAAAAGGAAGAAAAATGAGTAAGCAACTACAAAAATGTTTAAAAAAGAAAGTTTTTTATCCTATAGCAGCACCGGTATCAGGAAACTCCTATGCACGTTCTAATTATTCAAATTGTCCATCTTGTAAAAAAGATTAGCAATTCAAAACAACATTTCATAAAATATTTGATTATAAATGTAATAAATGCCTTTTATTAGGTTATGAACTGCATAGTTAGCTTTTTGTTGCCTAGAGACACCTTACATATTCTTAATAACACCGATTTAAACAAATCCGTTAACTTGATGCTCCCAGAGTTCCTTAAAAGTGCCGTCTTCTACGATCTTGCCTTTATCCATAACAATAATTCTATCCATATGCTTGATAGTAGATAATCTGTGGGCTATAGCAATTATTGTTACATTCTCAATATCAAGCATGGTATTAATAGATTTTTGTACTTCTTGCTCTGTATGGCTATCAAGGCTTGAAGTTGCTTCATCTAAAACCAAAATCGGAGCGTTTTTAAGAATAGCACGGGCAATTGCTATACGTTGCCTCTGTCCGCCACTTAGCTTTACTCCTCTCTCACTGACAATGGTGTTATATTTTTCCGGTAAACTTTCAATAAATTCATGGATATTTGCAACTTTGGCGGCATTTTCTATTTCCCAAGGCAAAGCATTCTCTTTTGCATATCCGATATTCTTACCTACTGAGCGATGAAAAAGCATAATATCTTGAGGAATTATGAGGAATTAATAATATCTGCTCCCACAGGCTGTCAGAGGAAATATCGTAAAGGTTTTGGTTATCGATTATAATATAGCCAATTCCGGCTTAAAATTTTTCAATAATAATACAATTAAAGTGGATTTACCGCTACCTGCATGCCCGACAATACCCACTTTCTCACCGGCTTTAATATACAAATTAAGAGACTGGAATACACTACTCCCCTCTTTATAAGCAAACGATATATCCTTAAATATAATCTCCCTTTTGAAGATTTTTAATTCAGCAGCATTTTTTATCTATAGTATCTTGTGGGATTTGCATTATTGTAAAGGCGGAGTGAAACGCTGCTATATCTTCTAAAAAGTCTTTAAGTTCCATAGTGGCATGCCACGAATTTTCAGTAACTAAAAAAGTAAGGGACATAATAAAAGCAATATGTACATTATGGTAATAATCATTTACTTTATTTAATTCTCGCTGCTTTGCTGCAAACGAAAAAATAGTAAAGATGTTTATAATACAATCAGCTACCAAGAATATTGCTTATCTTGTTCCATTTTAGCAAGTTTAGTAAAACACTGTAAAGCAAGCGATAAGTCAATAGCCATAAAGGTACTAATGACAACAAATACTTTAATATTAGTAAGACCCAGTGCAATACTGGGAAGCAAGGTAATTAATAACGGTTTGCTTAATTGATACTCGATTGCTTGGTGCATTTTATAATAATTATCACCTATGCCCCTTACTCTTCCAACGATAGAACCGGAAAGGTTATTTTGAAAATAAGTATACAGCAAATTAAAACAGTGATTACATATTTTATTCATCATACCTTGAAAGATATGAGGCATTGCTTTAAGTTGTGCAAAGCTATGAGCACGCCAAGCACCATCAAGTATAGCTTGTGCTGCTACAAACCATATTATCGGTTTATAACTTTGAGCAAATAATCTTTTCATTTTGGGCAAATAAATCAAGCAAAAGCTTTACGGTATAATTATATATAATAGGATGAAAGCCACTTGCAATAGGCCCAAGCATCATAACAAAATACCAATATTTATACGGCTTTATAACAGACCATAAAAAAGAAACAGGATAAGTTTTGATTTTCATAAGTTGAAAAATATAATTCTTAGATAAAAGCGGCCTTATTACATGGCCCGTTTCATATCATACCTGCGTGCCCTTGTTGCATGACTCTTATGTCATTCCCGCAAAAGCGGGAATCCAGTACCTTAAAGCTTTATTTGAAAAGTAAAATTTATAAAAAAATCTTGGTCTAAAAGATTTTTTTGGAAAGCTCGATTTATCTCGCTTTACCCTGGATTCCTGCCTTCGCGTGAATGACATCGATCCTTAAGTTGTCACCCATGTGCGATCAACGGAATAACATTATTGTAGATAATCTATTAATATATTAGTATCAAAGATAGCTTTCATTCCTTCCACTCATTACGTAATTTAGCCTGATATTCTAAACTATCTAGATTTTTATCTTTCCAGAGTCCAAAAGCGTTTTCAAATGCCTTATTATTGTGATCATTACTAGCAATGTAACTAGTTAAAGCTTGCCCAATAGTTTTATCTCTTGATATTTTTTTCTTGGATAGTTTATCTAGAATTTTAATTTGCGAATCAGCTATATTAATAATAGTTCTCACATAATCTCCTTAGGATTTTTTCCTAATTAGGATATCATATCCCTATGATACGTATTATTATCTTATATACTTTAGATTTAAAATCTACAAATATTTCTCATTCTCTTCTTTAACCACAGCTATTAACTGCTTAACAGATAATACTTCTTGGTCAGTAGTTCCGAGCCTTCTAATCACTACTTGTTTATTTTCTTGCTCTTGTTTACCGATTACTGCAATCATCGGTATTTTTTGATTAGAAAACTCACGAATCTTATAGTTAATTTTATCAGGTGAGATATTAAAATCTGTTCTTACCCCGTTATCAATTAAAGCTTTATGCACTTCCAAAGCATAATCGTTCAAATCGCTGGTAATAGTTGCAATAGCAACCTGCACTGGTGCAAGCCAAAGCGGAAACCTACCTGCATATTCTTCAATCAATATACCAATAAAACGCTCAAGTGAGCCAAGGATCGCTCTATGTAGCATTACGGGTCTTTTTTTCTCTCCGCTTGCTGCAACATAGCTAGCGTCTAACCGCTCCGGCAAAACAAAATCCATCTGAAGCGTACCGCATTGCCATTGCCGCCCTATCGCATCGATTAATACAAACTCAAGCTTCGGACCGTAAAATGCCCCCTCGCCCGGGTTTAGTGTATAAGTAAACCCTGCTTGTTCTACTGCTTCTTTTAAAGCATTCTCAGCCTTATCCCAAACTTCATTGCTCCCTGCTCTGATTTCAGGACGATCAGAGAATTTTACCTTTATATCAGTAAAGCCGAAATCCTTATAAACTTCAGTCAGTAATTTACAAAAATTAACCGTTTCATTGGTAATTTGTTCCGCAGCACAAAATATATGTGCATCGTCTTGCACTAAACTCCGCACTCTCATTAAACCGTGCAACGCACCGGATGCCTCATTACGATGGCACAAACCAAACTCCGACATACGAAGAGGTAAATCACGGTAACTCTTAATACCTTGTTTGAAAATCTGCACGTGGCAAGGGCAATTCATCGGCTTCAAAGCTAATGTCTTGTCGTCTGTTTCTAACGCAAACATATCATCACGAAACTTTTCCCAATGTCCTGAAGCCTCCCAAAGGCTTTTATCGACCAAAACAGGAGTCTTAACTTCGGTATAACCGTTTTTACGAATCTTTTTCCTAATATACTGCTCAATGGTATTATATATACTCCAGCCTTTATCATGCCAAAATACCATTCCTTGAGCTTCTTCTTGGAAGTGGAATAAATCAAGCTCACGCCCAAGCTTTCTATGATCACGCTTTTCGGCTTCTTCAAGCATCAAGAGGTAACTATCTAGCTGCTCCTTCGTGGCCCAAGCAGTGCCGTATATACGCTGCAACATCTCATTACGACTATCACCTCGCCAATACGCTCCTGCAACTTTCATCAACTTAAAATACTTAACACCCCCTGTAGAAGGAGCATGTGGGCCTCGGCATAGATCAATAAAATTACCTTGCCTGTATAAAGTAATTGGCTCACCTGCCGGAATTGAATCAATAATTTCGGCTTTATAATGCTCTCCTATCGATTTAAAAAACTCTACGGCTTTATCCCTATCCCATAGCTCTCTTGTTACTTGCTCGTTCTTTTGTGAAAGTTCTTGCATTTTAGCTTCTATAGCGGCTAAATCATCAGTGGTAAAAGGTTTATCACGAGCAAAATCGTAATAATAACCGTTTTCAATTGCAGGACCAATCGTTACCTGAGTTTCAGGGAATAGTTCCTTTACTGCTTCTGCTGTTAAATGTGCCGCATCGTGCCTTATTATCTCGAGACATTCAGGATCTTTCGCAGTTAAAATACGAAGCTTGCAATCATTTTCAATTACGATACTTAAGTCTTGAAGCTCACCGTTTATTTCAGCAACCATTGCTGCTTTAGCAAGTGACATTGAAATTGCACTTGCTACTTCATAGGCGGTAATGTTTTTTGCAAATTGTTTTATACTCCCATCGGGAAAGGAAATATTAATCATTCTTTTATAACTCATTTTTTCTTCAAATTTTTTACTTGTAGACCTTATCTCGTAGCTCTTATTTCATTCCTGCAAAAGCAGGAATGACACTTAGACTACTTTCTTTCTTGATCTATCATAGCCATGGCATTCATAAATTCTAATACTCTTGTATCACTAAGGATCTGATCAATAGCTTTATCATTAAAGGTTAGTCCGACGTCTTTACTTTTTACATCCACGACTAAAGATTCACCGTCTTTTAATTCAGAATTTTTACTAAAAACTTCTATTGCCCTAAAGCCGTATTGCTTTATTACTGAAGATTGTTTTCCTAGATTTAAAGCAAATTCCTTAGAATCTTCTATTTTATTAAGCACCGGTACAATAGCATTATTAGTATAATGCACAAAATTATTTATAACCGCACTCGGATCCGATAATTTTATTACGCTTTCTAGATTCAGAGGATTATCTATAGTAGGCATATCAATATCAATAGCAAAATTAAAATCATCCATTACAAGATTAGTTTTACCGGATAATTTTTTTGCTTCAGGATCAAACTCACCTTTTAAATTAAATTCGGAATTATTTATTTTTGCAAAAACACCCATTACTCTTTCCCCATCTTCTTGAGTAATAGGGCTAGTTAGTTTAAAAATTTTATCTAACTCAGCTCTTTTGTTTAAACCATTACTAAAGTAGCTTCCTAAAGCTTCAGCTGCCGTTTTTTGGTATGTTTCAGAAGGTTCTATAGTAGATTTAATATGTAAAGCAAAATCAAAAATTTTATCTTTTTCTATATTTAATTTATATAAATTACTTTCTACTTTTCCTTTTCTTTCAATATCACAAGCAAATAAAAACGGCTTACCTTTTACTAATTCTCCTAACATCTGCATAAAAATAACAGCATGCATATTCTCATCTTGCTTTTGATCTAGAGAAAAATTTTGAATTAATAATTTCCCAAGCGCTACTAACTCATCACTATATTTTAGTTTTAATTTGGAATTGTAAGAAATAGGTAAATTCAATATATCTAACTTTGTCAAACCATACTCAAAGAAAGTAGTATCAGAGTCATTAGCTATTTGATCTCTCAAAAATTCAAAAATTTTATCATATAAATTTCTTCTGTAATTTTCAGAAATAAAAGAAACAGTATTTTTTCCATCCAAAATTAACAAATTAAGGTTATCCGATGTCTTAGTATTAGTAATTACAGAATTACTAATATCACTCTCTGCTAATTTTTCTGCATCTAGAGAACTATAAAGAGTTGATTTATTGTCACTCAAGCTTAATTTCCAATAATCAGGCTCTCTATTAAACAAAGATTTTCTAAACCAAATTGTTGTATGATGATCAGGTGAGTACAAAATATTTTTTTCATCTTGAGCGGTAGTAATTTTTACATTATTTCCGTAAGAATCAATTTTTGTAATATTCAAAAACGGTATATGTCTAATAACTATTTCATCAAAATAAAAATCTATAGGTTTTAACATTACTTTATTTAAAGTAACACTAAATCCATATTTATTAACTTTTATTGCATCATAAGTTATATATTCTTCATATTTATCAAGAATAGAGATAATATTTTCTTTACTTTGATGTTCAAATTTATAGGCAGCATATCCCCACCCTACTAGGATTAGAGCTATAAAGCTTATTATAACAAATCGTATTTTCATCTTTTTTACTGTAAAAAATTATTAAAAATCAGAAATGTTGTTCCTGCGTAGACACCTAATCGTCATTGCAAGCAGCCGTAGGCTGCGTGGCAATCTCATGAAATAATAACAAGCTCCTGAGATTGCTTCGTCAATTACTTTGTAATTTTCCTCGCAATGACGAAAAACCGAACTTTGTAATAAAACCTTAAACAGTTCAAAATAGCATATATCGCTTAAAAAATATATTTATTTTTCTTTTAAACGATCAGCTATTAGCTGATATGATTCAAAAACCTTATTTGGTTCTTTTTCAAGCAATTCAAATCCCAATTTTTCATTACTGTTAATATGCCATAATCTACAATTATCCGGACTAATTTCATCAGTTAACATAATGATAGATTCTTCACCGTTAAACACACGCCCAAATTCTAATTTACACTCAACAAGCCGAATCCCGACACCGATAAATAAGCCGCTTAGAAAATCATATATACGCAAAGCCTGATCTTTTACCGCTTTAATTTCATCCCTAGTTAACCAGCCGAAATTTAATATTTGATACTCATTAACTATCGGATATTTAAATTCACGACTTCGGACCTTAAAATCAATGATAGGTTTATCAAATACATACCCTTCATCAATTCCGAATTCTTTTACAAATCTACTGCACGCTACTGATGATATTATTACTTGTATCGGGAAAACCTCAACATATTGAATTAATTGCTCCCTCATATTTATTTTTTCGATAAAATGATTTTCAATGCCGATCATTTCCAGTTTATCCATTAGAAAGGAAGAAATATTATTATTAAGTACTCCTTTACCTGATATATCAACCATCTCACCTGTTTCTAAAATAGCCTTATCGGAAAAAGCCATTATAAGTAAAAAATCTTCTTCGGCAGAATATAAAATTTTACTTGAACCTTCATATAATTTTTTTTTCATTTATTTGTCTCAAAATTCATTTTCCTCATCATTGCGAGAAAATTACGAAGTAATTGACGAAGCAATCTCAGGAACTTGTTATTATTTCATGAGATTGCCACGCAGCCTACGGCCGCTCGCAATGACGACTCTGGTATCCACACAAGCATATCATTAAAATCCCTGAAGATCATTCGGACCGATAATTGCCGACGTAGTAGTACCACTAAATATTTTATTTGCCGTATTAATAATATCATCAGCTTTTATGCTCATGATAATTTCCATAATCTCTTCAGGAGAAATATATTGACCGAAAACAGAATAATTTTTACCTATTTCTTCTGACTTATAGGTATTTTTCTCTTGAACCATTTGTAAATTACTACGCAGTTGTGTTTTAGCTCTAAGAATCTCTTCTGTGCTTACTTGTTCAGTCATTTTTATTATTTCGTTTTTAATCTCTCTATATAATAATTCTAATTTATCATGTGCAGTGGATGCATAAATTGTAAACACTCCACTATCAAAATAAGCACTATTATAACTACCTACTGCATATGCTAAACCTAATTTCTCACGAATACTTTGAAATAAACGCGATGACATACCGCCACCGAATATTATAGAAAGTAGATGGGTTTGGTAAAGCTTTTCTAAATTAATATATGATGTACCTTCAAACCCTAGCACTAAACTAGTTTGCTCTAACTCCTTATTAATAAAGCCGTTTCCGCCTATATATTTTGCCGGAATAAAGCTACTTTTTACTCCTTGCTTCAAAGAAGAAAATAACTGTTCCGCTATAATTACTATTTTATCATGATCAATATTACCGGCAATTGATAAATAGAGATTTTCAGCATTATAATGTTTATCTATAAAATTAAAAAAATGTTCTTTCGTAAAAGTTGCAAGGGTTTTAGCAGTACCTAAGATTGACTTACCCAACGGTTGTTCTCTATAAACTTTATTATAAAATTTCTCATATACTAGGTCATCTGGATTATCCTGATGATGAGCAATTTCCTGCATGATCACCTGATATTCCTTAGCTATTTCCTCATCAGCAAAAATAGAATTTTGAATTATATCGGCAAGTATATTAAGTGCTTTATCACAATTTTCAGACAAGACTCGTGCATAATATACCGTATTCTCATGACCGGTATAGGCATTAAAATGTCCACCTATAGCGTCAAACTCTTCCGCTATCTGTTTTGCCGTTCTAGCTTTTGTACCTTTAAAAGCCATATGCTCAAGAAAGTGAGATATGCCGTCCTCTTCTGCATTCTCATAACGTGCTCCAACTTTAGCAATTAAATTTATTGCTACCGAATTAACATAAGGCATATTATATGTTAAAATTGTCAAACCGTTTTTTAATTTACTAACATTAAAATTTTCTTTCATAATTTATCTTTTATTTTCTAAATTGTCATTGCGAGGAGATGCATAGCATCGACGTGGCAATCTCAGGAATTTTATATTACTTCATGAGATTGCCACGCTCCTTATAGTCGCTCGCAATGACGTTTTTTGATTTAAGCGATGACTCTCTTAACTTCGTAAGCCTTAGAAATCTTGCAAAAGCAAAAATTATTGAATCTACAAAACCGTCAAAACCAAATACAAAATAGCGTCTGATAAAAAACGCTTTAAAAAACCACCATATCATTTCAGTTGTTAAACGAAAATTTGAAAGCTTTTTTCCTTGCTTAACTAAATCTTTTGCTTGCTCGCTAGAATAAAAATTTGCTTTAGTGACCAACTGCTCAATTGAAGTACCCGAATAATGATAAGCAGCTTCATTTAATAGATAAATTTTACCTGCAAAATCAACATCTTTATTAAATATTACCGAATCATGAGTAGTACTATTTACGGTATTTGCAAAGCTTGCAAATTTTTTATTATACAACCGAGTACATTTATTAAATGGAGCAAACATTCGTGGCTTTTGGTCATTACGATGCATTATTAACAGCTTTATTTGATAAGCTAAATAACGATCTTGATTATGAGAGGCAAAAATATACTCTATTTCGTCTTGTAACTCTTTAGACAACTCCTCATCGGCATCAATATTAAGAACCCAATCATTTACGCAAAGGCTTTCGGCAAAAGATTTCTGTCCTACATAACCAAGCCACGGTTTTATTACTACCTTTGCTCCTAATTTTTCAGCTATTGCTACCGTATCATCAGTACTTTCGCTATCGACTACTATCACCTCATCAGTAATATTTTTTACGCTATTTATAGCTCGTGCTACCCTTGCGGATTCATTTTTAGTAATAATAAATGCTGAGATTTTTTCAGTTAATGACTTATTCATAATGCGTATACATTCTAAGAATTTTTACAACTTTTTCTTGTTTGTAAACTTCACAAACCAACCTATGTTGAATATTAATTCTTCTTGAATAACAACCGCTAAAGTCACCAACGAGCTTTTCATATGGAGGGTAAATTTTCCAAGGATCAGTACTAACTATGTTTAATAAAACTTCTACTTTATTCTTTAAACCGGCTTGCACTATTTTCTTAGCATCTTTTTGTGCTTGTGTAGTATAACGAATTATATACATTTATAAAAAATTACCAATTTAATTTATCGCTACACTTTGCTATAGGCTCTGCTCGTCCTTCAATTAGAGACTTATGCATATTTGGAATAGATAATAAATATAAAGTTTCTTCCATATTACGATAATCTTCTTCTGAAATTATAACTACATTATTTCTTTTACCTTTAATATAAACAGGTTTGTGTACATCAGAAACATAATCTATAAGTTTATAAAGCTTACTTCTTGCTTCGCTTGTATTATATATTTCCATTATTTTTTCCTTATAATTAGTGAGACTTAATATTAATAACGTACTATAAACAGTACGTTTTGTCAAGGTTATATTCCTACTATCACCCTAAACACCAGCTTAACTACATAAGTTAAAAGTAATGTGGATAATAATCCGCTAAGCCATAGGATAATAAACCATTGCCACCCTTTGAGACAAGAGGTTATTTTCTTAAATTTTTTAATATATCGGATGATGAGATGATTTGCCACGGAATATATAATAACAATAGAATGTGTAGCCAAGTATGACAGGTAGGAATATCCCAGCCCCTATCAACAGTAAAGACTGTGACTCCGGTGCTGCTGCTGCAGTTTCAAGCGTAACTTTATAAGGAACGATATATGGCCATATGCTTATCGCGAGCCCTAAATATCCTAATAAAAATAACAAGATTGTATAAATAAACGGCTTTACTTCTTTTTTCTGCTTAACGGCTTTAATTAACTTGATAAATATTAAAGCAGTTACAATAGGTACAATAGATAAATAGTAAATATTAGGTACGCTAAACCAACGATGATTTATGTGGTTATTTAAGAAAGGAACCCATAAGCTTACAAGCCCCATAAAAAGTGCAACGTAAAATAAAATATATAAAACAGATTTATAAGCCCAATCTTGTGTTGTCTTTTCTGTTTTCAGAATAAGCCAAGTAGCACCCAATAGTGCATAACCGAATATTAATGCTATCCCCGTCATAATGGAAAAGGGAGTAAGAAAATCAAAGCTCCCTCCTGCAAATTCTCGTCCTTCTATCTCTATTCCTTGGACAAACGTACCAAGCATTAAACCTTGACAAAAAACAGTAAGCATAGAACCGAAATGAAAAGCGTAGTCCCAAATATAACGATGACCTATATGAGCCTTAAAACGGAATTCAAAAGCTACACCACGAAATATTAGACCGAGTAACATCAATATAATAGGAATATATAAAGCCGGCATTAATAGCGAATATGCCAACGGGAAAGCCGCAAATAAACCACCGCCGCCAAGTACTAACCAAGTTTCGTTACCGTCCCAAACAGGAGCAATAGAATTGATCATTTTATGACGGCAATCATCAGTAGGTGCAAACGGAAATAAGATTCCTACTCCTAAATCAAAACCGTCTAATAAAACATATAAACAAATAGCGGTAGCTATAAGCCCACCCCAAACAAGCGGTAAATCTATATAAGGTGCAAAATTTAACATAAGCTTATTACTTTTCTAATAATGGGTTATTCAAACCACTCTCTCCGTACATTTCTTTATTATCTATCACTTCTATACCTTTCTTTATCAAATGCATTATATAATATATACCCGCTCCGAAAATGATCACATACACTACTATAAAAGCAATTAGAGAAATAAATACATATTTGCCGAGTACCGGTGATACCGTATCCACGGTTTTTAAAATATTATATACTATATAAGGTTGTCTACCTACCTCGGTTACGAACCAACCGGCAAGTACTGCAATAAAACCTGAAGGTGACATTAATATATACCAATATTGAAACCAATGCGTAGTATATAATCTTTTCTTCAAGTAAAGATATAACCCTACAACACCTATAAATACCATTAAACAACCGATTCCTACCATAATACGAAAGCTAAAAAATACTACTGCAACTGGCGGACGCTCTTCTTTTGTCCATTCTTTTAATCCTTTCACTTCACCGTCTAAACTATGCGTTAAGATTAAACTACTAGCATAAGGTATTTCTACAGCATATTTTGTTTTTTCTTCTTCCCCGTCAGGAAAGCCGATAAGATTAAAAGCTGCCCCTTTTTCTGTATTCCAAATACCTTCCATAGCCGAGACCTTGACCGGCTGATATTTAAGAGTATTTAAACCATGCAGATCACCAATAACTATTTGAATAGGTGCAACGATTAACGCCATTAACACCGCCATAAAAAGCATAATTTTAGCATGCTCTTTATAACGATTATTTAGTAAATAAAAGCTAGCTACACCACCAATAACAAAAGAAGTAGTTAAATAAGCCGCCGTAATCATATGGAAAAAGCGATATGGGAAAGAAGGGTTAAAGATAATTTCTAGCCAATTTAAAGGATAAAAGAATCCTTCGCCTCGCAGTTCAAAACCAGCAGGCGTATGCATCCAGCTACTAGCTGCAAGTATCCAAAAAGCTGAGATTACAGTACCAACGGCAACTATTAACGTAGAAATAAAATGTACTTTTTTACTGACTTTATTAAAGCCGAATAACATTATACCTAAAAAAGAAGATTCGAGGAAAAAGGCAGTAAATACTTCAAAACCGAGAAGCGGACCGAGGACATTTCCAACCTTATCTGAAAAATTCGACCAGTTAGTACCGAATTGATAAGACATTACAACGCCCGAAACTACTCCCATACCGAAAGTAACGGCAAAAATCTTCACCCAAAATTTGTATATTTCTTGATAAACCGGCTTTTTTGTTTTCAACCATAACCCTTCAATTACCGCTAAAAAGCTTGCAAGCCCTATAGTACAAGCAGGGAATATTATATGAAAACTTATGGTAAAAGCAAATTGAATCCTTGATAATAATCCTTGATCAAATTCCATATTTAGGCTACTGTTTTAAGATAATAAGCTTTGTGACAATAACAATATACTCCCAGTGTAATAACGTATACTTAATACGTGAATACCACAGTACTTATAGGACGACGTAGCCAATTTTTCAAATTAAACGAGTATACAATATTTGATTTCATTATCAACCTTTGCTATTATTAAATTCTATCTGATTAGTTTTAACAAATTTTCCTTTTTCGGAGTTCCAATTATAATGAACATTTACTATTCTTACTTCTGTAACATTAATATCACCATTGGGCAATTGCGTTACATCATACCCTTTTCGGATAGAATCCGTAATTAATAAACTTGCTTGACAAATATATTTTACATCAAAGAACGGAGAATCATCTTCCTTAGACTTTTCTTGTTCTTCTAAAAAATTATTAGATAATTCTTTTTCTTGCATTTCTAATGATGTTGAAGTTATTTTCTGAATTTTGTAGCATTATTTAAGGTAAGAAGCAAGGCTTGTTTATTATTTTTCCACAGATTTAATATTTTTAGGTATATTTTAAAATAATTAAATTAAAATATGCTCCAAAATAACACGAATTAATATATTATTTTAAAATCGAGGTACATTATCGTGATAAAATACCCTACTTTATCTAAATCAACATTTAGCTTAGGTATTTATTTTTTAAAATTCGATAAAGTTAAAATGACTTTATTGACTGTAATTTGTATTTTACTCGGTATGATTCCGGCGATTGATAGTATATTACTTCAGAAAATCATTGATTTAATAGAATCTTTCAGCGATAAGAACGCTAATAATCTTTTATCTTCCATGATTTACTGGGCAGTATTTTATGCTCTTTGGTGGGAGAGTATTAATATAGCATATCGTTCATATGATTATTTGTATCTCAAGACTATGCCCGTAATAAAAGGGAAAATACTAAATGAACTTTATAATTATACCCAATATCATAGCCATAAATTCTTTCAGGATAATCTAGCAGGACATATTAGCAATCGTATTACCGAAACTGCAAGATCGTTTGAGATGATTATTTCAATATTCGGTGAAAAAATTCTTCGTAAACTCGCTATTATTGTATTTGCATTAATTGCTTTATATTCGGTACATTACGTTTTTGCTACGATATTTATTTTATGGATTACGGTTTTTTTAGGACTTAGTGTTCTTTTCTCCGATAAAATCAATAAATACTCATTAAATTATGCTAGAAGCCAATCTTTTGTTGCCGGTAGTATCGTAGATGCAATTAGCAACATTAATGCGGTTAGAATGTTTACAGCCCATAAATTTGAACGTCAACATCTAGAAACAAGAGTAGAAAATGCCGTAGCCGATGAGCAGACTATGCAATTCTTTATGTTCAAATTGCGTTATGCTCTTGGGACTTCTTGTTCAATAATGATTTTTATAATGATTTATTATTTATCTAAACTTCGTAACGAATTATCTATAAGCATAGGTGATTGCGTATTAGTGCTAACATTATGTATAAATATAGCAGACGATATTTGGGATTTAACGCAAGAAATCGGTGATATGTTCGAGCAGGTCGGGGCATTTAATCAAGGCTTATCTTTAATGGCACCGCATATTATAACTGATATTGAAAACGCTACTCCATTAGATATCAAAGAAGGGGTTATTGAATTTAGAAATGTTACATTTAATTATCATCATAATAACAATCTATTTTATAATAAATCGGTATTAATACCGAGTAAACAAAAAGTAGGACTAATTGGATTTTCAGGTTCAGGGAAAACCACTTTTATTAGTTTACTCACTAGGTTACATGATATAGAAGAAGGAATGATTTTAATAGATAATCAAAATATTAAAAACGTAACTCAAGATTCTTTAAGAAAAGCCATTAGCCTTATACCTCAAGAACCGGTGCTTTTTCATCGTACCATTTTGGACAATATCAGATACGGGAAAAAAGAAGCTACTCTTGAGGAGGTTATAGAAGCAGCAAAAGCTGCACATATTCATGATGTTATCGATAATCTACCGGACGGTTACGATACTATGTGCGGTGAACGGGGGAATAACTTATCAGGCGGTCAACGTCAAAGAATTATCATAGCAAGAGCCATCTTAAAAAATGCTCCTATTTTAATTCTCGATGAAGCAACAAGTAGCTTAGATAGCGAGACGGAAAGCCTGATTCAAGAGTCAATGGATTATTTAATGCAAAATAAAACCGTGATAGTCATTGCCCACAGATTATCTACTTTACTCAATATGGATAGAATTTTAGTTTTTGAAAAGGGAAGTATAATCGATGACGGTAGCCATACAGAATTACTAAAAAATAGTAAGCTATATCAAAAATTATGGAACTCTCAAGTTAAAGGGTTAATAGTGTGAGGAGGTATTACCCATGTATTATGTCATTCCTGCGAAAGCAGGAATGACATAATACCAGCCTCAACCTTTAAACTAAATCATTATGAGCCACTATTTCTCCTGTTGCTTCAACTTGAAGTAGTCCATACTCTGTCATCGCTTTTGTTGCACTCTCAGGTAATTCTATCTTATCTGTAGCATTACTATCAATAATATCTTCAATTTTTAAAATGCATAAAAACTCTAAAGGCGGTATCAATTTAGCTATCTTTTTCTCTAATTCTATTAATGGTTGTTTTATAGAATCATCCAAATCCAAACTCATTTGATTTGAAAATTTATATAGTTCTAATAGGCGTTTTATATACTCATCCTTAGAAACATCTTTTACAACCGGTAATATTGCTGCTTTCCATTGAACAAATGCAGCTAAATCTTTCTTGTCAATAGCCTTAATTTTCTTGTAATCATTCTCACGAAATACGGATTCAAGCGTTAAAAGAGCTTTCAGAGGTAAATTGCTTCCTTGTCACGGACCATTTGACCGTCAAGATCGAGTA
This sequence comes from Rickettsia japonica YH, assembly GCF_000283595.1. Taxonomy (NCBI): domain Bacteria; kingdom Pseudomonadati; phylum Pseudomonadota; class Alphaproteobacteria; order Rickettsiales; family Rickettsiaceae; genus Rickettsia; species Rickettsia japonica. The sequence goes on along the minus strand of NC_016050.1, from coordinate 296,136 downwards.
TATCCGGATTAACACCATATTGTAAAAATACTTTTACCTTATCTGTACTCTGCTTCCTATCATTAAGCTCTCTAGTTAGGTCTACTAAACTTTTAAATGCGGTTTTTTCACAACGGATAAATTCCATATTAACACCATAAGCGAGCAATTTAGTTACCATGGCTATATTTGGGTATAGGAACGTACATATTTCTAAATAAGTTATATTGTCACCTGTTACGTAATTAGGATCCGCACCATTTTCAATTAGAAATGTTGCCATATCAAAATGTTGAGCTGTTAGGACAGTGTGAAAAACGGTCATACCGCTGTTGTGGTCAAGGATTATATTTGCACCTTTTGCAAGTAGAAGCCTTACTATCCCTTTCTGATTATTATGACACGCAAAATATAAAAAAGATTTAGCCTCACCTTCCAATGTATATACTTCTGTATTTGGATCAATATTTAAAGCGGTTAACATACTATCAACTAAATCATAATCACCTTGACAAATTGCTTTAACTATAGCAGTGTCAGAAGATCTTGCTATTTTATCTACAGTGCAGTATGCCATATTGGACACACTAGAAATATTTGTATTTGGATCTTCAATCAAAGCTTTGAATTCTTTGACAAAACTTTCTCTAAAAAATTTATATCTTTTTATTTTATATATATTATTAAATCCCATATTTTGCTGTTCTTCTATATCTTTACTGCTTAATATCTCATGAAATTTATTTCTAATTATATGGTTATCATAGTATTTCCCTTAATGATTCAATTGATAGTATTTTGTATCGTACAGAAAAAAATCATTTTATCAACAAATAGTTGATTTATTAGTAAGCAATCAATAAACTAAAATATTATATTAAATATTGTCATATGCTGTTATAATCACTTTTTTAGCCACTAATATTTAAACAATGAAACTATCTGATTTTGACTTTGATTTACCAAGCGAACTGATCGCACAATATCCATCTAGTGAACGTGATAACTCAGATTTACTAATTGCTGTTACGCCGCCTATTAAAACCAAATTCTACAACATAATAGATTACTTAAAAGAAGGGGACTTATTAGTCTTTAATAATAGTAAGGTAATAAAAGCAAAGTTAAATTTGGGGAAAAATGTTACAATAAATTTGAATCAAAAATTATCAGATGATAGTTGGTCGGCTTTTGCTAAACCAGCTCGAAAGCTTCATGTAAATGATGAATTTTATTTTGATAATCATAAGGTAATTATTACCGAAAAACTTGCAATGGGTGAGATTAAAGTAAAATTTGAGCTTAATGATATTTCTGTATTCGAGTTCTTAAATAAATACGGTGAGATGCCGCTACCGGTTTATATTAGGCGTTCACACTCATTATGTCATCCCGTGGCTACGACCATGGGATCCAAAAAATATTTAAATAATGACTGGATACCGTGGTCAAACCACGGGATGACAAACACTCAAAACGACAACGACCGCTATCAAACTGTCTATAGCCAAATAGAAGGTTCAGTTGCAGCACCGACGGCAGGTTTGCATTTTACAAAGGATATACTTGATAAGCTTAAGGCAGAAGGCATACAAGCTACATTTTTAACATTACATGTGGGAGCTGGAACTTTTTTACCTGTAAAAACCGAAAATATTCATGAACATAAAATGCATACCGAATATTGCTCTATTACTCCTGACACTGCTGAAATCATAAATAAAGCAAAGCAAGAAGGGAAACGTATTATCGCAGTCGGCACTACAACACTTAGAACACTTGAGAGTTCTTGCAATAACGGCATCATAAAAGCAGGTAGCTTTGAAACCGATATTTTCATAACCCCAGGTTTTAAATTTCAAACAGCCGATATGCTACTTACTAATTTCCATTTTCCTAAATCTACTTTATTTATGCTTATATGTGCTTTTGCCGGATTTAAAGAGATGCATGAATTATATAAATATGCTATAAAAGAAGCAATGCGTTTTTTTAGCTACGGCGATGCAACGCTTTTATGTAGGAAATGATAATCACAACCGTCATTGCAAGCAACTAAAAGGAGCGTGGCAATCTAGCAAAAATAACAAAAAATGCCAAAGGTTAGCATTTTTCACTGGATCCCGTGGTCAAACCACGGGATGACGGAGGTGAAATTGATCCACATAACAAAGCCTTCCTGCTTTTAGCTAGGAACGACATTTTAGAAAAAACCTATAACAAACTAGATAAAAAATATTTTGGATGATTAAATCCTCTACTTTATTAATACGAGATTCAAAACAAACTGTTTTACGAGAAGAATTAAAACAGCTGGCAACAGCACTTAATAAGCCTAAAAGTTTATTCAAATTCTTTAATCAAAACAACTTAAAAAGCGGAATTTATTTATACGGTCCGGTGGGCAGCGGTAAAACTATGCTCATGAATTCTTTTTTTAAAGAATTAACCACACCTAAAATAATAATACATTATCAGAACTTTATGCAGGAAATTCATAAATCTATGCATAAATTACAAACAGCAAATCAGAAAGATATCATCCCTAAAATTGCTAAAAACTATGCTAAACAAACTAAAGTGTTATGTATAGATGAGTTTGAAATTAAAGATATTACTGATGCAATGATAATCGGTAAATTATTTAATGAATTAATAAAGCAAAATATTTTTATTTTTATAACTTCTAACACGAGTCCCAATAATCTGTACAAAGACGGATTACAACGAGAATCTTTCTTACCTTTTATAAAGATAATCAATAATACATTTTATGTTAAATATCTAGATAATCAACATGATTATCGATTTGATAAAGCGTTAAGAGTTAAAGAGGCAAGGATAATTTATCCTTTAACTTTAGAAAACCAAAACAAACTTGAAAAAATTATCACGGATATTAGTGATAATAATCTTGCTCCTCAAAATATACAGGTTCTAGGTCGAGAAATATCCTTTCAAAAAGTGCATAAAAGAATATTAGTAACAGATTATAATGAATTATTTACAAGAGACTTAAGCTATATCGATTATGTTAATATTTGCCAAAATTTCAACGTTATTATAGTGGGGAACATTCATACTATCGATGCTAACGATACAAATACAGCCGTTAGATTTATCAACTTTATCGATAATGCCTATTTCTATAAAATACTCTTATTTATGAGCCTAGAAGATAACCCAAATAAAATATATCAAGGTTCAGCACGAGCCGCAGAATTTAAACGCACTACTTCAAGACTAAATGAAATGAATAGCGAATCTTATTTATTAAATAATGATTTTAAGAATTAACTTCAATTTTCGCTAAAAAAACTCTTTAATTACTAATTAAAATTTATTTACAGATGACCTCTAAGAAACTTAATAAATTCATCAATATTGATCTTTATATTGTCTTCTAAATGCTCTTCTGTTGTCTGATCTACATAAAAAGGATAATAATCGCATGACATATAATTTTCCATTCTTTTATAAAAACTTCTAGAGGGAGTTGTACCGTGATCAATCTCTACTACTTTGCATTTTGGAGCCGCAAACATAAAGTTAGCAAATCCTGATCCGTGCGATCCAACTATTATTTTTGCTTTATTAAAAAGCTGGGCCTGTTTATACGGGAAGGATAGCTCTAGATATATTACTTTAAAACCGGATCTCTAAATTTTTTCTATTAATTCCTCTTCATTAACTATTTTTCGGGTAGAAGCGTATTTACGAGAAATATATATTTTATCGTATGCTTTACTATTATCTTTAATAAAAATATTTCTTAAATCTTTTTTTAACCATAAAGGCAAAGGCGTACCTTTTACCGGAATAAACGGTACAGATGGAACAATTAGTCTAGTAGCTTGAATTATACAGTCACTATTTACTACAAAAAGCTTATCTTCCGGTATATTTAAATAATTTAATACTATTTCTAATGACTTAATTTGCCATGAATATTTTAAATTATTAATATAGATACGATCATATTCAAGAGCTGATTCTTTTAATATAATTAATCTAGGCAAAATTTGTAGCAGCCAATGATACCAATTTTCAGAACCAGAAGATGAAATTACTGCTAATTTTCCATTAAAATATAAAGGATTTTCAGTATTAATATCTCGTTTTTTTAATAAACTATGTTGATCACCTAAGCTTGTTTGAGTATCTTGTAGAATATAACCTTCTTGAGTTAAAATTCTACCTTCATTAATTACTGTGCCGTTTGGTAACTCTAAAATAAATTGACCAGTATTTTTTTTTCTTTAAATAGCTTTTTAATTTCTATGTTAGATTTTAGCGATTCTATGGAAATAAATTGATGTTTATTTTTTAATGCGTCAGCATTACTAATATAGAGAAAGGTAAAAATTATGAATATAAAATATCTCATAAAGAGAAAGAACGATAATTAAAAATTTGCATTGCAAGCTTGGCAGCGACTTACTCTCCCATGCCTTATGACATAGTACCATTAGCGCTATGAGGTTTCACGTTCGAGTTCGGGATGGGATCGTGTGTTTCACTCATGCTATAACCACCAAGCTAGCAATACAAACTTTTAAAAAGATAGATTTGTATTATAGTTTGCTGTTAATGTTGTTACACAACTCAAAAAAATTCTTAATATCATATCTTAACTTTTACTACGATACTCAGCAAAATAATTTTCGCTGAATATCGTGGCAGGGCTACAGTATAACATTAGTTATGCAATAACATTTTTATTAGTTGATAACAAGCTATTTAACCTGATAACTTTGTGAATAGATACTACACTCTTATAACATTAACACTATATGCATATGTAATCTCACAGCAAAGTAAATCAATCGAGCTATTAGTATCGGTTAGCTACACACATTACTGTGCTTCCACACCCGACCTATCAACGTGGTGGTCTTCCACGGCTCTAATGGGGAAGTCTAGTTTTGAGGGGGGTTTCCTGCTTAGATGCATTCAGCAGTTATCCCTTCCGTACTTAGCTACCCAGCTGTGCCGTTGGCACGACAACTGGTCCACCAGGGGTACGTCCACCTCGGTCCTCTCGTACTAAAGGCAGATCCTCTCAAACTTCCTACACCCACGGCAGATAGGGACCGAACTGTCTCACGACGTTCTAAACCCAGCTCACGTACCACTTTAATCGGCGAACAGCCGAACCCTTGGGACCTTCTCCAGCCCCAGGATGTGATGAGCCGACATCGAGGTGCCAAACGATTTCGTCGCTATGGACGCTTGGAAATCATCAGCCTGTTATCCCCGGAGTACCTTTTATTCGTTGAGCGATGGCCCTTCCACTCGGGACCACCGGATCACTATGACCGACTTTCGTCTCTGCTCGTCTTGTCAGACTCGCAGTCAGGCTAGCTTATGCCATTGCACTCTAAAAGTTGATTTCCGACCAACCTGAGCTAACCATCGCGCGCCTCCGTTACTCTTTGGGAGGCGACCGCCCCAGTCAAACTACCCACCATGCATTGTCTCGGATCCTGATTCAAGGATCTCGGTTAGATGTCAAGAACCAAAAGGGTGGTATCTCAAGGGTGACTCCACAAAGGCTGACGCCTTCGCTTCGTAGTCTTCCACCTATCCTGCACATCTGATTCCTAACACCAGTGCAAAGCTATAGTAAAGGTTCACGGGGTCTTTCCGTCTGACCGCGGGAACTCCGCATCTTCACGGAGAATTCAATTTCGCTGAGTCGATACTGGAGACAGTGGGGAAATCGTTACGCCATTCGTGCGGGTCGGAACTTACCCGACAAGGAATTTCGCTACCTTAGGACCGTCATAGTTACGGCCGCCGTTCACTGGGACTTCAATTCAGAGCTTGCACCCCTCCTTTTAATCTTCCAGCACTGGGCAGGCGTCAGACCCTATACGTCGTCTATTGACTTTGCAGAGCCCTGTGTTTTTAATAAACAGTCGCTACCCCCTAGCTTGTGCCACCTGCACATGGTTGCCCATATACAGGTCATCTTTCTTCCGAAGTTACAGATGCAATTTGCCTAGTTCCTTCAGCATCGTTCTCTCAAGCGCCTTGGTATACTCTACCTGTCCACCTGTGTCGGTTTTGGGTACGGTCTATAATGAAAGTGTTATTTCCTGGAAAATATTCACCGCACAATCAATCCAATAAGACTGTACAATTTACTATTTTCGTCACATCCTTCAGGTTCAGGAATATTAACCTGATTCCCATCGATTACGCCTTTCAGCCTCATCTTAGGGGCCGACTAACCTTGCGCAGATTAACTTTACGCAAGAACCCTTGGACTTTCGGCGAGAATGTTTCTCACATTCTTTATCGCTACTTATGTCAGCATTCTCACTTCCGATACCTCCAGCAAACCTTACGGTTCACCTTCGCAGGCTTACGGAACGCTCCGCTACCATTTATGCCAAATGCATAAATCCGCATCTTCGGTACATGACTTGAGCCCCGTTACATTGTTGGCGCAAGAAAACTTATTTAGACTAGTGAGCTATTACGCTTTCTTTAAATGATGGCTGCTTCTAAGCCAACATCCTAGTTGTTTTGGTCTTCTCACATCCTTTAACACTTAGTCATGATTTAGGGACCTTAGATGGCGGTCTGGGCTTTTTCCCTCTCGACTATGGACCTTAGCACCCATAGTCTGTCTGCTATGCTGTACTCATCGACATTCGGAGTTTGATTGAGTTTGGTAAGTCTGTGGGACCCCCTAGCTCATTCAGTGCTCTACCTTCGATGGTAATCGCTATAACGCTCTACCTAAATAGATTTCGCGGAGAACCAGCTATATCCGAGTTTGATTGGCCTTTCACCCCTAACCACAGCTCATCCCCTACTTTTTCAACAGTAGTGGGTTCGGTCCTTCAGTGGATTTTACTCCACTTTCAACCTGGCCATGGCTAGATCACCCGGTTTCGGGTCTAATTCATCTAACTAAACGCCCTATTCAGACTCGCTTTCGCTACGCCTACACCTAACGGCTTAAGCTTGCTAGATAAACTAAGTCGCTGACCCATTATACAAAAGGTACGCCGTCACAAGACATATAAATACGCTTGCTCCGACTGCTTGTAAGCATTTGGTTTCAGATACTATTTCACTCCCCTTGTCGGGGTACTTTTCACCTTTCCCTCACGGTACTTGTTCACTATCGGTCACTAGAGAGTACTTAGGCTTAGAGGGTGGTCCCCCTATGTTCAAACAGGATTTCACGTGTCCCGCCTTACTCAAGGACTTCAAACTTTTTACCTATACGGGACTATCACCCTCTATGGTCAACCTTTCCATGTTGTTTTAGTTATTTTTTGAAGCCACTGGCCTGGTCCGCGTTCGCTCGTCACTACTAACGGAGTCTCGGTTGATGTCCTTTCCTCCAGCTACTTAGATATTTCAGTTCGCTGGGTTTGCCTCATATAGCTATGTATTCACTATACAATACCTAATAAATTAGGTGGGTTTCCCTATTCGGAAATCTTCGGATCAAAGTTTATTCGCAACTCCCCGAAGCTTATCGCAGCGTATTACGTCCTTCATCGCCTTCTAGTGCCAAGGCATCCACCAAATGCTCTTATTATATTTACTTACGCTTTTAACTTGAGATTACACAATGCATACAGAATTAATTTCACAATTATTTTCAGCATCTACTCACGATATAAATTTTTATTATCGCGGTGTATTTAGTTTTTAGCTTTATCAACTTTTTAAACAGCTACAAAATTTTACGCTTCAAACTTTGTGTGATGATTTTATATCTATATTTTTAAAGCTTGTCAAACACTAATTTCAAATAATTTTAATTTTATTTCTTATGAGAGAGCTTAAAGTTATTTTAACCTCTTTTTAAAGTAGACTTTGTCGGCTTTTTGTTTAGATTTGCGGTCCCCAATTTTGTATCTACCTTACCGCCTAAATCTTCCAACAAAAATCTGCCTTTTTGTAAAACATGATTTACTGCTGTCATTTCTCCTTCTCTTTTTACCAAACCGCTTTGAGTTTTAACCAACAATAATTTACCGTCTTTTCTAAAGACTGGATTTTCATCAATTGCAAAATCTTTAGTTATACTTAAATTACCGTTCTTATCAAATGTACCTAAAATATTTTTCTGTAAATCAGCAAATACGGCATGAGCGTATAATTTTGACATTTCTTTTATTTGCTTTGGATTGTTTATATGTTTGCCTGCTTTGTTAATAAAGCCGCTAATTTCATATTGAGATGTTTTACCATGTGGAGTTTTTTTCACAAAAAATTGAGTTTCCGTAAGTAGCTTAGTTTGATCCTCTACTTCATCATCTACTATATTAATGACTTTCCTTTTTACAGAATAAATATCACTATTCTTTTCAAGCTTTGAGGTAAACTCCTTAACGTCTCAATTATCATTAAACCTAACTTCTTTTTTATCTTTACCCATAATAATACTCTTATTTTAATACTGTATCTTTTAAAATATTTGTACCACGTAAAAATTCTTCTATATTCAAAGCTTTTTTACTCTCTTGCTGAAGTTTTTTCACTCGTAATATACCGCTTCCACAAGCTATTTCCAGCTTATCGCTAATAACGGTACCGGAATTAAAGTGATGATCCGCATTTAAATATTCTGCTTCAAGGATTTTAATTATTTTATCATTATAACTAAAATATGCTCCGGGCCAAGGATTCATGCCCCTTATTTTACAATCTATTTTATATGCGGATTCATGCCAATTAATTTTTCCTTCTTCTTTAGTTAATTTATGAGCATACGTAACGCCGTCACTTGGCTGTGTTATTGGTACTATATTATCGATATTTGCAAGTGTTTTAATTAATAACTCCGCTCCGAGATTTGCACATTTGTTATGCAGTTCTTCCAATGTTGTTCTTTCTTCTAAATAAAAATCTTCTTTCATAAATATATCACCTGTATCAAGCCCTGTATCCATACGCATAATACATACACTACTTTTCCGGTCACCCTCTATAATAGTACGCTGCAGAGGAGCCGCTCCTCTGTGACGAGGCAAATCGGATGGATGGATATTAAGACAGCCGTATTTCTTAGCTTCTAATATAGCTTTCGGCACAATAAAACCATATGCAATAACAACTATAATATCAGCATTAACTTTATTAATTAGATTTATTACTTCATCATTACGAAGAGTAGAAGGAGTATAAACAGGAATTTGATGCTCAAATGCTAATTGATGTATTGGCGATTTAGCTAAGTTAAGTCCTCTGCCCTTAGCTTTAGGCTGCTGTGTAAAAACAGCTTTAACTTCGTGATGAGTTATAAGTTTTTTAAGAGCGGGAACAGCGAATTCAGGCGTTCCCATAAAGATTACTTTCACACTATATTATTTTTGAGTTTCTTAAGCTTACGAAGTACTACATCTCGTTTTAAATTACTTAAATAATCAATCATAAGCTTACCTTCTAAATGATCATACTCATGCTGGATAACTCTTGCAAGCCAATCATTTGCTTTAAGCTCTTGAGATTTACCATGATAGTCTAAATACCTAATCTTTATAGATTCCGGTCTTGCGACCTCAATACGTTGCTCCGGTAATGAGATACAACCTTCGTTAACCGTAACTAGCTCTTCTGATTTTTCTATTATTTCAGGATTCACTATAAAAAGCGGATAAAAATCTTTTGGTCTTGCTACCGAATCATGATCTTTTATATCAATTACTAAAATACGTTTCAATACCCCTACTTGTACTGCTGCAAGCCCTACACCGTCTTCATGGTACATAGTTTTAAGCATATCATCCATAAATTTTCGTGTGTGATCGGTAAACTCTAAAACCGGCTGAGATTTCTGTTTTAATCTTTCATCAGGTGCCGTTACTATCGGTAATATTGACATAATAATTAAATCTTAATATTTTATTTTAATATACTATAAAATCACCAAAATGTAAAGAAAGCAAACATGCCTAATTCCGGCAATAGTTGCATAATAAACTCACCTATTTGCAATAATTTGTCGAATTAATAATATTTAGTACAAAATAATAGCAAATATCAGATAACATGTTTAATAAATAAGGCTTGCATAAAATTAAGGAGGAATAATCATGCATTGGGGTGATATTGAAGAAATTGCCGAACAACTCGAAGAACATTGTAGCGATCAGTATAATGAAAAAAAAATTTCATTATTAAAGCTAGAGAAACTGATTAGAGATTTAAAGGACTTTGAAGATGGAGCGAAAAAAGTCGCAGAAGTTACATTAGAAGAAATTTTAGACAAATGGGAAGAATTACGTGAAGAAATTAGAGAAATTGATTAAGTAGCTTTTGAGTTATTTTCAGACATTTATAAATTAACTTTATAAAAATACATTATAATCAATAAAAATATAGCAACTGCCTGAAAAAAAACTCTTAAAGTCATTAACTGTGAACTAAATTTTTTATCAAACTTTCCTCCGATAGCCATCGATACTACCCCTATAATAAGAACCGCAACGGTTAAACCAATCGCAATTAATAACCACATCATAATTTATTACCAATATATCACTTTCCACACAAAGATTATATGCTGTTTCTCTTTTAAATCAATTATCTAATATTTGAGATTTGGTTAAAAAATTCACTAATTCTTCGTAAAAAATAATAATTCAAAGAACACAAATATCTAATTTATCAAATATAGATAATTCAACAATTACTTTAAAAGAAAAAGAGATATTAGGCTCTTGCGTTCTTATTAATTTTTGCTCAAAAATATCTAACAATACAAATAATTTAATTTTCTGCACGCAAGAACCTAGAATATTTTGAGAAACCTCGTCCTATTGCTAAAATATTTATTAATGCTCACGGTGGAACATGACTTGCTCTATGCAAATTTGCTTAAATTAAGCTTTCTGAGTTACACTATATATATTATCTATCAGTTTAACAAAAACACCATTTCCTAAAACATTAGTGATCACAGGATCAAATAAGATATAAAGAGCTGTAATCAGAGACATCATATTAGTATTAAAACCTAGATATTGTTCAAGTATAGGAAGCATTACAATAATTCCACCACCTGGTATAGCTGCTACTGAAAATTTTGCCAATACAAAATAAAAAGTAAAAATAAAATAATTAAATAAAGTAGGTTCAGCTAATCCATAACTTTTTAGTATAGTATAAGCCAAAATCGGTATGGCAAAACAATCGCCAACAAGATGAATATTGACTGTTATTGGTCAACGGTACGAGCGAGTGCTTTATTATTTGTATTATTTTCCGCTCCTATTATACTAAGTGGCATACTTATAACACTAGACATTGCACTAAATCCACTTATAGACGCTGGCATCATATTACTAAGGCTAGCTATGAATTCCTTAACTCGACAGTTACTTAAAATAAAATAAGCAAGAAAGATATAACCAAACTGAGCAAATACGATCGTCACAAAAATGAACATATAATCTTTAATAATTATATCTAATACTTCATCAAACTGTAGTTTTACGATAAAGCCCATTATAAATAAGAGAATTATATAGATCAACAATCGCAATATTTTTGCAACAAATGCTTCTAGCTTACAAGCCAATCCAATTGCAACTTCAGCACACAATTTTGAGGAAATAAAGCCTAAGATAATAATACTAAATACGATTTTATCATTAGTAATAATATTAGGAAAATCAAGCAACCATAAAGGCTTTAAGCTATCATTTTCTATAGGAGAGATCATTGATAAAGCGAATTGATACATGTATATACCTACATAATGACTTATGAAGGTAGAACAAACATTAGACCCACATACTAGTAATAATATTAAGAAAACTATACGTGTTGCATCTTTGGCTAGCATTACAACAGATTTAAAAAATAAACCAAAAATAATTAAAGGTAAAAATAATCCAATTATAGATTTAATAGATAGACTTATTGAATACAATAACCTTTGTACTTCTAAACTCATTAGTGGGTTTAACAATATGATAGCTATGATAATAGCCATTAAAATAAGTGGCATTTTACACAACATAAAACTTACCTAATAATAATTAGTTAATTTAAATAGATGGATATAATTAAAAGAAAGATATAGAGATATTGTTACCGGCTTAGACCGGTTGTAGTAGTAAAAAAAGACTGGAAAGTTAATATTTGCATATTCATAAATTCAATATACAGTTATTATAGAGAGAAAAATTATTGTTGCAATACTTTTCTAGAAGTGCTTTGGGAGGTATTGTTAACTAAAAGCAGATCAATTAATAAATTAACGTCATTGCGAGGAGGCATTGTTGCGTGAAGCAATTTCACCTCTGTCATCCCGTGGCTTGACCACGGGGTAATACAGTGGGTTTTACCGGTCCACGCAACAATGCCTCCTCGCAATGACTACTTAGGTATCTATGCAAAATGCTTTCGCAAGAATGACATCGAGAGCTTTTTAAGAGCTATGCGGGAATAACAACGCCTCAGCCCTTATACCTCTTCAGATTGCTCTAATCCCTCTTCCTCTAACTCACTATCTTCTTCACTTTCAGCAGTTTCAGCAATTAAAGAGACAGACACGACTTTTTCACCATCATCTAGCTTAAATAGGATTACGCCACTAGTGTTACGTCCCGTAATACGTACTGACTCAAGTTTACAGCGAATTAACTTACCACTATTGGTAATCAGCATTAACTCGTCATCCATTTTAACCGGCATAACACCGACGACTAAACCAGTTTTGTCGTTAATATCCATATTGATTATACCGCTACCACCACGGTCAGTAATTCTATAACCATAAGCTGAGCTTCTCTTACCAAAACCGTTCTCAGTTACGGTTAAAATGAATTCTTCGGAATTTGCCATTTCTACAATAGCCGGGGCAGCTAAGCTTACGCCAAGTTCTTCAGGATTAAACGCCTCACCTTTAGCAATCTCTAATCTCTGCTCCCACGGCACGGATAAATAAGCATCTCTATCCTCTTTTGTACTACTAATACCTTTAAGCACAGTCATAGAAATTACGGAATCCTCTTTGGCAAGCTTCATACCTCGTACCCCATCAGAAGTACGACTCTTAATAACACGCAGCGATTCAACAGGGAATCTTAAAGCTTTACCGGCTTTGGTAGCAAGTAAAATATGCTCGTCTTCTTTACATGGTTTTACATCTATTAATTTATCGTCCTCATCAAGCCTAATAGCAATTTTACCGTTCGACTGAAGCTTTTTGAAATCTAATAAATCGCTTCTTCTGATATTACCCTTGGCAGTTGCGAACATAATGTTTAAATTATCCCTCTCATCCTGATTTTCAGGTAGCGGCATAATATTCGTAATATGCTCATTTGCTTTCAACGGTAATATATTAACCATCGGTCTACCCTTACCCTGCGGATTACTTAAAGGCAGTTTATACAGTTTTAAACTATAAACCTGACCGATATTTGAGAAGAACAACATAGGAGTATGGGTACTACCGACAAAAACTTGCGTGGTAATATCTTCATCACGCATTGAAAGCCCTGATCTTCCTTTACCGCCACGTTTTTGTGCACGATAGCTACTTAGAGGTACACGCTTGATATACCCACCAAGCGTTACGGTTACAACCATTTCTTCACGCTGAATTAAATCTTCTATATCTTGATCAAATTCGCTGAATTCAATTGAAGTAAGACGAGGAGTCGCAAATTCTTCTTTAACTTTAATGAGCTCTTCCTTTAAAATTTCAAGTAACCTTGTACGAGAGCCGAGTATATTAAGATATTCGGTGATTTCCGTAGTGAGGTTCTTTAAATCCTCTTCAAGCTTGTTTTTCTCCATAGCGGTCAGGCGTTGCAATCTCATTTCTAAGATTGCCTTAGCTTGCAATTCGGTAAAGTTACATTTACCCTGCTCGTTTAACATTGCTTTATCATCAACCAACTTTACAAGAGGTAGGATATTTAATGCTTCCCACTGACGAGCCATTAATTCTTGTTTAGCTGCATGCGGGTCATTTGAAGCTTTAATAATACGTATTATTTCATCGATATTACTAACGGCAATAGTTAGTCCTAGTAAAATATGAGCTCTATCTCTTGCTTTATTGAGTAAATATATAGTACGGTTAGTAATTACTACTTCCCTAAAACTAACGAAAGCTGCAATTACTTCTTTCAAATTCATCACTTTCGGTAGCCCATCTTTAAGAGCAAGCATAATAACACCGAAGCTAGTTTGTAGCTGCGTACATGCGTATATTTGATTTAAGACTACTTCAGCAACTACGTCTTTCTTTAACTCAATAAAAATCCTTACACCGTTTTTATTTGATTCATCACGTAAATCACTTATACCTTCTATACGCTTTTCCTTAACCATTTCAGCGATTTTCTCAACGAGCCTTGCCTTATTTACCATATACGGTATTTCGGTAATAATAATTGCTTGACGGCCATTACCGATATTCTCAATCTCAGCTCGACCTCGCATAATGATACTACCTCTACCGGTAAGATATGCCGATCTAATACCGCTAATGCCTAAAATCATTGAACCTGTAGGAAAATCCGGTCCTTTAACAACTTCAAGTAAATCTAATATTTCTATATCGTTATTATCTATATATAAACAGCACGCATCGATAACCTCACCAAGATTATGAGGCGGGATATTAGTTGCCATACCGACCGCAATACCTCCGCTACCGTTCACCAATAAATTGGGAAACATTGCAGGAAGTACGGAAGGCTCTTCTTCAGAACCATCGTAATTAGGGTTAAAGCTGACAGTCTCTTTATCGATATCCTCTACGAGCTTATACGAAACTTTGGCCATTCGAGATTCGGTATATCTCATTGCTGCCGCCGCATCACCATCCATCGAGCCGAAATTACCCTGCCCGTCTACAAGTGGTAAACGCAAGGAAAAATCTTGTGCCATACGTACTAACGCGTCGTAAATAGCACTATCGCCGTGCGGATGGTATTTACCCATCACGTCACCGACTATTCTAGCGGATTTTCTATAAGGTTTACTAGCATGATTACCGGCTTCATGCATGGAATAGATAATTCGGCGATGTACCGGCTTTAAGCCGTCCCGAACATCCGGTATAGCTCTACTGACTATAACGCTCATAGCATAATCAAGATAAGATACTTTCATCTCATCTTCGATATTTACCGGTACTAAATTAGAAGAAGATTTATCAGTCACAATTACTTAGCCTTAAATTTAATGAATTATATTTAATAATAGAGACATAATAAATTTCTTTCAAGGATTGCTTGTATTTATAATCGTGGCATTGTTTCTAAGTTACCGATGTCATTGCTGCGGGGCATTGTTGCGCGGATGCCGATGTCATTCCTGCGAAAGCAGGAATCTAGTTTTTTAAGCAAATTATATACTAAATTTTTATGTAATTTTCTTTGTTTTAGCATTTTTTACTGGATTCCCGCTTGCGTGGAAATGACATAAACGAGCCATACAACAAGGCCTTTAGTCGCTTACAATGATGACATTAACCGTTTCTAGGCAATAACATAATCGTAACAGTTAACAAACTTTATTATATATTAGAATTATTTTATACTTTCTAAATATAATGAACGCTGCTCTATTCTTGTTATCTCATCTACCGTTACCTGTTCTGCTAACCTTTGTTTAAACTTAGATCTTAGTTTTTCTAAATCTTTATTTTTCTTAGAGAACGGTAATATTTTAGATAATAATTTATTATTTTTGTTGAACATGTAGTTACTCCCGTGATTACACTTAAATTGCTCAAGTTTTAACCACCGCAGATTTTCACTTCGGGTGGTTGGGACGTTCAAAGAACCATCACAGAACAGTTATACTAGCTTTTAGGTTTAAAGCTTACACTTTAAACCTTGTACATAGCTACTATCCCCCAGCAGTCGAGGATTATACCATTTATACGGCTGATAATAACGCTTAGGATAGAAGCTTTGAAACCCCGGCATAACGTCACCGCTATTCTTGCAAGAGATTTTAGCCAATTTTTTGAAATATCAATTAGCTATCTATGTCATTCCTGCGTAGATCAGTTTTTTCGTCATTGCAAGGAAAATTACATAGTAATTTGACGCAGCAATCTTGAGAAGAATTCCTGAGATTGCCACGCAACAAAACCTCCACGGGAATGACATCGAGCTGGTTTTACCAAACCACTTAACAAAGCTTATAGTTGATATAATGATAAATTTTAAGAATGTTCCTCTTCTTGCTGTTTATAACAAAGTTCGGCATAATAGCCTTTGTGCTGTAGCAAGGTTTTATGGTTACCCCGCTCAACTATATAACCGTTATCTAAAACGATAATCTCATCTGCATCGATAATAGTTGAGAGTCTATGGGCAATGATAAGGGTAGTATGGTGAGCCGAGATCTCTTTAAGGCTTGCTTGAATTAGCTTTTCGGTTTTAGTATCAAGCGAACTTGTTGCCTCATCAAAAACATATATTGCTGGATTTTTTAAGATGGTTCTTGCAATTGCAATACGCTGTTTCTCACCGCCCGAAAGCTTTAAGCCTCTCTCGCCTACCTGCGTCTCATACCCTTCGGGTAACGTGCTAATAAACTCATGAATATGAGCATTTTTTGAGGCTGCTATAACTTCATCGTAGCTTGCTGCATTATTACCGTATGCGATGTTGTAATATATCGTATCGTTAAACAGTACCGTATCTTGCGGAACAATTCCAATAGATTTACGCAGCGATTGTTGCGTGACTTCTCTTATATCCTGACCATCAATAGTAATATTGCCACTATTAATATTGTAAAACCTAAAAAGCAAGCGTGATATCGTCGATTTCCCTGCCCCGCTACTACCGACTACTGCTAAAGTTTTACCACTCTTTATCGTAAAACTTATATTATGTAAAATCGGACGTTCCTGATTATAAGCAAAACTCACATTATCGAAACTAACCTCACCTTTTAAGATAATTAGCTCCTTAGCGTTCAAAGCATCCTCTACTTCTGCCGGTATATCAAGCAGCTTAAACATATCTTCCATACTAACTAGAGCATTTTTAATTTCTCTATAAGCAAAGCCAAGTATTGAAAGCGGAATTGATAGCTGAAATAGATAAGTATTAACCATTATTAAATCGCCGACGGTCATTTTATTTTGGTTAATAGCATTTGCTGAAAGTATCATAAGGCTAACAAGCCCTAAGGATATTATAACATCCTGCCCGATATTTAAAATCGATAGGCTGTTAGTAGTTTTAGTAGCTGATTTTTCATAAGTTTGTAAAGCCTCATTAAACTTTATCGCCTCATATTCTTCATTACCGAAATATTTAACGGTCTCAAAATTCAGTAAACTATCGATTGCTCTATTATTGGCGGTGTTATCGCTTTGGTTCATTTCCCTTGCAAAAGAAATACGCCAAGTACTGATTAGGCAAGTATAACCAACATAAACTATCATTGTTATTAAAATAGTTATGGCAAACCAAATACCGTAAACATACCATAACATCCCGCTTACTAATATAATTTCTACGCTTGTCGGAAAAATATTAAATAACGAATACCGCAGTACTGCTTCAATACCTTTAGTACCACGCTCTATTGACCTACTTAAGCCCCCTGTTTTTCTAGTAATGTGAAAACGCATACTTAAATTATGCATGTACTTAAAGACATTTAGAGCAACTAAGCAAGTTGCTTGATGCCCTACTTTTGAAAAAATGATATTTCGTAATTCACTGAAAATTTGAACAAGTATTTTTGTTCCGCCATATACAACAATAATCCCGATAATAACCGAAAGAGCAAAGTTTTTATTTAGCCCATCTATTATATATTTATAAACAATAGGAACGAAAATATTTATTACTTTAGCTATGACTAGACAAATAAGAGAGGTAACAATACGCAGGCGTATATCAAAATCCTTCGACCATAAATACGGCAGAAGTAGATGGAATAAATCTTTGCGAGTTTTGTTTTTGGACACTTTGAAGTTTTTGTAGTTTTCAGCATCATTGCGAGCGGGCATTGCTCGCGTGGATACTAAAACGTCATTGCGAGCGACCGTAGGGAGCGTAGCAATCTCATGAAATAATAACAAACTCCTTAGATTGCTTCATCAATTACTTCGTAATTTCCTTGCAATGACGTTTTTATTAATTACGCTCCGGCAGCAGGTGAAGTCGTCTTTGGTTGATTTTCTAACAGCTTATCTAGCCTTCCCTCTTTTTCAAGATCAAACAGAGCATCACAACCGCCAACATGCATATTATCTATAAATATCTGCGGGACGGTCTTTTTTCCACCGGATTTCTTAATAAATTTTTCTTTCTCTTCCTGAGTAAAATTACTTACTTCAATTTCCTCATAAGCAACATTTTTCTCATCAAGCAATGCTTTAGCTTTTATACAATAAGGACAACTAGCGAGAGTATAAACAATAATTGTGTGTAATATAGCTTTATTCATAATGTTATATTTTTTTGTTAGATTTTAATATATTATCTTAAACTATAGTTTTTAAAGCAAGTAAAAATGCATGAATAATTTTTCTATTATCTCAGAATATAAACCGGCAGGCGATCAACCAAAAGCAATAGATGAAATTATAGAAGGGTTAAGTAGCAAAAAACGCTCACAAATGTTGCTTGGTATTACGGGATCAGGCAAAACCTTTACTATGGCAAATATTATAGAGAGAACTAATCGTCCTACTCTTATTATGACTCATAATAAAACTTTAGCTGCCCAAATCTATTCAGAGATGAAATCGCTTTTTCCAAAGAATGCCGTTGAATACTTTGTCTCATATTATGATTATTACCAGCCCGAAGCTTATATAGCACGCACCAATACTTTTATAGAAAAAGACTCATCAATTAACGAACAAATTGATTTAATGCGTCATGCCGCTACAAGATCGCTATTAGAGCGTCGTGACGTTATAGTAGTTTCTTCCGTTTCCTGTATTTACGGGCTTGGCTCTCCCGATTTATATTACCAAATGATGGTTAATCTAGCGCCTGGTCAAAGCTACCCTCGTGATCAGCTACTAAACGATTTGATAAATCTACAATATGAGCGTAACGATATCGGATTTGAGCGTGGCTGTTTTAGAGTTAAAGGCGACAACATAGATATTTTCCCCTCACATTACAGCGATAAAGCTTGGCGTTTATCGTTTTTCGGTAATGAACTCGAATATATCCATGAATTTGATCCCCTAACAGGTGAAAAACTTGCTAAGCTCGATAAAGCTATGGTTTTTGGTAATTCACATTTTGTGATGCCTCAAGAAACGGTCAATAATGCTATATCAGGTATTGAAGAAGAATTACAAAAACGCTTAGAGTTTTTAAAGTCACAAGACAAACCACTTGAAACTCAAAGGCTAAATCAACGTACTCAATATGATCTTGAAATGTTAACGGAAACCGGCAGCTGTAAAGGCGTTGAAAACTACTCTCGCTTTTTCACAGGACGTAATGCCGGTGAGCCACCTCCTACATTATTCGAATACCTACCAGAAGATGCATTATTATTTGTTGATGAAAGCCATGTATCCGTACCGCAAATTAGAGCAATGTATAACGGCGATCGAGCAAGGAAAGAAGTTTTGGTAGAGCATGGGTTTCGTCTACCCTCTGCACTTGATAACAGACCTTTAAAATTTGAAGAATGGGAAAAATTTAGACCACAAACTGTGTTTGTATCTGCAACTCCAGGACCGTTCGAGTTAGAAGAAACCGGCGGCACGGTTGTAGAATTGATTATCAGACCTACGGGGCTGCTTGATCCTGAATGTATTATCAAACCCGCTACTAACCAAGTTGAGGATTTAATTAGCGAAATTCAAACCACTATCGCTCAAGGTTTTCGTGTTCTAGTCACCACCTTAACTAAAAAAATGGCAGAAGATTTAACCGCCTATTTGCAGGAGCTAAAATATAAAACTTCTTATTTACATTCTAACGTTCATACTCTAGAGCGTATAGAGATTTTACGAGACTTAAGACAAGGTACTATTGATGTTTTAGTCGGTATTAATCTATTAAGGGAGGGGCTTGACATCCCTGAATGCGGCTTAGTTGCTATACTTGATGCAGACAAAGAGGGGTTTTTGCGGTCGGAAGTATCATTAATACAAACAATAGGAAGAGCTGCAAGAAATAGCGCGGGTAGAGTTATACTTTATGCCGATAAAATGACTAAATCTATCGATAAAGCCGTTAGTGAAACGTTGCGTAGAAGGCAAATTCAGCAGGAATATAATGAAAAACACGGCATAATTCCAAAAACCATCAACCGTGCTATTCACGCTTTAGCAGAATTTGAGAAAATCGATAGTAAGCTTGATAAAAAACAAGCTCATACTTTATTTGATAATCCTGCCAAGCTAAAAATCCATATTGATAAATTAAAGAAAGAAATGCTTAAAGCCGCAAGTAATCTTGAATTTGAACAAGCCATAAAACTTCGTGATCAGCTAAAAACTCTAGAGGAGGCGGCACTCGAGTTGAGTTAATAGTGTCCACACAGGCAACACCATTAACAACACCTAAAACTCCTACGATGATACGGTGACAAGCCGTGTATATTAATAGCTTCGATATGTTCTTTGGTACCGTAGCCGGAATTTTTGTGCCATAAATATTGGGGAAATTCAGCACTTAAGTCTAACATCAAACGATCCCTAGTAACTTTTGCAACAATAGAAGCCGCAGCAATCGATAATGATAAATTATCACCGTTAATTATACTGACAAATCTTTCATCCTTAAACTGCATATTACCGTCAACTAACACTATTTCTGGCTCAAGGCTAAGATTTGCTACAGCAATAGAACAAGCTTTTTTAGTTGCCTCTAATATATTAATATCATCAATTTCGGTATGAGAAATAATAGCAGTTGCCCAAACATAATTACTAGTGATTTGTTCATATAGTAATTCTCTTTTCTTTTTGGAAAGCTTTTTAGAATCTTTAATGCCCGTTATAATATTGGCGTTATCTACTATAACGGCACTTGCTACTACCGGACCTGCAAGTGGTCCTCTACCTGCTTCATCTATACCTGCTACAATACAGTTATGATATTTTTTTTCAAAATGTAATAGATCTACTTCCATAATTGTATTTTTTTAATTTTTGATATATGATAGAGCAGTTTAGAATTACAAAAAAGGAAAAGTGCAAAATTATTTTCAATTATTAGGACTTCCGCAAGAGTATAATATTAATTTAAAGATATTAGAAAAGCAATATTTTGCTATGCAGGTAAAATATCATCCCGATAAAACAAAAATTTTGCAGGAAAAGGAACAAAATCTCATTACTGCGGCTGAATTAAATAACGCTTACTCTACTCTTAAAGATGCCTTAAAGCGTGCTGAATATATGCTGCTTTTGCAAAATATAAATTTAGATGACGAAAAAACACGTAGTTTACTTTCGCCTCTAGAATTAAGCATATTCTGGGATGAAATGGAAATAATCGAAAATACTATCTTATTGAGTGATTTAGAAAAAATAAAAGACAAATATGAATTAATGAAAAAGTTTGAAATTGATTCTTTAAAACAAGCTTTTGAAGAACACAATCTATCAGACGCAACTATAAAAACTAGCAAGCTTAAATATATTGGGACATTGCTGCATAAACTGCAAGAAAAAATAAAATCATGCAAATAATAGAAATTAGGGAACCGGAGCAAGCTGATTTTAAGCAAGCACGGCAAATAGCAGTCGGTATCGATTTTGGCACTACTAACTCATTAATAGCTATTGCAGCTAATAGAAAAGTTAAAGTTATTAAATCTATAGATGATAAAGAGCTAATCCCAACTACTATAGATTTTACAAGTAACAATTTTACTATAGGTAATAATAAAGGACTGCGTTCTATTAAAAGACTATTCGGTAAAACATTAAAAGAAATTCTAAATACTCCGGCACTTTTTTCGTTAGTTAAAGATTATCTAGATGTAAATAGTAGTGAGCTTAAGCTAAATTTTGCAAATAAACAACTGAGAGTCTCTGAAATTGCAGCAGAAATTTTTATTTACCTAAAAAATCAAGCAGAAGAACAATTAAAGACTAATCTAACTAAAGCAGTAATAACAGTACCTGCACATTTTAACAATGCAGCAAGAGGCGAAGTAATGCTTGCGGCTAAAATAGCAGGTTTTGAAGTATTAAGGCTAATTGCCGAACCTACTGCAGCTGCCTATGCTTACGGCTTAAACAAAAATCAAAAAGGCTGTTATTTAGTATATGACCTAGGCGGCGGCACTTTTGACGTATCTATTCTTAATATACAAGAAGGTATTTTTCAAGTTATAGCAACAAACGGCGATAATATGCTTGGTGGCAACGATATAGATATAGTAATTACACAATATCTTTGCAATAAATTTGATTTACCTAATTCTATAGATACTTTACAACTTGCAAAAAAAGCAAAGGAAACTTTAACATATAAAGATAGTTTTAATAATGATAATATATCAATTAGTAAGCAAATATTAGAGCAATTAATTTTACCCTTAGTAGGACGTACTATCAATATAGCTCAAGAGTGTTTAGAACAAGCAGGAAATCCAAATATAGACGGAGTTATTTTAGTAGGGGGTGCAACCCGCATTCCTTTAATAAAAGACGAATTATATAAAGCATTTAAAATAGATATTCTATCAGATATCGATCCTGATAAAGCAGTTGTATGGGGGGCTGCATTACAAGCAGAAAATTTAATAGCACCCCATACAAATTCATTATTGATTGATGTAGTACCTTTATCGCTGGGTATGGAATTATATGGCGGTATAGTTGAAAAAATCATCATGCATAATACTCCGATTCCTATTTCGGTAGTAAAAGAATTTACGACTTATGTCGATAATCAAACCGGTATACAATTTCATATATTGCAAGGTGAACGTGAAATGGCTGCCGATTGCCGCAGTTTAGCCCGATTTGAGTTAAAAGGACTTCCTCCTATGAAAGCAGGATATATTAGAGTCGAAGTTACTTTTGCTATTGACGCAGACGGTATATTATCCGTTTCTGCTTATGAGAAAATCAGCAATACATCACATGCTATAGAAGTAAAGCCAAATCACGGTATTGATAAAACGGAGATTGATATTATGTTAGAAAACGCGTATAAAAATGCTAAAATAGATTATAATACAAGATTATTACAAGAAGCAGTAATTGAAGCAGAGGCTTTAATCTTTAGCATAGAACGTGCTATAGCGGAATTAACAACTTTATTATCGGAAAGTGAGATATCTATAATTAATTCTTTATTAGATAATATAAAAGAAGCCGTACACGCTAGAGATCGGATCTTAATTAATAATTCTATTAAAGAGTTTAAATCCAAAACAAAAAAATCTATATATACAAAGTTTAATATAATAATTAATGATTTGCTAAAAGGCAAAAATATCAATCAAATTAAATAGCCTCAGTTATATATATAAATATTATATATAATCGAACTAATTTAGATAAGGAAAAATAAGAAGAATGTCAGGAAAAATAAAAGTAACATTTATTATAAATGATGGAGAAGAAAAAACAGTAGAAGCACCGATAGGGCTTTCTATTTTAGAAATTGCCCATAGTAACGATCTAGACCTTGAGGGAGCTTGTGAAGGATCGCTGGCTTGTGCTACTTGTCACGTTATTTTAGAAGAAGAATTTTACAACAAATTAAAAAAACCTATGGAAGCAGAGGAAGATATGCTTGACTTAGCCTTTGGTCTTACCGATACTTCTAGATTGGGATGTCAAATTATTTTAACCGAAGAATTAGACGGCATAAAAGTACGCCTTCCTGCTGCTACTCGTAATATAAAATTATAATGGATTAAAAAAGTGATACGTAAAATACTTCTTTTTGTGTTTTTAGCCTTTACTATAATATGGTTTGCAACTGCATATACTATAAAAAATAACGTTGTAAGTTTAATGAAGAATTCTGAATCCGATAATCTTAAAATATCTTATAATGCAGTTAAGTTTTCAGGCTATCCTTTTAATTGGAAAATTACCGTAACGGATCCTAAAGTAAAATTAATTGATCATGTAAATTCTAAAGAATTTACATGCGAAAATATTGTCCTAAATATAGCTTTTAGTACTAAAAGAGCCGCTCTTAATTTCGGTCCTTTTATTAGAGAAGTCGATAATTACGGCGACAAAACATTTACCTATGATGTACGCAGCGATGATGACATAAAGGGTATAGGAAAATTTAATAAACCTTTATATAAAATATCAAAAGATGATAATTTAAAAGAACTATTAAAATCAATTCAGTTAAATAATAAAGTATTATTGATATTTAAAGATAATCAAGAAATCTTTAAAATTAATGATTTAGCATTTCTTATAAGAAAACAGAATTTAGCAAATATATCCTTATTTTTAAACATGAATTATTATTCAGAAAAAGATATTGTGAATTTTAAAAATGCTAATTTAGATATTGCTGCTTCTTTAAAATTTGCTGAAGACGGAGAAGATTCAGCTATTTTACAAAATTTAAATATAGAAAGATTTATTTTTACTTGTGATAATGATTCTAAAGTTAATTTAAACGGTGATTTACAACTCTTTGCCAATAAATTACCGAAAGGAAAACTATATTTTGAGCTGGAAAATTATAATTCCATAGTTGATAAATTATTACCGAATAATATTATTTTTTCTAAGAAAATAATTAAAACAATTATTGCTAAAGCAATTAATAAAGCTTCCGACGCGCAATTAAATACAGAGCAAAATAATGCAAATTCGGCTTACAACAATATAGAAAAAGCTAAGTTTGATATTGAGTTTTCAGACAAAGGAATAAATATCGGTTCTATTAATTTATTAGAACTAAAACTTGGTGAACATAAAGAAGACCCAAAATACCGCAAATAATTCAAATTCGTTTTATGAACAATTTTAAACTAGCGACTATTATTAGCATATTTCTTATTTGCAGTAATATTTATGCTGCTCCAAAAGTCATTAAAATCGGTACCGGCTCTATTTTAAAAGGATATTATGCTATTGGCCTTGATTTATGCAAGACTATTACAAATGACGATAAAAATAATGAACCTATTAAATGCGAAGTTGTTGCAACAAACGGTAGTATAGAAAATTTAAAATTATTACAACAAGGCAAAATTGATTTAGCCCTAGTGCAAGCTAATATTGCAGTAGAAGCATATGAGGGCATAGGTTATTATCACGATCAAGAAAAAATGCAAAATTTACGTCAGGTGCTTAATCTACATGATGAGTTTTTTACGGTTATTGTAAAAGATGAGGATAAAATAAAAGTTTTTGCTGATATTGACGGAAAAAAAATAACTAATGGTCCGACATTTTCCAGTAGTCATATTACTTATGATGTCGTACGTTCTTTATATAAATTTGCTAAGGAACCTGAAGAACTACACATGAATTATGAAGATTCTAGTGATCAATTCTGTAATAAGGAAATAGATGCTATAATAATGATGGTTGGACATTCTAACCCCTTAGTAAATTTAATAGCTAATAAGTGTGAAATTGATTTCATTTCTATTGACAATGATAAAATAACGGAATTAATAAAACAAAATAGAGCTTTTCATAAAGCCATACTTCATAAGGGCTTATATCCAGGGATTACCAATGATCAAACTACAGTAAAAGTATCGGCAATCCTAGTAACTAGAGATGAGGCGAATCGTGATATTTTAGATAAATTTATCGGAGCTTTTCATAGAAACGTAGCAAATTTTAAACTTTCTAATTACTTATTAAATAACCTGGACATTAACTATTTCGCTGATACTAAAAATTTTGTTCTACCAAAACATGATTCAGTAAGAAACAAAAACTAACAATATATTATGTCTGAAAATACTATATTTAAAAATATACTGATACCTATAGATTTAAATGATAAAAAATCTATAAAAGGTATTCTTTCTAAGGCTTTAATGCTTGCGACGAACTTTCAAGCAAAATTACATTTTATGTATGTAATTCCTGAATTCGGTACGAAAATGTTTGAAGATTATTTACCTAAACATTGGAGAACGGAGAAAAAAGAAAAGTATAAAGCTCAAATTAAAGAGCTGATCAAACAATATATTCCCGATGAAATTGAAACAGATTATTATATAGGTAGCGGTGCCGTTTATGATGAAATAATTAAGCACTCTAATGAAATTAAAGCCGATTTAATAATAATCTCTGCAGTCAGACTACAATTAAAAGATTATATGCTTGGACCTAATGCTTCTAAAATCGTCCGTCATTCAGATATATCAGTGTTAGTAGTAAGAGACGAGTAATAATTATTTACGACTTTTGGGAGTGCATTGCTAGCGTGGGTCCATAATCGTCATTGCGAGCAGCCGTAGGCTGCGTAGCAATCCACAAAAAATAAAAAAAATGCTATAAATTAGCATTTTTTACTGGATTGCTTCGTCAAAATTTACAATTTTTTCTTGCAATGACGATTTTGGCTGTTATAACTTCACTTTCAACTTCACAAAGCCTTGATGGCTTTGATACTTCTTGTGTAAATGACAGTTATAGTCAAGTAATACGCTTACATTATCTTTTTCAGTTAAAACGCTAGCACCGATATTATAAGCGACTTTAGGTTGCTTCGGTAATGCGATAGTTTCATTAACTTCTCTATCTTTCCATTTTACTTTAGCATTAAGTTTTTTACTATTATCATTAAAGTAATGTTCTACAGATGCTTGAAGTGCAGGCGTAACACTGAAACCTTCAGCTATTTTCTGCGGTGCTAAAGCTACCTTACTGCCTAAAATACCGCTCTATAAATGCTGCTTTTTAGAAGCAATACTCAAATGCTGAATACCTACATCACTTTCTTGATATGTATCGTCTTTAGAGTGGCCGTATCTTATACCAAGATTTGGAGTAAGCGTAATATCACCATTCATAAGATGATTATAACTTAATACAGTTTCAAAGTTATAATTATAATGCTTATATTTACCGGTTGCAATAGTACCTAAACGGTTGATTTTACTCTTTACTATATTATGATTGTAAGCAAACATAGCTTGTATCATAAAGTTTTTCAGTAATTCTTTTTGTCCGTATAAAGTTACGATATGGCTATCGATATTAGTATTTGACCTGCTACCGTTAGATTTAAACTTTGAATCCAATTTAGTATAAGCAATACCGACTAAATCTTTGTAGTTATCAGCACCAATATCAAAACCTATAACCGCCCGAAGCATGACCTTTATAACCGGCAAAACCTTTTCGCGTATTAGTACCGTAAGTACCTGCAATACAAAGGCTTTTATCTAACACTTTTTCATCTTCATCACCCGCAGCAACTGCAGCACTAGAGAACATTCTATGCGAAATATTACAGCTCATTTGAGTGATATCATGAATCGGATTATATATTGCTCCAATCATTTCTTCTTCTTGTTTTACTGCATTTTGCATTTCTACAACTTCAGCAATGCTTGCTTCTGCGGCTTCCTTTATAGAAGCAACTACTTTTGCCTCCTCTTCTTGTCTAGCTTCCTCTTGCTTCGAGTTTTCAAGGCTAACTTCAGAATCCTTAGATTCTGATTTATTTGTACTACTAGATACTTCTACTTTTGTTCGCGCCTGTATTATATTATAATCATCATTTTCATAATCTTCTTCAATGTTAAAATCATCATTTTTATCATCAAAGCCTTCAATATTGCCCTCCACAGGAACAATCCTCTTTATACGTTGAACAATCATAATTTCTGCACCAGTATGTGGAGCTTCTTCCACCGGAGGCGGAACTACCCCTACATCTTCCATATTAATAACTACCGGTACCGTTGCTAATGGAACTGCAACTGCAGGAACAGCTATTACCTCTGCTGCATCCTCTTCAGGATCTGCCAGTAAAACCAATGGTGCAACAGGAGCCACAGAAGCAACAGCAGGAGCTACTACAACTACTCCACCATAGCTTACGTCTCCCATTTGCTACTGCTTGTGCTGCTGCTGACTCAGGATGTCTTGTAGCAACTTCTGCTTCATTTACAGCTGCCGCTTCTATAATTGCTGCTAACCTAGAATTATTCACTTTAAGTTGCTGCATTAATCCTGCATCTTGATTCATTCTAACACATAGATTTCTTGTTTCCTGATCTATACCACTTGCTACTTCTCTTTTAAGACCTATGAACTCAATATTGGTTCCTTCTTTTATAGCTTGAGCTAATTGATTTATATTACCATCAAGTGCATCTGCATTTTTAGTTGTATATTTCTCCAAAACTTCTTCTACAATTAATGCTTTTAGTTTTTCCTTTCCTTGAGTCTTTATTGCTAACTCTCTTTTTAAATCCGTATCAACTGAAGCTGCTATAGCTTGAACAACGGTTTCGTATTTTGTCCCCTATTTTAGAAGTAGGAGCAATATAAGCTACTGCCACTGCAACCACAGCATTTTTTTTAGGAAAAAGATTTACGATAGGCTTTAGACTGTTCCTCTTTCTGACTAAACCGTCCATACCAAGCCCATTATATCCTACCCTCGTAGGTAGTGGCAGTCCACCTGCTACCACTATTACCGGTGCAATAACAGGGGTATTAGCAGCTTTCACTGCTTGTACTCCTTTTAATACTACTTCTACTTTCTCATCA
Source organism: Rickettsia japonica YH (assembly GCF_000283595.1). Classification (NCBI taxonomy): domain Bacteria; kingdom Pseudomonadati; phylum Pseudomonadota; class Alphaproteobacteria; order Rickettsiales; family Rickettsiaceae; genus Rickettsia; species Rickettsia japonica. The sequence goes on along the minus strand of NC_016050.1, from coordinate 267,518 downwards.
CTTATTATATTAAGAAATTTTACAATTGCCTCTTTTGAGAAATCTTTAGTATTAGGTATTAAAACTTTCATTTTTGCATTAAAATTATTTTGTACAGCGTCTGTTATATTTTTCTCTGTAATGGTTTTAGAAGCTTTAGATAAACCAGCTGCATTATCGGCTAAAACTTTTCTTAGTAATCTAGCGTTAGTATCAACTGCCGTTTCATAAATTCTTGATAATGTTGCCGGTACAGCTTTATTTTATAAAAATGTTAGCCGCTATCTATATTACTTTCCACTGTTAAATTAACAATGTTGTTATTAATCCAATTATTTATTTGAGTATTTACTTCGTTTGCTTTAGGAGTAAGGGCTATATTATCGCGTACGTCTCCTTTATTAAGAGCTAGATCTAGTACATCGGGAAATTTTATCTCTATTTCATTATTTAAAGAATTTATTCCTAAAACATTTTCATTTTTAGCAATATAATCTATTCTTGATATAATTGTTTTCTTATCTTGTAGTTTATCTTTTATTTTTATTTCAGTACGTCTTGCCGTAATATGATTTTGTAAGTCCAGCGGTAATTTATCAAAAGTATAGTTTAACGGTCTATTGCATTATGTTCTTCTTCATTAAATAGCTCTTTAAAAAATTCCTTGTTGGCTATTTTATTATTTAAAGTTAAAGCTTGCCTTGAAATTTGCTTTATTACATCATCATCTTTTAGTCTATTCCAAATATTCTCAGCTTTTATCATTAATTGTGCTTTATCAGGCTTTGCTTCTGAAAATAATGCTAAAGACTTAAGTGAACTTTTCCTTTCTTCTAAAGTTAAAAGTGTTTTGATAGTAATCCCTAAATCTGTTTCTGCACCTAATGTTCTTACTTCTAGCTTTCCGGAATTTCCATTATTTTTAGCTAAATACATCTCATTATGAAATATTCTGTCTAAAGTATTCGGAGCTACAAGAACTTCTGCGACTGCTCTGCCTACAACCAGTGCCGGTGCAGCTATTCTTCCTCTTAATGTAGCATCTTCTTTTGCCTTTAGATTCATAACCTGCTAATTTTAGTTCCCTCATCACCTATGGCATCTAGATTTGCTATATCCCTAGCTATTGCAAGTCTTATACCTACACCTGCCGTAGGAGGAGCTGCTACTCCACCCGGTAGAGGCGGAAGAGGCAGTACTACTCCTGCCATTGCTTGAGGTGCTATATTACAAGACCTACTAGACCCTCATTATCTATTCTTATTTCACCTACAGTCTTTTTTAGGACAAGTACCAGATCACTCATTGTTAAAGCATCGCAATTATTTATCAATGCCTGCATTTTCTTACCATCCAAATCTTTAGTTATTAAACCGGCATCTTTTAAAATCTTGTTATAACTTTTTAGACCTTGCTCATCAACTACCTTATCGTTTTCATTCACTATCTTAATTTTACCGTTATCAATATATGCTTCTTTTAATTTAGCCATCTGCTCTCAATAATTAACTACTATTGCAGGATCAGCTAACTTCATTACGGATTGTCTTATGGGAATACTAGATTGTTTAGACTCAAGCTCAACTAAGTTTTGATTAACATAGTTTTTAAATTGATCTAATAATTTATGTTTTGCTTCTGGAGTAGCTACGCTTTTAAACTTATTTAATAAAGTGCTGTTTCCTGATTCAGAGTATTTAGCATTAATATCGATGCTTCTTACAGTAGGATCAGTAATATTAGTACTAAAAAATACATATTCAAAAGCTTCTGTTGTTAAAGGAGCTTCAACATAATTATTTACAACTTTTAAATCGTCATTAGCATCTACACCGCCTGTCATAGCTATATATTTTAACTGCTCCAAAGGTGTATTTAAATTTTCTATGTTATCAAATGTATAGCCTTTTTAATTTTATCGTTAATACTGACAGCATTTGCCCCTTCAACTTTAGCAAGGATTGCCAATACTTGCAGTCTATTTTCTAGAACTATCTCTTGCTCGTTACGTCCTGTTTCTACTGCTGTATTACCTGTTAAATCAACAACTTCAACACCGGCTGCACGTGCTTCTCTTCTTTCTCTAGCACCGTTAAGTACAGGAGCAACTGCTTGAAGTCTAGTGACTTCTATTATTGCGTTATTGAATAATCTGCTTTCCCCCGGCATAAGATCGTCAACAAGGTCACCAAAATCTATACGGTCCTGAATTCCTTTTATAACATTAAGCTTTTGAGCAGGAGTTAATATTTGGTAGTCAGCAGTATGGTTCAATATATCATAGATTTCTATATCTGCTCTTGCTTCCCCGGTCACAGCGGTAAGGATTACAGCATTAGCACAGCTAAGTAAGAATAATTTTGCAAGTTTAGAATTTATAGATTTAATATTTTCATAATATCTAATTTCTCTTTAATAAATCTTAGCAATTACTTAAAATATTAATACTTTTTATTATTGAAGATAATGATACATAAAAAATATTATGTTAAAAAATTTATATTGATAAGTTATAAAATAGGATAGTAACGTGGATTTTATATGATATTTTAGTATTTATAGGAAATGTAAAGCTTATTGTTAACGTTTAGTTTAGTTAATTTATTAAAATCTTGTGGAACAAGATACAGTATTACTTCTATACATGCAAGCGATATTATTAAAATTTTCATTATTTTTAAAATGCTTTATAATGATTGTTATGAATACCCAAGTCGTCATTGCAAGCAAACTTTAGTGAGCGTGGCAATCTCAGGAATTTTTCCAATATTGCTTCGTCGAAACTTACAGTTTTTCCTCGCAATGACGCAAAAATCGTTCCACGCAACCGCGCTTTCTTGCCTACGCGGGAATGACATTAAACTATAAGGTATATACTTTGTCTCTCAAAACCAAATTACTTTTTATTACAATCAGTGGCATTATAATATTATATTTTGCTATTCCTCCTGCGCCTTTACTTAAAGACGTAAGTTTCTCACAAAGAGTATTTGACCGAAACGGCGAGTTAATGCGTATTTCGCTTTCTAAAGACGATAAATATAGGATATTCACTCCTATACGTGAAATACCGGCAAGTTTTATAGAAGCAGTACTATTATATGAAGACAAGCATTTTTATGAGCATTTTGGCGTTAACCCCGTTTCTTTAGCCAAAGCTTTTTATTCTACTTATTTACAGAATAATCGTAAAATAGGCGGCTCTACTATAACAATGCAAGTAGCACGTTTAAGATATGGAATAAACTCTTCTACTATTCTTGGTAAAATCCATCAAATCATTAAAGCTATTCATGTAGAGCTACATTATTCAAAAGATGAAATCCTAGAAGCTTATCTAAATCTAGTGCCTTACGGTAGTAATATTGAAGGGATAGCAGCCGGCAGTTATATTTACTTCAATCGTGACCTAAAAGATTTAAATTTGATCGATATTCTAAACCTTGCAGTAATCCCACAAAATCCGCTTAAAAGAGGCGGGAATGATATTAATATTTTTAAAGCACGTAAATATCTATTTACCAAGTGGCTCACGATTCACCCACAAGATATTATTTATAATAAGTTAATTAGTTTGCCGGTTAAATTTAATCAAAATAAAAAGCTGCCTTTTATTGCACCGCATTTTACTTTAGACATACTAGCAAATAATGATAGCCCTATTATACGCACTACTATAGATAAAAATCTGCAAGCTACTATAGAAAAACAAGTTCGGCTATATATTAATGATCGGAAAAAATATGGCATTAATAATGCCGCCGTAATTCTTATTGATTTTACTACTATGGAAGTGCTTGCAAGTATTGGCTCCGGAGAGTTTTTTAATAACGATATTTGTGGACAGATTAACGGCACTAAAAGCCATAGATCTCCAGGCTCAGCTTTAAAACCGTTTGTCTATGCACTTAGTTTTGATCAATCACTAATACATCCGTTAACTTTACTAAAGGATACACCTACTTACTACGATCATTATAAACCAGAAAATTTTGATAGTAGGTTTGCAGGCGGTTTAAGCGCTAGAGAATCGTTAATAAAGAGCCGTAACGTACCTGTAATATTTCTGGCGTCTAAGTTAAAAAACCCGAATTTTTATGAGTTCTTACAACAAGCAAAAATTAGAGGCTTACGAAAACCTGAAAATTACGGTTTATCTATAGTACTCGGCACAGCAGAAATTACTCTTGAAGAGTTAACTACTCTTTATGCTATGCTTGCTAATTTCGGTACTTATAAACCGCTTAGAAAAGTATTGGATTCTACTATGTCATTCCTGCGAAAGCAGGAATCCATAAAAAATTACCTAAATGTTGGAACAAAAATTTCATATGATTTACTGGATTCCCGCTTTCGCGGGAATGACACAGGAGAGGACAAGGATGACGCAGACACCGTACTACTATCCCCCGAGGCAAGCTATTTAACACTTGATATTATAAAAGATACGACTCGTCCTATTACCTATAATAATACAAAGCATAACTTACCGATTTATTGGAAAACAGGTACTTCCAGCTCATTTAGAGATGCACTTAGCGTCGGCATATTCGGGAAATACGTACTTGCTGTTTGGGTTGGGGATTTCAAAGGGCAAACTCACGGAACATTTACGGGTAATATTTCTGCAGCCCCTTTATTCTTTAATATTATCGAATCCATAGCTAGACCAAATAAAGATGAGGATTTAATCCTTTCAAAAATTAATGCACTAAATATTACTAAAGTAAAAGTTTGTGCAGATACGGGAGATATCGATAACGATATGTGTCCGGTTAAAGCAGAAACCTTATTCATTCAAGGCAAATCACCGATAAAACAATCCGGTATTTATAGAAAAATGTTGATAGATTTAAAAACCGGTATGCCTGCTTGTAACTTTATTAAAGGACAAACAGAATATAAAACAGTAAATTTATGGCCAACAGATATGCTTTCGGTTTATCAAAAAGCAGGAATACATATATTACCGAAACCGATACCTACAAACCATTGCAATAGATTGATAAATTGGCATCATCAAAAACCTAAAATTATATACCCGTTAAAAAATTCCGTACATTCAATTAAAAATAGTGATAACATTACTTTTAGTGCGATTAGCGATAATAAAACCAACAATATTTTTTGGTTTGTGGAAAATGAATTAATAGCAACCGCGAAACCAAACGAAGCAGTAATATGGAAAGCAAAAGCCGGTGAATTTATTATTAGAGCTATCAGCGATAGCGGCGAAAGCGACAGTATAAAAATTTATATTAAAGAATAGATTAGCGGTTATATATGAAATTTAAAATTCCCACAGAAATTGATATTAAACCTTTCACAGAAGCAGAAACTGCTCTTGATTCTTTAAAAGCAAATATTCTAAATGCATTGACTGAAGTGAATTATTCACTAATACCAGCAGGAAAAACACCAGAAGCTACAGTAGTAATAGGATTACCTTATAGCGGGAAAAGCACATTTTTAAATGCTCTTGAGAACAACCTTAAGATTATCGAAAACGGTGAAGAATTTACATTTGATAAATTATTTGATTTTGAAACAAGGCCGGAAATTCAGCATAAATATGAACCGGCTATATATGATCCCAAAAAATTTGAAATTGCAGAAAAAGTATTTTGGGAATGCTCTAACGGAGTACCCGATACAGTGCAAGAGTTAATCAATGTATTTTTCATTCAAAAGCTAGTTCAAATGACCGATAAATTAAAATTTATCATAGTAGTAAAAGAAGAGACCGTAAAATCCCCTAGTATCTTTAACAGGATTATAGAAGACTTTAAAAATATTTTTCCTACAGAAGAACACAAAAAATTAAAAGGAAATGTTATATGCGTAATAACACAACATAATGAAAATAATCATGAAAACATTATGCAGATGTACAAAATAGCATTGCTATTAACCAGGATATATTAGAATGCTCTGATATAAAATTTTTCTATAAACCTACTTCTCAAAATGGGAAAATAAACCTCTCTCTAGAACTAAAACACCTAGAAGAGAGAAAAGGAGTACAAAATTTAGAGATAAAGCAGCTAAGTTCATTGCTAAAGGAACAAGACCGTCTGATAGAAAATTTACATACACAAATACAGATAAATATATAATATATAATTAATACTATCCAATCAATTTTTGAAGACTTTAATGTATATACACCTCTTAACTACTCAAAATTTTTTAACTATGAGGATTATATTAAACCATATTTACCAAGTTCTCCAATACAATACCGGCTATAGAAAAAACTCTTTCTTGTTTTGAAGGATTAGCACAATTATCAGAATTTCAAGCTATCATATTAAACAAACAAGCTAATAACCTTATAGGGGTAATATTTCAAATTTTAGACTCTATTGAGAAATTCACAGACAATAAACCAGTTATTCAAGCTGACCGATATGTATTAACCTACAAATTAAAGAATTATCATTATTTGAAGAAATGTTATCTACAACATGGTCTCAATCCAATGATTACTATAGTTCCTTAATTAAAATATGTGATTTATTCATACAAAATCACTATCTATCTTCTATAAAAAATATAGAACCTAAACACGATCAACCAGTAGCAATATTATAAAGAAGCCATAGAGTGGTTAAATAAGTACTCGGACAAAGCAGAAGTGACTCAAACTATAGGCTAGCTGCCACTCTAAAATAGATGAGATATTGAGCGAAGAAGAAGATTATAATGGAGCTTTAGCTAATTATAATACAGCTGGTGTTGTACGTGATCCTCAAAAACAACGAGATGCAATGCTTATAGCATACAATACTTTCTTAGGAAACCCAAATAATAACGCAATTCAACAAACAGATATTTCAGAACAACAATAAAGAGAGGGATATCTTAATGGTATAATCAGCGATATTATTGATCTGTGACCGTTCACTGGTGTTAAGCGGCTTATTATTCCTCTCTGTCATCCCGTGATTTATTCACGGAATCCAGTAAAACATATAAAAATTTATTTTTATATGTTTATTTTATTAAACATGTAGTGTAGGTAACAATATTGAAGTTATTTTTTCTGGACCCCGTGGTCAGGCCACGGGGTGACATTGAAAAACCCATGAACGCTCACATTGATCTATCTATCTCAGTAAATCATTTATGCTTACTTTAGCTCTAGTAGTTTTATCGACTTGTTTTACGATAACTACGCAATAAAGTCCAGGCTTACCGGCTTCCTTAGCAGGTAATACTCCTGGAACTACAACGGAATAAGCCGGAATTCTGCCGTAAATAATTTCACCTGTATCTCTGTATACTATTTTTGTAGAGCTACTGATAAACACCCCCATACTAATTACTGCTCCTTCCTCTACTATTACACCTTCTGCTATTTCCGATCTTGCACCGATAAAACAATTATCTTCAATGATAACAGGCTTTGCTTGCAACGGCTCAAGCACCCCACCTATTCCCGTGCCGCCTGAAATATGGCAATTCTTACCGATTTGAGCACATGAGCCGATAGTAGCCCATGTATCAATCATTGTTCCCTCATCTATATAAGCACCTATATTAATGAAAGAAGGCATAATTACAACATTTTTAGCTATATAAGTACCTGTTCTAACAACAGCTCCGGGCACTGTGCGTATAGCTGCTTCTTTGAATGTATTTTTATCAGTATCTGCAGAAAATTTAGGAGCAACTTTGTCATACCAACTATTATAATTGTTATTATAAAGTTGTGATTCCGTAGTGATAAAATATAGCAATATAGCTTTCTTTACCCATTCATTAACTTGCCAACTATTTTCTTTCTTTTCACAAACACGAATCGTACCTTGATTTAAGCTTTCTATACTATCATTAAGAGTTTGCTTTAATGTTATAAGCTTTGAAAAATCTTGAAGAAGTGTGTCCTTAATTTGCCAAGCTTCTTCAATTTCTTTAATAAGAGAGGACATATCTTTTAACTGTTTTATTGCCAAAAATAATAAATGAGATTATCATAAAGTCAAACATAACAATTATAATTAACTATGCATATTACTTGCCCAAATTGCCAAACAAGATTTATTGTTACAAGCAATCAAATAGGTATTAACGGACGACGAGTAAAATGTTCCAAATGTAGCCATTTGTGGTATCAGAAATTAGACTATAATAATAGTACATTAAATGACTTTAAAGATAAAGTAAACACGGGCACTATTAAAACTCCTATTAAAAATCATTACAATGCTAATGTGCCGGTTATTTTACCGTATATTCCTACTAAGAAAAAATATAATATATTTCCAATATTATGGACTAGCTTTATAATTTTTTGTTTAGTGATATTACTAATAGATAGCTTTAAATTCTTAGGTAAATATGATCAATTAAAGATAGAAGAAATTAATTTAGGCAAATCTCGTCATATAGGCGGTATGAAGATATTTTATAAATTATCTAATGAGTCTGATTATTTAATTTCCGATCCTATAATCAAAGTGAGAGTAATAGATACTAATAATCAAGCTTTAGATGAATATGTATCAATTACAAAACTACAAACAAAAATCCTGCAAAACAAGCAATATATCTAGAAATGAATATTGAAGGGATCCCTATTACAGCAAAATATATTGATATTGTTATAGGTAATAGATTAGGACTTTTATTTAAGTGAGGATGTTGTTGCATAGACCTACAAAATCCACTGTCATCTCGTGGTTTAACCACGTGATCCATCAAAACAATTAAAACACTATTGAGTATTGTACGAATGTTGCAGTTGACTTAAGTATAAAGGCAATTGATGTCATTCCCACGTAGGCGGGAATCCAGAAAAACATATAAAAACTTGTTTTTATATGTTTATTTTTATTAAATATGTAATCTATATTAAGGTCGTCTTGTCCCTACCTTTACAGGAATGACATACTAAACGTTCATACAATAGAGAGTCAAGCCACATTATAACACCTAACGCATTTTTCGACCTACGCAACGATGCCATGTGGGAATGACATAGGGGCTATGCAACAACATCACTTAAAAATAAAAATACCCATAAGCCGAAGCTTATGGGTATTACTAATAGATATAATAATTTTTTCGTGTATTAGGAAACACCACAACTTGAGCTATTAGTATCACTTGATACCATATTAACAATATCTGGAGCTTTAAATAATATAATGATTGCAGTAACTACCACTAAAGCTACTTCCCACTGCAATTTTCCTCTTAATGTTTGAATTCCCAGAACAATTATACCGACAACAGCTATACCTTTTGCAGTATTGCCTCTGAATACTTTAATTAACTTACATAATGCCTCACCTACAGGATCGCCGGCATTATTACCTAAGCTATCAAAAGCTACCATAATAATAGCCACGCTTAGAATAGTAAATAATATGCGTAATGATAGATTATAATCGATTAATTCTTCGTTTAATTTACGAATAGGAAAGTTCATATGTTTTACCTCAATAAAATAATTAGCATTTAAAAAATAATGTATAATTTATTTATATATAAATCAACTCCTAAATATATGCAATTTTAATTAATATGCAAAAATATTTTAAAAATACTTATTTTAAGTAATATTATAATCACATATAGTATAATTTAACTTCCAAATATATAAACAAACGTAAATAAAAATAACCAAACCACATCTACAAAATGCCAGTACCATGCAGCACATTCAAACCCTAAATGTCCATTACCTTCTGTAGTAAAATCTCCTCTTTTTGCTCTAAAGTAGCAAACTATTAGAAATATAGTACCTATAATTACATGAGCTCCATGAAAACCTGTGGCTAAATAAAAATTAGAAGCATATATACCATCTGTAAATTTAAACGCCGCATGGTAATATTCATATGCCTGCATAGTTGTAAAAAATATTCCAAGCAATATGGTAAGAGCAAGTGCAGTTACACAATCTTTTTGATTTTTTTCTTCTAAGGCGTAGTGAGCCCAAGTAATGGTAGTGCCTGATAAGAGTAGTATTAAAGTATTGATAAAAGGAATATCAAACGGCTCAAAAGTTTTAATTGTAGGTGGAGGCCAAATGCCCTGCTTGACAACCCATACACCGTCTAAAAGACCTACGGGTGATAGACTTGATTTAAAAAAAGAAGCAAAAAATACACCAAAAAATACTATTTCCGTTAAGATAAATAACGCCATACCTATTTGTAAACCTTTTCTAACAGGACTAGTATGCTGATGTTCGACTATTCCTTCTTTCACTATATCTCTCCACCAAGAATATAAACAGTAACCTACTGAAATAATCCCTGCAGATAAAATATATATATTAAATTTGTAGCCATGCATGAACGAGACGCCGCCTATAACCAAAAGAAGTAAAGCAAAAGATGTTAGGACGGGCCAAGGGCTTGGGTCTACTATATGGAATAAGTGCGATTTAGTAATAGAATATGAATTATTTAAAATTATCTTTTGACTCATATTGTTATTTTATATTTCCTAATTATCACCAATAACAAACTACAAAAGTAATCTGCTATTCACATGTTCGCATGAGTGAAAATAAATATAAATTATTATTGATGTAAAAGCAAATGCTAGAAACAGATTATATAGAAAATATACCCAGTAACTCAGAATTACATTATTTATTATCAATGACAACTAAAATCTCTTGACTCTTTATATTATTCAACTAATATATAGACCGCTAATAATGTTTAAGCTCCATTGTTGCAAGACCAATCTGTCAAAACTTAATATTAAGTTATGCCAGGGGTCTATTATTATAAGTGAGTAAAATCATGAAGTATAATGGAGGTTGTTGTCTTACAGCAACGGAACTTAACCCCTGGCACCTTTATTTATTAATTCTAAAAAATACAAATGCAAAAAATAAAGAACAAATTTAAAAAAAGTTTTTCTTTGCATCACCATTTCTAATAATATTATTAATATTTTTTTATTATCTTCTTAATATCTTAGAAGTAAAATATTTCTAGATTTTTTAACTAATTAAGTTGTTAACTCTAAATTTTCTTACTTAAAATTATAGAGATACGACAAATTATCTTCACTATTTTACTAGTTATTTCTGCAAATATTGCCTCAGTACTATCATTCATTATAGCAATATTTTTATGTTCAATTTCATCAAGTCGAAATTTAATAATATTATTTAATAATTCTGGCTCAACATTTTTATTTTCTAAATAATTTATTTGCTGTTCATAATGTTTTTCTATTACTTCTTCTACACTCTCGGTAATAAGCATCGCCGTTTTTATTCCCATCAAGGAAGATAAAGCACCAAGTAAAAATCCGTAATGATGCCAAAAAAATAATAAAAACGTGGGTCTTATTTCTTTTTCCAGTAATTTTTTTTCAAAATAATTTAAATGCACTTCTTCGTGGTCAAGCATTTCTTTAATCAATATATGATCATTTTGAGATTTAATATATTTTAGCTGTCCTTGATAAATTCTTTTTGCACCATATTCTCCGGCATGATTAACTCTAATTATCTCGTGAATTTGTTTGTCAGGGTCAGAAAAATCAGGTCTAGGCATAATGTATACTCGTTTAATTTGAAAAATTGGCTACATCATATTATAAAAGCTACGGTGCTCACGTATTAAGTATACGCTCCGCTCCTCACCTTATAGTCTCCTTGCTCTTTTCCAAATTAAACTTCGTCTACTCTTCATTTACTTTGGAGTATACTTTGGAATAAATCGAAACTAGCAGGATTTAACTTATAATCCACTTCTGCCTGTTGTAGCACTTTTAAAGTCTTTAGACATTCAGTGAGGCTAAGACCGTTTGCTATCTTCGTAAAATCATTAATATACTGATAGAAAATCGGTGGTGATAATGATTTTATTGCGAGTTCCAAACGCTCACCGTTTTTTACTTTCGACAACACTATATATAAATTTAAATAATGCCTTATTAATGCTCTAATAATTAAAACTTCATTGATATTTTGTTTTTTTAATATATCAAGCTCTTGCAGAAAATTACTATAATCTTTTTTTGAAAAATACATTGCTAAATCACTGCCGTTTGCCGTAATTTCGCTACTTATAACTTCTAGAACGTCGTTTAAAGTAATTTCGCGTGCGTCGTGAACAAAATATATTAATTTATTTATTTCGCTACAAATTAAATCATGATCACCTTTTAAATGAGCTTTTAAATAAGTAATAGCTTCTTTACTTATAACTTTATTAGTTTTTGCTACTTTACCTAAAATAATTCGTTCAATTTTTGCTTCATCGTCATGATAACAAGCAACTGCCGCTAAATATTCTTCCGTTTCAAAAAACTTTCTAATGCTCCCACTAGAAGTCATTTCTTCACCTATAAATACAGGGAAATTTATATAATCCCTGTTTAGAATTATTTTTAAATTCTTATCAATTGAATTCCCAACCGATCTAATTTTAATTAATTCTTTTTGACCAAAAAAATTAGACGAATTAAGTAATATTTCTAAAGATGAAATATTAAGATCTGCGTATTCTATAGAAGTTTGTAGCATATTTAAGCTTTTTACTAAATGCTTACAAATTTTTTCTATATAACCTTTATCAGGACCATATAGTAAAAGAGCTCTAATCTTTCCGGATGTTATTAGTTCAAATAATCTACCTATTTGTGAAAAATAAAATTTCATAGCTTAACTATTTCCGTGTAAAATATAAAATTAATCTGCTACGAATTTCTTCTGCTGCTTGATATGCCAAGTCTATTCCTGTTTTATCTCTTTCAACATTTGTCGCATATGGTGTAAAAATAGCATTATATGACGTGTTTTGGTAAAACTTCTCTTCAATTAAAACCTTTTGGCTTTCTATATCAATTAATTTATATCTAACTAATTGATTAATATATTCCCTTAAAACATTGGAGTTTTTTTCAATAGTAGCAGGCATAGTTGTTGCGATAAGCTTTACTTTAAGCAGGTATTTTGCTTGTGCTTTCTGAGGTAAAATACTAGTTAAACGATGATAAAACTCAGCCCCTTCAATTGTTTGAATTGGTTCAACTTCAATAGCTTCTAAATCATTATTTCTACTGTATTTTTCACTATATACCGGTTTTAATTTACAACTGCTCATTAGAAAGAATATAATTATTACAAATAAAGAACGCATATATTAGATTAAGATTGGTTTTTTATATTAATAACAGTTTATTTCGATTTTGTGAAAGAAAATTATAATAATGAGCAATTATAATAATGAGCATTTATTAATATTTAATTATGTTGACATCAATAAGTGAGACTTGTATGCTGCCACTTCAAAATTTTTAAGGTATTAGATGTTATTAAATAAACTTGTTCTAAATATTTTAATACAAATACGCATAGCATTGGTAAAAATAAGAACATATTTTCCCCTACTAGAAAAAGTAACTTTAACAAAATATAGCTTAACAGAAAATATTGAAACACTCAAAGTAAATACAGATGAAGCTAAAACTGTAAAGATTACAAAAGAGGACTTAGAAAAATCTTTTGCGTTATATGAAGAAAAATTGATAATATTAGCACAAACACTATCATCACAAACATCAATTAGTTATGATGCTTATAACACTCAAACAAAGTATTACCCATTGATAGGAGAAGATGGAAGTATCAAGTATATCCCTATCACTGAATTATAATTTTTTAAGCTTTAAATTTAATCGGTAAGTTTTACATACTTACCGTTTTTTATTAAAGAACTCTCTATATCTTCCTTGCAAATCTAATACTCTATGTTAAATTTACAAGGAAGATTCTTGTCCGATAATTTACAAAATTTTTATACAAGCTCCATTATTGTATGCTTATTTTTTCCGATTATAGACATATCATCTTCTAAATATTTGTGCATATCTTCTGCCCAACCATGCCATGGTTCTATATTAAGCCGGTCTATAATATCTCGTTCACAATTTTGCAATATTTCTAATATTTTTTCAACTAATGTTTATTCTTTATCCTCAACCGCATCATGTAAGATATACTTATTATTTTTATCAAATAGAAATGCTTTTAGTGCAGCTTCATCATTCTTGTCTATTAATGCTTTGAATTTTCTTAAGAAGCTTCTTTTTTAGAAACATCCCTCTCTATATCATCATCATCTGAACGTGGTGATGTTAGTGAATCATGAGTATTAGAGTTATTACTATTTTTTGTAAAAAACTTAAAAAAAGATGTTTTTTTTATCGACTGTAGTATTTGTTCTTTAGTCATTAATGCTCCTAAAATATAAGATTATAAATTTAAGAATAATAACGCAACAAACCAAGTTGAATTATATATTACTTCATTGATTAAGAATTGTTAATTTATCACAATGTCATTAATTACTGAAGTTTTATATTTTCCATATCCCAATCATGAGAAATAGTATTATACTTTAACATATAAGGCTTAGTATCTATAGAATCTAGAGTTACATCAGCAATCATATCATCATGCGACGAGATAAGTTCATTATAACCGAAATTAGCATAATAAGGTTGATAATTTCTAAATCTAACCGTTATAAACTTCTCTTTAGTAATAGCAGGTAAGAATTTCACCAAATCATCAAGATTACTTAACGCTAAATCTTTCATCTCAAAAATTTGCAATCTATAAACATTTTTATAATCTTTAGTAAAAAACGTTGGTATAGAGCTAAAGCTACTACCGGATTGAACGGAAGCTATACTTAGAGCTTTAAGCGGAATACCTGATTTATTACTAAAATAATCATCGGCTTCAAAAAATACTGCACCGCCGAAATTTATCATTTTAGCGATTTTATTATTGTTCACATCATATAAATCTACTGCTTGTTCTAGCTTTTTTCCGTCACGAAATATAGTAAGTTTAATAGCGATTCCTTTGAAATTATCCATTTCTCTATCAAATAATGCTAGATTGCCGCCGAGTTCCTTATCATTAACTGCCCAAATAATATCACCGGCTTTTAAAGATTTTTCGGCAGGTGATCCGGCTAGAACTGCCTTAACGCTTATCACTCTATTTCTACTATCAGGAAATTTCTTTATATATTTATCCATTTCTTCTTTAGGGAAATTGTGATGTCTCACTGCTTTATTTAAAGAATATAACTCGCTTATTATTCCTATATGTTTTCTGCCTGGTTGTTTATTATTCTTTAAACTTTCTAAAGTGCGAGCTACATAATCACCGTGCAGCGCTAGAGAATGAGTTTTACCGCCACCATATAATACTCCTATAGCCTCAATCTTATCGTTTAATACCGGTGAACCGCTAGCACCTCCTGTAGTATTTAAATTAATAACATAAGTACATTGCGGCATTAAACCTTCAATATTATAAAGATCAGACAAATAACCGGTATGGAAAGAAAAACCTTTTGCTTCTGTGTTACCGACTACAAAAACCTTTTGATTTAATTTTGGAAATTCGCTTGCAAAAGATATTTGCGTTGCTGATGCCGGTATATCTTTACTCTCTACTTTTAAAACGGCATAATCTTGCCAAATATCGTAATAGATAAGTTTTGCTTCTGCCTGCTCACCGTTATAAAAAGTAACAAAATAAGTTCCGATAGACGCACCGCCGACAACATGAGTATTAGTAATTATATAACCGTTGTTCTTATCGTTGATAAATCCCGTTCCAGTCCAACTACTTGTATCGTCATATGCCGATACGGCAATTCTAGTATCGATCGTTACGATTGCTTTCTTTGCTTTTTCAAATATAATAGTGCTTGTTTCGCTAGATGCTAAAACTATATTATTTAGGACAACTAAATTAATAATAAATAAAAGTTTTAGTAAAATCGGTAGTTTTTTCATTGTCACCTCTTGTAAAATCATTTAAGCCGCACTATATCAAATCAAAAGTCATAATAAAATAAAAAAAAGAAAACGAGGAATCTTATGGGAAAAGTAATAGGTATCGACCTTGGGACTACCAACTCTTGTGTTGCGGTCATGGAAGGTAAAGAACCAAAGGTAATAGAAAATGCAGAAGGTGAAAGAACTACGCCGTCAATAATAGCTTTTGCAAACGGCGAAAAATTAGTCGGGCAATCTGCTAAGAGGCAAGCAGTAACTAACCCTCGCAATACTATATATGCGGTAAAGCGATTAATCGGTAGAAATTTTATCGATCCTATGGTCAGGAAAGACCAAGGTATTGTACCGTATAATATAGTTAAAGCCGATAACGGGGATGCATGGGTCGAAGCGGATAATAATAAATATTCACCAAGTCAAATTAGTGCATTCATTTTACAAAAAATGAAAGAAACTGCTGAGAATTATTTAGGGGACAAAGTAACACAAGCAGTAATTACCGTACCTGCTTATTTTAATGATGCACAGCGTCAAGCAACAAAAGATGCCGGTAAAATAGCAGGTCTTGAGGTCCTGAGAATAATCAACGAGCCGACTGCTGCAGCTCTTGCTTACGGTTTCGAGAAATCGACAAGTAAAACTATTGCAGTATACGATCTTGGCGGCGGAACATTCGATGTTTCAATTCTTGAGATCGCTGACGGTGTTTTTGAAGTGAAATCAACAAACGGCGATACATTCCTTGGCGGTGAAGATTTCGATACAAGAATATTAAACCATTTAATAGATGTATTCAAAAAAGAAAACGGTATAGATTTAAGTAAAGATCCTTTAGCACTTCAACGTTTGAAAGAAGCCGCGGAAAAAGCTAAGAAAGAGCTATCTTCTGCAGTCACTACCGATATTAATTTACCTTATATTACGGCTGATAGTAGCGGTCCAAAACACTTAAATATTAAATTTACTAGAGCTGAACTAGAAAAATTAGTAGATGATTTAATTGAAAAAACAATTGAGCCTTGCCGTAAAGCATTACAGGATGCAGGTTTTAAAGCTTCTGATATTCAAGAAGTAGTATTAGTAGGCGGTATGACTAGAATGCCGAAAGTACAAGAAGCCGTAAAAAAATTCTTCGGACGTGAGCCTCATAAAGGCGTAAATCCCGATGAGGTTGTAGCTCTCGGTGCTGCTATTCAAGGCGGAGTACTTAATAAAGAAGTAACGGATATATTATTATTAGACGTTACACCTCTATCCCTTGGCATTGAAACTCTTGGCGGCGTATTTACAAGATTAATCGATCGTAATACTACTATACCTACTAAGAAAAGTCAGGTATTCTCAACTGCTGATGATAACCAGCATGCCGTAACTATTAGAGTATTCCAAGGTGAACGTGAAATGGCAAAAGATAATAAATTACTTGGTCAGTTTAATCTCGAAGGTATACCTCCTGCACCAAGAGGTTTGCCGCAAATAGAAGTAACGTTTGACATTGATGCTAACGGAATAGTGCATGTTTCAGCTAAAGATAAAGCAAGCGGTAAAGAGCAGAAAGTAACTATTCAAGCTTCCGGTGGTCTTAGCGATGCGGAAATTGAACAAATGGTTAAAGATGCCGAACAAAATGCTGATGAAGACAAAAAGCGTAAGGAACTTATTGAAACAAAAAATGCTGCCGATAGTTTAGTTTATTCTACTGAAAAAACTCTTACAGAATATGGCGATAAATTATCATCAGACGATAAAGGAGCTGTTGAAGAAGCACTAGCCGCTTTAAAAGCAGTGCTTGAGTCGGAAGATGCTGCTTTGATTAAAGAAAAGACCGAAAGTTTAACTGCAGCTAGCATGAAAATCGGTGAAGCGATGTATAAAGCACAAAGCGAGAGCCAACCTGCTGAAGAAAGTGCCGCTAATGATGAAAAAATAGTAGATGCCGACTTTCAAGATGTAGAGAAGAAGTAGAAGTAATTTCGTCATTGCGAGGAGCGAAGCGACGTGGCACTCTCGTTAAATATCCTGAGATTGCTTTGTCAAGTTACTATGTAATTTTCCTCGTAATGACGTTACAATCTCATTTTATAAATTAAATTATGTCACAAAATTATTACCAAATACTAGGGGTTAGTAAAACAGCTAGCCAAACTGACCTTAAAAAAGCCTACCTCAAGCTAGCCAAGCAATATCACCCTGATACTACTGATGCTAAAGATGCTGAAAAGAAATTTAAAGAAATCAATGCCGCTTATGATGTTCTAAAAGATGAGCAAAAAAGAGCTGCTTATGACCGTTTGGGACACGATGCTTTTCAAAATCAACAATCACGAGGGGGAGGAGGAAATCATGGCGGTTTTCACCCTGATATTAACGACATATTCGGTGACTTCTTTAGCGACTTTATGGGAGGCAGCAGAAGATCATCACGCCCAACTTCAGCTAAAGTTAGAGGCTCAGATTTAAAATATAATCTGACAATTAACCTAGAGGAAGCATTTCACGGTATAGAAAAAAATATTAGCTTTGCTAGCGCAGTAAAATGCGATACTTGTCACGGTAGCGGTTCTGAAAAAGGTGAAACCATAACTACTTGCGATGCTTGCAGCGGTGTTGGAGCAACTAGAATGCAGCAAGGATTCTTTACGATCGAACAAGCTTGTCATAAATGCCAAGGTAACGGACACATTATAAAAAATCCTTGCAAGAAATGTCATGGCATGGGACGTTACCATAAACAACGAAATTTATCGGTAAACATTCCTGCCGGTGTTGAAAATGGTACTAGAATAAGACATACCGGAGAAGGGGAAGCAGGTATTAGAGGCGGTAATAGCGGTGATTTATACGTTGATATAACAATAAAACCACATGATATTTATAAAGTAGACGGAGCACATCTACATTGTAAACTACCTATTAGTTTTGTGAATGCTGCTCTTGGAGGAGAGATAGAAGTACCGGTAATTGAAGGCGGAAAAGTAAACTTAACAATTCCTGCAGGCACACAAAACGGGGATCAATTAAGGCTACGCAGCAAAGGTATGTCTAAAATGAGATCAACTATTAGGGGTGATATGCTTACGCATATTCATGTCGAAGTACCTAAAAATTTATCTAAAAGACAACGTGAATTACTAGAAGAATTCAAAAAAGAATCCATAAATGAAAAAGAAAATGACGGCAGCTTTTTTAATAAAATGAAAAGTCTGTGGTCGTAAATTTTATTTACCTTTCCTATAGAAATGAAACCTCCAATATTATAAAATATTATTTGCATAATATTACCGGAGGTTCTTATGCCTTATAAAAATAATAACGATTTACCTGATTCAGTTAAAAATCATCTTCCGATCCATGCTAAGGATATTTATCGCGAAGCTTTTAATCATGGCATTTGAACCATATAAGGATGCCGATAAAAGACGTGGAAATGACTCTAGAGAGACAGTTGCACATAAAGTAGCATGGTCGGCCGTAGAAAAAAATACCATAAAAATGATAAAGGACATTGGGTAGAGAAATAAGTCCAAGAATATAGACCTATTCAGAAACTCTACTTCTAGGGGTAATTTGTACGTCGATCCGGTACTCGAATCCTTACGTACAAGTGTACGCTGCGGTTCTGCGTTTTGTGTTTCCCTCAAATGCCTCCTTATAAACGAGTTTCTGAATAGGTCTAATTTATAAGTTTGTGAGATTTTAAATTGAATCCTTGAAATTCTATAAGCCTATATGTATATTTAGTTATTAACTGAATTTAAGTTCTTATGAAATTAACAAAATTATTGAGTACCCTTTTAGTTATAGGGTTAGTTTTAGGCGGGTGCAAAAACAAAAAAACCAGTGATGACATAGTAGTCCCTATCCCTACCCTTTATAATGAAGGTATTACCTTATTGGAAAAGAAAAAATATAAGAAAGCTGCAGAAGAATTCGGAAGAATATTTTACCAGCATCCAGGTAATGAAATGACGCCGCAAGCCGAAGTGATGCAGGCTTATTCTTTATTTCTCGCCGCTCAATATGAAGAAGCGGTTGATGTGCTTGATATGTTCATTAATTTGCACCCTGCAAATGTTGACATTGCTTATGCATATTACCTTAAAGCATTATCATATTATATGTTAATTTCAGACGTAAATCATGATCAATCTAGAACTTTCCTAGCTAAAGATAGTTTTGAAGACATAATAGCAAAATTCCCAAATACTAAATATGCTATTGATTCATCTTTAAAAATTGACCTAGTAAACGATCATTTAGCAGGTAAAGAGATGATGGTAGGTCGGTTTTACTTAAAGAAAAAGAATCCGATGGCAGCTATAAATAGATTTGAAGAGGTAATTGATAATTATCAAACTACTTCTCACTCGGTAGAAGCTCTTTACCGTTTAGCCGAGAGTTATATGATGCTCGGACTTCCGGATGAAGCAAAAAAATATGCCTCAGTGCTAGGTTACAACTATCCTGAGAGTCAATGGTATAGTTATGCGTACAGGCTAGTTCAGAACCACCAAAATTAAGCGGCATATGTTCTACAGTCTCTCAGTTAAAAACTTCATTCTGATAGACGATCTGGAAATTGAGTTTAATAAAGGTTTATGTGTTATTACCGGTGAAACGGGAGCCGGTAAATCTATTTTACTTGATGCTATTTTATTTTGCTTAGGTTATAAAACTTTAAATAATATAATAAAGCGTGGAAAAGATTACGCTGTTGTTAATATAATATTCTCTTTAAATGAAGAAATAAAAAATTTTCTGATTCAAAATTTTATTGAACCTGAAGAGTTATTGTTTGTAAAGTGTCTGCAAAAAGCCGAAGGACGAAAAAATTTTTTCATTAATAATCAAGTGGTTACTAAAGCTCTTATGCAGCAGTTAGCTACTTATTTATTCGAGCTTCATGGACAAAATAATAATATTTCTCTTCTAGAAGCAAATACGCAGCGTGATATTTTAGATAGTTATGGAAATCTTTTAGACTTTCGAGCGGAGCTTTCCAAATGCTATCAGACTTGGCAAAATACTCGGAAAGAAATGGCCGAAATAACACTTAAGCAAAATGCTATAGAACAAGAAATTGATTATTTGAGCTTTGCAACGGAAGAATTAACTAAACTGAACATTCAAACAGGTGAAGAAGAAAAATTAGCCAATCTACGAAAAGATTTGCAAAATAAAGATAAGGATTTACAGCTAATAAAAGATATTCTAGAACAGATTAATAACCCTGAAATAAATACATCGATTAATAGAGCAACGAAATTATTAGCAAGGCAAGGCAACAATGAGCGTTTTGAAGCTATCGTTACAAGTTTAGAGGAAGCCTATAATAATCTAGAAGAAGCACGCCAAGAATTATCAAATCTGTTAGATAGTTTCAATTATGAGGAATATAATCTTGAAGAAACAGAAGAAAGATTATTTTTAATAAAAGCTATTAGCCGTAAATATAATGTTCCTGCTGATGCGTTAGGTGTATTTTTAGATAAATCTTTAGAGCAGCTTAGTATATTAAAAAACAAAATAGCAAATAGTAATGAGTTGAAAGCTCAAGAAGTACTACTGCAGAAAAAATATTATGAACTAGCGAGTAATTTATCTGCAAAGCGTCTTATTGTTGCAAAACATCTAGAAGAATCGTTGCATCAGGAGCTAAAACAGCTTAAAATGGCGAAAGCAATTTTTGAGATTGAGATAAATGCTAAAGAACCAACAGCTGACGGGAATGACGATATTGTGTTTAAAGCGTCTACTAACCCGGGAACGGCAGCTGCAGCAATTAATAAAATCGCTTCCGGCGGTGAATTATCAAGATTCATGTTAGCTTTAAAAACTTCTTTGTTTGATAAAATGGTAAAGCCATCTATTATATTTGATGAAATAGATGTCGGGATTGGCGGAGAGGTCGCAGATAAAGTAGGTGAGCGATTAAAAAAACTTAGTAGCGTTACTCAAGTAATAGTTATTACGCACCAACCGCAGGTAGCAGGTAAAGCGGATTTGCATATAAAAATCGAGAAAACACAGCTAGAGGAAGAAACGAAAGTAACGGTAAAAGCTTTAAATTTATCTGAAAGACAGGAGGAACTCGCCCGCATGATTTCAGGTAAAACAATCACCAAAGCAAGTTTAAAAGCAGCAAAGGAGTTGTTGCATTTGTAATAGGCACTAGCGGTACGGTTTTTATGTCATCCCTGCGAAAGCGAGAATCCAGACAAATAACCTTAATATTGCTATAAGAAATTACATATTAATTAACAAATAAACCTATAAAAAATAAGTTTTTTATAGGTTTTACTGGATTCTCGTTTTCGCGGGAATGACATAATAGGGAACATATGAACAACAACTACACAAAATTAGAAAACGAATTTGCAACCATCTCACATTTTAATAATATCTTGAGCATATTATACTGGGATGTTGCCGTAAATATGCCTATGGGTTCAGGTGAGAGTAGGACAAACGAAATAGTAACTTTAACGTCGCTAGTTCATTCTATGCTCAAATCTCCTATTCTAAAGGAGCTACTTAGCAAAGCAAAAGAAGAATCAAAGAACCTTGATGAATGGCAGAATGGTAATATTAGAGAGATTGAGAGAAAAGTAACAGATGCAAATTGTATTGACGAGCAGCTACAAAAGAAATTGGTAGCAGCTACTACTAAAGCCGCACTTGTTTGGCGAGAAGCAAGAAAACATAACGACTATAATTTATTTAAATCACACTTACAAAAAGTCTTAGATTATACGAAAGAAGTTGCTAAAGTACGAGCAGATGCTTTTAATTGCGGATTATACGACTCATTAATAGATATGTTTGATCCAAGCAGAAAAAGTAGCGAGATCAAACAAGTTTTTTCAGTACTTAAAAAAAAACTTCCGCAGCTCATAAATAAAGTTTTAGAAAAACAGAAAACCGAGAAAGAACTAGTACAACACAGCAAACTAGCTCCTGAAATGCAAAAGCGTATCGGAAAACGCATTATGGGAATTATGCAGTTTGATCTAACAAAAGGACGATTAGACGAATCGACTCATCCTTTTTGTGGTGGAACGCCAAACGATATACGTTTAACTACTAGGTATGATAAAGATAATTTCATAAGCAGTTTAATGGGAATTATTCACGAAACAGGACATGCTTTATATGAGCAGAATCTACCGGAAATATATAAAGGGCAGCCGGTTGGGCTTGCTAAAGGTATGGCCTTCCATGAAAGCCAATCTTTATTTATGGAAATGCAAGTAGGTAGATCAAGAGAATTTACCGAATTTTTAGCTAAATTACTTAGAGACGAATTTGCTTTTAAAAGCGAAGAATATTCAGCGGCAAGTTTATATAGAAAAATTACAAGAGTTACGCCTGATTTTATAAGAGTAGATGCAGATGAAGTAACTTATCCGATGCATGTAATATTACGTTTTGAGATAGAGGAAATGCTTATCAATGGCGACTTGAATCTCGATGAGTTACCAAACTGTTGGGATAGTAAGATGCAGGAATATTTAGGCGTTAAACCGGTAAGTTTTAGTAACGGCTGTCTTCAAGATATTCATTGGTCACACGGAAATTTCGGTTACTTTCCCGCCTATACAAACGGTGCAATTATCGCATCAATGGTGATGAAAAAAGTAAAAGAGATGCATTCAAATATAAAAGATGATATATTAAAGGGTGATTTTAGTAATCTAAATAATTATCTAAATAAGAATTTTAGAAATCTCGGTTCGTTAAAAAATTCAGCCGATTTATTAAAAAGTGCTAGCGGTGAGGAAAAAATTAGCCCTGAGGTGTATATAAGATATTTAGAAGGGAAGTATTTATAGTAATAAAATCGTTATTGCGAGGAAATTACGAAGTAATTGACGAAGCAATCTCGGAAGAATTGCTGAGATTGCCACGCTCCTTGCAGTCGCTCGCAATGACGGCTTATGACAAAAACTAAACAATACAAACAATAATATGGAAGAAGACTTTAAAAAAACAGGTTATTTATTTGGCGGGAATGCTGTTTTTGTTGAAGAGCTATATAAGCAATATCTAGCCAACCCTGCCTCGGTTGATCAAACTTGGCAAGAATTTTTTGCCTGCATTAAGGATAATAATACTTTACTCAATAAAAGTACGGCAAAAATAATTATCCCTGATGAAATAAAAAAAGAATCGTTAAATAATAATTTATCGTCTGAAGACTTAAATAGTTTAAAAGCTAAGGAAATGATCAATGCTTATCGCAAGCATGCTCACTATTTAGCGAATCTTGATCCGCTTGGTCTTGAGCTACGTAAAACAAAAAATGATTTAAAACTTAATATAGAAACTTTTGGTCTTGATAGCAGTCAGCTAGAAGAAAATATCAATATTACGGATGAATTTGTCGGTACTTGGAACTGTAAATTATCTGAATTAGTGACCAAGTTCGATAAAGTTTATACAGGTTCTATAGGTGTAGAGTTTGAGCAAATAGAAAATGTAGCAGAAAAAAACTGGTTATATAATAAGCTAGAAAGCGAAATTACGTTTTCTTCTGAAGACAAAAAAAGTATCTTAAATGATTTAGTAGAAGTAGAAGGGTTTGAGCAGTATTTACATACAAAATTTCCCGGAGCTAAGCGTTTTTCCATTGAGGGTGGTGATGCTTCTATCGTTGCTATGAGTAAAGCTATAGATTTATCCATGCATCAGGGCGTCTCAGAAATCGTTATCGGTATGGCACATCGAGGGAGATTAAACACTCTAACTAAAGTAGTAGGTAAGCCATATAAAGCCGTTATTGCAGGCTTCATAAGCGGCAGCGTATTTCCTGATGAGCTAAATGTTTCAGGCGATGTAAAATACCATTTAGGCTATTCGTCCGATAGAACTCTAGAGGATAAGAAAATACACTTGTCGCTAGCCGATAACCCTTCACATTTAGAAGCGGTAAATCCTATAGTTGCAGGGAAAGTAAGAGCAAAACAAGATATTCTTGGAGATACTAAACGCAGCAAAGTCAAAGCTATTTTAGTACATGGCGATGCTGCTTTTTGCGGTCAGGGCGTGGTTGCCGAGAGTCTATCAATGTCACCTTTAGCTGCTTATGATATCGGCGGGATATTGCATTTCGTCATTAATAATCAGTTAGGTTTTACGGCTAATGCTGCAGATACTAGAGCTAGTAGATATTCTACGGAGTTTGCTAAAATCATAGCTGCCCCGATTTTACACGTTAACGGTGACGATATAGAAGCAGTGTTAAAAGCCACCAATATTGCGGTAGAATACAGGCAGAAATTCGGTAAGGATGTTGTAGTAGAAATTATTTGTTACCGTAAATATGGGCATAATGAGGGCGATGAGCCGATGTATACTCAAGGCAAGATGTATAACATTATTAAAAACAAACTGACCCCTGGAAATATTTATGCAAATGAGTTAGTAAAAAGCGGTATAATCGACAATAATTATTTTGCTAAGTTAAAAGAAGAATTTAAAGCAAAACTAGATAAGGAATATAAGCAGGCAAAAAGTTATAAGCAAGAAGCACATTTCTTAGGCAGATTATGGCAAGGTATTTCTCGTACTCGTACACAAGCTACAATAACGGGTATCAGTAAAAAAACATTACACGATTTAGGCACTAAACTATGCGAAATACCGAAAGATTTTGCCGTTAATCCAAAAATTGTAAAACTATTTAAAGCTCGAAAAGCCACTCTAACAGCTGATCAACCTATTGATTGGGCGACGGCAGAGCAGCTAGCTTTTGCGAGCTTGCTTGCTTCAGGCACAAATATAAGGCTAACCGGACAAGATTCGGGACGCGGTACTTTCTCGCATCGTCATTCAGTATTGCACAACCAAATTGATGGTACTACCTATATACCTCTAAATAATTTATCTAAAGAACAAGCAAAATACGAGGTAGCCGATAGTAATTTATCTGAATATGCGGTGCTTGGTTTTGAGTATGGTTATTCACTCGCAAACCCAAAAAATTTAGTTTTATGGGAAGCACAATTTGGTGATTTTGCTAATGGAGCTCAGATTATTTTTGACCAGTTTATTTCAAGCAGCGAAACTAAATGGCTTCGTATGAGCGGGCTTGTGGTTTTGTTACCTCATGCATTTGAGGGACAAGGACCGGAGCATAGTTCGGCAAGACTTGAGAGGTTCTTACAACTGGCGGCTGAGAATAATATGTATGTTACATACCCTACTACCCCTGCTTCGATTTTCCATCTGCTACGTCGCCAAATACTTGATGATACCCGTAAACCTTTAATCGTAATGTCGCCGAAATCATTATTACGTCACAAATATGCCGTATCTAAACTTGACGAGCTAGGTGAAAATACTACTTTTTTACCGGTTTTAGATGAAGTAACTAAAGTAGATACAAACAATATTACTAAAGTAATTTTATGCAGCGGTAAGGTATATTACGATCTATTTGAAATGCGTGGCAATAACAGTAATATAGCGATTATTAGGCTTGAGCAATTATACCCTTTTGAAAAAAAACTTGTAGCATCGCTATTAAAAAAATATAATAGGACGCAGGAATTTATTTGGTGTCAGGAAGAACCAAAGAATATGGGAACTTGGTGTTATATAGTTTCTCACTTAAACGATGCTTTAAAAGAAGCAGGAATTAATAATGAGTTTAAATATGTAGGTAGAGAGGAATCAGCCTCTCCGGCAGTAGGCTCGCTGCAAGCACATAATAAACAGCAAGAGAAACTATTAAGGGCAGCATTGGGAATATGATTCTTAGGGTATTGCCTAATAATCATCATTGCAAGCGACTAAAAGGAGTGTAGTAATCTCAGGAATTTGCCTTAGATTGCTTCGTCGACGCTTATAGCGTCTTCTCGCAATGACGATAAAACTATACAGGGCTATGCTATACAAATATAGGAGTAAAATAAATTATGAGCGTTAAAATTATAGTACCGTCGCTTGGGGAGTCCATAACGGAAGCAACTATTGCCAAATGGTATAAGAAAGAAGGCGATTCGGTTAGAACCGATGAATTACTGTTAGAAATCGAAACCGAAAAAGTGACTTTAGAAGTTAATGCTCCTTGCAATGGTACTATAGGTAAAATATCGAAAACTGACTGTGCAAATGTAGCAGTTGGCGAAGAAATAGGCGAAATAAATGAAGGGGCAGCTGCAAATACTGCCGGTACTAATAATGAATCTGCTAAAGCTCAAGCAGTAACACAACCTACTTCAGAAAAACCTACCGTGGCTAATAATACTCTTGCTCCTTCTGTACAAAAATTAGTTACCGAAAATAAGCTTGACCCCAATAATATAAAAGGAACAGGTAGAGACGGTAGAATTACCAAAGGTGACGTGCTTGCAACAATAAACACTACGGCTACTTCTGCTCCTGCAATAAGTAAATCTAATGAAGAAAGAGTGCAGCGTGTTCGTATGTCACGCTTGCGTAAAACTATTGCACAGCGTTTAAAAGATTCACAAAATACAGCAGCTATTTTGACTACTTTTAATGAAATCGATATGTCAAAAGTAATTGCTTTGCGTAATCAATATAAAGAAGAGTTTGAGAAAAAGCACACTGTGAAACTTGGGTTTATGTCTTTCTTTGTTAAAGCAACAATTGAAGCTTTAAAGCTTATTCCGTCGGTAAATGCTGAAATAGATGGCGATGATTTAGTATATAAAAATTACTATGATATAGGTGTAGCTGTCGGAACAGAGCAAGGGCTTGTTGTACCAGTTGTTAGGGATGCCGATAAAATGGGATTTGCCGAAGTGGAGAAAGCTATAGGAATTTTGGCTAAAAAAGCTCGTGAGGGTAAGCTTTCTATTGCTGATTTGTCAGGTGGGACATTCTCGATTTCTAACGGAGGCGTATATGGCTCATTATTATCTACACCGATTATTAATCCTCCTCAATCAGGTATTCTAGGCTTACATAAAACCGAGGAAAGAGCTGTAGTTATAGACGGTAAAATTGAAATACGTCCGATGATGTATATAGCTTTATCTTACGATCATCGTATAATTGACGGGAAAGAAGGAGTATCGTTCTTGGTAAAAATTAAGCAGCTTATTGAGAATCCTGAAAAGTTATTGTTAAATTTGTAAACAATTGTCATTGCGAGTAGCCGTAGGCTGCGTGGCAATCTCATGGAATCATAACCAAACTCCTGAGATTGCTTCGTCAGTTACTTCGTAATTTTCCTCACAATGACGTGGTCCCGTTTTTACTCTTTGAAAAAAAAGTAAAATCATTCAAAGAAAGGAAGTATATAATAATGATAAAATGTACTCGTCGTATTGAGTTCGATGCAGGACATAGAATTATAGAACATCAAAATAAATGTCAATTCCTGCACGGTCATCGCTATGTTCTTGAGATCGCTATAGCCGCAAACAAAACCGATAAACTTGGTATGGTAATCGATTTTGGTTTAATTAAGGATTTAGCTAAAAAATGGATTGATGAAAATTTTGATCATAGCTTAATCCTACATCAAGATGATAAGGAAATGGGGCAGCAAATAGAAAATTGTACCGGTCAAAAAATATATTACATGCAAAATAACCCGACTGCAGAAAATATAGCGACGCATTTAAAGAATGAAATTTTTCCTAAACTTTTCGTAAGTCAAAACTTCTTCGTAACGAGCCTCAAACTATATGAAACACCGAATTGTTTTGTTGAGGTTTAGGCATGCAAGATTGCTGTTTAATTTTAACTACTACTAATGATTTGCAAATTGCCGAGAAAATAGCATCTGTTTTGTTAGAATTAAATCTTACTGCCTGCATTCAAATTGACGATGTCAAAAGTTACTTTAGATGGGATGGTAGAGTAACTTTAGAAACTGAATATAGACTTGTAATTAAAACAAAATCTTCTAATTATAATGAAATTGAAAATAAACTCCTTGAAATTCATAATTATGAATTACCGCAAATAATAAAAATAAATATTGACTATGGCTTTCAAAAGTACTTAGAATGGATTAACCACAATAATAAATAAACTTATAGTTGAGCAAATTTAAAAATTAAGTAAGTAAATTATGAAATTATGGCAAAAAGTTACCTTAGGGTTAATCTTAGGTATTATATTTGGTATATACTTACCACAATATGTTAATTATATTAAACCTATCGGTGACATTTTCTTACGTTTGATAAAAATGATCATTACCCCTTTAATTTTCTTCAGTTTGGTTTCCGGTATCACTAGTATGAATGATGATTCTGCCCTTGGTAGAGTAGGAATGAAAGCGGTAGCCGCTTTTTTAGGTACTACTTTTTTTGCCACGGTTTTTGGACTCACTGTTGCCTTAGTATTAAAGCCAGGAGTAGGCGTACATATAGATTTCACCTCTTCAGGAACGACAAGCAGAACTTCATTTAATATAATTGATTTTTTTGTAAATATCGTCCCTGATAATGCTGTTGGGGCTTTTGCAAACGGTGATGTCTTACAAGTTGTATTTTTTGCTATTTTTGTTGGAATTACCTTAAACAAAATGAAATCTATCGGTGAACCTATTACTGATTTAATTCATGTAATGTCAAAATTAATATTAAAAATGATATCGTTTGTTATTCAATTATCCCCTTACGGTGCTTTTGCTTTAACAGGCTGGATTGTAGGCATGCAGGGAGTTGAGGTAATGATTAGTTTATCGAAACTTGTTGTAGCGGTAGTTGTGGCGATGACATTCCAATATTTAGTTTTTGGCTTACTTATATTTGTATTCTGTCGTGTTTCACCTATACCTTTTTATAAGAAAAGTTTTGAGTATCAGATACTTGCTTTTTCTACTTCAAGCAGTAAGGCAACTCTTGCAACTACTATGCAAGTTTGTCGTGAAAAGCTTGGCATTTCAGAGTCTAGTACTTCGTTCGTACTTCCGATAGGTGCGTCAATTAATATGGACGGCTTTGCTATAAATTTATCTCTTACCACCATATTTTTTGCTCAGATGATGGGAGTAACGCTTGCTCCTCACGACTATTTAGTCATTATTCTCACCTCAACACTTGGATCTATCGGTGGTGCCGGTATTCCCGGTGCCTCTTTGATAATGCTTCCTATGGTTCTTTCTTCGGTTCACTTACCTATAGAGGGAGTAGCAATTATTGCTGGTATTGACCGAATACTTGATATGCTACGTACTACTATCAATATTACCGGCGATGCAACAATTACTATGATTATAGATAACAGTGAAGATACTTTAGATAAGGAAGTATATTTATCTTAATGATATTGCTAATAAGACCAGACATTGTCATTGCGAGCAACTATAAGCATTGTTGTCTGAATTGAAAAAGGCTTTTTATGTCATTCCCGCGAAAGCGGGAATCCAAGGAAAAGCAAAATTAAAATATAGTTATCAAAAAGAAGATAATAGAATAGAATTTTTACAAGGTGATTCTAATAAAGTAGAGGCAATATTCCCAAAAGAAAAAATATATGAAATAGTACATCCTATACTTTGAATAGAAGATGCTCATATTAATACTATAGGTATTTTATTTCATCATTGAAGATACTAATATTGACTATAATAATGCGTGCTATGATGTTTGGAGGAAATTTTTAGATGAAAAAACTTGTATAGCAAAATTAGAAAATTTAAACAATAAAATCGTTAGATTAACTAGCTGGTTGAAAGAAAACAAAGATTTATATTGAGTAGATACAAAATATGTAAATTATACAAAAGAAATTAAAGATGCCGTAAATAATAATGCAGAAATTATACATATAAAAAATATCAATAAAAATTATAATATAATGACTCCCTATGACGGTGAGGTACGGATTAGCGGAATAGAAAAATTAATTTGTCATATGTATGGAGTAATAGGGATAATTGGTAGTTTGCCTGTATTATATAAAGAAGATAAGAATATTATTAGAGCAGTAGCACCAAGACGTAATGCGCATAATGAACGTAACTCTCAATCGCTGTATAATGATTGAGATTGGCATGTAGATGCTGCATACCGTCCAAATGACCAAGAAGAGTGATAACTTATCTCCTATAGTTGACTATTTAATTTGGGAGATTGTACATAAAGGACATGAGAATCTACCTATAATATATATTAGCCTTAAAGGTATATTAAATCAATTGAGCTACCAAGATATCTTAATCGGGCTAACAACATCGCAGTCGTAGACTGCATAGCACTCCCCAAAAAATAATAAAAAAAATTCTGTAAATCAGGATTTTTTCTCTTCCTTACTTCGTCAATTGCTATGCAATTTTCTTGCAATGACAGATACAGAACATAAGGCAGAAAATTAAGATAGGTTTTTATCCTAACTTGTGAAGTATAAATAGAAACGCTACAAAAATTTAACGGTGAGAATTGAGAAGCTTTTTTATTGCTTTTCTTTGTTTTGAGTCTTTATGCTATTTCTTTCTTTTATAATTTTTAGTTTAGTTTTAAATGGAGCAACAAATAAAGCAGTATAGTATTCTGCGTCAGAAGCATGTAAAGTTCTATTAGCATCCACCACTATCCAATCTAAAGCTCTTTTCTCTTTGCAATCTTTAATTTTTTGATCCGCTCCATATTCTAATAAAATACGAGTAGGTTCAACATTAAGATATGATGATGCATAATAAGGGAAGTCATTCCGGTTTTAGAATTTTGAACATTAGGATTAACACCTAACTTAAGCAAAAGTTTTATTAAATCAAGATTATTTCTTTCTGCGGCTAGCATCATTCCGGTAATACCGTCTTCATATCTTAAATTAGGACTCATTCCCTGATTAATTATAAAGTTTGGCAATTTCCGGCTTCATAAATCCTATATTTATATGGATTAAATTCATAGGTGCACCACACTTTAATAAAAAATCGGCAATATATTATTATTCGATATAGCATAATCTAAAGGAGTCCAGCCCAAATATGGTTGATTTACTCCATATCCCTCATCTAATATTTTTTTACTTCATCAATATTATCTGCTTTAATAGCATCTGCTATCGGTGTAATTGGATTTCCGACTTTTTGATCATACTCAACACCATTCACATATATCTTTTTTAAACTCAAGTTTACATTCCATAACATGAATAGAAGAAATAATAAAAATAATTATAAACTTTAAAATTACTTGAATAATTTTCATATAATCAATCTAGGTACTATGTAGCTATACAGCATTAAACCTTTGTCGGTAAGATAGATATTTTCATCTAGTCTAATTAAGTCTAACGCTTGATAATGCTTAAGATTATTCATATCTAAAATATTCTCTAATTTCGTGTTTAATTTCTGCTCTAATGTAGAAATATTTATACCTTTGCTAAGGCGTAAACCCATCATTAGCATTTCTTCAATAATCTCTTGATGTGCTAACTTAGTATTAGTTTGAATACCAACATTTTTTGTTTTAACCGAATCTAACCATTTTTCAGGTTTATGCCACATCATAATGGCCGATACCGAACTTGAGGATTCAATGATTCTACTATGAGCTCCGGGGCCTATACCTAAATAGCTATTATAATTCCAATAAGTTAAATTATGCAAACATTCATGCCCTATCATAGCATAATTGGATATTTCATATCTAAAATACTTTTTAGATTCTAGATAATGATTCGTCCATTCATACATTTCAGCTGCCGCATCTGAATGCGGCAAAATCAGATTACCCTCCTTAAATAATTTATAACACGGCGTACCTTTTTCGATAGTCAATTGATAAAGAGAAATATGTGAGGTAGCGAGCTGCATAGCTTGTTTTAATTCTTCTTGCCAGTCTTTTAATGTCTGACCGCTACGTGCATATATTAAATCAAATGACACTCGTAGAAAAATCGTATTTGCCGCCTCAATTGTTTTAATGGCCTGCATACAATCATGAGTTCTACCTAATTTTTTTAAATCGTCTTCTTTTAAGGATTGCACTCCTATTGAAACACGATTAATTCCGGCGGCTTTGAATGCTTTAAATTTTTCAGTTTCAAAGGATGTGGGATTAGTTTCTAGAGTTATCTCGGTTTGATTATCAATAATTGCTAGATTACTGATTTTATTTATTATTCCTTCAACTATTACAGGATTCATTAAAGAGGGAGTACCGCCCCCAAAAAAAATAGATTTTATATATTTATTTTGAATAATATCCTTAAAATATTCAATTTCAGTTTCATAAGATTTAAGCCACTGATTATGATCTATAGTACTTGCTACATGAGAATTAAAATCACAATACGGACATTTTGACAAACAAAAAGGCCAATGAATATAAATACTTAAATCATTAGCCATAACTCTCATATTTTGTATTTTTGCTAGTGCTAGCTTAGGTTTTGTGGACATTTCTAAAAAGATTTAATTTTGGTTATTTTTTGCTACAAATTATAAGATTTTTT
The DNA here is from genome assembly GCF_000283595.1 of Rickettsia japonica YH. Classification (NCBI taxonomy): domain Bacteria; kingdom Pseudomonadati; phylum Pseudomonadota; class Alphaproteobacteria; order Rickettsiales; family Rickettsiaceae; genus Rickettsia; species Rickettsia japonica. The sequence continues at coordinate 234,341 of NC_016050.1, read as the reverse complement.
TGAAATATGAATAACTATTTCTACAAAAATCTTATTAATTTTCGCTAAAAAAGACCTCAAAATAACAAATCAATTAGCAATGTCCACAAAACCTAGCATTTTCTTTGATTTTATTCAAGGTGTATGATAAAATACTATTCTAATTCAAAGCAAACTTTAAATAAAGCTTTTAATTTAATAGATATTATTAAAATTATGAAAAAAAAATTACCCACTATTTTATAATTTTTTTATTAACTTTTTGTGTTCAAGCTATGGGAAGTAATAATGAACAAATATATAACCCAACAGACACTAAATTTCTAGAAGAAGCTGAAGCTCTAAAATGGGCAAAAGAGCATACTGATAAAACAGAAAAGGCTTGCCAATCTATGCCTACTTATAAGGTAGTTAAGAAAGAAATAGAATCTGTTTGCTATGATCAAAGCAACACTCCTTTTGGTGCTATACGTAAAGGTTACGTATATAATTTTTGGATGGATTATAAAAACCCGCAAGGGTTATGGCGTAGGACATTGGTTGAGAATTACTCGAAAGATAAACTAAATTGGGAAGTTCTAATCGATTTTGATAAATTATCCCAAAAACTCGGTAAAAAAGTAATGTATTGAGGTGGGAGTGATTGTTTTCAAAACCCTAATCGTTTCTTAATTACCATGTCATTTGGCGGTAAGGATGAGATGTTTTTTAGAACATGGGATTTAGAGAAAAAAGATTTTGTAAAAAATGGTTTTGAGCCAAAAACAAGTAGCGGAAAATTACTAGAAGGTAAATTTACTGTCCCTACTTGGGTTGATCAAGATACTATTATATTTATCCAGTTTTACATCAAGAGGAAGTGACTGACTCTTTATATCCTAGCTCGCTCTACATATGGAAGCGAGGAGAACCTATACAGTAAGCTTTTATCCGATAATATTTCTTCATCTTTAATATTTATATCTGCAGATAAGGATTTTTATAATTACGATAATTATATTTTAGATACTAAAGATGAGAGCTTAAAATTACAAAAAATAAATATGCCATCAGATGCAACACCTGAAGGTTCTTTTAAATAATATGTATTTTGGCTACTGCGTTCCGATTGGCAATTTAAAGATAGTAATATAAAGCAGGTTCACTTGTTACCATACAATACGCTGATCTTCTAAAAGAAGATAGCGATAAAGCTAGCTTAAAAATATTATTTACCCCAACAGAGAGGGAAGTATTGTATTTTGTAGGAATGACTAAAGATACGGTATTTTTAACTAGCTATGAGAATGTTATTTCAAAAGTAGTAACATTTACATTAGAAAATAATGAATGGACAAAACCGGTAACTTTACTGTCTTATGAAAATACAATTTTTGGTATATTGTCTGATGATGAGGAAGAAGATGCATTAATTACTATAGAAAATTCTATAGTTCCTCCCACTATCTATTTATAGGATAAAACTCATGAATTCAAAGTTATTAGAAAGCCTTTATATCCGTTTGATAGCAAAAATTATGTTATAGATCAAAAGGAAGCTACAAGCTCAGATGAAGTTAAAATACCATATTTTATTGTCTATAAAAAAGGTACAAAATTTGATGGTCAGAATCCAACATTACTTGAAGCATACAGCGGTTTTCAAGTAATCAACTCTCCATATTTCTCTCGCATGGAAAATGAAGTATGGGTTAAACATGGCGGGGTTAGTGTTCTTGCTAATATTAGAGGTGGCGGAGAGTTTGGTCCTGAGTGGCATAAGGCGACTCAAGGAATAAAACGTCAAACCGGATTGAATGATTTTATTGCAGTAGCAGAGGATTTAATAAAGCAAAATATTACTAGCCCTGAGTATTTAGGAATTAAAGGAGGAAGTAACGGCGGATTGCTAGTAAGTGTTGCAATGACGCAGCGTCCTGATTTATTTGGAGCTATAGCATGTGAAGTGCCGATACTTGATACGATATAAAGAATTCGGAGCAGGACATTCATGGGTTACAGAATATGGTGATCCAAAGTAGAAGATTTAGTACATATCAAAAAATATGCACCACTAGAGAATTGATCTTTAACGCAAAAATACCAAGCTGTGTTAATTACAGATTCAGTATTAGAGCAGTGTGTAAACCCATGACATGGAAGAATTTTTGAGTATGTGCTTGAGAAAAACCCAAATACTAAAACTTACTTTCTAGGAAGTGTATATAGTGGGCATGGTAGTGGTAGTGATTTAAAAGATAGTGCCAATTATTTGATCAATATTTATACATTTTTTGCAAATGCTTTGAAATTAAAAATTAATTAAATTTAATACTAGGTCAATATGTGTTACTTATTATACTACTGGATAGTTTAAAAAAAACATCGATGTCATTCCTGCGAAGACACATGGGTGTCAACTTAAGGAAAAGGTCACCCCGTGGCTTGACCACAGGATCCATATAATTTTAGTATTTTTAACTGGATCCCGCGATCAAGTCGGCATTGTTGCATGGATCGGAAAACCTACTCGATGTCATTCCCGCGTAGGCGGGAATCCAGAAAAATAACTTCAATATTGCTACAGAAGTTACATACTTGATAAAATAACCATACAAACACTTGTTTTTATATGCTTGACTGGATTTCCGCCTTCGCAGGAATGACATAATGTAGATATAATATAAATTCAAGAAAACAATTTTCCAATTCCGCTACGTAATAGATTTTTAGGATTCATTTTACTGGCTTTTTTCATTATCTCGCTTATTTGTTTATATTGCTTTAGCAAAATATTTACCTTTTGTACCGTAGTTCCTGCTCCAGCAGCTATACGTTTCCTACGAGAAGCATTAATTATATCGGGATTTTTACGTTCTTTTGGCGTCATAGATAAAATAATTGCTTCTTGATGTTCAATTATTTTACTATTTAATTTTGATTGATCTATTTGATCCATAATTTTACCGCTACCCGGTAACATACTAAGTATACTTCCAAAACCTCCCATTTTTTTTATACTTCTCATTTGCTGAAGATAATCATTTAAGTCAAACTTACCCTTTTTTAATTTAGCTGCCGTTTTTTCAGCTTCTTCTCTATCAACGATACTAGCTGCTTTTTCAACAAAAGAGACAATATCACCCATATCCAGTATTCGCGAAGCTAAACGTTCAGCATCGAATTCTTCTAAATCAGTTAGGTTTTCACCGCTACTTAAAAATTTAATCGGCTTTTTAGTAATATATTTTACACTGAGTGCTGCACCACCCTTGGAATCGCCGTCAATTCTAGATAAAATTAATCCTGAAATTTCTAACTTTTCATTAAAACTACTTGCCGTAACTACTGCATCCTGCCCTGTCATACTGTCGATTACTAACAAAGTTTCTGTAGGCTCCACTATCTTTTTTATTGCAAGCGCTTCCTCCATCATAGCTTTATCAATTTGTGTACGACCTGCCGTATCATAAATTACGACATCATAAGCAGAAATTTTAGCCTCGGCAATAGCTCTTTTGACAATATCGAGGGGTTTCTCACCTTGCACAATAGGTAATGAATTAATCTGTACTGAGTTTGCAAGTATAGCGAGTTGCTCTTGTGCGGCCGGTCTGTAAGTATCTAAAGAAACAAGTAAAACTTTCTTATTTTGATTTCTAAGCCGTAAAGCAAGCTTACTACTCGCCGTAGTTTTACCACTCCCTTGCAGCCCTACCATTAGGAAATTTACGGGCGGCTTTGAATTTAAATTTAGCTTTGTCTCACTTTTACTTGAAGCTAAGAGATTGATCATCTCTTCATGGATAATTTTAATTATCATCTGTCCAGGTGAAACAGACTTAATAATCTCCTGCCCTAAAGCTTTCTGTTTAACTTCCGCTATAAAATCTTTTATCACCGGTAATGCAACATCTGACTCTAAAAGAGCCACTCTTATATCCCGCATAGCAACATCTATTTGGGCTTCCGTCAAAATGCCTGAGCTAACTAGCTTATCAAAAATCTTCGTTAAATTTTGTGTTAAAGTTTTAAACATGCAAATAATTTAATTTATAAAGTTCCTAAAACCTAATATATACTACGAGTAAATGAACAATAGTCAAAATAAAACATAAATTAAATTTATATTCTAGAGGGAAGCCGCTTTCTATCTTGAATATCTATTAACTATTTAAAAAAAAAAGAGTATCTCAATATATTTTGTTGTTTTATGGATAACATAGAAAGGAACGTAGTGATTATCGTGTTAATTACTAGAAAACTCATTCACCACTAATATATAACTTGTTTTTAAGTCCAAATCATAATCAATGGTATTATATATTAACTTTTTTATGTTGGTAAATTTTTGCAGTAAATATGAAGGGTGTCTATTTGATAGTTTATTAAAAATCTTATTTTCCAAATTTAGAAGTTCAATATTAACATTGGCAGATTTTTTAAGGATTCTATTCATTAATAATAATAAATTATCAATAAAATCTAGCCATAATTCTCGGTCTTTAGTAGTAAAGCGATTAATAAAATCTAACGTTTGGTTATCTGCTATCGACTGAATAAACTTGGAATATAATTCGTTTTTAGTATGATGGATAGGTGATCTAACATTAATTTTAAAACATCTTGATCTAATTGTAGAAATAATACTTGCAGCTCTTGAAGTAATTAAAAAAATGTAACTATTCTTTGGTGCATCTTCAAGAATTTTTAAGCATGAATTCGCTGCATTCAAATTCATAAGATCCGCCGAATAAATTATTGCAACTTTATAACCTGAAATTGCAGAAGTTTTACTTAAGAAGTCTTGTAATTTTCTTATTTGTTCAATAGAAATATTTTTAGCATTAGATGTAGCTGAAGTTTCCCTAGCGATGAAATGATAATCAGGATTATTTGCAAGAGGAATGCTATTCTTAAAAAGCTTAATATATATAAACTCTTCTAAATCTTTTAAAGCTTGCTCTATATTTTCGGCTTCGATAAGCCAACTATTGTATAGCTTATTATGTTTTAAGTTAAACTCTAGACGTTCAATTATCAATGGTTGTAATATCATTATGAATTGTACTTAAGAAGTATTCTATATCATTCCGACTTTTGCAGAGCATTATCGCATGAGCCGGTTTTTCTAGTGTCACCCCGCAAGCGTGTAACGGGGTTCGGAAATTATTAGTACTGTAAATACGTTACTGCTTTTAATTACAAGCTTCTTTCATTTTTCTTCCGGCTCTAAAAGTAGGTTGATTGTAAGCATCTATTTTCATTTTTGCTCCAGTTTTTGGGTTACGACCCTCACGTGCTTTTCTATGATGTATTTCAAATGAACCGAAACCTGTTATATTAATATTATGGTGACTCTTTATAGCACTAATCACACTATCAAGAACTAAATTCAGTGCTTTCTCGGCCTCAGCTTTTGTTAATGTTTTATGTGAAGCATGTTTATGATTATGACCATGGTCGGTCATAAATGCTATAAATTCGGTTTTATTCATTTTTTTTGGTTCTTTTTTGTTATGTGTACTCATAATAAAATCAATTCTCCTTTGATAGGTTAATATGTATTGATGTTTTTTTATAAAACAATATATACAACTGGCAATAATATACATCAATATATTTTTTATGTGAGTTAATTATAACAAACTACCCACATACTGCAAATGCCAGTTATTTACAAAGTTTAAAATATATACGTTATTATATTAATTTATAGAAAAATGTAGCCATTTTACATCAGTTATAGTGAAAATTTATCATTAAAACCCTAATTTATTGTCAGTAGTAAATTACAAAAACTAATTTTCTACTCTATAAAAAATTATAAGTTTTTTAATAAAAAACAATATATACTTAATTTACATAAAAAGTAGAAACCGTCTTTCACCTTTTATATAGAATATTTCTAACCGAATAGCAGATTATGTAATAATTCGCTATTCACATTAATTTAGAATAAAATTTTTAAAGAAAAATATATTAAATCCAATGTTATTGTCTGAAATTTGTATTAAACGCCCTGTCTTTGCTACAGTTTTGAATTTGGTTATTGTAGCTCTTGGAGCAATTTTTTTTACCAAACTACAAATTAGAGGTACTCCAGATATTTCAGTTCCTATTATAAATGTCGAAGCTCATTATGCAGGTGCCGATGCCTTATATATGGAGCAAGAAATAACGACACGTATAGAAAAAGCTTTAAAGACGGTTAAAAATTTAGATTATATAACTTCTCAAAGTTCTAACGGCGAAAGTAGTATTACTTTATCGTTTCTATTATCTACCGATATTGAAGTAGCACTAAACGATGTCCGTGCCAAAATATCGGATATCACTTATATGTTCCCGCAAGATATGAAAGCCCCGTCAGTTGCAAAACTTGATGCCAATAATTTCCCAAGCCTCTTCATAAGCGTTGAAAGTGATCAATATAGCGATTTAGAATTAACAAAGATCGTCGAAGATAATCTACAAACACCGTTAGATAAACTTGAAAGCGTAGGACAGTCACAAATTTACGGCGGTCGGGAATATATAATGAGAATAGAACCCGATTCTAAAAAATTATATCAACATAAAATTTCTTTATTGGAGATTGAATCCGCAATAAAAGAGCAAAATAAAGATTATCCCGCAGGTACGATTAAAACAAAAAGCAATAATTTTATAGTAACTCTTGAAGGTTCTTTATCTACACCGGAAGAATTCGGTAATATTATTCTAAAAGTACAAAACGGAGGTATCATAAAATTACGAGATATAGCAAAAATATCTTTAACTTCTCCCGATGAGGACATAATTTTTAGATATAACGGCAAAAGCTCTATTGCCCTTGGTCTTATAAAAGAATCAAAAGCTAACGTCATAGATTTATCACATGAAGTAACTAAAGCACTAGAAAGAATTAAAGAATCCATGCCCAAAGGAATAAGCATGGGTATCGCATATGATGGAGCAACACCTGTAAAAGCATCAATTTATGCAGTATTTCAAACAATTTTTGAAGCTTTAATATTAGTAGTTTTAGTCACTTATTTATTTCTTGCTTCTGCTAGAATTACCTTAATTCCGTTTGTAACGATTCCGGTATCGTTGATCGGTACTTTTAGCGTAATGTATGCTTTTGGATTTTCTATTAATATATTTACGCTCCTTGCTATGATACTTGCTATAGGTTTAGTGGTAGATGATGCGATAGTTATGCTTGAAAACATTTTTAGATATAATGAAATGGGGCATAAACCCATGGAAGCGGCTATGCTTGCTTCTAAAGAAATCGGCTTTGCAATCATTGCTATGACTATTACGCTTGCTGCCGTATTGTTACCCGTGGGTTTTATAGAGGGTTTTATCGGGAAATTATTTATTGAATTTGCTTGGACTTTAGCATTTTGTGTTTTATTCTCAGGATTTGTTGCTTTAACTTTAACTCCTATGATGTCAAGTCGTATGGTTACAAAACATAATACGGACTTACCAAAATTCTTAGTAAAGTTTAACGACATTCTAAAATTTATTCAAAATAAATATATTTACTATCTAAAGCTAACTTTTGACAATAAAAAGAAATTTGTCATCATTATTGCATCATCATTTATAGTGCTGATTATTAGTTTTAAATTTACTCAAAAAATTTTCGTACCCCAAGAAGATGATGGATTTTTACAAGTTTCTCTTAAAGGTCCTGAAGGTTCTAATTTAGAATCTTCTACTAAAGTAGTGAAAGAAGCCGAAAAAATCCTTGCTAATTATAAAGATATATTAGGTTATCTGATGGTAATAGGTGCAGGCGGTAGCGATAATGTTTTTGGATTCATTCCTCTAAAAAATTGGGGTGAGCGTTCTTGTTCCCAAGAAACTATTAAGAATATGTTAAATAAGCAGTTTTCTGAAATACCGGGCATGTCGATTTGCGCTATGGATCCACGTTCAATGGTTAGCGGGAATGCACGTAGCCCTATCGAGTTTACTATTCAAACAAACCTTGAATATGATGATCTAGATAAAATATCACAACAATTTATTGATATAATGAAAACAAATCCTATTTTCTTAAACGTCAATAGAAATTTACAATCGGCAATGCCGACTATAAGTATAGAAGTCAACCGTGATAAGGCTTATTTATACGGAATGGATTTGGCAAATATAGGCAAAACGGTACAATATTTACTTGCAGGTCAACAACTCGGGCATTTTAGAATGAGTAATGATTTATATGACGTTATATTACAATTTAATCAAAAAGATCGAAAAGATATTAGCGATTTTAGTAAAATTTTAATCAGAGCAAAAAATAATAATATGTTACCGCTTGAATCGATAGCCAATATTACGGAAAAAATATCAGTAAAATCATATAATCATTATAATAATTCAAAATCCGTTACTATTTCTTCCGATCTTGCTCCTGACGGGAAAATTGATGATGCAATTAATGAAATCAATAAAATAGCCGCTAAGTTACTTGATCCTAGTAATACTATAATTGAATATATAGGAGAAATTAAACAAATGAGAGAGGCAGACAGTAATATGCTTATAACATTTGTGTTTGCTCTTATATTTATCTATTTAGTGCTTGCAGCTCAATTTGAAAGCTTTACTGACCCTTTATTAATATTACTCGCCGTACCTTTCTCAATAACCGGCGGTGTACTTGCTCTCTGGCTTGCCGGTAATAGCCTTAATATGTATAGTAATATAGGACTTATTACTTTAATTGGATTAATTACTAAGAATTCTATTATGATAGTAGAATTTGCTAATCAGCTAAGAGCAAAAGGAGTAAAGGTTCAAGAAGCTATAATAGAATCCTCAAAACTTCGCTTACGTCCAATTCTTATGACTACTCTTGCTACCGTAGTCGGAGCTTTACCTCTAGTTTTTGCAGACGGGGCTGGTGCTGCTGCTCGTAATTCTATAGGCTTTGTAATAGTTGGAGGATTAAGCATCGGTACTATATTTACAATTTTTGTCATACCTGTAATATATCAAACTTTTAAGAAGGATTAATAAATTATTATAAAATTTAGTATACATATAGCTCAAAATGAGAAATGATTATTTTACGTTAGTTTTGTTGCATAGCTCGGAAAACGCATATAGTGTCACCCCGAGGCCTCACCACGGGATCCAAAAATGTAACCCATAATACTAGTAATTTTAGTATTTTAACTGGACCCCGCTATCAAGTTGTGGGATAACAGAGGTATGAGCCATGCAACAAGGTCTTTTACGTTTAACTAAAAGGAGCTTAAATATGTTAATAAATACTTCTAATAATCCACTTATTACTACTGTACATTTATTATCTTCTATAGGTGCTATAAATTGGGGCTTAGTCGGATTATTTAATTTTAATTTAGTCACACTTTTATTTGGCTCATTTCCAATTATTGTTACAATACTTTATATAATTATAGGCTTTTGTGGTGTATATTCTTTCCTTTGTTTAGGTAAGCTATTTTGTAAACCCAAAATAGAAAAGGTGAAGTAACTCTACCTTTTCGTCATTGCGAGCAGCCGTAGGCTGCGTGGCAATCTCATGAAATCATAACAAACTCCTGAGATTACTTCCTCAATTGCTATGCAATTTCCTCGCAATGACGACCTAACAACCTCACTTGTGCTATAGCAGTTATTGCTGCTGTTTCAGCACGTAATATATTACTTCCTAAACTTATAGATTTTGTATTCTTATATGAGGCAAGAAGTTCCAGCTCATCATTAGTAAAGCCTCCCTCCGGTCCTACAATAATAGTTATATCACTATTACTAAGTGATGATGAAATGCGTAATATAGAATTTTCTTCTTTTTCATGTTCATTAGCATATAACATCAAATTATTATTCTTTTTTAGATAATCTTGTATTGTGATAGCTTTTTCAATTATCGGGGGAGTAAGACGTTCTGATTGCTCTGTTGCCTCAATAACACATTTCGTTAAACGTTCGATATTTACCGATCTCAATTGACACCACCTAGTAATTAACGGAATAATTTTAGTTATACCGAGTTGCGTAGCCATATTTATTGCAAGCATTAATTTATCTTGCTTTATTATAGCAACAGCAAGAGTTAACGTAGATTCTGTATAAGGCTTTTTTAACTGTTCTTTAAGTCTAACCGATAGGTTATTTTTACCTATATCGTTAATTTGTGCTAGAAATTCTCCATCCGTACCGTTAAAGAGACGTAAGCCATCATTTACTTTAAGACGTAGCACCGTTTTGACATAATGAACATGATCACTTGCTAATTCTATCTTGCTATTTTCAGCTAAACGACTATTAATATAAATACGGTTATATTTCATATATTTAGTACTATGGACGATAAAAAAGATAATAGACATCTTTCCAAACCAACTTATAGAGAGGAATTTACAGGAGACACGGAACTCAGCACCACAGCGTATATGGACATACGTGAGGATGCGAGTACCGGACCGACGTCTAAATTACCTCTAGAAGCGAAGTTTGGAAAGATGTCTCATAATATATCAGAAGAAGCAAATTTACCAAAAGAAAAAGAAATTGGCGGTGTTAAAGGTCTAGAACCGACAAGATACGGGGACTGGCAGCATAAAGGTAAAGTCACAGATTTCTAATGCCTTGCCTTCAACACACTAAAATTTTACCCTATAAACCGCAAGAATTGTTTGATTTGGTCTGGGATGTAAAATCTTATCCTAAATTCTTGCCTTGGTGTTCTGCTTCTAGAATTATTTCAGAAAATAATCAAGAGGTTATTGCTGAATTAGTAATTCAGTTAAAAGGCTTTTCAGAAAAATATAACTCACGAGTTACACGCGAAATAACAGATGATGGAATATATTTGATTAATACAGTAGCTATTTCAGGACCTTTTGAATATTTAAAAAGTACTTGGCAATTTGTTCCATACACGGCAGGAACTGAATTAAAATTCTTTATTGATTTTAAAATGAAATCCGTAATACTGGATAAATTAATCAGCACTTATTTTACCAAAGCAACCGAAAAAATGATTATAGCTTTTGAACGGAGAGCTAAAGAGGTTATTAAATAAAAAAGAGTAAGGTTATAGATCTATAACCTTACTCTTTAGAAAGCTTTGTATTTAGTTACTAGGCAATATCAGATATATATCCTTCATCTCCTAAGATTTGAGTTTGATCATCATTAAGATTATTATAATCAAGGCTATAAAACTGCTCTTCTTGTTCTTCACTAGTACTGGAAGTATGATAATTAAATAATTCTTCATAAGCTTCATTTATTTCAGCATATTTCTGTATTTCTTTTGAAAGTTCTACTACTTTATTTTGCATAGCTTTTTCTGTACCATGCCATAACTTACTTGTCAAATTTGGCTTGTATTCTGCTAATTGCTTATTTTTGTAACTTTCTCTCTTTGCAACAGTTTCTAAACTTAAAGCTTTTTCAATATCTTCACTTGAATAGCCATTTTGTATTAGCTGCTGAATAATACAAGCATGTAAAGGAAGAATACTAGTATCTAGAACTAATTTATTTGTATATTGTCCTTTCACGCCAGGTATTGCCTGATATAACGCACGATCTGTTGATTCTACTATTTCATAGCCACCATTATGTTTGTAACCAACGCCGTCTTCCGTTAAACTTAAGGTTGGTACGCGAGTTATTGCATTAGATATTATCTTACCGTTTGTTCCTTCAATATATTTACCGGTAAATTTATCTATACCGTTTTTATCTATAGCAGTACCGTATACAAAACTTCCTAACCCCGAAGTAGCCAAATACTCTTCAACTTTAGTTGCTTCATGAGCTTGAGTAAAAAGCTTTATTTGTTCATTACTCTCCATAATGCCTTTTGCCCCATAACTAGTACCAAAAACACCCCCTGTTATTAAAGGTATTTTGCTTAACCAACTACTAGATGAAAAAAAACTACTTATACCTACAAAAAAGCTTCCCGATGCTAATTTTGTATAAAAACTATAATCTGCTTTTGCTTTTTCTATTAAAGATAAGTAAGTAATCGGTTTACTACTTCCGAATAAGTTTCGTATTAATAATGTCAACATAGTCTATCTCCTTATTTAAGTCACCATATTTCATGGTTACAAATGCACTATACAACAAAAGTAATCAGATATCAATCCTTTATTGAATAATAGATTAATAAACATTAATATTTGACTTGACATTTTTTAGAAAAAACCATATTTTATGGTAAACTAATCAAAAAGAGGTAGATATGCCTACGTACAAAAATTCTAAACATATTAGCACTAAAAAGCTTGCTTATATAGGTTTAGACCTCGCATATAAAACAGATGATTTAAATATTTATAAGCTAAAAGCATCAAAGGTCAATGAACAATTAACAGATAGCGGCTGGGAAATACTGACTGCTTCATGTGATAATATCAACACTGCTAAATATGATTATAAAGCCGTCGCATTTATAAATAAAGAAACTAAAGAAGTTCATATTGCTAGTGCCGGCACAAAATTCAATATATATGATTTATTAGACGACTTGCTTATCGCTCTGCACTATTTACCTACTAAACTAACTCCACTTCAGGATTTTGTTAATGAAATAATTAACAAATTAGGCGGCTTAAGTAAAGCCACAGAATATAGTTTTAATACTAGCGGTCATTCACTTGGAGCAATAATTGCAGATTTAACCTTAGTAGAAATACATTCTCGCAACCTAAATTTTAATAAATCTATAACTTTTGACAGCCCTGGCTCAAAACCGATAATTGAAAGAGGCATAGAAAAAAATTTATTTACCGGAAAAGTAACAACTCCAATACAAGAGCTAGCTACCCATTCTAAGATATATAATGCAAAACATAATCTTATTAATATTACTAATAAGCATTTTGGAAAAACAACAATGGTACTTCCTGGTAAAAAAACAGCACTATCACAATCAGAAGAATGGGCATCATATTTATATCATTTTGCCAAACAAAAAGTTACAAAATATCTAGGAATTAATGGAATAGTCGAAGGCTTTGAAGAAATCATAGCCGGAATCAGTAAACATGGACTTGTTAATTTTTCTGATTTGAAACAGAATATTACTTTAACCATAGATGATTGGGAAGCAGCAACACCAAAATATGCTAAAAATACTCTAAATTTAAAAAATAATTTATATAATCAAATAGTTGAAACTGAAACCGGAGCTAATTTAGTTGGGATGTATAATAATTTTCAAAGCTGCAGTCAAGAATATGCTCAGGAAGTCCAAACAACAGGAGATATAAGTAATTATCATCTATATCCTCTAATATGTTAAATAAAAAAATAACATGTATAATAAATTTATAGGCAGAAATCACCTTTCGCCTTTCATATTCATTATTTCTTATTTAGAGCAACTAAATAGATTTCCGTAGATTCACTGCGGCTGGATGAAGGTTTAAAATGTTTCACTGTTTTAAATTCACGCTTTACTTTATGTAATAATTCATTTTCTGCACCGCCACGAAAAATTTTAGCGATAAAATGACCGGAGGGTTTTAGTACTTTTAAAGCAAATTCAAAAGCTTGCTCACATAAAAGTAAGGTTCTTATATGGTCTGTAGCTTTATGACCTATGGTATTTGATGCCATATCACTCATTACTATATCAGCTCTACCGTCTAAAGCCTGAATAATTAATTCTTCCGTATCTGCTTCAAAAAAGTCCTTTTGAAAAAATTCAACTCCAGCAATATGTTCGATTTCTAACACATCGATAGAGATTATTTTATTATTTAGGTTATTATCCGAAGCTTTAATAAGCTTGGAAGCTACTTGACTCCATCCCCCAGGAGCTGCTCCTAGATCAACAATTTTCATGTTAGGAGTAAAAAGTTTAAATTTTTCATGAATTTCAAGTAGTTTATATGCAGCTCTCGACCTAAAACCGTCTATACGTGCTTTTGCAACATACGGATCGTTTAATTGGCGTCTAAGCCAATTACTAGAAGAGACGGTGCGTTTTTTAGAAGTCTTAACTCTAACAAATTTATTTCTATAACCGCTTAAATTATTTGTCATAAAATCTTTTATACTTATAAATATAATGAAGAATAAGTAGACGAAGTTTAACCTGGAAAAGAGCAAGGAATCCACAAGACGAGGCACGAAAGCCGTTAATAATACTTGAGTACCACAGTACTTGTAGCCAATTTTTCAAATTAAACGAGTATGCTCTTTTGCTATTTTATCTAATACAGAATTAACAAAACCAATTTCATGCTCATTTAACATATCATTTGCTATGTCCGTATATTCGTTGATTACTACTTTAGCAGGCGTAGTAGGGCAAAATAATAGCTCACATATACTAACACGCAATAAAGCTCGGAGTAAGATCGGCATATGTGCAGGATCTTTATCATTTGTTAAATGATTGTCGATAATTTCGTCTAGTTTATTAATATTTTCAAATACTGACTTTACCAGCATTTTAAAATGACTTATACTTAATGATATTTTTAAATTCTCAGGTAAATCTGTTATAGAATTATTATTTTGATAAAAAGAAAGTACATTTTGCATGATATCATCCATATCGTCGTTATTTTGCAATATGTTTTGATAAATAGCTTGCACTGCTGCAATACGTGCAATAGACTTTTTATTAATTTTATTTGAACTCATAAAGAAAAGAAATTTAAAATTTAATTTTCGTCATTGCGAGTGTGATATGGCGTGATGTCATTCCCGTGAAAGCGGGAATCCAGTAATTAAAAAACATAAATACTATTAGTTTTTAAAACTAATACATTTGGATTACTTCATTTTTTTTCTGTGGATTCCCGCTTTCGCGGGAATGACATCGGAAACCAAAGAGCAACGTCCACTCACAACGACGAAATGATATCTATAACCTTGCAATGTATACCTTAAAATAATTTATTAGTAAACTTATAAAATTTTTATGCTCTCTATAATAGGATTTATTATAACAATTAGTATCTTGGTATTTATCCATGAATTTGGGCATTATTGTATTGCTAGATATTTTAATGTAAAAGTTGAGGAGTTCTCGATAGGTTTCGGTAAAGCACTAATAGGCATTACCGATAAAAAAGGAGTTAGGTGGAAGATTTGCCTTATACCGCTTGGCGGTTATGTCAAGATTTACGGCTATGATCGCAGCCTTATGGATAAGACTAAAGAAGTTAACGAAAAAGTAGCTTTTGATGCTAAATCTTGTTTAGAACGTTTTTTAATAGTTGCAGCAGGTCCGTTAATTAATTATTTACTTGCCATAATAATATTTGCAGGTTTTTATTGTTACTTTGGAAAAACAGAGATTCCTCCTATAATAGGTGATGTAGTAGCTTCATCACCGGCAGAGAGAGCAAACTTAAGAGCAGGAGATAAAATTGTTAAGGTTAACGATAAATCTGTTAAAGATTTCGGAGACGTGCAGAGAGAGATATTAATTAACGGTTTTAGCTCTTCTACTTTAACTATAGAAAGAAAAAGTGAGGAATTTATCGTTAATATAATGCCTCAAGAAATAATTATATCACCTACCGAAGAAAAGCAAGTTAAGAAAACTCTTCGCATCGGTATTATAGCTAAAAATGAACCTATTCATACTAAAATAGGAATTTTAGGAGGATTCTGGGAAGCTATTAATACTACTATAGATATGTCTGCTTTAACTCTAAACGCAATATCGCAAGTGATTGTAGGAAAACGTTCATTTGATGAGATAGGAGGGCCGATAGCTATTGCTAAAGAGTCAGGCAAATCTATAGCTGGTGGAACCCAAATGTATCTGTTATTTATAGCAATGCTTTCCGTTAATTTAGGGTTACTTAACTTACTACCTATACCGGTGCTTGACGGCGGACATTTAGTATTTATATTATATGAAGCAATTACAGGTAAATTACCGAATCCTAAGACTAAAAATATTTTGTTACAATTAGGAGCAATAATCATAATTTTTCTTATTATAATTGCTGTTTCCAACGATATACAAAATTTGTTTTCCTAAATTATAGATTTGCTTGCTCTCGTTTATATTATCTACTATAGTGGAGTACATTAATTATGTTTGAATGCATTAGTTAGGAGAACTTTGTATTATTCTTAGCTAAAAGCGGGAATCCAGTTCTTTGTCATACCGCGACTTGAACGCGGTATCTAATTTATTATTTTTTACCGTGGTCAAGCCACGGGATGACATTGGGTTTAAACACAGAAATTTAAATTAAATCTTAAAGAAGGTTTTAGGTGACAATCAGATCAATTAGTAAGTTAACAATTTTATTATTAACGATTTTTTATTATCATATTTCATTAGCTAACTCTGTAATTCGTAAAATAACTATCGAAGGTAACCATAGGGTTGAGCGTTCTACTATTGAAAGCTATTTAAAGCTTAAGGTAGGAGAAACCTATAATAATTCTAAAGAAGATGAGGTAATAAAACGTTTATATGCCACCTCACTTTTTAGAAATATAAATATGCATATAACAAATGATGGTAATTTAATAGTTAACGTTACTGAAACGCCTTTTATAAGTAGTGTAGTATTTAGCGGTAATTCTAAAATCAAAACTAATATGCTCGCTAAAGAAATTTACACAATGTCGGGTGAATCTCTTAGCCAAGCTAAAATTGAATTAGATGTAAAGAAAATATTAGAAATTTATAAACGTAGCGGACGTTTTGCTACTACGGTCACACCTAAAATCGAAAATTTAGAAAACAACAGAGTTAAGGTTATTTTTGATATAGCCGAAGGACCAAAAACCGGTATTAAATATATTTATTTTAGCGGTAATGAAAATTATAGTGATTCAGAACTTAAATCTATTGTTTTAACTAAAGAATCTCGTTGGTTTCGTTTTTTAGAAAGTAACGATACTTACGATCCTGATAGAGTGGAGTATGATAAAGAATTACTGAGAGAGTTTTATCAATCTGTAGGTTTTGCAGATTTTAGAGTAATTTCGGCATCGGCAGAACTCAATAATACTAAAGAATATTTCACCCTTACCTATTCCATTGAAGAGGGAGAAAAATATAGCTTCGGTAATATTACAATAGACAATAAATTAACTAATATAGATATAACACAGCTTAATAAAATTGTTAATATTAAGCAAGGCAAGGTTTTCAATATGAAAAAGGTTGATGATATAGCTGAAAAAATCGGAGAATATTTTACAGCGAACGGTTACCCTGCGGTAAATGTTTATCCGGATATAATGAAAAATGCTAATCATACTGCAGATATTAAATTTATTATTGAAAAAGCCGATAAGGTTTATATTAAGAAAATTAATATTATTAATAACCTTAAAACCGAAGACCCTGTTATAAGAAGAGAATTTAAAATAGAAGAAGGTGATATAATTAATCGTTCATATATTGAAAAAGGTGAGCGTAATCTTAGAAATTTAGATTATTTTGAGAAAGTAGCAATTAGCTTAGCTCCGACTAAAGCTAAAGATAAATATGATGTTAACGTTGAAGTTGATGAAAAATCTACTTCCTCTATAGGTTTTGATTTAGGATATAATACTGCTGGCGGTTTATTCGGACGTTTCTCTTTCTTAGAGCGTAATTTAGTCGGTACCGGGAAACTGCTTAATACCGGTGTGCAAGTAAGTAAAAACACTACAAGCTATTACGGTGGTATTACCGCACCGCACTTTTTAGATCGTGATTTATCACTTGGCGTAAACGCATTTAGAAACTATACCGGACGCGGTGCTAGTGTATTAAATACAACTGATCAAAGCTATAAGTTACACTCTATAGGAGTCAAAACTTCTCTTGGTTATGAAATTAAAGAGGATTTAGGTCACGAAATAGATTATTTAATCAAACGTGATATTTTAAGTGCTCCAACTCCATCAAGCTCAATATTCTTAAAGGAGCAAATGGGAAGATTCATTACTTCTGCTATAGGACATACTATTACTTATGATCAAACCGATAATAAAATTGTTCCAAAGAACGGTTATTTAGTAAGCGGCACACAAGAATTTGCCGGCGTTGGAGGTGATAACAAATATATAAAGCATGAAGTTGACGGTAAATATTATAAGTCTTTCATACATAACAAGCTTACTTTAAAATTATCTGTTTCCGGAGGCGATATTGCAGGGCTTGGAGGAAAAATTATTAGAATTTCCGATCGATTTAATTTAGGTGATTATAGTTTAAGAGGCTTTGCAAGCGGTGGTGTAGGACCTCGTGAAAAGGTCACTAACGAAGGACTTGGCGGTGAGCGATATTACACATTCTCAACAGAGCTTAATTTCCCAACACCTATACCTGAGGAATTTAATTTAACCGGTGCAGTCTTTATGGATTTAGGAAGCGTTTGGGGAGTAGGCCTAAATAAGAAACAATATCAAACTCCAAACGGTTTTTATAACGATAAATCTCTTAGAGCTTCCGTTGGTTTCGGCTTTATTTGGGTAACACGTTTTGCACCGATCAGAATGGATTGGGGTTTCCCGGTTAAGAAGAAGAAATATGACGATACGCAGCATTTCCATTTAAGATTTTCGACGCATTTATAAAGATGTTTCATTGTCACCCCGTAGCTTGACCACGGGGTCCAATTAAGGATGCTAGTCTTTAGCATTTTAAAATTTTTTATTGGATTGCCACGCTCCTTGTCAGTCATCGCTCGCAATGACGAAACATGTCTCGTAGGAGTCCGTATCTCAGCATAATATAATCATATTTCAGCCGATGTAGCTCAGCTGGTAGAGCGGCGCATTCGTAATGCGTAGGTCTGGGGTTCAAATCCCCACATTGGCACCATCTTCTAAATAAAACTATAGTCCTATTTGTGATAGGCGTGGTAGAACCTGATATACTAATAATGTATAGAAAAACGCATTCGTGTCATACCGTGGCTTGACCACGATATCCAAAAAAACAACTTAAAATACTAATCATTTATTATCACCATCAATCCAAGTGGTCAAAAAGTCCAGCATCTAAAGCACCTAAAGCAGTTTTAAAAAATGCTTATAAAATAAGTAATGATACTGAAAGACTTATTGCTGTTGATATAAAAAATGACCAGTTTGTAATATTTGATAATACAGGTGGTAATGTAGCTCATGTAAGGACATATCAAGAAATAGAGAGAGATGCTGTTTTAAAAAATAACCTAATCACAACAAAAATATGCAAATAAGGTAATAATAATGAAACCTCGAAGCGGTATAAATTATTGGAATAACAAAATGAAATAAACAATGACAGATAAATTATGGTATGAAAAAATAAATGAAGAAGATGCATATATCAGAAAAACACTTCAAGAATATATAGATTTATATTTCTTTGATTCTGTAGAATTTAAAGCAGTAGAAGATATAACCTTAGAAAATTTAGGTGACTTTTTAGAAGTAATGTTAAAACATTATCAACAATATCATTTTCATTTAGGCGAATTATATGATACTGGAGAAATATTATAAGAATATTTCGATTATGTTTTTATGGATGATGAAAAATATATAAATTATCCTAAATATTCTAAAAAGGATAGACGTAATTTAGGTTGGTTATTGATAGTAAATTATATACAAATGTGTAATCCAAGACTATTTCCAGAAGATGTCCCGCATTTAATAGAATTTTTACACGCTAAAGATGGAGAAGTGACAAAGGCTCAAGAAAAGCTAAATACTACCTTGCCCAATTTGATTTAATGAAAAGACAAGATGAAGATTACAGATACTGGGAAGCAATCACGAAAGAACGTCAGCAAGCTATAGCAGAAAATAAACCTTTACCAATAAGACCTATGAGTATTGAACTATCAAAATGCTTGAAAGATTGAAGTGGGCAACTTTTTTAAGACCATCATAGAGCTAGCAAAAGCATCGCGGGAGTACAGCTGGCGAAGATGATAGCGATAGAAAAAGTAACGGAACTCGCAGTAAATGCTGTAAATAACAACGCACTATCTGGTTTAGGCCAGAAGATAGCGAATAAAATAGCAGGGAGCGTTACTCCGGCTTTAATTTCTAATAACGGGATATTGCTAAGTGCTTACAGTCGTTTAGAGCAGGACGGTAACAAGAGAACATGACGTCATTCGTGATTCCCTGAGCCATAAATATAGGCCAGATTGTAGCAACTGCGGTAATGCACTTTATTAACTGCAAGGTCACCTGAGTATTTTAAACTGGATCTCGCTACAAATGAGCTAGGATGACAGGGTGGAATTAATCCATGCAACAACACCAATGCTACACGGAAATGACAATAAGGTCTTTTTAATAATGGTGTAAAACAAAACTACCTTTTTTAGGTAATTCCATTATATTTTGTAAAGAATTATAAGTTTTTGCTAAAAAATAACATATATTTAGCTTTATAAAGTGAAAGCCAATTGTCACCTTTTATATTCAACTTCTTAAGCCGAATAGCAGATTATGTAATAATTCGCTATTCGTGTTAATTAACTATTATCTTTTTTCTTGGAGGAATATAGATTGTTTCATCTTCAGCATGCGAAATCTTTTCTAAAAGTCCGATAAAACGGTCGTTATTAGGTACTAGCTTTACTATCGCCCACCCCTCTTCTATTGATTTCTTTATGCGTTCTATATCAGATTTATGCTCTGAAAAAGATATAACTTTTTGTGCTGGGTTTTGCATATTGATAAATCAATTATAGTTAATTAATATTATAGTAAATATTTTTAATAAATCAATCACATATTTATTATTTGCTAAATATAAATAAAATGATTACCATATATTATGTCTTGTCTACTTATATCCTAATAAATAGTTTAATTAAAAATTAAAAGTTGTACAATAATTTTTTATTTTAAACATATATGTCACTTATTAACTTTATTTAATTTAAACTGTATAATTTAATTATGTCAAATGATAATTTACAACCGCCTGCTCTTTCTAAAAAGCAATTATTTGCTTTTTTTGGTATGGTTGTCGGCATGTTTATGTCGGTACTTGATATTCAAATTGTCGCTAGCTCATTATCCGTAATAGCTGCTGGTCTTGCCGCTTCAAGCGATGAACTTTCTTGGGTTCAAACATCGTACTTAATAGCTGAAGTTATCATTATTCCTATTACCGGCTTTTTAGCAAGGTTACTTACTACTAGAATTTCTTATTTTATTGCAGCTTTAGGGTTTACGGTTATGAGCGTATTATGTTCGCTTGCAACTAATATTGAATCCATGATTATCTTTAGAGCATTACAAGGCTTTTTTGGCGGTGCTATGATACCGACGGTCTTTAGTACCGTTTTTATACTTTTTCCTGCATCGCAACGTCCTATCGTTACTATCTTAATTGGACTTGTCGTAACTGTTGCCCCTACTTTAGGACCTACACTCGGTGGATATATTACGGAGATTTTATCATGGCATTTTATGTTTTTATTAAACGTCATACCCGGTATTTTCGTATGCACGGTAGTTTTTTTATATGGGGATTTTGATAAACCAAATTATAAATTACTGAAAAATTTTGATTTTCTCGGTATATTATTAATGGCTTTAACGCTCGGCTTATTACAGTATGTGTTAGAAGAAGGAAACAAAAAAGGTTGGCTTGAGGATAATTTAATATTATTCTTAAGTATTGCAGTAGTTTTAGGTTTTATTTTATTAATCATTAGAGAACTAACCTTTATTAATCCAATTTTAGACTTAAAAACATTTCTTTATAAAGACTTTACTTTTGGTTGCCTTTATTCGTTCGTTATGGGTATCGGATTATACGGGGCAGTATATATATTACCGCTATTTCTCTTTACTATTGCCGGATATGATACATTACAAATCGGGGCTACTATGATGGTGACGGGCGGAGCACAATTTTTATCTGCACCACTCGCCGGTAGAATGTTAGGGCTAGGGGTAGATTTACGCCTGATGCTTATTATAGGGCTTGGAGGGTTTGCTCTTGGATGTCATTTGAATAGTTTTCTAACGCCTGATTCTAAATTTGCTGCATTTGTGCTTCCTCAATTTGTTAGAGGACTTTCATTAATGTTTTGTTTTATACCAACTAATAATATAGCTCTTGGCAATATGCCGAAAGAAAGAGTAGGTAACGCTAGCGGGCTTTATAATCTTACTCGTAATTTAGGAGGAGCGGTAGGGCTTGCAATAATCAGTACTATACTTACTAATGATACTAAAACCTTTATGCAATATTTATCGGAAAATATCTCGTCTACTTCTATAATGGCATTAGAACAACTAGATTCTTATACTGAATTATTAAGCGGAAAAGTTTTGAATCCTGAAAAAGCATCATATTTGTTATTAGCAAACAAATTAAATCATGATGCTTTTGTAATTGCAATAAATAATATATTTAATATGATAGGGCTGT
The DNA here is from genome assembly GCF_000283595.1 of Rickettsia japonica YH. Classification (NCBI taxonomy): domain Bacteria; kingdom Pseudomonadati; phylum Pseudomonadota; class Alphaproteobacteria; order Rickettsiales; family Rickettsiaceae; genus Rickettsia; species Rickettsia japonica. The sequence goes on along the minus strand of NC_016050.1, from coordinate 212,017 downwards.
TATTTGTATTTATAATGCTACTAATACCTTTTACTTCAAATATCAAATTAAGAAAATGTTAATGCTCACTAAAATTAAATTTATATTATATTTTCCTTGGTTATTATTAGAAATATGGAAATCGGCTTTCGCGGTTATTAAAATAATTTGGCAAAGAAAGATAGGAATAGAGCCGGTTTTTGAATGGGTTGACGCAGAAGGGCTAGAAGAAATAGGCGAAATAATTTATGGTAATTCGATTACTCTAACTCCAGGTACAGTAACACTTGATATAAATAATAATATGTTATTAGTGCATGCACTCAATAAATCATCGATTACCGACCTACAAAGAGGTATAATGATTAAAAAAATTAAGCAGATATTAAAAACAACTTGAAGCAGAAAATGATATCAGATATAAACGCTCTGAAGTATAAAAAAGTTTTACTTAAAGTGTCAGGGGAAGCTTTAATGGGAGATAAGCAATTTGGGCATGAATATGACGTAATAAAAAAGATTGCCAGCGATATTAAAGAAGTTATCGATTTAGGAGTAGAAGTTGCTATTGTAGTCGGCGGTGGAAATATTTACCGCGGGATTAATGCAGCACTTGTCGGTATGGACCGAGCTTCAGCGGATTATATAGGTATGCTTGCAACGGTGATTAATGCTTTAACTTTACAAAACGTTATGGAAAGCCTCAATATCTATACAAGAGTTCTATCGGCTATTCCTATGATGAGCGTGTGCGAACCTTATATTCGCTGCAAAGCTAAAAGACATATGGAAAAAAAGCGTGTAGTAATTTTTGCCGGCGGTACGGGTAACCCGTTTTGTACAACCGATAGTGCCGCAGTACTTCGCGCAATCGAAATGAATTGCGATATTTTATTAAAAGCAACTCAGGTTGACGGTGTATATGATTCCGACCCTAAAAAAAATCCGGATGCTAAAAAATATTTCACTATTAGCTATAAAGATGTTATAACTAATAACCTGCAAGTCATGGATACGGCAGCTATTGCAGTTGCAAGAGAAAATAAATTACCTATAAGGGTATTTTCGATAAAAGAACAGGGAAATTTTGCTAGAGTAATACAAGATAAAGGGGAATATACGACAATTGAGAAATAATATATTGTAGTGTGAATTGTTGTATGATTTTTATGTCATTCCCGCATAGGTGTTGTTGCGTAGAGACTAAATCGTCATTGCGAGCAGCCGTAGGCTGCGTGGCAATCTAGAAAAAATAATAAAAAATTCTGTAGATCAGAATTTTTTACTAGATTACTTAGTCAAAACTTATAGTTTTTCCTTGCAATGACGGAAAAACCAATCTACGCGGGAATGACATCAGGGGCATTTCCTAATACACATAACAATGTCTCAATTCGCGTATTAATAATAATATATGGATAAATAAAGATGGATAAAGAGCATTTAAAGAAAAACTTACAAGAAAAGATGGAGAAAGCTCTAAAAGTTTTAGATCATGAGCTTAAAGGGCTACGTACCGGTAGAGCTTCAGTGAATTTACTTGATAGCGTAACCGTGGAAGCTTACGGGAGTAAAATGCCGCTTTCACAAGTTGCTTCTCTATCCACCCCTGATGCACGAACAATTAACGTGCAGGTTTGGGATAAATCTATGGTATCATCGGTAGAGAAAGGAATTACGATAGCAAATCTTGGCTTAACTCCTGCAACGGACGGTCAATTAATCAGACTGCCAATACCGGCTTTAACTGAAGAAAGACGTAAAGAACTGGTAAAGCTTGCTCATAAATACGGTGAAGATACTAAAATTTCATTACGTAATATTAGAAGAGACGGCAATGAAGCACTTAAAAAGCTAGAAAAGGATAACGTTATCGCAAAAGATGAGCATCATAGCTTATCTGAACAAGTACAAAAGCTAACCGATGATTATAGTAGTAAAGTTGACTCGGTAATAAAACAAAAAGAACAAGAAATAATGACTGTTTGATTTTCTATGTCATTCCTGCTTTAGATTTGTTGCGTGGACCAGTAAAATCCACTGTGTCACCCCGTGGTTTGACCACGGGGTCCATAAAAACAATAAAAAAATGCTAATAATTTTATTTTTAACTGGATTCCGCAATCAAGTCGCGGGATGACAGCGGTGGAATTAATCCACGCAACAATACCTTGCGAGGAGCGAAGCGACGTGGCAATCCAGAAAAATCGATCCATGCAACAATGCCAAGCGAGAATGACATAAATTGAATCTATACTGACAAAATAAAATGACAAAATTAGTTAGAGATTTAATTCCAGAAATTATATTAAAATCAGGCAGGATACCAGTTACTCATATTACTGCATCATATGAGTATAAAGAATTATTAAAAAATAAACTACTAGAAGAAGTAGAGGAAATTTTACAAGATGAGTATATGGAAAAGTTGCCGATATATTAGAATTAGCTTTTTTGCCTTAATAAAATAAAGGAGTCATGCAATAAAATCGGCTATAGAACCTTGTATCACAGGCTGTATCCAGGATCTAGCTCACAAGTCGCAGGATGACAGAAATACCGTTACACACAGGCAAGCCTTCACGGGAATAACATCAGACTATACCACTCAAAATAATAAAACTATGATAACAAAAGAAGAAGCACAGAAAATAGCAAAATTAGCTAGATTAAAATTTGAAGAAGATACTGTAGAAAAATTTTCTACTCAGCTTAGTACTATTATGGATATGATCGATATTTTAAATGAAATAGATTGCAAAGATATAGAACCTTTAACTTCGGTTTCTAATATGAATGCTAGAATGCGAGAGGACACCGTTACAAGTTCTGATTTATCAAGTGAGTTATTTGATAATGTAAGTGGAAATAGTGCTCAGCTGGCTAAAGAAGTAAAATATTTTATCACTCCAAAAGTTTTTGAATAATTATGACGGAACTAAACAAACTAACAGTAGCAGATAGTATAAAAGGTCTAAAAAATAAAGATTTTACAAGTACGGAATTAATAGGTGCACATATTAAACAAATAGAGAAGCATAGAAACCTAAATGCTTATGTTACCGAAACTTTTGACTTAGCTTTAAAACAGGCTGAAGCAGCCGATCAAAATTATGCTCAAAATAACGCAAGAACCCTTGAGGGTATCCCGTTTGCCGCTAAAGATCTTTTCTGCACGAAAGGAATTAGAACTACGGCATGTTCTAATATACTGAAAAATTTTATACCTAATTATGAATCAAGTGTTACACAAAATATTTTTGATAAGGGCGGTGTGATGCTCGGCAAAACCAATATGGATGAGTTTGCTATGGGTTCAGCAAATATCACTAGTTGTTTTGGAAATGTAATTAGCCCTTGGAAAGCAAATGATGATAATGCTGATTTAGTGCCAGGCGGTTCTTCAGGCGGTTCAGCTGCGGCAGTTAGCGGATTTATGGCATCTGCTGCTCTTGGTAGCGATACGGGCGGCTCGGTACGTCAACCTGCAAGCTTTACGGGTTTAGTCGGTTTTAAACCGACATATGGTCGTTGCTCAAGATACGGAATGATATCGTTTGCTAGCTCCCTTGATCAAGCAGGAATATTTACTAGAAGCGTTTTAGACAGTAGCATTATGCTTGAAGCGATGATGGGGTTTGACGAAAAAGATTCTACTTCGATTAAAGCAGAAGTTCCAGAGCTACAATCCGCTATCGGAAGTTCTATGAAAAATATGAGGATAGGCGTACCTCTTAACCTTGGTGAGGACAATATTATTGAACCTGATATCATGAAAATGTGGCAGGATACCATAGAACTACTTAAAAACGCCGGTGCTGAAATAGTTGATATTACTTTGCCGCATGCTAAATACGGTGTTGCTGTTTATTACGTAATAGCACCGGCTGAAGCTTCTTCAAATTTATCTAGATATGACGGTGTTAGATACGGTCTTCGAGTAGAACGTGAAAATATGACGCTTGACGAAATGTATGAAATGACTAGATCAACCGGATTTGGGGAGGAAGTAAAACGTCGTATTATGATTGGAACATATGTGCTATCATCTAGTGGTATGGATGCATATTATCTAAAAGCTCAAAAAGTACGTCGTTTAGTTGCAAACGATTTTAATAATGCTTTTGCAAAAGTTGATGCCATTTTATTACCGGCTGCCCCGACTGCAGCTTTTAAGATTGGTGAAAAACAAAATGATCTGACTATTATGTATTTAAACGATTTATTTACTATTCCTGCAAGTTTAGCCGGTTTACCTTGTGCATCGGTTCCTGCTGGATTATCGGCACGCGGTTTACCTCTTGGGATACAGATTATAGGTAAACAATTAGACGAATATAATGTTTTGAAAGTAGCATCGACCATTGAGTCAGGTGTAAAACATATTAAATTTGAGCCAAAGGGTTTTTAATTATGGCATATATTGAAGGTAATACGGGGAAATGGGAATATGTAATAGGGCTTGAAATCCATGCTCAAATTTCCTCAAAATCTAAGCTTTTTTCAGGAAGTAGTACTATTTTTGCAGCAAATCCAAATTCGCAGGTTGCCTATGTTGATGCAGCAATGCCCGGGATGTTACCGGTATTAAATAAGCATTGTGTACACCAAGCAATTAAAACAGGGCTTGGGCTTAAAGCTAAAATAAATAAATATTCGGTATTTGATCGTAAAAATTATTTTTATGCCGATCTGCCGCAAGGTTACCAAATTTCGCAATTTTACTATCCTATAGTACAAAACGGCACTATGGAAATACCGACTAGTACCGGCGATCTTAAAACTATTCGTATTAACCGTTTGCATTTAGAGCAAGATGCGGGTAAATCTATGCATGATCAATCACCACATTACAGCTTTATCGATTTGAATCGTGCCGGTATTGGACTTATGGAAATTGTGACCGAACCTGATATATCATCACCGGAAGAAGCAGCTGAATTTGTAAAAAAGCTAAGAAATTTGTTACGTTATATTGGCAGCTGTGACGGTGATATGGAAAAAGGCTCGATGCGTTGCGATGCTAATATTTCAGTAAGACGTAGCGGCGAACCACTCGGCACAAGATGCGAAATTAAAAATATCAATTCAATTCGTAACATCATTAAAGCAATAGAATTTGAAGCTAAAAGACAAGTAGACTTGCTTGAAAGCGGTGAAGAAATAATTCAAGAAACACGCCTATTTAATGCCGATAGCGGCGAAACAAGAACTATGCGTTTAAAAGAAGAAGCAATTGATTATAGATATTTTCCTGATCCCGATTTATTACCGCTTGTTATTTCTGATGAGTTAATAAATGAGCTAAAAGCAAATTTACCTGAGCTACCTGATCAAAAGATTGAAAAATATATGAAGGAATTTAGCTTAAGTAAATATGATGCCGAAGTAATAGTAGCCAATGAATCGGTTGCTGGGTATTTTGAGAAAGCAGCAAATGAATGTAACCCTAAAATGCTTACTAATTGGCTAACTAGTGAATTATTTGGCCAATTAAATAAAGCATCGATAGGAATAAATGAATGCAAAATTACCCCTAGTAACTTTGCAAAACTGGTAAAATTAATAGAAAATGATACTATTTCCGGTAAAATTGCAAAAACCGTTTTTGAAATTATGTTTGAAACCGGTAAAGCACCTGATAAAATAGTAGAAGAAAAAGGACTTGTACAAGTTTCGGATAATAACGTGCTAAACACTATAATTGACGAGGTAATATCTGAAAATCCTGAATCAGTAGAGGGTTATAGAAGTGGTAAGGATAAATTATTCGGTTTCTTTGTAGGGCAGGTAATGAAAAAAACCGGCGGTAAGGCTAATCCGACGCTTGTGAATCAGCTTTTAAAGGAGAAATTGAGTTCTTGATGCTATTCCTTTGAAGGTATTGCCCGCGTGGATAGATTTTCCTGTCATTGCAAACAGCCATAGACTTTGTTGCATGGCTCGGTTTCATCGTCATTGCGAGCAGCCGTAGGCTACGTGACAATCTCGCCAAATATCCTGAAATTGCTTCATCAATTACCCAGTAATTTTCCTCTCAATGACGATTTGATATCCGTACAACAAGGGCAATGCCTCGTAGGATGACACAGAACATACTCAAACTTAAAACATTATTTTTATGAAATTTCTGAAAATATTTTTACTATCTTGCTTACTAGTTTCTTGTGAACAAAAAGAAACGGAAAAAACTTTAATAGTCGGTACTGCCGCAGATAATCCTCCTTATGAATTTATCCAAGACGGAGAGATTGTTGGGATTGATATTGATATTATCAAAGCAATAAGCGAACGTCTAAATAAAAAAGTTATCATAAAAAACTTCGACTTTAACGGTTTACTTGCAGCTTTGGTTAGTGAAAATATTGATGTTGCGGTGGCGGAGCTTTCCGTAACACCGGAGCGTGCTGAATATATCAGCTTTTCCGATAATTATGCTACTGCAAGATTTGCCATAATATATAGAACAGGTGATAATATACAAAATAGCAAAGATCTAGAAAATAAAATAGTAGGGGTACAGCTCGGTAGTGTTTTAGAAAAAAAAGCACATGATCTATCACAGACGATAAATATTAAAGTTCATTCTTTAGCAAATCATTTAATGTTGGTTGAAGAATTAAAAGCCAGAGTCATAGATGCTATTATTTCTGAGGAATTTCAAGGCAAAAAATTAAAAGAAAATAATTCAAATTTAGAAAGCAGTACTTTAGAAGAATTTTCATCCGATTTTGCTATAGGCATGTCTAAAAACTCAGGACTAATTAATGAAATTAATGAGGCAATCGATTCATTAAAAAAAGACGGAACCATTAACAAAATTATGAAAAAATGGCTGGGACAGTAACAGAAAGTCAATTTAAAGATGCTATGAGCCGATTCCCTCAGGGAGTGACTGTTATAACAACAAATTGCAATAACGAACTTTTTGGCTTTACTGCTAGTTCTCTTACTTCCGTATCTTTAAAACCGCCGTTAATATTATTTTGCCTTAATAAAAACTCTTTTAGTATAAACAGTTTTCAAAAAAGTGATAAGTTTGCAATTAGTATTTTAGCAGAGAATCAAATTGATATCTCAAAACATTTTGCTAAATCACAATCTAATAAATTTACAAAAATTGATTATGAGCTTGGCAACAAAACTGATTGCCCTTTAATAAATGGTGCAACTTATCATATAGAGTGTAATAAATATGCTTCTTACGATGCCGGTGATCATGTCATATTTATCGGTGAAGTAATAAATACCGCTATTAAAAATGATTTAAAGCCTCTATTATATTTTCATAAATCGTATACAAAGATTTAATTTTGGTTATTTTTTGCTGCAAATTATAAGATTTTTGGAAATATAAGTAACTATTCCAGCAAAAATCTTATTAATTTTCGCTAAAAAAGACCTTAAAATAGCCAATCAATTAGAAATATTCACAGAACCTAGTTTAATTTGAAAAATTTGCGTCGTCTAATAAGATCTGCGGTTCGAACTATAAAGTATACACTGCGATCTAAGGACTTTAGACGCCTTGCTCTTGTCCAAATTAAACTTCGTCTACTTACTGTTCATTTATTAGGAGTATACATTGCCAATATGTTAAATATCGGTCTTAGTGGTTCTACCGGTAAAATGGGAGAAACCATTCTAGAGAGAATAGATAAATTTAAAGATTGCAAAATTGCAGCAAAATTTAATAGTACTAATAATTTAGATGATTTAGATAATTTTTGTAAAAATTCTGATGTGATCATCGATTTTTCTACCCCTGAAATATTAGAAAAATTAATTAATTATGCATTAAAACATAATACAAAATTAGTAATCGGAACCACAGGTCTCCAACCTCAACATTTTAAGCTTTTAGAAAAAGCAGCTCAAACTTTACCTGTTTTATATTCTGCAAATATGAGTATAGGAGCTAATTTGCTTAGCTATCTAGCTAAAGAAGTAACAAAAATACTAGATGATTACGATGTTGAAATTCTAGAAACGCATCACCGTAATAAAAAAGATTCACCCTCAGGAACTGCTGTTATGCTTGCTGAAACAATTGCAAGCAAAAAAGGATTAAATATAACATTTAATCGTGGTAATAGACTAAGAAGCGAAAAAGAAATAGGTATTTCCTCGCTTCGTGGTGGAAATGTTCACGGTATACATGAAATATCTTTCCTAGGTGACGATGAAATAATCACCTTAAAACACGAAGCTCTGAATAAAAATTCTTTTTCTATTGGTGCAATTAAAGCCGCTATTTGGCTACAAGATAAACCTTCTGCTTTATATTCAATGCAAGATATTTATAAAATATAATTAATATAGCTTGAAAAAATACCTTTAAGAGGCTATATTTTATTATGTAAATAACATAATCCTAAGGTTACTTATGATCGACTATACAAAAACTTTAACTGCCGCCTCAAAAAATAAAACTTTTGATGAAGGCTTAAGAAAATACATGCTTAAAGTATATAATTATATGGCTTTAGCACTTTTACTAACCGGTGTAGCAGCCGTAACGACTATATCAGTTGAGCCTATTTATAATTTAATGTTTCAAACAGGTTTCGGTACTATTATAATGTTTGCTCCGCTCGGTATTGCTTTATATTTCTTTATGGGCTTCGGACGAATGAACCCGCAAACGGCACAAATATTATTTTGGGTTTATGCCGGTTTAACCGGTATGTCGCTTGCATATTTAGCTCTTATTTATACCGGTGCATCAATAGCTCGTACTTTCTTTATTTGCTCTTCCGTTTTTGGAGCAATGAGTTTATACGGTTATAGTACAAGTAGAGATTTAACATCTATGGGTTCATTTTTTGCAATGGGTCTTATAGGTCTTATCATTGCTTCATTAGTCAACTTTTTTCTAAAAAGCTCGGCTCTTTCTTTTGCTACTTCTCTTATTGGAATAGTAATATTTATGGGATTAATTGCTTGGGATACTCAAAAGATTAAGTCTATGTATTACATGGCAGGAAACGATGAAGTAGGACAAAAGCTTTCTGTTATGGCAGCCTTTACTTTATATTTAGATTTTATAAATCTTTTCCTATATTTAATGAGATTTTTAGGCAATAGAAGAGATTAATTAGTATCATTCTTGCAAAGTCATGATTTTATTTCATTGCTTCGGTTTTTTCATTGTTATATCACGATCAAATCTATAGTACTGAACAGTTTTTAAAAAGACCTCGATGTCATATCCCCGCAAAAGCGGGGGCCTTGTTGCACGGCTTGGAAAACTTATTCAATATCATTCCCACGTGGCATTGTTGCGTGGATACTGAAGCATCATTGCAAGCGGTCGCAACGCACTCGGCAATCCAGAAAAAATAAGAAAAAATAATAAAAAAATTCTGTAAATCAGAATGTTTACTGGATTGCTTCGTCAATTGCTGCGTGGTTTCCTCACAATGATGAGGATTTTGACCCACGCAACAACACTTTTTCACTATTAGTTAATATTAAGCAGGTTATTTTTATGTCTAAAGAGAAAACTCAACAAGAATTATTATTACAAGAACAACTTTTTAAAGCCCTGAAAACTAACGATACAGAATTGAATGCCAAAATATCTAGAACCTGCGAAGGCATTGCCGAATCTGTTATTGACCTTTCTAATGACCAATCTCCTACTACTGAAAGCCTATATATTAGCTATATGGCCCTAGCCGATTTAAACACTAAGGATTTAGCTAAAGTTACAACAATAATAAAAAACTCGTTTCCAGGAGATAAAAACAAGGAATTAAGGGAAATAATCGATGCACCTCTTTTACAGCATTTAGTTATGAAAGAGGCAATTGAACGACAGGTTGGATTAGATGATAGCCAATATAACGCAGATTACAGAAAACTTGAAGAAATAAGAAATCCTAATGACCCTAAAAAAGTAATTGATGCTATGCTACGTGATAAGAGGGTGGCACAGCAAGCTGAGTTTCAGGGGAAAGGAAAAAAGACAGCAGGCGTCTCGGCCGGTTATGTTGCTAAAGATAACGCCGGTAATACTTTTATTTTAAAACATTTTTATAAAACTCATGCTGCATGCAAAAAAATACAAGATATTCAGGCACAAAGACAGGCTGTTGCTGACCGAAGAGACGGAGTACAAGAATTAATAGGCTCTACCATGTATCAATTTTTATTACATGATCGCGCACCAAAAGAAGGGCTGGTAACAGCGGATGAACAATACCCTGATTCACTTTATGTACGTTCTAAATTTTTTGATAATGCTGTAACACTAACAGAATTTTCTGGTTTATCAGGTGAAACTAGAGTCAGAGCTAATGATCAAAATTTAAAAAAGTTGGAAGGATTTGAAAAAGCTATAGCTGCTTGTCATATGCTGGGGGAAGTAGATTATCATGCTGGTAATTTAATGGTACAGGATGGTAAAACAATAACCAAAATTGATCATGGTCGCTCTTTTTTAGCATTTCATAAGAATTTTGGCAGTATGATTCAATCAACAGCCAAAATGTTTACACATCCTGGTGTTGGCTACAGTGCTGCTATTAAAGCAGGTAATTTCTCATTTAATATCGATAAATATAGCGAATCGTTAAATCAAATGATAAGTCAATTTGATGAGAAACAAATGGAAGCAATAGTTGATCAAAAAATTGATGAATTAAAAAAAGCTGGGTTTGATCCAAAAAATATTGCGTTATCCACTAATATTCAAAATTTTGATGATTTGAGAAAACACTATAAAGGCAGTATAAAAGAACATCTTGTTAATATGCAAGAAGTGGCCAAAGGCGCTGAGATAGTAACAAAATTCAGTAATGTTTTACCTGAATTTAAAAATGGTGGTTGGTTAGAGGCTTTCGCTAATTCACCTGTAAAAGACCCGGTACTCTATGCAATAGATAATAATATTACAATTGAAGGTAAAGATGCTAAAGAGTGGGCATATGAAAATAATTACCAAATTAAAATTTCTATAGGTTTGAAAAAAGAAATAATCAGGGAACAACAATGGAGCAAAGATTTGGACGGAAAATGGAAAGAAAAAGAAGTTGAGGTTAAGACAGATAAAGTAGAAGTACACATTGCTGATCCTGCAAAATCAATGCGTATACAAGACAAATCTACAGGCGAAAAACTGGCATCACTAATTGTTGATTTTACAAAGCAGGCAACAACTAAAAATGTAACCGATAAAGCAGTAGCAAAATTCTACGACAAGATAATGAAAGTGCTAAAAAAAGAAAATTATCTTACCGAGCAAGATATTAAGGGTATAAAGAAAAATTTAAAATATCAGGATAATATCGAAAACACGACAAATTTATTAAATGCTAAATCTTTCAAGTTAAATTCTAAAGATACTATATATTACAAGGTAGGAATTTTTTGTGAAAAGATAGGTTTATCTAGTATCTCAAATTATTTTATGAAACAAATTTCTCCTGAGAATTTAAATAAAATTCATAATACAGAAAAACTGATAACAGAAAGTATAAAAATTGGTAATGTACTACAACAGAAGAAACAAAAAGGACTCCAAACAAAAAGAGTAGAAACGGTAAAAGAAATCGCATGCTCTAAATTACAAGCTAGGAAGGAAAGACATCAACAAAGGTAAGCATTGTTGAGTGTATGCCTTAAACGTCATTGCGAGCAGTCACAGGGTCGTTGCATAGTCCTAATGTCATTTCTAGCTAAAAGCGGAAATCCAGTAACTATTAATCTCATCCTGCGACTTGATCGCAGGATCTAGTCTTTTTTAAATTTTTTCAAGTACTGGATTTCCGCTTTTAGCTAGAAATGACATACTATAGGCCAAGTTGCGGTATGACATAATAACATACAACAACTATAAATTCTTATTCTTTTTCTGCATTTTTTCTAGCAGACGGTGAGAGCATAATGCTTAGCTCTTTTAGAGCTTTATCCTCTACATAGCTTGGGGCGTTCATTAGTAAATCTTCAGCCTGCTGGTTTAAAGGAAACGCTATTATTTCCCTTATATTTGTTGCTTCCGCAAGCAGCATAACGATTCGGTCAATACCGGGGGCTATTCCACCATGTGGTGGAGCTCCAAACTTAAATGCTCTAATCATCCCTCCAAATCTCTTATCAACTTCCTCTTCACTATAACCTGCTATGGAAAATGCTTTATACATAATTTCTGGCTTATGGTTTCTAATAGCACCGCTGGACAGTTCAATACCGTTACAAACAATATCATATTGGTATGCGGTAAGTTCTAATAACTCTTCAGTGGTTTTAGCTTGCTCTAAAGCATCTATTCCGCCCTGCGGCATAGAAAACGGATTATGGCTAAAATCAATTTTTCCTGTTTCTTCATTTAACTCATAGAATGGAAAATCGGTAATCCAGCAGAATTTAAAACAATCTTTTTCAAGTAAATCAAGCTCTTCACCAAGTCTTATTCTAACCTTACCGGCAAGTTTAGCAGCTTTCTCTTTCTTATCGCTAGCGAAAAATACAGCATCACCGTTACTAATACTAGCTGTAGCTTTTAGACTCTCTAATTGCTGCGGGCTTAAGAATTTTACTACCGGTCCCTTTGCTTCACCGGTTTCACTAAACTGAATATAGCCAAGTCCACCTGCTCCTTCTGATATCGCAAACTCTATCATTTTATCGAAGAAACTACGAGGCAGTGCAGCTGCCTTAGGTGCAGGAATTGCACGAACTATGCTACCTTTTTTAATATTCTCTCTAAAGATTGTAAAATCGGAATCTCTAAATATCTCAGTTACATCGGCAATTATAATAGGGTTACGCAAATCAGGCTTATCAGAACCATATTTTAGCATAGATTCATTATATGGAATGCAAACGAAAGGAGTCTCTGATACTTTCTTATCCGTGAATTTAGTGAATAAATCATACATCACAGGCTCAATAGTACTAAATACGTCTTCCTGTGTAACAAACGACATTTCTACATCTAGCTGATAAAACTCGCCGGGTGATCTATCGGCTCTTGCATCTTCATCCCGAAAACAAGGAGCAATTTGGAAATAACGATCAAAGCCTGATACCATCAATAACTGCTTGAATTGCTGAGGTGCTTGCGGTAATGCATAGAACTTACCCAGATGCATTCTACTAGGTACTAAAAAATCCCTAGCCCCCTCAGGTGAGCTTGCTGTTAAAATCGGAGTTTGAAATTCGGTAAAACCGCTTGCCGTCATCAAATGACGAATATGAGAAATAATTTGTGAGCGGAGTATTATATTATTATGTAATTTCTCACGTCTAAGATCTAAAAAGCGATGTTTAAGCCTAGACTCTTCGGGAGCGTCTTTTTCGGTATTAATAACAAAAGGTAGAGTGTCCGCAGCTGACTCAACACTAAATTCCACAGCTAGCACTTCAACATGACCTGTCGGAAGCGTATTATTAATCGTGTCCTCTGATCTTGCTACAACTGTACCCCTTACCGTAATTACCGACTCATAACGCAAACGACTTGCATCCTCCATAAGCTGAGGGTTTTGATCGGTAAACACGATTTGAGTTATACCATAATGATCACGTAAATCTATAAAAACTAGATTCCCGTGATCTCTTCTTCTATGTACCCAACCGGATAGCTTAACTTCTTTTTCTACATCGGATATTCGTAATGCGTTACAATTATGAGTTCTGTATTTATGCATTTTTATTTTTTTATTATACGGTTTCCCCTATATTATATACATAAAATCGCAAATTTTCGCAAATAAAAACTAAAAATTTATCTTGCCAAAATTTTATCTTGATATTGCAGCAGCTTTTGGCTTTGATGGGTGTTGCTGATAATTTTGTTGTTGAGGTTTTACTTGATTTAACTCACCTTTAATCCATTCATATATTGCTTTCTTAGGATTTTTAATTATCTCTGCAACATTTTCGACTAGCTTTATTATTCCCTTAACTAACGATAATACATCTTTTGCTATTTCACCTATAGAATTATTACCTGCTTGTAGTTTTTCTTGGTCTTGCTTAGACAAATTATTACGTATCCTATTCATTCTTGATTTAAGCTCATCTTGTTCTAGCTCTTCTTTTGTAAAATGTGACTTAAGTTTTCTATCAACAATTTTTTGTTCTTCCGGAGTTAAATTTTTATATTGATCAACAAGCTTATTAACTTTTTCTTGTTCTTCCGGTAGTTTTGAAATATTTTCAGCAATATTTGGCATGTGTTTCTCTTATAAAGTTAAAACATATTAATTTACATTATATATATATTTTAACTTTATACAAGAAAAACTTTAATAGAAATTAACCTTTGAACGCAGCCTTAATACCTAAAAAGTCTAAAAAATTTCGTAATTCTTGACGTGCAAGCACGTGTGAGCTATTAAATGCTCTATCATATTTTGCAGTTTTTAGATCAAGTAATGTTAGACCTTGTAAAAATAACTCTCTATATATTACACGTTCACTAAATCCTTCTGCGAGTTTAAAGTTAATTCTTTTAGCAAGTTTAGCTAATACATTTCCTACGCGTCTTTTATTTAATGCATCAAGATTACTTAAACGATTACGAAGTATTACCCAATCTATACTAATTCTATCACGACTAGCACGTTCCATTTTCTGTTCCCAAATCATTTGACTATATATTGATGGGCTAATAATTTCATCCTTGCTATCGACTTTTGCTATTACGTCTAAATCTAGAAAGCTATCATTAATCGGTGTAATAATTGTATCGGCGTAAGAATGAACAACCCTTGATAAAGGAGTATGACTGCCTGGGGTATCAATCACTATATAATCGACATCCTGATTATTTGTGAGTATCGGCTCAAAACTCTTTGCTTGCTCTGCTACTTTGCTTTCCGATATATGAAAATGTTTCGGTACTAATACAGGTTTATCAGGATTGTGTTTATTATATAAATCTCGATTTTTTAAATAATTCGTTAACGAACTTTGACGTGAATCGGTATCTATACTTACTACCGAATAATTTTGATAAAGCAGAGCGATTATTAGATGCATAGAACAGGTAGTTTTACCTGCTCCGCCTTTCTCATTACCTATAACAAATATATAAGGTTTATTTATTGTGTTCATAATTATATTCAGAATAAACGAATAGTAAATAGACGAAGTTTAATGTCATTCTTAGCTCAGTATTACCCATGTGGATAGTTTTTTCTGTCATTGCAAGAAAATGACGTAAGTAATTGACGAAACAATCTCAGGATATTTGACGAGATTGCCACGCAGCCTAAGGCTGCTCGCAATAACGACTCGGTACCCATGCAGGCAATGCAACGCAAGAATAGCATTTAAGTATATTCTTTGATAAATTTCTCTAGTAATCTCACGCCGTATCCTACTGCCCCCTTAGGACCGAGTGCTGAAGCTTTATTACTATTTGCAACGCCTGCTATATCTAAATGAGCCCAATCTACTCCATCTTTAATGAAACGTTTAATGAAATTTGCAGCTATGCAGCTTCCGGCAGCTCTCGGTACGTTCCCGATATTTGCCATATCGGCTATGTCGGAGTTAATCATTGCATCGTACTCATCATGCAGCGGCATTCTCCAAAGTTTTTCATTAACTTCTTCCCCTACTTTTATTAACTTATCAGCTAACTCATCATTATTGGAAAAACAACCAGCATATGTATTACCAAGTGCTACGGTTATTGCTCCTGTTAGAGTTGCAACGTCAATCACGCATTTAGGCTTAAATTTTTCTTGTGCATACCAAACAGCATCAGCAAGTACTAAACGCCCTTCTGCATCGGTATTTAAAACTTCGACAGTTTGCCCTGACATGGTAGTTACTACATCCCCTGGACGTTGTGCATTACCGGACGGCATATTTTCGACAAGCCCTACAACACCGACTATATTTATAGGTAATTTTTGACCGGCAACCGCAATGATGGTACCCACAACTGCTGCAGAACCTCCCATATCGTATCGCATTAAGTGCATATCACTTGACGGTTTTAATGAAATACCGCCTGTATCAAAAATCACTCCTTTACCGACCAAAGCAATAGTAGGAGCATCTTTACCGCCACCTTTATATTCCATCACCACTAACTTTGACTCGTTTTGTGAACCTTGCCCCACACCAAGTAATGCTCCCATACCAAGGTTTTTCATCTCACGTTCACCGATAACATCAACATCTACCCCTAGCGGTTCAAGTATATCAACTATTCTTTCGGCATAAACTTGAGGAGTTTTAATATTTGACGGTTCATTACTTATATCTCTTGTAAAAAATACTGCTTCAGCAATTAATTTTTTGATTTCAAATAATTTTGCTGTTTCAGTGCTATTATCGGTAAAAATTTCAATTGACTCTACTGCAAACTTCTCTGCTTCTTTTAAGGTAGTTCTATATTTATCAAATCTGTAAGAAGCAAGAAACGCACCACTAGCAACTAAAGATGCAAATGTTTGAGATGTAAACCTACTAATTCTATTTGTAAGTTTTAAGCCGATAGTAGAAATTTTACAACCGGTTGCATGCTGTAAGATTTTGCCGCCTAACTCTTCAATTTTTGCTTCAGTTAATTTTTCTTCATTCCCAAGACCTGCTATTATCAAATATCTAACCTCGCCTGATTTAATGACGGACGGAATAACCTTGATCTGTCCATATTTACCGGTAAATTGCAGTTTATTCTGAATAGTTTTAGAAATTAATCCATGATGTTGTTGATCAAGTAATATTAAATTACTATCAAGCTTTAACTGTTCATCAATAAAAACTACTAGACCTTGATTAGTAGATGATTCTTCATTCACAAAATTTATATTAAGCATACTTACTCCTTATATTAATTTTTGACTTTGGATCATTCTATTTATCTTGATAAAACTTTGCAAGTATTATAATTGATTTAAAACAAAATCTCATTAAAATAGCATTTGACACATGTTAACGTTTTTTATATCTTACTGACGAATTTAGTTAAATTTAAGTAATAATATGCCAATATATAATGTCACTTCTCATTTAATTGAGCAAAAGTATAAAATGATTAAAGCATCATGTGAGTTAAACCAAGATATGGGTAAGATTTATAGTCTCACTCCTCATCCAATACGATATACTTGCCTTAACTATTTAAAGTTATTATCTCTACCTATATCACTAGCATTTTATATAACAAAGCTTTGTGTTACGGCTAATCCGGTATGGAAATGGATCGGGGTTAATATTTTGCATGAGAAGATGGGTCAAGCAACAGCCAAAAAAATATTACACGGCTTACCTGACGAAACAGAATCAGATCAAAATATACCTAAAATTGTCGAGTATGTATTTAGAAAATATGAAGAAGATCCTACATTAACCCCTCTTATTGAGCCTACATTTATACAAAAATTTTTAGCAAAGACCGATAAATATATTCCTGCTTTGTCTAAAATAGTAAAGTTTTGGAATGAAGGAGGAATTAACTATTCTGATGAAATGCAAAAAAAACGAGCATTAATTGACGTTATTTATAAACAAATTATTGCTAAAGCTTATGAAGTAGGTAAAAAAGGAGGAAAACTTGAAATAACGGATGTGACAGCACTTTTCCCAGAGATAAATTTTGAAGAAAACGTCAATGCTGCATCAGCAAATCTTGCAATAGAGAAGATAGAAGTAAGCAATGAAGAGTCTTTAATTTCTGAATTGCCTGTTAGACATCTTTCTAAATCAGCTTATAGAGAGGAATTTAAAAGAGATACGGAACGTAGCACCGCAGCGTATATAGACATACGTGAGGATGCGAGTACCGGATCGACGTCTAAATTACCTCTAGAAGCGAAGTTTGGAAAGATGTCTATTGATCAAAAACACGAAGAAGCTACGATTACTACTAATGCAAATAATAGTATTAACCCATTAGTAAACTTACTCATGTTAAAAGCTTTACATGATGCAATTCGTCAAGAAGCACTGAAAACTTATGTTGAACATTGTTTAGCAGAAGTTCAGATATCTAAAAATCAAGAAACACTTGAAAACTTCCAATATGATGATTCTTTAGCAAGATTACAATTATATGGTAATTATAATTATGATAACAATAATACGTATATCTTTGAACAACCAGTATCTTATTTAGGTCAAACCTACGAACATTTAACAGCACCGATTGCTTGTTATTAAAGCGTAATTTCTGCAAGCGGAAAATAAGAAAAAGCCTATAAAAAACCAAGTTTTTTATAGGCTTTTTTTTCAATAATGCGTAGTAAGGTTATTTTTCTGGATTCCTGCTTCTAGCTAGGAAGGCATTGTTGCGTGGACACCACCCCGTCATTACAAACATTAAAAAGTAATTGACGAAGCCAGCTTAGGAGTTTGTTATTATTTCATGAGATTGCCACGCCAGCATAAATGCTGGCTCGCAATGACGGATTTTTATGAACTATCTGATACATACGAAGATCAGCTTGGAAAAGAGCAAAGGGTCTATAAGTCGAGG
Source organism: Rickettsia japonica YH (assembly GCF_000283595.1). NCBI lineage: Bacteria > Pseudomonadati > Pseudomonadota > Alphaproteobacteria > Rickettsiales > Rickettsiaceae > Rickettsia > Rickettsia japonica. Next base: position 193,593 of record NC_016050.1, on the reverse strand, counting down.
AGCGGAGCGTATATTAAACGTTCAGCATCCTAGGACTTACAAAGACGACACAGCCAATTTTTCAAGTTCTATCTTAGTATATTTATACATTCTCTTCATCAAGTTTTACGGCTGCTTTACGCATTTTATCCATAAAGTAACCGGTTCCAGCAGGTACTAATCGTCCAACTATCACGTTTTCTTTTAGTCCTCGCAACTTATCTACTTTACCGGCAATAGCTGCTTCAGTTAAAACTCTAGTAGTCTCTTGGAATGATGCCGCAGAGATAAACGATCTAGTTTGCAGAGAAGCTTTAGTAATACCTTGTAATATTAATTGTGCTTCAGCAGGTTTTAAACCGTTTTTCATAGCTTTTGCATTTATCTCATCAAATTCATGTCTATCTATTTTTTCACCTGCTAATAACGTAGTTCCGCCTGAATCCGTAACCTCTACTTTTTGTAACATCTGACGGATAATAACTTCTATGTGCTTATCATCAATCTTTACACCTTGTAGACGATAAACGGCTTGAACCTCCTTAACAATATAATTTGCCAGAACCTCTACGCCCATTACTTTTAAAATATCTTGAAGTACCGGATTACCGTCAATCAATAAATCACCTTTTTTAACAAAGTCACCTTCGTTAACTACAACATGCTTGCCTTTTGGTACCATATACTCAATAGACATTGTTTCATCAATCGGATGTATAATAATACGTCTTTTAGATTTATAGTCTTTACCGAATTCTACTCTACCGTCAATTTCGGCAATAACTGCATGATCTTTAGGGCGTCTTGCTTCTACAAGCTCGGCAACTCTTGGTAAACCACCGGTAATATCTTTAGTAGTGGTTGATTCTTTTGGTATACGTGCAATGATATCACCTACCGATATTTGTACTCCGTCTTCTACGCTTAAAACTGCTCCAACCGGCAAGTAATATCTAGCTTCTAAACCGTTTGATAAGGTGATAACTTCACCTTTAGCATCTAAAAGCTGTATACGTGGGCGTAATTCTGCACCGCGTGAATATTGCTTTGATTCAATAATAACTTTACTCGGTATTCCGGTAGCTTCGTCAGTTACGTCACGAATAGAAATACCCTCAACCATATCTTTGAATAAAACTTTACCTGACTTCTCCGTGATAATCGGTATAGTATAAGGATCCCACTCTGCTAGTTTTTGAGTTTTAATCACCATATCACCGTCATCAACAAGTAATCTAGCACCGTATGGAATTTTATGACGAGCCTTTTCGTTACCGTTATTATCAAGCAATAATAATTCACAATTTCGGCTCATAACAATTTTGCGTTCTTCGGAATTAATAACAACGTTACGACTTATAATTTTCACTTTTGCGTCATAGGAAGCGTCTACGGAAGAAACCTCAGCACCTTTTGTTGCCGCTCCTCCGATATGGAAAGTTCTCATTGTAAGCTGCGTACCCGGTTCACCGATAGATTGAGCAGCAATAACCCCGATTGCTTCACCCTCCGATACTAATGTACCGGTAGCAAGATCCCTACCGTAACATATGCTACATATACCGGTAGTACTTTCACAGGTTAATACGGATTTTATCATAATTCTGTCGAGTCCTGCCGACTCAATCTGCTCTAACTTTGCTTCATTAATAAGCTCGCCTTTATTGAGAATTAGATCATTAGTTACCGGATGAAATATATCAATAGCAGCAGTACGACCTAAAATCTTTTCAGCTAAAGGTACTATAACTTCTCCACCTTCAATAACACTCTTAACTTCAATTCCTTTATCAGTTCCACAATCTTTTTCAGTAATAATACAGTCTTGTGCAACATCTACTAATTTTCTTGTTAAGTAACCTGAGCTTGCCGTTTTTAAAGCCGTATCTATTTGCCCTTTACGCATTCCGTTAGCAGAATTAAAACACTCAAATTCAGTTAATCCTTCCTTAAAGTTAGAGATAATAGGAGTTTGTATAATTTGACCGTTTGATTTGGTCATTAAACCTCGCATACCGCCTAGCTGCTTAATTTGCTGGAAAGAACCTCTTGCTCCGGAAATAGCCATCATATATATAGCATTTATTTTCTGATGATTTGGAGCATCATTAACCGGCGGCGTAGCAATCTCTTTCATCATGTCGTTTGCTACTCTATCGGTACATCTTGACCAAGCATCGACTACTTTATTATATTTCTCTCCGTAAGTAATTAAACCGTTTGAATATTGTTGTTCAAATTCTTTTATTTCAAGCTGAGTTTCGTTGATATGAGTACTCTTAGATTCCGGTACTACCATATCGTCCATTCCAAAAGAAATACCTGAAGAACAAGCATATTTAAAACCTAGTTTCATTAGCTGATCGGCAAAAATTACCGTAGCTTTTTGACCGCAGTGACGATAAACTAAATCTATAACTAATGATATGTCTTTTTTAGTTAGTTGTTTATTAATAAACTTGAATTCTATATTAGGGTTAGAAGGCAATAACTCACCGACCATTAACCTACCGTAAGTAGTATCAATGATAACAGGGACCATTTTACCTTCGGCATTTAACTGATTTCTGCGATATTTTATCTTTGTATGAATAGTTATAAATTTATTATATAAAGCATGTTCCATCTCAGCTAAATCTGAGAACATCATCCCTGCGCCTACTTCATTATCAAATGCAAGGGTTAGATAATATAAACCAAGCACTATATCTTTATCCGGTACAATTATAGGACGACCGTTTGCGGGGCTTAAGATATTATTTGTAGACATCATAAATACCCTAGCTTCAAGCTGTGCTTCAATCGATAACGGGATATGTACTGCCATCTGATCACCATCAAAATCCGCATTGAACGCAGCACACACAAGCGGATGAAGCTGGATCGCTTTACCTTCAATTAATAGCGGTTCAAATGCTTGAATACCAAGCCTATGTAACGTCGGAGCCCTATTAAGTAAAACCGGATGCTCTCTAATTACCTCTTCAAGCACGTCCCACACTTCGGATTTTTCAGCTTCCACCATTCTTTTAGCGGCTTTAATAGTTGTAGCGATGCCGTACAACTCAAGCTTAGAATAAATAAACGGCTTAAATAACTCCAGAGCCATTTTTTTAGGTAAACCGCACTGGTGAAGTTTAAGCTCAGGTCCTACCACGATAACCGAACGTCCTGAGTAATCAACCCTCTTACCTAGCAAGTTCTGACGGAAACGCCCCTGCTTACCTTTAAGCATATCACTTAATGACTTAAATGGACGCTTATTAGCATTTTTCGCTGCTCTACCGCGACGACCGTTATCAAATAACGCATCCACTGCTTCTTGTAACATTCTTTTTTCGTTTCTGACTATGATATCAGGAGCTTTTGATTCTATTAATTTCTTTAAACGATTATTTCTATTAATTACTCTTCTATAAAGTTCATTTAAGTCTGAAGTAGCAAATCTTCCGCCGTCAAGCATAACAAGTGGTCTAATTTCAGGAGGAATAACCGGTAATACATCCATAATCATCCATTCCGGCTTGTTTTCCGACTCTAAAAAATCCTCTACTAATTTTAAACGCTTTACTAATTTTTTCTTTTTGACTTCTGAAGAAGTGGTTTGTAATTCCTCGTATAATTCTTGCTTTAACTTTGAAAAATCAAGCTCTTTAAGCATTTGTTGTATTACTTCTGCACCTATAGAGGCAGTAAATGCATCTTCACCGTACTTATCTTTTGCTTTCTGTAATTCTTCCTCTGTTAAGAGTTCGCCTTTTTGTAAAATCGATAGCCCTGGGTCAACTACTACATAATTTTCAAAATAAAGAATCTTTTCTACATCTCGCATTGTCATATCAAGAAGTGTACTAATTCTTGAAGGTAGCGACTTTAAAAACCAAATATGAGCAACGGGAGCTGCAAGTTCAATATGCCCCATTCTTTCACGTCTGACTCTAGAAACCGTAACTTCAACGCCGCATTTCTCACACGTAATTCCACGGTTTTTCATCCGCTTATATTTACCGCAGAGACATTCATAATCTTTTACCGGACCAAAAATTCTTGCACAAAATAAACCATCTTTCTCAGGTTTAAAAGTTCGATAGTTAATTGTTTCAGGTTTTGTTACTTCACCGAAAGACCACGAACGTACCTGATCGGGACTTGCTATATTAATCCTTATCTGATCAAATTGTTGAGTATTACTTAATTGTCCGTAAAAATTTACTACGCTCATAAAAATACTTTTCCTTAAAAATTACTCGTATATACTCGATTGGCGTTGTCGTTCTACAAGTTCTGCGGTGCTCACGTATTAAGTATCCGCTCCTCGCCTTGTGCACTCCTAGCTCTTTTTGAAATTGACCTTCGTCTAACCAGAGTTCTTATTGCACCCTATATGTCATTCCCGCAAAAGCGGGAATCTCGTAAAACAGATAAAAAACAAGTTTTTTATCTGTTTAAATGACCTGTCTTTCTTAACTTGAAGTTACTTCAAGCTTTACGTTAAGACATAAAGATCTAAATTCTTTTATCATAACATTAAATGATTCAGGAATGCCTGATTCAAAATTATTTTCACCGCGTACTATAGAATCATAAGTTTTGATCCTACCATTTACGTCATCCGACTTAACCGTTAACATTTCCTGTAACGTATAAGCTGCACCGTAAGCTTGTAATGCCCAGCATTCCATTTCCCCGAAACGCTGTCCGCCGAAATGAGACTTACCTCCAAGCGGTTGCTGCGTTACTAAGCTATAAGGTCCTATAGAACGGGAGTGAATTTTATTATCGACTAAATGATGCAATTTCAGCAAATATTTCTGTCCGACGGTTACTAGACGATCAAAATATTCACCGGTTCTACCGTCAATTAATTTCACTTGTCCTGAAGGGTCTTGACCGGCAAGCTTTAGCATATCTTTAACGTCCTGAACTTTTGCTCCGTCAAATACAGGAGTTGCAAAATGTACGCCTTTACTTACTTTCTTACAAAAAGAGATAATCTCTTCTTCCGGTCTTTCAAGTATAGAATTAATATTTTCTCCATACAGTTCAATTAAGAATTTCTTAATCTGCTCAATACCTATATGTTTATTTTTATATTTCTTTACTAAGGTAGATATTTTTTTTGCTAAATTTATTGATGCCCACCCAAGATGCGTTTCTAAAATCTGTCCTATATTCATACGGGACGGAAGACCTAGAGGGTTAAGAACGATATCTACCACAGTTCCATCTTCTAAAAACGGCATATCTTCTTCAGGTACGATACGTGAAATAACACCTTTATTTCCGTGTCTTCCTGCCATTTTATCCCCGGGTTGTAATTTATGCTTAGTTGCAATAAATACTTTTACTACTTTTAAAGCTCCCTGAGGTAAATCATCACCACTTTGCAATTTCTCTACCTTAGTAGCAAATCTTTTATCAAGAGCCTCTTTTTTCTCATCATAATGAGTCTTTATCTGCTCTATTTCATTCATTACATTTGCATCTTCCACGGTAATCTGCCAAAATTGCCCTTTAGATAAGCCTTTTAACATTTCAGTAGTAATAGTTTGTCCTACTTTTACTTGCTTAGGACCGTTAATAATCACCTGCCCTACTAAAAGCTTTTCAAGCCAACTAAACACAAAATGCTCAATAATTTCTAATTCATCGTCTCTGTCTTTTGCAAATTTTTCAATTTGTTGTTTTTCAATAGCAATAGCGCGCTGGTCTTTTTCTACACCTCTACGAGAAAATACCCTTACTTCTACTACAGTTCCACTAACTCCGGAAGGTACATGCAGCGATGAATCTTTTACATCAAAAGCTTTTTCCCCGAAAATAGCACGTAGTAGCTTCTCTTCAGGAGTAATAGGCGATTCACTTTTTGGTGTTACTTTTCCAACTAAAATATCACCGGCTTTTACTTCTGCACCTATATAAATTATTCCAACCTCATCAAGATGACGCAACGCTTCTTCACTTACATTCGGTATATCACGGGTAATTTCTTCAGGACCAAGGCGTGTATCTCTAGCTATTACTTCAAACTCTTCAATATGAATAGATGTAAATACATCCTCTTTTACTATACGTTCAGATATTAAAATGGAATCTTCAAAATTATAACCGTTCCAAGGTAAGAAAGCCACAAGCACGTTTCGACCTAAAGCAATTTCACCGTTATCCGTACTAGGACCGTCAGCTATAATATCGTTTTTCTTAACGTAATGACCGACCTTAACTAAAGGCTTTTGATTTATACAAGTATTATGATTGGATTTTTGGAATTTTAGTAAGTTATAAATATCAACCGAAGGAGAACCGTCAACTTTTTGTTCTAGAGTTCTAATCACGATTCTATTTGAATCTACCTGCTCAACAATACCGTCATGTAATGCAAGCACTGACGCTCCGGAATCTTTAGCTACTACCCCTTCAACTCCGGTACCTACAAAAGGTGCATCCGTTTTAATTAAAGGAACGGCTTGTCTTTGCATGTTTGAACCCATCAAAGCACGGTTAGCATCATCGTTTTCTAAGAAAGGTATAAGAGAAGCCGCAACCGATACTACCTGCATAGGAGTCACATCAATGAAGTCTACCTCATACGGTTCTACCATTACAAAATTACCGCCTTCAACACGGCAATTAATAAACTCTCCTTGCAGCTTTCCGTCTTTATTAACTTTAGAATTTGCTTGTCCAATTTTGTATTTACCTTCTTCAATAGCAGAAAGATATACCACTTCATCGGTTACACATCCATCTTTAACTCTTCTATACGGACTCTCTATAAAACCGTGTTTATTTATTCTAGCATAAGTAGCCATAGAGTTAATTAACCCGATATTCTGACCTTCAGGTGTTTCAATAGGACAAATACGACCGTAATGAGTCGGATGTACATCACGCACCTCAAAACCTGCCCGATCTCGACTAAGACCTCCGGGACCGAGTGCCGATAGCCTTCTTTTATGAGTTATTTCCGATAATGGATTTGTTTGATCCATAAATTGGGATAATTGGGAGGTACTAAAAAATTCTTTTACTACTGAAACTAAAATTTTAGAATTTACTAAATCATGAGGCATTACGGTATCAACATCACCTGCCGACATCCTTTCAATTACAGATTTTTCCATTCGGACTAAACCTATTCTAAATTGATTTTCTATCAATTCACCTACCGATCTAACCCTTCTATTACCTAAATGATCAATATCGTCTATGATACCTTTACCGTCTTTAAGCTCTACTAAAACTCTTACGATATTTTTAATATCATCAATTGTTAAAACCGTAACTTCTTCAGAAATATTCAGCTCTAACCTAGAATTCATTTTTATTCGCCCGACTTCTGAAAGATCATATCTTTCCGTATCAAAGAATAAATTATAAAACAGACTTTCAGCCGCTTCGATATTAGCAGGTTCGCCTGGTCTTAGAACCCTGAAAATCTCACATAATGCTGCCTCACGATCCTGATTTTTATCAGCAAATAAGGTGTTCCTTATATATGGACCGGATTGAGGATTGATTACTAATACGTTAACATTTTTAATTTTAAGATCATTAATAACATTTAGCATATCAGCAGTAATCATTTCACCGATTTTTGCTAATACTTCATCGCTTGCAGGATCTCTTAAATCTTCGGATAGATATTTGCCGATTAAAGTTTCATGAGCTACTAAAATATTATTAAGCCCTTCCCCAAAATATTTTTTAGCCAAACGCGGAGTAATTTTTTGTCCTGCTTTCAGTAGAATATTTCCGGTATCTGCATCTACTAAATCACTTGTTAAACGATGAGCAGTAATATGCTGAGGTATAAATTTAACCGCCCAACCTTTATTTTTAACAAGCTTATAAGTTACTGAATTATAATAAAATTTTATAATTTCTTCAGTACTCATACCTATAGCTCTAAGCAAAGTAGTAGTATAAAGCTTTCTTTTTCTATCAATCCTGAAATAAATAACATCCTTAGCGTCGAATTCTAAATCAAGCCAAGACCCTCTATATGGAATAACACGAGCAGAATATAAAAGCTTGCCAGAAGAGTGGACTTTTCCTTCATCATGATAAAAGAATACACCAGGTGAGCGATGCATTTGTGATACAACTACTCTTTCCGTACCGTTGATAATAAAAGTACCGTTTTTAGTCATTAATGGGATATCACCCATATATACTTCTTGCTCTTTAATCCCTTTAATTTCTCTAGTACCGGTATCCTCATCTATATCCCAAATACTTAATCTTAAAGTAACTTTAAGAGGAGCAGCATAGCTTAAACTTCTTTGACTACACTCTTCTACATCATATTTTGGAGTATCGAATTCATATTTTACAAATTCTAAATTAGCAATATTGGAGGAATCTGAAATAGGAAAAATTGAGTTTAATATAGATTGTAAACCTTTGTTTTTTCTTTCAGAATCTTTAATATTTAACTGTAGAAAGTTTTTCTCATATGAATTTTTTTGAATTTCAATCAAATTCGGTATATCTGCTACTAAATTTATGTGACCGAAATTTTTTCTTATTCTTCTATTATGTGACAAGGGTTGTGCTTCTATATTATCCCTTAATGAAACCATATAATCTCCTGACTGATAAAATTACTGCACATATTACAGTGATGAGGTCCTATGCACTTTTAATAGAATAATCATAATTATGACTCTTTTTAGCTGTAAATCATAAGATTTTTTTGAAATAGTAATAAACTCTCCTCTCAAAAATCTTATTAATTTTCGCTTAAAAATATCTCCTAATTATAATCATTAATCAAAAGTGTTCAGAACCTAGGTTCTGTATATAAAATTTAAATTATTTATATTTTAAACAATAAAGTTTTTATTGGAATAGATACCTATTTCAATAAAATGCTTATAATTTGCAGTAAAATATATTGTTTTAAAATTTTTCACATAGAACTTAAATTAAAGAAACCTAGTAAGTTTCTTATTTAGATCTTGTGTAGACTCTACGAACATTTCCAAAAAGATTTGATTTTGGTTATTTATTTGTTGCAACAAATTATAATATTTTTTAAAAATAGGTAGCTATTCCTTCAAAAATCTCATTAATTTTCACTAAAAATCAATTATAAATGTTCACAGAACCTAGAAAATTTCAATAATTTAAATTTCTAGACGTATGGTACGTTAACAAAATTATTTTAATCAATAAGATTTTTAATGTAATAGCTTTATCCTATTTCAAAAAAATAACTTAAATTAGCTTTAAATTAACTTCTTAAAATCCAAAAAGCCTTATTTTAGTAATTAAATTTGAATAAGGCTTTTTGGATTTTAAGAAGTTAATTTAAAGCTATAAAATATTTCATCTGTAATGCAAAAACATTAGGTCCTGTAAAAAAATTAATCTATACTTAGTTGTTTTTGATTGAGACTTATAAGATTTTTCTTTGAATAAAAACAACTGTTTCAACAAAAATCTTATTAATTTTTACTTACAAACATCTAAAATACGAATAATTCAACTTTTCTTTACAGAACCTAGTGCAGAATAATTATTTTAATTCAACTTTTGCTCCAGCAGCTTCTAACTTACCTTTGATTTCGTCTGCTTCTGCTTTTTTCACATTGCTTTTAATCGGCTTTGGAGCTTCATCAACTAATTTCTTAGCTTCAATTAAACCAAGACCTGTGATATCTTTCACAACTTTAATTACTTCAACTTTCTTGTCACCAGCAGCTGTTAAAACTACTTCAAACTCAGTTTTTTCAGCTACTGCTTCAACCGCAGGAGCTGCTGCACCGGCAGCTGCTACAGCTACAGGAGCTGCTGCAGATACACCCCATTTTTCTTCTAACATTTTCACAAGCTCAGCTGCTTGCATTAACGTTAATGATGATAATTGTTCTTCAATTTTAGCTAAATCTGCCATAATTTTTTCCTTTTTACTTTTTTTATATTGAGAGATTACTACATCAGGCATTTTAAAGTTAATTAAATTCTTTTGTGCTTCAAATTATAAGACTTTTTTAAAACTATAAAAGCTCTTTAATTATCAATTAAAATACCTGATGCTGTAACCTTTAAGTTAATTTTTACTAGCATGTGCTTGTATTACTCTCGCCATACTCGAAGACGGGGCTTGTAAAACACCTACAACCTTAGTAGCCGGTGCTTGTAATAACCCAACAATTTTACCCCTAAGCTCATTAAGTGCAGGTAGCTTAGAAAGTTCTTTTATTGAATGTTCATCTAATACGTGATTATCGACTATTCCACCGATAATATTAAGATTATCATTAGCCTTAGCAAAATTCACTACTAATTTTGCCATCTCAACCGGTTCTTTAGAATAAACAATAGCAGTAGGACCCGAAAATAAATTAGCAATACTATCAAGCCCTGTTTGATTTGCAGCTATTTTTGCTAAAGTATTTTTAACTACTTTAAAACCTGCTTCTTTAGATTTAAGTGATTCTCTAAGCGAACTCATTTGACTAACGGTTAACCCGTGATAATGAGTAATAATTATAGAGGGCGATTCTTTATAAATATTTACAATATCCTCTACTGCTACCGATTTTTCTGATCTTAACACCTTTTAATTCTCCTTTTATCATACAGTTTAATATATTTAAACTGATACAAATGCTTAAAATAACAAAATTTTTTTATTATTACTATACTACCGTTAAACGGCTATAAAAATTATGCTATACTAGTTAAATCTATTTGTACCGATGCTCCCATAGTAGAAGATAAATACATTGCTTTTAAATAACTTCCTTTTAATCCGGCAGGTTTTGCTTTAATTACTGCCTCAATAAACGCATTTAAATTTTTTAATAAAGCTTGGTCTGAAAAAGATAATTTTCCAAGCCCTGCATGAATTATACCTGCTTTCTCTGCTCTATATTCTACCTGACCACTTTTAGCATTTTTAATAGCATTTTTAATATCTAAAGTTACGGTACCAAGTTTAGGGTTAGGCATTAAACCTTTTGGTCCTAAAATTCTTGCAACTGAACCTATAGCTGCCATCATATCGGGAGTAGCTATACATACATCAAAATTAATTTTCCCTGCTTTAATTTCATCAATAATATTTGTTGAACCTACTAAATCTGCTCCGGCACTTTTAGCTTCTTCTTCTCTTTCTTCTTTACAAATAACGGCCACTCTTACGGTTTTGCCTGTACCGGCAGGTAAATTAACTACACCACGTACCATTTGATCGGAATGCCTAGGATCAATTCCAAGCTTCATAACTATTTCTAAGGTTGGATCAAATTTAACATATGATGCTGATTTTAATCGTTCAACTGCATTTGTTAAATTATATAAAGTATCTGATTTTACTTTTTCTCTAGCTTCTCTTATGTTTTTACCGCCGCTAATTTTTACAGCGACATCTTTCTTATTTGACATAATAATTAATTCCCTACTATTTCAAGTCCCATAGATGCAGCACTACCACAAATAATTTTTGTTGCTGCTTCAATATTTTTTGTATTTAAATCAGGCATTTTTAACTTTGCAATTTCACGACAATCATCCATAGTAACTTTACCTACTACTGCTTCTTTTTTAGTAGCACTAGAACCTTTAGTAATTTTAGCATACTTCTTTAAAAAGTACGAAGCAGGAGGAGTTTTTATTTTAAAAGAAAAACTACTATCTTCATAAACGGTAATTACGGTTGGCAGAGGTATTCCTTTTTCCATACCTTGCGTAGCATCATTAAAATCTTTACAAAATGCTGCAATATTAACTTTTCTTTGTCCTAGGGCCGGTCCTATAGGAGGTGCAGGAGTGGCTCCAGCAGCCGGAATTATCAAGTTAATATAACCTTTTATTGCTTTCTGAGACATTTATAAATATCCTTATTTTTCTCTTAAATTAATATTACTTTGTAACAATTGCATGGATATTGTTTCCCATCATTGCAAGGCAAAACTGTAAGTTTTGACAAAACAAGGAAGAAAAAAATTCTGTAAATCAGAAGTTTTGTATTATTTCTTTTAGATTGCCACGCAGCCTACGGCTGCTTGCAATGACGACGCATTATCCCGCAACAATGACATCCTAAACATTCGCACAATACAGCTTAAGTAATTAATAAACCGTATTTAGTCCAACTTTTAATCATTTTTCTTTACTTGATTAAAATTTAGTTCTATTGGAGTTGCTTTACCAAATATTGCAACTGAAACTTTTAACCTATTTTTTTCTTGATCTATTTCTTCTACTGTACCCATGAAAGTTTCAAAAGGACCGTCTATAACAGTCACTATTTCACCAACTTCATACAATTTAGAATTCTTTGCTTCTTTAGCTTCTGCTTCCAAATTATTAAAAATATTTTGTATTTCACTTTCTGTAAGAGCTTTTGGCGTGGTTTTGCTTCCTAAAAAGCCGGTTACTCCAGATATATTTTTTACTAAATGCCAAGATTTATCAGTCATATTCATCTTTATCAAGATATAACTCGGCATTAGTTTTTTTTCTACCTTGACATTTTTACCGCGTTTAACTTCAGAAACTCCAAAAACAGGTATTAATATATCTTCAAAAAAATCCGTCATGTTCTGTTTAGCGATTTTTCTAAGCATATCTTCTTTAATGCGTTTCTCTGCTCCTGATGCCGTATGTACTACATACCACTGCTTTACATTTTTTTCAGAAGAAGGCAATATATTATCTATACTCTGTTCTGTCACAATTTATTCCTTATACTATTTGCCGATATTAAGCAAAAGCTGCATTATGTTATGTATACTATAATCAAGTACTAAACAAATTAGGCTAAAAATAAAAACTGCTACTACCACTACTAATGTTGAAGCAACAAGCTCTTTTCTAGTTGGCCAAACTACCTTATAAGTTTCTTGTTTAACTTGTTCAAAAAACTTATAAATTTTATATTCTTTAAACATATTTTTGTTAGGTAATTTATTAGACTTCTTACAAAATCCTACTTCTAGAGGCAATCGAGACGATGATCCAGCACTGGAATTCTCACATACTAGTATGTACTCTGCGATTCGAGGTGAAGTACCTCTTTCAAATTTCTCTCTATAAGCAAATTTTGTAAAATTCTATATTTTATAGCAAAAAAGCTCTAAGCCTATAATGGCAGGAGCGACAGGTATCGAACCCGCAACCTCCGGTTTTGGAGACCGGCGCTCTACCAATTGAGCTACACTCCTATCATATTTTTAATAAAAAATCAATAAAATTTATTAAAAATATTTGTTATTATTAAAAAATTACTATAATAAACAGTACTTCTAATTTATAAGCTGCCATGGTAAAACAACATTTATTTCTGTAAGACGTGACACCTCACCCCTAAATTATTTTTTAGCCTTAATAAGATCAGCTACTTGACTCGGCACTTGATCATAATGAGAGAATATCATACTAAACTGAGCTCTACCTTGCGATAAAGACCTAAGCGTATTAACATAACCAAACATTTCCGCTAAAGGAACATTCGCAGTGACTACTTGAGCATTCCCTCTTGGATCCATGCTTTGAATTTGTCCTCTACGACTATTTAAATCGCCTATAATATCACCCATATATTCATCAGGAGTGATAACTTCAACTTGCATAATCGGCTCAAGTAATTTAGGATTACATTTCGGCATCCCTTCTCTAAATGCTGCCTTTGCAGCAATTTCAAATGCAAGTACACTAGAATCTACATCATGAAACGCACCGTCAACTAAAGTTGCTTTAAAATCAATCATAGGATAACCGGCAATAACACCGGTTTCTCTAATATTATTTAATCCTTTTTCAACACCTGGTATATATTCTTTAGGCACGGCACCGCCGATGATTTTACTTTCAAAGACAAAAATTTTATTTTTATCTTCATCTTTTAGATCTTTTACCTCTTTTAGAGGCTCAAAAATAATTTTTACACGAGCAAATTGTCCTGCACCGCCGGATTGTTTCTTATGGGTATAATCAATTTCACAAGCTTTTGTTATAGTTTCACGATATGCTACTTGAGGAGCTCCAATATTTGCTTCGACCTTAAACTCTCTTCTCATACGATCAATGATAATTTCTAAATGGAGTTCTCCCATTCCTTTTATCACTGTTTGTCCTGTTTCATGATCAGTTGACACTCTAAATGATGGATCTTCAGCTGCTAAACGAGAAAGTGCGAGGCCCATTTTTTCTTGGTCGGCTGTTGATTTAGGTTCTACCGCAAGCTCAATTACCGGCTCTGGAAATTCCATTCTTTCTAAGATTACTTGCTGATCAATATCGGATAACGTATCACCTGTGGTAGTATCTTTAAGACCTGCTAAAGCTACTATATCACCTGCTGATGCTTCTTTTACGTCTTCACGATTATTAGCATGCATTAATAGCATTCTACCGATTTTTTCTCTTTTATTCTTTACGGTATTAATAACAGTTGTTCCTGAAGTAATTTTACCTGAATATATTCTAATAAAAGTTAATGAACCGACAAACGGGTCATTCATAATTTTAAATGCTAAAGCTGCAAAAGGCTCAGTTACCGAAATAGGGAAATCTTTTTCTTCACCAGTACTTACTTCCATACCTTTTACTATACCTATATCAATAGGCGAAGGTAGGAAATCTACTACGGCATCAAGTAAAGGCTGTACCCCTTTATTTTTAAAAGCACTACCACATAAAACCGGATAAAATGCTGCTGAAATAGTACCTTTTCTGATTAATCTTTTAATCTCTTCTGCTGTTACTTCTTCACCTGATAAATATTTTTCCATAACATGATCATCTAACTCAACAATCATATCAAGTAATTTAGCACGATATTCTTCAGCTTTATCTTTCATATCGGCAGGTATATCTTCTTCAAAATACTCAGCTCCAAGTGCTTCATCTTTCCAAATCACTGCTTTCATTTTAACAAGATCAATTATACCTTTAAAATTTTCTTCAATCCCTACAGGCAACTGAATAACAAGCGGTTTTGCTCCTAAACGATCTTTGAGCATTTCAACGCATCTATAAAAATCTGCTCCCATTCTATCCATTTTATTGACAAAACACATTCTAGGAACATTATATTTATCTGCTTGCCTCCAAACCGTTTCTGACTGCGGTTCAACACCTGCTACACCGTCAAATACTGCAACCGCACCGTCAAGCACACGAAGCGAACGCTCTACTTCGATAGTAAAGTCAACGTGTCCAGGAGTATCGATAATATTAATTATTTTATCTTGCCATCTACAAGTAGTAGCAGCTGAGGTAATGGTTATACCGCGTTCTTGTTCTTGTTCCATCCAATCCATGGTAGCACCGCCCTCATGAACTTCACCTATTTTATGCGATTTACCGGTATAATATAAAATACGTTCGGTAGTTGTGGTTTTACCGGCATCAATGTGGGCACATATACCGATATTACGAATATGCTCAAGTTTATTTATTTTACTCATTATACCCTACCTTATTTCATTTTTTTAGGGCTAAAATGAGAGAAAGCTTTATTAGCTTCGGCCATTTTATGAGTATCTTCTTTCTTCTTAATGGCAACGCCTCTATTATTAGAAGCTTCAAATAGCTCTTCAGCAAGTTTATCAATCATCATTTTTTCAGAACGTTTTGACGCAGCATTAATAATCCAACGGCTAGCAAGGGCATATCCTCTTCTTTCATCAACATGCGTCGGAACTTGATAATTAGCTCCTCCAACCCTAACCGAAGTTACTTCTAAATGCGGCTTCACGTTATGCATAGCATTATTAAAGGTTTGATACGGATCAACTCTATGCTTCTTTTCAATTTTATTAAAGGCTGAATAAACAATTTTCTCTGCAAGGGCTTTCTTCCCTTCTTTCATAATATTATTGATAAATCTTGACAGTAAAATACTGTTATATTTCATATCAGGTAAAATTACTCGCTTTTCCGCGGCATGACGACGTGACATTTTATTTTTTCTCTCTAACTAATAATTTATTTTTTTGTAACTGCAACTTGCTTACGAGGAGCACCGTAACGTGACCGACCTTGCTTACGTCCTTTAACTCCGGCAATATCATAAGCACCAAGTACGATATGATATTTCACCCCCGGAAGATCAGGAACCTGACCGCCTCTTACTAACACCCTATCATGTTCCTTTACACTATGCTTTTCACCAGGAATATATGCATTTACGGTTCTTTTATTACTTAAACGCACCGTTGCAATCTTACGAAGTGCAGAGTTAGGCTTTTTAGGGGTAACGGTTTTTACAACTAGGCAAACACCGCTTTTAAAAGGATTAGATTCTAAGGCAGGAGATTTGGTCTTACGAGTTTTGACTTTCTCCCAAAACGTACTAATTGATTATATGTCGGCATTAAAAAAAATACTCCAAAAAAAACTTATATATACGATAATTAAAGGGTGAAAAATACTTCCACCCTTTATTTTCCATCATTTATAAATACAAATTATAAGTAATTTGTAAATTACACTAAACTTAAATTATAATTACTTTTTCCATAAAAGCAAGTATGTTTTAATTAACAATCATTTTTTTCTCAATTATTTTTGCTATAAAGCTGATTAACATCACTAAAATATAGTAACAGCACGCAGCAATAAGCATTGGAAAAAAATAATTATATGTTTCAATTGATACAATTTGTGCTCTACGCATTAAATCCATTTCTCCAAGCATAGAAATAATGGCTGATTCTTTAATCAAATTTACAAGCTCATTTACTAATGACGGAAAAATATTTTTAACTGCTTGCGGCAGAATTATATCTTTCGTTATTAAAAACTTTGGAATAGCAAGAGCTTCAGCCGCTTCAAACTGCCCTTTATCAACTGCATTAATCCCTGCCCTGATTACTTCGGAAACATATGCTCCCGAATTAAGAGAAAAAGAAATAGCTCCCGCCATAAACACACTAAATTTAATGCCTATGATATAAGGTGAAGCAAAATAAATAATACTTAATTGAATTAATAAAGGCGTTCCTCTGAAAATAGAAGTATAGAAATTTGCAAAAAGCCTTAAAGCACGATTTTTATTTACCTTACAAATAGCGAGCAGCATCCCTATTACTAAACCGAATATAACGGCAATAACGCTATATTTTAAAGTTACCAAAGTTCCCTCTATAATAAAAAAGATTTTTGGATAGAATTTTATTAAATACTCAAACATATTTTATATATATTTTTTTCTTGTCATACCGCGGCTTAACCGCGATATCTAAAAAATAAACATTTTTGGATCGCGGGATAAAATTAAAGGTTTCTAGATTCCTGCTTTCGCAGGAATGACATAAGAACATTAATCAGTACACTCTCTTCACCGGCGGGACTGCTGTTACTTCATCGGTTAAAGTAGTTAAAGTCACAGGTTTATAATCAAGAACTACTTTACCTGCGTCATCGATAGAGCTAAGAGTATGCTTCATCCAATCCCCATCATTACGATCAGGATAATCTTCACGTGCATGAGCTCCTCTGCTTTCTTTTCTTGCAGCTGCCGAATATACTGTTACTAAAGCTTGATCAAGTAGATTATCTAGCTCTAAGGCTTCCACTAAATCGCTATTCCAAATTAAAGATTTATCGTTAATTTTTATATCTTTATAGCTGCTTCTTATTTCACTAATCATTCCTGCTCCTTCATCTAGTACCTCTTGAGTTCTAAATACCGAAGCATGGCTTTGCATAGTTCTTTGCATTTTAAGCCTTAACTCTGCAACTAAAATATTACCGTTAGCGTGACGGACTTTATCAAATCTATTTATAATTTTTTCAAGGCTTGCTTCTTTTATAGACTTGTGGGGACTCGCAGGCTTAATAAGCTCGGCTGCTTTTAATGCAGAACTTCTACCAAATACTACTAAATCAAGCAAAGAATTTGATCCTAATCGGTTAGCACCGTGTACCGATACGCAAGCTGCTTCACCGATTGCCATAAGCCCTTTTACTACGCTATTATGATTTTTACCGTCTTTGATTATGACTTGACCGTGATAATTCGTCGGTATCCCACCCATATTATAATGTACCGTAGGAAGCACCGGTATCGGCTCTTTAGTCACGTCAACACCGGCAAAAATTTTAGCCGTCTCAGAGATACCGGGCAAACGACTATGTAAAATCTCAGGCGATAAATGATTTAAATGTAAAAATACATGATCTTTATGCTCGCCGACTCCTCGCCCCTCTCTGATTTCTATAGTCATTGCTCTTGAAACTACATCTCTTGAAGCTAAATCCTTTGCAGCAGGAGCATAACGCTCCATAAAACGCTCACCGTTTGCATTAACGAGATATCCCCCTTCACCTCTTGCCCCCTCGGTAATAAGACAGCCTGCCGAATATATACCTGTCGGATGGAACTGTACAAATTCCATATCTTGCAGTGGAAGACCGGCTCTAATCGCCATGCCGCCCCCATCACCCGTACAAGTATGAGCAGACGTCGCCGAAAAATAAGCACGCCCGTATCCGCCCGTTGCAAGCACTACATTATGAGCTCTAAAACAATGCAGACTACCATCATCTAAATTCCACGCAACTACGCCTCTACATTCACCATCTTCCAGCAATAAATCAATAGCAAAATACTCAACGAAAAACTGTACTTTATGTTTTAGTGACTGTTGATATAAAGTATGAAGTATGGCATGCCCCGTACGATCTGCCGCAGCACATGTACGCTGAGCTGCTTTTCCTTTGCCGTACTCTGTTGTCATTCCTCCAAAAGGACGCTGATAAATTTTTCCCTCTTCAGTTCTTGAGAAAGGTACGCCGTAATGCTCTAACTCTAAAATCGCATCGGGAGCGTTTTTGCACATATACTCAATGGCATCCTGATCGCCTAACCAATCAGAACCTTTTACCGTATCATACATATGCCAACGCCAATCATCTTCGCCCATATTCCCAAGAGCTGCACTAATTCCCCCCTGAGCAGCCACAGTATGACTACGGGTTGGGAACAGCTTAGTTATACAAGCGGTATTTAGCCCTTCTTTAGCCATACCGAATGCAGAACGAAGACCTGCTCCGCCTGCACCTACAACTACTACATCAAATTTATGATGAATGATATTATACGCTTTGGTCATTAAATTAATTTTTTACTATTTTGATACGTGAATTGTCTACCTCTTTCACCCCATGGCTTGACCACGGGGTCCAGTAATTCAATACACAATAATGCTATAAATTGTTTTCTGGATACCGCAGTCAAGCCGCGGTATGACAATTTTTTATCCTTTATAAAACAGCGCTACTACAAAAGCTACAATAGTAACAATGCAAAATAATTGCACTATTATAATCAATGTATTACGTAATTTGTAACAACTGATATAATCCTCAATTACTACACGCATACCAAGCATCGCATGATACAACGAAATAACCACCGTAATTAACAAAGCTACTACATTAAAAGGCTTTTTAAGTTCCCACATAATAATATTTATATCATTATTTTTGTTGGTTAACGTAAAATATATTAGCCACACAGAACATAAAGCTAATATAATCCCCGTTACTCTTTGCAATAACCAATGATGAGAACCGCTTTTAGCAGAACCGCTATTTTTTGCTTTTACAATTTCTGCTTTAAAATCATACACCATTAATTTTCTCCATTATTTGTTTTAGCTTTTCGTCATTGCGAGGAGATTGCATAGCAATTGACCAAACAATCTCAGGCATTTGTTATTATTTCTGAGATTGCCACGTCGATGCTACGCATCTCCTCGCAATGACGTTTTTAATTACTACACCCATAACAATACCGTTAATAATACAGATCCTACCACTACACACCCACCGGTGATATTAACCAATTTTATAGAAAAACCGTAACCGATATCCCAAAATAAATGCCGAATGCCGTTACATAAATGATAAAACCAAGCGTAGCTAACAGCTACTAAGCATATTTTTATAATACAGCATTCAGCAAGCTGTAAATAATTATTGTCATATTTACTAAGAATCAACCACCACACCAAGATTGACACCGCAAAAAACAAAGCTACGCCGGTCATACGATACAAAATTGATAATATAGAACTTATTTGCGGCTTATATATAGTTAAATGCGGTGAAGTTGGACGCTTATTATAAATTTCTTGTTTGGTTTTAGTCATATATTTCTAATAAATAAAAAAGGGTTATGTCATTCCCGCAGAAGCGGGAATCCAGTAATTAAAAAATACACATATACTGAATTTTTAAAATTAAAAGCTCTCTTTTTTCTGGATTCCCGCTTCTGCGGGAATGACATACTACACGTTTCAATCGGTCAACGACATCTATCGCTGCAACCAATGTCTTTCTACGGGCGATAAATCATCTGTCACTGCTCTCCTATCATCGAAGACAAAACATTCACCTTGCCATAAATTGTTCTTGTTTTGTGTATCTTCTAGATATTGCAGTATTCCACCCTTTAAATGATATACCTCATCATAACCTATGCTTTTAAGTAAGCTGGTGGATTTTTCACACCTGATACCACCTGTACAAACCATAGCAATTTTCTTACCTTTGAGCAATTCTTGATTCTGCTGAACCCAAGCAGGAAATTGTTTAAATGTTTTGGTATTAGGATTAATTGCTGATTTAAATGTACCAACCTCTATTTCATAATCATTTCGAGTATCTATTACTATAACATCTTGTTTTGTGATAAATTCATCCCAATCTTTCGGCTCTATATATTCGCCTTTAAACAAATCAACATTTAAATAATCAACGTTCATTGCTACGATCTCTTTCTTAAGTCTGACTTTCAATTTCTGAAAAGGATGAACATCACTATAATTTATTTTAACGTTAACATCTTTGGGACCGGTCAGCTTTATCAATTCTTCAAGTACAAGATTTACATTTTCATATGAACCTGAAAAAGAACCGTTAAAACCTTCATTAGCTAATAAAATAGTACCTCTAACATATTTTCTTTTACCGATAAGCAAAAGTTTCGGTATCAAATTCGCCGGTTCTTCTATATTAACAAAACTATATGCACTTAAAATTGCTATTTTTTCATTCATAAATTATTTAGGTATTATTTTTACATTCTATGTCACACCCGCGAATGCGGGAATCCAGCAAAAGCTATAAAAAACTTATTTTTATAGCTTTATTTGATTAAATATGTAATTTTTGTATCAATGTTAAGGTTATTTTTCATTCCCGCCTTCGCGGGAATGACATAGAAAACTATATCTTACATAACCTGCAATGGTACGAACATATTACTACTACCCCTTTCAATCAGGAGCAAAATATTTTGCTTATCTGATTTTTTAGCATTTTCATATAATTCTTCTAGCTTACTTATATCGTCTATGCTTTCCTGATTAATATTGGTTATTAGATCACCAATTTTGAAGCTACTTTCTTCTTCATCAATATTGGTTATAACTATTCCCATTTTATCTTGAGGAATAGTATATTTTTGTCTTAGTTCTTCAGTCAAATTACCAAAAGTAATATTATTTTTAGTAATAGATAAATTATTTTCTTCTTTATTTGTTATTTCTTTCTTATTGGTCTCTTCTGTAGAATCTTTGGTAACCTCTTCATTATCCGAAGTAATTTTAATAGGTAATTCAAGCTCCTTTTTATCGCGAAGTATTTTTACTTTTACTTCCTGATCAATAGGAGCATCTGCAATAATTACACGTAATTTTTTAGTATTTTTAACCGGTATATCTGCAAACTCTATTATTATATCACCTGTTTTAATTCCCGCTTTATCACCTGGACCATCTGCTTGTACTTTAGCTACTAACACCCCCTTAGTATTTTTAAGTCCTAACCCTTCAGAAATTTCCTCGGTTAAATCTTGTATTGTTACTCCAAGGCGTCCTCTACTTACTTTTCCATCTTTCTTAAGACGTTCAATTATAGGCTTTGCAGTATTTGACGGTATTGCAAAACCGATACCTATATTAGTACCGAGCGGTGAAAAAATTGCCGTATTTACGCCGATTACTTTCTGATCCAAATTAAACATAGGACCACCGGAATTACCGTTATTAATTGCAGCATCTGTTTGAATAAAATTATCGACTATATTGTCCGTATCTATATCGATATCCCGCCCTTTAGAAGAAATAATACCGCTTGTCACCGTACCTCCTAGATTACCGAACGGATTACCGATCGCAATAACCCAATCTCCTACTCTTGCATCATTTGAATCTCCAAACTCAACAAAAGGTAGAGGTTCCTCGCTATCTATTTTTAAGAGAGCTAAATCGGTTTTAGTATCGTTACCTATTAATTTAGCCGATAATTCGGTATTATCTGCAAGTTTTATATTAATTTTATCAACATTTGCAATTACATGATAGTTTGTCACTATTAAGCCGTTAGGTTCAATAATAAATCCTGAACCAAGCGGGACACTTTTCGGAGTTTGATCAACCTCTTCCAAATTCAGCGGTATATTAAGCTTTTCTAAAAAATCATTAACTTTTTCTTGCAGAGGATCTTTCTCGGCATTTTCTGATTTACTATTAACATATTCTATTGTTGAAATATTAACGACTGCAGGAATTAACGGTTCAACTATATCGGCAAAGCTATAACGGGCGGCTTCACTTACTTTTAAAGGAGCAGAATTTATTTCCGTAAATTCATTCTCTTCTTGAGCTGCTACTTTTAAAAACTTACTATTTTCTTTTGCTAGAACAACGTTACTTGATATTAAAACTATTATAACAAGAACTATTTTCAGATTAACCATATACTCCAAGTAAATAAAAAGTAGATAGAATAGTATACTACTTAGTTAGATTTAGATATTTTAACACTTCAGCATCCGGTGAAATTACAAAATTAGTATTCTCTTTCTTTAAAGAATTTTTATATACTAAAAGTGATCTATAAAATTTATAAAATTCCGGATCAACTGAATAAGCAGAATTATATATTTTTGCTGCTTTCTCATCGCCGTCACCTTTAATAATTTGTGCATCTCTATAAGCTTTAGCAAGTATTATTTTACTTTCTTTATCTGCTTTTGAACGAATACGCACGCTTTCTTCTTGTCCTTCCGCTCTAATTTGGGTTGCTTCTTTTTCACGTGCCGTTTGCATACGACGATAAATAGCCGCACTATTTTCTTTTGGTAAGTCTGCTCTTAAAATTCTAACATCTACAACATCAATACCGAAGCTTTTAGCTTCACCGTTCACTTGATTTAAGATATTTAACATTACGTTACTACGTTCCTGACTTAAAAGGCTACTTAGCGAGATTTTACCTATCACCTTACGCATTGACGATTCAAGATTACGAGTCAGCCTAATTTTCACACCTTGATAATCATGTACCGTTTTATAAAACATTACGGGATTATTAATTTGGAATTTGGCGTAGGCATCAACAATAACTCGTTTACCGTCAGCAGCCGTTAATTCTTTTGCCTCAACCTCAACATCTAAAAGACGCTTATCAAAAAATTCAACATTTTGAATAAACGGGATTTTAATATTCAGTCCTGGATTTTCTATAGTTCTAACTGCCTCACCAAACTGGAATACTACTGCAGATTGGCGTTGGTCAACTGAAAATAAGGAGCTAGAAATCAGTATCAGCCCAAAAACAATTGTAAAAATTATATAATAAATCTTTTGTTGCATTTAATATTCCTTGTTGTTTAGATGTCATTTGTGTATAGCCTTGATGTCATTCCCGCGAAAGCGGGAATGACATAGCACCCCTATGGTTTAATAGCCATGTGCGGCAGTAGTGCATTATTAATAATCGTTTTATTTGAACCGCCTAATATCTCTTCGACTACTTCTAAATATAATCTATCTCTAGTTACTTGCCTACCTGTAGCATATTGTTTATAAATAGCATTAAATCTTTGGCTATCACCTTCTGCTTTCGATATAACTTCTGCTCTATAACCTTCTGCCTCTTGTATAATCTTTGCAGCCGCTCCTCTAGCTTCCGGCAAAATCTTATTATTATAGGCTTGAGCTTGATTTATTTCTTTTTCTTTATCTGCTTTTGAAGTTTGCACGTCTCTATAAGCGTCTATTACTTCGGCAGGCGGCTCGGCTTTTAATAATTGTACTTTCTCAATCATAACGCCAGCATTATAACTATCCAATATCTTCTGTGCTAATTTCTCTATTTTATAAGTAATCTCCTGTTTTTGATCAGATAATACCCAAGAAATAGGAGTATTGCCTATGACTTCCCTAACGGCACTCTCGACTGTTGCTTTTACTGTTTCTGCAGGTCTTTGTACGTTAAAAATAAAATCTTCAAGATTATTAATATGCCACATTACGTCACAATTTAAAGCAATGATATTTTCATCACCGGTGAGCATTATACTTTCACCAGCAATATTTTTAGTATTATCGCCACCGCTACGCAGAGAGCTATTTGTACGATAACCAATCTCAATCCGACGTGATTGTTTAACTTTCTCAACTATTATCTTTTCAAAAGGCGCCGGTAAATGATAATTAAGCCCGGGGTAGCCCTTACGCACAAAACGCCCAAATCTTATTACCGCTGCTTCTTCACCTTCTTTTATTTCATAAATACCCGAAGCGAGCCATAAAGTAACCACTGCGACAACAGCTAAAATTATTGTTTTAGCATTGAAATTAAACGGGCATTGAAATTGATCAAAATTAAATTGATTTTTACGCGGTCTTGTAAATATGTTATCTTCTTTATCAGAATCAAAATCTTTCCATGGGGATTTTTTTAAAATTGAGATATATTTTTTATTAAGCATTTGCTTTGTTGTTTTATATTATTTTAAAGATGAGATAATTATATATATTATAGTATATAACGTCAAGTTACGAGCTTAAACAGCTTTAAAAAGGAAATTTAATTATGGCGAATTTACACCAACGACAAATTATAGATAAAATTCAGCATATTACCTTTAAAGACGGTACTTTTTTAAATGAAGTTATATCGGATATTATAATTAAAGGTAATAATATCGGTTTCTCAATAGATATATCAGGTAAAAACAAGTTAGAAGCCGAAGAAATTAGACTTAAGGCAATTAATAAACTTAACGAGATTTCGGAAGTAAATAAAATAACAATTGTTTTTACCAAAAGTAAGCCGATGGAGGAAAAAGTTCAAAAACCAAAACATTTTGTAGAAAATGTAAAAAAAATTATCTTAGTAGCGTCAGGTAAAGGCGGAGTCGGGAAATCTACAATATCGGCTCTTATCGCTCAGCAGTTAAGTCTAGCAAATTACCGAGTCGGGATAGTAGATGCAGATATTTACGGTCCGTCAATTCCGCATATATTCGGCATTAACGAAGTACCGCAAACGAAAGATGGACGAATAATACCGGTACTTGTTCAAAGCATCGCAATTATATCTATAGGCTTCTTCGTTAAAGACCACTCGGCAATTATTTGGCGTGGTCCTATGGCGAGTAAGACTATTTATCAATTATTATCGGTAACAAAATGGGATAATTTAGATTATTTAATTATCGATATGCCGCCGGGGACAGGTGATATTCATTTAAGTATACTAGAAAATTATCATTTAGACGGCGTAATAATCGTAACTACACCACAAAAAATATCAGAAATAGACGTAATACGTTCTATAGATTTATATCAAAAACTAAATTTACCTATTTTGGGAATAATTGAGAATATGAGCTATATGCTTAAAAATAATAGTGGCGGACATTTATCACAAAAATATAACATACCACTAATCGCTCAAATTCCGATCACACCGCAAATAGCCAAGGCTTGCGATAAATCACTACCTCTAACAAACTTATTAACATTACCTTTAGAGAAGTATTTACAATGAAAATACACGTATTAGCGGATGATAGAACAGGCAATACCCATCAGGCTATTGCACTTGCTGAAAAATTAACGGAAGAATATACAACAATTAAGCTTGAATATAATTGCTTAGCTAAGCTACCGAACTTTTTACTAAAATATTATCCTATTCATATAAAAAGTGAGCTATTGCAGTATCTTTTGGATAAGTCCCCGCCTGATATGATAATTACCGCTGGAAGAAGAACGGCAGTACTAGCATTTTATTTAAAAAAGAAATTTAAAGATATCAAGTTAATACAAATAATGCAGCCTAATCTTCCTTACAATGCATTTGATGCCGTTATTCTGCCTTATCATGACCAACGTCATTGCGAAACCACAAAGTGGCTGAAGCAATCTCAGGGCTTTTTTACTAGATTGCTTCGTCAATACTTCGTATTTCCTCGCAATGACGACTTTAAAAACATCATCCCCATCAACGGAGCTATCAACAACGTAACCGAACAGTTCGCCGCAGCGAACTTGGAACTCCAAAAACATTATCCTAATCTTAAACAGTTTATTGCAGTGATAATTGGTGGGAATAATAAAAAATTTAACTTCCATAAAGATGAAGCAGTTTTATTTGCTTCATTATTAAATAAAATATATACTAATCAAAAAATACCTTTTTTCATTAGCTTTAGTAGACGTACACCACACACTGTAAAATCAATTATTAAAAATAATATGCCGTCCTCCACAATTATTTATGACCCGAACGAAGACGCAGGCTATAATCCTTATATAGCTATGCTCTCCAAGGCAAAATATATAATCTCTACGGCCGACTCAATCTCAATGTGCAGTGAAGCAGCTTCAAGCGGCAAGCCTCTTTATATATTCTGCCCACCAAACTTTAATTCTTCAAAGCATAAGATTTTTATAAAGCAGTTAGTAGAACAGAAGATAGCAAGAATTTTTGATAAGTCGGCTATTGATCTAGAAGAATATAGCTACAAACCCTTAAATGAAGCAGAAAGAGTAGCTGAAATTATTAAATCTTTAATCAAAAGCTGGTAATTATATGGATAAAGATATACAATCATATATATTCATTAATAAGCTAAAATCTTTACCGTTTGTCAACGAAATATGGCTTTTTGGCTCTCGTGCTAGAGGGGATAACGATGAGCGTTCCGATATTGATATTGCAATTATCTGTCCTAATATTACAGATCAAGAATGGCTAGAAGTTATGTCTATTATAGAAAATGCTGATACGCTTTTAAAAATAGATTGTGTAAGGTTTGAAAGTACTAAAATAAGCTCTGAACTTTATAAAAATATATTAAAAGAAAAAAAAATTATATATGTCAAAAATAAACCTTAAACTTGAAAAATTTCATAAAGCTTTTATGACGCTTGAAGATGTTTATTTAAAACCGACAACAGAAGATAGGGCTTATATTGATGCCACTATACAAAGATTTGAATTGACTTTTGAACTCGCTTGGAAGTTTTTAAAAGAATATTTTTCTCAAAAAGGCACAGTTCTTCACTATCCTAAAGAAGTGATAAAAAAGGAAGCTTTTGTTGCCGGTATTATAAATGATGAGAGTTTATGGATTTATATGCTTACTGATCGTAATATGACCTCTCATACTTACGATAAAAAGCTTGCTGATGAAATATATAACCGAATAAGAAATTATGTTCCTGAACTTAAGAAATTACTAAATATCATTGATTTAAAGATTTAATAATACCTTGCAGAGTTTGGACTTCAGGGGAAGAGAAACTATTTATACGTGTAAATATATTAGTGATATTTTGTTGCATAGCAGTTTTTTTGTCGGGAGCCTTGAAGAATCCGGCTTTATCGAGTTTGCCGAATAAATTTACTAAAAAATGCTCTATTTCTTCTTTAGTAGCTAATTTTTGAATGTTATGTACATCCTCTCTGGGCATAGAATTACGAAACAACTCATAGCATATAATAATAACCGCTTGAGCAATGTTTAATGAGCTAAATTCGGTTGTATTAATAGTGATAATCTTATTAGCAAATGCGATTTCTTCGTTGCTAAGCCCATTATTTTCCCGCCCGAACATTATCCCGACTTTTTCAGAATTTGGATAATCTAAAGGTAAATTTTGTGAAAATACATAATCTTTATTCATAGCCCTTTTAATGCAAGTAGTAGCATATAAATATTCGAGGTCTTTAATGCTATCCTCTAGGCTATCAAAAATTTTTGCATGATCTATAATATTAACCGCTCCGACTGCATTACTACGTGCTTGCTCATTAGGCCAGCCGTCTCTTGGAGCCACGATTCTAAGCTCATTTAAACCAAAATTCTTCATTGCTCTTGCAGTAGCACCGATATTCGCACCCATTTGCGGGGCAACTAATATTATTATTGGATTCATTTTAATAATTTTTTGTAACTAAGCAGGTATAGGCAATCGCTACGGCGTCAGCTTCATCAGAATTGGTAATTAAGGCAGTGCCAGGCAGCAAAAGCTTTATCATATGCAAAATTTGGTCTTTCTCTGCATGCCCATATCCTGTTACGGTTTTTTTTACCGTATTTGGCTTAAACTCTCGCATGTCCAAATTATATCTACCGATCAGCGACATTATCGCCCCTCTAGCATATCCAAGCTTTAAAGAAGTCACACTATTAGTATTAACAAATGTTTCTTCAATCGCTGCCATATTTGGTTGATATTCTAATATTACTTTTTCTAATGTACTATTAATAAAAGCAAGTCTATGATGAATTGCATCCTTACTATTTGTTCTAATAATACCACTAGCTAAATATTTCAACTGTGCGGTCTCCTTTGCCACTACTGCCCATCCAAGACTCCCAAGTGCCGGATCAATCCCAAGTATTATCATGATTATTTAATGTTATTTTTATTGGCATTATTATATGGCTTTTATGTCATGCCCGCTTTCGCGAGAATGACATCGAAAACCATCCAACAAAGCCTGTCAAGCCACAGGTGACAGCTTTATATCTTCATATACTGATAAAATTCTTGATTATTCTCCCACAGCCCACGCACCTTAACGAATAAAAATAAATGAACAGGAAATCCAAAAAACCTCTCCATTTGCATTCGGGATTTTGCTCCTATTTCTTTGATTTTAGAGCCGTTTTTACCAAGTATTATAGTTTTATAGCTCTCTCTTGAAACTACTATAACTTGATTAATCTTTACGGATTTGTCTTTAAGCTCTTCCCATTTTTCGGTTTGTACGGTTAATTTATACGGGAGTTCTTTCTGCAAATTTAAAAATAACTGCTCTCTTGTAATTTCTGCTGCAATAAAACGCATAGGTAAATCCGTTATGTCGTCTTCCGCATAAAGCCAAGGAGAAATTTTGGCCTTACTTGTTATATATTCAAGTAATCCATCAATATTTTTGCCTGATAAAGCAGATATAGGAAAAAGCAAGCTATCAGGATGATTTTCTGTTAAAAAAGCTTTAATGTCATTTAGATATTTTGATTCGATGTCTATTTTGTTCAATAAAAATATCGGAACAATATTAAGTGAGCGAAGCTTATCTAAAATATTATGCGTTATATCATCAAACGACTTTAGACTATCAATAATTAACAGAACTAAATCTGCACTATGCAAACTAGACCACGCACATCTTACCATTGCTTTCTCTAAGCTCCCTTTCGGCTCAAATATACCGGGCGTATCGTATAAAATTACCTGCGTATCTTTTAAGGTAATAATACCGGTAATAATTGACCTAGTAGTTTGAACTTTTTGGGTAACGATTGAAAGCTTCTCACCGATTATTCTGTTTAATAAAGTGGATTTTCCGCTATTAGGTCGCCCGATTATACAAACCGATACCGTTTTCTGATTAGATATCTTCCTAAACTTCACTTCTAGAGGTAATTTAGACGTCGATCCAGTACTCGCCTCCTCGCGTACTAGTGTGTACGCTGCTGCTGCGGCAAGTGCTTCCGTGTCTCCTTTAAATTCCTCTCTATAAGCTGGTTTGGCAAGATGTCTATTAGTCATTTTTAAGTCTATGCAATAAGCTTCGTGCTGCGTTTTTCTCTGCTTCTTTTATTGTGTGACCAGTGCCTGTTTGTTCATAATCTTTTACTTTTACAAGAACCGTAAAAGTCGATGAATGGGAGGCTCCTTCTCTTTTTATCAGACGATATATAGGTAGGTGATGATCACTAGCTTGAGCCCATTCTTGTAAAGCAGTTTTTGGGTCATAATCCGTTAAATTCTGAACTTTTATAAATTCTGCCCATAACTTCTCGATAATATCATGGATTGTTTCAATATTGCTATCAAGATATATAGCTGCAATTAAAGCTTCCGTGGCATTTTCTATATTATTAAGATTATCACGCCCGCCTGCTACTTCTTCGCCATGAGTCATAATTATATAATTTTTTAAAGCAAGTTTAGCTCCAACCATGCATATTGTTTCTTTGCAAACCAAATATGATCTAATTTTAGCTAAATTCCCCTCATTATAATTTGCAAAATTTCTAAATAAAATTTCTGTGATTACTAAATTTAATACGGCATCACCTAGAAATTCTAATCGTTCATAATCTTTATCATCCTTGTACTCGTGATGTTGTCTTAAAGACGGGTGACTCAACGCCTCTATTAAAAGCTCTTTATTTTTGAAACTATAGCTAAGTAGCTTTTCTAACTTCTCAAATGATTCCATTACGCATCCGTGTTATAAAGATTTCTGAAAATTCGATTTAACCTAACAGATTCAATCCATGGCTTTAACTTTAGTACTAGATTAATAACTCCTATATCATTATCCCACCAAGTTATTTTTGTTGAGAACCAAATAAATTGTGCTTTAGCAATAAAATTTTCAAACGGTACAAACCCAAGATTTACTCTACTATCATTTGACTGATCTCTATTATCCCCTAAAAAGAAATATTTCCCTTCAGGTATATAAAAAACATCCGTATTACCGTATCTATCATTATATATAACGCCATAAATAGGAGCAAGCTTATAAGAAAAATATGTTCTACCGTTTGGCAGTGTTTCTTTAAACTTTAAATATTTTATTCCCTCTTCGCTTATATAAGTTCCAACTTCCGTGCGTTCTATTTTTTTGTCGTTAATATATATTACGTCATCAATCAATTGAATTTTATCGCCGGGTAGCCCTATTAAACGCTTTATATATCTAACACTCATATCGTTAGGCGGACGAAAAACTACAATATCGCCACGCTCCGGTTCACGAGCAAATATTCGCCCTTGAAAAAGAGGAATAAAATCAAAAAAAGATAAAGAATAATTACTATAACCATAACTATATTTCGTAGAAAATATATAGTCATTCTCAAGTATGGTTGCTTTCATAGACCCGGTCGGAACTGTAAACGGCTCCATAATAAGTATTCTAATAAGTAAAGCAATACATATTACAAAAGCAAAAGACCCCCACTCTTGCTTAGCTGTTTTATTAGTGTTTGATTTTGTATTATCTGTTTGCATAATCTCTTAATTATTTATAAATTGGAATCGTCATTGCGAGGAAATTACAAAGTAATTGACTAAGCAATCTCAGGAGTTTGTTATTATTTCATGAGATTGCCACGCTCCTTTCTCCTTTCAGTCGCTCGCAATGACAGCTTAGTATCCACGCAGGCAATATCTCCTCGCAATGACGATAAAGTCAAACCACGCTATAGACTCTTTATCCTCGCCTCAATCTCGCTTCTAAAATGGCGTATCAGCCCTTGAATCGGCCAAGCTGCCGCATCACCTAAAGCACAGATAGTATGCCCCTCTATTTCTTTCGTAACGTTAAGGAGTTCGTCTATCTCAGATTTTTTGGCATTACCTTTAACTAGCCGCATCATGACTCGCCACATCCAGCCCGTACCCTCACGGCAAGGAGTACATTGCCCGCAAGATTCATGCATGTAAAATTTACTAAGCCTTGCTATTGCATAAATAATATCGGTAGATTTATCCATCACTATAATACCGCCTGTACCAAGTCCAGAACCTGCGGTTCTTAAACTATCAAAATCCATATCTACTTCACATAATGACTTAGGAAGTAAAGGCACGGAAGAACCGCCCGGGATTATGGCTTTAAGATTATCCCATCCACCACGAACACCACCCGCATATTTCTCAATCAATTCTTTTAACGAAATGCCCATTGCTTCCTCAACATTACAAGGCTTGTTAACATGCCCTGATATGCAGAAAATCTTAGTTCCCGTATTGTTAGGTTTACCTATACCAGCAAACCAGCTAGCTCCTCGTCTTAAAATGGTTGGCACTACTGCAATAGACTCAACATTATTTATAGTAGTCGGGCAGCCATATAACCCAAAGCCGGCAGGAAAAGGCGGCTTTAAACGAGGCATACCTTTTTTGCCCTCTAAGCTTTCAAGCAATGCCGTTTCTTCGCCACAAATATAAGCACCCGCCCCACGATGTAAATAAATATTACAATCAAAGCCCGAACCGCAAGCATTCTTTCCTATTAACCCTTCTTTATAGGCTTCATCTAAGGCACGCTGAATATTAGATGCTTCATTATAAAACTCACCTCTAATATAGATATAACAATTATTCGCTCCTATAGCAAAGCTTGCAAGCAAGCAACCTTCTATTAATTTGTGCGGCTCAAACCTTAATATATCACGATCCTTACAAGTGCCAGGCTCAGACTCGTCGGCATTTACTACTAAATAGCAAGATTTCTCTAAATTTTTAGGCATAAATGACCATTTCATACCGGTAGAAAATCCGGCACCTCCTCGCCCTCTAAGCCCTGATTTCTTAACCTCTTCAACGATGAAATCTCTACCTTTATCAAGCAAAGCTTTAGTATTCTCCCAATCGCCTCGCTTCTTGCTAGATTTCAAATCATGGCTTTGCTGCCCATGCAGGTTAGTAAAAATTTTGTCTTCTTCTTTTAGCATAAACTATTCTCGTTATGGCTTAAAAACGTCATTGCGAGGAAAAATTGAAAATTTTGACGAAGCAATCTCGTGCCAAAATCCTGAGATTGTCATGCAGCCTACGGCCATTCGCAATGACAATGAAGCCAGTCCACGCAACAATGCCTGCTCACAATGACTATTCTTTACCTTTCTATTACTTTTTTATTAAACTTCCTATTAACAAACATTGTAAGTATCGGAGCAGAGATAAAAATTGAGGAATAAGTACCGGCTATTATCCCAAAAAATACAAGTACGCTAAAACTACGGATTGCCTCACCGCCAAAAAGAATAAGGGCTAAATTGGCAAGTAGCGTGGTAATGACAGTTAAAATAGTTCTTGATAAAGTCTCATTAATACTTAAATTTATAATTTCCGTGATATTTTTTTTATGATATTTACGTAAATTTTCTCTAATCCTATCATATATTACTACCGAATCATTAACGGAATAACCTATAATAGTTAACACTGCAGCAATAGTACTTAAGTTAAAATCAAGCTTTGTCATACTCATAAACCCAAGAGCGAGTATTACGTCATGCACTAAGGCGATAAGTATACCAAGACCGAAATACCACTCAAAACGCACCCAAATATAAACCATAATCGCTAGGAAAGAGAATAGCATCGCCATAGCTCCCGCTTCTATTAGCTGCCTACCGACTTGCGGACCAACAAAATCTACCTTACGATATTCAAACTTATACGGAAAATTACTTTGCAAAGATGCTTTAATTAACTCAATATTTTTCATGAGATTTTCTTCACTACTACTACCGAATCTAATTGATAAATCACGCTCACTACCGAAATTCTGTAAGACCACCTCACCTATTCCAAGCTTGCCTAGAACCCCACGCATTTTTGGCAAATCAGGAGCTTGATCAAGCCTTACTTCAATAACTATACCGCCGGCAAAATCAATACCGAAATTAAATTTATATATACCGATCCAAATAAAGCTAATGAGTGATAAAATAATTGAGAAAGTGTAGCTAACTTTTTTAAAATTCATAAAATCAAAATCGATTTTATTAGGTAAAAGTCTTAAAGGATAAATTTGCATTATTATATATTTTATTGAATAAGGATTA
Organism: Rickettsia japonica YH; assembly: GCF_000283595.1. Classification (NCBI taxonomy): domain Bacteria; kingdom Pseudomonadati; phylum Pseudomonadota; class Alphaproteobacteria; order Rickettsiales; family Rickettsiaceae; genus Rickettsia; species Rickettsia japonica. The sequence continues at coordinate 159,737 of NC_016050.1, read as the reverse complement.
TATTTGTATTATATAGTAAATTCAAAAAGGTTAAATAGATTTTTTATGTCAGAAGTAGTAGTAAAAGAACAATTAGAGCAATATATAAGCAAAATAGAAAGATTAGAACAAGAAAAAGCTGATTTATCTCAAGAAGTAAAAGATATCTTCCAAGATGCTTCTTCACATGGATTTGATGTTAAAGCTATGAAATCTATATTGAAACTAAAGAAATTGGATAAAGATAAACTTGCCGAGCAGGACGCTATGCTTGAGCTTTATAGAGATACTTTAGGGATTTGAGGCATACGTCATTGCGAGGAAATTACGAAGTAATTGGCGAAGCAATCTCAGGAGTTTGTTATTATTTCATGAGATTGCCACGCAGCCTACGGCTGCTTGCAATGATGTATTTAGTATTCACGTAGCAATGCACTCTTTCGCAGTAATGACATAAGAGATACAAATATATTTAAGCTTTTGCTGCCTTAGTTTTAGCAATAGGGATATGTCTCTCTTTAATTCTAGCCGACTTACCGCTTCTATTTCTTAAATAATAAAGTTTAGCACGACGAACTACTCCGTATTTTACTACATCAATAGAGTGTACTATCGGCGAGTAAATCATAAAGCGTCTTTCGACTCCTTCACCGTGGCTAATTTTACGTACTAAGAAAGATGAAGTAATACCGCGATTTCTTTTTGCGATAACTACACCTTCATAGGCTTGAAATCTTTCCGTTAATTTTTCCTTACCGTCTTTCTCAATCGATCTATCAATAATTTTAACAGTTACCTTAACTGTATCGCCGGCTTCAAAATCAGGAATTTTTTTATTTGCAGTACGCTTTGAAATATTTTCCTGTTCAAAGCGGTCAATAATATTCATTTTTTCACTCCTTAACTCTATAAATCTTTAAGTAACTCCGGACGGCGTAATTTAGTAATCATATGTGATTGCTCTTTTTTCCATTCATTAATTAGCCTGTGGTTACCGGATAACAAAACACTCGGTACAGCTCGATCACGCCAAATTGCAGGTCTTGTATATAGGCTGCATTCAAGCCCGCCCTTAAATGCTCCGTCTTCTTCAAAAGACTCAGAAGATAAGGTGTTTTGGTTCATTAAAACACCTGGCAGTAGTCTAATTAAGCAATCGAGAATGGTGAGGGTAGGTATTTCTCCGCCGGATAAAATGTAGTCGCCTACACTAATTTCTTTAACATTATACTCTTCAATTACACGTTCGTCAATCCCTTCGTAACGTCCACATAAGAATATGAGGTTTTTATTTTTTAACATCTCTTTAGCAAAGCTTTGGGTAAAGACTCTACCGCGAGGTGAAGGATAGTACATTTCAGCATTAGGATTTAAAGCAAGAGCATGATCTATGCTACTGCCTAGAACATCAGGACGCATTATAAGCCCGTTACCACCGCCATAAGCCTCATCATCAATATTTTTATGCTTAGTTAAACCGAAATCTCGAATATTAATAACGTCATATGACCAAATATTTTTATTTAGTGCTTGTCCTGCTAAAGAATATCCTAGAGTTCCAGGAAACATTTCAGGAAAAACGGTTAAGATTGTGGCATGAAGTATAGACATACGTTTAAAATAGTAGACAGTACCAATTAACGCAATAAAATTATAATTTAATTATTTACCCCACCCACCTGTCCTATAATCTTCTTTTCTTTGTTTTTTAGCAGCAGCTGTTGTACCACTCCTAAATGCTTCAGCTTTTTGTTGATGCGTTTTATGAGCTTGATCACTTTGAAATTTTTGAAATTCTGCTTTCTTAGCAGATGCTATATAACGGACTTGTTATTTTCTCTAAGCGTCTCATAGCATCTTTATCTAAACTAATACCTGCTTCTTTTGCTTGCTGCTCATTTTTAATGCTGTCTTATAACCTGCTGCTGCGTTTTTAGCTATAACTTGCCTCTGCATCAACCCACTCTAAAATCTTTCTTCATTGCATCATTATATGGATTTATCTTATTATTTTTAATATCCTTTATTTGTTTTTCTGCTTTCTTTTTATCAAAATCTTCTGGCATAACTTCTCCCCAAATTTAAGTTAAAAATATATCTATAGCTGTATATATTTCAAAAAAAGTTAATAAAGAAAAATAGAGGTATAAGTAATTAAAAATTAACCAATTTGTGTTATAAAAACTTCATCATTTCCTCAGCGATGATTAGCTCTTCGTTTGTCGGCACAGCGAAAACTTTAACCTTACTGCTTTCAGCACTTATTAGATGCTCATTTTTTTGGTTTTTTGCATCATCTATTTTAATGCCTAGCCATCAAAGTTTTTCAGTAATCATTTCTCGTATTACAGCGGAATTCTGTCCAACACCGGCAGTAAAAATTAGACAATCAACTCCCTCAAGTGCAGCAGTTAGCTTACCTATTTCAAGTACAATGCGATACACAAATAAATCTATAGCAAATTTAGCATCAGGTGAGTTACTGGCAAGCAAAGTACGCATATCGGAGCTTTCACTGGACATACCGAGTAATCCTGATTTCTTATATAGTAAATCGGTTACTTCTTTCGTAGTCATTTGCTCATGATCGATAAGATATAACACCACTCCAGGATCAAGGTTACCTGTCCTTGTACCCATCATAACACCGTCAAGTACGCTAAAGCCCATGGAATTTGTTAAACTAAGACCGTTTTTAATAGCACATAGACTACTACCGCGTCCTAAATGAGCTATATATAGTCTTTGTAGGTAAATCTTCCTTTGTCATTTTGTTAAAATGGCTGCTAATATATTTATATGATAACCCATGAAAACCGTAACGAATTATTCCTTTATCATAATATTTTTACGGTAAACCGAAAGCTTTTGTAATAGGAGGATTGGTAAAATGAAACGACGTATCAAAACAAGCTATATGTGAGATTTCTTTATATTTTTGAAGAAATAAAGCCAGTACCTGCAAATTATAAGGTTGATGCAAGGGGCTTAGAGGTATTAATGCTCTTAAATCTTCACTAACTTTTTCATTAACAATAACCGGTTTATTAAAATTTTTCCCGCCATGGACAATACGGCGACCGGTTGCAATTAACTTGAGATTTTCTTGTTTTTTCCACCAATCTTCAAAAAGATCAATCATCATTTCAATAGCATCATCTTTAATGTCGGTAGCAGATGCCTGTTTTTTATTTATATGAAATAATATTTTATTATCATTTTTTCTAAAAAAATATTATAAATTTTATCCTTAACTTTTTTATTCTGAATTTCAAAAATAGAAATTTTCAAACTAGATCAGCCGGCATTAGCTATTAAAATAACATTTTTCATTATTTACCTGCTTGGATATGTAGCTTCGCCTTAGTGTGATTATAAATAAATGCAGCAAGTACACAGGAAATAATACGTATATCCATAGGATCAACTCTACTTGTTAAAATAATAGGCACACGGGCTCCAAGAACGATACCCGCCATAACCGCTTGACCCAAATATTTTAGCTGCTTTGCAAGCATATTGCCTGATTCAAGATCAGGTACTACCAATATATCAGCATTTCCTGAAACTGAAGAGCTAATGCCTTTTGCTTCTGCAGCAAATAAAGAAATAGCATTATCAAACGCAAGCGGTCCGTCAACTATAGCATTCGTAATTTGCCCTCTATCTACCATTTTCGATAAAGCAGCAGCATCAAGGGTTGTAAGGATTGCAGAAGTTAACGTCTCAACTGCCAATAATACCGCAACTCTAACCTGCTTGTCTTCTTTGATCATATGCATTAAATCAATAGCATTCTGCACTATATCACGCTTATCTTCTAGAGTAGGACGAATATTAATAGCAGCATCAGTAATAATAAACGGTTTTGGAAAGGTAGCAACTGCCATTAAGAAAGCATGGCTTATACGACGTTCAGTACGTAGTCCATTCTCCTTATGAACTACCGCAGACATAAGCTCATCATTATGAAGCGCCCCTTGCATAATAGCCGCAACTTCCCTTTTCTTCGCAAGCTCTACGGCTTTTTTTGCTGCTTCGTGGCTATGCTCAACATTAATTACTTGATAATCCTCAAGATCGACATTATTAACTTTTTCTACTGATTCAATTTTATGTTGCGGACCAATCAAGACCGGTTTTATTACATTAAATTGTGCCACTCTAACTGCACCGAGTAATGATTCTTTATCGATCGGATGAACTACTGCAGTTTTAACAGGCTTAACGCCGTCGGCTCTATGTAATAGACCGATGAAATGCTTTGCTGCTTCATCAAAGTCAGAATCGTTGATTTCTTTTGGAGGAGTATAAGTAGTACCTAATTTCTTAGCTAGAATGACATCTAAAAAAGTCTCGTTTATTATATGTTGCTTCTGCATAAACCCCTTAATAAATAATCACTCACTTAATTAGATAGTATATAAGTTAATTAATAAAGGGAAAACTAATTATTGTTTTTAGCGGGCATTTCTTAAATGCTATTAACGCAACAGTGTATATTCGCATTCCGTGTAGACATTGTTGCGTAGTTTGAAAAATACCCTTAATGTCATTCCCGCGGAAACGAGAATCCAGTAAAGCATAAAAAAACTTGTTTTTTATATGCTTATTTTATCAAATATGTAATTTCTGTATCAATATTGAAGTTATTTTTCTGGATTCCTGCTTTCGCAGACATGACATAAGAGCTATATATCAATCATTTAAATAATTTCCAATGTCGTTCTTGCGGTGGAGAATCTTCTCTTCCTTCAGAAAAAAAATCATTAGTAGGATTTGAGCTTAGTTCTGTAAATATTTCTTCCCAACTTTTTTACGGTTTTAAGCTTTTATCTGATGATAAATACTTGAGTTCTTCAGAACCATTTTTAGTTTGATCGTTCATCAATATTTTTGTTTTTACATATTCTATATACTATAATTGTTTAAAAAACAATTATTAGTTATTCTACTTCATATTTCTTAAATGATCTTCTAATTTTCTTAGCTTTCTACCCTCGTTTACTATAGGCTTTACATAGGGTTGCATTTTGGCATTTTCTCTATATTTATTAATCTGATCGATCTGAGCATTGACTTCATCGGTAATGGCTTGCTTTCTATCCTCTATTTTATTTAATACTTCAGTACTATATTCATAATTTTTAACATCAGCATTAAAGTTATTAAGCTCTTCAGTAATCTTTTGGTCTATTTCAGCTCCCTCGGCGGTATCTTTAACTTTTTGTGCTATTAATGCCGGCATTTCTTCGATCTTGATATCATCTCTTTTGAAATGATCTTTAAGCTCTTTATAAGTTTGCTCTAAATTTTCCTGGGCTTTCTCGTGCATAATATCATAATGCTCTTGGCGACGAATATATCGATCTCCATCTATAAATTCTGCATGTTTTCTATGAGCGTTATCTATCATATCGCGCATCTGAGAATCAGTAGCTTTCTCACGCATAAATCTGTCGCCCATCATTACCGGTTCACCTTCTTCAAATAATCTACCCTGCACCTCATAAATAAGCTTTCTTTTAGCTAATTCTTGATAATATTCCACATCACTATGTCTACCTGCTTTTTCTAGTCTTGCTAGATATTCCGGTGATAATATATCTGCTTGAGCAGCTAGCGCCTCCTTATTAATATGCATTTGGAGCTCTTCATGTTCTCGTGCTTTTTCATCATCTTTTAATTTTTCGCTATAAGTTCTAAGCCTTGGATCGTTATATTCAAAATCATGCCATTCGGCACTGGTTAGATTACCCTCATAAGCATCACGTAAATCTTTACCGACTATTGCAGTTAAAGCTCCTCTTTTTATTCCTGTATAACCTGCATATATTTTTTCGCCTATACCTACACGCTTTTCTTCTTTTAATTTACGTTTTGTATCAACACGATGCTCTATCTCTTGCCAGCTTCTAAGAACTCCTATATTCTTACCAAACAGACCAACACCTCGCCCAGACATTTCTTGGTGAGCATTTTTATAAGCATCTTGATAATCTCTAGTAAAGTTTGCATCGCTAGCGAGTTCACGTAAGTTAGCATCTTTTAATGACTTATCAAGCTCAGCTTTTTGTTCTTTACTTAAAGCAGCGTAATCTTTCACTCCATATTTATTTGCAGCAATTTTATCTCGAAGCTGAGTAAACTTCATTTGCGATAGTTCTTTTGCTTTTAATTCATTCCCCTTAGGTAAATTCTTTAATAATCCTGCAATACCGTTTTCATAATCCGTAATAGCATTCATTTTTACATCTTTAGAATCTATACCGTATTTTCTCTTAACCTCATTTTGTACGGTTTTATTTGCTGAAGAACTGAGAGCTTGCTTTTCAAGCCTTCCCATCATCATATTTTCAAATTTCTCAGCAAAAAACATACGAGCTTGCTCTTTCCCTGCACTTACACGGCTAGTTACAGGTGCACTTACCGTCTTAGCCACATAATTTAGCGGTCTATTCATTTGTTTCGCTGCAGATTCATAAGATTGCTGATTAACTTTTTGTATGTCTGTTAAATTACCTGAAGTACCAGCAATAAATTGTGCCGTCGATATAGCAGTATCGTTAAATTTACTTAGCAAATAAATAGACACAAAAATTAGTAATATCCCATCAAGTTGGACAAATTTCCCATTGATAAAATTACTAATTCTTTTTGCATCTTTAACTAAATCTAAAAACGGTAATTCAATATAGCGTTCATCCATACACTCATACGCAGCACAATGCTTACATTTATCATGGTCATTCTTACAAGAATCATCTACTATTATATGATCTTTAGGAACTAATATATTTGCTTTGTGGAAATTATTTATACCACCTTTCATCGGTACTGGGAACCACCAATAAAATATTGAATTACCCAGGCTTGGATCTATATCCTCAAGGAAGCTACCGAATATTTCATTTATCGGACCTAAATTAGGAAAATCATGTTTACATACCGCAAAACCAAGCGTTGAATATATTTCGGTTCTGATGATCATTGAAATAAAAGCAATACCGGCAAATAAAATTATAGGCTGTAATGCATATGATATTAATTGTCTTAACCAATTCTCAAATAACGAACGAGTTATATTAAACAACATGAAACAAATAAATATCGGTCCCATAATTATAATCATACCGATAGTTATAAGAGCGGTTAGATAGATAATAGTGGCTTTAAATATAAGAAAGAAAATAAAATATAAGGCTATTAAATATAGAATGATATATATAAAACCAAGCCAATCAACAAATAGTAAAGAAAATAATTTAGATAAAGTTTGAGAAGAAATAAGTAACCCAAGCAAGCTTTGAGAACCGGGACCAGTAGCCGAAGCTTCATTAATTATTTGCAGTATTTGCTGAACCCCATCAATAAAAAATACGAATAAATAATCATGAAAAAATGTCCAAGCTTTATCCGTACTTAATAATATTGAGACTATACTAACTTTTAATATTCTAACTATAAGTTCGACATGAGTAAGGTTTATATTACCTATTAAAAAGGAAAAGCTTGTAAACATTATATATAGAGTTAAAATAGCCGAGAGACTCATCCTATAACCCGACGTATCAATTATTTGTTGATAAGTTTTCTTTATAATCCCATCCTTACCAAATAATACTCCTTTTATTAAATCCGTTAAAAATTGTAGCGGATCGGGTCTAGTATCAGTAACTCCGGACTTTATTACTAATCTATATTGCCCGCTATTATCATTATAAAATTTATCTATAATCTTAAAATAAAGAGGAGATTGAGCATATTTTGACTTATCTTCACCTTTATATTGATAATTTATACCGCCGGCTTCCAAGAATTGTCCTGTACTACTAATACTATAAAATTTATAGCCCGAAGTAAGCTCCTCTCCTAAATGCTGAGTTATACCTTGCGGTTTACGCTGTGAGTCCGGTGAAATATTGGGATCGGTATTTTTAGCGGCAATAAGAAAATAAAGCCCGACACCGTCTGTCATTATACATGGAGCATTACTAATCATTGCATCATTTTGATTTGCGGGATTAGGAGTACACATATCAAGTCTAGTATTATCCCAAAAAGTACATGGTTGTAGCTTAACGCAAAAAGCAGCCAAAGTAGTTGTGTTATTTTTTTGACCATACCATGGACACCATGCAGATAACTGACCTGAAGTATTTTTATCGCCAAGTATATAACTCCACGGTCTTACCATAATGGTTAAAGGATAGCCGTTTACTTTATAAGCACTATCACGCCATGGTGCTACCTGATTACCTTCCTGTCTTGAAGTAATTTCTTCCGGATCATATCTAGCAGAGACATTGACTTTGATAAAACCGAAATCATCAGGGTCAATACAAGTATCGCCGGTACAACCGGAAAGCAGCAATAGCGATATTAATAATGTAATAAAAATATTTTTGTTCATTTATTATGTGTTATTTCCATATGTCTTAATTTCAATGTCATTGCGAGCGACCATAGGGAGCGTGGCAATCTCATGAAGCAGTACTAAATTCCTGAGATTGCTTCGTCAATTGCTATGCAATTTCCTCGCAATGACGGTGAAAATATTTACAATTATTCTTTCTTCTCTCCTTCCTCTTTCTTCACATCATTACGCTCAGCAAGAAATTTATTTGTAAATTCACCACCTCCTTCCGGTTTTCTAGCTTTATAATTTTGATCAATTATCTTGTCTTTGAAAACTCTAGCCGGAGCCATTGCAGCCTTTTTAATCGGTTTTGTTACTGAATCTATATCCTGCATAACGGCTCCCACAGGATCAGAACGTTCTTGATAATTGCCTGATATTCGTGCCGGTGTAACATTTGTAAGCATTCCAACTACTATATTTACAAAAGTTACTAAACTATATGACATCAAGCAATATGAATAAAATAATAAAGCCGTAGTAAATAATACTAAGAAAGTATTAGCATTGTTCGTTAGAATATTCGAGCTACTAATTTCTGGAACATCCGGCACATAGAAAGGTATTCCGGGTAGGAACGGTAATGTAAAAGAGAAATTAATCGGAATACCAAGATTTGTTAAATCAAGCCCTATTTTTATTGGTATAAGAGTATCCCAACAGGCTCTAACTACCACTTTTAAAAGCTGCTCAGATAAAACCTGATCTATCAATAAAAAGAAAATCAATAATATTGTCGGCTGTACTACATAGCTAAGCAATGTCGATATCCAATTATCAAATAAACTTTTAGTTTTTTCAAATAACATTAATATTATAAAAAACGGTGCCAATGAAATCATAACAGTTACCCCTATGAATGCAATAACATAACCTATTATAACTTCTAAAATAGCTCTAAAATAAGTAATAAGTGAATAAATGGTTATAATAGCGATAAATGCTAAACCATTATGTATCTGTAATAATTCAATAAATAGTAATCCCCAAATCCTACCGTTAGTATATTTATCAAATATAGGATCAATAAAACCAAAAATATTAGATCTAGAGCTTGTAGCACCTACTACGTTAGTTACAAAGAAATCAATACCGTCAGTAAATGCACTAAAGAAGTATGTATTAAAGAAGCTCCAACTTTCTTCTCTAATTAAAAAAGCTACTATAGCTATTTTGCATATACGTGTTATTACTTCTACGGCAGTTAATTTTAATGCTCCTGCAACGAACATTAGCCCAAATATAGTAACATAAAGGGTTAATGCAGCTTTAGCTAAATTCTGCACTGCAGAATTTTTAACTAACTTAATATAAAAGTTTTGACTGAAAGTTCTAAACTGATAGGTAATAGGTTTAATAGCACCGTTATATATTATATCAGAAAACCAAGTTGTACCGGTATAATTAGCATAATTTACACTAACTACCCCTTGTATATTACTATTAGGATTTACAACCCTTAACCATAAATATCCATCTTGCGGGGCATCAGTCGCAAAGTTATAATCTACCGGCATACCACGAACAGATGGATCAGGTAATGTACCATCAGACGTTATTAAATATTCTAACTTTATATTTTGTTGATCACCAGGATTAATTGAATTTGCCCCATTACCTATTTCAACAATCATCGCATAACGACCAAAATATAAAAAATTAGCTGACCAATCATTCTTATTTATATAATCTACAAAACTAGCATAATTTGAAAAATTTCGGCTCCAATCACTCATTAAAGCTGAATTACTAAACATGTTACTAACTTGCCAATCGCTAGTAAAATCCATAGTACCACCGCTAGTGGCTTGATAATATATAAAGCTACTTTGAGTACTGCCTGAATTTACAAAACTCTGATCTCGTCCCTTAATAACCTGCCCGCCTACTTTAATTATCATCCCTCTACCTTGATCGTAATAGCAAGCAGGGCTAGTATTTATACCAGCATTAGCAGGACAAGCATTAATTAAGCCCATGAAATACTGTACCGCTCCCGTTATCATAGGCTTACCGACTATTACTCCATTATCGGTATTTTTATACTTTGTAGCAGTACCCGTGCCGCTACATACACTTTTTCTTTCCTCATCTATCATATTACACACCTGCTCTGCAGAAGAATAAATTATTCTATTATCAAAATCTCCAAGGTTACTTTGAGTATAAAGTGCAGAAGCAGCGAATATCGAGCTATCAAGTTCCTGTGTTAAAATATTATCTACGGTATTAGGAAGTTTTAGAGTATTAGGGCTAAAAAAATTATCTTTACCAACTAAACTAATATTTACTACATCGCCGGCCTTAACTTCAATTCTCGAATTACCGTTAGAATAGTTAAAATATTTAACAGCATCAGACATTTTAGTAAATGAAAGTGCATCAAGGTCTTTATCAGGCGGTATAGTCCCCAGTGTTTCACTATTATTGTCCGTAACAAAACGAGGAAATCCTAAAGCTTCAAATTGTAATTTAGAATAATTATAAGTTTTAATGAAAACTTGCGGCATACTAAACCTTGGATCAATTCTATATAATACTAGATATTTTCTAGGTTCAGGAGTAATACCTGAAGTAGACCAATTTATTTTTAACAATTTACCTTTCTGAACAGTATTACCTGTTGATTGCCAAATTCCGGCTTTAGATAAACTAATTCCTATATTACCCTCTTGAAAACTTGTAAATTTAGGCACTTCTAAACAACCGAATAAGCTTTTTAACCCGACAAAACTGGTTGACATCCATGAAAAAGCATCATCGGCTTTAGCTGGCATCGCCATAAACAAAACTAATAAAACTAAACTCTTAAGAATTTTCATAATTTTAAATTGTTATCCAACACGTCATACCGTGGCTTGTCATAGTATTAAAAGTAAACCCGTCATTGCGAGCAGCTGTATGGCTGCGCGGCAATCTCATGAAATAACTCCTGAGATTGCTTTGTCAATTATTTCATCATTTCCTCGCAACGACGATTTTCGATTCACCCTCTATTTCGGTGTTTCAGGTTTAGGTGGTTCTTCATTTGTCTTTTCGCCCCCTTCTTTTGGCGTATTTTTCCTATTTTTCTCAGCCTGATCTAATGTCTTATTGCGTTGTTTTAATCGTGCTTCCGCTCTGCCGGTAATACCTTGTCTTGTTTTATAATCCATTCCTATTGAACTTAATGCTTTTTGTCCTGCATCATGAGACATTTTACCACCAATTTCAGTAGCCGAAGGCCCAACAGCACTAGTTAATTTTACTACCATACGTCCTGAAAATTCGACATAACCGTACATACCGTAAGCAATAATAACTAGAGCTACGATATTTTGCATATTTACTCCCATCATACCCGACATATAATCCATTCCCCAAGGGGCAAACCAATTAATACAGAAGATAGGTACATTCAGCAAGGCAATAGGTAAAATAGTACCGATAAACGGAATTTTTATCGGTAAAGCACATTTCCAACACACGCTATAACCTAAAACAAAATCTAGATAAATGGTAAATAGTTGTGTTAGCACTATAATACCTGCCATCATAACTACCGGTTCTATCATATAGCGGATCGTAAACCTCACCCAATTATCAAATAAATACCTAGTAAAATCAAATAATAAGAAACTAATAAATAAAGGGGCTATACCGATTAATATACAAGTTGCCATAAATGCCATAATATAAACGGCAACAGCTCTAAGCGCCGTAATAATTACTATACCAACCGCAATAAAAGTAATTATAAAATATATAATACCGCTAAGCCCAAGAGAAAGAAGTGCAAGTAATTGAGCGATAAAGGTTTGACTAAAAAATATTTTACTCATTACTGCATCTAAAAACATGAAAGGATTAGAAATAGTATTAGTAGAAGTAAACAAACTATATCCACTCATATTAGCAATAATTGAGTCTGAAAAATTGGTAATTGTATCAAAAAGATAGTTATTGAAAAATTCAAAGGTACTACCGTTCATAAGTCCGCTAACTACCCCGATTTTTGCTATTCTAATTACTAGCTCTTTTTGGTTTATCTTAGCAAAACCAAGCAAAAACATTGCTCCGTAAGTCATCACATACAGAATTAAAATTGCTTTAATATAGGTAAAAAAGTTAGTACAGGATGAGCTATCATTAGCTTTATAACATACCATATTTTTAAAAATAGAAGTAGCAGCCCCTTGCACTTTAGTTTTAAATAACTGAAGTAACGGATTCATTACTTTAATAGTAAAACTTCCTACTTTTAAGGATGTTGAGAAATGTACTTTATAGCTACCTTCACTATCTTTATAGTCCCTTAAATTATTACCAGGATCATTTAGAATTTTCATCCATATATAACCCGCCTCATTTGCGTTAAAGCTATATTTACCTTCACTATCAACGCTAATTCCTTGAGGTGAATAGGTTTTACCGCTAGTATTCGGGTTTTCCGAAGGCTTTACTATTATGTATTGCACTCGTCCTCGATCATCAAAAGTATCATTAAAACTATTACCGTTTTCTCTATAGCATTTAGTCTGTTTAATATTTAAAACGTATCCTCCCGTATTCTTACTACTATCTTGTGAGGTAGGAGACCACAGCCTATATTGTAAATAACTTTTTGCAATATTACTGTTAAAAGGTATATTATATATAACTTTATATAAATATTTACCGTCTTTATCTTTATAGTCAGGCGGTTGATCTGTATCTGCAACAAATTTAGCAAATTCTAGCTTAGAAGGCAGAGCTTGACTTACAGAACCCGCATCATTCATTTGATATATTAATCCAGTTGGTCCTTTGCCTCCTTTACCGTCCGCCGTATACCAAAATCTCCGATTCTTTTGAAAATCTCCATCACTACATATGCCCGAAGTACAATTTACACCTCCAATATAATCTTTATCTTTTGGACTACGATCGCGAACACTATCAGGACATTTATCATCTGGAGGAATATTAGCATTATAAGAACATTGAAGGGCTGAATAGTCGATAAATAATTTACCTGTGTTGTCAGACCACGAAAATGTAAAACTCTCATCATCTAGGTAGTTTTCTGGTGCTGGTCTAGTTATATTAACCCAAGCCATACATTTCTCTGTACATTCTCGTATCTTATCACAATAATAATTACAGCCTAATGCTCCCCAGTCGCAACCTACTTGCTCCCACCAGGCAGGGCACCTCCATGTGACTTGACAATTCCAATAATTCTCTTTTAACTCGCAAGCATTGACATACTCACCTGAATAAACAGAATATTTTCCACAAATTGGATTATAAGTAGTTTTATTCTCTGAACAATCTTTCGTAACTTCAACACCTTTAAAAGCATCCTTAACTGTCGCATCCGTATTAGCAAAATTAGGAGATACGGACACTAAAACTCTATCATTGGCGTATAATTCGGCAATATTACGCCATTCATTATTTTTTGCATCCATTATTAGAGAGACAGGTGGATTATTTGTATCGTTAATACGAGGAATCGGAATCATTTGACCGTTATCGTCTAAATTAGATCCAGCCCCTGTACGTTGTAAATTATCTTTCGGTATATAAGCTAAACACAAACTAACCTGACCGACCACTTGTAAATTCACCGGTTGGCTGTTTTCTACTAGCACCTGAGTATTTAGCCATTCACCGTAACGAGTAGGATCAGGAATAAGCAGAGTCGTGCCGTCGGGCAACATCTTAGAAGTGTTTACATAATTAGCATTAGCATTAAGGGTTATAGTACCGGTTATTGAATCCGCCCCTCCTTTACCATCTGACGTATATCTCATGTAGCAGCTGTCACCGACTTTTACTGCTCCTATCATACCAAGTGCTGCAAAAATAAAGCAAACTAACGTTGCTACTATAGCAAGTACTCCTAAAACTTTTAATAAGTTACCCTGCATATTCTATCATTTACCTCCACCCGAACCGCTTGCTAAATCAGCTCCTTCGCCTGTGCCGCTTGCTAAATCCCCGCCTTGCTGCTTTCCCTCTTTACGCTTACCTCCAACACCCGGCTTATCTCCTACCAGCGGCTTACCTTGCGAAGCCATAGCAGCATCCTTAAGGAAGGCTGCTCCTTTCTTTACTAAACCAACGATTTTAGTGGGACTTGCCGTTACTGCATCCATATTAGGACCATTAGTTAAATCAGAAGCAAATCGTCCTATAGATTTAGAGAAGTAATAAAAAATAACCGAAAATACTAATACGCATAAAAGTTCCGCTAAAATAGATACAACATCTCTAACAATTGATTTTATTGGAAAAAGTATCAATAAATGCTCTTCCCAACCTTTACCTGCATAATATTCTAACATTTTATATCCAAAACTTTCCTGACATTGATCTGCCCCGCTAACAGGAAGCCTTAACTCAAAAGTACTAAATCTAATATCCCCTTTTTCATAATCATATCTAAGGAATTCACAATTTTTAAATATTGCGGAATCATACATAGTTATTAATAAAGCTATAAAACCTGCTACTATTGCCGGCTGCAATGCACATGAAATACATACTTTTAGCCACCCGTCAAAATAAGCTTTTGTACGAGTAAATAGAGCCATAGGAATGAATATAGGAGAAATATATGTCATAACGTAAATAGTAATCATGCAAACTAAATAATGCGTAATAAAATATAAAAGTATAGATAAAAATATTACAGAAAATACTAAACCTGCTGCAAGTATAATAACGTTTCCGGCCATAAAGAATCCAAACATAACGGTAAAAAATCTAAGTGCTCCTGCTTTACTTAAATCCTTCGGTCTGTCATTTTTGCCATCAGGATCAAAATTAGGTATAGGTATATTATTACCACGGGGACCATTACCTACCACATTCCCTAACACTCCATTCTTATCTATATTATAAAGTAAATCCAAGCCAAGATAATAACCTATACGGCAATCAATCGCGTCCCATAAACCGTAAAATTTATAACCGTCCTTATACTTTGAATTATCAAATTGACATAATCCTCTAGAACCTGCTGCATTAAAGATCATCTGCGCAAAGTCCGGTGCTGCTCCTGTCAAAAGAGGTAATCCATATTTTAACATACCGTTTTCTTTTGTCGGCTGACCACCGCTAAAATCTAAAGGTCCAAGACCGAGAGAAAAATAAGCAACAAATAAGAATTTTATTACAAAAAGAGCTATTTTTTCAGTACTTGCATATTCTGTATTTAGAGCCATATTAAAGGCAAAAAACATAGTATAAAGAATTAATGCCGCACCTATAATTCTCTTTAAATAACCTTGAAACGTAGAAAAAGCAGCAAGATTAGTTATTCTAGAATTTTGATCTTGAGCACTACAACTCTTTCCAGCAAAAAATATTTTATTAAGCGTTTCGCTCAAACACTGAACTGCAAGACCGGAAAAATTAATTAACGATTGACTATAATTTGCTCCCGTATAGCAATTTTTTCCTATATTACAATTCTCATCCTCAGAAGGAGGTGAAGTCGGTGTAGCACTCAAAGATTTACATGCTACCGGCATCGGTCCCCTTGACGTAGGCATAACTAAACATAGATCATTATCCCATTTTTTAACCGTTAAAACGATATTCTTTAATACAGGATTTGCTCCAAGATCAGGATTATTATCGGTACTTAAATCACTAATCTTTTTAGAGTCACCTTCATTTAAAGTATACATGGTGCAAGGGCTACTACTACCTTCTACATTTTTAAAACAAAACGTTATACTAGACGCAACTGAGTTACAATTACCTCTTGGATCTTTCATATCAATATTACGAATTATATAGCCATATGCCGTGTCCGTTTCTAAATACCCATCTAAAGTAGTCGGTAAACTAGAACATGATTCTCCAAAGCCGGCAAAGCTAGCTAAGCTTACAGACGCTATACAAACTATAATAAATATCTTTAAGGTTTTAAGAGTTTTCATTAGAACTATTATCTTTTTTTTCTGTTACTACGCCACTTTTTACTAACTCATCCCATACCTTTTCAGCATTTGTACATCGTTCTGATATTTCTCCTTCTTCTTGTTCTCTTACTCTTCCTCCTCCGCTTGCTATTAGTTCATTCCATGCTTTTTCTACTTTTACACGTTTATCTCGAATCTCTGCATTTTCCCGTATCTGTTTTATGCCTGTCGGATTATCATGTTCCTTTAAGTTAAAACTATAATCAATTACTCCTGTACCTTTACTTGTGCTGTCAACTTTTTCGTGTGGAGCTGCATTATCAACTTTTTCCTGTGAAGGCGGAGTATTATCAATCTCTTTTTTACTTTCTTGATTATTATCTCTTATGATTTTTCCAACACTTTCAGCTGCAATATTACTTTGTGGTGCAGGTGTAGAAATAGAAGTTCTAATACTAGCAGGCGGTGGTGAAACAGCTTCTGTAGGAGCAGGAGGAGTAACAACATCTGATCTTGCTTCACTACTTACAGTTTTTGGGCTAGAAGTTGCTACAGAAGACGAAGCTGTCGGCGTTGTTACCGTAGGTGCCGACGTACCTCCGCTTGCAGCAATATTATCATTTGGTAGTCCGCCTTTCCCTACCTCTAAATCACTTGCTCCTCCACCTTGACCAGCTTTTAAATCACCAACTCCTCCTCTACTTGCTATCTGATCGCCCCCCTTAGTTGCAGCACCCGCAGTAGCAAGTACTGCCATAGCTGCCTTAAATATTGCTTGCGGTTTTATAGCAACATTATTAAGAGCTACTCCTTCCGTCATATCTGCAGCAAATTCAGCTAACTGACTACTAAAATTATACATCAAATACAATGTAAAACATGCCGTAACTAACGCAAGCAAAATATTTTTAATTTTCTCAAAAAGCACTTTTGGAGACATAAAAAACATTCCGGGACCCAAAACTACTCCTGATAAAAACTGGAATTTAGCAAGAAATTTATCGGTAGGGGTATTACCCGGTTTACTATCAACAATTTCACTTACACTATCTTTTGCAAAGTTAAATGCCGTGGTAATAGGGTTATTTAACATATAACCTAAACTATTTTGACAGCTTTCTACGGCATCTTTATCAGGATATTGTGACGTATCATCCCAATCATTATTAATGTAAAATATTAAAACATCCCTCTTAGAAGTAATGCCACCTTGAATTTTGTCTTCTATACTATTGTGAATTAATTTGCTCTTATATTGACATTTACCGTAGAAACCATAATCATATACCGAAAACATCGTGATCATAAAAGTAACTACCACCATAGGTTGTAGCAAGAACGAGATCATTAGTTTAACCCAGCTATCAAAATAATTTCTTGTATATGAGAATAAAAACATAGGTACAAAAAGAGGAGCCAAAATACCGAGTATTACTATAGATATCATACACATAATCGTTGCATTAACCATAAAGGCAGCAACCGAAATCACAAGTAACGGATAAGAAAGAGCGAGTGACACCAACATCATATTACCGGAGATTATCGCCGGAATTAGCAAATAAATATATGGTGGAGCACTAAAACTAAAGAAATCAAAATTTAAAAAATCATGACTGCGATAAGCATTTTCGACAAGTAACGTAGATAATATATCAAGCCCTAAATAATGAGCTACCCTACAATCTAATGCATCCCATAATGCAATATAAGAAACGGTACCGTCATAAGAAAGATTGTTAAATTTACATAAACCGGACGGAGCAGCATTCATAACCCAACTTGCTAAACCGTTTATACCGTCAAGTAAGAAAGGAAACGCCCACTGAATCATGCCATCTAACCGGTCATACGGAGAACCATTACCAGGGGTTATATTAATTCCTATTGAAAAATAAGTTACGAATATCATTTTCAATATAAAATTTATATACTCACTTTTTGGCGGCACTTCACCTGCAAGTAATAGTTTAAAGCCAAAAAACATAACATATAAAGTTAGAAAAGCCGTAACTATTTTATACATTCCTACTTGAAACTGAAAGAATGCACTATCTTGCCTTGAAACCAAATTAACCACTTGGCTTACATTATCAAAACTACAAACATCTTTACTAATTAGTAATCTAGCAATCATTTGCCTCATACATTCTATAAGAGGAGAAGTCATGACTACTGCAGTTTTTGAAGCATTATAAGCTTTTTGATAACATCCATCACCCGCTGCACTACAGGAAACTAAAGCTAAAGGATCGGTGGGAGTTTTATTTGGATCCTCAATAAAATCCTTATCTGCTACATCCATAAAGTTATTATACATGGATTTTGGAAACGGCTCTTTCATATATTTACAGCCGACGGGAACGTCTCCTGTAAATCCTTTTGTCGATACGCATATTCTATCTTTATCTTGAATAACTTTCCAATATATTACAGGAAAGCCTAAATCAAATGCAAAACCGTCATCACCGGGCTTACCACTATATGGAACATGATATTCCTTTTTTTTATTTGCCCACGCTGTCTTTATATCATCCCAAGGGTCGCTCCCTGTTAAGACGGCTTTAGCAATAGCAAGTGCCGATTCTGCAACAGATTTTGCCCGAGATACAATTAATTTAGCATTATTACATAAAGCAAAGCGTAATTCTGGATTTTTAGGATCAATTCTGTTTTCACGAGCACATTGACCTCCGGGGAAATTCCCAAAGTTACTATCGTTAAATAAATCACTGTCGTTTATTTTAAGCTTTAAAAACGTATTCATGTATAAAACGGGAGAGACAAGATTCATTACCGCAAAAGTAAAGAACGGAGCAACAATACATGTATGAGAAAATTCAGAACGCAGCAAATCGCCTACGCCTTGGGTTTCGCAAGTTAAGCCACTCAAAATATCTATAATGCTATCAAGAGTATCTTTAGCATGAGTTTTAGTAACTAGCCCTAAATTTAGGGCAAAGCTTAATACTAATGTTATAAGTATACTACGAGGAAATAATTTCATAACTAGTTACTTGCCTCGCATTGTAAAAATGTCATCCCGTGGCTTGTCCACGGGATCTCAGAATACACTCTGTGAGACAAGATCCCGCGGTCAAGCCGTGGGATGACAGACAGGCATTTATAATGTTTTAACTGCTTCATAAAATATAGGTAACCATTTATCCGGATCATTGCCGTGTTTCTCTCTAATTTGATCGAGCAATATTACAGTCTCAACTCTACCGGATAAAACACTGATTATGTTATCCATACCATCTAAGCTAACTTTTGCCACTACGGCATCTATTCCTTGTTTTATTAAAAAATAACGTGTAGTAGGGTCGGTAGTTTTAATTAAAATATATTCTCGTTGACTCAACATAAATGCACTACGATAAATATCCGTAGCTTTCAAATTAGGTAAAAAAATCTGCGTAGCTGTTTGTTGAATCAACGTATCACTAATTCTACTTTTTGCAGCATCTTCGACACTCTGCGTAGCAAATATAACAAAAGTATTTAATTTTCTCAACACTTTTAACCAATCTTTGATCTTAGGTGCAAATACCGGATTATCGATTAAAGCCCATGCTTCATCAAGTACTATCATAGTTTTCTGCCCATCTAAAGAGATATTAATACGATGGAAAATATATAGTAATACTGGTGCAAGGCTTACAGGATCTTTAAGTAATTCAGTCATATCAAAACCGAATACTCTTGCTTTTTGTAAATCAATATCATCTATTTCATTGTCAAATATCTTAGCGTGTGAACCTTTACCAACCCACATTGCAATCCTACTTGCCAAACTATTTGGTGTATCAATACCAAGAAAGGCTATAACATTACTAAGCCTTCTGTCTTGTTTTGCTAATCTAAAATTACCGCTTACCGCTTGAGATAAGATTTTATTATCTTGTGCAGTTAAACTTTCACCGTTAGAAGTTACAAGCACGCGAAGCCACTCTAAAATAAACGTTCTATTCTCACTAGTATCTTCAAGCTGTAAAGGGTTAAAGTTGCATTTTAAACCCGGATTAATTACTGTATAAACTCCGTTTAAAGCACGTATAAATATTTCTGCTCCTCGATCTTTATCAAAAAAGAACATACGAGGTTTGAATTTTTGTGCTTCAGCACATAAGAAATTCATCAGAACTGTTTTACCGGCACCAGTTGGACCGATAATGAGAGTATGTCCAACATCTCTTACATGGAAATTAAAATAAAACGGTGTACCTGAAGTAGTATCAAGTACTGTGACATATTCTCCCCAATGGTTATCTCTAATTTTACCAAGCGGATAATTATGTTGTGAGGCAAAGCTAGCCATATTAAGAGTATTTATAGTGGATTTACGCACTATATAATCCATATTTCCCGGCAACTGTCCCCAATAGCTAGGTTCCATGTTAACTTTTTCTCTAACCGGCTGAATTCCTGAATTAGAAAGCTCAACTGCTGCCATTGACAATATATCTTCCAAAGCTTTAATATTATTTGCGGAACATAAAAGCGATAAATGATGCTCACCGAAAGCGATATCACCGCTAGTGGCCATATCAAGGGCCGTATTAATTTCAGCAATTTGTGAAGTAGCTTTATCACCGGATTGTATCATTCTATTTTGCTGTAATTGCATTTTACTGATCGCTACTGTTCTATTAACAAAGACAAAGCTTTGCGTCATAACAAATTCAAAAGGCATTTGCAGGAATCCATCAAAAATTCCTGCCGAAGTATTAGGACCGTATTCAAGTATACTTATCATTCCGGCATATTTCTTGCCAAGCGGACTTCTTGCTTCAATAGTACGAGAATCAAAAAATAAGCGATGAGTCGGTAAATATTCGTCAATAGTACCACGCGGTAATGCTATAGGACCCGGTGAATCGCCGCAATTGATTAAAGATGAAAGGAATTCTAAAATTTCACAATAACTACCTGACTGCGTTTGACGCACTCCAAGTAATCTTGCTCCGTAACTTCTGAATGTATTAATCACTCTAGTTGACATTTCTTGAAGATTTTCTTTCATCTCTTTCATGTCGTTTTCCCAAGCGGTTTTATTAGATTTCTGTCTAAGCTTCTTTAGAAAATACTCAACTATAGCAACACCGCCAGTATCAGGCTTATATAAAATACTAACATATAATTCGTTAAAAAACGACCTAGCCCCAGCATGTTTCTTACGCCATTCTGCACCTAAATAAGTAATAAAATCATTAGGGACTTTTACGGTAGGATCATAAGTAAATTCCGTATCGTCAAATATTACTGCTTTACGTCTTCTAATAGTATGGAAATACATAATGATATTTCCCGAAGCCATATTTTTAAGTAAGGCATTTCTGATATTCTTTTTAATGTCTAGATCTTCATCATCAGCAGTTTCAAAAGAAAATCCATTTATTTTAATAACTTGTAATAAAGAATTATCTTTTGTTAAAATAGTATTACTATCCCAATGACATTTATAAGGAATAAAATGCGAAGTGGGTCTTTCTTGTTGAGACTTTAATTCTTTAGCTGCTCTAGTCCTAAATAATTTCATTACCTCACCTGATTGAACTATTTTGATTTATTTTGTCAGTTATACCTCTTTTTATGTCATTCCCGCGTAGGCAGGAATCCAGATTTTTTGTTGTCATCCCGTGGCTACGACCACGGGATCTTGTATCACAGACTGTGTCGTAAGATACCGCGATCAAGACGCGGTATGACATTAAATGTTACTGGATTCCCGCCTACGCGGGAATGACATAAAACTCAAATATTATACGAATTTGCTCCGTAGTAAAATTTATTAGGACATTGGCTAGTTCTTGACATTTTATTTAAATATAGCTCTATGAATCTCGGTTCTTTAAAACATATAATATAAGCTACCAAATGCAAAGCAGCTGCAATGAATAAAATCATAATGCTGTTATTCCAAATAAATACTATCATAGTCATTATCATATTTAATGCAGCAAACTTAATACTTACTCCAAATATCATCGGCGGTCTAGTTAACCCTACAAATAAAAGATCGGATGCTAATGCTCCTGCCATAAAAAACCTCTATTAATTTATATTAATATCAAACATAGTTGACAATATTGAATTCGGTGCTTCACTATTCACAAAATGTACGTAACCATTATTATTTTCAAGGGCATTAACTGCTATCTTAATTAATGCTTCTTCGATGAAATTATTACTATCATCTAACATTGATTTCAACAAGTTAATATCTCGTATTTTTATATTATACGGAAACGTCTCGGATACCTGTAATATCTCATATGGCAATATTAAATGTTCTGCACTTAATGCAGAAGCAATTGTTGCTACCGTTAAGTTAACATTTAATAAATGCGTTTTCTCCTGATCGTCGCTCGCAAACGGTGCTATCACGGGTATAATATTATTATCTGCAAAATTTAATAAAATTTCTGGATTAATCATAATAGGCTCGCTTAAAAAACCAATATTTATAACATCATGATTTACAATTTTTCGGTAAGATAGTTTTGATTTTTTTGCTTGCAGTAAATTAGCATCCTTACCTGAAATACCAACTGCATAACAACCTATACTACTTAACTTTGTTACTATAAGCTTGTTAACGTAACTGGATAAAATTTCCATAATAATAGGATTATTTAGAGAACTATAGTCGCTTATTTTACTAATTTTTTGACTAAAATTTTCATCTATTTGTGATATTAAAGACGAACTGCGTAAATCAATATGATCATGTACTATATATATTTTAGCACCGCACATCTCAAGCAATCTAACAGATTCAATAAAAGCTGTAAATAATTTATCGTCAATAATAATAGTAGCAGGTAATTTTAGAACTATCGCTTGATTCTTCAACTCACTACTACACTTTATTATATTCTTAATTATAGCAATGTTATTTAATGAAGAAATACTATCTACCTCTTTATTTTTGAGGTTTGATGCATTTTGCCAAACTAGCTTTAAGTTCTCTTGCACCTTCTTTACTCCTACTGCTTACATACATAACATTACATGAGTAGTTTAAAGTTGCAAGAAAATTCTGTGCTTCATCGTTAAGGTTTTTATGATCCGTAACTTTATCGGATTTTGTGAAAATAATTTGAAATTCTCTTTTATTTGCAAATAATAGATCAGCTACTTTCTTATCATTTTCTTTTATACCCCTTCTTGAATCAATCAATAAGTTAACTAACCTTAAATTATAACTATTTCGTAAATAATAACTAATTAACACTCCCCACTGCTCTTTGACTGATATAGGAACATTAGCAAAACCATAACCGGGAAGGTCAACTATAATAAGTTTATCTGCAAGGTTAAAGAAATTGATTTGCCTAGTACGCCCTGGAGTATTAGAAACTTTAGCAAGATTTTTATTATTACATATCGTGTTTATTAGGCTTGATTTGCCGACATTTGACTTACCGACAAAAGCAATTTCCGGTAATGAAAAATTGGGGATTTGATTTATATTCATAACACCGGCTACAAACTTAGCTTGATGACGAAAAAGCTTACTGCCATCAGTTGATTTTGTAGGCACTATTTTCTGAGTAGTCATATGCAACAACACTGAGTTAGGAATGGCATCAGCAGACTTCAATAACGCTATAAGTGAGCTAGCATGACATTAAAAAATATGGTAGCGGGGGCTGGATTTGAACCAACGACCTTCAGGTTATGAGCCTGACGAGCTACCGAGCTGCTCCACCCCGCAATAATTGAATTGACGATTTATCTGTGTTATATTTTGACTTAGTCCAATACTACGTGAATATTGTTAGTGTCATTCTTGCGTAGATACCGAGTAGTCGTAGACTGCACGGCAACCCAGAAAAAATAATAAAAAAATTCTATAAATCAGAATTGTTTACTAGATTGCTTCGTCAATTGCTATGCAATTTCCTCGCAATGACGATTTGTTATCCACAAACAAAGCCTAGCTAGCTTCTTTCTTACTACCGAAAGAAAGACCTGAGAATCTTTTATTGAAATCACTAACACTTTTGTTTGATTGATTTACTACATTTCCGGCATCTTTATTCCATGCCGGATGCTTTCTAAAATCAACATCCATTAAAATTTCACCTGTAGGATGAGTAGACATTGTTTCAAAAACATCGCTTCCTACTTTAATCAAAAACTTTTTATATTCTGGATGTATACCACTTTTCATAATGATTTTGCTGTTTTAGTCTGAATTATTTTTTTCTTAATAGCTCTAGCTTTACTTGATAAAACATTATCATCGGCTTTTAGAATATATGCATCAAAACCCCCGGCTTTTTCCACTGAACTAATACATCTAGCATTAACCGATAATCTATATTCCCCGGCTGTTATATCACTTGTAAACTTAACCGATCTTAGATTAGGTTCAAAACGTCTTCTAGTTTTACGCTGAGAATGTGATACATTGTTGCCGTATAAAACACCCACACCTGTGAGTTCGCACTTACGAGACATAAGCTAAATACCTTAAAACTTATAAAATATACTTCAAGTAAATGAAGAGTCATATACGAAGATCAACTTCAAAAAGCGCTAAGAGTTCATAAGCCGAGGAGCGGAGCGTATACTTAATACGTGAGCACCACAGATCTTGTAGAACGACCTAGCCAATTTTTGAAGTTCATCGAGTATATACAATAGATAAAGAATATAAAGCAATACCCCCCTAGTGTCAAGAGATAATTATTTTGTAGCTACGTATTAGCTAATGCTTGATTTTTATTAAATAACAGAGTTTTATATAAAAATATAAATTAATTAAACTATTATAAATCTATGCTTATTAATGGGAATCCAGTTCAAGGTAATATCACCGGACTAATTTAAAAATTAGGAGAGTTGCCTTCAAGTTTTCCTGAATATATTAGTAATCTTACTCCAAAACCATTAAGTATAAAGGAGCAAATTGATCATAATCAAGCAGCTTTTTGTATAATGAAGGATTAAAATTATAGAGTAAAGACAATCATCTTGTTGCTCTTAAACCACTACAACAAGCTGAACAAATTGCTATAGGTCAAGCTGACAGTAATTTTCTTTCCTATATCTAATACTATGATAGGACGTAGCTATCAACAGCTGGGACTGTTTGATAATGCTATTCAACAATTTCAAGATAGTATAGAGAATTCTTTTGAAGCAAAGAAATATTATAATGTAGAAAATTCATACAAAAAATTATAGTCACTGCACATCAACAACAAGGAACATTAGCCAAGCTAATAATGACCAAGCTAAAGAATTAATGGCAAGATTAGCTTTAGGAGCTGCTTATAAAACTCAAAACCGTAAAGAAAATTCAATAGCGCAGTATGCATATGCTTACTCATTACAGCAAGGTATAGTTGATTATGAAGCTGTTCGTGTGGAACAGTATAAAGTTGGTTTTTCTGATAAAGAAAAGATAGGCACTGATAACATTCAACAATGCGTTGCTGTAATTTTACATGATCCATTAACTAAAAAAACTGCATTAGCCCATGTTGACAGATTTACTGATGCTAGTTCTTTAACACATGATGTAATAAGCAACTTTCCTCCTAATACTAAATTAGAAGCTTATTTAGTAGGAGGGTGTGATAGATCTGCAGTATCAATTGCGGTATCAGATGGTAATATTCGTAAAGTAACACAAGAATTAAATAACCACTTTAACGTAAATATAAAATCTACAGATATAGAAGACAAGGGAGCCCCATTAGGAATTATATTTGATCCAATAACATGTAACTGTTCCGGGTAGAGAGGATAAAACAACCGCTACTAGACAAGTACATTTAAGTATAGGAAGTAATACTCCTGTACTTTATAAAGCTTTTGATTTAACTAAAAATAAAAATATACCTAATCGCTCTTTAAATGAAATCCAACAAAAACATATTATTCAGCAATAATGTAGTAACTAAAAATATTAGTAATCGAGTTCACGAATTGAATCTAAATGATCAAGAACAAACAAAAATTGTAAATAATTTAATAGCTAAAACTGATTATTTATTATCTAACAATTTAAATCCGTTGGAAAGTGTACGTTCAGAAATTAATAAAACATTAGCACTTACTCATTCTACCTACCAACAAGATAGTAATATTAAAAAATCCTAGATACAAAAAAGTGTACAAAAAATAAAAGATTTGTTCATAAATATTTTTAGTAGTAATAAAACAAAAAATGAACCAAAATTAAACTTAACAAGTGATAAGATATAAAAAAAATATAAGTACTAAGACAAAAATAGCTGCACCTAGCTATACTCTTCCCAATAAAAATATTGCTTTACACAAAAACACTCAACAAAGTAAATAAACTATGCAAATTGAAATTAACTCACAAGAATATAAAATTTTTGATATAAATGATGATTTAGTAATTTATACTAAAGATTTAAATGAAGAGATTGCCTGTAGTTTCTTTTCCGTAAAATGAAATAAAATAGCATTAGCTAGAAATATTAATTCACAACAGTTAGAGCAATTAATTACTGACTTTAATCAGAATGAATTGATAGAACAAGATTTAATAAAAGTACGAATAATTGGAGGCGCCTGAATCATCTAAATACTTGGAAGATATTCGTACTACTTAATGGTATTGATAATAATACTAATATGATTAATATAATAGGTTTAAATGCATGTAAAAATATACATCCCAATTCTTTTGAATTAGATGGCTATCACGGGGGAATTAGAGCTTTAGATTAATTGTAGAATATTAAATTGATACTATTAGAAGAGAAAATAGCAGAGATGTGGGGCATCACTAATAGCAATATTTATCTTTATGGTCTATTTAGTAAAGAAATAAAGATAGGTACGATGTATTTATACGTGAAATAGGCACAAGACAAGCCTAACATAGTACCGATAACGATTATACGGAATTTTGCAGGACTAAAAATTAAAATAACTATTCCAAGAATAATTACTATTTTTAGTATATCATCTGTCGTATAAGAGCTAGAATTTATAGCATAAACATTTAGATTTATACCTAGAAATATTATTATACATAATAAGTTCTTAAACATTTTATACCTCTATAGGCCCAGTAGTTAATCCATTTATAAATTGTTTTAAATAAGGATTATCACTATTACGCATTTCATCTTTACTACCGTACCATTTAATTTTTCCTTGATAAATCATAGCTACTTCTTTAGCTATTTTTGCGGCACTAATCATATCATGAGTTATAGTAATCGTAGTTGCCTCTAACTCTTCTTGGATTTTTATAATTAATTCGTTGATAACATTTGCCATGATAGGATCAAGCCCTGTGGTCGGTTCATCAAGAAATAAAATCGACGGTGTACTACAAATAGCCCTAGCAAGGGCTACTCTTTTTTGCATTCCTCCCGATAATTCAGCAGGGTAAAGCTCGAGTATTCTAGGGGATAAACCAACGGAATTAAGCTTTGCACCGGCAAGGTCATTTTTTTCTTTCTTAGATAATTTTTTAGTCTCGAAAGTAATATTATCACGTATATTTAAGGAGTCAAATAATGCTCCGCCTTGGAATAAAAAACCTATACCATCCATAATCTCAAATTTTTGTTTACTTGAGATATCTTGGATTTCTACATTATCAATAAAAATTTTACCTTTATCAGGTTTAATCAATCCTACTATATTTTTAATTAGAACTGATTTGCCGCTACCGGAACCACCTAAAATAACTAATGAACTGCCCTTTTTTACATCCAAATCTATTCCGTCTAACACCTTATGATTAGCAAATGATTTATATAATGACCGAATTTTAATTTTAAATTCTTCTACACTCATGCATACTCCAAATAAACAAAAAAACTGTATACTCGTTTAATTTGAAAAATTGGTTTTGTTGTTTTATATTTTTTGACCGCAGCGTACATAAACGTACGTGAGGATCAAAAAATATAAAACGCCTAGCTCTTTTCCAAATAAAACGAGTATACCTATACTTTAAAAAATAATTCGGTTATTAAATAATTACTGATTAAGATCAGGATAGAAGAATTCACTACTGCCGAGGTAGTTGCTCTTCCAACTCCCTTAGCCCCTTTACCTGAATAATAGCCGCTATAGCAACTTATTATAGAAATAATAAACCCAAAAACTCCCGCTTTAACAAGACCGGAAATTACGTCAATCGGTTCTAAATACTGAAAAGTACTGGTTAAATAAGCTGCACTATTAAAATCAAGTTTATAGACCCCTACCAAATAACCGCCCATAACACCAATTATATCCCCGATTAAAACAAGACAAGGCATTGTAATAATAGCTGTTATTACTCTTGGAAAAACTAAATATTTAATAGGATCGGTAGATAAAGTATATAAAGCATCTACCTGCTCTGTTACTCTCATTGTGGCTATTTCGGCGGCGATTGATGCCCCAACTCTTCCCGCTACCATTAGTCCAGCTAAGACAGGTCCAAGCTCTCTAGTCAGCGACAATACTACTACCGTTGCAATAGAGCTTTCAGCTGAGAAACGGGAAAAACCGATATAGCTCTGTAATGCAAGTACCGCACCTGAGAAAAAAGTCGTCATCGCAACAACCGGAAGCGAGTGAAACCCGATAAATAATAATTGTCTGATGATTAAACTCAAATATAAAGGCGGTCTTATGATACTGCTAACGGCAGCAAAGCTAAATAGGGAGAAACTACCTACACTTTGTGCAAACTTTACAGTACGTTTACCTACCGAATTAGCTATATTGAATAACATTTGTATTTTTTCTATTTAATTTAAGTACGCTATGTCATTTCTGCGAAAGCAGGCATCCAGTAACCTCTAATGTCATCCCGCGACTTGATCGCGGGAACCAGTCTTTTTTAATTTTTTTCTGGATACCGTGGTCAAGCCATGGTATGACACAGATATCTACCCGATATACTTTCTTTTATATCTACTACCAAGGTTAGTTAATACCTCATACCCGATAGTACCTATAATACTCGCTATTTTATTGGGCGTGCAATAATTTCCGATAATTTCCGCTTCCTGCCCTAGAAAAATCTCGGACGGTGGTAGATCGGTAACATCGATATTTATTAAATCCATCGATACCCGCCCTACTATAGGAACGCTGCGACTGTTAATAAATACTTCACCTTGATTGCTAAAATTACGACTAAACCCATCGGCATAACCAAGCGGTAACGTTGCAATGACACTATCACGCTTAGTTGTAAAAGTCATATTATAACCGATATGGCTATCTAGTGTCAAATTCTGTAAGTGAATTATAGGAGCTTTTAAGGTTACGGGATTCTTTGTTAAGGGATTAAGACCATATAAGGCTGCCCCCGGTCTTGCTAAATCAAAATGGTAATCCTGTCCTAAAAATATGCCGCCGGAATTAGCAAGGCTTGCTTTGACGTTTGGGAAATATTGTAAATAAGCTTTAAATCTGTTTAATTGTTCTAGATTATAAGGATTATCTATTTCCTCGGATATAGCTAGATGGCTTATAATATATTGTAAATCTAGCCCTTTTAACAAATCACGATCATTAATTAGCTGCTCTATCTCATCAGAGCTTAAGCCAAGACGATTAATCCCCGTATTGAAATGTAAATAACAAGGCAATAATCGGTTTTTCAAATTACTAAATTTTTGCCAAATTTCCATTTGTTTTAAGTTATTTAGGACAGGTGTTAAATTATATTCTATCAGCTCTAAAGCATCATGTTCAAAAACGCCGTTAAGAACTAAAATATTAACATCTAATCCTAAAGCGTTGCGTAAATTCACTCCTTCTTCACTTGAGGCCACAAAAAAATGCCTACAATTTTCTTCTATTAAAACTTTAGAAATTTGTACTGCTCCAAGACCGTAACCGTTAGCTTTAACGGCAGCACCGACTAATGAGGTTTTGCAAATATCTTGTAATAAAAGGTAATTATTTTTTATTGTAGATAGATTTATTTCTACAGTACACAAGCTCATAGTTTATTAACTCTTTTACGATGATAGACAATACGGATATTATATGAAATTTTGTAGATAAGTCACTTGTTTCTATAGTATCCGTGATAAAAATATTGTCTATTAGACCTCTTACATAACTTGCTTCTAAAGGTAATTTGTACGTCAATCCAGTACTCGCATCCTCACTACTAAAGTGTACGCTGTGGTGCTGCGTTCCGTGTTTCCTACAAATTCCTCTTTATTAGCTTCGTTCTCCAAGAGGTCTATTATCGAATTTTTAGAACCGGCAGAAAGCACTGCATGAGTTATAAAAGCACTAACCGATAAAGTCGAATGTTCTTTTAAAAATCTCGCTGCTTTTACGATTGTTTCTCCACTATCTATAATATCATCAATTAATATGCAATTTTTGCCCTCTACACTACCTGTTATTGATATCATCTCGCAATTATTATTTATATCCCTTTCTTTGTTTATATAAGCTGAATCTATATTTAGTAAATTACTAATTTTTTGAACTCGATTGATACTTCCTTTATCAGGTGTAACTATAACGAAATTGCTATAAGTTCTTAAAAACGGGATATATAAATTTATAGGTTCAAGATTAGAAACAGGAATATTAAAAATTTCTCTATTTTATCGGAGTGTCAATCAATAGTAATTACATGGTTTACTCCGAGCTTCTCTAAAAAATCTGCTATTAACTTAGTAGGAATTATATTTTGAGAATTTATATTATCTTGCCTTGCATAACCAAAAATAAGGCATTACTAAAATTATTCGATTTGCTCCCGCTTTGTTTGCTGCATCTACTAGTAAAAACAACTCAATTAAGCAATCATTAACGGGTTTTGATGTGGATTGTACTATGATTATATCTTCATTATGAAACGATTTTTGAATTTCTACTTTTATTTCGGAATCATTGAAATAGGTAATTTGCGGCTCAATATATTTAATATTTAATGCTATAGCTAAACGCGTTGCAAGTAACTTATTACTACTGCCTGCTAAGATTTTCATGTGAGTGATTTATGTTGTTTAACGCTATTAGCGAGCGGGCTTTGTTGCGTAGATATCTAATCGTCATTGCGAGCAGTCGTAAACTGCGTGGCAATTTCATACAATAATAACAAACTCCTGAGATTGCTTTGTCAATTGCTATGCAATTTCCTCGCAATGACGACGAGGTGTCTACGCAACAATACCTCCTCACAATGACGATTTAAGATGAGAGTGAAATAAGCTTAAGAACGACTTTCTAATTTTTGTATTAGTGCCTTAAAGCCTTGATTTTTTAAAGTATCGGTAAACTCGTCTTGTTGAGCTCCAATAAGACTTACACCTTCCGTAATTATATCAGAAACTTTAAAAACGTCTTTTCCGTTTCCTTTCATTTCACGTACAAGATATTCTACTTTAATAGGGTCTTGCTCTTTATTACTAATGATATTCATAGCAACCATAAAATCGGTTGAGCTTAAAGGACGAACTCCTACTATTTTAGGCTGTTTGCCTTTATAATCTTTTATCAAATCAGTATAAGATTTAGTAACATATTTAGAGTAAACTTTGATGAATTCCTGAACCTGCCCACCTGATAAAGTTTTTATCCCATTTCTGCCTAATGTATATTTAGCCATCCAATCAAAATCTAGGTTCTGAGACATTAACTCACGTGCTTTAGCAATTTTTACTCGCTCAGATAACTTACTATCGTTTAATATACTAGAAGCTTCATTTACTAAATTAGTAACGTAACTGTTCAAACCGGCAGGCACTTTTTCATTAGAATAAGCGGAAAACGTCATCACTAATAAAAATAAACCTGTAATAAGTTTTTGCATATAATCCTCTTTAATTTCATTAATTCTTGGGTTTAGGACATTTAAAATTTTCAGGATATTGAACCGATGCTTCACGAGCACGATGTAATGCTGATCTAATAGCCACATAAGGATCGGTAGAATTCTTCATCACATAATCACTAAACGGTAATACAACATATCGATCGTTTATTTTACTAACTGCTAGTACTCCTAAGTCAAAATCATTATGAGTGTAGTACATTAATGGATTAAGAGCATAATTAGTAATTACCGAATCCGTCATATCTCTTGCGTTAGTACTACCGATTATCGGCAATACTAAATAAGGACCTGGGGCAACTCCATAATGTGCGAGGGTACTACCGAAAGTTTGACGATCAGACGGCAAACCTACTTTACCTGCCACGTCAAATAAACCGCCTATGCCAAGCGTAGTGTTAATGAGAAACCGCCAAACGCTTTTCATAGTTTTATCGTAATTTAACTGAAGCCCGTAATTTACCGCAGTAAGCGGTGTATCGACATTACTGACGAAACTATTAACGCGTGCTTTTACGTAATCATTCGTGATGTTCTTATAACCTATCGCTAAAGGACGCAATATTATATAATCTAACACAGAATTAAATACAAACACTTTACGGTTAAATTTTTCATATGGATCATAAACTTCCATGCAACCGTTTTCATTGCTTCCACCATTATATTTATATATGTCATTATCAACATATTCAAGATCAGCTCTTATCGATAATGAACATAAAATAATGGATAATATAATTAATATTCTCATTGATTTATGCTGTTTTCTTACAAACAATAATACTATATTTATTGTTTTCCGCTAGTATTATTTCTTCCGAAGTTAATATAGTAAAATTATTTTTTTGTAAAAAATTATTTATTTCATTCAAGTTAAAAATAAATTCTTTGCGTTTTACTGAAAATTGTGTCTTCGTCGCATTCGGTAAACAAAGAGCAAAATACCCTTGTTTATTAAGAGATGAGTATATTAAATTAAAATATTCTATTAAATTGTTAGTAAACGATAATCCGCAAAAACTAAAAATAATATCAAATTTATTAGAGTTTTGTTTTAAAAATTCATCGATAGCAATATTATATATTTGATCGTAAATTTTAGTGTTCGGATAATATGTTTCTTGTAACTTATTCATTAAAGCAGAAACTTCTACACCGGTTAAAGTAAAACGTTCCGGAAAACGT
The DNA here is from genome assembly GCF_000283595.1 of Rickettsia japonica YH. Taxonomy (NCBI): domain Bacteria; kingdom Pseudomonadati; phylum Pseudomonadota; class Alphaproteobacteria; order Rickettsiales; family Rickettsiaceae; genus Rickettsia; species Rickettsia japonica. Next base: position 126,439 of record NC_016050.1, on the reverse strand, counting down.
TTTTGTATTTCATAACCTACAAGCCCTATATTACTTCCAAGTTCCAAAATAGAGTAATTATCCGGTAAATCAGATATCTGCTTAAGTGCTTCATTAACAAACCTATACGGAAGATGGATATTTTTATCGTTATTAAAAATAGTAGGATAATATTGTGCAGTTAAATCACGATATTTTCCACAAACTTCTTGAGGTATTTCAATAATATCCTTATAATTTTTCAAAAAATTTATAAATATAGTTTTATATTTTTCATTAGATTTTTCTAAATATTCTATAGCTTGCCTGTAGTTATTTTTTAAAAAATAAACCCATCCGAGTTGAGAATATACTTTAGAATCATTAGGATTAAAAAATTTATCGACTAGTTTAAACCTAAGTAATGCATCATTTAAATTACCTCTATATAAATGATCGAGTCCAAGTTGATAATTAGTTTCGGTTAAATGAGAGAATTTATATTTACAATCACTTATATAATTTTTAAATTCTAAAATTTTATTCTTAATAAAATTCGGTACATTTATTATAGTTAAGCAATAATGTTTGATTTTGTCTTTTATTTTACCGAGCATAGTTTAATTACTAAATTAATATTACTTACTATAATAAAGCATATATTGATAAATTTTTAAATAAAATAATAATTTTACTTGTAAATTAATGGCATTGAAGCTAGGATGTACATGTTATATGTACATCAGTAGGTAGCTCATGAACTCAATTAGCGGCACTTCATTTAGAAAAAACTTAAGCTCTGTACTAAATACCGTAGAAAACGATCATGTCCCTTATCTTATTAAAAGAAAGAATCATAAGAATATTATTCTTTTAACCGAAGAAGAATATGAATCTACAAAAGAAACATTATATTTATTATCTAATCTGGCTAATGCGAATCGAATAAAAAAATCTATCGAACAAGCAAAAAGAGGGGAGTTTGCTAAAGTTAATTTAGATGATTGAGATTGAGTGGACACTAGAAGCAGCGGAGGATTTAGTGTATTGGAAAAAATACGATATTAAAAAATATGAACGTATTAAACTTCTAATAAAAAATATCCAAGAAGCATCGTTTACAGGTATAGGTAAGCCCGAACCTTTAAAACATATATTATCAGGTTTATGGTCACGTAGAATTAACCACGAACATAGACTAATATATTCTGTCAATACTAAACAAATTATAATATATAATTGTAGATTTCATTATAAGAATTAATATTTATTTCTTAAAATTACCGATTTTACTATAGCTTTCATTTAATACGGACTCAAATTATGTCAATTATTTCTACGAGGCTAAGTTCTATAAAACCGTCGCCGACCCTTGCAGTCGTAAAAAAAACTCTTGAACTTAAAAAAGCGGGAGTTGATATTATCACACTCGGTGCTGGTGAGCCTGATTTTGATACGCCTGACAATATTAAGGAAGCGGCGATTAAAGCGATTAAAGACGGCTTTACTAAATATACTAACGTTGAGGGTATGCCTCTTTTAAAGCAAACAATAAAAGATAAATTCAAACGTGAAAATAATATAGATTATGAACTTGATGAAATAATAGTAAGCACCGGCGGTAAGCAAGTTATATATAATTTGTTTATGGCATCTTTAGACCAAGGGGATGAGGTAATTATTCCAGCACCCTATTGGGTTTCATATCCTGATATGGTTGCACTTAGCACAGGAACACCTGTTTTTGTAAATTGCAGAATTGAAAATAACTTTAAATTAAGTGCAGAAGCTTTAGAACGTTCAATTACGGATAAAACTAAGTGGCTTATTATTAACTCACCTAGTAATCCAACAGGTGCAAGCTATAATTTTGAAGAACTAGAAAATATTGCTAAAGTTTTAAGAAAATATTCACATGTAAACGTAATGTCCGATGATATTTACGAGCATATTACTTTTGATGATTTTAAATTTTATACATTAGCCCAAATAGCACCTGATTTAAAAAAGAGAATATTTACCGTAAACGGAGTATCTAAAGCTTATTCTATGACGGGTTGGCGTATAGGCTACGGTGCAGGCTCTAAAGCTTTGATTAAAGCAATGACTATTATTCAGTCGCAAAGTACTTCAAACCCTTGTTCAATAAGTCAAATGGCTGCCATTGAAGCATTAAACGGTCCTCAAGATTATATAAAGCCTAATGCTTTAAATTTTCAAAAAAAGCGTGATCTTGCTTTATCAATTTTGAAAAGAGTAAAATATTTTGAATGCTATAAGCCGGAAGGAGCGTTTTACTTATTTGTTAAATGCGATAAAATATTTGGGCATAAAACTAAATCAGGAACAATTATTGCAAATAGTAATGATTTTGCCAAATATTTACTTGAAGAAGCAAAAGTTGCCGTAGTACCTGGTATCGCTTTCGGCTTAGAGGGATATTTTAGAATCTCTTATGCTACTTCTATGGAAGAGCTAGAAAAAGCTTGTATTAGAATTGAGAGAGCAATCGATGTCATTCCTGCTTAAGGCTTTGCATGGATACCAAATCGTCATTGCGAGCAGCCATAGGCTGCGTGACAATCTCGTCAAATATCCTGAGACTGCTTCGTCACTTACTTAGTAATTTCCTCGCAATGACGGAAAAGTTAAAAAGCCACCTAAACCAACAAAAAAATAATGCGGAAAGTTTTTAAAAAATTTTTAAAAAATAATAAATACGTACTTAGTATAATTACTATTTTACTATATTGGTATTTGCGTTTTGTTTACTTTACTTCAAAGCAGAAATTTATATTTTACGATAACGGCAATAAGGAAAAATTCCTAAACGAACAAGGGGTAATCTTTGCATTTTGGCATAATATGCTTGCCTTAAGTCCGGCTATGTTTATAGGACATAGAAATCTCTATGCTTTAATATCACCGCATTTAGACGGAAAAATTTTAAACGATCTAGTAGGAAAATTCGGTTGCAGAGTGATAGTAGGTTCTACTAATAAAAATCCAATTGGAGCTTTACGTAATATTATAGGTAAGTTATCTCAAGGTGCAAATATAATAGTCACGCCGGACGGTCCTAAAGGACCGGTATATAAAGTAAATAGCGGTATTACCGAAATTGCCTATAGATATAACACAAAACTTATTACTATAGTCAGCTCCACTTCTAGATGTTTCAGATTAAAAAGTTGGGATAAATTAATAATACCCCTACCGTTTGGTACCATTAAAATCATAGTTGGCTTGCCTTTAGAACTCACAAATGATAAAATACAAAACCATATAAGCCTTGAAAAACAATTAGCAAGCTTAACAGAGAGTTTAAAGCAATGATGTTATTATATTATGCTTTAAGCTTTATATTATTACCTGTTTATTTTATCATAATTCTTATACGTTTATTAATAGGTAAAGAAGATATAAGACGTATCCAAGAGCGTTTTGCTATTGGCAAACACAGACAAGACGATTTATTAGACTTCGTGCAAACGTCCGCTAATAAAGAGGAATTTAAAGGAGACACTTCACTGCGAACCACAGCGTATACACTAATACGTGAGGATGAAGGGTTAGGACCGACGTATAAATTACCTTTAGAAGCAAGTTATACACGAAGGCTGATATGGATTCATGCAGCAAGCGTTGGCGAGTCTATGGTAGCTTTAACATTAATACATAATATAAGTAAACGCTACCCTGACGTTCGTTTTCTAGTCACTTCTTGGACTAACAGCTCCGCTAAAATATTAACTGCCAAATTACCTAAAATAGCAGTTCACCAATTTTTACCGATAGATAATATTATTTTTACTCGAAAATTTTTAAGAAATTGGCAACCTGATTTAGGCATTTTTATAGAATCGGAATTATGGCCGTGTACTATTAATGAGGGAGCAAAGCAGTGTAAATTACTACTAGTTAATGCTCGTATTTCCGATCAATCGTTTAAAGCTTGGCTAAAAAGAAAAAGCTTTTTTCAGCTTATTCTCAAAAATTGCAGTAAAATTATCGTGCAAAGCGAGCGTGACTTACAAAAATTTAATGAACTTGGCGTATCAGATGCAGTGAATTTAGGCAATATTAAATTTGCCAACGAAAAACTTCCGGTCAATCAAGAAGAGTTATCAAAATTAAGCTTACATTTAGACAATAGGCGAGTCGTGCTATTTGCCAGCACTCACCCCGAAGATGAAGAGGTGATTTTGCCTATAATCAAAAACTTAAAAGAGCAGTTTTTAGACTGCTATATTATCTTAATTCCAAGACATCCTGAGCGAGTTAAATCAATTATCGATAATTGTAAGTCACATAATTTATCCGCTACCGCTAAGTCGCAAAATGATTTACCTGTTTTAAGCGATGATCTTTATATAGTTGATAGGTTCGGCGAAATGGGACTATTTTTTTCTGTATCTACAATTTCTTTTATCGGCGGTTCTTTTAAACAAGGCGGGCATAATATTTTAGAAGCAGCATATTTCTCTAATTGTATTATATTCGGTCCCGATATGAGCAAAAACACCGATATCGCTAAAGGCGTACTGCAAAATGAAGCAGCTATCCAAATCAAAAACGGTGAAGATTTACTAATTAAACTAACATATCTACTCAGGTCTAATAATGCTCTAGAACTTACAGCTTACCGCGAAAATGCTTTAAAATTTGTTAAGGACAACCAAAAAGTCCTAGATGAATATTTAAAAGTAATTACGAAGTTTCTTTGATAGAATTTAACTAAAAACTCTTATTCTCCTAAAAGCTCTATAGTAAATTCAGGATCTACGTGACTGATTTCTATACTTCCGTTATTTTCTAGTATTTTCTTATTCAAATACCTATAATACCACTACTTATAGGCAAAGAACATAATTCACCTTTATAAACGGTTAAGGCCGGATACCATTGGTTATGAAAAATTATAGGTGGGTTTGGCAACGATAACTTATTTAATTTTCCGTCTCTATCGTAATGTATCTTGAAAAAAGCAGGATCTGCTTTAGACATGTTTGCCCCATCAGAATATTTTTAAATTAGCGAAATATCAAAAGTTTCTCCTGTATCTTCTGTAGTATCAGGGACAATCATGCTTCTAAATTCTTTAATCTTAACTATACACTTGTTATTTAATCTTAATGTTAAGGAAGCTTCAATTGTCTCTTCCAACACAATACCGCACTTATAACCGTTTTCGGTTTTAAATTCTTTTTGAACAACTTTACGCTTAGTAGGTTCAGAAAATATAAATTTTTCCTTACCGTTACTGTTAAAATCACTTCCTGGACCGACGACTTCTATTGTACCGGTTGTCACTTTATAAGCGCTTGAAAGGGTTTTAGCTCCAATCTTTGTACTATCTACCAGTTTTTTTCCGTATATTTTAGCCTTTTCTCTTTTAGAGGTAGGAGTATTAGGGGGAGTTTGCTCTAAAGGATCTACAGGATTAGTTGTCATCGACTGAGTGGGAGTACTCGTATTACCTCGAGACGAAGGATGCTTTGTTATATAAGTTATTTTACTTTCGGCATCAGTACCGAGTACTGCTATTTGTCCACTTCCTATCTTATAGGCGTTTTCTATAATTTTACTTCCTGTGACGGTAACTTTTACTGCCCCTTCTACTGCTTTATAACATGCATAACCAGCACATACTATAATAACTCCAAGCAATTCGGCATCATTATCACTATAATTAGCTTGTCTCCTACGATGCTCTTTGACAGCATAAATTTGTGCAGCATATTCCTCTTTTGTCCTTGACATAAAACGCCCTTCATTTAAACTAATAATAACAATTAATGTAAGATTTTCTATGATTAAGTCAATATAAATCTTTTATTATAAAGTAAAAAACCAAAAATTATTTATTAATAGATAGTTGATTGTAGTTAGAGAGATATTATAAATACGAGTTTAGAAAGCACTTATCCTAAATTCGCCTTTGTTTGCTTTGAAAAGGTGTGAGTGAGTATTCACGAGTTTTTTACTGTCACCTAGTTCAATTGACCACGGGAAGGTATTATTGCGTGGATAAAAAAACGCATTCGGTGTCATACCGTGGTTTGACCACGGTATTCATAAAAATAACTAGTACTAGTTGTTTTTATATTTTTACTGGATCCCGCGATCAAGTCGCGGGATGACAGGATAGAATTGTGTCTGCACAACAACACATGCTTGCAATGACGATTTGGTATCCACGCGGGAATGACATTGAAGCTATGAAATAAGCCCATTAACCTTGCGTAATGGCAGCTACTTCATCGGCAAAGTTTTTTTCTTCGTGTTCTATACCTTCACCAAGTTCGTATCTAATAAATTTGGCGATTTTAATTTCTGCACCGAGTTCTTTTTCAGCATTTTTAATTACTTCCGCAACGGTAAGTTTAGGTTCAAATAAGAAATTTTGCTGAAGCAATACAACTTCCGAGAAGAATTTACGTATTCTACCTTCTACCATTTTTTCTATAATATTATCAGGCTTTCCTTCTTCTTTAGATTTTTCAAAAAATACTTTTCTCTCACGCTCTACGAGTGCTTGATCCAAGCTTGAATCATCTATACTTTGCGGGTTATTTCCTGCTACATGAACAGCAATTTGTTTAGCTAAAGCTTCTAGTTTTGCTTTATCTTTTGCGTTAGACGCAAGACCTACTAATACGGAAATTTTTCCTAAATTCGGTACAACTTCATTATGCACGTATGAACCGATTGCTCCTTCAGATATCTCTAATATATCCATACGACGTAATGTTAAATTTTCACCGATTGTAGCGATATTTTCTATAATTTCTTCTTCAACTGATTTACCGCTTTGCATTTTAAATGTTTTTAGCGTGTCTATAGTTTTTGCAATTACTGCAAGATTTGCAATATCCTTCACTAGATCCTGAAACTGCTCATTTCTAGCAACAAAATCCGTTTCGGAATTTACTTCAATTACCACTCCGGTAAGCCCATCAACTTTTGCAGCCGTTAAACCTTCAGAAGCAATGCGTCCGGCTTTCTTTGCAGCAGCAGCTAAACCTTTCTTACGAAGAAAATCAATAGCTTCTTCAAAATTACCGCTGGTTTCTATTAATGCTTTTTTGCAGTCCATCATACCTGCACCAGTTTTTTCTCTTAATTCTTTAACCGCTGCAGCACTTATATTTATTTCACTCATACCTTACTTTCTCCTTAATTATTATATTTGGCTTGGGTTGTAGCTCGAAGAACGACCGCGGTGTCACCCCGTGGCTTGCTCCTGGGATCCATAAAAACAATTTAAAATACTAATATTAGTATTTTAAGCTGGATCCCGCGATCAAGTCGCGGGATGACAATGGAAAAGCCGATCCATGCAACAACACTTATGCATTATAAGAATTTTTATTTTCATCGGCATCATTTAATGCTTGCTCAAATTCTGTATTTGTCTCTTCATCAATATTTTTCGTTTTAGAGAATTTTCTAGCTTGTTTTAATTTAGAAACATTTTTAGAAGTTAACGCCTTATCTGTATGCTCTTGCATAGCACCCATATCAACTCCTGAAGCTTTCATTGATTCTTCAAGTCCTTGTAATGCCGCATCTGCAAATAAACTACAATAAAGTCTTATTGATCTTATAGAATCATCATTACCCGGAATCGGATAATCTACATTATCAGGATTAGAATTAGTATCAACTACTGCAACTATAGGAACATTAAGCTTTACCGCTTCATTAATTGCGATATGCTCTTTATTAGTGTCAATAACTACTAGAAGATCAGGTTTAGAATTAAGATTTCTAATACCGGCAAGAGATAGAAGTAATTTATCTTTCTTACGGCTCATATCGAGTATCTCTTTTTTAGTATAACCCATAAGTGCTTCTTCGTTTTCTAAGGTTTTGTCTAACTTATTTAGCTTTTCTATTGAACCCGCAATAGTTTTCCAGTTAGTTAGCATACCACCAAGCCATCTATGATTTACATAATACTGCCCGCATTTTTCGGCATATTCCGCTATAATATCGCTTGCCTGTATTTTAGTACTTACAAATAATATTTTACCGTCTTTTTTTACGGTTTCATATATTGCATTCAAAGCAACACTCATTAAAGCGACACTTTGTCTTAAATCGATTATATGAACATCATCACGTTCACCATATATATAAGATGCCATTTTAGGATTCCAACGTGAGGTCTTGTGACCGAAATGCACGCCCGCATCTAATAATGCTTTAATGTTAACAGATGGTATTTTTGACATTTTTAAATTCTCCTAATTGTTAGTTTATACCTCCGTAAGATGTCCATTCTAATGAACTAACATATATCTTACGTGTGAATTTTTTACTTAAGTTTTGGATAATCGTCATTGCGAGCAGCCGTAGGCTGCGTGGCAATCTCATCAAATATCCTGTGAGATTGCTTCGTCAATTATTACATAATTTCCTCGCAATGACGACTTACAAGCCTATAATTATATACGCATATTGCGTAATTTACAAGCTTTTATTCTTTTCGCCAAATAGTAGTACCATCAGGTTGATCTTCTAGAATTATTTTTTCCTCTAATAACTGGTTACGAATTTGATCGGCTAATAACCAATTTTTTTGTTTTTTTGCTTCCAAACGCTTATTTACAAGCTCATTTATATAGAGTTTATCCACACCGCTATTAAACCACTCGTGTGGAGTCTTATTCAGTAAACCAATAAAATTAGCACAAGTAATAATAGCAGAGGCGTTAAGCTGCCTTTCTTCTTCAGTTTTAGAAATAAAAACAGCTTTAGCGTAGTCATTAATGATTTTAACGGCAAGCGGCGTATTTATATCATCAAGTAAGCTTTGCATGAAATCATGAGGTAAATCTATTTTCTGCACATTAATATTTTCTATAGCTCTATACCAATAATCTAAAGTTTTCTTAGCATCTTCTATAGCTTTATCATTATAATCAAGAGGACGCCTATAGTGACTACTTAATAAAAATAACCTTACTACTTCTCCTTGAATTTGTTTATTCATTAAATCCCTTACGGTAATAAAATTACCAAGAGATTTACTCATTTTCTCACCGTTAACCGTTAGAAACCCATTATGTACCCAATATTTAGCATAGGTAGAACTTGGAAAAGCACATCTACTTTGAGCAATCTCATTGGTATGATGCGGAAAGATTAAATCTGCTCCGCCACCGTGAATATCAAAATTCTCACCTAAATATTTGTAGCTCATGGCTGAACATTCAATATGCCATCCAGGGCGACCAAGTCCCCAGGGGCTTTCAAAATTCATATTTGCCGATTCATTTTGCTTTGCCGGTTTCCATAATACAAAATCTTGTGGATTTTTTTTGGTTTTACTATTTTCTACATGCACTCCCTCAAACATTTCTTCTAAATTGCGGTTAGATAATTCCGTATAATTTGGTGCTGATAAAACATCAAAATAAACATGATTATCAGCAATATATGCGTGATCTTTTGCTATTAAGCGTTCTATTATTGCGATCATTACATCAATATGCTTTGTAGCTTTCGGCTCAATACTAGGTAGCATACAACCTAAATATGCCATATTTTTATGAAACTCTTTCGTAACTTTATCAGTCAACTCATCAATAGTAACACCAAGTAGTGTAGCTCTATCGATAATTTTATCGTCAACATCCGTAATGTTACGTACATATTTTACTGCCTTCTCACCGAATATTTTTATAACTATACGATAAAGTAAATCATATACTACTCCCGACCTACTATTGCCTATATGAGGATTATCATAAACAGTCGGTCCACATACATACATTTTTACGTTAGCTTGATCTTGAGGATTAAAAACCTCCTTAGTACGGCTAAGAGTGTTATATAAGTGAAATTGAATTTGCATATTTTATTTACCAAAAACTAAAGTATATTTCTTTCAAAAGTATTATTACATACTCCTTTTGAAAAAAGTTTAAAATTCGGAGTATACATTAGCATGTGATATATTAAACACATTTTGGCTAGAAAATTCATTGGTTAACAAAAATTAGTAATTAATAGTTTACATAGGTTAACAAATATTATATAATTCGCCTCGTTTGTATTTAAAAAATAATAACTAATCGAGGTTTGAATGAATTTACAAAATTCCCACTCAAAAAAATATGTTTTAACTTTTTTCATGTCAACATGTTTGTTGACTAGTAGCTTTTTAAGTACAAGTGCTAGAGCGGCAAGCTTTAAAGATTTAGTTAGTAAAATCCCGGCATGGGAAAAGCACAATTCAACACAGCAACAAAATATTTGGAAAGATTTGACTCCAAATGAAAAAATCAAAAAATGGCAAGAAGCAGATTTAGTTCCTAGTTTTACTCAAGCACAAGATGATCTAGGAATAAAGTATAAGGAAACAGATTTATCAAGTTTTTTATATAATACTAGACATAAAGCAAGACAAGCAAGAGCTGAAATTTTATTATACATCGAAAGAGTAAAACAACAGGATTTTGATACAAAAAAACAAGAATATATTAATCAAGGTGTAGTTCCTACAGATATAGAAGCAGCAACAAATCTTGGAATAAGTTATGACCCTAACAAAATAGACAATAATGTAGAACACAATCAAAAGGTACGTCGTGCAGAAAAAGACAAAAAAGCAATAATCGAACTATATATCAGCTCAATAAACAGAGCTATTAAATACAAACATTATGTTGATAATGATATTATCCCTGAAATGCAAGAAGTAAGGACTGCTCTTAACATGAATAAAGATGATGCAGAATCTTTTGTTGCTTCAATAAGAACTGAAATTATGGAAAACGCAAAGGGACAATATATAGCAGATAGCCATATTCCTACAGAAAAAGAGTTAAAAAAGAGGTTTGGTATATTTCGTGATGATAATAGAGACGGCTATATTAAGTCAATAAGACTTAAAGTTATGGACAAAGAAAAGCCACAATATATAGCAGATAGCCATATTCCTACAGAAAAAGAGCTAGAGCAGCAATTTGGTGCTGATAAAGGTGAGGCAACAAACTATATCGCATCAATAGCAACTCAGATGATGCTTGGTAAAAAATCGTACTATATAGATAATAATATTATCCCTAACGCTGACGAATTAATGAATGAATTTAAGATAGGGATAGTAAAAGCAAATTCTTATATAGACCAAATAAGAGCCGGAATAGCAGCAAACCAGTTGCTAAACAACAATGATACTACTAACCCATCTGCCGGACGTTCTCAAAAAAAGAGCGGAAGCCAAAACGACCATAAGTATAGGCCAAATCAAGATATAAATAATACAGGAACATCTTCAGGGATTTTCACTGGTAGAAAAAAGAAACAACAATATTTTTTTGATCCTATAAGTACTTTTAAAAAGTACTTTAATACTAAAGCAAGTAAGGGTAATTTAACGCAGTCTCAACACAATCTAAATAGAATAATACAACAAGAAGAAAATATTGAAGACTTTAAAAATCTTATCAAAACAGATCCTATAGCAGCATTAACTCTTCAAGTAGATAGTATTTATAAACAAGAAGCAGTAACGACTATCTTAAGTGATTTTAATGATGATACTATTCAAAGGGTATTATTTAGCAATGATAAGGGACAATTAGATTTCAATACCAATATTGACGTTAAAAATAGACCTATTTTAAAAGAATTATTAGAAAATAGTTCTTCTGAAGAAAAAACTAAATTTGCTGAAAGAATTCAAGACTATGCAACACGAAATATATCTAATAGTCAATTTGAAGAAAAGGCACGATTAGATCTTATCAAACTAGCAGCAAGTAAAGATAAGAGTTCAGTAGAAAACTTTTTAACTCTGCAATTAGAGTTAAAAAACAGAATGCAACCTTATATTGTAAAAAGTGTCTATATTTTAACACCAGAAATAGTAAAAGAAATAAATATAGAACTAAAAAATAAAGGGCTAATAAGAGATAGTTTAACTAAAGACGATATGATTAAACTAGCCAAAGAAGTAAATAACTACACATTAAATTCAGTAATTAAAGTAATATTATCTGATAGTACCATACTCAGCAATGAAACCAATAAAATTTTAGGGTTAGCAGTAGGTAATAATGCAAATAATTTAGAACAAACACAAAGCGGCATTCCGAATCCACCACCTCTACCGCTAAATGGAAGCATTCCGAATCCACCACCTCTACCGCTAAATGGAAGCATTCCGAATCCACCACCTCTACCGCTAAATGGAAGCATGCCACCCCTACCACCTCCCTTCAATTCTCAAGGCTTTAGTAGCAACTCTAACCATTTTGATTTAAATCAGTTACAAGCAGAATATCCTCACATACATTCATTATATATTCAGTTTACTAGCAATACTACTGTTCAATCAAAAGCACCACTTCAACCTACAGCCTCTAGTGCAACCAGCACAGACAGAAGCACGCCAGAGACAGCTTATGCCAAACTATATGCAGAATATAGAACTGAAACAGGAGGTACAAAAGCTAATGATTTACAAGATCAGCTTATAAAAAGACAAGCTGATCTTACAAATGTTATACGTCAAATATTAACAGAATCATACGCCAACCAAGGAGCTGACGAGAAAACTCTTGTAAATTTATTTAGCATTTCAACCCCTGAAATCGCAGAAAAAGCTAAAGAAGCTTTTAACACCCTTGTTCAAGACCAGTATATAAAAGATATAACCGTAAATGGTAAGAAAACAATAACAAGCGAAGAGATAATTAAAAATCTTTTCAATGAAGACACTGATGATGCAGTAAAACGTATTTTATTATCGTCATGTAAAATATCTGAAGAATTAAAGAGACCTATTAAACTTGAATTCAATAAATCAGAATTGCTTAGAGAGTTACAGAGCAAACAAAATCTGTTTGAACAATTAGCATTTGCCTATACTAATGAAAAACACTTCAATCAAGATGTATTTGGCACTAGAGTCGACGAGTTAATTACAAACCCTAATATATTAACTATAGTACAACAAGCTAATTTTTTAATAACAGAAGATACAAACTTAAGAAAAATAATTAATTCTGATCAAGCACAGGATAAACTTGATAAATTAAGAACAGCTATTTTAAACACAATAAAATTTGAAGAATTAATTACAGCAAATTTACCTCACAATGAGTTTATTGCTATAGTAAAGGAAAAAGACCCCGAATTATTAAAAGAGCTTTTAAAAGCTTCTACTATCAAACTAACAGGTAATAATAATTTAGATCAATTAAGATCAGCTTTGCCTTCATTTACAGACATGAGCAATGAACAAATAAGCATTCTTGCTAGTAAATTAAAGGGGCCTATAATATTAAAAGCTATTAAAGAGTGCTCGCAAGAAAAAGCTAAAAAACCCATCCATACCGGAAACATGCCACCACCACCACCGCCACTGCCTGATTCACAAGATTGGGAATTAGCTTATCTAAAAAGTTTAGGGATTACTCAATTCAATACAAATACATCTACTTTTAAAACAACTCCAAAAATTTATCACTTTAGCTCCGATATAGCTTTAAGATATAAAGAATTTACTTTATCAGGACAAAAATCAGCAGGACATAAAGCAAAATACTCCGATGCCGATTTATTAAAAAAAGCTATAGTGGAATCAGTAGCATTTGAGCATTCAAAAAATTTATCTAAAGCTCATCAAAATAATAAGTATTTTGAAAAAATCCAAGAAGCAGTCGACACTATGCACTCTAGCTTTATAGGTCCTAGAACTGAAATAGGACAAAAAATACATAATATTTATACTTCTAAACTTTTGGAATTAACAAAAGATAAAGAATTTATTAAATATGTTGAAGATACTATTATACTTAGCAAAAAATTAACGGAAGCGTTTACTTCCGCTCACTCTGATTTTATAGGTCCTAGAACTGAAATAGGGCAAGAAGTACATAATATTTATACACAGCAATTGACAAAATATCCAGAAGAAGCAGTAAAAGAGGCATTTAATACTGCTCACTCTGATTTTATAGGTCCTAGAACTGAAATAGGGCAAGAAGTACATAATATTTATACTTCTCAACTTTCAAAGTTAGCAAAAGATAAAGAATTGTTTCTATTTGTTCAACAAATACTAGTAGAGTCTACTGAACTAGAACAAAAATATGGTAGTGATATTCAATCAGAAAATAGTAACAATGAAAAGAAAATAGGACGTTTAAATTCGAAAAAATTACGATTATTCCCACAAGAAAACAAAGCTACAAATGACGAATCCTCAACAAAGGATGATACACAACCTGAAGATAGCAATAAAAAGTCAGAGCAATCTGATTCAAAGTCAGAGCAATCTGATTCAAAGTCAGAGCAATCTGATTCAACAACCGCTTTATCACCGAGATTATTGAGTTCTAACGATAGCAAAAATGATAAATCATCAGATGACAAAAAATCACTTCTAGCATTAAGATCTAGTGATGAAGACGATGAAGGGTATGCAACTGATGAAGGAGAATTAGAAGAAAGCAATAGCACCACTGACGAAGAATTAAAAAAAGATATAGTTTTAGAAAGCGAAGATGAAGCTATCGATGTGTCATTCAAAACTGAAGCAATTACAGAACAAGATGAGGCGACACAGAGACAACAGGTATCTGGCGATACTAGTGGGAAAGTAGCAATATTAGTTAAGGCGACTTCAACTCTTCACAAACCTGTTCACTATAATATAAGTGATAGATTAAAGGTTACTGCAATAGGGGCCGGTGATGAAGAAACTAGTATAAACAGAGGGGTATGGATTAGCGGCTTATACGGCATCAACAAACAAAGCACTTGGAAGAATATTCCAAAATATCAAAATCGTACAACCGGCATAACTATCGGGACTGATGCTGAATTCATCAATAGTCATGATGTTATAGGAATAGCTTATAGCCGTTTGGAATCCCAAATTAAATATAATAAAAAACTAGGGAAAACAGTAGTTAACGGTCATCTTTTAAGCATTTACGGTCTAAAAGAACTAATTAAAGGTTTCTCATTGCAGGCTATAACATCTTACGGTCATAATTATATTAAGAATAGATCTAAAAGTATTAATAATATAATTGGAAAATATCAAAACAATAATTTAAGTTTTCAAACTTTATTAAATTATCAATATCGTACAAAATACGATTTACATTTTATTCCTAATATCGGTTTTCAATATGATTATTCAAGAGCTAGCAACTATAAAGAGTATAATGTAGATATAGAAAATCTCATGATTCAAAAGAAATCAAATCAATTATTTGAAAGTAGCCTTGGCGGTAAAATAGTGTTTAAGCCTATAGTAACCAAAAACAATATAGTATTAACACCAAGTTTGTATGGTAATATTGAGTATCACTTCAATAATAAAAATACAAAAGTTAATGCAAAAGCGACTTTTAAAGGACAAACATTACAAGAAACAATTATTACACTAAAACAACCTAAGCTTGGATATAATATCGGTAGTAATATACTTATGAGTAGAAAAAATATCAATGTTCTACTTGAGTATAATTATTATACGCATAGAAAGTATCAAGGCCATCAAGGACTTATTAAACTAAAAGTCAATTTGTAAATCACCAATAGAAAATTTAAATAAGGATAAGCTTTTCCTAAGAGCTTATCCTTTCTTAATGAATAAGCTTATTAACCAAACTCCTGCATAGAATACTGGAGTATTACATATAGTAAAAAATAGTTTAAATGAATAGCTGTTAAGTACAAGATGACCTAATTGGTCAAAAGGAAAAATATTAAATAAGCTTATAATCCCAATTACAATAAAAGTATCAATAAATAAAGAAATTGCCGTACTAAAATTATTTCTTATCCATAAATATTTACCTTTAGTAATTTTACGTATCCATAAATAGATTAATATCAACAAGTTGAGCTATATAACAGGCAAAAGTTGATTCTAAACAAGATATTAGTAGCTTCCAATTTATCCATGAGACTTATTATTAAAACTACTATTATATTAAAAATAATAGCAAGCTTTACACAAAAATTGGCTCTTTCTTTACCGTAAAACTCAGCTATTAAATCCGTTAATAAAAAAGTTAACGGGTAAAAAATTGCTCCTATAGATAATTCAAGAATATAAAAATTAAAAATATTAAGGTAAACAAATTTTTGATATATTAAGTTTCCCTATTATAATAAGGACTGTAAAAAACATACATCAAATGATATAAATTTTTTCTTTTATATTAAATTCTATAGACATTTCTAAAATTATTTTAGGTGCAAAAATATTGCTGTACTCTAATAATATATATTGGGAGTTCTGAAAACTATACTAAATTCTCTGATATCATGCCATTTATCCATAGGTGTTGTTACATGACTCCTGTTATGTCATTCCCGCAAAAGCAGGAATCCAGTACTTTTATCTGTCACCCCGTGGTCAAGCCACGGGGTGACACAGTGGCTTTTACCGACCCACACAACAATACCAACAACGGTAGACAATGACAAGTATGAGAGATATTACTAAGATAAAGCTGTAACTATTTAGCTATAGGTAAGCTATTTTCTGCTTGATTTTCTTCAATTTCATTAATCTTAGAAACTAAATCAGATTTCTTTTTTGAGGAAAGGTTAGCAAGTACTATTGCATTTATTAAAAATAATGTTGTAAGTATTATAGTACTTTTAGTAAGAAAATTACCGACTGTTTTAGCACTGACTACTCCCATATTATTACCGCCGCTTATACTACTAATTCCATCCGATCCGCTACGCTGCATCAGAATAACTATAATTAGCAATATTGCAATAGTAATATGTACAAAAAGAAGAATGTCTATCATATAATAAAATAATCGTTACCGTATTTTAAATGTAAATCATACATTAGTTTTATATTATTTGCAACTTAGCTTTATAAAATAAACATAATACTATAAACATAATACTATCTGACAGAAACTAGACTAAAATCAGCATATGAGTTTTTCAAGAAAGGTTAAAAACTCACAAAGTTTAGGATGTGTTATGGTGCTACTAGGGGGAATCGAACCCTCGACCTCTTCATTACCAATGAAGTGCTCTACCCCTGAGCTATAGTAGCACGATTATTTCAAACCCTTTTTGCCACATATTTGTCATAAAATCAAGAAAAATTTTGGAAATTCGTTTACTATTTACAAAAAAGCTCTTATCTTCATTCGCTCCACTTATATGTACCCCATCATAAGATGCTACTGTAGTTTCATTAGCATACATCCCAAATTCTTTCTGTAAATAATCACTTAAAATCTTTAGTGTTTTTTCTTTGGTTTGGCATGCTAATATCATTTTATTATCTTGTACTAACTTGTGTAATTTGGGTATCTCTTCTGCAGTAACAAGCCTCATTGCCAAACAACCATTTTCTTCTTGTTGTAGAAGGTCAGCCGTTACACTCGTAGTAACTCTATGACATGTACCGAATAAGTCTAGATCTATCCTTGAAATTGCTTCGTCACTAGTTACTTCTTTAAAAGTTCTGGAATGATTGATGTATCCTCAGAGATACTGGCAAAGACTAATCCCTTTTCAGTTATTTTATGTTCACAAGCATCGCCATAGTAATAACTCTTAGGTTTAAAGACTACAATTTTGTTATTAAATTCAACTAGGTTTGCAGGTTTTGTAATTTTTTCATATTTTATCTAAACTTCTATTTTTGTAAAAAGATAAGGCAATCAATGCAAAAATACAGCTTAATATGACATAATAAACTGCTGAGGTTACATGCCCTGTTTTGTGTACTAAATATTCAAAGACAAGAGGCGTAGTACCACCAAAAATACTTGTAGCAGTGTTATATGAAATAGAGAGAGCAGTGTTACGTATATTTGTAGGATACAATTCTGCTTGTAATGCTGGTTCAGGACCGATATAGCTAGCAGCAAGTATAGCAAGTATCAATTGTGAGATAATTACACTTGTGAAGGCCCCACTCTCAAAATTATTAAGTAAAAATGGCGTTGTTACAATAATTATTATCAGATTAATTACAAAAATTTTCCTGCGACCTATAATATCGGATAGATAACCGCTTAATAAAGTTACGACTATCATAATCACGTAACACACGCTAGCAAGGCTATTTACCTCATTTTCAGTAAAGTTGCGGCTGATTTTAAAAAACGATACCAAGTAAATTGTAGTTAGATAGAATATTATCGAACCGGGAGCATTTATAAAAATCGAGATTAATATATCAAGCCAATAATTGGTAATGACTTTTTTTAACGGTGATTGTAAAATCTTGTTCTGCTCTCTTAGATTTTTAAAATTCGGTGTTTCGTGTGTATTTTTTTTAATATAAAATGCTGCAAAAAGAATAAAAGAACCAAGTAAAAAAGGTATTCTCCAGCCAAAACTATCAAATTGTGAAACTGTTAGGATATTCTTAACAATATAAGAAACAAAAGAACCAAGCAATAAACCGGAGCATATACTAGACATTGAAATACTACCGGTTAAGCCTTGGTGTTTATGGCTAGTATGCTCAATAACAAAGGAAATAGAGCCGGTCAAAACTCCTCCCATTGATAATCCTTGTAGAATTCGTACACAAATCATTAATATAGTCGCAGTTATACCGATAGTATGGTAAGTTGGTAATATTCCTATTAATACGGTTGGGGCAGACATGCAAAATAACGCACTAGTTAAGGCTACTTTACGTCCAAATCTATCACCGATAACACCAAAAAATATGCCGCCCAACGGTCTTGCCAAATAACCTATAGCAAATACTAAAAAAGCTTGCAGTAAAGAAGTATTAGCATCATCATTTGGAAAAAATTTTGTTCCTATTATGGGTGCAAAATAACCGAATAATACATAATCATACCATTCAAAAGTGTTAGCGATACCGCTTGAAAATACTAGTTTACTGCGATTCATGTTTTCTATTCATAGCTTTTTTTTCGGAATATATTATAAATAAGGTGGTAGGAATTATTATTACTGCTCCATGAAGTGTGCTTTTATCAGGAAATTCGTTAAATATGAAATATGCCGCTATTACCGAAATAACCAGCTCTAAATATCTATAAGGAGCGGTAGCGGTTGCATCTACCATGGAAAAAGCTTTAAGCAGGAAGAATAATATTAAGCTTCCGCTACTACCGAGTACAAACAATAAAGCTAATTCAAAACTACTAGGAGTTAGCCAATACTGCAATGCTACAGGTAACGACACTATAGCAGTTACTATTGCCGAATAAAATAGCATGCTAATCATCGATTCTTTTATTACGAATTTTTTATTAATAATATCAAGCATAGCAAATGAAATAGCTGCTAATACAAAATACAAAATTTCTGGGTTAAAATCCTCGGCATGCGGTTTAAGCGTAACAACAAGTCCTATAAATCCTACTACGGTAACTACCCATCTTGGCCAAATAATATTTTCGTTCAGAAAAAATACGGCAAGTATTAACGTAAATAAAGGAATAGAAAAACTTACGACTGTTGCAGTAGTAACGGGAGCTATGGTAAGACCGTAAGTCCAAGAAGTCATACCGAAAAATAATAATAACCCTCTTAATATATGTACAAAAGGACGACTTGTTTTTAAAGTATTTTTACCATAATAAACAACAAAAGGTAGTAAAACTATGCTACTGAAAAAGAAGCGGAAAAAAGCTACTTCAAAGCTATGTAAACGAGTTCCAAGATATTTAGACATTACATCATTGGCACTACTACTTACTAAACTAAGTAAAAACCAACCTATACCGATTAAATATGTTTTTAATGCATCATTCATTAATATGCTCCAATAATTTCTATAATTTTACTTAAATGTCTTGACTTTTAGCATAAAAGAATTCTATCTTTTATGACAATAGTATAAATATATAAACAAAAATTTTATATAATAATACGGTAATCAATTTTAAGCAAGTAAAGGTTATAATTATATGTTAAGAATAGTGAAAAAATTAGGGATAATTTTGTTTGTATCCAGCATAAGTATTAATAGTTTTGCTAAAAGCATGTATGATGATGTAGACTCTGCTCCTGACTATGATAGTACACCGTATTACGAAAACGAAGGCAGTTTAGTTTTCAAGATGCGTCTAGGAGGTGTTGTTTCAAGTGCTAAGCAAAAAGGATTACCTACTCCTACCTCTCCTCAACCTGTTTTAGTAGGAGAAGTAGCAAAAAACGGTTATGGAGGTGATGTGTCCACTACTATATTCTTTAATAATTATTTAGCTACTGAATTATCACTTGGCTTTAATGTTTTACGCACTAAATATACATCCCTTGCAGCCGTTGCTCATAATTATGGCGTTGATAATGTTAAACTAGGAAAAAACAAACCTATTTATATGATTCCTGCAACAGTTACCGGACAATTTCATATAGCTCCTTACGGTGGAATAAGACCATATATAGGTATAGGTTATCACGGTTCTTATATGCTTACGCAAGCTACCGGTCTTAAAATTAAAAACGGACACGGTGCCGTAGGACAAATAGGTGTAGATTTTTATGCTAAAGATGATACTTTCATCAATATTGACGTAAGACAATTTTTCTTAAATCCTCAACTTGAGTATAAACCGAATTTAGTGGGTAATAAAACCATGACCTCTAAAGTTAAACTTAATCCTTTAATAGTTTCTATAGGTATAGGATTTACTTTTTAGCCTTGTTGCATGGTTCTTGAAGCGTATTTGTCATCCCGCGACTTGATCGTGGGATCCAGTTTTTTTATTTTTTTGGATACCACGGTTAAGCCGCAGTATGACACTAAATAGCTAATAATATAAACATACATTCACCTATGTCCCTACAAATTATCCAGTTATTATACTTAGTTGCGGCTGTTTGCTTTATTCTATCACTCAAATTCTTATCCTCACAGAAACAAGCACGTTTAGGCAGTACCATAGGTATTTTGGGAATGGCGATAGCAGTCATCGTTACTTTTTTCCTACCGGATTTTACTCATAAATTACCCATTATAGCAACCATATTATTAGGTGCTGTAATCGGCGGGATTATCGCACTTAAAATCTCCATGACGGCAATGCCTCAATTAGTAGCGGGATTTCACTCTTTTGTCGGTCTTGCTGCGGTATTTGTAGCTTATGCTACAGTACTTGCTCCTGAAAATTTTTCTATAGGAATAGCAGGAAGTTTACCGATTAATGCATTAATAGAAATATCAGTAGGCGTCTCTATCGGTGCTTTAACTTTTAGCGGTTCAATTATAGCTTTTCTAAAACTACAAGGCTTAATGAAAAGTAGCCCGTTAAAATTCTACGGTCAGCAATATATATGCTTATTAACGGCAATAATATTGGTTATTCTAGTAATATCGTTTATTCGTTCAGAGAATATATTTTTATTTAATCTAATAGTCTTTTTATCACTGTTAATCGGAGTATTACTAATAATACCGGTAGGCGGTGCAGATATGCCTGTTATAGTCTCAATGCTAAATTCTTATTCAGGTTTTGCGGCAGCAGGTATAGGCTTTACGCTTAGCAATAGCCTACTTATTATTACTGGAGCATTAGTCGGTAGTAGCGGAGCCATACTTAGCTATATAATGTGCAAAGCGATGAATCGCTCATTAATTAAGGTTATTTTTGGGGCGTTTTTGCCTGCACCTACTGGAATTAACAAGGATATAGACGACGATAAAATAGTAAAAACAAGCTGCCCTGAAGATGCAGCACATTTACTACTTAATACATCATCGGTGATAATTGTTCCCGGTTACGGTATGGCAGTAGCCCAATCTCAGCATATCATAAAAGAGCTGGTTGATATATTAGAACGTTCAGATATTAATGTACGTTTTGCCGTACATCCGGTAGCAGGTAGAATGCCAGGGCATATGAATGTTTTACTTGCAGAAGCTAATATAGATTATGAGAAAGTACTTGAGCTTGAAGAAATTAATAGGGATTTCGCTACCACTGACGTAGTGCTTGTGATTGGGGCAAATGACGTAACTAATCCTGCTGCTAAAAATGATCCGAACAGTCCAATTTACGGTATGCCGGTACTCGATGTCGAAAAAGCACGTACGATTTTGTTTATTAAACGTTCTATGGCATCAGGATATGCAGGTATAAAAAATGCGCTATTTTATCACGATAATACTTTTATGTTATTCGGCGATGCTAAGAAAGTAGTTGAGGAGATAGTTAAGTTTCTAAATGAAGATTGACTTAAATAACTCTATTTGTTATAACTTCTTAAATTAAGCCAAAAAACAATTATCATGAATTCGCAAAAAACATTACCACTTCTGCCAAAAGCCACAGCTATATGGTTAATTGAAAATACTTCTTTAACTTTTAAACAAATTGCCGATTTTTGCGGTATTCATGAATTTGAAATAAAAGGTATGGCTGACGGTGAAGTAGCACAATCTATAAAAGGTTTAAATCCAATTGCAAACGGTCAGTTAACTTTAGAGGAAATTGAGCGTTGCAGTAAAGATCCTAATGCTAATTTACAAATTTCATACAGCCCTGCTGATGAATTGATGAAAAATCAGAAAAAACAGCGTGCTAAATACACTCCTATAGCAAGACGTCAAGATAAACCGGATGCTATATATTGGTTATTGTCTAATTATCCGAACATCCAAGACCATCAAATAATTAAATTAATAGGTACTACTAAAATTACTATAGATGCTATTAGAACCCGTAGCCATTGGAATATGAATTCTATTCGTCCTCGTGATCCCGTATTACTGGGGATCTGTAGTCAAATAGACCTGAATAAAATAGTAGAAAGCCTAAAGCCTCCACAAAATCCTACAAAAGAATCATAAAATTATACTAACTGCTATCCTGCGAAAAGCTTGCTTACGTGAATTATTTTTTGATTGTTACCCCGCCTTGATCAGCGTTATTGCGTGGCTCGTTTATGTCATTCCTGTATAGTTGAACATTGCTGGATGGACCGGTAAAATCCACTGTGTCACCCCGTGGCTTGACCCACAGAGTCCATAAAAAAATCTAAAATACTAATAATAGTATTTTAAGCTAGATTCCGTGGTCAAGCCACGGAATGACAACGGATGCGTTTTTCAATCCACACTGACAATACTTTTCTCACAAACGGATTTTTGTATGGATTAGAAAAGTGATTATTGCCTAATAAATCGTTTATCGCTAGGTAAAGTATAACTTTTATCGGTAGAACGATAGGGACAAATATCAATTCCTCCACGCCTAGTATATACTATATAAATAGAAAGAAAATCAGGACTTATAGCATTTTTAATATCTGTAAAAATACGCTCAGCACACTGCTCTGCAAACTCATTACAATTTCTAAAAGATATTAAATATTTCAGAAAAGAATCATATTTTAACTTTTTTCCTTTATATTTTATAACGATTGTACCCCAATCCGGTTGACCGGTTACTAGGCAATTTGATTTGAGTAAATTAGAATTAATCTCTTCTTCTACCAAAACATCTTCATACTCAATTAAACTATTATCGGGTGCACCGTAATTATTGCATACTATATCTAAATCATCAATATTTTTACCGCTTGGAACACCAAATTCTACTCTTGTATTTATAGGAAATATACGTCCTGTTACTTTAGCGTGTGTAACATTACTTAGATCCTGCAAGATAATTCTTTCTAGTTCTTTTACTGATTCAACAACAAAGTTATTAAAAGAATTTAGATATAATTTAAATGATTTTGATTCTACTATATTTTCAGAATCCGTCGGTATATAAAAAGTGCCTACTCCAACCCATGGCTTACCGTTCTTATTAAGACAAGATAGTTCATATGTATTCCAAACATCTACACCGTAAAACGGAAGATTATTACTATTTATTCCAAGTTCGTTTCGATGATTTATACGTGGAATTTTAAATAATAAAGTCACATCATAACTATCTTTATAAGTACTTTTTTTACCAAGTAAAGAAGTAGATAAAGGCATTAATTATGCTCCTTGTGCTAAAATTTCTTTTTGTTGTAACTCATCATATTCCTTTAGCATATAACCACGTCCCCATACTGTGTCGATATAATCTCTACCGCCGGCAGCATCACTTAACTTTTTACGAAGTTTACAAATAAATACGTCAATAATTTTCATTTCCGGTTCATCAACACTACTATATAAGTGATTTAAGAACATTTCTTTAGTTAAGATAGTTCCTCTTCGGAGTATTAATAGCTCTAAAATAGCATATTCTTTGTTCGTCAAATGTACTTTTTTGCCGTCAACTTCTATACTTCTAGTATCTAGGTTTATGCTAACCTTATCAAACCTAAATACTGATGCTGCATGACTTTTAGAACGTCTAACTATAGCTTTAATTCTAGCAATTAATTCCTCTCTTACAAACGGCTTAGTTAGATAATCATCGGCTCCGGAAGAAAAACCAGTAATCTTTTGATACGTATCCGTTAAGCTAGATAAAATTAAGATTGGGGTTTTTATTTTTGCAGCACGCAATCTTAGTAATATCTCAAAACCATTAATATCCGGTAACATAAGGTCTAAGATTACTAGATCATAACCACCAACTTTACCAAGTCTTAAACCTTCTACACCAACTGAAGCTTTATCGCAAACTATCCCTTCTGAAGCTAAAGTTAGTTCAATTAAGTTAGCCATTTCCGGCTCGCCTTCAATTAACAAAACTCTCATTATTTTTCTCCATAAAATTCAATTTTTATATTGTGCTATAATTTAATTACAGTTAATTATTGTTAACTAAATTATAATTTTTTATCTAGTGCTTTATACATTTATTAATAACATAAGTAAAGAATATTTAATCAAATTGATAAAATTTTTACTATTAAGCTCTATCTGTGGTTTAAAAACCATGGCGTTTAAAATGAAATTTATTAAATAATTAAATGATTTTCTTAGTTTTGATGCTCTGACATTTTCTTATGATATAAGGCACCAAAATCTATAGGATCAATCATTAAAGGCTGGAATCCTGCATCTTGAGTACAGCTAGCTATAATTTTTCTGGCAAATGGAAATATCATTGCCGGACAATGAACGGATAATAAAACCGGATGTTGTTCAGACTCAATATTAATTAAATTAAATACTCCAGCATATTTTAATTCTATCTGAAATAATGTATATTTCTCATTTCTTGCAATTGCCTCGATATTTAACTCTACTTCATAGAAATTTTCTTCCGATAAATTAGTAATATTTATATCTAGAGATAAATCAATTTGAGGGCGTTGATCCAAAGCCGCAAGAGAAGACGGGGCAGAAGGGTTCTCAAGAGATAAATCTTTTATATATTGTGCATTAACGGAAATATGCGGCATTGTCTCATTAGTATCGGTGTTTATTGTACTCATAAAAATCCTTATTAAAAATTTAATATAATTTTCTACATAAAGTTATGTTAGCGGTAAAGTTACGCCTACTTGTTTCATATATTTTCCTTGGCGATCGGCATATGAAGTATCACAAATTTGATCACTCTTTAAAAATAAAAACTGACAAGCTCCTTCATTTGCATATATTTTAGCAGGTAATGGAGTAGTATTAGAAAACTCTAAAGTTACATGCCCTTCCCACTCCGGTTCTAACGGAGTCACATTTACTATTATACCGCATCTTGCATAAGTGGACTTGCCGACACAAATAACTAATATATCACGCGGTATTTTAAAATATTCTATAGTTCTGCCAAGGGCAAAGCTATTAGGTGGGATAATACACACATCTACTTCTCTATCAACTAAATTATATTCACTGAAATTTTTTGGATCAACCGTAGTAGAATTTATATTGGTGAATATTTTAAATTCATTAGATACTCTAGCATCATAGCCGTAAGAAGATAAGCCGTAAGAAATAATCTTTTCTTTATTATGCACTCTTACCTGCTTTTCCGCAAAGGGCCTTATCATACTGTGATTTATAACAGCTTCTTTTATCCACTTATCTGACATTATAGCCATAATCAAAACTTGATTTAATTAATAAACTAATGACTATAACTCATAATTATTTACAATACAAAATTTTTCTTTAAAACTATAAGTCTGAGACTACTTGAATTAATGATAGTGATAATAATACAACATATATATACTTAAAATTAAATTATTACAAATTAAAATAGTTTTTTATTTTGTCAATTCTGAAAAGAATTATTAATATTATAGTGTAGTTGTTATATTTATTAATGCTAAAATTTATTTTGTATAGTAAATTTTATTTAAGTTTATAGGAGCCTTATTAAAGTGAAAAAATTATTATTAACTGCAAGTATTATTTGCCTTGCATCAGCTGGTCTTGCTGAAGAAAATTCAACACCTGTTATTTCTAATTCTGATACTGAAATAAAATTAGAAGGATTCTATTTATTTGAAAACGGTTATATTAAACAGGATCATTTAATTTTATTTGATAAAAATGTAACTGATAACAGGAAAAAGCTAGGGTTTTACACGGAAGCAGCGTTTGCGGCCACTATTGCTAAAACTATCAATGATGTAATAGCAGGTGTTAAAATAGTGCTTCAGCCTACTACAAGAGCAAAAACCTCTACAAGTTATAATGGATCACATATCTTTATTGAAACTAGTTACGGTAAAGTAGAACTCGGCTCTCCTGCTGATGCAAGCGCTAAGTTGCGTATTACCGGTAGTCAAGTAACTGCAGGTACTGGAGGATGGTCTAGATATGCTCTACTTGACGGTCAATATATGCGATATAATGGTTTAAAATCGGATTTTGATACTAATGCTAGCTTTTATCTTGAGTCATACTCTAATTCTTTTGATCAAATCAATGATAAAGCTGAGAGAGCTAGAAGATTGAATTTTTTCACGCCTAAAATGAAAGGCTTCCAAGCCGGAGTTTCTTATACTCCCGATACTGCTAATACAGGCGGTAATAGAGATATAAATAATTTAACGCTTGAAAGCTCAGGCAGAAACGGAGTTAGTGTTTCTAAAACCGGAATAAAGACGGTTAAATTAGAGAATAACGAAACCATGACTATTAATCAGAATATTAGGGATGCTTTTTCTGCCGGCTTAACTTATGAACATGAAATTAGCGAAGATGCAGACTTAAAATTATCTGTCACCGGAGAATACGGTAAACCTGCTCGTCGTCTTATTCATGCCAAAATGGACGGAACTACAATTCAAGTGCTTAATACCTATAAGCTTTCTAACTTAAAAGCATATAATCTTGGAGCTGTATTTACTTACGGTAATTTCTCTTGTGGTGCTTCTTACGGTAATTTAGGTAAAAGCTTAACCGCTAAGGAATATTATAAAGTCGGTCGTGATACCTATTATTACAATGGAGCAGTTGCTTATGGACAAGGACCTATAAAAACAAGTCTTGAATATCTTAAAACTTCAAGATATAAAAATACCGTTAATGCTGTAAGCCTCGCTACTGAATATAAGATCATGCCTGGTTTATTACCATATGCTGAAATTTCTCATTTCCAAGCTAAAGGTAAACCTGTATATTACCCTGAAGCACCTAGTAAAACAACACGAGGTACTGTTGGTCTTATAGGTACAAAACTTAAGTTTTAATTATTTACAAATTAATTGCCATCACTATTATAATCAAGGCTTAGAGCAATCTTATGCCTTGATTATTCCATTTTTTAATTGAACTATCAATAAACTTTATAGTTCCATCGTTGTAATAATCTTGTTTTCTCTTCTGTTAAATCTTTCAACCATTCTATTAGCTTACAGCGCTCTAATTCTTGTCAAATTATGCTTAGCTTTTGTACTCCAAGTACTGACGAACCTTGAAAAATTTATGCTATACTGCCTTTTGATTAAATCAAATTATATATTTTACTTTTTTTATTTTTAGATATTGATTTTCTCTGATTACCATATATTGTGATGCAACCATAATATACGGTAATCATGTGATATATGATTTTTATTATTTTAAAACAGGAGTAACACTATGCATCATGCTCAATTTACAAGCTCAGGATATTCCTTTGTAAATTGACTAAAAGCAGTTACAAGATATGCAACCGCTTCTAAATTATTATTTAAAGATGCATATAATTTTGTTTCTAGTTCCAACTTAAAAATATTTACAATATTACATGCTTTAAATATTCAGAAAGTCTATACAAAAGACGGGGATTTTGAGGCAGCATTAAAGTTTTTTAATATGCAACAGGATAATTCTCTAAAGATATAGTAACTCAGAACATCGAAAACCAGCATCAGAGAACAATGAAAATCTTTTCTCTCCTATATTAAATGTATTTAAAAACATGATGGAAGCCATTATAGATAAATATATTACTGCAATCCCTCATTTAATGAGTATAGGTTTCATCTTAAAAAAACTTCAAGCCCCAACCACGTTATAAGCAAATTTGATGCAATAAAGGTACCAGCACTTATGGCTGCCACTCTCGCAAAACCTTTAATAGATACAATTAGAGAGGATTGTTCTACTATAATTCAATTTTTCAAAGATAGTAATACACTATTAACTGGTGTTTATAACCTTTTCGGTAATAATAATGAAGATTTTACATATTATCAATTAGAGGAAGGTTATCAGGATGATCAGATTGATGTTATAGGAGTAGGAGATAGTAACATCTATTAATTTAAATAGGTAAGATGAGTTTAAAAGCCTATAAAAACTTTTAATAATAGAACGGTACAAGCGAATTTATAAATAATTCGCTTGTATCAAACCATATAAAACATGCTATTTTTTTGTATATACTCAATCTTTATTATAATTATGATGATTATGATGAAAATCTATTATTTTTTGGGAAGCCCATAGGAGGTAATTTACCGGTACTACCTCTTTTGCCTAAAAATGCAACAATGTTTTTCTCAAGTTTTACTTTTCCATTGTTATTCCAACCTAAGCCGTCTTCTTTATTGAATATTTTAATATCTAGAAGCTTAGCATTCTTAAATTTTTGCAGCGTTACACCTTGCCCTTTTTTCATTTCAGGTATTTCATCTATATTAAATACCAGTAATTTACGACTTTCACCGATACAAGCAATACTATCCCCGTTTACAGGTAAACAAGCTATACATACATGACCATCCGGTACATTCATAATTTGCTTTCCTGTTTTTGTTTGAGCCATTACTTCATTTGAATTAACTAAAAACCCCTTACCTACACTACTTGCAAGTAATAAAAGCTGATCAGGTTTATAGACTAAAATATTCGTAATATCGTTATTACCTATATCTACAAGTAGCTTTATAGATTCCCCTGTTCCTTTACCTTTAGAAATATTATCGGCAAGCAAAGTAAAAAATCTGCCTTCTGAACTAACTATTAATATTTTATCAGTCGTGTAAGCTTCTAAAATAAATTTTTCTGCATCACCTTCTTTATATTTGATAGTCGATAAATCGGTGTTATGACCTTTTAACGAACGTACCCACCCCATTTTGGAGCAGATAATAGTAATCGGCTCTTTAGTAATGAAAGCCGTTATATCAACTACTTGATTCGTAAGCGTTACTTCCTCAAAGCTTGTACGCCTTGCTCCTATTACCGTATTTAATCCAAATTTCGTTTGTACTGTTTTGATTTCTTTTTTAACTATTTTCCATAGTTCTTTAGGATTATTTAGAATTTCTTCTAATATAGCTTGTTGCTTCTGCAAATTACTATGCTCATTAATAATTTCCTGCTCTTCAAGCTTGCGAAGCGAGCGAAGACGAGTATTTAATATCGCTTCTACTTGTATTTCGGTTAGTTTAAATTGCTCCATCATTATCGCTTTTGGCTCATCTTCTTCACGAATAATTTTAATTATCTCATCAAGATTTAGATAAGCTATCCTAAGCCCTTTTAGAATTTCTAAACGATGCTTGATTTTATTTAAAAGATAAGTTGATCTGCGAGTAACAATATTTTGTCTGTGATCTAGAAACTCTTGTAAAATCTCTAAAATATTCATTACTCTCGGCACGTTATTACTGCCGATCACATTCATATTTAACTGAATGCGGCTTTCTAAATTCGTTAGCTTGAATAGAGATTCCATAACTATTTGCGGATCACATCCCCGATCTCTCGGCTCTATAACCAACCTTATAATGTCTGTTGATTCATCTCTAATATTGCTAACAAGGGGAATTTTTTTATCCTTTAGTAATATTGCTATTTGTTCTATAAGTTTTGATTTCTGAACCTGATAAGGTATATCGGTTACGACTATCTGATATGTACCGTAACTTAGCTCCTCTTTTTCCCATCTGCTTCTCACTCTAAGACTACCGCGTCCAGTAGTATATGCAGCATTAATAACTTCAGCTTTATCAATAATTATGCCGCCGGTCGGGAAATCAGGACCTTTGATAAAGTTCATTATATCGTTAATTTCAGCTTTCGGATGGTCGATTAAATGTATTAGAGCATCACAAAGCTCATGTAAATTATGCGGTGGTATATTGGTTGCCATACCGACTGCTATCCCTTCAGAACCATTAGCTAGTAAATTCGGAAAACTTGCCGGCATTATTACCGGTTCTAAATCGGAATAATCATAAGTAGGGCGAAAATCTACCGTATCTTTATCGATGTCCTCCATTAATAACGTACATATGTCCGTCATACGTGATTCGGTATAACGCATAGCTGCTGCATTATCACCGTCGATAGAGCCGAAATTACCCTGCCCATCAATTAAAGGATAACGCAACGAAAAATGCTGAGCAAGGCGTACCAAGGTATCATACACTGCCACATCACCGTGCGGGTGGTATTTACCTATTACGTCACCGACCACCCTCGCACATTTCTTATAGCCGGAATTCGGCTCAAGCCTTAACTGTAGCATTGCGTATAATAACCTACGATGTACAGGCTTGAGTCCGTCACGTACGTCAGGAAGCGAACGTGACATAATTGTTGATAACGCATAAGCAAGATAACGCTCTGATAATGCATTACCAAAGTCAATATTTTCTATTTTAGCTTCTTTCATAAGTTATTTAGTTTTTATTTATCGTCATTGCGAGCAATCGTTGTTGCGTGGTTCTCTATATCATTCCTGCGAAAGCAGGAATCCAGAAAAAAAATATAAACACAGCAAATTCTTAAAATTAAAAGCTCGATTTATCTCGCTTTATGATGGATTTCTGCTTTCACAGGAATGACATAAGAGTATACAAATATCACTTCAACACACAACTCTGCTTATTATAAGCTAATTTCTTACAAACCGCTTTAGCTTGACTAAGACTACCATAATCACCGGCTAAGATTAAATAGAAAAATTTACCGTCGTCATATTTAACTTTTTTGGTTGTGATAACAACATTTTTAAGAATTTTCGGGAATTGCTTTTTTATTCTTTCCCCTTCTTTCATTGCTTCTGCTTCAGATTTTACCGAACCTAGTTGTACTTTATAACTTTCATTATTTTTACAATTTTTAGCATTACTAACCTTATCTTTACTTCCTTTTTCAAGCTTTATTATATTTAAATCCGTTTCATTTTTGGAGTTATTATTTGGCTCTATTAATGCAATAAGGTTAGATATTTCATCAAAAGATTCATCGCTTTGGCTTTGGTTGCGAGAATCTATACTCATAGGTTTCTCAGGGTCAGGAAGCAATTTTACGGTTTTAATATTTGTATCTTTAGCAATAAGATTTTCATATATCGTACTATGTACTGCGGCTATTTGGTTATTTTCTATTATAGACGGTTTTATTTTTGTAGGCAGCTCATCAGGATAAATAGTAATTACCGGCTTGCTATTCTGATAATATTGATAACCAAAATAAATAGCAGATATACATACTAAAAATACTAGAAATATTTTAATAAAAATATTATGGATCATATTTAGTAATTTGATAATAGAAAAACGTCATTGCGAAGAAAAATTGTAAGTTTTGACTAAGCACTCTCAGGAGTATTATTTCATGCGATTGCCACGCAGCCTACGGTTGCTCGCAATGACGACGCGGTATCCACATGAGCAATACCTCCTTGCAATGACGATGAAAACCTAACTACATTTTGTTCATTGGTTCTACACCTATCACTTCGAGACCGCTAGCTATAACTTTCTGTATGGCACTTGCAAGAGCAAGGCGTGCTAGAGTTAATTCTTTATTGCTCTCAATTACAAATCTATAATCGCTATTTTCTTTACCGAAATTCCACATAGAATGAAATTTTGAGGCTAAATTTATTAAATAAAATGCGATGCGATGCGGTTCAAAATATTTTGCAGATGCTTCTAATGTTTTTGTCCAGCTAGCCAAAAGTTTTATAATCTCAATTTCTTCTTCAGAGGATAATAAAGATAAATCATACTTACCTGATTCAAAGTTATTATAAGATTCAGGCATTAATTCTCTAGCTTTTGATAAAATAGATATCGTTCTCACATGTGCATATTGTACATAAAAGATAGGATTTTCTCTTGATTGTTCTTTCACTTTTACCAAATCAAAATCAAGTGGCTTATCATTTTGTCTAGTCAACATCATAAATCTTATGATATCTTTCCCCACCTCATGATTTACGTCTTGCACACTAGCAAAGCTCCCAAGACGTTTTGACATTTTAACCGGCACACCGTTTTCAACGAAATTGACCAATTGACAGATTTTAACGTCCACTTTAACCTGCTCCTTACCTAAAGCTTTAACTATTGCCTCAATTCTTTTAACATATCCACTATGATCGGCACCAAGTACATAAATTAAGTGATTCGCTCCCCGCTCTATTTTATCCTTAGCATATGCAAGATCAGAAGCAAAATAAGACCAACTTCCATCAGCTTTTTCTATAGGACGATCTTGACTATCACCGTACTTAGTAGATTTAAATAATTTTTGAACTCTATTATCCCACTCTTCGTGAATTTTACCTTTAGGGGCAGGTAACGTACCTTCATAAATTAGCCCCATACGCTCCAGTAGTTTAACTGTTTCCTCTATCTCACCTTTATCATGCAATGATTGCTCAGAGAAAAATATATCATGTTTAATCCCTAAATCTGCTAAATCTTTTCTATTTAAATCAAGCATTTTTTCTACGGCAAAACTTTTGATTATTTTGAACCTTTCAGCATCGTTCATCGTTAATAATTTATTGCCGTATTCTTTCGCTAAAATTTGCCCAAGCGGAATTAAATACTCTCCCGGATATAACCCGGTAGGGATAGTAATTTGCTCACCTAAAGCCTCTTTATAACGTAATAATACCGTACTAACTAAATCATTTATTTGTGAGCCTGCATCATTAACATAATATTCTTTTGTAACGGAATAACTTACCTTTTGCAAAATCCTTGCTAGCACATCACCATATACCGCACCCCTAGCATGCCCTATATGCATTGGACCGGTGGGATTTGCCGAAACATACTCGATGTTAATATTTCTGCTTTTATCTATATCAATTTCAAAAAACTTTTCTTCATGCTGTAAAATATCCTTTATTGATGCCTGCCAACTATCAGCTTTTATAGTAAAATTAATAAAGCCCGGTCCTGCTATTTCTATACTTGCAATATAAGGTAATGTTATAAGGACTTCTTTAAATTTTAAAGCCACTTCCCTAGGAGCAATACTTTCTTTAGCTGCAATAATCATTGCAATATTACTTGATAAATCACCGTTAAAACTATCTTTCGGTGTTTCAATAGTAGCAGTATTTGCTATTTCTTGATTATTATATAATTGCCTGCTTGCCACAATTATATCTTGTTTCAATTGATTAAATATATTCATAATTATTAAATGTTATTAAAATTCAGCGAATAGAATTCTTACAAATGCTCGCTAATAAGGAAGAATTTGTAGGAGACATAGAACGCAGCACCGCAGCGTACACTTTAGTACGTGAGGATGCGAGTACCGGAGCGACGCACAAATTACCCTTAGAAGCAAGTTATGTAGGAAGTCGAGCAGAGCTGATTATATTCCTGAATGGCAAAACGGTCAGTCATCCCTGCTATATAATCAGCAACAACTCTAGCTTTACTATATGTTTCATTAGAGTCTATTAATATTTTCCAATTAACCGGCAATAAATTAATATCATCCATATAAACCTTAAACAGACCTTGTACGATTTTAGTACATTTAAGGCTGATGGCCGTAATTTTATTACTTTTATAAACTCGCTCATGAAGAAACTTCTTAGTTTCCTTAATATTTTCATTAGTTTTTTCCGTAAAA
Organism: Rickettsia japonica YH; assembly: GCF_000283595.1. Taxonomy (NCBI): domain Bacteria; kingdom Pseudomonadati; phylum Pseudomonadota; class Alphaproteobacteria; order Rickettsiales; family Rickettsiaceae; genus Rickettsia; species Rickettsia japonica. The sequence goes on along the minus strand of NC_016050.1, from coordinate 92,289 downwards.
TCCACTATCTGATAATTCAAGTTACGTATCTCATCTATGTTAGTAATTTTTTCTTTATTTAAATTTTCTTTTGTTTGCCATAATAAATCGGTAATTAACTCATGTATTAGCTTACGTACTACCTCATAAATCAGACATGAGGAACTAATATTTTTAAATTTTGACTTAAGTTCAACAACATGTTGATCAATATATTTAAGTTCAGCAAGACTATTAAAATCGATAATTTTAGCACCGATACTATCTTCCAAATCATGCGAAATATAGCTAATATCATCGGCAAGAGCTGCTATTTGAGCCTCTGCTGATGCATAGGTACTAAGTTCTAAATCATTTTGCTTATTATACTCTGCTATATATTCATTTATCTCGCCTAGTATAGGACCGTTATGTTTTACTATTCCTTCTAAAACTTCCCATGTTAAATTTACTCCATTATAAGCCGCATATCTTTTTTCAAGTAATGTTAGTATCTTTAAAGATTGAGCATTATGAGAAAAGCCGCTATACTCTCTCATACATTCATTTAAAGCCCGCTCTCCCGCATGACCGAAAGGCGTATGCCCAAGATCATGAGCAAGTGCTATTGTCTCAGCTAAATCATTTGATAAATTTAAAGTACTAGCAACCGAACGTGCAACAGTCGAAACCTCTAGAGAGTGAGTTAGCCTATTTCTGTAATGATCTCCCTCGTGATTAATAAAAACTTGAGTTTTATATTGCAAACGCCTAAATGCATTAGTATGTATAATGCGATCACGATCACGTTCAAACTCGTTTCTATAAGAGGTCGGGATTTCCTTATATAATCTTCCCCTACTTTTAAGAGGATCAGAAGCGTATGAAGCAAGCATCGTTATCCTTTATTTTGAAATACGTTGTTGTGTGGTTCTAACTTTTCGTCATTGTGAGGAAATTGCATAGCAATTGACGAAGCAATCTCAGGAGTTTGTTATTATTTCATGAGATTGCCACGCAGCCTACGGCTGCTCGCAATGCCGATTGGGTATCCACACAACAAAGCCAACTTGAAAAATATCAAGATATACTATATAATTTATGAGACTTTTACAAGGTAATTTTAAGTGACGATAACAATTACGGATAGAGCTTTTGAACGGGTTTGCGAGTTAGTAAAGCTAGAAAAAGATAAGAATTTAGTACTACGAATTTCGGTTGATAGCGGCGGTTGCTCAGGACTTATGTATAATTACGAACTAGTCTCAAAAGATAATATAGAGCAAGATGATTATGTCATTACTAAACATAATGCTACAATTATTATTGATTCTATCTCCCAAAAATTTATGCTAGATTGCACTCTTGATTTTATAGAAGAACTAGGCAGTTCATATTTCAACGTTAGTAATCCGCAAGCTAAAGCAAAATGCGGCTGCGGTAATTCTTTCTCGGTGTAAATGCAAGTATTGCGATTGGGCATTGTTATTAGAATGCTGATGTCATTCCTGCTGTTGCAGGAATGACATCGCAACGTCAAACTTTTAATGTTAATCATTAAGTTGCATAGTTGCTCCACCTACCTAAACTTCGTCATTATTATCATAAGGAGGACGCTCTACTGCATTACTATTAACGTTATTATCTTTATCTTCTTCGTTATCTGAAGCATTATTATCTAATGTTAATATAAACATGTTGTTCTTGGACTTGTTGAGAGCTATTAAACTTTGTTTTAATGTTTCAAGCTTGAGATTTTCTTAAATTTAGTCCTTGTCCTTTACATTGCTCCGTAGAGAGAATTTTAAGACCTTGAAATTGTCTTATTAACTCATCACATACCAAAACTCCGCAGTCTGAAGTATTTCCTTCTTCTTGTTGTTGAGTTTTTAAATCCATTATTTCTGCATCAGAGCAAACCTCGGTAATAAGTTTTACTAAGTCAGGACGAGCATTTAACGATCTGCCCAAAGGATCATTATAAGTAAATATTATCTTATTTGTATCATTATCTCATATTTACCCAATGCCTATGTCCTGTATTAATCGGCATTTATTTACTTCTTGTTGATCATTAGTTAATTGCTCATTTTGATTTTGTTGTACTTCTGGCCACTCCTTGGCTTGCGGCTCCGGCAGTGAAACCAAATCATTTATTATAGTCTGTGTATCACTTAAAAATTTTGTTCTGTCAGCCTCTTTAGTAACTATACTCAGATCTTCCATCTTCAAGTATTGAGCGTATAAAAGCAGTATTTTCCTCCATCTCCGTACTATAAACTTTATGAACTTTTAACAATAATTTTTGTTCTTCCTGAGGGCTAGCTATATTTGCAGCCTTTAAATATTCAAAAGCAGCTAGCGGTATTAAATTTAATTTAAATAAAAATTCTCCTAAAGATATATAAAGATCTTTTTTTAAAGATAGATACTTCTCTACTTCTTTTTTATTCTTAGGGATGTTAAAAATTTCTCTAAGAATAAAACTACACTCTTCTATCGGGTCTATACTTAAACTTACCTTGAAATATTTTATTGCTTCAAGAAGCAATTTAATTACTATTTCGCTTTTATTTTCGTCCTTATAGAATCTCCCTAAATTTAAAATAATCCACCTATTTTTTTACAAATATTGCTAAAAATGTACGGTATCATGGTTATAGAGAAAGTTAAAATCTTTCTCAATTTCCAGAGCACTAATATATTCTATTATTGCTCTAAACCAATCTAATTCCGATTTACTATTTTCATAGATCATACCTAAATAATAATGAGCATTGGCTTTTATTTCATTTATAGATATAATAATATGCTCAGCTTGCGATCCCGTAAGTTTATCAAGCCATTCTAATGCTTCTTTATAATATTTTTTTGTTCTTTATTAGATTCTACATTATCGGTTACTTGATAAGGTTTTAATTTTATATTACTCGTTCCTGTTTAGGACTACCAAACAGTGTACTGCCAGCTGCTTTTATTTGATTCCATATAATAATTATACCTACAAATTATTTGCATTTATACAAATAAAAACATCTTTGATCTATAAGCTGAATAAATAAATATTAACACTATTTAAAAAAAATTCTAAATAAGTAAATTTACAACAAAGATTTAAAGGCGAATTTGTGAAATTCTAACGATAAGAAAGTTCTATTTTTTATATTGTAAAAAATTATTACTTCTATTTTAAAATTGAATTAATAGGGGATATTTATATATATTTTTAAAGGTAAAATTTGAAGTTATTTTTCTTTTGTAATTTTATCATATTTTTTTAGTTTGATAAGAATGGACTCTAGATTATCCAACTTCATCATACATGGACCGTCGCTTGGAGCGTTATCGGGGTCTTGATGTACTTCCATATACATACCGGCGATACCTACAGAAGTTGCCGCCTTTGCAAGTAACTCTACATATTTTCTTTCTCCGCCGGTACTGCCTCCTAGCCCGCCCGGTTGCTGAACGGAATGTGTGGCATCAAAAACTACAGGTACATTTAACTCTGCCATTATTGCAAGACTACGCATATCAGATACCAAGTTATTATAGCCAAAACATGCTCCTCGCTCTGTAAATAATATATCCTTTACTCCAAAAGCTTCTAGTTTTGTTTGCACATTTTTCATATCCCACGGAGCTAGAAACTGCCCTTTTTTTACTTTTACTATTTTACCTGTTTTTGCTGCAGCTTGAAGCAAGTCGGTTTGTCTACATAAAAATGCCGGAATTTGTAAAATATCTGCTACTTCGGCTGTTTCAGCACATTGACTCTCTGAATGAACATCAGTAACAATAGGGCAATCGAATTCAGATTTTACTTTTGATAAAATTTCTAAACCTTTCTCAATACCAAGTCCTCTAATCCCATGTACGGAAGTTCTATTAGCTTTATCAAAAGAAGATTTATAAATAAATGGAATCTCAAGCTTGCTAGTTAATTTAACAAGTTTTTCTGCCATAAACAACGCATGATCTTTTCCTTCAATCTGACAAGGCCCTGTAATTAGAACAAACGGTAAATCATTTCCTATTTTGATATTGTTAAGTTTTACTACTTTTTGCATAATTCTTAGATTTAATTAATTGAACGAGGCACGGATTAGTGTTTCTCTGTTATATCAGGTACTGATTCATTTTCTATTAAGTCATTATTAATTATTAGTGTATAATATTTTTCTTTTATTGTTGTTAAATCATAACTACCATGATAATAACCTTCTAGGTTAATAATTTTTTTTAAATAAAAATTTACCTGCTCTGTTTCTAACGGTTCATCTATATTTTTTACAATAGATGACTTAATATTAATTAAATACGCTTTTATTTTTTTTAATTCTTTAATAATTATAAAAATATCATGCGGTTTTGTTACCAATATTCCTACAAACAAAATTAATAATATTTGCGTTAAAGACATATTTATATTAATTTCTTATGTTTATATTTTGGATTTAAAATACTTTCCCCGTTAGTATTTAGCATATATTCATGATAATCTTGATAATTTCCTTCAAACCATGTAGCATTATTTTCTTTATCATATGATATAATATGAGTGGTTATTCTATCTAAAAACCATCTATCATGACTAATCACTAATACACAACCTGCAAAATCTAAAATAGCATCTTCAAGCGCTCTTAATGTATCAATATCTAAATCATTAGACGGCTCATCTAATAATATAACATTTGCTCCTTCTTTTAGTAATTTTGCCAAATGTACTCTGTTACGTTCTCCACCTGAAAGTTGTCCAACTTTTTTTTGTTGATCACCGCCTCTAAAATTAAAAGCTGCACAATAAGCTCTACTTTTAATTATTCTATTACCAAGTTGTAATTCATCTAGACCTTCTGAAATTTCTTCCCATATAGTCTTATTATCATCTAAATGATCCCGTGATTGATCGACATAACCTAATTTTACCGTTTGACCAATTTTAATAGAACCACTATCTGGCATTATTTTACCTGTAATAATATTAAACAAAGTAGACTTACCTGCTCCATTCGGTCCAATAATTCCTACAATAGCTCCACGTGGAACTTTAAAACTAAAATCTGATAATAATATTTTATTATTAAATTTTTTAGCTATATGTTCTGCTTCAATAACAAGATCACCTAAACGAGGTCCGTTAGGTATAATTATTTGAGTAGGATCAGTTTTTTGTTCTTGTTGTTTATTTAATAACTCTTGATATGCTGTAATACGTGCTTTATTTTTTGATTGTCTAGCTTTTGGAGTTTGACGAATCCATTCAAGTTCACGATTCAATTGTTTTTTTCTATCATCATCTTCTTTACTTTCTAAAGCTAATTTTTTTTGCTTCTGCTCAAGCCAAGAACTATAATTTGATTCCCACGGTATACAATTTCCACGATCTATTTCTAATATCCATTCTGTAACATTATCTAAAAAATAACGATCATGGGTAATTACTATTACAGTACCTTCATAATGCTTTAAATAATCCTCAAGCCAAGAAACTGATTCTGCATCCAAATGATTTGTAGGTTCATCAAGTAACAACATATCAGGTTTCTCTAAAAGCAATTTACATAAAGCCACTCTTCTTTTTTCTCCACCGGAAATTTTTGTAATATCTGCTTCTTTTGGTGGGCAACGTAAAGCAAGCATTGCGATCTCTATTTCACGTTCTAGATTCCATCCATCACAATTGTCTATTTTTTCTTGCAATTCTGCTTGTTTATCAAAAAGCTTTTGCATTTCTTCATCAGTGATTTCAGCAGCAAATTTGTTACTTATATAATTAAATTCATCAATAAGTTTTTTCTTTGCATGAAGACCTTCTATGATATTATCAAAAACATTTTTACTAGCATCAAGATACGGTTCTTGAGGTAAATATCCTACTTTTATACCAATTTTAGCTGTTGCTTTACCTTCAAACTCTTTATCAATACCTGCCATTATTTTTAATAAAGTCGATTTGCCTGCTCCATTTGGACCTATTATACCGATCTTAGCTTTTGGTAAAAATGATAAATTTATTTCTTTTAAAATTCGTTTACCATTTATAATTTTGCTTAAACCAACCATTTCATAAACATATTGATATGACATAAATTACTTATTTCCTTATATTATTATTTTACACCGATATATATATTTACTACTGTATTGTATGAATTTATTGCTCTATGATTATATAATTCAAAATCAGAAATTGTAAGTTCTATCATTGTTTTTCTCGTTTAGATATTTATCTTAAGAAATAAAATGCTGGCATTTTAATTTAATTTTAATAATATCAAGTCTAATTCTTCCAAATCTTTATAATGAAATATTAATTTTCCGCCTAGTGGATAATTTTCTATTGTTATTTTTATACCAAATTTTTCTGATAAAGCTTTTACTAATAATTCTAGATCATTATCCGTAGCTTTGTCCTTTAAAAAACGCTTTCCTATTTTGTTATTATTGTTCGGGGATTTTGTATACTCATTCTTATACCATTGTCTTACTAGTTCTTCTGTTTGACGTACATTTAAATCATTATTTATAATATGATCGGCTATTACTTCTGCATGTTCATGATTTATTAAACACCGGGCTTGACCCATACTTAGTATATTTTCATTTACTTTATCTTGAATAGACTGCGGCAAATTATTAAGCCTTACTAAATTAGCTATATGACTACGACTTTTACCAAGCCTTTCAGCTAATTTTTCTGCCGTATAATTAAAATTTTCTATTAAATATTTAAAGCCACGAGCTTCTTCCATCACTGTTAAATCAGTTCTTTGTATGTTCTCAATTAATGCTATTTCCATACTCTCTCTAGCATCTAAATTTTTTATAATGACCGGTATCTCTAAAACTTTTGCTAATTTACATGCACGCCAGCGTCGCTCTCCTGCTATAATTTGGAAATTATTATCAACAATAATAGGCTGTAATAAACCATTATTCAATATAGAATCTGCTAATTCTTTTATTTTATCATATTCAAAGTTTTTTCTAGGCTGATTCTCGTTTGGTCTTATTTTATCAATATTGATTATTTGTACTATTTCTGATTCTATAGAAATAACTTCTTCTCCAAGTAATGAAGATAATCCTCTTCCTAGTCCTTTATTTTTCGCCATATCTTTCTAAGATTTCTTTTGTAAGTTCTATATATGCAACTGCTCCCGAACATTTATAATCATATATAATAGCCGGTTGTCCATATGAAGGAGCTTCAGATAGTTTAATATTTCTTGGAATAACGGTTTTAAATACTAATTCTCCTAAGCATTTTCTAACATCATCTTCTACTTGTTCAGTTAAACGATTACGCTTATCATACATTGTAAATAATATACCTGCAATCTTTATCTTAGGATTTAATTTTTTCTCTACAATTTCAATTGTTTTTAACAAATGACTTAATCCTTCTAAAGAATAAAAATCACATTGCATTGGAATCAGTACTTCATCGCTTGCAACTAAAGCGTTTACCGTTAATAAATTTAATGAAGGAGGGCAATCAATAATTATATAATCATATAATATTTTTATTTCTGCCAATAGCTTCATTAAAATATATTCTCGGTCCTTTAATTTTGTTAAGTCTAATTCAGCCGCAGATAGATTAGTGTTTGAAGTAATTATTTCTAAATTTGGTATATCTGTAGAAATTATTGCATCTTGCAATTCTATTAAATTTGTTAATACTTGGTATATAGTATTTTTGCGTTGTTGCTGACTAATTCCAAAACCGGTACTACTATTCCCTTGAGGATCAAGATCTATAACTAAAATTTTTTTATTTACAGCAGCAAAAGCTGTAGCTAAATTTACAGTAGTTGTAGTTTTAGCTACCCCTCCTTTTTGATTAACAATAGCAATTACTTTCATATCATTTTTGTTAAATTACTAACTTCTAGAATTTTCCCTTCTTCACAAGTAATACTTTGATGTATTAAATAACCAAATAACCATCTCTCTTTAGCTTTTACTATTTCAGTTAAATAATTTTTTCCTTTTAATAACAAAAATTTTTCTCGTACTGAAATATTTTTTATGCAATTAAATATTGTATTTAAGTTAGAGAAAGCTCTACAAGTTAATATACTACAATCTATTTCTACTTTTTCTATTCTTTGATTGATTATTTGTATGTTATTATTTGATATCTTTGATGCTTTTTCTAAAAATATACATTTACGTAAATCAGCTTCTATTAAACTTACTTGCGCTACCCCCGCTATAGATAATACTATACCAGGCAAACCGGAACCGCTTCCTATATCAACCAAATGTATGTCTTTATTATCAATATATTGTATTAATTGTAATGAGTCTAATATATGACGTTGCCAAAAATTATGTATAGTATTATCCGATACAAGATTGATTGATTTATTCCATTTTTTAACTAACTTTTGAAAAATTTCTAACTTTTCAATTATTTCACGTGGAACTTCCATCACTATATTTAGTTTTTAAATAAATTATAATAGCCATAATTGCTGCAGGTGTAATCCCTGGAATTCGACGTGCTACACCAATAGTAGTAGGTTTATAGGAAGAAAGTTTTTCCTGTATCTCTAATGATATACTTGGTATTTTAAAATAGTCAATATTTTTAGGTATGAACTGCGCCTCTTCACTTTGAAATAAATTAATATCTGCGTGTTGTCTAGTTAAATATGAAGCATATTTTGCTTCAATATAGAGTAATTGCAAAATGTTATTATTTTGTGTTTCTTTAAGCATAGGAAAAATTTTAATAGCTTGTTCAACATTAAAATTAGGTATTTTAAATAAGTCTAATACTGTTTTATATGTACCATCCTGTGCAACCTGTATACCCATTTTAGCAAGTTTACTAGTAGTTAAAGACAAGGTATTTAATAATGATTTTATTTTTTCTATATCTTCACATTTTTTTGTGAATATTTTTTTACGTTTTTCTGATACGACTCCAATGTTCATCCCTAATTCCGTTAAACGTAAATCAGAGTTATCTGCTCTTAAAGATAATCTATATTCTGAGCGAGAAGTAAACATACGATAAGGTTCTATAGTACCAAATGTTGTTAAATCATCAATCATTACTCCAATATAACTGTTTGCTCTTGTTAACATAAACGGTGCTTGATCTTTTACTGCTAAAGCAGCATTTATACCGGCTATTATACCTTGCCCTGCGGCTTCCTCATATCCTGTAGTACCGTTAATTTGCCCGGCCAAATACAATCCAGCTATTTTTTTTGTCTCTAGCGTAACACTTATTTCACGTGGATCAACATAATCATATTCTATAGCATAACCTGGACGTAAAACCTTTACATTTTCTAATCCTGGTATTGTTTTGATTAATTTATGTTGCACATCTTCAGGCAAAGAAGTAGAAATACCGTTTGGATAAATCGTATAATCATCTAACCCTTCAGGTTCTAAAAATATACGATGTTCTGATTTTGTACTAAATCTGACTATTTTATCTTCAATAGAAGGACAATATCGCGGTCCTATTCCTTCTATTTGCCCTGAATACATTGCGGATTTATCAAGATTCTCACGTATAATATCATGAGTTTCTGAGGTTGTTTTTGTGATAAAACAATTTATCTGAGAAACATTAACAATATTTGTTAATTCAGAAAAAGGACGAGGAATTTTATCGCCGGGTTGTAAAATTGTTTTACTATAATCAATAGTACGTCCATCAATGCGAGGCGGTGTACCTGTTTTTAAACGAGCCAGTTTAAAACCTATTTGTTTTAATGTATTTGATAATCCATACGAAGGCTCTTCATCTACTCTACCAGCAGGAATTTTTTTTTGTCCAATATGAATAAGACCTGATAGGAAAGTACCTGTAGTTAATATAATTTTTTGACAAAGAATTTTGCTACCGTTATTTAAAATAACCGCTTCAATTTTAGAAGATTTAATTTCTATATCTTCCACTTTTCCATATAATATATCTAGATTAGGATAATTTGTTAATATTTGATACATCGCTTTTTTATAAAGCTTTCGATCAGCTTGAGCTCTAGGTCCCCAAACTGCTGGTCCTCTAGTCTCATTCAGCATTTTATAATGTATACCAGCTTGGTCTATAACATAACCCATTAACCCATCAAGTGCATCGATTTCTTTAACTAATGTGCCTTTTGCAATGCCACCGATTGCTGGATTGCAAGACATTTCGCCTAAATTTTCCGGTTTTAACGTAATTAAGAGAGTAGGAACTCCAAGACGTGCAGAAGCAGCGGCTGCTTCTACGCCTGCATGTCCACCGCCTATAACTATTACGTCATATTTTAGCATTAATTATTCTATAATTTCAGATTTATTAAAGAAAAATTCGATTTCTCTTTTCGCACTATTTTCACTATCTGAACCATGAATACTATTAGCCTCAATTGATTCGCCTAAATCTTTTCTAATAGTACCTGCTTCAGCTTCAGCAGGATTAGTTGCACCCATAACGGTACGGTTTAAAGTTATAGCATCCTCCCCCTTAAGCACTTGAAGTACTACCGCTCCTGAAGTAATATATTCAACTAAGCTATTAAAAAACGGTCTTGCTCTATGCTCATCATAAAAACATGCAGCTTCATATTTAGTTAAAAATTTCATTTTCTGAGCCACTATTTTTAAACCGGCATTTTCTAAGTAAGTATTAATTTGCCCTATTTTATTCCTTTTGATAGCATCAGGCTTAATCATTGAAAAAGTATATTGTATTGTCATTTTGTAACCTATTTATTATAATTATTAAATGTATTTTTTAGCTGAACGATTCCATATTAAAGCAAATAATCCTCCTCCTAAAAGAGCAGAAATACTGAAAAATATAAATACCCCATTCCAACCATAATTATCGCTAATCCATCCTACGCCGACTCCCGCAATAGCCGCTCCTAAATAACCAAATAACCCTGATAATCCATTAGCCGTACCGACAGCCTGACGGGTACTAAAATCAGCAGCTGCTATACCTACAAGGAGCTGAGGTCCTGAAACCAAAAAGCCTATTAAAGAAAGAATTACTATACTTAATAATTCACTGTGAATAGGAAGTTTCCAAAACAAGACTAACAATAAGCTAAGCAATACCATACATATGGATGCAACAGGACCTCGACGACCTTGAAATAGTTTATCAGATAAAACACCTGCTATTAATGCCCCTGGGATACCTATCATTTCATATAAACCGATTTGTAAGCCTGCATTTGCAAGACTTATATTACGTAAATCTTTTAAAAATGTTGGAGCCCAATAAATTACTCCGGAACGTATTATATAAACAAACATGTTTGCTAAACAAACATACCATATTAGCTTATTACAAAAGACCATTTTAAGTAATTGTGGAGTTAATAGCTTCTCATAATCTCCTATAGCTTCAGGCGGATATTCTTTATATTCCTCTACGGTAGATAAACCTACTTCTTTTGGAGAATTACGAAGCCTATTATATAAAAAAAGCGATACTACAAAAGCAACTACACCTGGGACAAAAAAGGCAGCTCTCCAATCAAATTTATCGATTAAATAACCGCAGCTTATCATAGCAAGGGCACCACCTATTTGATTAGAAGTTGCACCCATAGCCCATTTAGTTCCAAGTTCTTTTGAAGCGAACCAGTGAGTAAGCATCTTTGTTGCAGGAGGCCAGCCCATAGATTGAAACCAGTTACTGGCTATCCATAAAATTCCTATAAGCCATAAAGAATCTGAAAAACCTATTAGCATAGTAATGATCCCGACAAATAAAAGACCCAAAACCATAAATATCCGAGCATTAACTTTATCGCTAATAAACCCGTTACACGCTTTACTAACTCCATACATAATAGATGAAGCAGTTAATATCCAGCCAATTTGTGTTTTAGTAACCCCAAAATATTCTCTTATAGCAGGAGTTGCTATATTAAAATTCTGACGACAAAAATAAAAAGTTGCGTAACCTATAATAATAGAATACAAAATCCTTACTCGCCAACTATTATATTTTTTTACATATGGCGATCTTGGAGTTTTAATTTTGGATCTTGTATTTGTCATATTATAAACTCTCCGACTATAAAAAAAGCAAGTTTAAGAGTCTATTTTTCGGTTTTATTTACCAAAACTTTATACTCTTTATTTAAACCTTTAACAGCATATATCCATAATATTACTATTACAAAGAATATAGAAGCAAAATAAGGAGTTGCCTCTACAAAACCAAATGCAGGAAATAAAATAAAGAATGTAGATTGAATAATAGCACCGCCTGATTTACCAAATCTTCCTCCGATAACTTCAACAGCAGCTTGCCCTTTTACTCGTAAATCCTTATCAAGCGGAATATACGCCATGTTTTTAGTGGCATCAAATAAAGAATATTTTACACCTTTACTTAAAACATTTTGAATCATACCGATCATAACAGCAAGTGCTAAAGGACCTGAAGCAAGAATACCTGTTAAATGCATAGCAATAACACTATCAAAAAAGATAAATGCAAAAAACGCTGCACCGGTAATTAACATCATTAATGGAGTTATCATAGCTGCAGTTAACCATGATACTTTTCTTAAAATATTACTACCTATAAGCATGAAAGCAATTGCAACCCAACCCTGATAAAATTGGAACTTACCCATATATATAGTATAAGCCTCTTTCGTCGGATATAATTCTTTTACTTTGGATTTCCAAACACCTTCAACTAAATTTACTGAAACACCGTAAGCAATAAGTAACAATGCAATATAACCTACATACTTAGAAGTAAAGATCATTTTAAAACTGTCTATTAATGACATTTTAGCTTTAGCTTTCTTTTCTTTTACTAATGCCGGATCATAAAGTCTAGGATCGGTTAGAACATTTTTATTCATCCATCTATATGTTAATATTACCAAAAAGCTACTTGTTATCATTATAACAAATAAAGGCACAAATTTTAGATGTTCTGCAACTATTTGAGTTTTTTCATGCAAGCAATATCCAATAATTACGGATGTTACAGGCAATGCTAAATTAGCAAGTAAACCAAACATTGAGTAAAAACGTTTAGCTTCATCGGTTTTAGTAATTTGGTTAGCAAATTGCCAAAATAATAAACTAAGCATCATTGTTCCCCAAAGCTCTGCCATAGTATAAAAAGATGCAAAACTCCATTTCCCAACTATTCTTATAAACCATTTGAAATTAGGATAAGCTAAACTCCAAGATTCTATGGTTTCAGGATCAGGATGAACTAAATCAGGGTAGGGGTAAAGAACAAACGCAAATAATGCAAAATACCCTAAGAAAAATGAAGTAATAACATAAAACACGTTTTCTTGCTTTAAAATATCGCAGAGCTTAACATAAATTATCATAGCGATTACGGCAGAAGGTAGTACTATATATGTTTTTAAGAAACTTATTGCTTCTGCCCCTATATCCGTTACTACAAACCCGTCTTTAATTGAACGAAGCGTTGAGTAGTTTAATAAAATACAGAACATCATAAACGCCATAGGAAGAAACTTCTTATTTTCATATCTTTCTATAGGCCAAATTACCTTGCTTAGTTCCGAGAGATAATTGTCACTTTTGGGAGTATTCATAAATTAAATTTTTTCTATTTTTTTTTGAAGATAAATATTGTACTAAAATATGTTAGAAAAGTCAAACCTATTGATTTTTTCTCAAAAGAAATTAAATAAAATTATTAACTATAGGATGCGTAAAAGAAATATGACAATTTATTTACTTGATTTTAGTTTCTATCTATAATTTTCTATTTATAAATTATTATAATAAAATATATGTCCAAATTAAAAACAGCTCTATTATTAACTGCTATAATTTTTATAACAGGTTGTAAAAGTAATATGAAAAATGAAAACAATATTTCATTACCGCAATATGTAACTTTGAACATTCAAACCTTAAATAGTTCAGAGGATAAAACTATTAGAATAAAGGCAAAAACTTTAAACTTTCCTTTATCTTCAGAAGATTTACGTGATATATCTATTTTAGAAAAGAAATATGATCAAGAAGAAAATTGTGCAGGACTTGCTGCACCGCAAATAGGCATATCAAAATGTATAATAATATTTGCAGTACATGAAGATGCAGAGTTAAAAAAATGGCGTCCTGACCTTAAGGATACAATGCCTAAAACTATTTGGATTAACCCCTCATATAAACCGATAGGTATTGATAAACATGAAGATTACGAGGGATGCTTTTCTGTTGAAAATGCTACAGGACCGGTAGCAAGATTCAAGAAAATTCATTATCACGCATATGATATAAATGGCAATCAAATTCAAGGTATCGCAGAAGGATTTTTAGCAAGAGTTATCCAGCATGAAATCGATCATCTAAACGGAAAAGTATTTTTAGATTATGTAGCTCCCAAAAAAATAATGACTAAAGAAGAATATTTAGAAATGCGTAAAAAAGCAATGGAGCAGGAAAATATAAAATCTTAGAGTTCTATAAATCTCAAATATCATTCTAGCTAAAATTTGAGTATGTCATTCCCGCGAAAGCGGGAATCTAGCAAAAAGCGACATTATCTAAGCTTTTAATATGAAAAATTAAATATATTTGTATCTTTTAGTTACTGAATTCCTATCTTCGCAAGAATGACATTGTTCCATGTTAAGGCAACGTAAATTTACTTTATATTATTTGGTATAATACTATTGCATCGGATACGGGACGCACGAGATGTTCGCCTAAAGCTTCATCTTCATCACCTATTACATTATTTATAATTTTTCCGCCCATTAATAATGTCCGTCTAAATTGATTGCCGATTCATATCCAAGTTAACATATAATCTGCAAGTTCTGTTTTAGTTAATCCTATCACAGTATAATTAACAAGGTGTTTTTCTAAAATTTTAAAGCTTCAGGGATTGTTAATTTATCAACATTTATTTCTTTCTCTTTCCGTAATATTGATCTTACTTACACAAGCTTAAGGTCTTTTACATGTTGCTTATAAATATGCTCGACTACAACTATAACTATAGTACCGTCATTACACACTCCTAAGGCAGTACAAGCATGAGCCGGATCATCTTGCTTTGGATTATCTACAACATTTTTACCGTTTTGAACCAATAAGGGAATACCGGTTACTATTGAAGCAGTGTTACTTAAATTTATAAGCTTACCGTCTTTATAGATAAATTCCAAAATTAGCTTTACAGAATCATTTATATTTACTACCGGCAAACTTGTTGCTTGTGGAAAGGACACAATATAAAGCCTTTCTATGGAATTTGATTATCACCATGCTTACTTATTGCCGTAACAATAAAATTAGACCTATTCTGATCAATCAAAAATTCTTTGTTAGTATACGACGTTAATTTGGTAGACGCCCAAACATCATTATAGAAAGTAATATCTTTTAGGTTTGAAAAATAATTAACTTGATTTGGAATAACAGATTTATCGCCTATTGCTACTAAAATTTTTGCACTAGCCTTGGTAATTTGAATATTGCCCTGATCTATAATTAACAAACTTTGTAGTTGTTTTCTAAGACTAAATAGCTTGCCGTCTATCATTAAAGTAAGGCTTGGTCTGCCGTCATCACTATCGGCGATTTCAAAGAATCCGACATTAATAGCAGCAGCTGCATTAGTGCGGTATGCCATAACGTTTACTGTTTCTCTGCTTATAACCTGATTATGAGCTTTAACTAGTTTTAACCCAAAATTCTTAGGATCAATAGTTAACACATGAATCACATGCTTATCTTTTTCATAACGATTATATGTTAAGCCTTTATATTCCTTTGCGTATATTTTAAAACTGATTATTAAAGCAAGAAATAAGTAAACTAATCTAATAATATTGTTTTACTTTTTTTAACAATAAAATTTAACCATAATGCCTCTTTACTTGGAGAGAATCTCTTACTCTTTTCCGTCCATATTTTAACTATTTCAAAAAGCCTGCTAAAATAAGGTTTTATTGTATCTTCATGCATATTGTAAAAATCGCGATCATCAAGTTGTATAATATCTGAACCATATCAGTAAGAAGCATAAAAAATGCCTTCCGGCTTTAATGCAGCATGAATTTTTTATACACATTGATTGTTTCATTATAAGGTACATGAAGGAGAGTTGCTTGAGCCCAAACACCATCAAACTTAAAATCGATATCTTGAAAAGTGGAGTGCAGTACATCTATTACGGTTGCTTTTGTAGCTCATTTAACCATTTCGGTTGAACCGTCAAAAGCAGTAACTTGATATCTTTGACTTAAAAAATATTTTGTATCACGACCAACTCCGCAACCTGCATCTAAAATATGAGCTTGTTCAGGTAAGTAGCTAGTAAATGCTTTATAGTTATAAGACAAATCTGCATTGATTGTTCTGCTATAAAACTCTTGAGCGTTATTATTATAATATTGTATATTTATACTCACCAAACAATAACATACAAATAGAAAATACATATAATTTCTATTATATATTAGACTTCTTTTTGAACTCGCTTATAGGGAGGAATTTGGAGGACACACGGAACGCAGCACCGCAGCGTATAAAAAAGTACATGAGGATGCGAGTACCAGATTGACGTACAAATTACCCCTAGAAGTAGAGTTCCAAAAGAAGTCTATTGACTATTAGACTTAAAAATGGTCTAATTATCAAGAATAAGGCTTAAGGTTTATATGATAAAAAAAATAATATTTGGAATAGCTATTTTACTTAGTACAAGCTGCTTTGCCAATAGTACAACTTCTGACGGCTCAAAAAAAGATGCAGCAAAAACTAACGATGTTACAACACAAAAAATTATAGATGATTTTTCTACTTACGCCGGTACTATAAAACCGGAAGTACGGGAGGAAATACAAAAATATAGAGTAGCAATAGTCAAGATTAATAAGAAGAAACGTGAACTATATAACAGCCTTTCCAAAGAGGCTCAAAATTTTTTAGCAGAGCAACAAAAATATAAACAAAAACTATCTATCTCTAAACTACCGGCAGAAAACGACCAAAAGAATAATACTGCTGATTCTAATGATAATAAAAGCAAAGATACAAAATAAATTACTTTTCTTAGCCGTTATTGTGCGGGTCAAAAATCGTCATTGCAAGCAGCCGTAGGCTGTGCGGCAATCTCATGAAATAATAACAAACTCCTGAGATTGCTTCGTCAATTGCTACGCAATTTCCTCGCAATGACAGATAAACCTATCCATACAACAACTCCGCTTTTAGCTAGGTTCATAAATCTGCTCTACTACACCATCAAGACCCATTAAAAAAGTATAAACTTTTAATTGGGGGAATTTTTCTTTTATTATATCACGGGCCTTGTTTAAAATTGCTGCATGTGCTGCCGTTTCTTTTTCCTTGGTATTTAGCTGTTCCTGACCTATAAGTATTTTATAAGCTCCACATTCTCTATGATCAAGAAAAACAATTTGTTTTATGTTATGTAATTCGTGCAAAATCTCAATAGTATCTTCTATTGTTTTTCCCCAATAAGTATATTTGTCGTTAACGAGAGCAAGCGATGCACCGGGCAGTGATACTTTATCAAAATTATCTTCTAATCCTAATTGCTTCATTAATTTATCTGTTTCGTCTATTAATCTAAAATCTACACAACTAATTAAAAGAGTAGAAGCTTCATTTAATGTTTTTAAATGTTCATTACTTACTTCTACCTTTACAACTTTCTTATTGGCAATTATATCATTGTTAGCAGCGTAAAGATTTAAACTAGACACTATAATAAACCCTAAAATTATATATTTTACATGTATCATAAAATTCTCCTATTTAAAAATATTTCTTACAAGCTTTAAAATAAGAATAACCTGTAATGATTGTTAAAAAAGCGGCAATCCATAAAATTATTTCCCCTACTATATCTAAATAAATAATTCCTGAACCTTTTGAGCCTAGTATCAATATCGATAAAGCAAACATTTGTAAAAACGTTTTTACCTTAGCGAGTCTCGATACAGGCACACTAACCTTTACTAGAGCTAAAAATTCCCGAAGACCGCTAACTAAAAATTCTCGTGCTAAAATTAATAAGCAAGGTATCTCATCTACATTATCTTTTTTTATTAGCATGATAATAACGCAACCTACAAGTAGCTTATCTGCTATAGGGTCAAACATCTTGCCGAAACTTGTAACTAAATTATATTTTCTTGCAATATAACCGTCAAAAAAATCCGTAATACTAGCTAAAACAAATAATAATGCCCCAAGTTTACGTGCAAGTGAATTATTTATATAAAATACCAGTATAATAACTGGAATTACCATTATTCGAGCAATAGTTAGATAATTAGGTAAATTTTTATCTATTCTCATTAATTAATTAATTAAATTTATTAATATAATATTGTTGAACGATGGATAGAATATTATTCCAAGACCAATATATTAAAAGTCCCACAGGAAAACTACTAAACATAAATAAAAAAATTAGCGGCATAAATTTCATTACTTGAGCTTGCATAGGATCCGCAGGTTCAGGACTCATTTTTTGCTGTAAGAACATAGTAATAGCCATTAAAATAGGCCATGCTCCAATCATTAAAAATGACGGCGGCGAGAACGGTAATAAGCCAAATAAATTAAAAATAGTAGTAGGGTCGGGTGCAGATAAGTCTTTAATCCAGCCGTAAAACGGTGCTTGCCGCATTTCAATAGTTACATACAATACTTTATAGATGGAGAAAAATACTGGAATTTGAACAAGTATAGGTAAACAACCAGCTACCGGATTTACTTTTTCTTTTTTATATAAAGCCATAATTTCTTGATTTAAACGTGCTTTATCATCACTGTATAAATTTTTTATCCTATCGATTTCCGGCTGTAAATTTTTCATTTTTTTCATCGAACGATAAGACTTATTGGCTAAAGTAAACATTAATAGCTTAATTATAACCGTAACAATTAATATACTAACACCGAAATTACCGACATAGCCATAGAAATAATTCATGGCGTAGAAAACCGGTTTGGTAATTATATAGAACCAGCCAAAATCAATAGCTCTATCAAATAATTTAATATCATATTGCTTTTCATATTTATCAAGCAAGTCTACTTTTTTTGCTCCAGCAAAAATTCTGCTTTTAATTGAAAAATTTTCGCCGGGCTTTATTATTTGTACCGGTGAAATAAAATCTACCTGATATCTTTCAGTCCCTTGCTTAAGAGCATAATTAAAATTCGAGCTGTAATTACTTGATTTATCCGGAATCAAGGAAGATAACCAATATTTATCGGTAATTCCTATCCAGTCAACCTTACTTGCTGCAAATTTTTCACTTTTCTTATCTTTAATATCATCATAAGAATATTCTTTAAGATTCTCGTCTATACACCCGATAGGTCCTTGATGTAATATATTCACCGCTTTCTCTACGGCAATATATTTACGATTTATTAAACCGTAAGATTGCACAGGAAGTTCTTTATCACTATTATTAACGATGGTTTGCTCTATAGTAAATAAATAGTTTTCATCGACAGTAATAGTAATTAAAAATTTAACTCCGTCTTCATTAACCCAAAATAAATGAACAGGTTTTTCAGGGCTTAATATTTCACTATCACTATTCCATATAGTATCGTTGTTAGGGAGTTTTACACTAGATAAATTACTAACTAAACCAACTTCAGCAAAATATGCATTTTCTGTATTAGCCGGTGAAAATAATCTCACTTCAGGACTATTTTTAGATAAATCTTGTTTATATTTCTTTAATATTAAATCATCAAATCTAAGTCCTTTTAATGAAATAGAACCGGTAAGTGATTCAGATTCTATTTTAATACGCTGTACTTGACTTTCTTCTTGAACAACAATACCAGTTGCAGGTGCGACTAAAGCTTTTAACTGTTGTTTCTTTAAATTTTCTGCTTTCTGCACTGCTATTTGCTGTTGCTGTTTTTTTTGTTCAGGTTTTACAACAAAATACTGCCAACCGAAAATTATACTTAAAGACAATATAATAGCGGCTATTAAATTAATTATATTATTATTCATTCCTAGGTCTTAAATTTTAATATTTTTAAAGCTTTAAGTTTTAAAGCATTTAGAGAAAATAATCAAGTAGTATATATACTGCTTTGCTTTCAAAAGTAGTGAATATCCAAGCTGAAAGACAACTTCCATCTTGGATACAAATTTAATTTATTTTTACTACTTTTCATTTTACTTCAGATATATTATACCACTCCTACATTCTGAAATATTTTTAATTTAAATTCAGGAAGTATAGAAATGAAATGTTCAGAAATATTGTCCTGTATATTTTCATAACCTACTAAATTGACTTCTTTAACAAAGATATATATTTCTATAGGCAACCCATTAATCGTAGGTTCAAGCTGTCTTACTAAAAAAGTAAACCCTTCGGTATAAACTGCCGGATTATTTTTTAGATATTCCTGAATATATAATTTGAATAGTTTAATGTTGGTTAAATCTTTCTCTTCTTTATCAAGAGTGATTTTATCTATTACATCCTTTGATATATAAGGAGATTTTTTTAGTGCTTTTAAAATAGTAGCATCACAGAAGTTAATAGTTGCCATATTAATATTAAATACTCTCTTTACCCTTCTTGCTCCTGATTCACTAATTCCTCTATAATTAGTTACGTTAGAATTTAAAATACTGTAAGTAGGAACTGTGGAAATAGATTGGTCAAAATTCCTAATTGTTACTACGGAAATAGTAATTTTTTCAACTATTCCTTCAATTGCACCTATACGTACCCAGTCTCCAATATTAATAATTTCTTGAGTAGTTAGTTGCAAGCTTGCAAGTAATCCTAAAACGGTATCTTTGAAAACAAATGTTAAAAGAGCTGCGGCTGCACCTAAGCTTGTTAAGAATGTACTAAGCGAAATATTTAATATATATGAAATAGTTACCATTGCTGCAATAACTATGACAATAATTTTTAATATTTGAAAATATAAGCTAAGCGGTGCATTTTTTGTAACGGCTTTGATTCTATTGTGATACAGATCTGCAAAAGCATCTATAAGCGTTAATAATAACATCGTCACAGATATACCAGTATATAAGATTACTATAGTATCTTTGATTCCCAGTAATACATGTGCTTTAAAAGCAGTAGAATGAAAAATCTTTCCCCAACATACAAAGTAAAGTGCTAATAAAGTATGTAATAAATAACGAAATATAGGATATTTTTTTATCCTTTCATAATCATCATAATGATGTCTAGTTAAATAATTTTTTACAGGAATAAAAATTAATCTTTTAATTAGAAATATCACCGGTATAAGAGATACTAACATAACAAACAATAATACTAACTCAGTACTTGAGGTATGATATAGATCCATTAAATATTGCATATTTTACCTATCATTATTATTATAAATATAAATCTTTTTTATTATTACTAAGAATTTTATTTTTATCAATAATTTTAACTCAAAAGAATTTGGTATTGCTAAGCAAATATAGATACTGTCATTGCGAAGCCACGAAGCAACTGCGGCAACCCATAAAAATAATAAAAAACTGAATTGCCTAGTCAATTACTTACGTAATGTTCCATAACTCAGACGTTAAATGAATTAAATAACTTATTTATCTATGACATTTCCTAATATCAATCCAATTATTTTCTCTATAGGTCCACTTGCTATCTCTTGGTATTCTCTTTCATATGTAATAGGAATTTTGCTAGGCTGGTTCTATGCAAATAAAATTATAGAAAAATTTAAGCCTCAAATTACCAAAAAAAATCTAGAAGATTTCATTACTTATGCCGTTATAGGCATAATAGTCGGAGGCAGACTAGGGTTTGTTTTATTATATAACCCTTCTAGATATTTTTCAAATCCAATAGATATCTTAAAAACTTATGAAGGCGGGATGTCTTTCCATGGCGGAGCTTTAGGGGGGACTATTGCTGCTTATTTGTTTTGCCGAAAATATAAAATTAATTTTTTAAGTCTCACGGATATAATAGCCCCTGCAGTACCTATCGGATTATTTTTAGGTAGAATCGCTAATTTTATTAACGGCGAACTATACGGACGTATTACAAATTCTTCTTTTGGTATGATTTTTCCGAATAGCGATTTTATGCCAAGACATCCTAGTCAATTATATGAAGCTTTTTTTGAAGGTTTAGTATTATTTAGTATCTTAGCATATGCAACATTTAAGCACAAAACTCTTAAAAAGTGCGGTTTAAACTCAGGAATATTTTTAACATTTTACGGTCTTTTCCGAATCACTATTGAAATATTTAGAGAACCCGACATACAAATCGGGTTTATTTTAGATAGCTTAACTATGGGACAAATTTTATCTGTACCTATGTTACTTTTAGGAAGTTATTTAATATGTCAATCGAATCCAAAATAAGACAATTAATTGATCAAAACGGTTATATTACTTGCGATGTCCTCATGCAGGAGGTATTAAACTTAAATCCTACTTCCTATTATAAGCAAGTAAAATCATTGGCTAACGAAGGTGACTTTGTTACGGCTCCTGAAATTTCACAGCTATTCGGTGAAATTATCGGCTTATGGTGTATCAGAGAGTGGCAAAGAATTGGCTGCCCAAAAAGTCTTAGTTTAGTAGAGCTTGGTCCTGGTCGAGGTCTATTAATGCGTGATTTACTACGTACTGCAAAATTAGTACCAGAATTTTATAAAGCTTTATCAATTGAACTAATAGAAATTAATAAAAATTTTATTGCTCATCAAAAGGCTAATTTACAAGATATTAATTTACCGATTAGTCATCAATCATTTGTAGAAGATATACCAAAAAAACCTACTATAATAATAGCTAACGAATTCTTTGATGCTATACCTATAAAGCAATATATTAAAGTCAAGGAATTATGGTATGAAAGAATATTTGTAGTGCAGCCGGTAGACGAAAGAATTAAATATGATAAAATAAGCGTTAATAAGCAATTACAAGAATATCTGCTGCGTACTCATATTGAAGCAAAAGACGGGGCAATACTTGAAGAATCTTATAAATCGATAGAAATTATAAAATTTATAGCGCAGCATCTAAAAAGACTAAGCGGCAGTGGCTTAATAATAGATTACGGCTATGATATAGCTCCAAATGGTAGAACTAGATATCAATATAATCAAACATTACAAGCGGTTAAAAACCATAAATATTGCCCCATCCTTGCAAATCTTGGCGAAGCTGATTTATCGGCACATGTGGATTTTTATGCATTAAAGACGGTAGCTAAAAACAGCAAAATAAACGTAATAGATACAATATCGCAACGAGATTTTTTAATAGAAAATGGAATCTTATTACGCAAACAAACATTGCAAGACAAGCTTAATGATAGACATCTTTCCAAATTCGCTTATAGAGAGGAATTTAAAGGAGACACGAAACGCAGCACCGCAGCGTACACTTTAGTACGTGAAGATGCGAGTATCGGATCGACGTATAAATTACCTCTAGAAGTAGAGTTTGGAAAGATGTCTGAGCAGGCACAAATAATAGAAAGACAGGTAGAAAGACTAATATCACCGAAACAAATGGGAGAATTATTTAAAGTATTACAAATTATGAATTAATTTAGGTTTTGTGGACATTTCTAAAAAGATTTAATTTTGGCTATTTGTTGCTGCAAATTATAAGATTTTTTTGAAATATGAATAACTATTCCAGCAAAAATCTTATTAATTTTCGCTACAAAATACCTCAAAATAGCAAATCAACTAGAAATGTCCACAAAAAAACCTAGGTTCTAAGTCTTGATTATAAATAGACAACTTAAGTCCCCTTCTTCACATTTCAGCATGGCTTCAAATTCTTTTATACGCTCTTCGGTTTTTCCTGTAAGACACATAAGCAGTATCATTGGATATACGGAACCGCCATAAACCCCAAAACTTCGAAATTCACAATCAGCATCTCAGTACTTAATCCATAAATTTGGGGATTTTTTTAAGTAAATTAACTTGTTCTTGTTTGTCTGAAATATGTTTTAATATTTCTTGGTATATTTGATTTAGTTTCTTATCAACTTTCTTATATTCTGCTTGTGTCATGGTATTATTACAATCAACAGAAAATACTTGCTTTTTTCATTATTTTATCATTTTTAAAATAATTAATTAAGCATCACACACCGTGACGTTCTGCAATTAAACTTTTTATTTTACCGATAGCTTTAGCAGGATTTAAGCCTTTCGGGCAGGTCTTAGTACAGTTCATAATCGTATGACAACGGTAAAGCTTAAATGGGTCTTCTAAAGCTTCAAGACGTTCACCGGTATTATCATCCCTTGAATCGGCAATCCATCTATATGCTTGTAGTAAAATCGCAGGCCCCAAATATTTATCACCGTTCCACCAATAGCTAGGACAAGAAGTAGAACAGCAAGCACATAATATACACTCATATAAACCGTCAAGCTTTTCTCGGTCTTTAATCGACTGTAACCTTTCAGAGTTTGAAGGGGTAGGGCTATCGGTTTTGAGCCAAGGTTCTATAGATTCATATTGTGCATAAAAATGCGACATATCAGGTACTAAATCTTTCACTACTTTCATATGAGGAAGCGGATAGATTTTGATATCGCCTGATATATCTTCTATTGGTTTTATGCATGCTAAAGTATTTGTACCGTCAATATTCATTGCACAACTACCGCAAATTCCTTCCCGACAAGAACGCCTAAAAGTTAAAGTAGAATCGATTTCGTTTTTGATTTTAATTAAAGCATCTAAAACCATCGGTCCGGTTTTGCTTAAATCTATCTCAAAACTATCGATAGTAGGATTCTCATCAAGATCAGGATCATACCTATAAATTTTTATCTTTCTAGGTTTAAGCATTTCCTCTTGTTCTTTATGCTCTCTACCTTTTTTTACTACTGAATTTGGCGGTAACCTTAACTCTGCCATTTAAGTACTCTCTTAAAATTTGTTTTTAGAACTATACAAAATAATTAGCTAATTCACAATCTTTCATACCTGTTACGTGGATGACATTAATGTCTCTAGGTTGCCATGCTACTTACAGTTACTCACAAGGTATTGCTAGCGTGGATACCGATGTCATTCCCGCAGAAGCAGGAATCCAGAAAAAATAGTCTTAGTACTAACAAAATAAACCTAAAAAAACAAGTTTTTTGTAGGTTGTACTGGATTCCCGCTTCTGCAGGAATGACACCAAGAGCATTTACTGGTCCACGCAACAATGCCTACTCACAATGACGATATTTATAGTTAGCAATCCATATACGAAGATCAACTTCAAAAAGAGCCAGGAGTTCACAAGACAAGGAACACAGCGTATACTTAATACGTGAGTACCGCAGTACTTATAGAACAACTTAGCCAATTTTTGAAGTTGATTGAGTATATTCCATTATACATTAAACTGCTCTTTTTATTGAGTCATATATATTTGCTATTATTTATGAAATTACTGAATTGCCTATAACCCTTTAATCCATCTGCAACATAATGATCTTGAGGGAAACCCATTAAATATTTACATTCATTGATTGCTAGTCTTCTTATCTTATCACTTATATAATAAAGACCGGTTCTAGCACCGACACCAACACCAAAAGCTGATAAAGTGAATGACCGAAAGGGCTGTAAATCCTTTCACCTTGACCGCCTTTATTAACTTGACCAATCCTAATTGGTTTTCAACCGGTGTTTTATCTAAAATAACATCATCTCTATTAATATATAGGTTTTTATCAACATCCTGTTCTAAAATATCATTAAGAAAAATCATTTCATAAGACTCTTCCGGTTTTACATATTTGAGTGTATATTCACTGCTAAAATCTTTTCGTAAACAAACAAAATAAACTCTTTCTCTTTGTTTGCGGTACTCCAAATAATGAAGCATTTAATACATTTCTATATACTTTATAGCCAATCTCATCTAATTTTTGGTCTATAGTTTCAATTACGCTGCCATTATTAATATTCAGAATATTTTTAACATTCTCAAGCAATAATATATAGGGTTTGTGATATTGTACTATTCTGATTATTTCATACAAGAGTCTACATCTCCTATACCAAGCCTCTGACCTGAAATACTAAAAGATTGGCAAGGAAAACCGGCACATAAAATATCATGTTTAGGGATTTTGGTTTCTGATATTTCCGTAATATCACCGTATGGCTTATCACCGAAATTTCTTTTATATGCTTCTTGTACGTCTTTGTCTATATCAGAAGAAAAAACACATTCAAGACCCTTTATTTCCAAGGCTTTTCTAAAACCACTGATACCACAAAATAAATCTATAAATTTATACATAAATTATACTACTAAACTTAGAAAGCGGAATTTTCTTTTTTAGCTTTAGTTATTTTTGTTTTCTCAGATGATTTTTCTTTATC
Source organism: Rickettsia japonica YH (assembly GCF_000283595.1). NCBI lineage: Bacteria > Pseudomonadati > Pseudomonadota > Alphaproteobacteria > Rickettsiales > Rickettsiaceae > Rickettsia > Rickettsia japonica. Next base: position 65,930 of record NC_016050.1, on the reverse strand, counting down.
TATTTTTATAGTAGATGAATAATTAAAAGGAAATTTATTCTCCTCTTCTGAATCTAAAGCTCTACCACTAAGTAAATTTTTAATTTGCTGACCGGACAATGTCTCATATTCAATTAAAGCATTTGCTAAGGTATGAAGTTGATCTATATGTTTTGTTAAAATATCTTTTGCAAATTCATATCCTTGCGTAATAATTCTTTTAACTTCAGCATCAATTAACTCTGCAGTAGCTTCCGAGGTTTCATTATTAGGTTGTCTACCATACATATCGTCACCACTTGAACCGTGAAATATCGGTCCTATTAAATCACTTAAACCTGCTTTTGTAACCATCGCTCTTGCAATATTAGTTGCACCTTTTATATCCGACGAAGCTCCTGAGGTAACTTTATTTCTACCGAAAATAATTTCCTCCGCTACTCTTCCTGCCATATAAACTGCTATAGATGATTCCATCTGTTCACGATTCTGAGAATATTCATCAGTTTCAGGAAGTCTTTGCACCATCCCAAGAGCATTACCACGTGGTATAATGGTAGCCTTATGAATAGGTGATGCTGCAGGACAATAAAGTCCTACTAATGCATGTCCGCCTTCATGATATGCAGTCAACCTTTTTTCTTTCTCCGACATTGCAATGGAGCGACGTGCAACTCCCATCAGCACCTTATCTTTTGCCTCTTCCATGTCGTACATATCTACTTCTTTCTTACCAAGCCTTGCAGCAATAAGAGCAGCTTCATTAACTAAGTTAGCAAGTTCAGCACCGGAAAAGCCCGGGGTACCGCGAGCAATAATTCGTGCTAGTACCGTACTATTATATTTAATTTTCTTTAAATGTACTTTTAGAATTTGCTCACGACCGTTTATATCAGGGTTTGCAACGGCAATTTGACGATCAAACCTACCGGGACGCAGTAATGCACGATCAAGAACGTCAGGACGGTTTGTAGCTGCAATGATCACAACTCCCTCGTTTGCTTCAAATCCATCCATTTCGACTAACATTTGGTTTAAGGTTTGCTCACGTTCATCATTGCCGCCACCCATACCGATACCTCTATGGCGACCTACCGCATCAATTTCATCGATAAAGATAATACAAGGAGCATTACGTTTACCCTGTTCAAACATGTCACGCACACGGCTTGCACCGACACCTACAAACATTTCAACAAAATCAGAGCCGGATATGCTAAAAAATGGAACATTAGCCTCACCTGCAATTGCTTTAGCAAGAAGTGTCTTACCGGTTCCGGGAGGACCTATAAGTAAGCAGCCTTTCGGTATTTTACCGCCAAGCTTTTGGAACTTGCTTGGATCTCTTAAAAAATCTACTATTTCAGTTAATTCTTCTTTTGCTTCATCGATACCTGCTACATCTTTAAAGGTAATTTTTGGTCCTTTATCTGATAGCAACCTAGCTTTAGATTTTCCAAACCCCATGGCTTTCCCACCTCCATGCATTTGACGCATGAAAAAAACCCAAACACCTATCAATAAAAGCATAGGAAACCAAGAAATTAAAAAGCCTAAAAAGGTATTCATTCTTGTTTCAAGAGGCACTACTTCAATATTAACGTCATTGCTAGTAAGACGATTTACTAAATCAGGATAATCAGGAGCATAAGTGTTAAAAGTAGAGCCGTCATTTGAAGTGCCTTCAATTACTCTACCCTGAATTTTTACCGAATTAACGGTCTTTTCATCAACTCGTGTTAAAAAATCCGAGAAAGTTATATTATTTCTTCCGCCAAGTAAACCGTCAGATTGGAACACATTAAACAGTAATATTACAAAAATAAAAAGTGCTGCCCAAGCTAAAATACTTCTACCTTGATTATTCATCGATATAAAACCTAATAAAAATTTTTATTGGTATAAGAGAGGTCTGTAAATAAATTTTAATTAGTAGTTAAAATTTATTTACAGATAACCTCTTAAATACCGGTGTTAGCAAAAATGGGTGAAACGAGATACAAAATTTGGAGAAAAAGATACTTCAAAGTTCCACATGTCGTTATCATAATATGATATATGTGGTATTGCTATAACTTTTTCAAGTATTTTAATTATAGGTAAGGTCAATAAAACTGCATTGTGGTTTTTGCAGGATAGATTTTTCAAAGGTTCTAAATCTAATTGTTTCTTTATTATTTTATAATCTTCTAACGATAGATGAGTTACAAAACAATTTGGAGTTTCTTGATTTTTTGTGATACAAAATCTATTATCCCAAATAACGGGTTTATCTAGTAATATTTTACTCTCAGGTAATTTTTTGCCGAATTCCCTGTATATAAGTAACTCGTTTTGTATACGCTTAATTATACAACCATGAAGTGTATTCTTAAAGTTTACGTCTTGAGTAATTAATTTCAAAATAGGTTCTACCGAATAAAAACGAGCTGCTCTAGATTGTCCACTAATTATTATCAGTAAAAAATTAATTATTTGTACTTTCACCTCATTTGAAAACTTATCAAATTTAACTAAATCAAGAAAAGCAAAGCCATATTCAAAAATCTTGACCGCTTCAGCTATCGCCGATATTAATTCAGGCTTAAACTCGTTTTCTATAAGTTTGTTGGTTTTAAGTTGTTGTGAGATTATTGCGGCTTTAGACATCTTTCCAAACTTCGCTTCTAGAGGTAATTTAGACACCGTTCCGGTACTCGCATCCTCACGTGGCATTGTTGCGTGGATCAATTTTACCTCTGTCATCCCGTGGCTTAACCACGGGATCCAGTTAAAAATACTAAAATTATTAGTACTTTGTATTGTCTTTATGGACCCCGTGGTCAAGCCACGGGGTGACACAGTGAGTGTTACCGGTCCACGCAACAATGCATCCTCACGTACTTTTTTATACGCTGCGGTGTTGCGTTCCGTGTCTCCTTTAAATTCCTTTCTATAAGCTGGTTTGGAAAGATGTCTAATATAATCTGCACCTTTAGCTAATTTTTGCCTAATAACATTTCGTCTATATTTATCAGATGAATTTGACTCATCTTCAAACCATGTTATATTATGACTGACTAAATATTCTACTAATTCACTTTTTGGAATATTATATAGCGGTCTAATTATGTGTATATTATTATACCAATTGATATTACTGCTACTAAGTCCAAATATACCGCTATTACGCTCTAATCTTAAACAAAAATTTTCTACGTAATCATCTTCATGGTGAGCAGTTAAAAGTACTAATATATCGAGTTCTAGACATAGATTTGTCATCAAATCATAGCGTCCTTCTCTTGCTCTTTCTTGTAAATTGGAAAAATTATTTTGATGGTCAAAAGATAAACTATAATGCTTGCGATTTAGACTATTACTGATATTTTGGATATAATGGATCTCTTGCTTCGACTGTTCCCGTAAGTTATGATCAACCGATATAACAAATAATTCTATATTATTTTTTTCTGCCCAAATATTAGCAAGATAAAGAAGTGCTACCGAATCGCTCCCACCAGACACTGCAATCGATATTTTAGATAAGCCAAAATTACCTATTAGATTATTGATATTATACTCAAATTTTTCATATAGCATGGTTGAAAAATGTTAGTATTATAAAGTGTTTGGATATTGTGGTCAAACGTAGTAGTATGTCATTTCCGCGTAGGCGGGACGTTGTTGCATGGATCTTATGTCATTCCTGCGAAAGCAGGAATCCAGAAAAAAAGTATAAATACAGCATACAGCAAATTTTTGAAATTAAAAGCTCGATTTATCTCGCTTTATGCTGGGTGCCCGCCTACGCGGGAATGACATCGAGCAAGTTTCTCAATCCATACAACAATGCTCTGCTTTTGCAATGGTAACAAAAAACTACACAATTAGATGATAAAAAAAATTTATGCTGACTCAGCTAAATCTTCTGAAGTTTCAGTCTTTTGTTCGCATAAATAATCTTGTGCTTCTGATTCTGATCTTGCAACAATAACCGTAACTATAGCATTAAGCTCTGCATGGAGTCTTATTTCAACTGTATAAATTCCGGTAGATTTAATTTGTTTATCAAGAATAATATTTGAATGAGAAATATTATAAGATACATTTTCAGATAATTTATCGGCTATTTCTTTATTAGTAACCGAACCGAAAAGTTTACCGTCATCTGATGTTTGACGGATAAAAACTAATTGTTGATCTTTAATAAGAGCATTAATTTTTTCTACTTCTTCTCTTATTTGCTTATCTTTTGCTTCAAATTCGTGTTTTTGTTTAACTATTAGCTCTTTATTAGGCTCGGTAGCTCTAATAGCTAATTTTTGCGGTAAAAGATAATTACGACCAAACCCGTCTGCTACTTTGAGTATGTCGCCAATTTTACCTAATTTTCTTACGGGTTTTATTAATATAATTTCCATGTATTATGCCTTTATTTAGCTTGAAATACAAAAGGTAATAACGCTAAAATTCTTGCAATTTTAATAGCATTATTTAGCTTTCTTTGTTTCTTTGCACAAACATTTGTGATCCTGCTTGGTAACATTCTACCGCCTTCAGAGACAAATTTTATTAAAAGCTCAGGGTTTTTATAATCAATAACAGGTGCATTAGGCACAGAAAGAGGGCATCCTTTACGTCTTCTAAAAAATACTTTTTTAGCAGTTTTATCTCCTACCTTGCGAGCAGCTGTTTCACTAGCATTATTACTTTTTAACATTCTTTAACCTTAATTCTTACAAATTTAATTATTAATCGTTACGTCAATTACCGGAGTATTCTCTGTACTTTGATTTTTTAATATCGGTGAAGGTGCACTACTAATTGAATCTGCTTGAATTGTAAGAAATCTAATGATATTTTCGTTAAGCTTCATTTTTCTTTCTAGCTCTTCTTTTACATTACCAGTAATATCTAGACCTAAAAAATAATAATGTCCTTTTTTGTTATTACCGATTTTGTAAGCTAAAGTTCTTAACCCCCAATATTCTTTTTTTATGATAGTGCCATTATTATCTTTAATAATTTTAGCAAAATCATCAACGATTTTATCTATATCGTTTAATGATACGTCTTGACGTATAATAAAAACTGATTCATAAAAGCTCATGATATATAAGAATCTCCAACAAACAAACTTTAAAATAAAGCTACTTATAGCAACTAAAACTATTAAATTCAAGTATTATCTTTAAAAAATTATTATTTCTTTGTTTCTTTTTATAAAAAGTTTGCTATAAACCCTAATAAATTAGAAAATTATTACAAAAATTTTTAATTATTTACTAAATATTAATGAAGATTAATTCAGTATTTGATAAGCTATTACCTGAAGTTTTAATTATAGAAGAAAAAAAGTGTTAATATTTCTTTAAGTAATGATATAGAGAGAGCAGGATTTAATATAATGAGGGCTTCAACTCTAGAAAAAGCATTAACTTATTTTTTTAGTCAGCTGCTTGCTATCATGATTATTAGTGCAGAATTACAAGAAAATCCTTTAATAACAATAAATAACGTTTAACAGAAATAGACGATAACGTGCTATTTTTTTATAAGCCCTTCTTATCTGAGCAAATAGTAGGTACTTTAAAGAGCTTATTGAGACGTTCCAAGTCAGTTGTACAAGATAATATTATTAAATTTAAGAATCTAAATATTGATTTAAATAATGAAAAAGTATACAAAGACGGACTGAATATTCGTCTAGGTCCTACTGAGTTTAAAATTTTACGACTTTTTTTTCAGGTTCCAAATGAAGTATTTTTGCGTCAAGAAATAATAAAATATTTATGGGAAAGTGAAGAGACCTTTAATGAACGTCTCATAGATGTTCATATAAATAGGATTAGAGAGGCCTTAGGGAAAGACAATTTAATTATTACAACCGTTCGTTTTATCGGTTATTGTCTAAATAAGGATAACTAGAATTTTATTGTCAAAATTTTCTTTGTATTTATGCATTAAGTATGTTAATATCTATTAATATTTATGTATTAATATAATTAAGATTTTATTCTTGCCGATTTATATATTTTATAACTAAAAACTGTAAATTTTATGTTAAGTAAACTAAATAAGCCCGCTTTATTTGCTTTAATATTTTATCCTATTTTTATTATATCTCTTGTAGTTAAATATTCGTTTGATTATGGAATAGGACTAACTGAAGTTATTTTTATAATTGCTAGTTATTATATTAATAATATTACCGTTGGGATCGGTTTGCATAGGTTATGGTCTCATAATGCCTATAAAATAAATAAATATGCCGAGTTTGTCTTAATTATGCTGTCTGCAGGAACATTACAAGGACCAGCTTTATCTTGGGCATCGAATCATTATAAACATCATAGATATACGGATCAAGACCAAGATCCGCATACTCCTTTAAAATTTGATAATAAATTTTTAGGCTTTATGTGGTCTCATATAGTATGGATGCTAGTCGGAAGCGGTAGCTATAAGTCTATTGATCGCATTACTTGGGCTAAGCACGGGAAAAACAATTTATTAAAATGGCAGCTAAAATATTATTGGCAAATAGCAGCTTTTATGAATGTTGTCGTGCCTTTATTTATCGGTTACTTAGTCGGCGGTACTATGCAATCGGCATATGCAGGATTTTTATTTATGGGGCTTGGTAGATTCCTACAGCAGCAAGCAACCTTCTGCGTTAATTCTTTATGCCACTTTGCCGGTAGTAAAAAATATTACAAAGGCACTGCCGGAGATATTTGGTGGATGGCATTATTCTTACTCGGTGAAAATTGGCATAATTACCATCATGCTTTTCCTTCAGATTATCGTAACGGTACAAAATGGTATCATTTGGACGTTCACAAATGGATAATATTTTTAATGAGTAAAATCGGTTTAGCTTCAGAACTTGAACGTACTACAAAAGTACGTATACAGGCAAAAATGCAAGAAACTTTAAGCTATCTTAGTGAAAAACAAAAGCAAAAATTGACTTTAATGCAAACTAAAATAGATCATTTATTAGAAAATCTATGCTTAAAAATTAAAGAGCTTGAAGAATCATCTATTACTATCAAAGAACAATTTAAAAAATCTTTTGTAGAAATACAAGAATCACTTAAAAATTTAGCGGAGCAAGTAAGTTTTGCAACGCAAATAACAGAAAAACCTTCGGAAAAACTATTAAAAATAGTTAATAAAAAAATTATTGATGCCGAACAATCTATTTATAAGCTGTATAATCAATTAAATACCTTAAAGGTATCTTAAATTAGGCATTATTAAAGATAGATATCGTGATTGCAAACGGGTGTTGGTGTTGTCACATGGATCCTGTTATGTCATGCCCGCATACGCGGGAATGACATCGGTATCCACGTGGGCAATACCTTCTCACAATGACGCAAACTATCATTTTTTACTTAACAACGCCTCTAATTAGTTTCAATTTGAATGATAAAAATTTTAGGTATAGAATCAAGCTGTGATGATACAGCTGTTTCTATAATCACCGAAAATCGAGAAATCTTATCTAATATAATCATTTCACAAAATACAGAACATGCAGTTTTTGGAGGGGTAGTACCTGAAATTGCTGCACGTTCTCACTTATCGCATCTAGATAAAGCATTAAAAAATGTTTTAAAAGAAAGCAACACTAAATTAACGGACATTAGTACAATTGCTGCAACTTCCGGTCCAGGTTTAATCGGCGGTGTTATAGTTGGCTCAATGTTTGCAAGATCGCTAAGCAGTGCTTTAAAAAAACCCTTTATTGCAATTAATCATTTAGAAGGTCATGCTTTAACCGCAAGACTAACCGATAATATTCCTTATCCTTATTTACTCTTGTTAGCTTCGGGCGGACATTGCCAATTTGTAGCAGTTTTAGGTCTCGGAAAATATAAAATACTAGGATCTACTATAGATGATGCCGTAGGCGAAGCCTTTGACAAGGTAGCCAAAATGCTAAACTTAGATTTTCCCGGAGGACCTGAAATTGAGAAAAGAGCAAAACTTGGCGATCCTCATAAATATAAATTTCCAAAACCTATAATTAACAGCGGTAATTGCAATATGTCCTTTTCAGGGCTTAAAACTGCCGTGCGTACTTTAATAATGAATTTAAAGGAAATTAATGACACTGTAATCAATGATATAGCGGCAAGTTTTCAATTTACTATAGGAGAAATTCTAAGTAGTAAGGTACAAGATGCTATTAGAGCATATGAACAAATAACAAATAATTTTGATAAGAAGAATATAGTTATTGCCGGCGGTGTCGCTGCTAATAAATATTTACAAGAAATATTAAGTAGTTGTGCTAAAACATATGGTTATCGGCTTATTTATCCACCTATCCACTTATGCACCGATAATGCTGCAATGATTGCATATGCAGGACTTGAGCGTTACAATAATAAGTTATTTACTCCTTTGAATTTCTGTCCAAAAGCTAGGTGGAGTTTAGAGGATATTAGTAATAAAAATTTATTTACTGATATCCTCTAAGAAGAAATATAATTTTTTAATATTGACACTTCTTAATTTAGTAGTATGATATGTAATTACCATGAAACATGGCAATTACATATATAAAAAAGAGGTAAGTTTATGAGCAATAGCAATTATGAAAACATATACAAAGCATTTAATTGTTTTTCAGAAGCAACCAATTCTGCATATTCAGCCGTAAATACTTTTTTAGAACTACCTAATGTATTTAATAAATATCCTACTGTTATTTCTTTAATTTTTTCTAAAACAGCAAAATTAGACTCTAATATAACCAATATAATTAAAAACGGTGTTATTATATATGAGATATCAACAACCTTAATAGGGGCCGTAAATACTTTTTATAAAGATAAAAAACTAGTCGATAAAATATTAAAAGACGGACAGAATGCTATTGATAAGCTTATTGAAACAACAACCTATTTATCGCCAATAGTTACAGGTATTACAAATTCTTACTTAGTTGATCCGTATAAAGAAGAAAAAGCACTATTATTTGACTTACAAATTCCTAACTCTACTAGTAGTGATGATTATAAATTATCAGGTACTGAAAGTATAACATTAGCTGAAATTGAATATTATTAATACTAATTAATAGAATTTTTTTATTACTTTTTCTAGTTGTGGTCTTGTTGCATTGCTCGTTTTGTGTCATTCCTGCGGAAGCGGGAATGACATCAAACGCGTTTTTTGAGCTATACAACAAATCTTTTAATAGCCCACAATAACAAAATCAATAATTATTAAACAGTGCCTTTAACAAGAATAGTGGATTATGCAATAATTCGTTATTCGGAAAAAATTAATCAACTCATTGTTACCTTCAATTCTTTATCCTTTGCATTTATTTTAACCGTTTTACCGCTACTTATTTCGCCTGCTAAAATCATTTTGGCTAAATTATTTTGTATTTCCCGCTGGATAAGACGTTTTAAGGGTCTTGCTCCAAAGCTTGGATCATAACCTTTTTCGGCTAAATAATTTAAGGCAGATTCATCAAATTCAAGAATAATATTTTGTGCTAGTAAAATTTTCTTTAAGCTTTCAAGCTGTATCTTAACTATATCATGAATATTATTACGATTTAGGCGATGGAATAATATAATCTCGTCTAGTCTGTTTAAAAACTCAGGTTTAAATACTGCTTTTACACATTCCATAACCTCATCCTTTACTTTATATGTATCTTCGTCCTCTTTCTGATTAACGAGTATCTCAGCACCTAAATTAGATGTTAAAACTATTATAGTATTTTTAAAATCAACCGTTATACCTTGACTATCTGTTAATCTTCCCTCATCAAGTATTTGCAGCATAATATTAAATATGTCGGGATGGGCTTTTTCAACCTCATCAAATAATATTACCTGATAAGGACGGCGTCTTACTGCCTCCGTCAACACTCCGCCTTGATCATATCCGATATAGCCGGGAGGAGCTCCTATCAGGCGAGAAATAGCGTGCTTCTCCATATATTCCGACATATCTATACGAAGTATTGCATTACGGTCATCAAAAAGAAAACCAGCTAAGGCTTTGGTAAGCTCGGTTTTACCGACTCCGGTCGGTCCTAAGAATAAGAACGAACCAAGCGGGTGGTTAATATCTTGAATCCCTGCACGTGATCTTCTTACCGCATCACTAACACCTTTAATTGCCTCATCCTGCCCTATTACCGATTCTCGTAATTTCTGCTCCATCACAAGCAGACGCTCACGTTCACTTGATAGCATCGTATCAATTGGAATACCAGTAATACGAGAGATAATACTTGCTACATCACTTTCCGATACAATTTCTTTTAACAGCCCTTTATTATCCATACTTTCGGCTTCCTGAAGCTTTTTCATAATCTCAGGTATAATTCCGTATTTTAGCTCACTAGCTTTAGCGAGATTAGCATCACGTTCGGCACGTTCAAGCTCGTTTCGGCTACGGTCTAGTTCTTCTTTGAGCTTTTGTGTTTGCTGTAGTTTAGACTTTTCAGCTTGCCATTTAGCTCCCATATCATAGGATTTAGACTCTAATTTTTCTAATGCTGTAGTTAAATGCTCTATTTTCTTTTTAGAATGCTCGTCATTTTCTTTTTTAAGTGCTGCAAGCTCTATTTTTATCTGAATAATACGACGGTCCAGCTCATCAAGCTCTTCTGGTTTACTTGATAGCTCTATTTTCATACGGCTACAAGCTTCATCAATCAAATCAATAGCTTTATCAGGTAAATAACGATCGGTAATATAACGGTTTGATAACGTCGCTGCTGCAACTATTGCACTATCGGAAATTCGCACTGCATGATGCAGCTCATATTTTTCTTTAATTCCTCTAAGTATTGATATAGTATCCTCAACCGTCGGCTCACTCACGTAAACAGGCTGAAAACGACGAGCAAGTGCCGCATCTTTCTCGATATATTTACGATATTCATCTAGAGTAGTAGCACCGATACAATGTAGCTCACCACGAGCAAGCATCGGCTTTAGTAAATTCGAGGCATCCATAGCACCGTCGGTTTTTCCCGTACCGACTAGGAGATGCAATTCATCGATAAATAAAATAATTTCACCGCTTGATTCTTTGATTTCGCTAAGCACTGCTTTAAGACGCTCTTCAAATTCACCTCGATATTTAGCTCCCGCTATTAAAGCTCCCATATCAAGCTCAATAATACGGCAATTAATAAGTGATTCAGGTACGTCCTTACTAAATATTCGTTGTGCAAGCCCCTCTATTATAGCAGTTTTACCGACTCCAGGTTCTCCGATCAATACAGGATTATTTTTCATACGTCGTGATAGTACCTGCACCGTTCTTCTTATTTCTTCATCACGTCCGATTATCGGGTCAAGCTTACCGCTTTCGGCAAGCTCTGTTACGTCTCTGCCGTATTTCTTTAAAGCATCGTAACTATTTTCTGCCGATTCGGTATCTGCTTTTTTGCCTTTACGAAGTTGTAAAATAGCTGTTGCTATTTTTTTATTATTAATTCCATTATTCGTTAAAATTTTACCGGCTATAGTATTATCATAAGTTAATGCTTCAAATATACGCTCTATGGTTACAAAGCTATCCCCACTGTCTTTAGCAATGCTACTAGCTTTTTCTAAAACTTTAAGAGCTTCAGCAGAAGAATAAACTTGTCCCCCTCCCTCAACCTGAACTTTTGGGATTTTATTTAGTTCTAGCTGAACTTGATCTTTTAATAAGTTTATATTACCGCCGGTATTATTAATAAGGGTTTGAATTATACCTGTTTCTTCACTTAAAAGACTAGATAATAAATGCAAAGGTAATATTTGCTGATGATCATTTTTAGCAGCAAGTGATTGGCTACTAGCTATCACTGATTTAGCATGTGTAGTAAATTTATCAATATTCATATAAATAATATATTTTAATTAATAAAGTTAAATATTTTTAACTAGACTACTTTTATATATAATAATTTTTAATTAAAATAACAAGAGATGCACAACTACATATAGAATTTTATAATACTTTCATCATTAAAAAAACAATTTGATAACGATAAGGAGTTTTTATTAAATCATACAAAAGAATTTTTAACCACACCCGGAGTAGGCGTTACTTTAGAAATAAATAGAGCGAAAATTGAAGAAGCTGTTGAAAAAGGTAGCTTTACCAAGGCATTACAGGGTTTAGCAATGTTACGTCATGAGAAAACCGGTATAAAGCTTACTAAAATTGAAGGGAAAAACGGTGAAACTCCAATATTAATACGTGACGGTCGTAACAATCCCAATGCAAAAATTGTTTTAGGCACTAAAGCTTTTGAAATGCAATATTTAAATGCTATCAGAGGAGCGATAAACATAGCAAAGGGCAAAAATAAACCTGAGCTTGTGCTGAAATTAAATAAAGAAGCAGTAAAATTTATTAATAGTTTTAATGCTTTGAACATGGAAAAATCACAAGAAAACATCTCAAAAAATATGCAAGCTGAAATTGACAGTGTTGCTGAATTGCTAGGAAAAAATGGTATTAAAAATGCTCACAAAAAATTAAATGTTGCTAAAGATTTTCAAAATTTCAATGATGAGCATTGTAATATAGTAACTTTGTCAAAAGTCATCAATGATGAGGGAAAAGAGCATATTGTAGTCGAAGCGAAAGTAGCTTTTAAAGACTTAACAGAAGAACAAAAGCAAGAATATCAAAATAGAGACGGTAAAAACTGGTATAATGTAATGCCTGAATGGGAGAGGAAGCTTGTTGATCAGTATACTGATACAATTTAAAACGGTAGGCATGTTATCCCAACCCAGTTACGACAAATTGTTGGCATGAAAAACGCCTTTGAGAAAATTGGGGCAATAACCGACACAGACGGTAAAAATTTTGAAACATTGCTTACATCTAAACATGCAGGTACATTAAGCCTCGATTTCAAATGACATAGATTCTAGACAAAAAATTACCGACTTAAATGCACGCCAAGCTCAAGAATAGCTTGAAGACGGTGTTACTCTTCATACTAATACATTAAACTCAGGTCCTATAGGAGCTGGTGGCAATGATCCCACAATTGTTGATCAGACAAAAAAATCTATGGAAAATGTCGGTGGGAAAAATACTAATACTCCTCTTAATTTATTTAGGCTTATAGGAGTAACAAATAACTTTGCAGGAGTGAGTGATACTTTAAACAAAATAGCAAAAAATTTACCGACTGAAAAAGGAATTGATGAATTAAAAGCACATATTAAACCTAGAAGCAAATTTGAACGTTTTTTTATGATAAATAAACCTAAAGGAAATACAGCAGAAACAATTAACAATGCAAATTTAACGGATCAGGAAAAAGAAATATTTAAAAAAGCTGTAACATTAAGAAAAAATATTGAGCAAGCAGATATTCCTTTTAGAGTATCCTTCGAGACAAAACTTCCTTTTATATCTTTTGATAAAGAAAATATTAATCTAAATATATCAGATGTCTTAAGTAAATTAACAGCGAAAATAAGACAAAATAAACAAGAAACTAAAACCACTAGTTTAATAAATTTACCTCAGGAAGAAATATTAACAATGTGTGCCAGCGGTAAAGATAGAGAAGGGCTTAATAAACATAATAAAATATCTCAAGCAGTATCAAAATATACCGGTATAAAAAGAAACAGACATCGATAAACAATTACTTAAAAACTGTGATATTGCTCAGCAAGCAGGTAGTATTTATGCGGGCGGTGCAACAAATAGGTTGTTACGGCACTAAAAAAGAAAATAAAAGAGTCATTCCAAAAAGTAGAAAAGAAACACTTGCTGTTATAATGGCATTAACTGCTAAATAAAATTGCAGACAAAAAAAAGATGGATAAAAAGATAGATGCAGAATATGAAAAAAAAATCACCCTAGAGAATCCATCGCAATACGCAGTGATAGGAAAATTGTTAAACCGTTAACTAAATCGGTATCACAGCTTAAACCAAGTATAACCCCACCGGTTAAATTTAATAAACGTCAAAATATAGGTATGGAGAAATAATGTCAGAACTTGCAATTGTAACAGGCAGTACTAGAGGAATAGGTAAAGCTACCGCTTTAGAATTAAAAAATAAGGGTCTTACGGTAGTTGCTAATTTCTTCAGCAATTACGACACTGCTAAAGAAATGGAAGAAAAATACGGTATAAAAACCAAACGCTGGAATGTTGCAGATTTTGAAGAATGTAGAAAAGCAGTAAAGGAAATTGAAGAGGAGTTTAAAAAACCGGTAAGTATTCTTGTAAATGCCGGATTTATAACAGGTAAGACTATTTCTATCAACGGCGGCCATAATATGATTTAAACAATTAACTAATAATAGATTAGAATATGAAAGAGATCGTAAACCAATTAATCTCTAAAGGAAGAGAACTTTTCAGTAAAAATGAATATAAAGAAGCACTTAATATATTTACCTTAAATTAAATAATATAAAGGTTTTCTACATATCTATTATTATGAAGGCATCACTTACTTGTGTTGGGGAGAGTATTATAATAATGTTGAACAAATAGACCTTTTACCTTAAGGCAGTAGCTTCATTACGACAAGCAGCTCTATATAAATCTAAACCTAAAGATACTGATGTTTTATTAGGAAAAGCTTTTTATAAAGCAGGCAAATTAAGCGAAGCTGGTACTGTACTTAACAAATATATATATCTTGTCCAGAGAATGAGGAAGAATTTCAGGAAATTCTCAGTCAAATAACTCCAGAACTTAATAAAACTACTAATTCACCGATATTATCGAGAGATAGTAGTCAATATGACCACGATATAGCTCGACATGCGCAAGCAATTGCAGACATAAAAAAATGTTACAATCTGCAAATGTTGGGTATACTGCAGATATAAACAATCAAATTAAAGAATTGAAAGTCATTAACCCTAAATTAGAAGAATATTATAAATGTTTTAATATGGCTTTACACAATGTATGTATTGCTGCTAGTGCTGTAAGTAGCGGCCTAGTAGTTCCTGATGCAGGGTATTTAACGTGTGAGTGCCTCTTCTCTTATAAAATGGGTTTGTTATCTTGACGACATAGCAGCGTCCGGTTTTTTAAATTCTATTGCCACTGCTCTAATAGCAGTTCTGCATGATGCCGGTGATAATATGATACCAATAATACCAAAGAAATGAATAGTAATCCTATGGAAAAATTAGCATTTCAAGATGCTATTTCTTTGATTAGTTATATGTATCATCATGCAGAGGATATATTAAAGAGTTCTAAATCGTTGTTAAATCAAATTTTAACTACTACAAAAGAAGGATTAAGCACATCATGGGATTATATAAAGAAAACTACTCCCGGCAATGTAGAGTACGATTTATGGCAAATGGAAAAGCAAGTACCTGAATCTGAAATAATAACTGAGAAAGCAAAAAGCGGACAACTGCGAAGTATAAAGATATCTTGCTTTTCGGTTGATTGCTCAAAACCACTTTTAAAAAAATAGCGATTTCTTCAACCGGCATCAGAAGAGGAGTTGAAGATTTTCTTAATCAAAAATATTTTGCTGATAAATTTACTGAAGAAGAACAAGGTTGTTTTGTCTTATTCTTAGCATATAAAATATTTAGATATGGTAATAAAGTATGTCTCAAATATTTTAGCGAGCAACAGCCGGAGCTAATTACAAAAATTTTTGATGATTATCCTCATTGATTCTTTAGGAGAGAGGCAATTAACATATGTATTAAAAATAAAGATGGTAGACAAAAAGCATGAGATGCAATAAAGTTAAAATCGTCAGATAAATTTTTTAAAGATTGCTTTGATACAGTATTCTCTAAGGTAGATGTTGTTGTAAACCTCATATTTGAAGAAGAACCTAAACCGAAGCACGTACCTAATGAACCTGAGCTTGTATTTAACTTAGAGCTCATACCTTTAAATATAGACGAAAATGATGATGTACTACCAACAAGTAATAGAAAATAACAACTAAATTTTTAAAATGACTAGCATATATCACATTCTTGACCGTGTGCCTGCTATTTATAAGCAGGACATGGAAATAGAGTATGAGCATTTGGCTATGCAATTAATTAAGTCCGGTAAATTACGGATAGATACTGATGATTGCTGCAATTTTGCAAGGTTTACCGAACCTGCTCTTAATATAAGCTTAATGGTTAGTCAAGAAGAACTAACAAGCCCGCATTTAATCCCTGAAACTACCAAGCTTTTTCAAAATTTATACAGAAATTCCGCTTCAGATCAAAAAATAAAATCAATTTTCGATAATTTAAAAAAGCAAATACAAAAGCTACAGCCGGTTAAGAAAGAAGTAACCGAAATGCTAGCACGTATTTTTGTTCAATCGGCTCATCCGATTGTAATAAGGTGGCTTCTTCTTAATAAGACGGAAGTATTTCTTACCTACTCACATAATATCGGCGATATGATGGATATGGTTAGCTGGCAACGAGTAGGCGGTAATAGCGGTATGCAAAGCACTAACGGCAAGGATGTAGCTATTTTTGTTTCATGCGGCGGTAATCCTTTTGCTGAAAACAATAAAGATCATCCGACTTACGGCAACGGCTTTGCTGCGGCAGCAAGACTTCAGATTATCGCAGCCCAAGAGCTTGGGCATTTTGCCGATATAAAAAGAGATGATAAAGGCAGGCAAATAACTCGCCATTCGGCTAATTTTTCCGGTACTAAAGCTACCGATAAAGTACGAATTGCTAGAAAAAATGACATAATACATTGTCATAATTTGCTGAGTAAGCTCCTTAAAGCAGGTATGAAAAAGCAATTAGATTATGAAACGAAACTTAAATTTTATAATACAAATAAAGTTAGCGGCTTAAAAGTTTATGCTATAAAATTTATGATTTTTATATATAAATTTCGGCTTTTAAATTATAGCAGTAGGAATAATCTAATATTTGTAAGAAAATTTAAAACCGATGAATATATGGCATTAATGATTGATGCTATGTTTAAAGATATGCAAGCTAATTTATCACCAGCAGCTGACGTGTATAAAAATAAAAATCCTGAAATTGAAGAAGCGATAGCCTGCATTGAAGCCTTAGCAAGAGTACCGCAACAAGCCGTAAAATGGGGATATTTAACTACCAAAGAAACTATGCATGACCTTTATAAAATATATTATAACGAGGTTATACCTTCTTTAATTACTAGCTATAATGCTATCACCGGTGAAAATTATCAACGTGATTTTAAAAAGCCCAAAAGTAATTTCTTTTCTAAAATCAATATCTTTAGTAACAAAAAGTTAGTACTAAAACCGGTTAGGGAATTATGAGTATACTGATGTGAAATGAAGAATGGTAGACGAAGATTAACTTCAAAAAGAGCAAGGAATTCACAAGGCGATGAGGCATTGCTGTGTGGATATTGTTTTTTCGTCATTGCGAGGAAATTTACAAAGTAATTTGACGAAGCAATCTCAGGAGTTTGTTATTATTTCATGAGATTGCCACGCAGCCTACGGCTGCTCGCAATGACGATTTGGTATCCCGCACAGGAATGATATTTTTAGAACAATATCTTTAACTTTAATGAACCTTTGGTGGCTAGTATATTTGCTGCGTAAATTACAGTTATACGTTGCAAATAGCTCAATATTCTTATGAGCGGTAAGTAAACTTGCACCTACATTATAGCCGACTTTCGGTGTGCTGCTACTTGTAGTGTTCTCAAAGTAATTATCTGCCCAAATAAATCTAGCTTTCACCTTAGGTTGCTTATTGCTAAAGCTATTTTCTACAGAAGCATGTAGTCCCGGTACTATTTGAGTATCATTTGATAATCTCTTAGGAGCGGTTAATTTTATGCCTGCAATCCCTGTAGTTAAGTTACCGGACTTACCAGCGACATAAATATTATTGATACCTGTACCGGTTTGGGTATCTTTATATGTATTATATCTAATACCGATATTAGGTATTAAATTTATACCGTCCATGGCAGAGAATTGATAACCGACATTACCCCCTCAAAACCATAAGCTTTGCTTGTATATTTACCGCTAGCAGTTTTATATCTATGAAGTCCGACCGGTCTTAAGTCCTTTTTGTTGATTTTACTGTTACTTGCTGAAAATATTTCTTGTAATATAAAGCCATTACTAAATTGTTGTTGACCGTATAGAGAAATAATATAGCTTTCTGCCGATAATTTATCACCAGTGCTTGAACCTTTAAACTTAAAGTCAGAGTTCATACGGCTATATACAATACTGACAAGACTATTTTCCCCGATGTAAAACTCACCGCCGATCGTGCCGCCGGATACCGTGCCTTTATAGCTAGGATTACCTTTATATGCATCTTGATTACTTGAACCGAAAGTACCGGCAACCCATAATCCTTTTTTAGTAATTATAGGGTTTGCTTCATCACCTGCTGCAACGGCTATCATAGTACCGCCTGATAAGTGATTATTAATACTAGTAGTTACTGCTTCAGCTGTAACTACACTAACCGATCTTGTTCCTTGCTCGGTTAAATGCTCTACTACTTTTTTTGCATTATCAGGTGCAACTTGAGCTAAGTTTGCTACGAATAATCAGAATTGTTCTTGTTTTGTTTTACTCACTACAACAGTATCATCATTAGCTACTTCTTTAAGCTCAGCTTTATTATTTACTAATTCCTTAGCAAGCTCTACAGCGTGTTTTTCAGGATTTTGCATAACAAGTGCAGATTTTTCTCTAATCACTTCTTTTGTGCTTCCGCTACAAAAGTATTTTCCGTATGGACAACGATAGCATTATTGATTGCCTCAGCTAATTTTTGCAACTCAGGTTTTTTAACATATTCCTCTCTACTCTTATTTCGTTAGCTTGACGTTGCCGATACTCCGCTTGCAGTCTTTGCTGTTCAGCTCTTTCGTTAACGCTGAGCTTGTGCTTGTTGCTGTGCTTGTGCATCTGCCGGTACTACTAAACCGGTTAGGTTAGCTTATGTCTCTGCATCAACTTGATCTTGTCTAGCTTGAACCAATTCTAGAGCTATATTATCAATTGGTTATTGTATCTCGCTGCAGTACTGCAATTTGTACCTGTACTTCTCTTTGTGCATTTGTTAAGTCCAGCTGTGCTACAAACGAAGCGTTACGAATATCAAATAAAGCTTGCTGTGCTCGATTTTAGTCCCCTATATCGGCTTCTGCACGTGCAGCATTTAATCGTTGCTGTGCATCTGCTAATTGTTGCGGATTCTCAGCTTGTATTCGTGCCAGTGCATTCTGTGCTTGCCTTAACCTTAAGTTTTCTCTGTCTACTTGTTGCTGACCCCTCACCGGAGCCACTACCATATCTTAGTCGTGCTTGTCTCTGTCCTAACATATCTACTGTTTCTCTTGCTACTATTACGTTTCCTACTATCGCTGCTTCCACTCTTACTTGAGCATGTGCCGGTTGTGCCGCTGCTTGCACTCCTACTTGTTGTACTTGTAATCCTTGCAGTAAAACAACGGTTCCGGTAGCTGCAGTATCAGTATATCCATTAGGAACAAACTCCATTACTCATCCTCAAAATTGATAGTACGGCTACATTATTCGCCATGTGAGCCCTATTAATATTAATCACAATATTTGTACCGAATGCCGTAGGGAGATTTTGAAAAACTATACCGCTTTCTCCTAAAGCATTTATAGTAATATTGCCTTCAAATACTACATCACCGGTAAAAATTACGTTACGTCTAAGATCGAATGTCGAGCCGTTAAAGTTAGCATTACCGTTAATTGTAATGTCCTGCGTGCAAATATTATAAGTTCCCGAATCAAAATTAGTTTGTCTAGAATGAATATCATTATGCAATTTGTGTTCATGATTACCTTCAAACATCACTTTAGAAACTTGTTTGGTTTGTGAGCCGATTTCATAAATATCAGGAATCTCTACGAAAGTTACCTCTCCTCTCATAGTTTTAGTATTAGTAATATTACCGGTAAAACCTTTATTAACCCTTACCTTCCCAAAACTTATAAACTCTAAATTTCCTGTATCTATTACACTGCCGTTGCGATGTTTCATATCAACTTTTTCTTTAAATACAAGCTCAATAGATTCAACGGCACTAATATCATTACCGATAATGGTTAGCTCAGAACCTGTTCCATTACCGCTTGTAAGCTTTAGCTTTGCTTTTGCATTATTATTGGCGCCATATGCAAGAGGTGCTCCTAAAGCATTTTGAACTGCCCTTTGAGTTTGCGGATTGTCAACATTAGTTATATTGTTAATACTAACTCTTGTAGTTGGATTGCCTTCAATAATAGTAAATACCCCATTAAAACCATAAAGATTAATATCATTAATATTAATATTTTTGGGCAAAATTAACCCTATGGTTATTTTCTGCGATAATAATATTGTCATTATCTTGTGGAAGATAATGGTTGTGATTATATCTCAAATCATTCATCGTACCTATATTAGAAGATGGATTTCCCGCCGGAATAATATCCGCCGCAAAGCCTCCCATGCTTGCAAGCAGCCCGATACTACTGGTTGCTAGTAAAATTTTATTAAAAAAAAGTTTTGTTCTTATTAGTTATAATTTCCCCTATAACTTATTGCTTTTAATGATTTTACCACTTAACTTATCGGTCATTATACACTATTTATTTACGACGCACAATAATTAATGAATAAATTTACTATTAGTTAATATTTATTAATTATTTACGATGGTGTGATTTATGAAATTTAAGGGAAATAGGCTGGTTTAATGAAAGGTAGGGGTTATGGTGTTTGTTTGGTAGGTAATCGTCATTGCGAGCAGGCATTGCCCGCATGGATCAGTTTTCCGGTGTCATCCCGTGGTCAAGCCACGGGATGACACCGAGTGCGTTTTTCGATCCGCACAACAATGTCGTAATTTCCTCGCAATGACGTCAAAATAACATCCTATTCATCATATATATTAGAAAGCTCATCTTGTAATTCTCGAGAAAATACATCCTCATCATCGTTAGAATCATTCAATTTCTTAAGAGAGTTTTTGAAATTATTTAGGTCTTTATTTTCAAATATTTCAATAGATTTTAAAGTCTCATTTGGAATTATAACTATAATATTTTTACTTAATTCATATAAATAATCAGTGGTAACGGAAACTTTCAGTACTCCTCCATATTTGCTCTGTTTACTACTTACTACAAAATCTTTTAAAGATTTACTTTTAAAATAGTTTTCAGAAGTAAAGATCATTGTTATAAAAAATAGTACTAACGAGATAGTAGTACCTACGGCAAATCCTGCCAATAGCCCTAAAAATCTGTCAATAAAACCGTTTCTCATAAATGAAATTATAGCAAGAAATTTATAAACTATAAAAACACATAAAATTAAAGCAATAACATAAGATATAACACCGGCAATAATTATTCTTATAATCTCATTATCCATATATTTCCCGATTAGGTCAGAAATATATGGATATAAAAAATATCCTAACATTATAGAAGTAATAAAACCGAGTATTCTAGTTACAAACCCGATTATGCCTTGATATAAGCCGAAAAATGAGAAAAGAGTAATAATAGCAAAAATAGTAATATCAAAAAATGTGATCATTATTGTTAACTTCTATTGAATAATTGGATTTAAATCTTATATATTTAAATCTTATATAATTAAAGTTTTATTTATGGGCGATACAATTTTTCATAACTTATCCGGTAAAACACTAGTTGCTACACCGCATGTAATTACAAAAGGCATTTACCATAAATCCTTAATTTATATGTTATCACACACGGAAGAAGGAGCAATAGGATTAATATTTAACCGCTTAGTAAATCATATAGATTTAAAATCGTTTTTTAAAATAAAAAATGACGAAATAACAACCCCAGTTATGGTTCCTATATATCTTGGCGGACCCGTAGAACATGAAAAAGGGTTTTTTCTTCATTCTAGCGATTATAATAAAAATTTGTTATTGGATTTCCATAATGATTTAGCAATAAGCTCTAATTTAGAAATTTCAGAAGATATAGCTTTCGGTAAAGGACCTAAAAATAGCTTATTCATTGTCGGTTATACAGCATGGAAACCAGGGCAGCTTGAAGAAGAATTAGAGACAAATCTATGGCTGGTTATGGATTGTAATAAAGAATTTATTTTTGCCGATAATCCTGAAAGTAAATGGCATAATGCATTAAAACACTTAGGCATTGATGAAATACATTTCTCATCACAAATAGGAAATGCTTAGAGATTATCTGTTAACCATTTTTCGGTAAGCCTAAGCAATAATGCTTTAAAAATTTTCCCTGACTGCTAATTAAATACACAAAATTAGAATGTTGTAATTCATATTTGTTTGTTTTTACATCAAATATTTTGGATGTATAGAAGACCTTAAATTGATCTGCTAATTGTTCAATATCTTGGACTCTCCCTGTTAAACCTATAAAATTATCATCTATTTTTTCTAAATATTTTTTTAATACTTCACTTGTATCATGCTCAGAATCTAGAGTAATAAAAACTACTTGTACTAAAATATTCTCTTTCTTCAAAATCTTAATAATATCTTCTACTCTTTTTAGTGTTTGATTGTCATATAAGGAATAGGTAGTACCAAAATAAATCAAACTTAAATGACCTTGCAAATGGGTACTATCAAATTTCTTTCCTTCTTGATCTATAAGAGTAAACTTAATTTTAGGCGAATCGTCCATATTACTAGTTTTCGCACCAATCTTAAGCTTAGACGGAGTTAATGAAGAATACAATAAACATAAAAATATTATGCCCGTAATCATAGCTAGGGCTATAAAAATTTTTATAATATACATTTGGTTTTTATTATTTCTCATAACCTAAGTAATTATTAATATTTATTTATAATAAACCTTATTCTTATCATATATGCAATAAAAATCATCTTTCAGTATATTAAATATCGTAATATCTAAATTGTGATATTTTTAGTTAATTAATTTATTAACTAAATTGAAATTTTTTGAGTTAAGATTATTAAATAAAAAAACAACTAAGAAACAGATTAATTATGTACAATTATACCGTTTATGTAAAACGTTTAAATGATAAATTTAAAAAACAAGAACATACGGAAATAGTAGATAGTACTATTTCTGAAGACCATTTATTTCAAATACTAAATGACAACAATAATGCAACTCAACCGATACAAACACTCCTAAATCAAAATTCGTTTGAAATAACAAATAATATTGAACCCAATAAAGCAGAAGATATGAGGGATATAATGATGTGTAAAAAAGAAGAAATAAAGAAAGCAGAAATGGAACATTTTATATCCGATATGTTAAAGGATAAAAATTTTATCGACTTAATTAATAAAGATAGTGAGAAATATGAATCTATTATTGATAGGAGTAATAAAGCTATAATTATATTAGGGCAAGAGAAAGAAGATTTAAAGCTCATAGCTAATTTTTCTCAAAGACGGTGAATTAATATTAGAAAGTAATGAGTATGGAGATTGGGACTTCTCAAAAAAAGTCTAACAGAAAGTTCAAATATTTTAGATAGTTTTTATATAAAAAACGAAAAATATTTAACATATAACAGTTCTTATTTGGATGCTGCTAATTCATCCTCTGAATCTACTATTGACAAATTTTTCCTACAAAAAATTCTAAGTATGACTCCTACTAAATTTATATTAGCAATAAAAAATAGTGAAACCAAAAACTCTTACTCTTCCCTTGGCAAAGCCAAAATAGAAAAACTTGTCGGTATATTTGAACAATTTACTAAATTATTGAGATATATTGATATAAATGAAGGTAATTTATCTATAGTAGTGACCGGATAGCCCAAGCAAGCAATAATCATACTCGTATATCTAAAATTATTGATGACACTATAAAACTCGGTAATTTTAGCGATGAACAAAAGAGTATCATTAATAAAATAAAAGATTCTATTTATTACCTCAAGCTAGCGAACAAGCACAAGACTGTACAAAGCTAGTAAATATTAGAAATGATAATTATATCATTCTAGATGAGTATAATAAAAAAACAATCGATGACGAAAATTTAACATATATTTTAAATTCTATTAATGTAATTAATAAAGACGTACCAATTAGTATCAATGAGCTTAAACATATATAGAATATAATTTAAGTTTTGAAGATGTGTTGCCTAAAACAGACAAATTGAAACAATTAATAGATATAGTAAATTATTATAAACAGTTAGAAGACAATGCCAAAACTATAGGAATTTTCTTAGAAATCGTTAAAAAATTAAATCAGCTTTTAGAAACACCGAAATCAGAAAATAAATTAGAGAATCTTCTAAATTACCTTAAATATTTATCTAACATCAAATTTTCTGAAAAAGAAAATTTGGTTACACTTAATTCTGCAAAATGGTTTAACGATTTATTTACCTCGGGGCATATAATATAAAAGAAAAGTTATTAGAATCATTTAAGCATACAATATGCACAGATAAAGATTCATTTTATAACAGATTAAATGAGACTATTGAAAAATTTTATGAAGATATCAACAATAACGATGTTTTAGACTTAAAAGTAATCTATAATATATATAACTTAAAAAACTTTTTACAGCATATAGTCTATTCTAGCACTGATGTTGAAAATTTAGATATATTAAATTATTTTTTACAAAGAGCTGTAAGAATATTAATAATATATTAGGTATAACTATAAATAATAGCATTAGTAATTTAGAAAAACTAATAGGCTCAGTCAGCAAGCAAGAAGCTAAATCTCTTTGGAAGTATATTACCGCCTCTAAATCTATTACAGAAATATCTCAAAATCTCGATAAAGTAATATATGATAAGCTTTTACATCAGCCTGTGTTACCTGATCAAGCGCTACCTATTTATAATTTATTAGAAAAATTACTAAAAGAAACTCATAAATCTATTAATGATTGTTATAAAAATGAAAACTTATATAAACATCAATTAGCAAAAATTTATTGTCAACAAGCACAAATCTGTACACCTAATGGCTCAACAAAACTATCTAAAGACTCAATAGGATTGTATGAAAACGCTGCTAACCTTGGTTCTGAAGAGGCAAATATAAAACTTGGGAAGATTGAATTTAAGAGCGGAAATTATGTAAAAGCTTTAGAATATTTTAAAAATACTACTCATATATCTTATGCAAAAGATGCTTTTAATAAATTATTACATCTCAAAGAATCAGAACTAAAAAAGAAAATACAGCAAAAGAATCCGCAAGATATAGCTAAATTAGCATCAGAAATAATTGAATTATATTCAAGCCAAGGTGATTTTTATAACCAATATAATCTAGATATATCAGAAAAAAGTCTGCAAGATTCACTAAAAGTATTTTGTCTTAATACGAAAGCTCTCATAGAAGAACGAGGAGGACCTAAACCTTATGGAATATTATATGATTTGTCTAAAGGGTTAACATCAATAATTTTTTCACCGTGTAGTCAACTTAAATTTATACAAAAAACTGAAAAATATAAAAATTTAGCAGAAAAATTTAATATCTCTTAATACAATTTTTATAGACAAGCAGAAATGTGGTGCTAGTATAAAAATAGCTATATTTAACGATGAATTAGATTATGACAAATAATCAATTTTCCGAAGATACCAAAAAAATTGCTGATCAAATAAAAGATGCATTAATGGGTATTAGTGACGATCTTGTACTTGAAAGTAAAGAGGTAGAGGAAATTTTTGAAGAATTAAGCCAAAATGAAGAATTTGAGTATGAGATGGAACGAATGCTTGCTATCTTAAATGAACAAACTATGGATTTAACTCAACTGCAAAGTCGGATTATCTTATTAATCCGTAAGTATTTAGGTAAAACTAAAAACTTAAAGCTTAAAATGCTTAAAATGGATGAGAAGCTCATTAACAAGAATGTTGCCGAAGTCAGTAATTATTTAATACATCAGCATTCTAAAATAGTTAGAGATGCTAATAAAAACCTTGCAAACCCAAAAGACAAATTACAAGGTTTAACCAAACAAGCTAGAATAGACTTAAAACGTTTATTAAAAAGCTTTGCCGTTTACCAAATTTATATGTTTATGAACCCAAAAAGAATAGCAGGCGAAACGAAGCTAATGAACTTCGCCTATAATATGATCAAAGGGGGCATGAAACTCGCTAAAAAATATGAAGGCGGCAAGGAACAAGAAATTAAATCATATTCACCTAGACTTATTAAAAAACTTGAAAAAGCTCATGTCGGCTTTAAAAAAAGTGGCGGTATATCAATTTAACTATTGTATCTTTTATAAAGAGCTTATACTAAACTAACATTAATATTATGATAGGTATCAAGCTTTCAACTTAAGTTATTCATGTAAACTTAATATTTTCAGAACTAATAACTTGGGTATATCTTGGCTGCAGTACTCAAGAAAAACACCACGCTCAACCTGTAAAAATTAACATAAAAATAAAACTCTTTCTCTTAACTCCTCCCCTTGCTACTGTAACGGATAATATAAACGATACTGTTTGTTATGCAGAAATCGTACGGCTAGTACAAAAACTTTCTCAAGAAAATCACTTTAATCTTATCGAGTATTTAGCCGCACAAATATATGATATTATTTATCAAAATTTTATCGAATCTAAATTAGAAAAGATTTTTCTAAACTTAACCGTTACTAAATTAAAATCACCGGTTTCAGGAGTGCATGGCGGAGTTTCTTTTTCTTATTCAGGAAAGGAGACACTATGATTTATATTTCTATAGGCAGTAATTTAGGTAATAGACTTTTAAATATTAAAAAAGCGCTAAATTTACTAAAAAGTTATGATTTTGTATTGCTTAAGCAAGCTATTATTTTTGAAACACAAGCTATTCTACCACCTAATGCAGATAAAGCTTGGGATAAATCATATTTAAATATGGTGGTGCAGGACAAAAGTACTTTAACGCCTAGTAAACTTCTAATTAAGCTTAAAAAGATTGAAAAACAACTAGGTCGAGCAAGCTCTTACGATAAATGGTCTCCAAGAGTTATTGACTTAGATATCCTACTTTGGAATAATTGCAATATAGATTTACCTGATTTAAAGATACCACATCCTGAATTATTAAACAGACCGTTTCTTATTCATCTAATTGCAGGTTTAAGCTTGGAATGTCGTTATTCATATCCGATCAATAATTTTTACAACAATAAAACCTTTGCAGAAATAGCACATTTAATTGAAAATCAAGGAGTTATACGCTCTCTTGTTTTAAATCCTCAATTTGTCGGTATTTTAAACATTACTCCTGATTCTTTTTCAGGATTGAGTTTTCATAAAGGAGATGCCGTGAGAAATTTTGTACGCTTGATAAATGAAGGGCTACAATAATTGAGCTTGGATCACAATCAACACGTCCTTCTGCTTTAATTATTAATGAAGATGAAGAATATGCAAGGCTTAATAATGTTCTTGAAGAGCTTAAGGAAGTTATAGTCAGTATTGATAGTTTTATTCCTGAAGTAATTAAACGTGTTTTTAAAAATACCCTATTTCCTGTATCAACTTGGTTAAAAATAATCTAGATGATTATACATTACGATTAATTGCCGATTATAATTGTAAAATTATTACTATGCATTCATTAACCGTTCCACCGCAAAAACAAAAATGTCTTGATTTCGATAAATCTCCGCTTGCTAGCTTAAATATATGGACAGAGCAAGAAATAACAAAATTAGAAAAATGTGGATTTGATAGAAAAATATCATTCTTGATCCTGGAATTGGTTTTGGAAAATCCGTTTATCAAAATTTATATATATTACAACATATTAAAGAATTTAAAAATCTAGGATGTGAGATATTGCTAGGACACTCACGAAAATCTTATATTTCTGCTTTTTATAATTCCAAAGCATCGGAAAGAGACTTAGAAATAATAGCAATATCAAAATATTTAATGGAAAACGTAGTTGATTATTTACGAGTGCATAATGTTATAGAGCATCAAAGATTTTTTGTAGCAGACCATATGATTCACTATATCTTATGAAAAATAGAAAAATCATCGGTATAATGGCATGTGACCCACAAGGGGTGACAGGTAATAAAGGTCAGATGCCTTGGTCTTATACTAAGGAGTTTGAATATTTTTATCAGACAGTGAAAAATAATATTATAGTCATGGGACGAAAAACCTTTGACTCTATACCTACAAAGATTTTAAAAAATTGTATTTGTATTGTTTTTTCAAGAAATACACCATTACAATCTTATAATAATATATTTTTTATTAAATCCTTAGATGATTTTTGGCAGGTAATAAAACCTTTTACTGATAAGAAAATTTTTATGGTTGGAGGGGCAGAAATAGCAACTCTTTTCCTAGAACAAAATCTTATTTATGAATTTTTACTTACAAAAATAAATAAAAATTATGATGGAGATACTTTTTTGCCTCTTAATCTTTTAGCAGAATGGCATTCTGTAATAATAGATAAGACAAACAATTATCAGATTTATAAATTTACTAAGAGGAGGTAAGATGAAATTTTTAGAACAGCTTAATATAAAAATCTTGAGCAATATAACCTCTTAAATCATCCATTTTATCAATTATGGCATATGGGAAAACTTACTCATTCTACTTTACAAATTTACACAAAAGAATATTATCATCACGTTACAGCTTTCCCACGTTACATTACAAATGTAGTGATATACAAGCTAGGCAAATATTACTTGGTAATCTTATAGAAGAAGAACAAGGTGAAGAAAATCACCCGGAACTATGGAAACGTTTTGCTGAAGGACTTTGTTTAAGAAACCAACGCACTTCAGAACCTAAATTAGACTCAACTTAAAAACTTGTTCAAGGTTATTAAATTAACAGAGAAATCTTTTTCTATAGGTCTTGGAGTACTTTATGCTTATGAGCGTCAGACTCCTAAAGTATCTGACTCTAAAATTCAAGGATTACAAAAATTTTATGGAAATTCAGATTACAGAACTTTACAATTTTTCATTGTTCATAGTAAAGTTGATCAATGGCATACACAAGAATGTGCAAATTTGATTAATAATTTAAGCTCAAAAGAACAAAAATTAGCATATCAAGGAGCAAAACTACTATGGCAATTTCTAGACGGTATAAATGCAACGTATCAATAATTTAACTATTATTCTTTCATAAAATGAAAAATATCTTCCTACATTCCTTAAGTCTTGAGAATTATCGTAATTTTAAAAATCTTGAACTAAAAACAGATAATACACCAATAATTTTAATAGGTGAAAACGGTAGCGGTAAAACTAATATTTTAGAAGCTATATCGCTATTTTATCCAGGAAGAGGACTGAGATCAGCAAAACTTGCCGATGTATTCAAAACTTCAGAAGATCATTGTCTAGTTAAAGCTCTATTGCAAAGTAAGCTAGGACTTGCAGAATTTACCACCCAATTTAAACGTAGTTCTAATAGAAGGATAACTAAGTATAACGAAAGTAAAATAGCCAATAATGAGTTAAGTAAATTCACTAGCATGGTATGGCTGACTCCGCACATGGAAGGAATCTTTACAAGCGGTAGCAGTGATAGAAGAAAATTTCTTGATAGAATAGTTTATAATTTTGATCCAAAGCATGCAGAGCTAGTTAGTAAATACGAATATTACATGCATGAGAGAAATAAAATTCTAGTAGAAGATATAAGAGATGATAATTGGCTTAAAATTATTGAAGAAAAGATGGCTGATATTTCTAACCATATTGCTAATAATCGCTTAAAAACCTTAGAATTTATGCAGCAAGCAATAGATGACCTTGAAAATGAATTTCCAAAAGCCGATTTATCGATTGACGGCATTGTTGAACAAAAAATATTAAACGGTAAAGAAAATATTGTTAGTTTTATTATTGCAGAACTTTATCAAACAAGAAGCAAAGATAAACTACTTGGTCGCACTAGTTTTGGAGTTCATAAAAGTGACTTTTTAGTAAAGCATCAAAAGAAAAATATCTTAGCCAAATTCTGTTCTACCGGTGAACAAAAAGCTATATTAATTGCAATAATCCTTGCTGAAATGAATTATGCTATAAAGCTAACTAAAATAGCACCGATTTTACTTTTAGATGAGGTCTTTGTGCATTTAGACGACAAAAGACGTCAATATTTAATCGAATTTTTTACCGGCTTAAACATGCAACTATGGGTTACCACTACCAATCTAGAGGGAATAGAAAATTTTGCAACTAAAGCACAATTGATTAAGTTATAGTTTGTTTAATAATGTCATTCCCGCTTTCGCAGGAATGACATCAAGAGTATTTTCTGATCCATAAAATAAAGCACTATCCCAATCAGCTTCACAAGAAAAATTTACAACATCCTTCTTGATTTTTATCGCACCTCTTAAAAAACCAAAATAACTATTATTATTTTTCATAAAATAAAATTACTCTTCACTTACTATTATATGAGCATTAGTTAAATTTAAAGTTTTTTGTATATAAATATATTGCTTAATCTTTTGAAACTGCTTAAAATTAATTTTTAATTTATGTAAATACTATGACAAAACAAGCTAATAAAATATCCTATGATGAAGTACCTTATTCTCCATTTACTTTCAGTTATACCTCCCCACCTTATTTAAGAACTATCGGCAAGCTATTCGGGCTAAACCCTCCACCTCTTGAAACTGCTAAAATACTTGAACTCGGTTGTGGAATCGGTGTTAATCTGCTTAACTTTGCTGAAACATATCCTAAATCACAATCTCTAGGTGTTGACTTATCCAAAACACAAATAGAATTAGGTAAAAAAATTATCAGTGATTTGAAAATAAAAAATGCCGAACTAAAGGCATTATCTATATTGGACCTTGATGAGTCATACGGTAAGTTTGATTACATAGTTTGTCACGGCGTATATTCATGGGTACCTGAAGAAGTACAAGATAAAATACTCGAAGTCTGTAATAAACTGCTAAATCCGAACGGCATAGCTTTTGTAAGCTATAATACGCTCCCGGGCTGGAATATGCAAAGAACAATACGTGAAATGATTATGTTCCATTCAGAGCTATTTAATACTAGCCATGATAAATTACAACAAGCTAAATTACTTTTAAAGTTCATCAATGACTCATTAGAAAGCTCCACAACGCCTTATTCTAATTTCTTACGAGATGAAACAAAATTATTATCTGCATATACGGACTCATATGTATTACATGAATATTTAGGCGAAATTAATACAGGTACATATTTTCACCAATTCATAGAAAAAGCTCAAAAAAATCATCTAAATTACTTAGGTGATACGTCGCTTACTGCAATGTTTATCGGTAATTTACCTACTCAGGCAGCAGAAAAGCTACAAGCCGTTAATGATATTGTTCGTACTGAGCAATATATGGATTTTATCACTAATAGAAAGTTCCGCTCGACATTATTATGTCATCAAAACATACCTATAAACAGAAAAATTGAATTTAATAATTTAAAAGAGTTTTTTACTAGCCTTAATATTAGACCGGTAATTCTAGAAAAAGCTGTTGATTTAACTAACGAACAGGAAAATGTTAGCTTCTATTACGAAAATTTACCTGAGCCTTTTATTTCAACCACTTCGCCGATCATGAAAGCTATTTTATATGTATATGCCGAAAATATTAGCAATCCGATAAGCTTAGAGCAAGTAGCAAAAGAAGCTTTTAAAAAGCTTGGTAAATATCAATTACAAGATTTCTTAGCAGCATTAGAACAGCATTTTATCATATTCATTTTTCAAGGTTATCTCAAAATATTTGAGACTAAACCTCATGCTATAGCAACTATCACCGAAAAACCTAAAACTAGCGAATTTGCAAGATACCAAGCAAAACAAGCATATTTTAATAATGTAACTAGCGTGTTTAGCGTCACTAATAGACTTAACGATATGGTAGGTATACCGATACATGAAAAATATATTTTAGAAATGTTAGACGGTACGCATAATATTGATGATATTAAGAAAGGCGTTCTTGAAAAAATTAATTCAAAACTTTTAACTGCTCGTGACGATAAAGGACAGGAAGTAACAGATCCAAAATTATTAAAAGAATTTGTTGACTATGTAGTTAATACATCCCTTGAGAAATTCCGGATGAATTATCTGTTAGTAGAGTAATTAAAATGTTCGTGGTCAAGTCTGCTTTGTTGCATGGATCAGATTTTTCGTTATTGCGAATAGTCGTAGACTACAGCCAATCCATAAAAATATAATCCGAGTCAATGAAGAGTAGCTATACGAAGCTCAACTTGGAAAAGAGCAAGGAGCCTATAAGCCGAGGAGCAGAGCGTATACTTAATACGTGAGCATCCGAGGACTTACAAAGACGACACAGCCAATTTTTCAAGTTGAACGAGTATAACTATGCTACTAATTTTTCACGCAATACTTCAACTAACTTATTAATTGCTTCGGTTGGGTGGATATTTTCAAGGATAGCAAGCTCGCCTGCAAGTCTATTTAAAGCTGATTCGTAGAGTGTTCTTTCACTGTAAGAACGATCATTATCAACATTTTTATGTAAGTCCCGTAATACTTCGGCTATGGCTACAATATTACCTGAGTTAATTTTACCTTCATATTCTTGGGCTCTTCTACTCCACATTCTATTTCCTTGTTTTGGTTTACCTTGAAGAGTTGAATATATGACATCTAAATCTTTTCTGCTTGCAACCGCTCTAAGACCAACAACCGCAGCTCTACTAACAGGCACTTTTAATGTCATTTTATCCTGCGAAAAGGAAATTACATATACTTTAATTTCAGTACCTGCAATAGTATGATATTCTATATTTGTTATTTCACCAACTCCATGTGCAGGATAGACAATTCTCTGCCCTATTTTAAACTCGGATTTTTGTTCGGATTGTGTTGTATTTGCCATTATTAATTCCTCCGTAGTGGTTTTAATGCCTAAGAACTTAATGTTAGACTATTATTTTCTATAGCATAGCATATTTTGCTTTTATTATAAAGTAGAGATTTTTATTGAAATAAAATTGATACGATCTTATTGTAGATAATATTAATAAGTTAAAGGAATAAATATGCGAAGTATTTTTATTGTACTAATATTTTTATTATTTTTGAGTAGCTGTTCAGAAGAAAAAGCACAAGATAAGAACCATGAGGAAAAACAAATAATAGAGCACAAAACTCTACAAAATAACGCAACTTCTAAAGAAACGAATCAGAAAGCCGTAAATTCTGAAAATATGGCTGAATCAATAGTTCCTGCTAATGATAATAATCAGACTGATGAAGTATCAACGCCGGCTTCACAAGAACAAAAAAATCCTGCAATAAAACCTGTTAAAGTCACTTTTAAAGTTGATGATAATGATATGGTTCTCGGTAACAAAAAATCAAATGTTATAGTAGTCGAGTATTTTTCTCCTACCTGTCCGCATTGTGCTTATTATCATCAAACAATTTTTCCGGAACTTAAGAAAAAATATATTGATACTAACAAAATTGCATATGTGGTTCGTGAATTTATTGCTACTAAACAAGATTTAGATGCTGCAATTTTAGCCCGCTGCAAGGGGGATACAAATAGTTTTACACAACTTCATAATATCATATTAATACAACAAGATAAGTGGGCATATAGCAATAAATACAGAGAATTATTAACTGATATAGGACAACTTGGCGGTATTTCTCCGGAAGAATATAAACAATGTTTAAATAATGATAAAATTACTGCAATACTAATTGCTAATACCAATTTTGTAGCAAAAGCACCCCAATTTATAGGTACTCCTTCTTTCTTCGTTAACGGAGTACAAACAGGAAGTTATAGCATAGATACTATTTCCACAGCAGTTGATAAAGCTTTAGAGGAGCAGAAAGAAAAAGCAAAAAATGAAATAAGCTTGTAATTTAGATCGTTATTGCGAGCAGTCGTAGACTGTACGGCAATCTCGTTAAATATCCTGAGATTGCTTCGTTGACGCCTATGGCGTCTTCTCGCAAGACGGAGATAAACTAATGAATAAGGAAAAACTAAAAGATATCAAAGCAAGAATTAAAGACTTAAAAACTCCTAAGTTTTCTAATCCTAAAATTCGGCCAGAAATTAGCCCGTTCACTATCGCTGTAGATTTAGTTTCAGGTACAATGGTAGGTGTCGTAATTGGAATATTTACGGATAAATTTTTTAATTCTAAACCTTTATTTCTTATTATATTTACAATAATAGGAATGATTGCTGGCTTTAACATTATAAGGCAAAAAGTAAATAATAAAAAGTAATGAAATGACTCATAGCCCTTTAGCACAATTTGATATCAAAAAATTAATAGACATCAAAATGTTCGGTTTTGACGTCAGCTTTACTAATTCGAGTATCTATATGTTACTTGCTAGCATCTTAGCTCTAACTTATTTTTACTTAGCTTTTTATAACCGGAAATTAGTACCTTCTAGATTACAAGTGAGTGCTGAAATAGTTTATAATCTTATAGCTGATATGTTAAATCAGAATATAGGAGTAAAAGGACGTAAATTTATTCCGTTAGTTTTTAGTTTATTTATTTTCATTTTATTCTGTAATTTACTTGGTATGACACCTTATAGCTTTACTGCTACTAGTCATATTATCGTTACTTTTACCTTGGCAATTCTAGTATTTTTAATGGTAACTATAGTCGGTTTTGTAAAACACGGCTTACGTTTTTTAACCCTTTTTTTACCGCACGGTACTCCTTTATGGTTAGCACCGTTGATGATAGTAATTGAACTATTTACATATTTAGCAAGACCGGTTAGTTTATCATTGCGACTTGCCGCTAATATGATGGCGGGACATGTTTTATTAAAAGTAATATCCGGTTTTACCGTTTCATTAATGATTTACTTGAAATTTCTGCCAATCCCTCTTATGGTGATACTAATTGGATTTGAAATTTTTGTTGCAATACTTCAAGCTTATATTTTTACTATTTTATCTTGTATGTATCTTAATGATGCTATTAATTTACACTAGGCTTTTTGCACAACTTGCTTCTAAAGGTAATTTGTACGTCAATCCGATGCTCGAATCCTCACGTACTTTTTTGTACGCTGCGGTTCTGTGCTTCGTGTTTCCTGCAAATTCCTCTTTATTAGCTTCGTTGTGCAACAAGCCTATTATACAGATAATTAGATAAAATTTTTTTATTAATTAAAAGTGAGGTTTTTTATGGACATGGTTTCTTTAAAATTTATTGGTACAGGACTTATGGCTATCGGCATGTACGGTGCAGCTTTAGGCGTTAGTAATATATTTAGCTCTCTACTTAGTTCAATAGCACGAAACCCTTCGGCTACAGAAAACTTACAAAGAATGGCTCTGATCGGCGCAGGTCTTGCTGAAGCAATGGGGCTTTTTTCCTTTGTAATTGCTATGTTACTTATTTTTTCTTAAAATTCATTTTTAAATAAGATGCCTCAATTTGATATTGCTACCTATTATTCACAAATTTTTTGGCTTATCGTTACTTTTGGCTTATTGTATATCTTTGTTTATAAATTTATAACTCCAAAAGCTGAAGAAATTTTTAATAATAGAAAGACAAATATTCAAGATAATATTACGCAAGCCGATACATTGACCATAGAAGTAGAAAAACTAAATAAATATTATAACGAGGAAATAGACAAAACAAATACTGAAATAGATAGGCTAAAAAAAGAAAAAATAGACTCTTTAGAATCAGAATTTTTAATTAAAAAAAAGAATCTAGAGCAAGATTTAAAAAACGCTATAAATCAAAACATTGAAGATATAAATTTAGCTGCTAAGCAATTTAGAACTAATAAAAGCGCAGCAATCATAAAGCTTGCCGTTAATATTATTGAAAAAATAGCTGGCACTAAAGCAGATATGAATTTACTACAAAATATAAAAGTAAAATAATGAATTTCCTAGATGAGAGCTTCTGGCTTGCCGTTAGTTTTGTAATTTTTGTATATTTAGTTTATAGACCGGCAAAAAAAGCCATTTTAAATTCTTTAGATGCTAAGATTTTAGAAGTCCAAGAAAAAGTTCTAAAAGCTGAAAAGTTAAAAGAAGATGCTGCTTTGCTCTTTAAACACACCAACGCACAAATAAAGAAATTAGAAACTTTACGCTCTCAAATGATAGAAGAAAGTAATGAAGTTACCAAGAAAATCATTCAAGAAAAAACTAAAGAAATTGAAGAATTTTTAGAGCATAAAAAATCTGATGCTATACAGTTAATGCAAAACCAAAAATCAACCGCAAGTAAAGAGCTACAAGATGAATTTTGTGATGAAGTGATAAAACTTGTATCCGAATATTTTCAATCAGTTAAGCTTTCAGAAAGCAACATTGCTAAAAATTTAATGGATAAATCTGATGTTCCTCAGGATGAGGGTAAAGCTACATAGCCACACTAATCACTAGCTAGCAATTTATTTAAAATTGCTTCATCATTAACACATACCCGTAATATTGAGCCATCAATAAAATATTCAGGATGTTCGTTATCTTATTTGTTAATTCAGGATAGGCTCTAACAGATTCTTTTACACAAGTGAAGTTTTTACTAGAGCTGTTAATCGCTCCTAAGCAAATCGCTTCAAAACATAACATTTTAGCTATTTCTATATTTTTAAGGTCAGATAAAACTCCTAGTTGTTTTGTGATAAATATCTATCGCCTAAATAGCCTTTCGCCCCCAATTTCCTAAGATTGAGAACTTACTATTCCTCTTATCTTTATCAGCATTAATATATATTTTATTTAAAACATTCTTTTGTATTTTTTGTTTCATTTCTAATGTAACTTCCTCAAAATCGCCTCTTTGTAATATAAACTCCCTAGTTTCATTATTTTTTATAAATATAATAACCCATTTTTTGATATAAATTTGCCTTTCTACATTTATCCATTTCAATATCATCATTTAATATTTTTACTACATGGGGATAAAATATTTTAGAATTTTCCCAGTCTTCACTTGGAACATCTGTTAATATTGGAAATAAATCATCTAAGATTTCTGCTAGTCTTGTATAAATCTCTTTTTCATCTATCACATGTTCTTTATATTTATTTATATATTTTGCTTTGTTATAAATTGCATTAATCTATGTAATTGTAAGCCGGCTTGTCTATTTTGGTATGTTAGATTCATTATCGATAATGCTTTTAACCTTTTTATAGGTTCTTGTAGCTTTTCTTCATCTATTAAAAATAATTCTTTGAAAATCTCTATACTGATAAAATCAGGGTCTAAATCTGCAGAATATTGTAAAATATCTGCCAAGCTAAAGGTGATTTTTCTAATAATTGTAGTAATAAAACGGTTTCTATATGATCATCTTTGCTATTTTTAAAGTAATTAATGTAATCATTTACTTTAAGTAATTTATTTGCTTTTAAATATGCTACTGCTTTAGATAGCCTATAAGGTGATGCAGCATCGTTACTACCAAAGTCTTCTACTAATTTATCAATATCTTTCTTGTTAATCTATTTTTTAGAGATTTCTTTAAATATAATATCGCTTCTTTTTTACTAAAAGACTCTAATATAATATTTTCTATATCATCACTTAAATTATTATTTTTAGTAGTAATTATCACTTGTACCTTATCATTAAGTATATTAATTATACTGTTAAGATAAGGCTCTATATATTTATGATCTTCAACATTATCAAAAATAAATAATATAGCTGAATTTAAATTAGCAATCCTCTCATGGACTAATCTTATTATGTTTTCTTCCTTTTCATCTATTACGTAAATAGTAAATTCTTTAGCAAGTTGTCTATATGCTTCAAGGACTTTGTCCGCAGAATCTGTGTTAATAAAACGTACTATTTTCTTTTTCGCTTGTGTTTGTCTATCTCCATATTTTATAGCTAGAATGGTTTTACCGGCTCCAGCGAAAGCACTAACTGTTACAAATCGTTTTTCGTTTAAAGTTTCTTCTATTTGTTGTAATATTTCATTATGGACAATCAGATTATAAGTTGATAAAGGTGGGTAAATTGCTAATTATATTTTCTGTAACTTTAATTGATTCATTAGGAGTATAAGCATTGCAGTCTTCTAATACTTCCTTGCTTCCCTACTGACTTCAATTAACCTTAAAATTTGCTCTCTTAAGTCATCTACTTTAACTTTAGGTAAGTTTGTAAAGATATAATATTTGCCATATTGAGGTTTTATTTCATATAGTTCTTTTATTACTTTTAACTGTTGTTTTATTAAATTTGGTATTTCTTTTTTATCTATACTCAATTTGCTCAACTGTGCTAGATACCAATCGCTACTGTCCTTATTATTTGTATTTGTTATATCTACAGACAAATTTACTTCTTTTATACGATAATGACCTTTGTAAGAAAGTTCAAATTTTCCCTCAGGGGTTATGATCTCTTTTGATGGGCAACCTTGTACGGCATTATTTTCTAAATGCTTATAAACCCCTAAAAATTGTCCGGTTGCAATATTACCGCTTATATAAGCTGATCGATTACCTCTAAGAAGCTTCCAAATGTCGTTGCAGTAACATTTTTATATATTAGATTGCTTGCTAAAAAGTGCTTTATTAATATGCGGATTACAGACATTTACAAAATTTGGAGCTGATAAATAAGTTGTTATATTTAAAATTTTTACGTCAAAGGTAGTTTCATGGCTATACATCTGCGGCTAAAGATTTTCTGTAGCTAAACCCGGGCTATCAAATGTGATTGCCTTTGCTTTTGGATAATGAAAATCTCTATGAGCAAAATATAAACTAAGCTTCTGCGAGCCATACACCTAAAGAATGACCTGTGAAAGATCAATTATAATTATTCTCTTCAGCATATTTGGTAATCTCCTTTGTAGCTTCATATGCGGCCGCTTGCTGTGCCACTATCTGTCCACCTAAAATACTTTTAAAATGAGCTTTAAACGGTGAATTAATTTTGAGCAAATCTAATTTTTCAAATGTAGTACCTCGAGAGGTAAGTACCATTTGTTTTACTTTTTCATTTACATATGCTTACTGCGTAATATCTACCTATTTCAGGCTTGTTAAATATTTTAAATACTTTCCTGTCTTTTAATTGTTCATTTCGGGTTTTGACCTTTTCATTATTTTCTTTTTCTACAATAAAATCTACAATATCATTTTCCGTAGAATCCATATAAGCATGTAAACTAAATAAACCATGGACAAAGTCGGTAGGGTGGTGCTTTATAGTTTTGATTATTTAAGATAATTTTACTTTCAATCTTTTGTACAAGCTCACTAGAAGCATTAGGCACCTTGCCCCAGCTTACATTACCGATAAAATTATTATTTTGGATTTTAGCAGCTATTTCCTCTAGCTGCGGAAGCGTTAAATGTAGATTGCTAAAATCTAAATGAACAAATGAAGGGGCATGCTTTTCTAGACACACTATAATTGTTTGATAGTCACTTATAGTTTGAGAATAGTTAACTAGATTTTTTGAAGAAAACACATCTGCTTTCATAAATATACTTCATAAAATTTTATTAGTTGTATTGTATAATACTAATTGAACTGAACTTTGTGTTTTCAGCCGATTTTTTTGAAGCATCATAAATTAAAAGTTATTATTTTCAACTATTATTTTTATTCTGAATTTAAAATTAGATTATTTAAGATCTTATATTATAGGAAAATATAGAATGGTGACCCCTACGGGACTCGAACCCGTGTTCCCACCGTGAAAGGGTGGTGTCCTAACCGCTAGACGAAGGGGCCTTAATTTTAAGTAAGCAATATAGATATATTAGTCATACCGTGGCTATGACCACGGCATGACATTAAGTTAGAAGTTTTATATAACACCTTTGCAAATATTGCAAGTATAAAAATTATAGGTTTACCTTAAGCTTAACACTACCTTGATGACTTCTATAATGTTTATTTAGATAATAATTATAATCCAACGAAATAGTAGTATTTTTGATACTGCCTATAATACCCGTTCCTAAATTATAGGATGTTTTCGGTTGCTTCGGTATTAGATAATTATGTTTGAATGTATTATCAAATATTTTAACAACTCTATTTATTCTTTGGGTTTTCTCTTTAAAATTATGTTCTACCGCTCCTTGGAATGTTAGACTTAAATTATTAAATTTTAGAGCATCTTTTAAAGGTACTGTGACTTTAGTACCGACAATTCCGGACAATATATTATTCTCTTTCATTGTAAGAGCTATTTCTTGTACGTTAACACCGATTTCATTATATACCCCATCTCGTGACTTCACGTATCTTAAGCCGATATTCGGGGTAATAACGAACTTGCTCTGCAAAAGATAATTATACTGCAGTAATGCTTCCGCATTATAACTATTATTACGATGTTTTACATTACTTCTAATTTTAGTATCACCATATGAATAAGTTGTTTTATCTTTAATAAAGTTTTTAGAAGCAGATACTAAAGCTTGTAGTGCAAAATTCTTCGGTAATTCTTTTTGTCCGTAAATAGAAACCACATGACTATTAATAAGTTCTTTATCATTATTTTTACTATTTTTAAATTTAAATACTGAATGAACATTACTATAAGCTATACCTACGATATTATTGTCGATTTCAGCATCAAACCCGATAGTAGCACCTTTGTTAGTACCTCTATAACCGGTCATATTCTCAACGCGTCCATGATTATTAGTGCCGTACATACCACGCATCCACAAACCTCTTTTTATATGAGACTCTTCTTCATCACCAGCTCCCACTGCTACCATATTATTAGACATATTCATAGATGCATCTAATCTGTTACGAATCATATTATTTACAATAGTATTAACAACTTTCGCTTGATTTAAAGTAGGAGCGTTTTCTGAAATTTGTGTTTGCATTTCTTTTTTTGCTTCCTGTTCAAGAGGAATAGCAGTATCAACTTCCGTTATTTTAAGATTACCCCCATCGGAATCGGATAATTGCCCTATTGTTTCTTCTTCCTCTTCAAACCCTGAATCATAACTTTCTTCATCTTCGCTACCATCGCCTAATGCTAAACATTCCTTTTCTCTATCGTCACTTAATGCTAATGCACACTCATTACTACTTTCTTCATCTTCGCTACCATCGCCTAATGCTAAACATTCCTTTTCTCTATCGTCACTTAATGCTAATGCACACTCATTACTTGATGCAAGTGCAGGTAATGAAGATAATTGTCTACTTACTTCTGTGTCTTCTTGTTCTTCATCTCCTGCAGGTAAGATAGATTCTGATTTACCATCCGACACTAACATTTCTTGTAACAATGACTGAGCAAGAATATCTGCAGCTTCTTCGCCTGTATACTTCTCTAGAAGTAACGAAGAAATTTTTTCATCATGTTCTTGTAATCGTGCATTTATTGCTAAAAGCATTTTTTCATCTAATTCCTCTACATCCTGTATACGATTACTTATATAAGCCATTGCTTCTTTAATATGATTAAGTTCCTCACTTCTAGAACTTGAGCCAGGCAATTCTTCTATTTTTTGTATTTTATTGCTTAATACTCTTATATAGGTATCTACATAATCTTTATCAATTTCTCTAGTTAGAGTATCTACCGAAGTTACAACATCACGACTACTCAAATTATCACCATTAGAGAAGCTGTTTATGCTACCAACTGAAGATGAACATGAAAATACCGGCTTACTCTCATTTACCTTAGGTTTAGACTCAGTATCTAGATGCTTTATCTCCCCTTCTAACCAAATCTTTTCTGGATCATCATGATTTAAAGTATCTAACTCCAATTCCTTAGCTTTATAATCATTGGCTATTTTTTTATGTTTAGATTTTAATTCCCCTAATTTCATAACATTAGAATTATTTAAATCCTCTAAGCCACTAACCGAAGGTGAACGGGATAGATTTGATTCTGCATCACTAAGTGCACTGCTTATGTCATCAATTGAATAGGAACGTAATATTGATACATCTGTGCTTGAAGACTTTTCATTTAAAGAAAATTCTGCTGCTATGGTTTTCCTTTTTGCTTTTAATTGTGATTCTTTTGAAGATAAGTCTAGTGCTTCCATAGCTAACCGCTTAAATTCTGGGTTTTCTGGATCTTGATATTGATCCAATGTGGCAATAGCTTGCTTTTCCTTAACTATTCTAGCTTCCTCTACTTCTAATAATTTATCTTCTAAATCCAAATACTCTAATTTCTTGTCAAGATCGGCACTTCTGAATAATGGTATAGGTAATTTTCGTTTACTAGTATTTGTGTAACTTATAGATGGCTTAGGTTGCTCTGTCTTATATATTGTTTCTGATGCTAAATTCTCATAACTAACCGACTCATATATAGTAGATAATGGCTGTGTACCTTTTTTAATAGTACTATCAACCAAATTTAGTCTATCTTGTGATCTATCAAGTAAAGCTTCAGCTTCCTTTACTACCTCAGGGGGAGCAATATTATATATTGAAGCATCTACATCTGTAAGTTCTCTCACTATAGTACTATCAACCAAATTTAGTCTATCTTGTGATCTATCAAGTAAAGCTTCAGCTTCCTTTACTACCTCAGGGGGAGCAGTATTATATATTGAAGCATCTACATCTGTAAGTTCTCTCACTATAGTACTATCAACCAAATTTAGTCTACCTTGTGATCTATCAAGTAAAGCTTCAGCTTCCTTTACTACCTCAGGGGGAGCAGTATTATATATTGAAGCATCTACATCTGTAAGTTCTCTCACTATATGATCTTCTCGAAATTGTTGAGCTTGCGGAGAGTTATATAGTGACCCTACATTTATAGGTGGGGTTACAGCTAAATTTTTTGGTAAGCTATCCATATTAGCAGTCGGCATAGAATGATTATTTCCCCCATTTGGATTAAATCCAACATCTGCATCTGTTTCTATATTATTAAAGTATTTATCTGCTCTACTTTTAATAGC
Organism: Rickettsia japonica YH; assembly: GCF_000283595.1. Classification (NCBI taxonomy): domain Bacteria; kingdom Pseudomonadati; phylum Pseudomonadota; class Alphaproteobacteria; order Rickettsiales; family Rickettsiaceae; genus Rickettsia; species Rickettsia japonica. The sequence continues at coordinate 23,029 of NC_016050.1, read as the reverse complement.
ATCCAATTTTTTTTCTGCTTTTGAATTATAAGCTTTTATATCTTCCGGTCTGCGTATTAATACCTGCTGTAATTCTTGAGAGATTTTAATTGCTTCTCGGTAATCATTTTCTATTTCCTGTAAAACTAAACTAAGTGATTTTCTTTGTGAAGGACTGGTTGTTTGCAGTATTGCGGTTCTCTTTGCATCTAAAAGGCTTATAAGCTGAGTTGCCTTTTTTGTGAATCCACTAACTACATTATGATTCTCATTTCCCCAAGCGTGGCCAAATTCTCCCTCTTGATCTACTGTTCTTTGCTTTGAGGTTTCTCCATCTCTTTTCCTTTTTCTGTTCTCTGCATAATTTGTTTGCAAAATTGACCCTATTTTTGATACAGCTCTCTTTATTATATTACCTTGTTTGTTCTTACTAGAAACTAAATAGGTACTTTCTTCAGTTAAAGTTTCTTGAGGTGTATAATGTAAATATAGCTCTAGATCATCCTGCACACCTAAAGTTTCTGTACGCATTTTTTCTGATTGCAGTTGTTGTATCTCCGGAATACTTCCACTTACATTATTTTTCCTCGATGAGTCACTTTTAGCAACCGTTGTATTTTGTGTTGGCGTTATTAAACTAAGAGCTTCTATAGTTAACGTATCAGGTTGTTTTAGATTCTGAACGAATGCGTCGCCAGCTAAATCTAAATATTCTAATCCTCTTTTGTCAAGCTTTGGACTTGAAGAATATGGTGCAGGATTTTTCCAATTGTTGTCAGATCTCAAGCTTTCATCTGTAGTTGTGGTTTGTAACAATGCTGATTTTTCTTCAAAATTTGATGATATTACACTTTTAGCTGAAGACGAGCGTGATAATACTGGTGTACTGCTTTTTCTTAAATTCTCTTCATACTCTGCATAAGACTGAAATATTTCCTCTTGCTTATATACTTTTTGAGTTTCTGGAATTCTAGCTTGCTGAATTTCATATAATTTCTCGAACAAATCGTTATATGCCTCTATACTGGCAAGATGTGCAATCTCACCTAATTTTTGACTAAACTGATCCGCACTAAACTTTCTCATTTCTGTTGCTAAACTATCTATTACACTATCTATTTGAGCTTGATTTGACTGATTTGGCTGTATGCTATTCAAATAATTAATGTATTGTGAAACCTTAGACTCGTAAATATCTTTTGAATGACTTGGAATAGGGTCCTCTATTTCTTGATTCGGCAACATTACTGTATAAGGTTGCTGCTGAACTTTTCTTGGCACTAAGTACCCCTCTTCATCCTCTGGTTGTTCACATAAAATTCTCTGAACCCCATGACTTAATGGTATGGTTGGCTTTGCTTTTGGCGGCTGCTTATAAGTAGGACCGTCAGAATCACCATTCATTTTATCTTGCATGGCTCGTAATGCCGTTCTACTTGTTTCTTTTTTCACACTAGCAGCTACTTCTTTAGCTTTATCTGATGCCGTTTTTATAGCTTTTTCTTGTTTCTTTATTTCTGATAACTGCTTTTGTGCTTCTTGTTTTTTCTTTTCTCTTTCTGTTCTAGCACTACTTTTTCTTGCATTATCTCCGCTTGATTTATTTTTATTAAATATACCTTGCCGAGCCTCATTAATTCTTGCTTGCTGTGCTTGAAACGCACTAACTTTGGTTGACGCCGTTGTAACCGGAACTGTTTCCTGCGATTTTATCGAAACTTTATTTGCTGGAATATCTATTTTTTCTATTTTCTGAAATAATCTATCTGCTTTATTGTTTTTACTTGTTAACTCTTTTTCAAGCTTCTTTATTTTATCTTTATTTTTACCTATTTTGATTTTTGTTTCTATCTCTTCAGCTCTTGACTTGAGTTCTTCTGTTGTTTTTTGTGCTGAAGTTAGCTGCGTATACAACTTCTGCAATGGTTTTTTATTTTTTTTACCTGTGGTATCTTTAATAGCCTGTGTTACTTCAGCTAACTTGATTCCTATTATCTCATTAACTCGTGATATATTACTTACCATTCCTGCTGCAATTTCAGTACTGCTTTTTTTTGTAGGCAACGGTACAAATGTCGGCTTCAGAGGAACTTCTGGTTTAACCTGTGAGCTAGATTGCACTGCCTGTTGTTGCGGGTTGCTACTGCTAAACGATAATCTTCGTGCTGCCTTTGAGTTTGTATTTATGTTTGGTGGTGTATTAGCTCCTAAACTATCATTTGGTTTAGAATCTGAAGTAGGCTGATACGGAGTCGCCGGTGTTGATGATGGAGTACCAGGTGCCGTAGTATAATGTTCAGGTGATGTCAGGGTAGTATTTGGTGTATTAGGTGCAGTGACAAAACCATTTGAATCTGGGCTAAAAGTAGGCGAAGACTCTGTTATTATAATCTCTGATTTTTGAGGCATTTGCTCTATCGATTCAGGAGTATAAGTACTTTGACTTTGTGCTGTTTTTTCAGTGCCTGCAAATGTTTTGCGTCTAGTAATTGGTCGTACTTTTCTTGCTTTCCCGACATCAGACTTACTACGTGCTACCACTTTATAATGATCCTCTATAGGAACATCTTTTAATGGATTAGATGTCTTAGGTTTGTTAGATATTTTCATTTCTCTTATTTCAGATGGAGTATATGTATTTATTTCTGGTTCCGGTACAATTACTGTTCCTATCTGCTGTGGGGTATTTGTCTTATCTTTGTGTCCGTTTAATTGTGACACGTGATTCAACAATTTATTACTGAGGTCGATACGAAATGCTTCTTTACTCATCGCCATACCCTCAAAAGGTATTGCAATTATTGCTCCTACTGAAATAGAGGCAAACAGAGAATATTTTAAAAATCTTGATTTTTTTAGTAAATGTTGTTCTGTTAACTTATTCATTACAAATATCTCAATTTAAATTAAAATTTTATATACATAACGTTGGACATTATAATAAATAAATTAATAAAAAGCAATATATAAGTTAATTTATCTTAACTTATAATTACAAGAGAATTTGGTTCTAATCATTGAAAATATAACAGATTTTTCATTTTTTGTGTTTGTTTAATATTAACCTTTACTAGAAATTCTAATATATTTTTACAGTTTACTTACTGAATGATTATTGCTTTTATTTTTGGCATATTTATCTCTAAATATCGTGTAACTTACATAGCGAAATGCTTTATAAAACTATCATCACTAAAATTAGCGGTAAAATAGAATCGATAAAACCGACTATTATAGGAGGATAAGTAGTATTAAGTCGCATAAAGATAGAAAAAATTAATCGTAACTTACAAAAAGTTAAAATTAGTATACCGAAAAATATATACAAGAAATTAGGGTAAATAACCGAATTACTTTGCTTGCTAAGCTCTATAAGCCGCAAAATAGTATACTACCCGGGGGTTATGATTTTGGTTTTTACGCTTATCTATCTGATATTGGAGCAAACGGCTATGCGATGTCTGAGCCGCAAATTATAGAACGTAATGAAACAAATTTTGATAGTTTTATTTATAGAGTCGTTCCTATATTTATAATAATAGAAAAGCTAGGAAAAGATAAAGGGAATTTTGCAGCTGCAATATTACTTGGCGAGACAAAAGGTTTAAACAGGCAAATAATGCAGGATATGAGGCAAAGCGGTATATCACACGTGCTTTGTGTTTCAGGATTGCATCTATCTTTAGTTGTGATGATTATTTTCCTTACTACAAGGTTTTTATTATATCTTTCAAATTATTTGGCATATAATTTCAATATAAAATTAATCTCTGCTTATTGTTCGCTAATAGGAAGCTTTGGTTATTTAGAACTAAGCGGTATGCAAATAGCAACGACTAGAGCTTTTATTACTGATGCAATTTTTATTTACGGTATTATATTTACCGGACGCTCTTGCTTTCCCCCTTCGTTCACTTACAATTGCGGCTTTTATAATATTACCGTTAAATCCCGAATATATTTTTCATCCAAGTTTCCAATTATCTTTTATCGCCGTATTATCGCTTGTTGCCGGTTATGAATTTTACTTAAAGAATTCATGGTTACTTGGAGAAAAGAAAGGCATTTTTGGAGCAGTAAAATTTTATACAGCCTCAAATATTTATTCAAGCTTCTTAGCAAGCATCATAACGGCACCTGTAGTAATTAATCAATTCTTTATATTTGCTACTTACTCAGTACCAGCTAACCTCATTGTCGTTCCAATAACGTCATTTTTTCTTATGCCGCTTGCTTTGTTATCTCTGCCTTTTACCATGATCGGGTTTGATAACTATATCTTAAAGCTTATGGGATTCTTTATTGATATAATAATAAAATCAGCCGCCTATTTTAATAGTTTACCGGCTGCTGTATGGTATTTCGGTTATATTACCAATTTCAGCATATTACTCTTTTTATTCGGCTTTTTTGGATTTGTATATGGAAAACTGCTTGGCGTTTGCTTGGTCTTGCAATCATGGCAATATCTTTTATATTTATGTTCTACTCCCCAAAGCCGGAATTTAATATTTGATGCAAATCATATGGCGGTAGGCGTTAAAGATAGAGAAAATAAACTAGTAATACATGCTGATACAATACCTGCTTTCAATAGAACTTACTGGGCTAATTGGTTTGGACAAAAAGATAGTATGGTGTTACCTTTAGAGAATAATATTTTTTAACCAACTACGGACAAAAAATTGTCATTAATAAAGATAATCATTGTGAGAAAGCCGAAATTCATATTAAGCTCAATTATAAATCTAAATGCCGCGGGAGCTTAATAACGATTAATAAAGATTTTTTTAAAAAAAGCCCTGTTACACTTATCTTTTGCAATAAAAAGGAATGTACGGTAAAATCTTAGTACCGGACTGTTTTTGTTTTATGTCATTCCCGCTTGGCATTGTTGCGTGGATAGGTTTATCCGTCATTGCAAGGAAAAACTGTAAGTTTTGACTAGGCAATCCAGTAAAAAATGCTTTTTATTATTTTTCTGGATTGCCACGCTCCTTAAGTCGCTTGCAATGACTACTCAGTATCCACACAACAATGCCAAGCGGGAATGACATAAACGAGCCATATAACAAGGTCCAGTTTTTAGCTAGGATGACATCAAAGTCTTTTTAAAAACTATCCGATACTTTAGGTAAAATCGAATAATGCAAGTTACACACAAAATACTAAAAATCCCCTCAAAAGGATATAGAAAAATCTTGAGTCTCTTAAATGAAAAAGGACAAGCAAGACTTATAGGCGGCTGCGTACGTGATGCGTTACTAGATCTCTTGCATAACAAAACTAATAAAGAGGAATTTGAAGGAGATACGGCACGCAGAATCGCAATGTACATAAACGTACGTGAGGATTCGAGTACCGGATCGACGTACAAATTACCTTTAGAAGCAAGTTATCCAAGAGATCGACTTGAGAAAGGTAGCTACGATATAGATATAGCTACTAATTTGACACCTAGTGAAGTAACAAATATTTTATCTGGAGCTAAAATAAAAACTATTCCGACCGGTTTAAAATTCGGCACGATTACGGCTACTTTAAATAATGAAAAATTTGAGATCACGACTCTTAGGAAAGATATTGAATGTAACGGCAGACATGCCAAAATAATATTCACCAACGATTTTGCCGAAGATGCCGCAAGACGAGATTTTACTATTAATGCTTTAAGCTATTGTCCCTTTAAGAACGAGATATATGATTATTTTGAAGGGTTTAAGGATTTGCAGCAGGAAAAGGTTATATTTATAGGGGAAGCTCTAGATAGAATTAAAGAAGATTATTTGCGAATTCTACGCTTTTTTCGGTTTTCTAGCTATTATGCGAATCAGCTTGATGATGGCAGCTTTAAAGCATGTAAAGCTTTAAAAGACGGCTTAAAAACTTTATCACGAGAGCGAATTAAAAGCGAAATGGATAAAATTATTGTTTCAAAAAGAGCAGCACAAATTTTAAAAGCTATGTTTGAAATAGGAATATTAGAACTAATATTCTCTATCCAAAATTATGAAATAAAATTTTTTGAGCAGGCAAATGATTTTAAATTAGAATTAGTTACTCGATATGCACTCTTATTATATTGTCAAAAAGATTTAAATTTAAAGGTCTTTCTAGATTGGAAATTCTCAAAACATGAAGCAATACAAATATTATCAATAACGAACTTTCTGAATGACGCTAAATTTAACATGAAAAAAATTTGGTTTGAAAAAAAGAATTATAAGGAATATTTATTAGCAGCTAGCATAATCAGTAAATTAAATCATTCACAAGTAAAAGAATTTATTCTTAAATATGATGCGTTATTACGTCCTAAATTCCAAGTAAACGGTAATGATTTGTTAAATATGAATGTAGAAAAAAAAGAGATAGGAGAAAAACTAGAATATCTAAAAAATTTTTGGATAGAGCAGGATTTTAAACCTAGTAAATTAGAGTTGTTGGCGAAATTATGAGAGCTAGTAAGTCAAACCGTCATTGTGAGGAAAAATTGAAAATTTTGACGAAGCAATCTCGTGCCAAAATCCTGAGATTGCCACGCTCCTTTCAGTCGCTAGCAATGACGATTTGGTATCAATGCAAGCAAGCCTTCACAAAGATGACATACCTAACATTACTATTCCTTACATTCCTCAGCCTTACTAGCTATGCTAAGCCTAAGATAGTTGTAAGTATTATGCCAATCGGCAGTATTGTTTCGATGCTTGTTAAGGATAAAGCGGATATCGAGAGCTTAGCTATTAGTAGTGACTGTCCACATCATTATAATTTAAAACCTAGTGATTTAGTAAAAGTCAAAAATTCTGATATAGCAATTTATATTAATGAACAATTTGACGGTTTTGCCGAGAAATTAATTGATAATCATAGCAAAAACATTATAAAAATCAGTGATATTAAATCTTTAACCACTATAAAAGATAATTGGCATATTTGGCTTGATCTTAATAATGCTGTGATTTTACTACAGGAATTTGCACGAATATTTAGTGAAAATTTTCCTGAGCTACAAGAAGATATTAATAATAACCTTTCAACAGCACTTAAAGAATTAAATAAGCTACAAGAGATTAAAAATAATGAGCTTGCAACGATAAAAGACGTAATTTTATTAAGTGACAGTAGCGAGTATTTTTTTCTTAATACTAATATTAAAACTGCAAAATTATATAGCGACAGTCAAAAAAGCCTCCGATATATAAGCAAGCTAGAAGATTTAATTAAAGAGTCTAATAACAAATGTCTTGTTTTAAGTAATGAACAAAATTCACGATTATACGACAAATTAAACGCTAAAATAATAATATTAAATAGCGAAAACTGGAATGTGCAGAATATAGGTTCCAACACTTTTCAGAATCAATATTTACAAATGATTTATCAAGTTAAAAAATGCATACACTAAATAGCGAAGAAGAGACAAAGAAGCTTGCAAAACTTTTAGCACAAAGCTTAAAACCAAATGATATAGTTTTACTTAACGGTGACCTTGGAGCAGGTAAAACATTTTTTTGTCGTGAAATTATTAAATATTTTTGCGGTGAAAATACAAGCATTATAAGCCCGACTTTTAACTTACTGCAAACATATAAAGCATCTAACTTCACTATATATCACTATGACCTGTATCGTCTTAAATCACCTGAAGAAATTTATGAACTTGGATTTGAAGAGGCATTAAACGGCAATTTAATTTTAATAGAATGGTCTGAAATTATTAAGCATTTACTTACTCCGCCTTTAATCGAAGTAAATCTAGAAGTATTAAATAATAATAAACGTTTATGTAGTATAATAACAAATCATAAAGAAAATTCACAATAATCTTCCCTTATTGATTTTTTACAAGATTCTCCGCTATTCGATACAAAACTTGATATTCAAAGAGATAAAAGGCCTACTAGAAAAGTTAAGTTATAATTATGAACTATTTAATTTTTCTTTTAAATAATTTATAAACTTCTCCATCATTTCTTTTTCCTATAAGAAAGATATTTAATATCTTATTTAAAAAATCCTTACTCTCTTCCTCTGATAAAAAACCGCTTTTACTCGCATTTTTTGCTTGCATTGCCCAATACATATCTTCAAGCTGATTAATTTTCTCATATTCTTCATGTGATATAAGAACAACTATAGGCTTACCGTATTATTAATATCTAACTAATCAATTGTCATGTAATAAAAACGCCTTTTCAATAGGAAGTAATTTTAATTCCGGTAACATCGGCATAATTAAATCTATTCCGGCTTTTTCGTTACTATTACCGTGTACCAATATAAAAGAACCATTTTGAACTTTTTCACCTTTAGCAAGCCATGCATTACTCCCAAGAGGAATAAATCCCAAATCTTTTAGTTTTTCTATTAATGTTTGATCGGAAACTAATCCAGGAAAACGAAAAAAAGGTGACGGAGCAATATTATAACTTACTAATATTTTCCCTGCTTCTAATACTTCATTTTCAAAATCATCTTTATGGAAAGAAGGAAATATCTTCAAGAGGTTTATCTTTAAAATAAGGATGACTAAATGAATGATTAACCCATGCTATTTGTAAATAACCGTTTTCTTGTTGTTTTAATAACCATAAGAATTCTTCTGTATGCTTATTAATCCATAATCCTGAAACACATATAGCAATCGGAATAGGTTTATTTAGTTTGATCGATAATTCTACGAGCTTTTTAAAAAAATCTTCTTCAAAGCTTTTGGAAGAAGGACACATGTCAATTGTCAAGAACTGTCCTTTTACTTTATACATGCTACTCGTAGCACCGTAATTTTGTTGTATATAAGGTGTAGAGCTATATTTATTTAAAACTTTAATATACGGAGTTTTACTTAATTTTTTAGAAGATTTTCTTTTTCTATTTTATTCGTAGGTAAAATTACCAACTCTTGTAGGGCTATTTCAGTTTTAAAAGAATTCGGATCTACTAAAACAAAATATGATTTTTCATTATTTAAATAAGAACGAATAGCAATTCTTATTTTTTTATTTTCAGCAATTACAGGCAAAAATACCGGTTTATAATCAGTTATAATTACTGCTTTTTCACTTGCATAGCTTAAACTAAAAAACAATATTACAAAAATAAAACTTAAAATTCTTTTAATTTATTCGTCTCCATAACGCTCGTATAAAATTCCGCAATTTTCTCTTTTACAGCTAGAGGATCGTTCATTAAATTAACAGCACCTCTAAACTCTGCTGAATTCGGTAAACCACTACTATACCAGCCAATATGCTTACGTGCAATAGGTACGCCCACAGATTCACCATAATAATCAAGTATTGCCTCATAATGCTCGGTTACGATATCTAGCTGCTCTGCTATAGAGGGAGCAGATTTTGCTTCACCTGTTTTAAGATAATGATCAATTTGTGAAATAAGCCAAGGTTTGCCATATGCTCCTCTACCGACCATAATACCGTCTGCACCGGATTTTTGTAGGGCTTCTTTTGCCTTAGCAAAATTAGTAATATCACCGTTAGCAATAACCGGAATCTTTACCGATTCTTTAACTGATCGTATAAAATCCCAATCGGCATTACCGGAATAAAACTGGCATCTAGTTCTACCGTGAACAGTAATCATCTGAACACCTGAGCTTTCAGCAATTTTGGCTAAAGTCGGAGCGTTTTTCGTATTATCATCCCAACCTATACGCATTTTAACGGTTACCGGCAACTTAACCGCTTCAACGGTAGCTTCAAAAATTTTAGCTGCCAGCTGCTCATCCCTCATTAGAGCCGAGCCTGAATAACCGCCTACTACTTTTTTCGCCGGACAGCCAAAATTAAGATCGATAATTTTTGCCCCCATACCCTCATTCATTTTAGCAGCTTCTGCTATCACATTCGGCTCACAGCCTGCTAGCTGTACGCAAGCACTTGTTTCATCATCACGCATAATGGCACTTTTTTTTAGTGACTGTCTAGATTCCACAATCATTGCTCTACTTGCTACCATTTCAGAAACTACAAGCCCTGCACCAAATCTTTTCACCAATCTTCTAAATTCCAAATCCGTAACACCCGACATTGGAGCTAGTATAATATTTGAAGAAAGCTCAATATTGCCGATTTTGATCATAAAAACCGTTATAAAAATAAACACTCATAATATCATAATTAAGTATTTTTGTCTAATATTACTAATTAAGAATAGACAAAAGCCGATTAATCTATTATAAGCTTAAGTTATATTTCTTGTTCTTACACCCTAATAAATGAAAGAATAGTATAGACGAAGATCAACTTGGAAAAGAGCAAGGAGTCTGTAAGCCGAAGAGCGGAGCGTATACTAATACGTGAGTATCTGAGGACTTACAAACACGACGAAACCAATTTTTCAAGTTCATCGAGTATATACGGCCACGTAGCTCAGTCGGTAGAGCAAAGGACTGAAAATCCTTGTGTCGTTGGTTCAATTCCAACCGTGGTCACCACCATTCCTTACTTTAAATCCCGTTATTTTATATCTTCAATTAAATTTCTATTGCATCTGTAAACTTATTTTTGTAATTTTAATTAACTTTAGGTTAATAAGGATAAATTATGTTTATACGTATAAAAAAATTTTTGGAATACATAAAGAATCAACACCTGAAGAATCAGATGAAATATTATATAATCAACTAATATCTTTACTAGAAAAATTAACGTGTGTAATACACACAAAAGATGAAGATAAAAAAGAAGTTGAAAAATTAATTGATAAAATAAAAAATACTAATTTATTTAATCAATCCGATGAGGATGGTAATACAGCCTTAATTTTAGCTGCTGATGCAGGTTTAGAAGAAGCTTGTTTAAAACTTATTCCCAAGATGTCTGACGGGCTATTAATACGATCGAGAATATACGTGGTCAGCCTGCATTAACAAAGGCTATGTGGCGTGATTTAGATAATGTTTGTATAGAGCTTATTCCAAGAATGTTTGGGGAAAATATTAACGCTATTGATAAATTCGGAAGGACAGTGTTAATGCTTGCAGCCAAAAAGGTATTATAGCAGTTTCTCTAGAGTTTATTAAGCTGCTGCCACCTGAGATGATTATTCGTGCTGATAATAATAGAAATATGGCTGCAAGCTACGCAGATACGGACAAAGCATTTGCCGAGGTAAGGGAATTATTGCAAGAAAAACAACAAAACTTATTAAAAAATTTAGCTTCATTTCTAAATAAAACTTTTTTATAACAATGGTTTAGATAATTTTTTAAAATTGCATATGCTACAAAATTCTATAAAAAAGTGAAAGTAAATAAGTAACTATTAGCATCTTATTTACAAGAACAAAATAATAATACTGAATCTATTATAATAACGATGAATAATTTTATGAAATTATTCCCATTTGCTATTGCAGGAATATATAAAAAATTCAACTGGAAATTCAATCGGATTCTAAAACCCTTTTTTACATTTATCATGCTTACCAAATGAAGCAATATGTTGTATTATCTCCCACTTAGAAAATGAAAAATGGGGATAGATGTTGAGTTGTCTGGAAAAAGTAGCGCTACATAGAATTAATAAAGAGGGACAATTTTGCCTTCATCTTTAATTTTTATGATGCTTATAAATTTTGTTATACAAAAAAGTATTTACTGTCGCTTGGTGGAACAAATCATCTATTCTCTTCTGCTTTCAAAAATTGCTCTTTCATTTTATCAAGGATTCGCATCCTCACCTCTCAAAATAAAATTCAATTCTTGAAAGCATTTGAGTATACTTGCCTCCACCATTTAAATTCTGCTTATTTAATTACTCCCAGTTAATCAGTTTTTTAAAGTAATTAATTTTAATATAACAAAAAGTAATTTTCATTACTTTTTAAAGCTCGTATGTTCAATACAAAATCATTCTTATCATAGATAAAAATTTTAACTAAGTTTAGATAATACAGTACCAAGAATAATTGAACGAAATAAACCAAGCGATGATTTTAAAAGTTGCTTATCGATTATAAGTATAACTTTCGGTATGGTAAATTGAATAAATTTCTAATTAATTTGTAGTAAGAATATGATGTGTAAGGTTTTTTAACTAAAATAAATTCTATTATTAATTCCCTATTTATACCATTTGGATAAATTTCACGTAATAAGTATTTGTCTTTAATAAAAAAATCTAGATAGACTCAATAATAGCTATTTCTACTGTTTTAGTGTTCATAACGGCTTAGTTCTCATTAGTTAAACTTAAATGATTCAAGTTTGATCACCAAGAAGCTAAGCTAAAGCCCGATTGGTGATCAGGGAGTTAGAAACACCGTCAACAAGAACAGCTGAGTAGTTTTTAGGCTTAAAGTTAATACTCTAAGCCCTGAACATGACTACTACCTCCCCAACCGTAAAATATCGAGGAATAAACCAATTTAACGGTGATTTTACCGCCTGTTGATGGAGGTTTCTATACTCCAGAACAACCTTAGCTGTTCCAAGATGATTCTAAGCAAAACTTTAAACAAGTCAATATGATTATTGAATTCAAAAATTGGTATTGCTCGCATGACTCGTTTTATGTAATTCCCGCTTTCGCGGAAATGACATCGAGCGGGTTTTTCGAGCCATGCAACAAAGCTTACAGTCGTTTGCAATGACGATATCAATCTTTATTTTGCAATACCTTGTATGCTATCTGTAAAACAAGATTAAATCGAATAGCGGGTTATCCACTCGCGTTGTTATAATACAAGGCTATCATTAGAATCGTTTACTCCTAGTCCTGCAAGCATTATATTCTCCATTCTCGTCACATAGTCATAAGTTGCAGAATAACCTGAATTTATTAATGTTTCTTTTTGTTCAGCTGTGATATCAAAACTTAAAGCTGATATATTATGATCATCAATAAAAACTGTTCTATCATGATTCTGAAAACAACTTATCAAGTCAAAGCTTGTGAGAACTTCAGCTAATGCATATAGTTGATCCACAACAGTAGTAGTATCCATAAACGGTTTAGATTCTGTACCATTCTGATAAGCTTCTAATATTTCTTTATTGATTGGTTTAAACCCAAGAGTTTTATAATTTTTATTATATGTTTGAGGGAGGCTTTGTGCTGCAGTTTTATCATCACACCTCAACCGGGTAATTATTCGTAACTCCACCATCCACATATGTTGAAACTACTCCTTGAACAGTTTTTTGTACGGACTGAAAATATATAGGAAAAGCCCCTGAAGCGTATACGAATTTTATGACTTTCTCATCAGGAGCATTTTCATAAGATAGAATTTCTGGAAATTGAGTACTGAGATTAGTACACACTAAGTATAAATCTATATTTGTTTTTTGACTGTCATGTAGCTGTTTAAAAGTAATATCGGGGTCAAATCCCTTGTCTTTTAATATTGCCCTAAAAATTCTTCTAGATATTTCTCAGAAATTAACCCTCCGTAGAATACAAGGTTATACACTTCCATTTACTAGTATGATCTGAAAATTTATTAAAATCAATTTTCTTAAGTATATCCTCAATTTCTTCCGGTTGATATCCTAGTGCTATGGAGAAAGCAGCTATTGCACCACCGGAAGCTCCAACTACTTTCTGGATATTTTTTTAAACAATCTTTGTCTTTTAATGCCTTTAGAGCCCCTGCATACACGATGACTTTTACTCCACCACCTGCAAAGGCTAAGTTGTTTATTTCTAACATTTTCAATACCTTGATTTAGTTAATATAATTTAGGCTTTATTAAAAGAAATTAGATTATTAATATTTTTGTAAAAATTGATAAGATTTGTACTAAAATAGCCACAATATATTAATTTAATTCTTCTTAATAAAACGTAAATTAATATTAACTAAATATTTTTCTAGATATTAAGATAAATATTAGGTTTATATTAATAAAAATTAATATTTGTGACTTTTTATCTAGATCTTACAATCAAGTAGACGTTGTTGCGTGGATCGGTTTTTCCATCATTGCGAGGAATTTGCATAGCAATTGACGAAGCAATCTCAGGAGTTTGTTATTATTTCATGAGACTGCCACGCAGACTACGACTGCTCGCAATGACGATATAATTCTTTACTTAGCAATACCTTTTATGCCACCTGTAAATTTTGTTGCATAATAAAACTATCACTTATATACTGTCGCTAATGATTAATTTGCTTAAAGTTATATGGTAAGTAGTAATTTTTATAAAAATCTAGGGCCACGAAAACTAACAGCAATTATAGATTTTTTACACGATATTATAGCACCTCCTAAGATTCATGAAGATATAGCTATTCATGATATTAAAATTCTGCATGAAGCATCACCAAATGATATTAGCTTTTTAAGCAATCCTAAATACTCCGAATTTTTAAAAACTACCAAAGCTGCTGCTTGTATAGTGCCGAAAAATTTTACGGGAGAAGCAAATCCAAATACTGTTTTATTACACGCCCAGAACTCATATTTTGCTTACGGCAAATTAATAGATTTTTTTTATGCTCCTATTAAATCATACCCTGCTAAAATAATGAAATCCGCTATTGTTGCAGATTCGGCGACTATCGGAAAAAATTGTTATATAGGTCACAATGTAGTTATTGAAGACGATGTTATTATAGGTGATAATAGTATTATAGAAGCTGGAAGTTTTATAGGTAGAGGCGTAAATATCGGCAGAAACGCTAGAATAGAACAACATGTTTCAATAAATTATGCAATTATAGGTGACGACGTCGTAATACTTGCAGGTGCAAAAATTGGACAGGACGGGTTTGGATTTTCTACCGAAAAAGGCGTACATCACAAAATATTTCATATAGGAATAGTTAAAATCGGCAATAATGTTGAAATTGGTGCAAACACTACTATTGATAGAGGATCACTTCAAGATACAATTATAAAAGATTTATGCCGCATAGATAATTTAGTACAAATAGGGCATGGCGTCAAAATAGGTAAGGGCTCTATTATCGTAGCACAGACAGGTATAGCAGGAAGCAGCACGATCGGTAAATATTGTGCTCTTGGAGGGCAAGTAGGAATCGCTGGACATCTAAATATAGGCGACGGGGCACAGGTAGTGGCACAAAGCGGTATAGCACAAAATATAGAAGCAGGTAAAATTGTCGGCGGCAGCCCTGCAATTCCTATTATGGATTGGCATAGACAATCTATTATTATGAAACAATTACTAAAGACCTCTAATAGCAAATTAAAAAAGTAGCTTGCTATTGAAAAGAGCTTTGTTGTTGCATGAATACCTGAGTCGTCATTGTGAGCTAGGCTACGTGGCAATCCAAAAAAATTAGCAAAAAGTGCTGATTTTAGTACTTTTTACTAGATTGCTTCGTCAATTATTTCATAATTTCCTCGCAATGACGGAAAATTTACATTAAAGAAGAGATCTAAATAAATGATCATAGATATTACTGAAATCATGGATTGGATACCTCATCGCTATCCATTTTTATTAGTAGATAGAGTACTTAAAATTGATCCTAACAAATCAATAACAGGTATTAAAAACGTTACCGTTAACGAACCGCAATTTACAGGACATTTTCCGGCAAGGCCTGTTATGCCTGGTGTTCTAATGGTTGAGGCTATGGCACAATTAGCTGCTATATTAGTTGCTAAATCTTTAGGTTCTACTAAGAATAAAGAAGTGTTTTTAATGGCTATCGAAAATGCAAAATTTCGTAGAATTGTTCAGCCGGGGGATACTATGCATATCCACGCTGTTATTGATCAGCAAAGAGCTAACGTATGGAAATTTTCAAGTACGGTTACGCTCGAAGGTGAAATAGCTGCAGAAAGTAAGTTTACCGCAATGATTAAAGATAAAGCATAGGGACATAGTGTCAAATTCTAATATCCATACTACAGCTGTAATTGCAGAAGGTGCAAAGCTTGGTAAAAACGTAAAAATCGGACCGTATTGTATTATAGGTCCTGAAGTTGTGCTGCATGACAATGTCGAGCTAAAATCCCATGTAGTAATTGAAGGGATTACCGAAATCGGCGAAAATACCGTAATCTATCCTTTTGCATCAATAGGTCAACCTCCACAAATCTTAAAATATGCTAATGAGCGATCAAGCACGATAATTGGCTCTAATAATACTATTAGAGAATATGTTACGGTACAAGCAGGAAGCCAAGGTGGTGGAATGATGACAAGAGTAGGAAATAATAATTTATTTATGGTCGGTGTCCATATAGGTCATGATTGTAAAATCGGCAATAATGTAGTATTTGCTAATTATGTAAGCCTAGCAGGTCATATTGGGGTAGGTGATTATGCAATAATCGGCGGACTATCTGCCGTACATCAATATGCTAGAATCGGTGAATATTCGATGATCGGCGGGCTATCGCCGGTCGGAGCAGATGTAATACCGTTTGGGCTTGTAAGTAGCAAACGTGCGGTGCTTGAGGGCTTAAATCTAATCGGTATGAATAGAAAAGGGTTTGATAAAGTAAAGTCTTTAAGTGCTTTAAAAGCTATCGAAGAAATCTTCTCAGGTGAAGGTAATTTTGCTGAGCGTATAAAACAAATTGCTGAGAAATATAACAATAATTCTATAGTAATACAAATTATCGATTTTCTTAATCAAGATAGTAGTAGAGCATTTTGTCGTTTTGAGAAGTAAATTTATTTAACTAGCGATATGTAACACTTTGTGTTACAATTAAATATTATAAGGAGGATAAAAATGACAAAAAGTATTACGACTAGTATACGCTTAGAAATAAATAACTTGAAAAAGCAACTTATGATTTACACCGTGAAAAAAGCTGGATAATTAGTGAAGCAATACGTATATATCTTAAACAACTAGAAAATTCAGACCTAGCCAAAGAAGCTAAACGTCAATCCTTATTAGCTAGTAAAGAAAACAATCCTGATGCCGACTTATGGTTAAAACACAATGAAGAAAGTTGGTTAGATGAATGGAAATAATAGAAATTAAAAAAAGATATATTGTTGCTTGGTGTAATATCGGAAATTATGGTAAACCTCGCCCCGCTTTTGTTGTTCAATCTAATTTATATAAAAATCATCCATGTATAACAGTTTGCCCTCTAACAACGGATTTAATAGATGCCCCAACTTTTCGCCTGTTGTTGACTCCTACAGAGCTAAATGGTCTTAATTTAGAATCTCATATTATGGTTGATAAAATTAGTGCTATAAGAAGTGATAAAATTCAAAAAAAATTGGTGAATTATCACCTGAACAACTAGAAGAGTTAATTGAAGCTATTAAATTATGGATGAATTAGCCACTAATTTTCTCATTTTTTCTTGCAAAGAGTTTTGGCGTAAACGAGTTTTCAAGCTCTTAAAATCAACTATTTCTGCATTTTGATTTTGCTGGCTACATGCAAAAATATATTTCTGCTCTCCTTTAACTTTTTGAATACATTGTCCGCAAATTCCTTTCATCATACATTGCATCGATGAATTAACGCTAACTATTATTTTTGTATTTTCACTGAATATTTCATTTTTTAGACTTTGCAATTCTTCTATTATTTCAGGAGAAGCATTAATTATTACTATATCCACTGAAACTAATTTACGGATTTTTATATCAGGATAGGTAACAAATATAACTTCATTATTATTTTCTTTTAGAACTTTTAATAAGCCTATATTACCGGCTTTGAAATCAACAATAACTATTTTTTTATTTTGAGGTATTTCTAGCGGCGAACCTGTCGGTCCCATTAAAACTACTTTCTCATTTTCGGATAATGTTTTACATAAGCTAGTAGATTTACCGACTTCAAAAACTATAAAGCTAATTAAGCCTTTTTCTACATCAATATCGATAGGGCTTAAGGCTACAGGCTCTATTAACTTAGCAGCATCTTCAGAATAATTTTGTAAGCGAAAAAACTGTCCGAACTTAAAATTTTTAGCAGCAAGCGGCGAATGAATTATCAACTCAAAAGTTTTATCATCTAAAATATTTATTTTATTAACCCTAGAAGTCAGCAAATAATCAAGCTGCGTACAAAAATCTTTATAACTACCTTTAAAGCTAGGATTATTATTTATAAGCTTTTTGTTAATAGTGTCGTACCCTTCTTTGGTACTAGCAAGAGCCTTCACTATACTACTCGAATATTTAGGATTACAATCACCGAAATAACTATATTTATCCTCATCGAATTGAGTGTTATTTTCTATACCGATTGCCATAATCACGGTTTTGGTTTTAATGTCATTGCGAGGAAATGCGTAGCATTGACGCGGCAATCTTGTTAAGCCAAACTCCTGAGATTGCCACGCAGTCTTTGACTGCTCGCAATGACGGTTTCGATTCTCAAACTCCACAGATTCCACATGACCGTATTTATCAACATTAATCCTTAAAGGTTGCATATTTTCCTTAAAATCAACACCGAGTGCTAATGCATATATTAGCTCTTCGTGATTTAATTTATATGCCGGCGAATCTTGCAATCTTCCATGATAGTAGACAGTAGCACCCCCAAGCTTATTAAAAACCTTTCTTAATTCTTCATTATTCTTAGCTTCTTTAAACAATTTTGCATGAGCAATAAATTCTTCAGCTATTTCTTTATCTTCCTCCGTTAAATCTTTTTCTATATAATCTTCGGCAAATTCCTCTACTTGTTTTTTATAGTAATATAAACTTTCCGTTGCTGCGTCTAAGGAAGTAAGACCGCCGCCTATTACCGCAACCGGCATCCTAATTACCATATTAGTACTAGAATTTTTCAAAAATGCCCCTCCGTTTTGCAAAGTCATTAAGAAATCAGAAGCCGTTTTTACGCCCTTAGCTTCAAAATTTTCTATATCCAAAACTTTCGGCTGACCTGCTCCAATGCAAAAAGCTATATAGTCAAAACCCAAATCGAAAGCTTGTTCTTTCGTTATATTAAAATCTAAAGCTACTCCGTCATAATATTTGAAATTATTATTTCTCTCTAATATTAGCCGCAATATATCGAGATTGTTTTTATCCCACCGAACGGTAATCCCATATTCCGCTACCCCTCCAAATCCTCTTGGCATTCTTTCCGATAACAAATTTTTATATTCATGCCAAAATTTTATAGGCTTATGAACGTCAAAAGGCAGTAGAGTAATTCTTAAACCGTCAATAGCCACAACATTATGACCTGACCGTAATAAATAATAGCTAAGACTAAAACCTGCAGGACCAAGACCGGTAACTAAAATATTATAATTAGTAGGTTCTTTCGGAAGCGGTGCATAAATATTAAGCGGATTCCAACGAGTAAGCAGTAAATATATCTCTAAGCCGTAAGGTAATTTAAGCGTTTCTTCTAAAATATTTGATTCTATTAATGGGATATTTACCGGATCTTGCTTTTGGTAAATACAAGCTTTTGAGCAATCATTACAAATCCTATGACCTGTTGCTGCAACCATCGGATTATCAATAACGATAATAGCAAGAGCACCTAGGTTAAAACCTTGTGCCTTAACATAGTTCATTTCAGAAATTTTTTGTTTTAACGGGCAGCCTTGTTTTAAATCCGTCATTGCGAGCGACTGCAAGGAGCGTGGCAATCCCTTAGAACAGCTATCCTTATCTTGCTTATGGCAATAAATACAATAATGAGAATGGTTTAAAGCTTCATCTAGATTTAAAAAAGAATCTGTATAGTCAAAATCTACTCTCTCATTTTTTTGATATTTTAATATTTTTTTATCGTCTATTAGATTTTCTTTATCTAGTTTTTGTGGGAGGTTGAATAGGATGTTATCCTGTGGCTTGATACCCTCACACAAATAAACCCTATACGCAGCATACCTAGCTGCTATGTCTAATTCTTCTGCAAAACTTTCTTCTGCCTGTTGCCATATAACTATTTGTTTGGCAAATTCTCTAGAAGTAAAATTCGCACCTATTAAATCAGTTAGCTTTAAATACACATCTTCAAAATCAATATCTTTTATTTTTTCCGGTGGATATTTTTTTACGGCAACACGTTGAACAAATTTTCTTTTACATTCATAAATAATATCAAAATCTTTATGTTTTAACCTTGATATCGTTATTTCTTTTGAAATACAAAATAACTCTGCTAAAAAATCGTCTAAATGAGGGGAAATTTTTAGCAAAAATTCGGAATAATCTTTTGGAATAATGGAGAGAGGAGTCGATCTAAATAACATTATATCTTTATGCAAAGATCTATCGGCTTTAAAGAGATAATCTAAAAATATTTGATCTAATTTTTTAAGTCCGGTTAAATCTAATTCATTAAAATCTAGATTAAAACCAAGTTTCATAAATAATAAATAACTCTTTTAGAAAATTGTCTATAAATTAAATAACTAATACAAACAGTAATAAATGCAACTATAATAGACTTAACTATCAGCATCATATCCGGTAATGTTCCGTCAATCACCAACGCTTGTACGGGTCTTATAACTAAAAAGAACGGATTAAATTCAAAATATATCTTTTTAGACTCCGGAATTAGCGAATATGGATAAACTATTGGTATACTCCAATAAATAACTCCAAGAATAACACTCAACATTTGCGGAATATCTCGAATATACGGCGTTAAAAATGCTACTGCGATAGAACTGCTAATCACACATATTATTAAGGGCAAAATTAATATCGGCATAAATATTATTTGCCAAGAAAATTTTTCTGGAAATAATAAAATAAAAGCAAAATACATTGCCGAAAATGAGCAAATTAAAGTATATAATTGCCCTAAACTATCCGCAACAGGAAAAAAAGTCTTAGAAATTCTAACTTTTTTTATTATTTGATCACGTGTAACTAAAGAACTTGAACAAATCGTTAAGCTGCTTACTATAAAACTCCACAAAGGAATACCGCCGACTAAGTTCATTACCATAAATTCTCTCGGCTGTCTTAATAAAAAACCAAAAAAATACGAAATTACCATTATGTGAATAAAAGGCTGAATTAAACTCCATAAAGAACCTAAAAAAGAATCTTTATTTTGCCTAATTATAGAAGCTTTAACTAGTAATACTATTGCCCGCCAGTATTTTTTAGAAAAAAAATACTTTATCATTTATGAATTTCCTTGTTGTTGGTTATAGATTTTAAACATTTCCGATGGTGTACCATCACCTATAATATTGCCGTCTTTTAATAAAATACATCTATCGCAATTATCTTTTATAATTTCTTCTTGATGGCTTACTATTATTGAAATAGGAGTATTTTTAAATTTATTCTTCATTAAACTAAGAGATTTTTCTATAAAATAGCTATCGCCTGCCGCAAAAACTTCATCAAGTAATAGAATCTGCGGATTTTGAAATATCGATACAGAAAAAGCAAGACGTGATAACATACCGGAGCTATAAATTTTTATCGGTAAATCAATTTTACCACCAAGTTCTGAAAAATCTATAATTTCTTTTTCAATTTTTTTGCTATATTTATCCAGCATATTATTATATAGCATTAACATTTTTATATTTTCACGACCAGTTTGCTCAGACTCAAAACCAACTCCCATATCTATAATTGCCGCAATATCTCCATGAACTTTGACTGTACCGGATTTTAACGGATATATTCCAGCGATTAGCTTTAGAAATGAACTTTTTCCCGAACCGTTACTCCCTATAAAAGCTATTTTTTCTCCCTCATAACAAGAAAAATTAATATTGTTTAATATAGGTATATTTGGAGAAAGAGAGACTCCTTTTTTCAAGAAGAAATGCTTTAAACCTTGAGCTCTTTTATGAGTATCAATACCTTCAACATAACCATTAGTTATCTCTATAAATACTTTTGGATGGCTAAGTGACATAAAATAAATATTAAATAGATTTATTAATCCAATCTAAAAGAGATTTTTTTTGTTGCAAACCTATTTTAGTATCTTTTTGTTCACCATTTTTAAATAACATTATCGTTGGAATACTACGAATACCGTATTCTGAAGGAGTGTTAGGATTTTCATCAATATTCATTTTAAGTACTTTTACTTTGCCTTGTAATTCTTTACTGATTTCATCTATTATCGGTGTTAACATTTTACACGGTCCGCACCATTCTGCCCAAAAATCAACCAGTACAGGTAAACCCGATTCTAATACTTCCTTTTTAAAAGAGCTATCCATTACGTTATTTGCCATAAATTCCTCTATGTTTTGTAGCATTGTCCATATATGGACAACATCTATATTTGATAAATAAAATTATAAAGTACAGACTTCTACTTGTAAATAATGAAAATCTTTTTATTTATTATATTTATTTTTTCTATTATAATATATTCGCATTATTAAAGCTGCTGTTTCCTCTATTGATCTAGTCGACACATCAATTACCGGCCAATTTCTTTGATCACAAATTTTTCTGACTTCTAGGCACTCTTTTTGTACTATATTAAAATCCGTATAGCTTTTATTTTCGTTAATTTGTAATAGATTTAATCTAGCTTCTCTTATCTCAATTAACCTATTTGGATTAATAACGAGTCCTACTACCAATTGATCTATATCTTTTTCTATAAAATCAGGAAAGGGGCAATTATAAACATAAGGAATATTGGCAGCTTTTAAACCGTTATACGCTAGAAATACGGAAGTCGGTGTCTTAGAAGTTCTAGAAGGACCTATTAATATTATATTAGCCTCTGATAATTCATTAAGCATTTGTCCGTCATCATGTCTTATAGCATAATCTATGGCATTAAGTGTATCAAAATAAGTTTTATCAAATTTATAATTGTAATTCTGTTCTTTTTCTATTTCAATACCTGAAAAAACAGACATTTCTTTAATAATTTTACCTATTACAGA
Organism: Rickettsia japonica YH; assembly: GCF_000283595.1. Lineage (NCBI taxonomy): Bacteria > Pseudomonadati > Pseudomonadota > Alphaproteobacteria > Rickettsiales > Rickettsiaceae > Rickettsia > Rickettsia japonica. The sequence continues at coordinate 258 of NC_016050.1, read as the reverse complement.
AATACATGGAATTTTTAATTCATAGCAAAATTTCGTTAAAGCTTTTCGGAGTTCTTGATCGGCAATCGTGTATAATACTATCCCATATTTATATTCTATTTTACTTAATACTTCATTTAGCAATTCCAAATTTCTAATCATTGGCCAATGATATAATTTTGGTTTTAAGGAAGTAAATTGTGTAAGGGCAGAATTTGCTGCATATTTTGCAGTTTGCACGGAAGAGTCTGAAACTAAGTGAATAATCAGCTTTGTCAT